>CAVREB010000012.1:0-201797 GCA_963720035.1 uncultured Nitrospiraceae bacterium | reverse complement strand
ATTCGGTCTTCTTCTTGAGATGTTTTCCTCTCACTCCTTGCACGGTGGTGACCACTATTTTGTTTTCCGGTCTGTGTGTTTTCCTCCTCAGGTCGTTCAGACCACAAACATGCTTGACGTAACCTTTGGATGAGTTGAAGAGGAAGTTGCGCAGGCGATGCAATTCGCCTATGAACGACTCAAGCTTGGATAGAGCCCTCGAGTGCGGTGGCGTTGGTTGCGCTGCTTAGGCAAGAGCCTCAACTCGTCGGCAAGCGGGTCCGCGTGGTGCTTACTGGGGGGCAATTGTGGAGTGGTCGCAGCCCTGGCCCCGTCCGGACAGGACCAAAACATTGCTGCATTACAATAGTGAGCGGGCTGCGTGTGAGAGGGATTGTAACCGCCCCACCTGTTCAACTGCACGAGAGATTTCGTCCGGGGTGAGCGGAGTTCGACCAAATCGTCCCTGATGGTAGAGGGAGGTCACCTCAGCCACCATGGGGCTGGCCGCCTTCCATTCCTGTTCAACCAGACTGGCAAATTCACCGGGGGTAGCGGCTGGTGGTTTGCTCACGCCTTGTCTCTCCATCGTGCGAAGCATTCGGATATAGAGCTGCACGATCGCAAGCTGCGGATGCGATGTTGGAATATGTGTAGTGGCCCAGAGCCCTATCCTATCCCGAAGGATGAGGAGCAGCACAGCCAGGCCGACCACTATCACTCCCGTAACGAGTTCCAACGAACCAGGCTGTAACGTTCGGGCTACATGTGTGAGCCGGCTGAGGGCCTGGCTGATCGGGCCATTCAGCGACGAGATCCAGCGGCCCACTCTTTCCCGCAATGCATCACTGCCTTCTCGTACTCCGTGAACGACCGCCAGTTGATCCTTCCCACTATAACGGACGAACAGGCGATCCCACTTTAATCCAAGGGATTCCCCGAGTCGGCTGAGGGACTCCCAGCGAGAGGTGGCGACTGCTGCGCTGACGGCAGGGGTGGGATCCATGGTGATCCAGCCCGAGCGGGGAAAGTAGACCTCGACCCAGGCATGGGCGTCCCGCTGGCGGACGGTGAAATAGCCTCCGTATTCGTTCCATTCCGTGGCCAGGAATCCTGTCACCAGTCGAGCGGGAATCCCTACAGTCCGCAGCATCACGACCATAGCGGTTGCGTAATGTTCGCAGTACCCGGTTTTGCGCGTGAAAAGAAATTCCTCGAGCGGATGACTGAGCGTCGCCGTGTCGGCTTCAAGGCTGTAGCGATAATTTTCCAAGAGATGTTGCTGGATCGCCAGCGTTTGTCCTAATGGCGTCGTGGCCTGCTGGATGACGCGATGCGCCAAGTCTGCAACCTGTTGTGATTCCCCGGGAACCTGAAGGTATCGGGATCGGACTGAGTCAGGGTAGTCGATGGCGGAGGCGGTCCGTTCGTCTGCGATGAGTTGCGGGACTTGAGAGGTGACGGAGTATCGGATGCGGGAAGAAGGAGGAGCTGGCAAGTGGAGCCCGCTCATGACATCGACCTGTACGGCGAGAAACTCGCCGCTCACGAGGTCCGCGAATGGGGCGGCAAACAGGACTGCGGTATCGAGTGCTTCCAGCAGAATATCCTGGCGGATCGGCATGGACAGGCTGCCTGGAGGACGGCTGCCGGCTGGGCGAGCAAGGAATGTTCCATCCGCCACGAGACTCAAGGAGCGCCGGCGGTTTCCGCTGTGGCTCCATGATCCTCCACTGTACTGATCGTAGGCGAGGCCTCTTAGGTAGAGGCGATCCTTCCCCACAGTGGGTTGGTCCGATAATTCAACCCGCATGACGATCTGAGGATCTTGTTTGACTGACCCTATTGTTCCCAGGTCGACCCGATCGGAAAACCCGGTCGTCCGGAGTGCCTCCCCGCTCGTCCTCTGCAGCACGCCTGCACCGATCCGAGGGATGAGAAAGAAAATGACCAGTGTCAGGACGATCGTCAGGACGGCAGTTCCGTTCGTCAACCAAAAGAAGCGGTGAGTGATGCGGATCGAGAATGTCGTGTGACAGGCTGACGTGCCCGTGGGTGCGACTGCAGGGGTTTCGCCCATTTCTCGGTTCAAGTGATACAGCAAGAGTGTCCAGACAGCAGCGAGCAGATACAGCAGAAAAATGGGGACATACCACGCATCGGTTGTGAGTGCCGCGGATGCCAGGATTGCCATGAGACTGATGGCGTAGAGGTGTCGATAATCACGCCGCTGTTGAAGGGTAAGCAACTTGATACCCAGCAGCATGACCAAAAAGTGGATACCAGCCGGTAGGAGGTTCCCGTGATACCAGGGTGAGATCAATCAGAAATGTGACAAAGGCGCCGATCAAAAGGACATTCCATAGGGTTGGCGAGACGGTGACCTTTGCCATAGCCCGTCGAACGAAAGGGACCCCTCCTGCGTGAACCAGCGAGATGACGAGGATGATCGCTGTGGGGAGGGCGAGCCAGAGCGGGACGCTCTGCGCAAGCACGAGTCCGCTGAAGGCTGTGGTGGCGAGGAGGATGGAGCTAAGGGCAAAGGCCTGATCAATAGGCATGTGTCAATTCTTCGAGTTGCGTGGCCTGGAGCACTCGATCGGCTTGCACCGTATTTGTGAGTCCCGTCTTGTCCGACCAAGGTACGACCGCCACCGTGTAGCCCCGCTCGCCTTCGTGGATGAGCGGGGGGTGCTCGCCCTGCTGCCCGAGCTCACGGAAGTCAGGTGGCTGCCGTTTGCATAACGCCAACAGGCGCAGCATCGCCAAGAGATGAGCGGATCCCGAGCCGAGTCCTGAGTCTTCTGTCCCTACGATGAGTCGCACAGGGTAGGCCCGCTCTGTCAGTTGCCAGAGGAGTGATGCCACGAACGTCACGCTTCTTTCGAATAGGGACTCGCGTTCTTCGGGGGCTATGATTGAAAGGACGACCGTGATGCGTCGCTGATCCTCCGCTTCGGTTTCCCGCACGATCAACTGGGACGTGCGGGCGGTCGTCATCCAATGGATGGCTCGCGAGTCATCGCCTGGTTGATACAGGCGGAGGTTGTAAAGTTGGGTCCCATGTCCGCGTCGTGGGAGGGACTGTCCTTGCCCTTCGCTGACCAATTCATCCACGAATCGCAAAGTGAGCGGCTTGATGGGAGGACTGACGAGCAGATGCGCTTCGGCAGAGTAGAGCCCTTTCTTCAGAAACAGTCCGAAGGGGAAGAGCGTTTGAGCCCGAATGCCTTCGAACCTGATCCAGCCCCGTTTTGTGGCAAGCAGTGGGTAGGACAGGAGCACGGAACTCTGCGGGGGGAGGAGGTGAATAGAGAGACCTCTGTCCACATCTTGGCCTTCGACGACATCGAGTAGACGGAGGGAAAAGCTGGGCAGGTGCCGATTTCGGTTGGCGACCGAGAGTGTGAAAGTGGTCGGCTCGTTGGCCATGATGAGGTCGGGCACATGCCGACGAAATTCCAATCGCCGAAGACAGTGCTCCGAGAGCAATCCGGAAATCACGATGAGGCTGAGCATCATCGCGAGGAGTAAGTAAAACAGATTGTTGCCGGTGTTAATGGCGGCGAGCCCGATCCCGAAAGTGAAGAGAAGAAACCTGGTCCCTTCAGACGTGAGACGAATCGACCGTCTCCTGGACATGCCCCGGGCGAAGGAGAAGACTGGGGAGGCACGGAGGTTGAGGGGTAGGTGCTTCACGCGCGTAGCTCATCCAGTTGCCCGAGGTCCCCATCCGCGACAGGCTAGACAGGGACGGGAACGGTTTCGACAATGTCGAGCACCATACGTTCCGCCTGTTCGAAGCTCTGTGTCCGCATGCCATGGGTCCGGTTCAGCATGACGCGGTGGGATAGCACGATCGGCGCCAGTTCCTTGATGTCGTCGGGGAGACAATAGTCACGTCCGCGGACGACCGCCAATGCCTTGGCAGCTTTGCTCAGCGCCAGCGCTCCGCGTGTGCTGACCCCCAAGGATAAGAGCTCGCTCTGACGAGTCGCTTGCACGATCGCGAGCAAGTAGTCCGTCAAGCTCTCTTCCATGTGGACCTGATCCACGCGGGTCTGGAGTGCCAATACTTCGTGGGCCGACAGCACAGCTTCCAATGTTTCAGCAGGATGCAACGAATGCGGACGGCCAAGCACCTTCCTCTCTTCCTCGAGCGCGGGATATCCAATACAGAGGCGCATCAGAAACCGGTCGAGTTGGGATTCTGGAAGGGGGAACGTGCCGTGATATTCGGCAGGGTTCTGCGTGGCGATGACCATAAAGGGCTGCTCAAGCGGATGCGTCTGATTATCAACGGAAATCTGTGCTTCACTCATTGCTTCCAGGAGACTGCTCTGGGTCTTCGGCGAGGTGCGATTGATCTCGTCAGCCAGCACGACGTTGGCGAAGATCGGGCCCGGTATGAACTCAAACTCCTGTTTTTGCCGATTAAACATGGAGACGCCAACGATGTCGGAAGGCAAGAGATCGCTGGTGAATTGAATGCGTTTGAACGAACAGTTCAGTGATCGGGCCAAGCTGTGTGCCAGAGTGGTTTTGCCGACGCCGGGAACATCTTCGAGCAGAAGATGGCCACGGGCTAGAAGGCAGACTACCGCCATCTCAATGACGTGGGATTTCCCCTTGATAACCAGCGCAATATTGTCCTGGATCGCCCGGATGGTGTGAGCTGAACTCATGCTGGGATTAGTGGTCCTGGTAGTTCAAGACTGGATGGTGATTCGGACACGATCGAAGTCTAACAAAGGGTCTGGAGACGGTCAATTTTCACGTGAGTTCTTGCATCACCGAGTCTGGAGAGGTCAACTCGCAGGGGTTTGCGCCGGTGGGGCTGCTCTAGTTCTGGTCTATTCTGGCACGAGGATCAGCATCCAAGGAGGGACTTCTTCTACCATGTCTGAAAACCGTCGGGCGGTACTGCTGGCGGGAATTCCTGGAAAGAGGGCTCCACGGCGAATCTGAACGGAGCGAAAACGATAGAAGGGATCCTGCGTTGGGAAAAGGGGGAGGACTCGTGGGATCTGTCTGCGTAACGGGGAGCAGTCTGCCAGGTTCAGCGTCTCGCCGAGCGCAAGGCGCGAGAGCCGCTCGAAGGTCTCGCCGAAAATCGTCGGGAGATTGTCTGATGTGAACGGCTGATTGTCCGGTCGATGGCGGGCGTCGTCGAGGAGTTGTGCCAGAATTTCCCAGAATACCTGGGTATCGACGGCTCCCAGGACACAGAGGAGGCCTCGGCGCGCCAGCAGGTCGAGCAGGGCCAGGGGGCCTCGAATCTCGAACTTCCATGGCGGAAAGAGGAGTGCGCGTTCTCCCTGTTGAACCTCCAGGGCCGGTTCGCCAGAAAAGTGGGTTTGCCGGAACGTGCCTTTGGTTCGATGGAGCTCTTGAGTGATGATCTGATCGGACAATCGGGTCGGTTCATAGGCAAACGTAGGTGTCGCGGGAGCCCAGCAGGTTGCGATCGTATAGCGTGGTGCGAGCTTCCCGGCCTTGTCGAGATTGCCCAGATCGAACATGTCCTGGTTTCCGTAGAATTGAAACGAGAGACCGGTCCGAGACCGCAGGCCGTTGAGTCTCTCCCGTTCCGGATGGAGTGGCCCACCCAGCTTCGAACCTGGCTGAAGCCGATCAAGGCTATGAAGAATCAATTCGCGCTGTCGCTGTTGAAGGGGGGCTACATATAGCTCAACAAGCTCCGTGGCAAACGAGAGGTCGCCGGCGCCCAGATCGAGCAGGGAGGCCACGTCCGCATCGAGCAGCAGGTCAAAGGGATTAAAGTGGGAATGGGCGAACGTCTCAATCTCTTCGCTCCGGAGGGAGGTCACCGGCCACTGGGACGCCGGGCCCTCAACGATGCCGAACCAGACACAGAGGGCCCGCACGGCTTTTGTCGGGGGGAGCCCGGTGAGTTCTTTGAGTCGGGGGCCGGGGAGATCCTGAATTCGTGCTGCTTGTGCGCTTCCCAAGGCCAGGGTGATCGCATCACGGATGATGACGGGAAGATCGACGCGGTGAGCTTCTTCGATCAACCTTTTCAACGTCGCGGTGAGCTGTCTCGCTTCAACAAGTTTGCGTGAGGCCTCCCACTCCTTGTCGCGCTCCTGCAAGAGCTGGGTGACCTGTGAGCGAAAGTCTGCAAGGACCTGTGCGGTGGAATTCATGAGTCGGTTGGTGTATGGCGCGTGATGGTAGAGATCTGTCGATGTCAGTTGGTGAATATGGGGCAGCATAGCGACCTGGTCTATGAGCGTCAAGGTTACCGTCTTGCCGCCCCGAGAGACCTGTGTTACGTAGAGGCTATGTACAAGACACCAGTGCTGTTCGTTACACGAGCGATCCTAATCACATGCAAAGCGCTGTTGGTCGTCGGGGTATTGTGGATCACTGTGGCCTGCACGAGTGGAGAGGGCACCAGATCTTCCGCCGCCATACAGGACGGGCGTAATGCGCCGTTCAAGGAATGGCAGGTCATTGATACGGCAACGGGTAAACCGGTCTCTTTCGATCAGTGGATGGCGTTCTTGCTCCAGCAGGACATCATCTATCTGGGCGAGGAACATCATAATCGATTTCATATCGATGCAGCAATGACGGTACTGGGGAGTCTGAAGGAGGAGAAGCGTATACCGGTCTTGGCCATGGAAATGTTCAGCTGGGATGGCCAGGAGGCACTGAATCAATACCTTTCCGGTTCAGAAATGACGCGCCAGGAATTCCTAGAAGCCGTCCGGTGGCAACAGAACTGGGGTGGTCCGTACGAGGATTATGAACCGTTGATTCGCTTGGCAAAAGAACAACGTTGGGCTGTCGATGCCATGAATCCTCCGAAGGCGCTGGTGAGGATCGTTGCCAAGAACGGTTTGACTCAGGCGGAGTCTGACCCAATGATGGCGCAGTGGGGTATGAAGGACGAAGCCATTGTCAATGACCCGACCTATCGAACGCGTATTCTACAACAACTCCAGGCCTGTCATGGTGGGGGGGCTGACAGCTTCTATCAGACGATGTTCGAAGCCTCCATGGTTCGCGATGAAGGGATGGCTAAGACGTTGGTCCATCGTCTCGGCCGGATTCGCTCGGGGACCGACACGATGGCTGGGCCGCTAGTGAGCTATACAGGGGGCGGACATATTCAGTATAACCTTCCGGTACCGAAGCGAGTCGCCCGCCGCCTGAGTGGTCAAGTCCGCCAGGTCAGCGTGTATATGACGTCCTTCGAGGTGGGGCGCATCGAGGAATTACAAGACATGATCCGTGAGAAGATTGCGGATTATCTATGGCTGACACCGGTCAGTACGCAGGGACCACCTCGCCGATGCTGATAGTCTGACGAAAGGGTGATAGGCGAGAGGCTGAATTCGGTTGGCGATTGACTGATTTCTCTGGCCCCCCACTGTATTGATTCACATTTGGCTGATAGCCACTTAGGAAGAGTTCATGTCAGAGAACCCGGTGATTGCTTAGAGAACCCCTTGTGTGAAGGAAGTCGGTCCAGAAACAGTCTATTGGTGTCAATGCGGTCGACCAAACGCAACCGATTTGTGATGGATCCCATACGGGGACGGAGTTTTTGCCGATGGAGGTTCATATTGAAGATAAGAAACGGGTGGCATTCTGCGGCTGAAAGCAGACGAAGAAGCCTCCCATCTGCGATGGGTCTCACTCGCAGATCTAATCATGTGGTGCTGGCAGCGAATCCGCACAGTGAGTGCGAACAACTCGATGGCCCTGCTGGAGGCAGGTGGTCTCCGAGGTCCAATCGAAACCGGCGCCGTGCAATCATAGGGCGTGTGCTGCCTGGTATCGATGGAAGAAGCCAGTGAGGATGTAACCGCCCGTTGAAAGCCAATGAACCCTTGACAGTTTTCCCTGTCTGTTTCAGACTACGCCGCAACACAGTTGGAGTTGTTTGCGATTGGGAACGCAGCGCATGCGAAACAAGATCCCCTGTTCCGCTGAGCGGTTAAGCCTCCTGGATCCTCCGATGATCCAGGCGGTGGTCGATCGCAATGCCTTTCATATCGGTAATCAGTATCTCTCCGAAAATCGCGTTCGGATCGTCGAGGCGGATGACGCCCAGATATCGTCCGCCGTCATCGGGAATTCCGGCCTCTATGAACAGACGATCCGTCTCAAGGAAGGGCATCTGATCTCAAAGTGCAGCTGCGCTCTGCCGGAAGAGCCGATGTGTCGTCATTGTATTGCGGTCCTGCTGGAATATCATCGCTGGGCACAGCCAAGGAGCGGTCAGCCGAAGAAGACGAAACCGTCCGCAGCTCCAGAGTCGGCACAGGCTTCTTCGAATGGCAGTGGCGCGTCTGCGCCAAGTCTCGCTTCGACGACCGACCTGAAGCTGGGCGAGGTGATGGCGTTCGTCGAATGGCTGCAACCTGCGATAAAGGCCTTAGAGCGCAGGCAGCCGTTGCCTGATTCGCCAAAGCTCGACGGGGATCTCGCTTCCTGGATTCAAGCCATTCGTAATCTGGAGGAGCGGGGCCGCGAAAGCGAAGAAGTACGAATCAACCTGGAATCCGACATGCGGGACCGAGAGGCCTATGTCGGTCGATTGACGCAACAGCTTCAGGCTTCCATGGAGGAGATTAAGGCCACCCAAGCCAGTTCTCTGCAACTGCAGCAGGAACTGACTGCTTGTAAAGATATTCTCGCGAAGGTCTCCGAGCTTGCCTCCGAGGTCGGAGGCTATGACAGTCAACTCAAGTCTATCGCAGGCGAGATGCTGTCTAAGGGGGCGCAACTCGACAAGCTCGCTCATTCCTTCAGGGAAGTCTCGACGGCATTGAAAGCGCTTACCAAGACTTCAGCCATTTCCTAGCTTATCCCGTGCAGTTTCCCCTCCCAGTTTCCTTTCTCATTGTAAGAGCCGTTGCCTCTGATCTGGCAATTTCAGTATAATGCGGCTCTCGTTTTGTCCAATTGACCAGAGGGAGGATTGATTCATGAGAAAGATGGGTGCAGGGGTTGTTTCTGTGGCTGGTACGATTCTGCTGAGTGGCGTGTCCTACGTTCTGGCTAATGAGCCGAAGGGCGAGGGCCCGCCTGATTATAGCGGGGTGACTGGTATATATTACACGTTGATCGGGTTGATTCTGGCCTACGGCGTCTACGATTCCTTCCTCAAGAAGTCCTAAGGCCACGCATTTAAAGGTTGGACTCGGCCCCTGCCCGATGCCCATCTTTATTGGGCAGGGTCCGTGCGTGTCCTGTTCCCCTCTCCAAGGACCGCTTTCACCGGTTTCGCTCCAGCAGTGGCTCAAGCGCAGGGAAGACCTTTCCGACAATCAGTCGATAGCCCTCTCCAGTCGGATGAATGCCGTCGGCCTGATTGAGCGAGGACGAGCCTGCCACACCATCCAGAAAAAATGGAATCAGCGTAAGGTGGTACTGCTTCGCTAAGTCTTGGTAGAGCGCCTCAAACCCAGCGGTATATTCCCTTCCATAATTAGGGGGGAGTTTCATTCCAGCTAACACGACGGTGACTGAGGCGTTTTGGAGTTGTTGAATGATCCGTTCGAGGTTACTTTTCGTCTCTTGAAGGCTGAGGCCGCGGAGCCCGTCGTTGCCGCCCAGTTCCAAAATAACGATCGAGGGCTTGCTGTTTAGGACCCAGGAGACCCTCCGTATTCCTCCGGCTGTCGTATCACCGCTGACTCCCGCATTCACGACCCGATAGTGATAGCCAGCCGCGTCTAGTTTCCGTTGCAGTTGAGCGGGATAGGATTCGTCTGGTACCACACCTAAGCCGGCCGTCAGGCTGTTGCCGAAGGCGACGATGCGTGAGCGCTCGACGGATACTTGAGTTTTCGGTCGGCCCGGTTGCGCCGTGACATCGATTCCCAGACGTTGTCCAAAGCCATCGCGAGGGGAGCTCGAAGATGGGGGCGGAGAGGAGGGAGCATTGTCGCGGTCACAACCATAGAGAGCAATCAAGGATAGGCAGAGGCAGGATAATAGTTTTGTCAGAATCCATGAGCGGCGCATCATCGTTCAGTATAATATAGGCTTGACGTGGACGATATAGTGGGAGTCTGAAGAACAATATGATCACCCTCTCTCACCTGACGATGCGCTTGGCCGGCGGAGGCCATCAGATCACGATCCTCGACGACGTCACATTCGAGATTCCTGATAAGCAGCGCGTGGCCATCGTCGGCCCATCCGGTAGCGGTAAGTCCACCTTGCTTGGCCTCATGGCGGGATTGGATAGACCGACGTCCGGCTCCATCAAGTTGAACGGCGTAGAGATCTCCACGATGCGCGAGAGTGCCTTGGCTCGGTATCGTCGCGATCACATCGGCTACATCTTCCAATCCTTTCATCTCATTCCCACCCTCACCGCCCTGGAAAACGTACTGGTGCCCGTTGGAGTTGGCAGGGATACGCACGGCGCAGGATCGTGCGACGGATCTGTTGAGGGATGTCGGCCTGGGAGATCGACTGCATCATTATCCCGTCCAACTGTCGGGAGGCGAGCAGCAGCGGGTGGCTGTGGCCAGAGCGTTCGCCTGTCACCCACCGATTCTGTTGGCCGACGAGCCAACCGGCAACTTGGATTCGGCCACGGGACAGCAAGTGATGAACCTGCTCCTGTCTCTCCATCGCGATTATGGCACCACATTAGTCCTCGTCACGCATGATCGAGCTACGGCTTCCTCGATGGAGCGGGTGATTGCGTTGCGCGACGGCCGCATCGAATCCGATACCCTCACCGACTCAGACAATCGGGTCGCAGAGTCATCCCAGTGAACCGCTTTATCTTGAGAATGGCCTGGCGTGAAACCAGGGGTGCCTGGCGGCACTTTCTGTATTTCTTCGCCTGTATCGCGATCGGCGTCGGGGCCTTGGTCGGGGTGTCGCTGTTCGGCACGAATGTGGCTCGCGCCGTCACGAAAGAAGCGCGCGGGTTGTTAGGCGGCGATCTCGAAATTCGTCTGACTCATCCCCTGAGTCTCGCAGGACAGGCGGTGCTGCAGTCACTGGGCGAACGAGGCATGGCCTTCACCCATGTGAGCGAGCTCGTAGCCATGGCCGCGCGCACGACACAGGAGTCGTCTATGACCCAGTCGACCCAGATCATCGAACTCAAAGCGGTCGAACCAACGTATCCCTTGTACGGGGCGATCCGACTCGACCCAGCGCAATCGCCTGATGTCCTGCTCCACCCGGATGAGCGCCGCTGTGGCGGGCATTCTTGTTTTGGAGCGCTGGTGCAGGAGTCGCTGCTGATTCGGATGGGCCTCTCGGTCGGGGACCGATTGAAGATCGGTCAGGCGATGTTTCTGATCACCGGCATCGTGCGGACCGAGCCTGATCGAATGGCCAATGCCTTCAGCTTGGGTCCACGGGTGATGATTGCACAGGAGGGATTGCAGGCGGCGGAGCTGATCAAGCCTGGAAGCCGGGTGCGAGAACGGTATCTCGTGAAGATACCGCCCGGTATGCCGGTGGAGCCGCTCCTCTCTGAGCTGCGCGGTCGGCTGGCGGCAGATTCCGCGCGCGTATCCAGCTATCGCTCGGCCCAACCACAGTTGAGGCAATTTCTCGACCAACTCTCCCGCTATCTCGGGCTGATCGGTCTCACCGCGCTGTTCATCGGAGGACTGGGGGTCGGGACCTCGATTCATGCCTTCTTGCGGGACAAGTTGCAGACGATCGCGATTTTAAAAGCGGTCGGTGCGGATTCGGCTACGGTGGTCTCGACCTATGTCGTGCAAGCGATCTTCCTGGGATGTATAGGGAGCCTCGCCGGGATCCTGGTGGGGATTGCGCTCCAACGGGGGTTGCCTCCCCTCATGGCTGGTCTCTTTGTGTCAGACCTCCTCGAGCAATTAGGCGTCTCCTCAGAATTATCGTGGTCCTCGATCTGGCCCATCATGAAAGGGGCGATGCTTGGACTGTTATCGACGCTGCTGTTTACCCTGTGGCCCCTGTTGAAGATTCGAGACATTCAGCCAGGTGCGGTCTTCCGGCGCGATGCAGAACAGACGACAGTCGAGCCTGAGACTCCTCCGTTACGATGGTGGGTGAAATGGGGACTAGCTGATCGATTGAATGTCGGTACTGCTGGAGGGATCATCCTCGGCCTATGCGCACTCTCTGTGTGGCAAGCCGGTTCGTGGTCGATCGGCTTTCTGTTTCTTGGTGCATTGTCTCTCGCCATCGCAGTCCTCTTTGTCTGTGCGCAGGTATTCGTGCGCGGGCTGGCCTGGGTACCAATGCCTCGCGTCTTGAGCCTTCGCTATGCCGTGGGCAATGTCGTGCGGCCGGGAGGGCAGGCGGCGGGCATCATGGTCGCCATCGGCATCGGCGTGATGGTGATTGTCACGGTGTCGCTGGTGGAACAGGCGTTGCTCCACCAAGTACAGGAGAACCGGCCGACGGATGCCCCGACCTTTTTCTTTATCGACATTCAGCCTGATCAAGCGAAGGAGTTCGTGTCGTTGGTGGAACGACAGACTGGTCGAGCGCGTCCAGAGCTCACGCCGCTCGTGCGCTCGCGACTCCATGCGATCGATGGACATGTCGTCACGGCAGAAGAGGGAATGGAGAAGGACGACAAGCGCACGGAAGGGAAAGAGGAGCGGGGGAAACAGTGGTACCTCACCCGGGAGTATGTACTGACCTTTCTCGAACAGCTACCGAAAGACAATCAGCTGGTCAAAGGGGCATGGTGGAAGCCTGGGCAGGTCTTCTTGACCCCACAGGTTTCAGTGGAAGAAGAGGCTGCCATACATTTAGGTCTCGCGATCGGCTCGATCGTAGAGTTCGATATTCAGGGGGCCACGGTGTCGGCGGAGGTAAGCAGTATTCGCAAAGTCGAGTGGGGAAATTTCTCGACGAACTTCTACATGATCTTGTCCCCAGGCGCGCTTGAAGGGGCGCCGTTTACCTATGTGGGGACGGTGCGGGTCTCGCCACAGGAAGAGGTGCCGTTGCAGCAGGCGGTAGTCGCCTCCTTCCCGAACGTCACCGCGATCCATATCGGCGACGTGCTCGACAGTTTCGCACGGGTTCTCGATCGTCTCTCGCTGGCGATCAGAGCGCTGGCGCTGTTCTGTCTCCTGGCCGGCGGGGTGGTCATGGCGGCGGCGCTCGCTGCGACACGCTACAGACGGCTCTACGAATCGGTCATTCTGAAAGCGCTCGGCGCCACCCGCGGCCTGATTGCACGTGCCTTTGCTATTGAGTATGTCCTCTTGGGTGCGGTCGCCGGGTTGATCGGACTGGCGCTCGGAAGTGTCTTGTCATGGGCAGTGTTGCAGTATGTTTTCGATCTTCCCTGGAGCATTCACCCACGGGTGCTTGGCATCGGCCTCCTCCTGACGATGCTGCTGACGCTGATAGTGGGTTTTGCGAGCACCTACCGGATTCTCGGCCAACGGCCGTTGGCCGTGCTTAGGCACGAGTAGGAACGACTTCGTTCTGCTCCTCAGCAATCGAGTGCGGAAAACAGGCGGGTAGTCTAAGGAACGATCCGATAGACCCCACCCAGATTGGTCACAACGTAGAGCTCGCCCTGGGAATCTTCCCCAAAACTCGTGATATTGCCGGCGGGCTGTAGCGCGGCCAGTTTGCTTGGTTTGTGGCTTGGCCGCTTTGATACTGGAAGCTCTTGACAAACTGCAGGCAGAAGTCGGCATAGAAATAGGTGGCTTGAAGTCCGGAAATCGCCGAGCCTCGGTAGACATAACCGCCTATGATAGAGCCGTCGCAAAAAGCCCCGCTCCCATGGGGATAGTCGAGCACCGGAAGAGTCAACCCGACTTGGATGCAACTTGCTGCGTTGAAACACAGAGTCCCCTCCATGATGTTCCATCCGTAGTTACTCCCTGCCCAGCCTGGGCGCCAGAGGCGACATTGACCTCCTCGCGCGTGTTCTCTCCCACGTCAGCGATATAGAGATCATTGGTGCCTCGATCGAACGAAAAGCGCCAGGGATTTCTGAGCCCATAACTCCAGACCACATTAAAGAAGGGGTTGGAATTGTCGCATTGGCCTGGGACATCGGGGTTGAGCCGTAGGATTTTGCCAAGGAACACGTTTGTGTCCTGGGCAGGGGCTCCACCGGTGCCACCATCGCCGGTTGAAGCGTAGAGACAGCCATCAGGCCCAAAGGCGAGCATCCCCCCGTTATGGTTTGACACACCTGGGTGGGGAACCGAAACAAGGACTAACTCCGTTGACAGATCGGCGAGATCAGGGTCAGTTGCTGGCGGAGGTAACGCGACACGGTTAATTGCCGGACGGATCGGTGTAAAACACATAGAACTGTCTGTTCGTATCGTAGTTTGGATGAAAGGCCAATCCCAGCAGGCCCTGTTCGCCACCGCTCGTGATTTGCGCGCTGATATCGAGAAACGGTGCTGCATTCGGGGTGCCGGTTGCTCGATCCAGAATTTGAATGCGCCCGCTTGCTCGACCACGAATAGACGTGCGTTGTCATTCGGGGAGGCAGTCAAGAAGGTGAGTGCCGTGAACCCGGTCTGGACGGTTTCAGTTTAAGGGTGCCAGGTGGCTGGTGGCATCCTCCGCCCGACGAGCTATCTCCACTTCCGCTGCATCCCATCAGGACCAGCGACCAGAGGAGGAGACTCCGGAACCGCCAGAACCGAGAAGTCCTCATGAATAGTTTCCTCAGTGCCTCGATGGTCAATGAGTCACCGACTTATAAAAGGGAAAGGCCCGTGCAGGGAAACTAGGGAGGTTGCTAGTCCTGAAGAGAGAATCTACTAGACATGCCCGGCGGCGATCGCCCGGCTCGTCTGATATTAGACTCAGGCTCCTGATCACCCCTTCGGCCGCGGGCGACAACTTCTCAGTGCCGAGGTTTTTTCATGCCTATGGGCGCGGATTGCGAGGAGCGAGGGAACCACGCAGGGGCAACGGTTGTTGCGTCGTTCCTTGTCGGAGGTAGCATATGCCAAGGGGGCTATATGGGCTCTGGTTCCATAAAGAAAGCTAATCACTCAGGCCTGCCGGCTCGATGACTCTTGTAGTCGCCACCTGTTTCTTTGTCTTAGAACTCACGAGGTATCCAATGGCCAGGGCTAGAGTAATCGACCCGAGTGTGACAGTTCCCCAGTAGCCCGCCATGACTGACAGTTGGCGGCCGACCAGATCTTTCGAGGTGAGATTGTTGAGGGCACAGCTCAGGACTGAAGTGAGAATCAGCCCCGTACGCAACCGCTGGTCAGTCATCATGTATGCCGTGATGACCATGAACGGCAACATGAGGACCACAAAATGAGATTTGCTGCTCATGGGCGAAAGGAGCAACATTCCGATGATGAGAAGCGATCCATCCAATACAACATAGTTTTGGAGCTTGAAGGAGCGAGAGAACACCCACAGCATGTAGAGCAAGCACAGACCATAGACTCCGTACAAGACCGGAATGAAATGTTGTTGAATGTGCATTCCAAGTGTGATGCGGTACACGAAGGCTCGCAATGACTGGTTTAAATTATTCTCTCCTTCCCAGAACCGCCCCATTCCTCCGGAGTCTCCTGGGAAAAAAGGCTGCAGCGCCACCTGTCGAATCCAGTTTCCATAATAGGTCGTCAGACCATCCTCCACTCTCAAGAAAAGGTCTGGCAGTAGAGAGAGCGTGAGATAGCACAGCACACAGAGAGTGAAGAGTTTCCATCCTTTGCGGAAGAGGATATAGGGGAAGAACAACAGGGGTGTGGCTTTGAGGGCAGCTCCAAGGCCAAAGCCGATTACCGACCATATCGGTTTTTCTCTCGTTAGCCCGATCAGACCTATAAGGAGGAAGAAGAACACCAGCACGTCATAGGCCTGATTTTCCAGGTCCGCCAAGACGAAATTGAGCACAAGCGCGAGGGAAACAACACGGAAACGGGTGAGTTCCTGCTTGTCGAACTGGACACCTAGCGATTGACAGACGAGAGATTCCGCAAGTCGAAAGCTCCCGCAAGTACACCCTATTAAAACCGCATACCAGAGCACATTTCTCAGCCACATAGGCAAGAACACAAAGGGAATCATCGTAAAGCCGAACAGCGGGGGATAGGTGAAGCCCGAGCTGCAGCTTCCTATCGGTCGACCGTTGAGCATACAGGCCGCCGCTTTTGGATAGAGGGTCATCCCGTCAGGGTGAAGACTGAACCTGAAATAGTAGAGGGCCACCCCTATCAGCAACAGGATCACAATAAAGTGACGTCGGACATAAGTGATGAGGTCCACAAGCGGTGTCACTCTGCGGAACTCACCAGTCATGAGTGACCATGTTCATAATTGTGAGCCGAATGAACTGATGAGGTCCGCGCGCGAAGTTCAAGTGGGAAATGCGCACAAGCTCAATTGATTGACGCAGGTCTTCCGTGCGGGGGCTGAGATGATTGGCGTTCCATCTTGGGGTCATTTGTGTTGACCCGGAGCGTTCACTACTGACCCCGAGTCTGAATCGAACTTTCCTGCTCGGCTGGGATACGCCTTGCCGATGGCGTGATGTATCCCAAGCCTGAACAGGGTTTGAGCTGCACCCAGTATCTCGCTCGTCCCCAACTTGCTCTGGGCGTGAACACGATCACGAAAAATAATTGGTACTTCGCGAACACGGTATCCCAGGGCCTGGGCGACGTATGTCACTTCGAGCTGAAACGAATAGCCATTCGAGCGAATCGCTAATTGATCCAGTTTCGACAGCAACTCTCGCCGATAGCACCGGAAACCGGCCGTCGCGTCACGCACGGTGATTCCTAGCGCCAGACGGGCGAGTTGGTTGGCTGTCCGGCTTAAGAATTTGCGGTGTGCAGCGCAATTGATCGAGCCACCGTCTTCGACATATCGACTCCCTATGACGAGGTCCGCATCTTTTGTAGCTTCGAGTAGATTTGGAATAGACTCGGGCGGATGCGACAGATCGGCGTCCATGGCGATATACCGGTCGTAGGGTTCACGCAAGAGCATGCGGAAAGCCTGGCGATATGCTGTCCCGAGCCCCAGCTTCCCAGGGCGGTGGAAAACACGCAGCCGTGGCTGCGTGAGCTGCATCGAGTCGAGCAACCGGCCAGTCTCGTCCGGAGACCCATCGTCGACGAAAAAGAGGTCGAGATCGAGAGGCAATGCCAACAGACGTTCGACCAGAGGAGGGATATTTTGACGCTCGTTATAGGTGGGTATGACGACAACTATCTTCATTATGTCTTCCTAACGCAGCCGCTGCAGCCGACAATCTATAGGAATTTCATTCTTGTCACAAGGTCCGATTATGCAAGCAGGAGATTTCTTGTGCGATGTTCTGCCAAAGAGACGTGTGCCGAAGGATTTTACCGAGGGAGAGAACATACCAGAACGTTCAATGAGAGCAGGCCGGAGGTAAACTACTCCTAGTGGGGAAGGCGATGGCTTTGATCATGATGGCTTCAATGAAACGAGTTAGTGGTTGAGAGCGGCTTGTATTCCCCGCAATTCTCGTTCACGGAACGCGACCGCAATGCGGAGCTGTTCCAAGTATTGCTCCAGCGTCTTACCTCCCAGATCGATCTTGCGCGACGTGAAGAACGCAAGGACATCTCGTTCGAGTTCAGGCGTTACCAGCGCGGCGATGCCTCCGCACATACGGCGCAGCCCTTGTTTGGGGAACAATTCCTCCATCTTCTCCCAGTTCGTTTTCACAAAAGCCCAGGCCAATTCTCTGCCACAGACATTGCCCAGGACGGCGCTGACGAGAAACGGCGCGTCTTGTGTGCGGATTTCTCCACTGATGGTGCGGGCGAGTGTGCGTTCGAGCAAGTCCTTGGGCTGGAATGTTGCGAGGGAGAAGAGATAGCGGCGTTCTTCTTGCGGTGTAGCAGCGGTGCGGAACCGTTCGTTAAATTCGTCGTACCTGGTTGCGTCGCCCGTATGCGCGAGGATCGCGACGAGTGAGGGAACGATATTGGGATCAAAGGCTGTTGCGTCGTTGCGGTAAGCCCGGTACAGCTCGGCTGCGCGTCGTTGGATGGCCGGATCATTGCCGAGTTTTCCCTGTGCGCCAATCAGTTCACCACGTAATTGCTTCGTCCCTTCGCTCTCACCGCTCCGAGGTGCCCAACCCAAGTCCGCGACAGCGGGACCGACCCGACCTCGTACGAACGCCTCGAGCGCTGGCCGATCTTCTACGGTGATAATCCGGTTCAGGAAGGAGAAGGAGTCGAGTAACACAGCCCAAACATTCTTGTCCCTCTCCGTTGTGAAGCGGCCTGTCAGGTCAAGATAATCCGTGAGGGGCATGAGGCCGGCGACGGTGGAGGCCCAGGCGTCGTTGATGAGGTTGAACCGCTCGGTGACGGCGAGTCTGTCGATGCCGGCGTTCAGGATTCGAGTGAGTAGGTCTGGTGCATAGCGCACCCGATAGAATCCATGGCCTCCCTCATTGAGCAACACAGACTCCCAATCGTTGGGGAGGGGGACCGTCGTGTCCTTCTTCGTCAGCAGCATGCGCGAGGTGCTGGTCCTACCGCCGGCGGTGATTCGCATCTGGAGCGGGATTTGCCATCGCTGCTCTTGTGACAGGCCGGACTGTTCGTCGTTCAGGTAGCTGAATCGTTGTTGTCTGATTGTGAGCTCGGATAACGGACTGACAGTGGCGGTCACGAGGGGGAACCCCGGCTGGAATATCCAGCCGTTCATGAGTTCGGGCACCGGCTGTTTGGCTATCTTTCCCAGCGAAATCCAGAGATCGTTCGTGTCTGCGTTCCCATAGGCATGCGCGTGCAAATAGTCACGCACGCCGTCGCGGAAGACCGTCGGGCCGATGTGCTGTTCCAGCATGCGCAGCACCGACGCGCCTTTTTCGTAGGTCAGGACGTCGAACATCGCCTCGGCCTCCTTGGGGGCCTGCACCGGATATTCGATTGGTCTCGTACTCCGCAGTCCGTCTACTGAAAAGGCCGCAGCGCGCGAGACACCGAAGCCGTCCCATCGTTTCCATTCCGGTTTCCAGGCATCCACGGCCAACATTTCCATAAAAGTGGCAAACGCCTCGTTCAGCCAGAGCCCGTTCCACCAGGACATGGTGACTAAATCGCCAAACCACATGTGTGCGTTTTCATGCGCGACCACATCGGCCACGCGCTCCAGTTCGCTGTGCGTGGCGCTCTGTTGATCGACCAGCAAGGCCGTTTCACGGTAGGTGATGGCGCCCAGATTTTCCATGGCCCCTGAGGCAAAGTCAGGAATGGCGAGCAGGTCCAGCTTGTCGCCGGGGTATGGGATCCCATAATAGCTCTCAAAGAAGGAGAGCGATGCCGATGCAATGTCTTGACCAAATCGAGCGAGATGCCCTTTCCCAGGAACGGCCCACAGGCGAATTGGGGTCTGGCCGACCATCACCGGTTCGGTCGGCTCGATCCGACCTACAATGAATGCGACCAGGTACGTGGACATCTTGATCGTATCGGCGAAGCGCACCACCTTCTTTCCATCCGTAAGCGTTTCGGCTGCGATCTTGGTGTTGGAGACCGCGGTTAACGTTGGATCGATGACCAACGTCGACGCAAAGACGGCTTTGAAGTCCGGTTCATCCCAGCAGGGAAAGGCCCGGCGGGCATCGGTTGCTTCGAACTGTGTCGCAGCCATGCTGTGAGTAGCCCCACGCTCGTCTTTGTAGGTACTACGATAAAAACCGCGGAGCTTGTCGTTAAGCCTCCCGCAGAATGTCATCGTCAGCCTCCAGGTTCCCGGCGAGAGAGGCCTGGAAAATGAGAGATGGCAGCGCTGGAGCGTTGCATCCAACGCAATCGTGGCCTGTCTCGCGGGGTCTGAATCTCCTTCGATCTGCGCCGAGGTGATCTCGAGTTCAATGGCGTTGAGGACGAGTTCAGGTGTTGGCTGATGCACCATGAGAGTGATCGTTTCCCGTCCGGCGAAGGTCGCGGCAGTCAGGTCTGTCTCAAGCCGCAGATCGTAGCGAAGCGGGACCACATGTCTCGGAAGCCTGTATGGATCGAGCGTGTCCAGAGAAGAGTCCTGCTTCATATCTTCACCTTTCGGTCGTTCGGTGGCCGCATGTACGAAGGAAGTGTAGAGCCGCGAGCTAAAGAACTGTGTGAGTGGAATTGCCAAGAGGAGGCGGCCATGCTTAATAAGGGCCTGTAGAGTGTCTCGCCTGCCGACCGGCTCAGTCATGTCCTGGCCGCAAGGTGCGTCTCAACTCCGTTGGGTGTGCCCACGATGAGCAGGTCTGTCCGTCCGACAAAGAGGCCGGTCTCGACGACTCCGGGAATCAGGTTCAAGGCGATCTCAAGCTCTCGTGGGTTGTCGATCCGTGGGAGATGGACATCCAGAATCACGTGGCCTGCTTCCGTGTTGAACGGCGATCCGTTCCGTTCCCTGAGCGCCACAGGACTCTGCGTGAGGGCCTCAATTTCTCTCGCCGTATTTCCCCAGCCGAAGGGGATCACCTCGATTGGGAGGGGGAAGGATCCTCCCAGTACCGGGACTCGCTTGGTATGGTCGACCAATACGATGAACTGCTTGGCTGAGGCCGCGACAATCTTTTCCTTCAGGAGTGCGCCGCCTCCGCCCTTGATGAGATTGAAGCTGGGATCGACCTGATCTGCCCCGTCGATCGCGACATCGATCACCCAGGCATTATCGGCATCGATGAGAATGATTCCTTGTTGCTTGGCGAGGGTGGCCGTTTCCTTCGACGTGGGCACTCCGCGAAGTGTCATGCCCGCACGGACCTTTTCCCCCAGCGCGATGACCATGTGCTTGGCCGTTGAGCCGGTCCCGAGGCCAACGACCATACCATCGCGGACAAACTCAATGGCTTTTAGCGCCGCCGCTTTCTTCATGTTGTCGAGGTCCTGGTTGCTCATCATGATGCGGGAGTATGGGGGAGGGCCGCGGCGACGGATGCGGCACCGAGTAAGGCGGTCTGCTGATTCATCACCACTTTGACCGGGATCGAACTCATCAATCGTTTGTAGCGACCCTTGTTGGTGAATGCCTTCATGAATGTACCGTCCTTTAGTTTGGCTAGCAATTTCGGTGCGATGCCGCCGCCCAGATACACGCCGTTGAGTGTCATGGCCTTCAGGGCAAGATTGCCCGCTTCGGCTCCATAGATGGAGGCGAACAGGTCGAGCGCCTGCTTGGCGATGTCTGCCTGCCCCTTGAGCCCGGCTTCTGCGATCACAGCGGCAGGGTCACCGGCTTTGATTTGTTCCGAGAGCCACGTCGGCTCATTCTTCTTGCTGTCGCGGACATAGTCATAGATGGCATGCAGGCCGGGGCCGGACAAGACCCGTTCGTAACTCACGTGCAGATAGTTGCTGCGCAGATGGCGTAGCAATTCAATTTCGTTGTCGTTGTTCGGTGCGAAGTCCGCATGACCTCCTTCCGATGGAATAGGCTGATAGCGCGAGCCGTTCCAGAATAGGATGGATTCGCCCAACCCGGTTCCCGCCGCAATCAGGGCGAGGGCCTGGTTGTGCGCTGGTGGAGTTCCGGCGTTGAGGATTGCGACTTCATCCGGTCTGAGCAACAGAATTCCGTAGGCCATGGCTTCGAGATCGTTGAGGAGCCGAACGTTCGGTATGTCGAATTGTTTCGCGAGCGTTTCCCCATAGACTACCCACGGAAGGTTGGTCGTATGGCAATGGTTTCGAACGACTGGGCCCGGGACACCGAAGCAGGCTGCGTCGATCTTCAGCGGTTCTTCCGCTGGGCCTTCCGGTTCCGGCTCGTCGCCGGCGCTCGTCTCGGTTGCGAATTCGTCGATGGGTGTTGGGGGCTTCGGAGGAACGAGAAATTCAGTGAGCATTTCCTCGAGCGAGGTGTAATCGGCACTGTGGAATGACTCCAATCGAACGGGATCGACGCGATCCTTGCTCCAGTCAAACAAGGCTAAGTGAGTTTTCGTGCCCCCTATATCTCCGGCAACAATCATCTCGCCCTCATATGCTCGTCCGCTGTTGATGTGTCGGAAGCTCGGCTGCCGCAGTTCAGTCGAGGAGCCAGAAGAGGCAGTCTTTCTCTGGTGCAACCAACGCAGCCGGGAGCTGTCGTTCCGCCTCGGTCTTCGGATCGAGGATTGCTTTCACGACCCGCGCCTTACTGGCTCCTGAGACCAGAAACAGTATCACACTCGCCCTGTTGATCACACCTAGGGTCATGGTCAGTGTGGTTTGAGGATCTTTTGGTGATGGAGTTTGGGTAATCAAGCTCTCGTCGTCACGCAAGGCTGGTGCCCTATAAACCAGAGAGGCCGTGTACCCGTCTTCGTCTAGTCCTAGGAGGACTGGGTCAAGGGTTGGCGGGCGGATGGCGGGGTCTTCGTCGCAAGAGGCAACTGTTCTTCATTCAGAGAGTCCGCCTCGTGGGGGTCTCGGGAATCCCCTGCCATACGATAGACACGTGATGACGCAATCATCATCGGGATGAACGGGCTTCGAGCCGGGTCGATGGCCTGCGTGACCTGTCGAGCTCAGCCTGGAACGGGGGAGTCGAGGACCCACAAGCGGGGGTAGCCGCGGCGTGATCCAACGGACGCGCGCAGCACTTCCGGTCCCAAGGTGCTGCCACCCTTGCCAAGCAGGACCACGTCGCGGATGTGGCGCTTCTTGGCCAAAGTTGTGAAGGTCCGCACCTCGTCGGTCCGATCCTTCATGTACTCGATGGTTGTCAGCGAGCCGAGGCGGCTGGTTATGTCGGTGCGATATTGCTTCCAGAGTCGATGATCGCGGACCCACACTCGCTCGACAGTATTGGAGGCGGAGAGTCATGCATTCGTTGCAGCGACCAGGGATCAAAGTTTCGATGAGAACGATCGATCAATCCAGAGTTTCATGGCGATCCTTAGGCGCACCCTAGGTCGCGGATGAGGAAAAAGCAAACAGGGGCCATTGCCTATGGTGTCGTGGCTCGACGAACCAGAAAGGGCATGCCTTCGGTCACCGTCCAGGCGAGCGATTGCGCATGGTAGAGAGAAACGATGAGATGCAGGGAAGGTGATGAGGGGGGCTTACCTCCTGTCCAGAGGGTGAAGCCCCATGATTTGAGCCTGTGCCACCACGCTCGTCCTCGTTGGGTAGCCCATTGCCAGGGATTGCCATCAGCATTTGAGAGGACGAGGATCGTCAACGGGGGAGTGAATTGGAGCGTAAACATTGTCGGCATATCGGCGAGGGAGATGGGGGTTTGTTCGACCCCGTCCACGGGATCAATCTTGCGGCGGCTGACCGGAGGGCGCTCGCGGAGACGGTATGCGGTAGCGAGCTGGGGGAGGTGAGAGGCATACCAGCTTTCGATCGGCAGGTGATGGAGTTCGACGCCTCGGCTCTTTATCAGAATGGCCTTCGCCTCAAGATCAATGACCACGTAGGTCTGAGGCCGAGCTGCGAGCTTGATCTCCTCTTCCAGAACTCGGGTGGCTTCTTTGAGCGCAGCGGGATTGGTCGTCTCCAGTGCAGGAATCACGTCCTGTTCGGCGGCCCAGCTGACTGAAGCGAGGGAGAGGAGGATGGAGAGAATTGTGCGAAGAAAATTCATAGGGTCTGCCGGAGCGCCGAGGCAGGCTAGAATATTATGATCGGCGTGCCGACCTTGGCGAGACGGTACAGACTTTTCAGATCGTCATCATTGAGACGGATACAGCCGTGCGTGACATTCTTTCCAAGGAGGCGGGGGTAGAGGGTACCGTGAATAAAATATCCCTTTCCGAATCCGAGAGCGTATTCTCCAAGTACACCCGGCTCAAGACGGTCGGCTTGACTCTTGGGTACCTCGAGCCCTTCCTCGATAAAGGCCCAGTCTGGCTTGACCCAGACAGGATTCGTCAATCTTGACTGCACGGTAAATTCTCCACGGGGGGTATCGAAGATCCACTGGCCTTTCGAATCGCCCGGTTTGTCGAGAATCGTCCCGCTGCCAGTGGAAGCCAGGGCGTCCAGCATTACCTGATCGCCTCGTTTGATATAGAGGTGATTCCGAGCCGTATCGACAAGGATATAGGGTTGCGTCGGCATCAATTGGGTTAGTTGTTTTGTGAGCGTCTTATAGCGGACTTGGAGCGTATGGAGCAGGGCGGGATCAATGGCGGCGGGCAATACGGCTGACGCGTCAGAGACCGGTATGCCGCTGCTCTGGACGAGGGTGACGAGGAGGAGGCCAATCAAGCCAGACCAGAGAGATAGGAAGATGCGCTTCATGAGCCTGCTCAGGTCTCTTCCCTTCGATCATCGAGCATCGCTAAGGTCAGCGCCACCGAGTTCTGTTCGTGCAGAGCGCCGACGATGGTAACCGGTGTCCCCTGCTCGACTCGGTCATACAGAAGGGCCATTTGCGTATTGTCGAGCATGATACACCCCAACGTTTGGGCCATCAGTTCGTTCTCAACCCCGTGGATTTCGATTTGTCCACCGATGGCTCTCGATGCCGGGATCCTTCCCGTCTTCCGTCCGAGCTGGTAGCGTCGTCGGTCATCTATGTTGGGATAGTCGAGGACCAAGGCCCGGTAAAACTGAGTCTGCCCCTGCCCGCGCTTGCTGCTGATCCGATATCGGCCTTCCGGGGTGGCGCCGTCGCCCTGGTACTGTTTTTCTCGAATACCATTGAAGCCCAGCCGGACAGGATATGATAGCACCTTCTGTCCGTTTCTGTAGAGGGTCAAGATTCGATCCGCCTTGTTGATGATGATCGCCGAGGTTCGGTGAGTGCGTGACCAGGTAATGGTGTCCTTGGCCATCTGTTGCCATTGGCTGATTCGGCCTCGATCGGCATACCGTCCTAATTCGCTGCTCAGCACGGCCGCTTGCGTCGCGAGATTCTGCGCAGCCCGGTCAGACGCGTCGAGAGACCGATCGTACCGTCCCTGTTCATAGAAGGCATGGGCCTGTTTCATGAGTAGGTCGGTTTCAACGGGTCTTTGTCCCAACACGAACCGACTATCGATGGCACCGACTTGCAGGGTCATCAACCGGAATCGATCTTCGACTCGGGCGATCTTGTCTTCGGCTGAGCGGCGGAGCGACTCACGCTCCTTCGTGAGACGGGCGACCGTGTGGGACCCTTCTTCTTGTAGTCGGCGAAGGGCGACTTCCAAGTCGTTGGGTTCCCACGGCCAACGGATCAGATCCTCGTCGGCTTGTACACGAGTTCTTAGGGCCATCCACTGGTGTGTGAACTGGGTATAGTCGTTGGGCGAGAATTCAGCCGCCCGTAATTCCATCAAGTCTCGATCGATATTCTCCACTGCCTCGATCACGTCTTGAGGTACGGCTTCCACACAGCCAGAGAGGGAGCCGGTTAGCGCCAAGGCTCCCCATCCCAAGATCGCCCATGATATTCGTGGACAATGACCAGACATACAGCAAGTCTACCTTATTTTCTTTTTGCCGCCGAGGGTTTCCCTTTTCCGATCTTGGCAAGGGCTGCCTTGATTTCCTCGGAGACGGCCTGACTTTTATCTTGAATGGCTTTCGCCTTGGTCTGAGCGGTCGGATAGTCCTCTGTGTCGATCGCCATCTGGACTTGATTGAGAGACGACTTGAGACCTTCGACATCGGCTTTAATTGACTCTAAGGCTGCGCGATCCTTTCCGGTGGGCGCCTTGGCGACTAACTCGAGAGTGGCTTTGACGGCTTCTTGTGCGGCCTGCTGAGCGTGGAGTGCCGTGGCTCTGGCTTCTTCTTTTTTCTTTGTCGCCTCCGTTTTGAGGCGTTCAGCGTCGCCCTTCGCGGTAACGGCGAGCTGTTCGACTTTTCCGTAATCGCGGAAGAGCGCAAATTTCCCCTCTTGATCAGCCTCTTCCTTCTTGAGCGCCGCAAGCGCACCTTCGATTTTGGCATATTCATCCGGAACATAGGTTGAGGCACCACTCGCCTGCGCCTCTTTGATGGCTTTTTCTGCCGCCTCGATCTGTTCCGTTGGCGGCTTTGCACAGGCCGTGAGGATCAGGAGGGCGCACATAACTGGCAGTATCGCTACTCGTTTACTCATCGTTTCTCTCCTTTTTTAGAGCCGATTGATAGACAGGGTTCAATATCTTGTCCGGTTCACTTTCTCGCTGTTGCATAAGATGGTGAGAATCCTAGCTAATTCGCAAGGGTGATGCCAGGAACGGCATGGCATGGGCTGGTAAGAACCTGAGCGGTTACAACAATATAGAGATGAGGGAGATCAGAGGCTTACGAAATCCTGTGGCAATCTAGCCTGTGAGCGACAAAAGCGCCTCAGCACGAAAGAGTTAGCAATGGGTTAAGGCTAATGCCCATGGGGCGCCCTTAGGGAGGATGTACCTCATGATGATTTTGGGCAGGGCGATCGTTCTTAGGGGGGCAACAAGTTTGACAGGGTGCAACCCTGTCCCTATAATGCTCCGTTCACCTGTGAGTCTTCTTAGGCAAGGAGTGATCGCATGTCATTTACATCTGCGCAGCCATCGAACCTCAAGAAAAAACGTGAGCATGGATTCCGTAAACGGATGAGCACGAAGAATGGCCGGAAGGTCTTGGCTCGTCGTCGCGCGAAGGGTCGGGCCCGCTTGGCTGTCTAGGTCGAGCAGGGTGCTCTACGGGCTTCGCGAGGAATCTTGCCCCTCGGTACGTGTCCCGAGCAAGGACATTTCCTTCACAGGATGACGGTATGTGGTCATGATCGAGTCCGGGCATCTGGTCTCGAAGGGGACTTCCTGTGCAAGCCGGCCTTCTCCCAGGATGATAGTGATGTCGCAGGGTGGAGGTGACAGGGATCTGTTCCTGAAACGCAGCCGCGACATCGAGTATGCCAAGAAGCACGGGCGTCGTATCTCGACCGCCTTCTTTAACATGATGATTTGCGCGACCGATGTAAGTGGCAGCCGGGTCGGTATTGTGGTGGGGAAGCGATTCGGAGGAGCCGTTAGCCGGAATAAAGTGAAACGCCTGTTTCGGGAACTCACGCGGCAGGTGCAAGGTCAATTGCTCCAGGGCCAAGCCCTTGTGGTCTTCCCAAAGCGGGAGTCGATTGTTCAACCCTTTGCTGCCTTGAAAGAGGCATGGCTGTTGTCGCTCCAACGCCAACGGCTGCTGCGTATCCATGAGGACTAGTGTGCGCCAGTGGTGCCTGACTCTGCTTGCAGGTTACCGCTATTGGATCTCGCCGTTCCTGGGATCGGCCTGCCGTTTTGAACCGACCTGTTCTGAATATGCGAGTACTGCGATCAGCCGGTACGGAGTGCTCCGTGGGCTGAAGCTTGCGGCCTGCCGTCTGCTGAAGTGTCACCCGTTTCATTCTGGAGGAATGGATCCTGTGAAGTAGTCGGGTCTTAATTGTTCACATCGGCTAGCGGCTCATTATGGAAAAACGCGTTGTTATCTTTCTCGTTCTGTCGTTAGCGATCATTTTGGGGTATGACCTGCTCCTCAAGCAGATGGGGTGGCTTCCCGAGCCGTCTCCTGTTCAGGACTCTGCCGCTCGGGGTTCCTCGTCCTCCGCGGAGCCAGAGACGGTTCCCGCGCTCGTGACGGGAAAGGACATCGCCTCGACCGGTCTGAGCGTCCCAAGCCAATCGGGCCAAAAGTCTGACGCCCCCTCGTCGGATATTTCGCCATCAACAGCGGAACAGACAGTTACGGTTGAAACGAATCTGGTTCGACTCCGACTGTCGAATCGTGGTGGGGTGATTCAAAGTTGGGAGCTGAAGCGATACCATACGGCGCCCCCCGAAGAAAAGCCGGTGCAACTCGTGTATCAAGGGGGGAAGTTCAGAGGCCCACTCTCGATCACGGTGGCGAATGCTGACATAGATAAGACGATTCGAGAAGGCCTCTATAATATTGAGAAGGATTTCACGAGCCTCGATGCCTCTCATCCTGTCGGGCATGTCACGATGCAGTTCCACGATCCAGTCACCCATCTCGGCGTGGAGAAGCGGCTGACCTTTCATCACGATAGTTATGTGGTGGATGTAGCGGTTGCCATGGAGGGGGTGACCGAGTCCTATGACGTCGGGTTGGGGACTAACTTCGGCATCGTGGAATGGGGTGATGGGTTCATCGGTCTGATTGGATCAGCTTCGCTGGTTGACGACAAAGTAGAAAAGGAGACGCCGGACACGGAGCTTGAGCGGAAGGGGTTGGTTAAGTGGGTCGCATTGCAGGATAAGTACTTTATTTCGGTGTTGCTGCCGAAGCAGGGTACGGCCGCGCTAGTCAAGAAGGAAGGCGATAAGATTGTGTCGGCTGGAGTGCGGATGGCCGCGTCAGGAGCTGGAACTTCGGTCGCGCTTCAGCTGTATGCGGGCCCAAAGGAATACGACACGCTCCGCTCGTTGAACGTGGGCTTGGAAGATACGATCGATTTCGGATGGTTTATCTTCGGCAGTTGGACTGTTGTAAAGTCGGTCGCCAAGCCGATTTTCTATGTGCTGCGATTCATCCATGACTATACCTATAACTATGGGGTCACAATCATTCTGCTGACGATGTCGATTAAGCTATTGTTTGTGCCGTTGCAGTACAAGAGCTACAAGTCGATGAAAATGATGCAGCTGATCCAACCCAAGGTCGCTGCGGTCCAGGAAAAATTCAAGGATGACCGCGACCGGCTTAACAAGGAATTGATCAAGCTCTATCGCGACCAGAAGGTGAATCCGGTGGGGGGCTGTCTGCCGATGGTCTTGCAGATGCCGGTCTTCGTGGCCCTGTTCAATATCCTCTACATGACGATCGATTTGCGCCAAGCCCCTTTCATGCTCTGGATTACCGATTTGTCGGTTCAGGATCCCTACTATGTGTTGCCGGTGATCATGGGGGCGACGATGGTGATTCAACAGAAGATCACGCCCACCACGATGGATCCGACACAGGCCAAGATCATGTTGGTGCTCCCGGTGTTCATGACGTTCCTGTTTGTAAATTTTCCTGCGGGCCTTGTATTGTATTGGCTGACGAACAATGTCCTGACCATCTCTCAACAAGTTTTTACAGATCGTTTTCTGTTTCGCAACAAGGCGCTCGTTTTGGCAGGGCCTGATCGGAGTGGCGGCGCGAAGGCTTAGGCGCCTCGCGAGGCGCTGCCAGCGAGAACACAGGTCCGCCGGTCATGGTAGGGTCACCGAGTGAAAGAGTCGTCATGCAGGGAGGACTCGAGGATACGATCTGTGCCATTGCCACTCCCGCGGGCGAGGGCGGCATCGGGATCGTGCGTCTGAGTGGCCCTCAGGCGCTTGCTGTTGCTTCCCAAGTTGTCCGATTGCGGTCTGGTTATCCCCTCTCGTCGGTTTTCTCGCATACGCTGCATCTTGCCGATCTTGTGATTCCGGCATCGGACAATCGGAAAGATTCGAGACGCGGTTGTGATCTGGCGCCCGGTTCGAGCCTGCTTGATGAAGCGCTCGTGGTCTATATGAAGGCGCCGCGGTCGTTTACGGCAGAGGATGTGGTCGAGATTCAGTCTCATGGCGGGGCGTTGGTGCTCAGCATGGTCTGCAAGGTTTGTATAGAATCCGGTGCAAGGATGGCGGAGCCGGGAGAGTTTACGAAGCGGGCTTTTCTCAACGGACGGTTGGATCTCTCCCAGGCGGAAGCAGTACTCGATACAATCAGGGCCACATCATCCGCTGGATTGAGCATCGCTCAACGCCAGCTACGAGGTGAACTCGCTCGTGAGGTGGAACAGGCCCGGACCTCGCTCCTCACAGTGTTGGCCCATGTGGAGGCGGGGATCGATTTTGTGGACGAAGATATTTCATTTCTTCAACGCGATGAGCTGGTGCGCATCGTGAGGGAGGCGTTTGCATTGGTTCAGAAGCTGGAAGCGACTGCACAGGAGGGGCGGATCCTGCGAGAAGGGGCACTCGTGGTTATCCTAGGCCGCCCGAATGTCGGGAAATCCAGCTTGTTGAACCGTCTCCTGAGGGAAGATCGGGCGATTGTGACGGCTATTCCCGGGACGACGAGGGACGTGATTGAGGAGTCCATCGATCTTGATGGGGTAATGATTCGTTTGGTTGACACTGCAGGAGTGCGGGAAAGTGAAGATATAGTCGAGCAGGAAGGGATCAAACGGACGCGTCTCGCACAGGACGAGGCGGACATCTTGTTACTGGTGGTGGATCGGAGTGCGCCCCTCACAGACGGTGATCGGGATCTCTTGCGAGCGGTCAGAGATCGCAAGCATATGGTGCTGCTGAACAAGGCAGATCTTGCCAATACTGTGAAGGCGGACGCCGCGCTTGCGGGTCATCCGGCATACGCTATTTCGGCGAAGACAGGTTTGGGGGTTGACCTGGTGAAGTCAACTCTTCGTGCTCAGCTGGTTTCTGGAGGCTTGGAGGCAGCAGGGAGCGTCACGGTGGCGAACGTGCGACATCGTGATGCGTTGCGCCGGGCTGCTGAATCCTTGCGCCAGGCTCTTGATTCCGTCCAGTGTGGGATGGCTGGGGAGCTTGTCTCGATCGATGTGCGCGCAGCAGCCGATGCGCTCGGAGAGATTACAGGCGCCATTACGACGGAAGAGATTCTTGGCCGGATCTTCTCAGAATTCTGTATCGGCAAATGAGAAAAGGTTGAACGTGAGACAGGCGGTTGACGTCATTGTAGTAGGTGGTGGTCATGCCGGTTGCGAGGCCGCCTTGGCCGCGGCGCGCATGGGTGCGCGAACCTTGCTGCTCACGATGGATCACGATCGAATCGCGCAGATGTCGTGCAACCCGGCGGTCGGGGGAATTGCTAAAGGACATTTGGTAAAGGAAATCGATGCGCTGGGCGGGGAGATGGCGCGGAACACTGATCAGGCCGGCATCCAGTTCCGCTTCATCAATACGAGTAAAGGCCCGGCAGTGCGAGCTCTTCGCGTCCAATGCGACAAGAAGCTCTACCGAGAGGCCATGCAACAAACGTTGAGCCGGCAGGCAGGGCTGACGATCGGCGAGGGGACGGTCGATCGCTTGCTGACGCATGCCGGCGCGATTACAGGTGTGGTGACGGGTCGCGGTGATTACATTCAGGCGCAGGCCGTTATTCTGACATCGGGTACATTCCTTAAGGGACTTATCCATATCGGCTTGAATCATTTTCCTGCGGGACGAGCCGGAGAGGCGTCCGCCGAGCATCTGTCTGATTGTATGCGCGACCTGGGGTTCGAAGTGGGCCGGCTCAAAACCGGCACGCCTCCTCGCTTGGATGGGGGGACCATCGATTTTTCCGTGATGGTGCCGCAGCCTGGCGATGATCCGCCCCCACCATTTTCATATCGGACCGACCGGATTGAGAACAGGCAGCTCCCCTGTCATTTGACCCACACCAATCGTGCGACGCACGAGTTGATCCAGCGCAATCTGGACCGGTCGCCGCTTTACAGCGGCATCATTGAGTCGGTGGGGCCGCGGTACTGTCCGTCGATCGAAGATAAAGTCGTACGCTTCGCAGACAAAGAACGTCACCAGATCTTTATCGAGCCGGAGGGGTTGGATTGCCGTGAATTTTATCCCAACGGGATCTCCACCAGCCTCCCGGTTGATGTGCAGGCTGCGATTCTGAAGACAATTCCCGGGTTAGAGCAAGCCACCATGCTCAAGCCTGGGTATGCGATTGAGTACGACTACTTTCCTCCTCGTCAATTGCACCAGACTCTGGAGACCAAGCTTCTGGCTGGTCTGTACCATGCGGGACAAATAAATGGGACATCCGGATATGAGGAAGCAGCGGCCCAGGGTCTGATGGCTGGGATCAATGCAGTCCTTAAACTTCGAGGCGAGTCACCATTAGTGCTCGACCGGTCGCAGGCCTATATTGGCGTATTAATTGACGATCTCATTACAAAAGACGCGCGTGAACCCTATCGCATGTTTACATCACGGGCAGAATACCGCCTATTGTTGCGCCATGGAAATGCCGATCTCCGATTAACTGACACAGGACGGAAGGCCGGGCTGATATCCGATGAAGTCTATGCAAGGTTTCAGATCAAACAGAATGCGATCGAATCTGAACTTGTCCGTCTCGAAGAGTTTCGGCCTAGGCTCACGGAAAGTGTTCGTGAGCGTCTAGCAAAAGCCAAGATTGAGGAAGTATCGGGGCCATGCACCGCGGCTCAACTCTTACGGCGCCAAGGTATGAGCTATAAGACTCTATTAGATGCACTTGAGATTAATTCAGTCCAAGATATTGAAACTTATGAAGAAATAGAGTTGCAAATCAAGTATTCCGGCTACATCAAGCGACAACTTCAACAAATAGGACGGTTCAAAAAACTCGAATCGAAACCCATCCCGTGGGCCTTTAACTACGATGGGACTCCTGGATTTTCACGAGAGGTCCGCGAAAAACTCAAAAAAGTGCGTCCCGCGTCCATTGGTCAAGCCTCGAGAATTTCAGGAGTCACGCCAGCGGCAATTTCTCTTCTCCTTGTAGCGCTCGAAAAATACAGGGGCGAATCCAGTCGAGATAGCTTGTGCTACAAGTCTCATCATAGAATAGACGAGCAAACTCAGGGATTTTAACTCCCCACTCCGGAATGTCTTGACCTCATCTGCCGATTCACGTAATTGTTCCACGTGGAACATCAGCGAGAATTGCACGAATTCATGGTTGGTTCTGCGATGGATATTGGATTGGCCATCGGGGAGAACCAAGCTGAGCAGTTCATGCGCTACCTGGCGCACCTCATTGAGTGGAACAAGACGATCAATCTAACGGCGATCATCGGTCCCAAGGAAATCATCATCAAACACTTCATCGACTCCCTCGCTGCGCTTGTTGCGACGAGCTTTCCAGGACAGGCCGTGGTACTTGACGTGGGGTCTGGCGGAGGATTTCCCGGAATTCCCCTTAAAATTGTGAGATCAGATTTGCAAATGGTTCTAGTTGAGCCAGTTCAGAAAAAATGCTCATTCCTCAATTCGACAATCGGGCTATTGAAGCTTCGTGGGATATCCGTATTTGATGGCACCATCGAGCAATATGCTAAACAACCAGTCCACCATGTTGCTGATGTAATTGTTCTAAGGGCGTTGAAGTTTGGAGAAATACGAAAACACATTCCTCCCTTGTTGGCTTCAAGAGGAAAAGTTGTCTTATATCGAACCGAGGCCATACAAGACCATGAAGCTGATGACGAGTTTTATCTGGTTAGTGAGAAAACTCTCATTCTTCCTCAGGGGTCTGGCAAGAGAGTCATATCAGTAATTGAAAAACGTAATTCATAATATAATCAATACTATATGAATAAGTTCCACGTGGAACATTCTCGCTGGAGATACGATGGTATGAGGGACTTATTGGCGCAACCTTAAACATGGCAAAGATTGTAGCGATCGCAAATCAGAAGGGTGGCGTAGGAAAGACTACAACAGCCATAAACCTTGCCGCTGGTGTGGCACTCCTGGGCAAGCGTGTCTTGTTGGTGGATATGGATCCACAAGGGAATGCCACAAGCGGGCTGGGAGTTGACCCCCGCTCCTTGCAGACCACCGTGTACAACTGCCTGGTTAATTATGTGAAATTTCAGGATGCTGTCCATGTCACGGAAGTGAACGGTTTGTCACTTTTGCCGGCAAATGCTGACTTGTCAGGAGCCGAAATAGAGCTGGTGAATGTTGAAGAGCGTGAAAAACTGCTTCGACATTTTTTGCGAGATGATTTGAACAGCTATTCGACGTCATCTTCCTCGACTGTCCACCAACTTTGGGGATTCTGACGGTGAACGCACTAGTCGCAGCTCGCACCATTTTAGTTCCGGTTCAATGTGAGTATTATGCCATGGAAGGATTAAGCCGCTTGGTTGGAAACATCGAGCGGGTCCGTCAGTCCTTTAACCCGGAGCTCCAGTTGGAGGGGATCGTCTTGACAATGTTTGATGCGAGGAATACGTTGGCGCGTCAAGTCGTTGAGCAAGTTCGCGAGTATTTCAAAGACGTCGTCTACAGCACCGTAATCCCTCGAAATGTGACCCTCGCCGAGGCTCCAAGTTACGGACGTCCGGCCCTGCTGTACAACGTCGCATCGGCAGGAGCTCAAGCCTATTTAACTTTAGCCAAGGAGTTTGTGAGCCATGGAGAAAAAAGCGCTCGGTAGAGGACTCGATGCACTGCTGCCTGCCACCAAGCCTGCGTCGATGCCAGAATTGCCGGAGGTTCAACACCTGCGGGTCGATGCAATTGTGCCGAATCGGTATCAGCCGAGACAAACGTTTTCCCCTCAAGAACTGGCAGAACTCACGGCTTCATTGAAGCAAAGTGGATTGCTCCAGCCAATCTTGGTGCGCCGAAAGGGCGACGGAATATACGAGCTCATATCCGGTGAACGGCGTTGGCGCGCGACAAAAGACGCGGGGCTGGAAACGATTCAAGCTGTCATACGAAATTGCGGAGACGAAGAATCTGTCGTTCTGGCGCTGGTAGAGAATCTTCAGCGAACAGACCTCAATCCCATGGAAATGGCCAGAGCCTACCATCGGATGATGAACGAATTTGGACTGACTCAGGACATAATTGCGCAACGAGTCGGTTGTGAGCGATCATCGATCGCCAATGTCGTGCGTCTTATAAATCTTCCTTCAGAGATCCAGCAGCTGATTGAAACGAATCAGCTCTCCATGGGACATGCCAAAGTGATACTCGGTCTTCCTGATCAGAGTGAACAGCTTAGAGTTGCCAAGCTCGTGGTCTCAAAAGCCTTATCTGTGAGAGAGACGGAAAAACTCATAGAATCATCGCAGGTTGCAAAGAAGCGAGGGACAAAGGAATTACGGCGAACACCCTGGTCTGATGTTGAAGAGCGGTTGCAAAAACGATTTGGTACCAAGGTTGTGATACAAAAAGGAAGACGTGGTGGGAAAATCATTATTTACTACTTCTCTCCCCCTGAACTTGAAGGGATTCTAGAGACGCTTCTGAATTAATCAGACCCTCATTGCTGCCTCGCAGAAGTCATGAGATTTAGAGGCATACTTGTTGCTTCTACGTACTCATGACTGTGTCTATTTCTTACCGACTCTTTTCCATATAGATCGCAACTGCGCTGGAATATTGGAGTTACCAACTCGAGGAGGCGCGCTCATGTGGGGGCAGGAGAAAGTAGAAGAAGCTAACTTAAGCGAGCAGGAAGGCAAAGAGGTCACTGAGGCTGCAGCCGGCTCAATTGCCGAGGGGGCTGGGGAAATTAGTGCCTTTGTGGGAAAGGGGGTTGAATTCAAGGGCTCTATTTCCTATAGCGGCACCGTTAGAATTGACGGGTATCTCGACGGAGAAATTCATACTGATGGCGTGCTGCTGGTTGGTGAAGACGCGGTCATTCAGGCAAAAATTACCGCTGGAACGATTGTGTGCAAAGGAAAGATTACCGGTGATGTCGTTGCGAAGGACCGCGTCAAGCTGCGGGCTCCGGCCGTAATGAATGGCAGCGTCAAGGCGCCAGTCCTCTCAATAGAAGATGGCGTGCTATTCAACGGTGCACTCGAAATGGCTCACGGCGTGCGCGAGATCCCTCGGGACGCCTCCCTGCATCCTGTCGGAACGATCATCCCGCCTGGCATTAAACGAGTCAACGGTTAGAGGGTATTAGTATTTAGGTATTTATCCTTCGCATCCTTTATGTGGTGATGGGCCATGCATGCGTGGGAAGAGCCTTAGGAGGCGATCATGTGGGCAATGAGAGAACGGGGCCAGCAAGCCGAACGGGACAGCGAGAATTTTACGCTCCTGGGGAAAGGCGTGGACTTCAAGGGCGTCGTGAGTTTTGATGGTACCGTTCGGGTTGATGGGCGCGTCGAAGGCGAAATTCATACAACCGGGACTTTAATAGTCGGAGAGCATGCCGTAATCGAAGGCATTGTCTCTGCCGGGGTGCTCATGAATAGCGGCAAAATCAACGGCACCATCACTGCCCTGGAAAAGATTCACATCCTTAAGCCCGGTGTTCTCGTTGGCGATATTCGGACCCCAGTCATTGCGATCGAAGAAGGCTCTCATTTCCATGGCATGTGTGACATGGGTGCGCATCATTGGAGCGACGAGCGCGCCCTTTCGATCGATGTGCCTGATGGCCTTGTCGCATCCGCCCACTAGCCGCAGGGAGCAGCCCTCTAGCCCTTTTCCCTTCTCCTCAGTACAATAGCGACCATATGACTCGCCCTACAGTTCTCCTTGGCATGAGCGGTGGAGTGGACAGCTCTGTCGCCGCAGCGCTTCTGGTTCGCCAGGGCTACGACGTTCATGGCGTCACGCTTCAGGTCTGGGAACACGAAGACGAAACGGTCGCGGTCTCCAAGCGATGGGAGGAACGTGGGTGCTGCAAGGTCGGCATTGCCCGGTTTGTCGCGAAAACGTTGCATATCCCGCATGAGGTGGTCGACACCAGAGAAACCTTTCGTGCCGGCGTCATCGATGACTTTCTTGCCGGCTATCTCGAAGGCATAACGCCTAACCCCTGTGTCCGGTGCAATGAGCGCGTCAAACTGCGTGGTCTCATCGAGCTTGCGGACGCACGCGGGATCAATTTTGTGGCCACCGGCCACTATGTCCGTATTGGCGAGTCCGAGGGACTGCCGATTCTCCAGCGAGCAGCCGACCCCAAGAAGGATCAAAGCTACTTCCTCTATCGTCTTCGTCAACCATGGCTTTCTCGCCTTCTCTTCCCTGCGGGGGGCATGCAGAAGACGGACGTATGGAAGGAAGCAGAGGCCTTGGGCCTTCCCGCGGACGAATTGAAGGAAAGCCAGGAAATCTGCTTCGTGAGCCACGGCGATTATCGAACCTTCATAGAAAAGGAAGCGCCTGACGCCAAGAAATCAGGGGCCTTCGTGGATGCCGAAGGACGATATTTAGGCGATCATGACGGGATCGCTTTCTATACGCCAGGTCAACGACGAGGCCTTGGTATTGCGACTGGCCGTAGGCTCTATGTGCAGCAAGTACAGCCTGCCACCAACACAGTCGTCCTTGGAACAGAAGAGTCCCTGCGTCGCAGTCAGTGTGACGTTGCAGACCTGAATCTCTTCGACTCCTCACTCCTCACCGGATCAACAGAGGTGGAGGTCAAGGTCCGGTATGCCACGCCTGCGACTCCTGCGACTCTCAAGCCTCTTTCCGGGGGCACATTCCGGGTCCTCTTCCATACCCCTCAACGCGCCTTAAGTCCGGGACAGTCCGCTGTCTTCTATCGAAACGAATACGTGCTCGGGGGCGGCATCATTCAATCATTCTAGCCTCCTCACGTCCACACCATCGTATTGACAGCCTTCATCTGCCAATGCTAACTTGGCGCGCCGCTTTTCGTGCAAGCTCACGAAGGCTTTCCTTTTGTCAAAACGAAGAACGAACGGATCAGTAGAGTGATCAAGACAGCAGTGGCGCGACGTTACGCACAGGCGCTCTTTGAGCTACTCGACGCATCCACCATTGAATCAACCCGCACGGCCTTAGCGGGGTTGGGTGAAGCGATCAAGGACTCGGTTGCGTTGCGCCATGTCGTGGCCTCGCCGACTTTTGGCGCCGAAGAAAAAATTGCCGTCCTCGCAGAACTCGGCTCCCGCCTGGGGAGCCCTCCCGTCGGAATAACCTTTCTCGCACAGTTGGTGAAGAAGAATCGCGTCGGCTTTCTTCCTGAAATCGCCGAGGCCTTCGCAAAACTTGCCGATGCGTCGAAGGGCACTCAGCAAATCACCGTGTCCTCCGCTACGGCCTTGCCCCCAGCCGAACAAGATCGAATCAGCACTCGCCTGCGCGAGATGCTCAAACGTCAGGTTGAGGTGACCTATCACACGGATGCCCGCCATCTCGCCGGCGTGCAGATCCATCTCGGCAGCACGGTGGTCGATAGCACCGTCCGTGGGCGGTTACAAGCGATGCAGAGTCTGTTGACTAAGGAGTAGCCATGCAGATCAAGGCAGAAGAAATTAGTTCGATTATCAAAGAAAAGATCAAAGGCTTCGACAAACAGGTCGATGTCAAGGAGACCGGCTCAGTCATCCAGGTCGGAGACGGGATTGCCAAGGTCTATGGTCTCGACGGCGCCATGGCCGGCGAAATGCTGGAATTCCCCGGTGGCCTCTATGGGATCGCGCTGAATCTCGAAGAAGACAACGTCGGCGCCGTCCTCATGGGCGATGACGTTGGGGTCAAAGAAGGCGATCCGGTCAAGCGCACGGGACGTATTGCTGAGGTTCCAGTCGGCGAAGCTCTAATCGGTCGTGTGGTCAACGCGATTGGACAACCCATCGATGGCAAGGGCCCGATCAAGTCGACGCTCTCGTCCCGAATCGAAGTGGTTGCCCCCGGCGTGAATACACGTCAGTCGGTGCGCGAACCCTTGCAAACGGGTATCAAGGCCATCGACGCCATGATCCCCATCGGCCGCGGGCAGCGTGAGTTGATCATCGGCGACCGGCAGACCGGTAAGACGGCCATCGCCGTCGATACGATTATCAATCAAAAGGGCCTCGATGTCTTTTGTATCTATGTCGCCATCGGCCAGAAACGGTCCACCGTGGCACGCGTCGTCAAGACGCTCGAAGAGAACCATGCAATGGATTACACCATCGTGGTGGCGGCCACTGCGAGTGATGCAGCGCCGATGCAGTACCTGGCACCCTTCTCCGGTGCAGCCATCGGGGAGTACTTCCGGGATAACGGCAAACATGCATTAATCGTCTATGACGACCTCTCCAAGCACGCCGTGGCCTATCGCCAGTTGTCGCTGTTGCTCCGTCGTCCGCCGGGCCGAGAAGCCTATCCTGGCGACGTGTTCTATCTACACTCCCGGTTGTTGGAGCGCGCAGCCAAGCTCAGCGACAAGCTTGGCGGGGGAAGCCTCACCGCATTGCCGATCATTGAAACGCAAGCCGGCGACGTGTCCGCCTACATTCCGACCAACGTCATTTCGATCACCGACGGGCAGATTTATCTCGGTAGCGACCTGTTCTACTCCGGTATCCGCCCCGCGATTAACGTGGGTCTGTCGGTCTCCCGCGTCGGAGGTTCGGCACAGATTAAGACCATGAAGCAGGTAGCCGGTACCCTTCGGCTCGACCTCGCGCAATACCGCGAAATGGCCGCGTTCTCGCAGTTCGGTAGCGAGCTCGACAAGGCGACGCAGATGCAGCTCGCGCGCGGCGTTCGGATGGTGGAGTTGCTCAAGCAAGGTCAATACAAACCGATGTCGGTCGCCGATCAAGTGCTGTCGATTTACTCCGGTGTCAACGGATACCTGGATGATGTGCCCGTTGACAAAGTGCAACAGTTTGAAGCCGACCTCCTGCACTACGTACAGCAGCACCATCCCGAGCTGAAGAAGGAAATCGCGAGCATCGGGAAAATCGATGACAAGGTCGGTGGCAGACTGAAAGAGATTATCGCGACCTTTAAACAGAAAATGGGATACGGCGCCAAGTAACCAAGCGCGTCAGCTGTCAACATTGCGCTGTGAGCTGAAGGCTGATTGCTGAAAGCTAAGAAATAATGCCGAGTCTTCAATCACTACGCCGCAAAATTGCGGCGTTTAAAAATACACAAAAGATTACCAAAGCCATGAAGATGGTGGCCGCGGCGAAGCTGAAGCGGTCGCAGGACCGTATTCTGGCGGCGCGTCCCTACGCCCTTAAGATGCGGGGCGTGCTTAGCAACCTGAGCCAGCGCGTGAATCGGGCCTCCCATCCCCTGCTGCAGAAGCGCGAAGGGAAGAAAGTCGAAGTCCTCGTCATTACGAGCGATCGCGGGCTGTGCGGCGGATTCAATGGCAATATCGTGCGGAAGAGTACGGAGTTTGTGCGGCAATGCGAAGCCCGGGGATTACAAGTTAATTTGAGCATCGTGGGGCGCAAAGGCCGTGACTATTTTCGCCGTCGTACCTGGCCGATCAGGCAAGAGTGGACCGGCATCTTCGACAAGCTTACGTTCGAACATGCCATCGATATCGGCGGCGATCTGACCGACCACTTCGTCAAGGGCACCTTCGACGAACTCCACATTGTCTATAACGAGTTCAAGTCAGCCATTCAACAGCGTGTGATCGTGGAGAAGCTGTTCCCCGTCGATGCCGCAGCCGAGTTTGGGACGGCGCAGGCGCAAGGCACAACCGGCGGCAGCTACCTCTATGAACCGGACGAAGCTGAACTCTTGAACGTATTCGTCCCGAAACATTTCCAGACGCAAACGTTTCGTATTCTGCTGGAATCAGCCGCGGCGGAACATGGCGCCAGGATGGCGGCGATGGACGGCGCGACGCGGAACGCAGGACAGCTGATCAAGAACGTGACCTTGCATTACAACAAGACCCGCCAGACCGCCATTACCAAAGAACTGATGGATATCGTCGGCGGTGCCGAAGCGCTGAAATAATCCGCCACGTTGAAGAAGGAGTGAGCCGTGAGCACAGGAAAAGTCATTCAGGTCATTGGCCCGGTGGTGGACGTGGAGTTTCCTCCCGGACAACTGCCGAACATTTACAACGCGCTCAAAGTGATTCGGGAAGAGAATAAGGCCGCCGGCACGCCGGCCATCCGCATCACCCTTGAAGTCGCACTGCATCTCGGTGAAAACCGGGTCCGCGGTATCGCAATGTCCACGACCGACGGTCTGACGCGCGGGATGGATGTGCAGGATACCGGGGCGCCGATTTCCGTGCCGGTCGGACGCGAGACATTAGGACGACTGATCAATGTGTTGGGCGAACCAGTCGACGAGATGGGCCCGATCACGACGAAGAAAACCTATCCCATTCACCGGCCCGCACCAAGACTCGAAGATCAGGACACCAAGACCGAAGTCCTCGAAACCGGTATTAAGGTCGTCGATCTTCTCGAGCCGTATAGCAAAGGCGGCAAGGTCGGCCTCTTCGGCGGCGCCGGAGTCGGCAAGACTGTCATCATCATGGAGCTCATCAACAATATCGCCTTGCACCATGGTGGATTCTCTGTGTTCGCGGGCGTCGGTGAGAGAACCCGTGAAGGAAACGACCTCTGGCACGAAATGCAGGAATCGAAGGTCATCGATCCCAAGGACTTCACCAAATCGAAAGTCGCGCTGGTGTATGGCCAGATGAACGAGCCGCCTGGCGCGCGCCTGCGCGTCGCCTTGACCGGACTGACCGCCGCCGAATATTTCCGCGACGAAGAGAACCAGGACGTGCTGCTCTTCGTAGATAATATTTTCCGGTTTACCCAGGCCGGTTCAGAAGTGTCCGCATTGCTCGGGCGTATGCCGTCCGCAGTCGGCTATCAGCCCACCCTCTCGACCGAGATGGGGCAATTACAGGAACGCATCACCTCAACCAAGCGTGGATCGATCACCTCGGTGCAAGCCATCTACGTGCCGGCAGACGACCTGACCGACCCGGCGCCGGCCACGGCCTTCGCCCACTTGGACGCGACCACCGTGTTGTCGCGGCAATTGGCTGAGTTAGGTATCTATCCAGCCGTCGACCCGCTCGACTCCACCTCGCGTATTCTCGATCCGCAGGTCATCGGCGAAGATCACTATAAGGTCGCACGAGGAGTCCAGTCTGTTTTGCAGCGGTACAAAGACCTCCAGGACATTATCGCCATTCTCGGCATGGACGAATTGTCGGAAGACGACAAGATGGCCGTGGCCCGTGCGCGAAAGATCCAACGGTTCCTCTCGCAACCGTTCCACGTCGCCGAAGCCTTCACCGGCTCGCCAGGCAAGTATGTGAAGCTCAAAGACACGGTGCGAAGCTTCAAGGAAATTCTCGATGGCAAGTATGACCATCTCCCGGAACAGGCGTTCTATATGGTCGGCCCGATCGAGGAAGTGATTGCGAAAGCGGAGAAGATGGGGGTGAAGGTATAATCAGGCGGGCGCTCTTGTGCTCGCAGACCGCGCATGATGAAACGGTGGTCGGTTGATGGCGTACGCCAGAGCATCCCGCCCGCTCATACCTTTTGATGAGCACGTAGGAGAGATATGGCAGGAAAGATATTATTAGAGGTTGTGACGCCGGATAAATTGCTCTTGAGCCAGCAGGTGGATGAGGTCATTGCACCGGGCTCAGAGGGTGAGTTTGGCGTGTTGCCGGGACATTGTCATTTCCTTTCTACGTTACGCATCGGTGAACTTCGTTATCGCGTCGGGGATCTGACTAACCACATGGCAGTTCTCTGGGGTTATGCGGAAGTCACACCAACCAAAGTGACCATCATGGCCGAGATCGCCGAGAAGGCCGAAGACATCGATGTGGAGCGTGCTCAGGCTGCGTTCGAGAAGGCCGAGCAGCGACTCAAAGCCGGTGGCCTGCCTTCTGAAGTCAAAGAAGCTGAAATCAGTCTCGAGAAAGCCCGCCTCCGCAAGAAGATCGCCGACCGTGCTCGCAAGTCCAGCCACTGATAGCCCTCTCAGATAATTAAGAAAAGACAAGAAGCTCTGTTAGCGACTGACAGAAAGGTCAGGGCAGCCTGGCCAATTCCTTGTGTGCGCGCTGTGCTCGGCCTGGCGCTGCTCCCCGGGCACAGACCACCGTCGATCACTCCCCCACCCGGCGGGAAGAGGCAGAAACATTCGGGCGCCTGAGAACTATGGAGGCTCTAAACAAGCTCACAGCTCAATGAGAGGTCCATGCTATTTCCCCAGGGGAATTTCAATCACGATCCCTCCCATTACCTCGTTCATCTTAAAATCCTTCTTCGGGCTGCGCCGATGCGTGTTGTGGCAACCGATGCAGGCTTGGCTGACGGCAAGGTCAGCGTAGATGGCCTGGAAATAGGTCTGGTCGCCGATCTTGACCGTACTGGTGGCAGACCGTTCGGGATGTTCTCGCACAGCTTCTAGCCCCTTCTTTTCTGACTCATCGTCCGGGCCATTCTGAGGATTGATCGGCCACAAACTGATCAACCGGTAGCGGACCTTCGTTCCCGTTTTCGAGGCCAGGTCGCTCGCCTCCGCGAGGAACTGAGCCGGTAACGGCAAGGTTTTCTTCTTCGCGCGCCAATTCTCCGCTGCTGAGGCTCCGCCCTGCCTCTGCATGCGCTCGACGACATGAATGGTGTAGAAGGTGCGGTCGGCTTCAATGACGGCATGGATGTAATCCGTGACCGTTTCCGGGGGAATGCCCGGCAGGTCTGCTGCGCGCCCCGCCATCGTGAACCAGGAGAGTAGCATAACCGGCACTACCGCCAGGCTGATTGTCCATCTCATGGCTTTGCCTCCTTGTTCGACGTCGGACCAGCCTCGCGGTTATTAGCTTAGTCTGAATCGAAGGAAGAGGCAATCGGGGGGCGTGCCGGTGAGTGACCAGGCAGACCTCCCGATTGCAATTGAGGCTCGCGCTGCAGTAGCGTGGCCGAAACGTACTCGTGAGGGCGATTCTTCCATGGTGACCGAGTTTGTTGTGACGGCCGGTGAGCTCCCTAAACGGCTGGACATTTTTCTGGTCAATCGTGAGCCGAAGTTATCGCGGTCAGCCTTGCAACGGTTGATTGGGCAAGGACGTGTGCGGATCAACGGTCAGCTCGTCAAGCCCAGTCAAAAGATCAAACCTGGCGACACGATCGCCTTTGACATTCCGAAAGCGGAGCCGCTCGAGCTCAAAGGCGAGTCGATTCCACTCGAGATTCTCTATGAGGACGACGTGTTGCTGGTCTTAATTAAACCAGCCGGTTTGGTGGTCCATCCCGCGCCGGGTCATTGGGCCGGCACGTTGGTCAATGCCCTCCTCCACCATTTTCAGACATCCGGCGGCACGGTGTCGACGATCGGTGGGAAAGAACGGCCAGGGTTGGTCCATCGGCTGGACAAGGATACCTCTGGCGTGATGGTGATCGCCAAAACGGACGAGGCTCATCGTGCTCTTTCGGCTCAATTCAAACATCACACGATCACACGGGTGTACGAGGCTCTAATTTCAGGTGTGCCGAAAAAAGGACATGGGTTGATCGAGTTGGCGATTGGCCGTGACAGGAAGGAACGGAAAAAATTCTCTGCCCACACGGCGAGACCCAAGGATTCCGTTACGGAATACAAGGTCGCCCATCGCTTCGGCAAACTAGCCGCCCACGTCCTTTTATATCCACGCACAGGCAGGACCCACCAGCTCCGTGTCCATCTCACCTCCCTGGGCCATCCGATACTGGGAGATCAGACCTATGGCGGGAAGAAGGTCTGCACGGTTGAGGGCGTCGAGATCCCCCGCGTGATGTTGCATGCGAGGACCCTGGCCTTCCGTCATCCCTCTACCGGAGAGTTTCAGGAGTATACAAAGCCTCTCCCGTCCGATATGGAACAGGTGGTTCAGGCCCTCGATGGTCTCACGCCTCCTCACGGTGCCAAAAAATCTTGACGGGTCCTCAACTTGGCGTAGGCAATGCCGCCTCGAAGGATGACTTCATGCAGACTGCCGATGTGCTGGACGCGATGGGTGGATTGGTTGCGCAGCTGAAGAATTTTGCGGCCAAACTGCCGCCGATTGTTCATCTGTCGGTGGTGCCGACCGGTGTGAAGCCCAAGTTTGAGGCGGTCGAGGAATATGAGGAGATCGTTTCCCGGTTCCGGAGCCTGAGTGCCGGGACTCCCTACAAAGGCTTGAACGAATTATTTGTGGAATCGCTGGAAGCCTTCGAGGTCGGTCGATTGCTCGGTTCCGTTCAGCCGCTCCTTTCGGCGCTCGATCATCTGGAGCGGATGCAGCGAGATAAAGAAATCGAAATGGGACGGATCGATGAGAAGCGCACAGGCGAATATCGATCCGTCCTGAATAAAATTCTACCAGGCAACAAACCGGAGCTGGACGGAGCAGGACGGGGGATGTGATTCAACCGGAAGATTTCAGCCATCAGCCGTCAACTTCTGCAGGAAAGGCCGTGGAACGGAACATCTAATGGGTGAGAGCTGATCGCTGTATGCTGGCAACTCTTTTATCAATGGCCCATCTTCGGGCCGGCCGCGTTTTCGCCTTGTGATACGAGCTTGAAGCGAACCATCGATCCGCATAGAGGACACTTTCCGCGGATGGTATCCTCATCCAGCCGTTCGTACTGGTCTTCTTTTAGCCACATCAGCTGCGCGCACTTAGGGCAGGTTCGGACTTGCGTTGTCATGATGTTCCTCGTACACTCCGCGGGATTTTGGTTGCTATAACTGGGAGCTAATCTAGTACAAGATGCCTCCAACCCTCAAGTCCGCCATCACCTTCGCTGAGAAGAAGGATCTGGACCCAGCCAAGCTTGTCCGCCTCTACCAGCAAGCGCCTTGGGCCAAAGGACGGACCCTTGAGGACGCCCGTGAGATGTTGCGCCACACCGATCTGGCTGTGACGGCTTGGGATGGTGACATGCTGATCGGATTTGGGCGGGTACTAACGGACTATGTCTATCGTGCGACCATCTGGGATGTGATCGTCGATATGTCCTACCAGGGCCAGGACGTCGGCACCGATATCGTCCAGCGCCTCTTGAACCACCCCCGCCTCAAGAAAGTCGAACTCTTCTGGCTCTGTACCCGCATGCCCGGGTTTTATGAAAAACTCGGCTTTAGTTCGAAGGAACAGACTGGGATGGTGTGGAGCCGATCAAAACAAGGCCTGCAGGAATAGCGCATTTTCTTCGAGTCGGAAATCCTTTGCTTCTGCCCATCTATCGGATCTGACATGGAACCCCCGAGGGACGGAGGTTCCACGCCGCTAAATCTGCTTCCAATATTCAGAAATTAAAAGAAGAGTTTGGCACCAAACAGAAAGCCGAAGGAGGAGGCGTTCCAATCGTTGACAAGGTTCCCGTTTACCGTCGCATGTCCGTCATTGATCTTATAGGCCATTTCTGTGTTCAGCGCGAACTGTTTGGTGAGCATGTAATCGGCGCCCCAGCCGAGTCGCCAGGCGAAATTGTTGCTAGGGGAGATGCGAGTCGAGGTATTTTCACCGAAACTATTCACATTCACCCCGAAGCTCATATTGGCATAGGGGACGAGCGGGCCAAATCGCACCGGGCGTACTTCGACTGTCGGCAGCACCGATATGGTGTCTTGATGGCCTAAGTCCCGGGCGGGCTGTTCTTGATTCACGCTATGGCGTTCCCACTCCAACATCATCCCGACTAAGAGCCACTTGTTGAGGCTATACATTGCTTCGAAATTGACCAAGGAACCTACGTCGGTTGAGGTATTGGCGGTCAACGATTGGGTCAAGGGGGCAAATCCCGCGCGCATGCCGAGCACGACTTTGCCTGGCTCTATTCCGCCATCTTGCGCCTTCCATTCTTCCGCTCCTGTCTGGCTGCCTATGACGAGCGAGCTGATCACCATGAATCCCACTAAACCCCAACGAGCTATAACGACACCCATACAAACCCCCCGTGATGTAATGATGTAAATAGACTATAGGGACACGTTTCTTCCAACCTAGTGGAGCAAGTTTTGTACCCCGATTTCCCTTGGATGTATCGATTCTAGTCTGATGAACGGAACTACTCAATCAATATAAATAGCATAGGCTCATCACGTTTCCTGGGCGATTGAGGGGCAGTCATGATCCAGTTCTGGCTGTGAAACAATGACTCGTTGCCGACTCAGTTTTGTATCTGTAGCCCTACAGAGGGAGAGCCACCATAAGGATGGATGAGGACTCAGATGGCACAACGTGACACGGAACCGAAATCAACCGACAACGAAAGCCCGCCGCTGTCTCTTGGGAGAAAATAGGATTGCCACAAAGAACAGCACTGTGGCGAGCAACACAATGGCAGGACCGGATGGAATATCCCAGTACGAGGAGATGAGTACTCCCCCGACTGAACAGGAGACTCCGATGAGCACCGAATACCAGGTCAGGGTCGAGAGGCTATGGGTCAGTTGATAGGCGGTGGAAGCCGGAATCAGGATCATCGCAAAGACGAGGATCGCTCCAACGGTCTTGAGTGACACCACCACCGTGAGCGCGACCAGTGTCAGCAAGAGAAAAAATATGCGCCGGGCCGGTACCCCGGAGGCTTCCGCCATTTCTTGATCGAACGCAATGAAGTACAGCTCTTTTGAAAAAAGCACAATCGAGCCAATGACAACGATACCGAGGCCTGCAATTGTGCGCAGCTCCTCGCTGGTCACAGCGAGCACGCTCCCGAAGAGGTAGCCATAGACCTCGGCGTTATAGGTCTTCATCAGGCCGATGAAAAGAATGGCCAGGGCCATGGTGGCGGTATAGAGAATCCCGATGGAGACATCGAGTTTCATCCGGCCTTTTTCTTCCACCCATCCCGTGATCCAGACTGTGGCGAGGCCAAAGAGCATGGCCATGAGGAGCGGCGGCCAGCCCATTAAAAAGCCGAGCGCGACTCCTGCAAACGCCGCATGCGCCGTGCCGGCTCCCACGAACGCCAGGCCGCGTAGGACGACAAAGACTCCGATCGTCGAGCACAAGGCCCCAACCAACGCCGCAGCCAGAAGCGACCGTTGCATGAAATCGTACGTGAATAGTTCAAACATCGTATCGAATGGTCAATGATGGTGGTGGTAATCCTCGACGATGATGGTGTCCCGATCCGTGATGACCAGGTCTTTTCCATAGACCTGGCTGAGGATTTCTGGTTTCAGGACGTCGGCAGGCGGCCCTGCGGCGTAGAGGCGGGTCTTAAGAAGGACGAGCCGGTCCACCCGCGAACGGATCATATTAATGTCATGCGTGATCAAGAGGACGGTCAAGCCTAACTCTTGGTGCAGATGCTGCACCAACTCGACGACGCTGTGCTGTGTCGTGATATCCAGTCCAGTTGTCGGCTCGTCGAGCAACAATACTTGTGGTTGCTGGGCCAATGCTCTGGCGATGAAGACCCGCTGTTGCTGTCCTCCAGAAAGGTAACCCAGTGCGCTGTCTCGATGCCCGTCCATCCCCACATGAGCCAGGGCGTCCAGCGCAATCTTGCGATCGTTCCCTGATGGCCGCGTGAACAGACCCAATGCACCGTACCGTCCCATCATGACGGTTTCCAGTACCGTGACGGGAAAGTTGCGATCAACGACTCCCTTCTGAGGCAGATAGCCGATCTTGGCCCGGTGGTGACAGCGTAGCTCGTCACAGGCACAATCAAAAATTCTGAGGTGCCCTTTCAGCGGGGCCAGCAAACCGAGAACCGCGCGGCACAGAGTCGTCTTTCCGGACCCGTTGGGTCCGATAACCCCCACGAACTCGCCGGATTGAATCTCGAGCGAGATATCCTCAAGTGCAACCACCCCAGGGAACCCAAACGTGGCATGGTCGAAGTGAATGATAGGGGGCGACTGACTTACCACGTCGGTGAGGACTCCTCTCAGTCCAAGCCGCTGAAACCCATTCCTATCGGCTGTTAAGCAGCCTCCAGCGCATTGGCCAATTGGAGCACATTGTAACGGAGCATGTCGAGATAGGTCTCTGTGTGCGGGAGGCCTCCCGGGAGAGTTGTGAGCACCACCAGGCGCGCGCCAGTCTCCTTCGCCAACAGTTCGGGAATCTTTTGGCTCAGCTGAATTTCCGAAACCACAACTTTGATCTTGTCGTTCTTGATCTTCGCTATGAGGCCGTGAAGCTGGAGCGCCGATGGCTCGCTGCCGGATTGTGGTTGGATTGTCCCGACGATCTGGAACCCAAAGCGCCTTGCGAAGTACGGCCATGCCGGGTGATGGGCGATGAATCGCCGATCGGCAAGGCGCGTGATCCGATCACTCAGCTCCCCTCGAAGTTGGTCCAGCTTCCGAAGGTAGGAGGCTTGATTGGCTCGATACTCCGTCGCATGGGCCGGATCTACCTGAATGAGCGCTTCCGTGATGTGCCGCATCATGGTCATCGCATTCTCAGGGTCCATCCATACGTGAGGGTTCCCTCGTTCGTTCTCTTCGCCGGCATGAGCCGCGCCGTCATGGTCCGGCCTGTCGCGGAGAAGCGCGATGCCTTTGGAGGTGGTCACGACTCGGAGGGACGAGCTGCCGGCATTCTTCACCAGCGACGAGACCCAGACTTCAAGGCCAATGCCGATTTCAAATAGCAGCCGGGCCTTCCTGACGGCGACGAGATCACTCGGTTTTGGGGAATAGGTATGCTCATTTTCATAGCCGCTCAGGAGGGAGGTCACCCGTACGTGGGGTCCGCCGACTTGTTCGGCCAGGTCCTTCAAGACAGGAATCGTGACTACAATATTGAGGGGCTCCGCAGGAGACGTGGCAAGGATCAGAGGTGCGGCGACCAAACTGTGGCTAATGAGAATCGCCCAGAGTAGGAGCACGAATCGGAAATTCAACATGGGCGAGGACGGTAACATTGGGTCCATTCGTTGTCAACGAAACGACGTGGGTTGATTTCTAGAGTTCGGTTACGATGTCTTCCCTGCTTGACCCTACCGGATAGTTCCATTAGCGTAGCGATCCTGCGGCTCTGGTTAGACGATCACTGGAGGGGTCAAGGAATGCTCGTCGTGGGACTTATGTCTGGAACATCCGGTGATGGTGTCGATGCTGCTCTTGTGGATATTGGCGGACGAGGTCGCGCACTGAAGGCGCGGACGCTCGCGGCACACACACTGGCCTATCCACGCTCGTTACAGCAGCGCATTCTCTCCGCGTCAGTTTCAGGGACGGTCGCAGATATCTGTCACCTCAACGCGTTGCTGGGTGAATGGTTTGCGATCGCAGCGCTGCACGTCATTCGAAAGGCGAAACTTCAGCCAAGCGATGTTGCGTTGATCGGCTCTCATGGGCAAACCGTGCACCATCTTCCGCATGGTATCCATGCGCCGGGAGTTGGAGCCATTCGTTCCACCCTCCAGATCGCCGAGCCGGCGGTCATTGCCGAACGAACGGGGATTACCACTGTAGCTAATTTTCGGCCGCGTGACATCGCCGCAGGAGGCCAAGGTGCTCCGTTGACGCCCGCAGCACACGCGCTGCTCTTGAAACATGCGCGTCGTGCACGGTTGGTGGTGAATCTCGGGGGCATCAGCAATGTGACGTATGTGCCGAAAGGGGGACACCTCAACGGGGTGCAGGCATTCGATACGGGGCCGGCCAATATGGTGCTGGATTGTCTCATGGCGCGTGTGACCGACGGCCGGCTGTCGATGGATCGTGACGGAAGACTCGCCATGAAAGGGCAGGTCGATTCACGACTATTGGGCAAGCTGCTCGCGCATCCCTTTCTATCCAAGCGGCCGCCAAAATCGACCGGGCGAGAAGCATTCGGTCCTGATCTCATCGAGGAACTGGTCGCGATTCAGCAGCGACGCAGCCTCTCGATCGAGGACCTCTTGGCGACCTGCAGTATGTGGACGGCTAAGGCGGTGGGAACCTCGCGAAGGTGGATCAGCGGTGAGATCGATGAAGTGGTAGTGGGTGGTGGCGGCGTCCGTAACCGTGCGATCATGAGCAATCTCGCGACGGTCTTCGCCCCGGTTCCGGTCACCACATTTGAAGCACTCGGGTGGGACAGTAAGGTGTTTGAGGCGGTCGCCTTTGCCCTATTGGCCTATCAGACCGTTACTGGGCAGTGGGGCAACATTCCGTCTGTGACGGGCGCCGACCATCCTGTACTCCTTGGCACGATTGTCCCGAACGGGCCTCGCTGGCGTGAATCCCTTCCCGTGCGATAGAGACACGATGGAGAACATATTCATCGGCCTAGTCATCGTGTTCCTGGCTTTGCTGATTTGGCGGCTGAGGGTCTCGTCAACCAGTGGGCCGGTCAGGAAAGAGACCTTTGTCATTCCCCCTGGCCTCACGCTTCGTCCCAAGCCTCTGCTGACTGACACTGATCTCATGCTCTACAATCTCATCCGTTTGGCCGTGGAAGACCATTATCTTGTGTTTGCGAGGGTTCCGCTCTGGTCCATTGTCAGCGTCGAGGCGGACGGAAAGATTCGTCTGCAAGTATTGAGACAGATTGCGCTGAAGCAACTCGACTTTGTGTTGGTCCACCCAGGAACGAAGGTTGCTGAGCAGGTTGTGTTGATCGAGGAAGGGGTGCCCCCTCAACCACATGAAGTCACTCGAAGACGGGAGATCCAGTCTGTCCTAGAGGCGGCTGGCATCACGCTGACCACCTTGAAGTCCCACACGTCCTATACGGTACCCCAACTGGCCCAGCTGCTTGGCGTCGGAGATGACGAGTGACTGCCACTGTTTGTTGTCGACATGTCCTCGGCCTTTCTTAAGGTGGGGCTACTCGGGAGGGCTGTTGCCGGTCAGTTGAGGGGTCGGCTCCTCATCCCGCATCGTCGCCGCGTCGATGGCTTTCCGTGCCAACTCTGCTTCTGCGCTCTCCGGATATTGATCGACTACTCGCTCGTACATCATGCGGGCTTTCTCGTGATCCTTCAGCTTGGTGTAGATCTGCCCGATCTTCAAGGTGGAAGCAGCAAGCTTCGGACTGAGTGGGTAGTAGGACACGACCTGGTAGAAGGATTTCAAGGCTTCCTTGTAACGCCCTAATCGATACTGACATTCTCCCACCCAGTATTGCGCGTTGGCTGCCAGCGAGGACTGGCCGTGGAGTTCGATGAAGAATCGAAAGCCAGCCAGCGCGGCCTCGTAGTCCCTGTGCTTGAACTCCTCCATCACTCGATCATAGAGGTGCCGAGACGAATCCTGCATGTTGGCGGGGGCAGCGACGGCGAGATTGAGAGAAAATAGCATCGCAATCATCCCAGGGAGCACGATCATCAGCGTCTTCATCGTATGCCTCCGTACTGCTCGGCGCGGCCTCCGGAACCCATCTTCCCTTGATATCGCAATCGCCGTGCCACCATGCAACTTTCCGGTGTGGCCAAAACTGACGACAATCCAGCAGTTTGGCGCGATTCGATGGTAGGAATTGCCAAGGGATTGCCGGTGCCTAAGTGACAGATTTGTACGATCTGTGCGTGAGTCCCCTCGCTTGACAGAATGGAGCTCACTACTCACGAAGTGGCTTCAGTCAACGGTTTGTGGAGAACTTGACTTGCTCGCATCTGGCCGAAATAATGCCGTCGGACAGTCAGATCAGAGATTGTAAAGTAGAGCGACGACTGTGCGAGAGATAGGTGCGGTGAAGGGAGTTCGACATGATGACCGATCCTCCGCCGAATCCACTCGGTGGAAAGACCTTGATCGTCGACGCGAATGACGGCGACTCATACCCGCGACCCAGTGCGGCACTATTGGATGCTGGTGAGCATGACCAGGTCTTTGTTCGTCCCGGCAGCTATGAGGACAAAGTCTTTATTACGGGGCGACCGATTCATTTGGTGGGAGCCGGTCGAGACGAGGTGCAGATTTTTTCCCGTCGTGGGGGGCCCCTCTATCTCCAGCAGGTCCCAAGTGGTCGCATCTCCGGTATCACGTTTCGATACGTCGGAAGCGATCAGAATTCAGCGATGAACCTCCTCGATTCCTCTTGCGCTGTGACACAGTGCCGTGCCACGGAGGGTATTCTGTCCGGCGTGGTGATTTATGGCCCGCAATCGCGGCCGACATTTATCGAGAACGATGTCTGTGGCAACCGCGAATCGGGGATTTTTGTGTTTGCCGGAGCACAGCCGAGGATTGCCGACAATGTCTGTAGGGGCAACCACCACTTCGGAATTGCGGTGCGGGATCCTGGGAGCCATCCGGAGCTCGTCAGGAACCGATGCCGGGAGAACATGCTGAGCGGGATTCTCCTTTTTCATCACGCAGAAGCGCTCCTCGTCGACAATACGTGCAGCGAGAATCAGCATTGGGGGATGGTGATGACCCCCGATTGCCACCCCACTCCTGGTCGAGAGGCGCTCGAAACCTCAAACATTCTTGCCCCCAATCCGCGCGGGGCCTTGATCGTGACGGACCAGCCGTTAAGTGACATCGGCCGCTGAGTAGACAGGGTGTAGAGAGTACCTGCTATTAGGGAATCAGTGCGTAGAATAAAGAAAGACAGGTTAGAGAGGAGTCAGAAGGTCTCTCCGGTCATAGTCCCGGCGAAGTCTCGCCTGCGACGCACGTTACGGGAGGAGATTGGCCGAGTGAGTCCCAGAGGTCTCGTGAAGGTGGAACGCACTGCCGCCTTGCTGTTTCGCTCGATACATTGCCGTGTCGGCATGCTTCAGTAATTCGTCTACGGGATGATCGTCGTGAGGATAAATCGTAATTCCGATGCTGACGGCAATGGAGATGTGGTGTCCCTTCAACTCGAACGCTGTGGCGATGGATTCTGTGATGCGTTTGGCCACCACGAGGATGTTCTGTTCGGAAGAGGCCCCTTCTAGAATAATCGTGAATTCATCCCCGCCCATTCGGGCCACGGTGTCGACTTCCCGCACACAGGCTTTGAGTCGTTCAGATACGGCCTTGAGTAGTTCGTCGCCCATGTCGTGGCCGAAGGTATCATTCACCGCTTTGAATCGATCGAGATCGAGGAGCATGAGACCAATCGGTTGTTGCATGCGCTTGCTTCGAGCCATGGCTTGAACCAGCCGATCACGAAAGAGGCTACGATTCACCAGTCCGGTCAAGTGGTCGTATTGAGCGAGATAGGTCAAGCGTTCTTCAGAGCGCTTCCGCTCAATGGCATAGCGGACGGCACGAGCTAACAGCTCGGGATGCCCCTGACCTTTGACGAGGTAATCCTGCGCCCCCTGTTGGACGGCTTGAAGAGCCAGGCTTTGGTCGCTCACACCGCTCAGGACGACGACGGGGATCGTCGGACTGGTGGCATGGACCTGTCTGACCGTCGGGAGACCAAACGCGTCCGGGAGGGAAAGGTCCAAGAGGACTGCATCGAACCGCTCACGGCTCAGATGCGTGAGCCCCTCTCCCAGCGTTTTCACTCGGGCAATCTGGAACTCCTCGATGCTCCATTCAGAAAGGAGATCCTGCGTGAGCTGAGCGTCGATATCATTGTCTTCGACGAGGAGCACTTTGATCATCCGAAACCCTCGCGATCGCGTGAAACCCTGAGTCCGGTGGCCGGCTGCGATGAGAAGTTGATTATAGCCAAGAGACGAAAGGGGATAAAGAAAATGCGAAAATACCGTCAGGGAACGGCGTCAAACTCGGAGGGGGTTCTACGCAACGGATCAGCGTGACAGCCCCTAGAGCAAACGATACCACTCTCCCACGTTAAGACCATGACCGCCCCATGCCAGCAGAGGCAAACCAAATGGATTCGACCATCGCTAACAACGTAGGGCGGTCAAGAAGAACTGCGGCGGGCGACCCGGAATGCAGGCATCCTGTCTTTAACCTACATGGAGTGCTTCAGCTCGGCGACGAACCTCTTCAGCTTTTTGCGATTGTCCGAGATTGTCATAGAGCGAGGCGATATTCGCATGTAAGTGGGACAAGAGTTGTCCCAACTGTGCTTCCTGTGCAATGACGTTCGCTTCGAGCGCCAGTTTTCTTTCTTCGCTCCGGCGGAAGCGATCCTCAAGCCGTTGCACGAGTTGGATCCAGCCTTTGACCTTGCCGGAATCCAAGTCAGGGAGGGGCGGTAAAGCTTCAGCGCGATCGAGGGATTTTTCTGTTTGATTCATCCAATTGATGAAGACGAGAAAATCACCAAGCGTAATTTTTAGTGCGGATGAGGCGCCTTCTTCTTCGATGACCAAATCTTCCATTACCACTCCTTGTGTAGCAATTTATTTCGAATAGTGTATGCCAGATGAAGAAACCCTTTCGCAAAATTGCCGATGAAGGTTTCTGTTCCCAGCTCCTGAAAAAATGAATAATACGGTGAGCTCAGCCTGAGCCACCTCCTTTCTATGTCTGGCCTTTGGCGATAAACGGAGAGCAGACCAGAGAGCGGGTAACTCATAGACTACATCCGGTAGTGTCGGTCGAGTAATACTGTGCCAGCAGTGGGATTGTCAACAGCTCTCTCGGGGGATTGCTAAAGAGAGACCGCTATCTGGTTCTTAGACATCCGGACGAAGTAAAAAGCAGTAGGAAGTGGGCAATGACTATCCTTGAGGTGAGAGGGGCGGAACGTTCAGATAGATTCCGTTTGGGAGACGTTCGGGGCCGATGGCCGCTTCGCATGCATACCCTGGCTCGAAGGGCCAGAGTAGGGATCGACCTTCCCAAGAACCTTTCACCTGGATTGTGCGAAAGGTGACCCCAAGTCGAGCCGCTTCCTCGCGCATAGTGGAAAGGCAGCCCTCGTAGGTATAGGAACGGCGACCCAGTATGATCGGCTCGCCCGTCTGGCTATGGAATATGGTATAGGGCTCAGCACAGCCAGCCAGGAGCGATATCATGATGAGCAGAATGCTTCTCGTCATGTTCCGTCACCTTCACTCGCTGGTGTGACGATTAGGAATGTGCCCCTTGCAACGCGCTGGATCGAGGTGGCAGCGCGAGAGGGATCTGCTTCTTGACCAGCCGACCTAAGCGGACTTGGTCTTCCCCAGGCATTAATATGAATTCTACACCAAACCGTCGTCCCTCGCACCAGCGTACTTTGGCTAATCCGACTCGGAGGGGAGACACGGTGTCTGGGGCGAGCATTCTCATCTCAAGATAGGAGCCTGGCTGTACCTGTTTCCGGCTGTGGACTGCGCAGCCAGGGACCGACACGTTGAGCACGGTTCCCTCCCCTACATAGGCCTCGCCAGCAAACATGACGGGGAAATGTGTGTGGACTCGTTCGCAGTACCGAAGTTTCGCCATGGCAGTCGACTCCCTCTCGGTCAAACGATGATGAGAGCAGAGACTACCACGTCTTCCTTCAGCACGCGAGAGGCCCCCTCGTTTGTGGGATCTGGCACAAGAGACTTGGGTCCCCGCAACATCCTCCAGAAAACCGCAAAGTGCGGTAGGGAGAACCAAGAAAAGGCAAACCCCCACCCTGATCTCCCTACGAAAGTTGGGAGTCATGAATAACCGCAAGTCATTGGAATCACGACACAATCTAGCATTATTTCCTCCCTGCCAAACGGCATAGAAACTGCGCATACAGCGTTATAGGACAGGGTCAGCTCCCGAGCAACAGGAAAGACGCGCCGCAGGGCGACAGAGGTTCCGGCAGAGGGAGGAAACAAAGATGAACACGATAGAGCTTCACAACGAACCGTATAGTGATGACCCAGGACGCCGGACATTCAGTCTCAGAGGCTCCGCCAGATTGCTTGCCTGCATAGTTGGGATATTGATAGCGACGTCGGCGCCCTCAGTTCTCGCCGATCCGCAGCTCTATGGATACGTCGGTCCCACGGGTCTGGTGAGCCTCACGAATGTACCGACAGAGAAGCCAGCCACAGCAGTTCGCCGCAAGGCCCGCTATCACAGTGGTGTGGCGGATCTCGAACTTGAGCAAGCGGTCAGCCGTGCGGCTCAGCAGCACCACGTGCAACCGGCCTTGCTCCTTGCGGTGATGAAGGCCGAGTCTTCCTTTAATCCGACCGTGGTCTCAAAGGCAGGAGCGGTAGGACTCATGCAGCTGATTCCGGAAACCGCCATGCGACATGGCGTGCGGAACCTCTATGATACGAACGAGAATATCACCGGTGGGGCTAAGCACCTGCGCTACCTCCTGGACCGGTTCCACGGGAACATCCGGTTAGCCTTGGCTGCCTATAACGCGGGCGAAGGCAAGGTGGATCTGTATGGACAGATCCCGCCCTATAAGGAAACGCAGGATTATGTGAAGAAGGTGCTTGTCTACTATCGTAGCTACAAGAAGGACGGTTGGATCATGCCAGTTGTGATGACCGCCCCGTCTATGCACACAGGTCGGTCATACTAATCGACCGCCTGTGATCTCGTGTGGTCATCAGAAAGCAGTAAGTAAGATGAAGGATCCATCCGAAGACACAGGAGGCTTCCAGCCTCTGGAGGGATCAAAAAGCGAAGCGAATTGGATAATTAAAGAGTTGAGGATGTGGTGGCGTCAGACAGGTTTTTCAGCGACGTAGTCCAAGTACTTCCACAGTGCCTTGGCATCCTCTTCGGCGAATACCAGCGGGCTATTGTTCGCGGATCCGGCGAAAAAGACCTTGAGCGACATCTCATCTTGCCAAATCTGTGCTTCGCAGTAGCTCACACTATCGAGGTTTAAGACTTTCTTGCCGATGCGAACGAAGTGCATAGCATCTCCTCGCCGACTATATCACCTCATGGATTTCCGTCAAACGCTTACCGTATTTTCTGGCAAGGTCTCGAAGGAAAGAAGCAAGCGGGGACTTGAAATTCATCGAGGTTTCCTGGCGATGGATCAGTTAGAAAGAAACGGTTGGTTGCGGGGGAGGGATTTAGTCATTATTTAACCCCAACCATCCGCATCCCATTACGACCGTGACCATCTGAACTTTCAATAACTTAGCTACGCAGTTCCAACGCGACTACTGCATATTAGCGACTCATTGAAGAGGCCCGCTGATTAAGAGTGACAATAGGCCATTTCTCACAAAGCTCGCTATTGCAACGGTTTTCCCAATTTAGTTCGCAATTCCGAGGTCTTGTAGCGTTCCATTCAGTCTATACATTCCCGTTCCTTCCATTCCTTTCCAGCCTCGTCTGGTCACAAAACTGGTCACACCTTTTATTAAGTAAAGCACAACAGGCTGGAATGAGGTGGCGTTGAGCACAAAATGAGCACACGCTATCTCTAGGACCATGACGGTAGGGGTGAGCTAGGGCGGGGGGGAGATCGTTCTATGGGATACCTCTGCAAGGATCCAACAGCTCAATAGTTGGACTTTCACTTCATAAGCCATTTCGGGTAACTTCTCCCGGTCGTTTGGGGAAAAGATGTCCATGAATCTCCTACGGTCCGTGGTTTGCCTGGTCAGCACTGGTGGCTCTCTGCATCCTTACCGATTGGACACGGGCCTCCGCGCTTGACTGGGTGCCGACTGACCAGGAAATGGCCAAGTACCGTGATAGCTGGAATCCGCCGACTCACGGCACGTCCTTTACCTCGAGTGCGGATGTTCATCGCCAAGGACAGTGGTTCGTGCGGGCATATGTTCAGGGACAGATTGGGTCCGGCGAATTTCAAAACACTACGACCTCGACGAGCGTTGCCACTCCATTCAGCCCAGATGCAGTCCAGCCGGCGGCCATTTTGTATTACGGGCTCACCCCCCACGTGACGGTAGGGGTAGGTGTCTCTGCTGTGTACTGGCATTCCAATACCCCGGAAGCGGACGGGCGAACGTCGGGTTCGGGAATCGGCACGACCAATCTGGTTCTCAAGTACCGCCCCATTGTGCAAGATCCCGATTCTTGGAAGCCTTCCATCGCTCTCTATAGCAGGCTCTCCCTTCCGACGAACCAATGGTTCGGCACTCCGGCAATTCCCGGTGGCTTCACCCCTCTGTCGCGTGTGCCCTCGAGCCGCTTCGGCGCCATCGCCTTGACCGAGGGCATACTGTTTCGGAAAAATCTGGAACCGTTTCGGATCAGTGGCAATGCGTTTTACTCATACAATCTCCCGGGATCGGGCTCGGAACCAGGCATTACCGAATATGGAGGAGATTTGATCAACACTCATCTGGCGCTCGAGCATGTCCTCAACGAGGACACCGGATTCGGCTATCTGGTTGAATTGGTTACTTTGCAACAACTCGCCAGCAGATTAGACGGCCATCCAGTCAACACAACTCCGGTCACCTTCTGGCTCGTGGGCATTCAGCCAGACCTCGAATACACCTTTTCATGGTATGAGTCGGGTGCCAAGCTGGTCGGTGCCATCGGTGTCATGTTCACAGTCGCGGGACAAAACGACGTCCGCGCCACGTATCCAAACATCAGCTTCAAATACTTTTTCGAGCAGAACTAACATGGATCAACGATGAGGCGCATAGGCGGCAGACGATTGACCAGACGGTCTATAAGGTCGGAAGACGCTGAACACGGTGTCGGGTGGTGAAAGAAACTCTTGCAAGACAATTGATTGACAAGGCGGCAGTTTGGGGTCGGGCCAAAAAGGGTGTGACCTACAAGCCGCTATCCCCCGGATTCAGTTGAAGATCACTGGGAGCTCTCGAAGGGGTCAAAAAGAACTGTTTTTGGATAGCTCCCGTGTGTTAGCAAATGAATTCATGAACAGAGCCCTGTTCTTCATTTCGTCTCCACCGATGTGTCTGGCGGAGCAGTCCTCATTCCCTCTGGCTGTTCGCCTTCAACCCCGCGATGCTTTAGGGGGAATTCTTGTTTCGGCACTGGATTGGTCGGCTGAACCGCGCCGGGCCTGGGTCCTGCGGATCCGGCCTGGCCGCTTGGATCGAACTGCCCGCCGGAGCCCTGTTGGGCGCCAGGTCGCGTGTCGGATGGAGACGCCGCTGAATCGGCAGTGCCGCATACGAATATCTTAGCAGTCTTGGCATCAGAACCATTTTGACACCAGTAAGCTACGCAGTTCCCTATGCATTTCTGTCGACTCTCCAGGGTCCTATTTTCCTTGCGACAATAGTCCTCACAAGCCGCCAAACCATCTGCAACGGTTCTGTTTTCTCTTGCGAGGGTCATCTCCACTGTTCCGATCAGCATCAGCAACCCAAACGTCACAACACCGGCATTCCAGACCATTGAACGTGTCATGTGAAATCCTCCTTTTAGTTGTCGGATGACCTGAGAAGGGCGACTTTTGCATTAATGAACCGTCCTCCATTTGTCCAGCACTGCTAGGAGCCTTACATTTTTTGCCATTCACAGCGCGGCTGGATACCTCATCTCGCCCGCGCACACAACACCGACCGTGAAACAAAGCAATCGGCTGATGACAATGACAAGTGTTAGACCTCCACTATTCATAGATGCCTTCCTTAGCCAGATGCCCTCTATTTTCCGAACGCGAAAAAGTCATCTATCACCTAAGGTGTCGACGATTGTAAGTCGTCCGGATGGGCGAAGAGGTTCAAACAAACAGCAGCGGGAGTCAAAAAGACGAGTGGTGCATAGAACGGTCTGACTATCATGCCAACCTCCGCGGTTGCCAAGACATGCGACCCTATGAACACCGATGCTCGTGAGTGCAGGTGGGAGAGGATACGAAAGGAAGAAGCCCCAGGTCAACCTAAAAGGGTTAAAGGGGCTATTTACCGGGTTTCGGCCAGGGTATCGTCGGCGGAGACTGTCTTCTATGACGGTCGTTCGGCTCGCGTCAGAGGTTCATGGTCATGGTGAAATAAATATCCGCAGCCTGCCTGAAATTTATGAGACTTGAATGTGACCTACGGGCAGAAAAGGTAATTCAGCCTTCTGTAATTCGGAGAAGACGCCATGTGGATCATTATTCTTACTCTCGCCTCGTTCACCGCGACCACAATATTTTCGTTGCTGAGAGTCATTTGGGAAGCCAATTAGCGCTGACATGTCAGAATTGAACGACCGCCTTTCGAGATCGGGACTAACGGGACATGGTTCTATGTCGTACTAGTGAGCAGAGTCTCCTCGACGATCAGGATTGTAATCGATGCCTCCAGAATCAGCATAGATAGACCGATCATAAAAATTTCTTTTTGGCCCCGGCGAAAGGATACGTCAAAGCCCCCAAAAAATCGACTGTGTTGGTTATGGGGTTGAGACAGGATTTTGAACACTGCGGAGAATTACTCCGCAAGCGGAAAGAGGCTGAAAGTCGTTTGGAGATTCGGTTGCGCCCTTCTTGAGAGTAGGACGGGATAGTTGGTCAGAAAGGATGATGAAGCAGGAGTGAGGCCTGACCAGAATGGTCGCAGGGGAGCGAGTTAGTCATTATTTAACTCCGTCAATCCGCATCCCCCTGCGACCATGACCATCTTCGAACTTTCAAGAAGTTAGCTGCGTAATTCCAACGCGACTGCCGCACAGCGAGCAACTCTTTGAAGGGGCCCGCTGATTAAGAGGGATAAACAGGCCAGTTTTCAAAGGTTCGCTCTTTCAATGGCTTCCCCATTTATTAACGTGTGTTCAATGGCTTGTGCGATTCTATAATTTCTCGTTCAGTCTGTCCATTGCTGTTCTTTCTCGCCTGTTCTGGTCACACGGATGTCCGCAGGTCCAATTCCGGGAGCTTGTCCGCACGAGTCGTCCAGTACCCGGACGCGCGCTCGGCCGACTCCATCCGGATCTCTGCCGTCCCGTACAACTGCAGGCAGTCCGGATCCAGCGGCCGCTCTCCCTTCCAATAGTAGAGGACGCCCGAAGGCTCCTTCCTCTCCTTCACCGCTTCGCTCCAGTATCTGGCTGACAGGCGGCCATCCTCTTGCCATCCGCGGCCGGCCACCTCCAGCGCCCCGTCGCGGTCCCGCGAGATCTGCAAGAGGCTTACGGCTGAAGGCTCCCGCGCGCTGCGTTCCGTCAGGGAGAACTGCCACCACAGGCCTTCGATACGGGCAATGCGGCCCGCGTTCTCGATTGCCTTCCGGAGCTTCTGGTTGACCACTCTCATCTCGGCTGGGGTGGTCGCTCCGTACCGTACGCATGTGAGGCCGAGAAGATCGCTTGGCAGCTTCGAGCCGCTCGCATGGAGGATGAAGGTTCGGCGCATTCCCAGGCTCCGCCGAATAGACCGGCTTCAAAGACGACATTATCTCGCGGAGAAGCCTGACCAGATTCCGGCAGAGACGATGCCTGCGGGCTGTTCGTCGTCCAGTCGTCCTGCGCGAACACGAATGCCGCGAAGTCGACTTCATGAGCAAGCTCGAGGAGGCGTTCCAGTGTGGTCGTCCCAGGATTGAAGGATGTCGTCCAGGGCTCTACGTGCGCGACGTCTTCGAGACCACGCGTTACCGCCTGGAGCAGCTTCTCCTGCTTTCCTGACGAGCCTAGGAAGATGCGAGGCTTGTTCATCTGTCCCTCCAGATAGCAGATCGGCCGCGCGCGTGGCGCTCCACAGATTTCGCCTCTCAGAGTCCGTAGCACGAGAATCTTTTCAATCCAGGACGAATGTGACCTTCAGGTACATACGGTACATCATGATCTTGCTATTCTCAATCACCACCTTCTGTTCTTTGACCCAGGCGCCTTTGATGTTATAGACGGTCTTGGAAGCCCTGGCGACCCCACTCTGAACGGCATCCCCAAAGCTCTTTGGCGATTCACAGCTGAGCTCGAAGTAGCCTGTCCAAATCGTAAGTGGGACACAAAAGTCAGTCCGGAGCAGTTTCGCCACGTATGTCCTAGCTGAGAGATGCGTCGGGAGACAGTGGAGTTGCGTAGGAACGCCGTCGTAGAAAATCGACGAGCCTATGTGTTGGTCAACAATCGTTCAGAGGGGAATGCACCATTGACTATTCAGGCGATCAACGATCAACTGAGAGCGATGAACCCGCCGTCCTCGTAGGGATCTGTGCCATGGGTGCGGGGGAGGGATTTAGTCATTATTTAACCACGAAAACGCTGCGGATTCCGCTGCGCTGAGGAGATCCCCTACTCTGACGTATCAAGAGTTTCTCCCGTTTTGGATTGCAGACCCAACGGGCTCTTGTAAGTGTAGGTAAAACATGCGCATTCCAGGCCGCTGTCCGTGATCTGTCCGCTTCGGTGACGACAGGATGTTCGCCTGGGTTCGCCGCCCATTGTTGGGGCTCGCTCATACTCCGCTCAAGAAACTACTCCGGCCGTGCCCGAAGAAAGACCCCCCGGCATGTTCGTCAACGTGCCCCCGGCTCGAACGGGTTCCCATGGCCTAGCTAGACCCACACGCCCTACTGCTCTAGAAAAAGACCCCCGGCCTTCTCGTTTTGGAATCCCAATTCAGTACGGATCCCCCCTGGGGGCTAGAGATTTTTTTTGCTATAGAATAGCCACGAGAAATGAGTCCAGGGTTCTGGATAGAGAGATGATAAAAAGAGAGAACCGTATCAAATCCGTGGTCAGTAACAGCCGAGATGAAAAGATGAAATCCCGCTTCCCGGATCTAACGTTCTTCATTGATGCAGGCGGACGATATTCGCATTCGAAAGAGGTCCCAATTGTATTCGGAGGGGTCGCAGTCGAGACCCGAGCCGTCAGTGAAATCCGAGACAGCCTATTAACAGCTGCTAACGGTCCTTTGCATAAATGGTCCAATGGGACAGAAACCGAGAAATGTGCACAAGTGATTTTTCGGCTTCTTGCCAAGAGGCAGCTGTTAGGATTCTTTCTTATCGTTTCGAAAAACACTCCTGAGTGGGATCAATATTTCATTGAGGGGCAGCGCCTTTACAAAAAGGGTGTTCAGGAATCACAACAACGAATGCCATATGCCAAGCCAATGGCCACATTCAAACTGCACCAATTTGGCAATCTTTGCGGTGAACTCTTGGGCTTTTTTTGCTTTAGGCACCGCCACCGACTCCCTCAAAAACATTCCCCCATACAACCCGTCGAAATTACCGCCGTGTTTGATTCTGATATTCACGGAGAGACAAACCAGCGAGTGTGCAAAAAGGTGTTTTCTGAAGTGGAACACGAGATGAAGCAAACTCGCGAGCATCTGAGGATCAACCCCAATATCAAAGCGGAGATCAAGACGGAGCAAGAGGAACCACTTCTTCTACTGCCCGACTATCTTGCCGGGTATCACTACTCACGAGTCGCCTATGATGGCCAACAAGAGAACGACTGGGCAAGTCTAGTGACTGCTGTGAAGCCCATGGTTGATAGACTGCCCAGTGATTGTCACAGGGTTAAGGAAGAACCATTCACTGAGAAATACTTGCTTGATCCGCGAACATTCGACGGAGTCCTACCCCAAAGGGAGCGTCCGGCAAAACACTAATTTGCCGGTGGCGTTCCGAATCCCCAGCATTACTGGTTTGGTATGTGAGGCTCGGCGTCCAATCTGCGGAGAATGCTAGCAAGCGAGTCTCTCGCCGGCGCTGGGCTCAGGACACGGGCAAGAATGACGGTTTCTATCCATTCAAGCGGCACATGATTCTCAATCCAGACCTCTCCATCGGGGATGTATTGGTAATATCTTTCGGTCTGCTTAAGGTGTTCGCGTGCCCGTGAATTAGGAATGATCTGATCCTCATAGGCCGAATCAAGAATAAAATAAGCTAAGTGAGAAACTATCCAGCCATTCTTTTCCTGCTGAAACCAAGATGGACCTAGAAAATTATAGTCAAAGAGGATGCGTTCCAATACCTGCGGTCGATGGTTCTGTAAGTCGAACAGGCACACGTACCCCATTAATCTTCCGAAGCTGTTTTTAGAACCGATGTTCACATTAAACTGACCATCCTTGTTATGAAGGATCTTCCCCGTTTTCCGAATAGCGCTGAAGGCAGCATACGTGGTGAGGTGAAACACCTTACCAGAAAGGTGCGTTAGCAGATTGTCGGTCTCGCCGTTCTCGCAAGTGAGGCGGATTGTCTTCATGCAGCGGTTAAGTATACGTCATAGCTCTTCGAATGACAAAAAGAACACGGACAGAAACACGGACAATTTGGCCGTGGTTGTCGTTTTTCTTCTATGGAGTGTTTGGTAAGTAGTTGAAAGGCGTGGTTGCGGGGGAAGGATTTGAACCTTCGACCTTTGGGTTATGAGCCCAACGAGCTACCGGGCTGCTCCACCCCGCGGGAGGATGCTAACAAAGCGTTGAACGGCAAGTCAAGCAAATGGCCGCACAGGCAAGTTGCTTTCGCTCACCTGCAATGCTAAAGCGATAACATGCGTCTTGTCTTTATGGGCACGCCAGATTTTGCGGCGGCCTCTCTTGAGGCCTTGTTGAAGTCGGACGATGCCGTTGTCGGCGTGGTGACTCAACCGGATCGCCCGAAAGGGCGCGGGCAAATCCTGACGCCGTCACCGGTGAAGATTCTGGCCCAGCGAGAGCAGATTCCTCTGCTGCAACCGCTCAAGATGAAGGACCCTGATTTTCTCCAGGCTTTGGCCGGATGGAAACCTGACCTGATCACAGTCGCGGCGTTCGGGCGCATCCTGCCCCCGGCGATTCTCTCGCTTCCCCCGCTCGGCTGTATCAATGTGCACGGTTCTCTTCTTCCTAAATATCGCGGCGCCGGTCCGATCCAGTGGGCCATCATCAACGGCGAGACGAAAACAGGAATTACGACTATGCTGATGGACGAGGGGATGGATACCGGCGCCATGTTGCTCCAAGAGGCCATCCCTATCTCCGCTGACGATACCGCCGGTACTCTCTCGCCACGTTTGGCTGAGCTCGGAGGCAGATTGCTGGTCGAGACGATTGCCCGACTCAAGGCCGGCACTCTCGTGCCGCGGCAACAAGATTCTTCACAGGCGACTTTGGCACCGTTGCTGAAAAAGGAAGATGGCGTGATCGATTGGGCTTTGCCGGCCACTGCTCTGGCCAACCGGGTCCGTGGGCTCTCTCCATGGCCCGGAGCCTACACAAGCGTGGCGGGGGGTGACCGCTGGACCATCTGGCGAGCCCTGGCGCTTCCTGGACCAGTGACGAAACCGCCGGGAGTGGTCATTGCAATCACCAACGAGGCGATTCATGTCGCCACCGGGGAGGGAGTTCTTGCCGTGAAGGAGTTGCAGCCGGCTAATAGCCGTCGCATGGCCGTATCTCAATACTTGTCAGGCCATCCCATTGCTATTGGATTGCAGGCTAGGAGGGCCAGCTCTTTCCTAGCCTCCTGTCCGTTCATCAAACAATCAGTGTGTTCTCGTCCTGATTTCCCTATGGCTGCTGGTCCTCGATCCCTATTCACGACCCAAACCGCGCCGTCAGCCCGTGCGATCGCCCTCTCGTTGTTGGTGGAGTCGGTTAAAAGCGAGGAAGGGGTCGATGTCTTGCTGGATCGCGCCCTTGCGGGATGTTCGTTCGACAGCAGAGAACGAGCCCTCACGGTGGAGCTCACCTATGGCGTTTTGCGGCGGCTTGCGACCATCGATTGGCGGCTTGAGCCGGTCTTGGACAAGCCGCTTCTTCGGCTTCCCGTCGCCGTGCAGATGGTGCTCAGGCTTGGGGCCTACCAACTCCTGTTTCTCGATCGTATTCCGCAGTCTGCCGCTGTCAACGAATCAGTCAACTTGACCAGAGCCTTCGCCGGCACGGTTGGCAGGGACTGGAGTGGGCTCGTGAATGCGGTGTTGCGCTCGCTCTTGCGCCATCCGCCTCAGCCCTGGCCCAGCATGGATCATGATGCCGCGCAGGCCCTCGCCGTGCGGTACTCGGTTCCAACCTGGCTCAGTCGTCGATGGGTGGAGCGTCTGGGTCTGGCTTCTGCGGAAGCGGCTTGCGAAGGGGTCAGCGTCGCGCCTCCGATGACGCTTCGGGTGAACCGGCTGGTCACGACCAGGGAATCACTTCTCGAAACATTTGCACAGGCAGGTATTGCGGCCAAGCCGACCAACGTAAGTCCGTTCGGCATTCTGATTGACGAAGGAGGCCCTGTGCCCTCGCTCCCGGGGTTTCAAGAAGGCGCTTTTTATGTCGAAGATGAAGCAGCGCAATTGATTCCTCCCCTTCTCGATCCTCAGCCCGGTGACATCGTGCTCGATGCCTGTGCGGCACCGGGAGGGAAATCAACCCATTTGGCAGCTCTGATGCAAAACAAGGGAGCCATCTACGCCGTCGATCGGAACGGGGCCCGCCTGGATCTGGTGCGAAGTAATTGCCGTCGACTCGAGGTACATATTGTCGTGCCGATCGTCGGCGATATTCGACAGCCACGTGAATGGGTTCCCATGATCGAGACAGCAGGGCCTCCCTCCGTGAAGATGGCGAGAGTGGGAGAGCCATCGGTTGATCGGATTTTGGTGGATGCGCCCTGCAGCGGGCTCGGCGTGTTACGGCGACATCCGGAAGCGAAGTGGCGAAAAGATGAGCAGGCGCTTCCTCGACATCAGGCACTCCAGTGCGAGATCCTCGAGGCGGTTGCCCCCTGCTTGCGGCCCGGCGGGGTGCTGGTCTATAGTACCTGCTCGACGGAACCGGAAGAAAACGAAAACGTCATCGAGCGATTCTGTCGTGTCCATGCGCAGTTCCAGCGTGAGTCCGTCGCCCCCTGGCTCCTGCCTGCGGCACAGGGGTTCGTCACCGGACAAGGCGCTCTCTCGACAGTGGGAAACCGGTTCTACGATGGATGGATTCTATGCCGCACGACTGAGGAAGGCTTTGTGATGGCACGCCCAATTTTTATTGCCCCCTCGATCTTAGCTGCTGACTTTGCCAGACTGGCCGAGGAAGTGGCAGCCGTGGAACGAGCGGGAGCTGACTTCTTGCATATCGATGTCATGGACGGACATTTCGTTCCGAATTTGACCATTGGTCCGCCGATCGTGGCGGCGCTCAGAAAAGTCACCAAACTGCCGCTCGACGTCCACCTGATGATCACAAATGCCGATGCCTTCATCGCCGAGTTCGCCGAGGCTGGAGCGGACTATCTCACGGTTCACGTGGAAGCCTGTCCGCATCTCCACCGCACGGTGCAATTGATTAAGGAACGAGGCGTCAAGGCCGGGGTGACCCTGAATCCGGCCACCTCGCTCAGTACAATTGAGGAAATTCTCCCAGAGGTCGATTTGGTCCTGATCATGTCGGTCAATCCTGGCTTCGGCGGTCAAAAGTTTATCACCTCCTCTCTGAAGAAGATTTCCTCGGCTCGCGCCATGATCGAACGGGCCGGGAGTCGCGCGTTGCTCGAAGTGGACGGCGGCGTCAAGATCGACAATGCGGCTCAGGTGCTCGCGGCGGGGGCGGATGTCTTGGTCGCCGGGTCGGCCATCTTCTCCAGTCGAGATTATGCCGCAACGATTGCTGCGATGCGCGCAGCCGGCCAACCTTCTTCCACGACGCCGCAGCGCGTCTCCGCTCACCGATAGGCCTCTCGGGTGGACATTTCTTCTCTCATCGATAGCCTCCATCCTCTCGAAGTCAAAGTCCTATCGACCTTTGGGGCGAATCCATCCGCGGTGCTCCAGACGGAACAGTTGGCACAGTCCTCCAGGTTAGAGCCCTCGCAGTTGAGTATGGCGGTCGAATGGTTGCTCGCAAAGGCGTTGCTCGCGGTCGATAACGAGACTGTGACACCGATCGTCTCGCTCACCAAAATCGGCGAACTCTATTTTGAAAAGTACTCGCCGATCGAACGGGTGCTATCTGCTGCGCGCGAGGCGGCCAAAACAGGCAAGCGCCTGACCATTCAGGACATTCAAGCGCGGGAGGGGCTCGAACCGGCGGAGGTGAGCGGCGCGATCGGACGGCTCAAGAAAGAAGGCGCACTCCTTATCATTCAAGGTGGCTGTCTCGAATCGACCGGCCGGCCGAGCCAGACGGCGGAAGCGATGCGGGGCTTGCTCCAGCAGCTTCATGGGGCGTCTCGTGAGCTGCAAGCATTCCCCGAGGCACAACGACAGGTCATTCAAGACCACGCCGTCAAACGCGGGAACGCGCGGGAACCCTTCCGCATCGATGATCGTGTGGCCAGAGCACTCAAGCTGTCTGTTGCCGGCGTCGAGGCAGCCCAGCAGCTCTCCCGGCAAGGAATTGCGGAAGAGGTTTCCCAGCTGACGCCAGAGCTGTTGAAAGACGGGAGCTGGAGGGCGAAGCGCTTCCGTAAGTACACGATCAGCCTTCGCGCGCCACGGATTGCGCCGGGCAAACGGCATCCGTATCGCGAGTTTCTCGATACCGTGAAGACGAAACTCGTGAGTATGGGATTCCAGGAAATGCGGGGCTCGCTTGTGGAGACCGAATTCTGGAACATGGACGCCCTCTTCATGCCGCAGTTCCATCCGGCACGGGACATTCATGACGTCTACTTTGTGAAGGAACCGACGCATGCCGCATCGATTGCGGAACCGTTCTTGTCCCGGGTCATGCAAGCGCACCAGGACGGCGGCGAAACCGGTTCAACCGGTTGGAACTATCCCTTCGATGCGGAGCGCGCGCGCCGGCTGGTTTTGCGGAGCCAGGGGACGGCTGTCTCAGCCCATACGTTGGCGGCACAACCGGCGGTGCCGGGAAAGTATTTTTCCATCGCCCGTTGTTTCCGCTACGATCAGGTCGATGCGACGCACGCGACCGATTTCTTCCAGGTGGAAGGGATCGTGCTCGGCGAAGACATCAACTTTCGCACGTTGCTCGGCCTGCTGAATCTCTTTGCCCGTGAAGTGGCGCAGGCCAAGGAAGTCAAATTTCTACCAGCCTACTTTCCCTTCACCGAACCGTCGGTCGAGCTCCATGTGCGACATCCGAAGCTCGGATGGATGGAGCTTGGCGGAGCCGGGTTGTTCCGGTCGGAAGTCACCCTTCCGCTAGGCGTGACCGTGCCGGTGATTGCGTGGGGGTTGGGGCTCGATCGCATGGCGATGGTGGCGCTCGGCATTCACGATATTCGCGAGTTATTCACCGACAATCTTGATCTGATTCGCTCCACCAGGGGGGCTTTCTAGGTTCCACATGCCCACGATTACTATTTTCAAGCAGGATCTGGAAGAATTGCTCGCAGGGGCAGGCGGGGCTCGCCAACCGATCACCATAGAGCAACTCGAAGAGTCGCTGATGCTCGTGAAGGGTGAGCTGAAGGGGCAGAATCCCGACACAGGTGAACTGCGCATTGAGCTACAAGATAGCAACCGTCCTGATCTCTGGTGCTGCGAAGGGATCGCACGGCAGATTCGCGTGAAGCGGCAGGGCTCCCTCGCGAAGTACGACTTTCTCATGGCACCGTCAAAATCGCCGAAGCGACTGAACGTGGCTCCCGGCCTGGAGAAGGTCCGACCCTATGTGGCAGCCTGTACAGCCACCGGCTATCGCGTGACCCAGGAGGGCTTGGCGCAGCTGATTCAGACACAAGAGAAACTCGCCGAGATGTTCGGCCGTAAACGTCGGACTGTGTCGATCGGACTCTATCGGCTCGCGGCGATCGAGTTTCCTGTCACCTATGATTTGGTGAAACCGGACGAAGCTACCTTCACGCCGCTGGGCATGGATACTGCCATGACGCTGGGAGAGATGTTGCTCGTCCATCCCAAGGGGTTGGAGTTCGGAGGGATTCTCGCGGGACAGGATCGCCTGCCCTTCCTGCGCGATGCGAATCGTCGGGCCCTCTCCTTCCCGCCGATTATCAATAGCCGAGAGGTCGGAGAAGTGCTGGTGGGAGACGATGCCTTGTTCGTCGAGGTGACTGGCACTGATCTTTCGATGGTCGTCCTGACCCTCAACATTTTCGCAGCCAATCTGGCGGATCGGGGCGCAGTCATTGAGCCGATCGAAATACGGTATCCCTACAAGACTGCTCTTGGCAAGGCAGTCATGACTCCACAAGATCTCGGGAAGTCACGGAAGCTTCCCGTCAGTACGATCGAGCAGGCCCTTGGGCAGGCGCTTGGCGCCCACGATGTAGCGAAGGCCCTAACGGCCTACGGCTATGAGGTAAGTATCAGAGGTAAAGAGGTGACGGTGACGCTTCCCCTCTATCGGCAGGACGTGATGCACGCGATGGACGTGGTCGAAGATGTCGCGATCAGCCGCGGGTACGGAGACTTTCTGCCGGTGATGCCCTCGCAGTTCACGGTCGGGGGATTGTCGCGCATTGAAGAGGTCTCCGACCGTGTGAGGACCCTCATGGTCGGCATGGGTTTCCAGGAAATAATTTCCAACATTCTCGGTTCTCCCAAGGATCTGCGCGATGCAATGCGATTGGAAGGGACCGAGTGGGGGGAACTCGTCGAGGTGGACAATGTGATGTCCCAAAACTTCTCCGCCCTTCGACAATGGATGCTTCCCTCGTTGCTTCGCGTGGAAGCTGCATCGAATCGGGCATTTTATCCCCATCGGATGTTCGAGGCGGGCGAAGTGGCCAGACCTGATCCCTCGCAGTCGCTCGGGTCTCGTACTGCGACGGTGCTCGGCGGGATGATTGCCCATGCAGATGCGCATTTCTCCGAGGTCCACTCCTGCCTGGACACGCTGTTTTACTATGTGAACCAAGCCTACAGCCTGGAACCGATCCAGCATCCTTCCTTTCTCGCCGGACGAGTGGGGAGTATCGTGTTTGAGGGCAAACAGGTTGGTGTAATTGGGGAGCTGCACCCGGAAGTTCTCGAACGATGGCAGATTGGTGTTCCGGCTGTGGCGTTTGAACTCGATCTGACAGAAATAGCCGAACGGTCTTGAGGCGTACGCCGGTCGGCGCATTCCTCAAGACCCACATCCCGTCCCGACCTACTATTCGAAGAGTGCCTTCGATAGGCGGCTGCGCTTAGGCGGCAGCTGGGGCAAGGTGCTGCTTGGCGAGACCGACCAACTGCTCAAACCCCGTGGCATCCTTGATCGCCATATCCGATAGGACCTTCCGGTCCAAGAGGATATTCGCCTTCTTCAGGGCATTGATAAACCGGCCATAGGTCAGTCCATGCGCCCGAACTGCCGCGTTGATGCGCGCAATCCACAACACGCGGAAATCCCGTTTCCGATTTTTTCGTCCGGTATAGGCGTAGGCCTGACCCTTATCGACTGATTCTGTGGCGGTGCGGAATAGCCGGCTCTTTCCTCCGTACTGTCCTTTAGCCAGCTTCAGCCGCTTCTTCCGTCGATGTCTTGTTTTGGGGCCACCTTTTGCGCGAGGCATGAGTCAATACTCCTTTTGGTTAACGCGATTCGTAAGTGCTAGTTTAGCTGTATGGCAATAACCGATCCAGTGCCTGAGTCTTGGTCTTATCAACGAGAACCGTGCCGCTCAACCGGCGCTTCCGGTCCTGTGTCTTGCTGGTGAGGATATGGCGTCTCCCCGCCTTTCGCCTGACCAATTTTCCAGAGCCGGTCCTGGTAAACCGCTTTTTGGCTCCACTATGGGTTTTCATCTTCCTGTTCTTCATATCGATGCTTCCTTTGGTTAATAGCGTTCGGGCCGGCCGTCTTACTTTGGCGCCACGATCATGATCAAGCTGCGCCCTTCCATGCGGGGGGCGTACTCGATCGTGCCCTTTTCTCCCAACTCTGCAATGACCGTATTCATGAGCGTTCGGCCCATCTCCTGGTTCGCCATCTCACGACCGCGGTACGTCAAGACGACCTTCGTTTTGTTGCCATCGGCCAGAAAGCCCTTAATCTGTCGAACCTTGATCTCCAAGTCATGCTTATCGGTTCGAGGACGCAACTTGATTTCTTTTACCTGTGTCGACTTTTGATGGCGCCGGTTCTGGTGGTCTTTCTTGCTCAACTCGAACTTGTATTTCCCGTAGTCCATAATGCGGCATACGGGGGGCACTGACGTGGGTGCGATCTCGACAAGGTCGTACCCCTGATCTTGTGCCTGTTTGAAGGCATCCGCCGTAAGGAGAATGCCGAGCTGTTCGCTCTCCGGACCGATTACTCGGACTTCGCGCACCCTGATTTCGCGGTTAACTCGTAGTTTGGGGACGATAAGACACCTCTTATTGTGTCAGTGAATGTTGCTGCCCAGCCGGCTTGAGGTCCGCACGGAGCAGGTCGAGCGCCCCTGCGATGGTCAGGCTGCCGAGGTTGGCTCCGCTCCGGCCCCGTATGGCCAGAGTCCCACTCTGCACTTCTCGATCGCCAACCACAAACATAAATGGAACCTTCGCCTTCTCGGCCTCTCGAATTTTGAGCCCGATCTTTTCATTCCGAATGTCTGCCTCAGCGCGGAAGCCCGCAGCTTTTAGCTGGGCCACAACCTCGGCGACGTAGGGCTGCTGGTTGTCCGTGATGGACATGACCGTCGCCTGAACCGGGGCGAGCCAGGTTGGGAACGCGCCGCCAAAGTGCTCTATCAGAATGCCAAAAAACCGTTCGATCGATCCCATCAGGGCCCGATGGATCATGATCGGTTGATGGACTTTGCCGTCGTCCCCAATATAGCCCAGTTCGAACCGCTCGGGATTATTGAAATCGACTTGAATGGTGGAACATTGCCAGGAGCGTCCCAGGGCATCTTTGATTTTGATGTCGATTTTGGGTCCGTAGAAGACGCCTTCGCCAGGATCGATCTGGTAGGCGACTCCTCGTCCCTTCAATGCCGCTTCGAGCGCGCTCGTGGCTTGGGCCCACCGTTCTTCCGAGCCGACGGACTTTTCCGGCTTCGTCGAGAGGTACACTTCAAATTCGGTGAAGCCGAAGGTTCCGAGAATAAAGAAGGTGAAGTCCAGGACCTGGCTGACTTCGCTCTCAATCTGGTCCGGCCGGCAGAACAGGTGTGCGTCGTCTTGTGTGAAACCGCGAACCCGTAGCAGGCCGTGAAGGACGCCCGTCCGTTCGTACCGGTAGACGGTTCCCAGTTCGCCATAGCGGATGGGGAGGTCTCGGTAACTGCGCAGATGCGACTTGTAGATCATGATGTGGAACGGGCAATTCATCGGCTTGAGCTGGTACTCGCTGTTTTCCACCTTCATGGGTGCGAACATGTTGTCGCGGTAGTAGTCGACGTGGCCGCTCGTTTTCCAGAGGTCTAGCCGGGCGACATGCGGGGAGTACACCAGTTCGTACCCGTTTTGAATATGCTGGTCTCGCCAAAAATTCTCGATCAACAGCCGGATCGTCGCACCCTTCGGATGCCAGAGCACCAGGCCGGGGCCGATTTCATCCTGGATTGAGATCAAGTCGAGTTCCTTACCGACCTTTCGGTGGTCTCGTCGCTTAATCTCTTCTAACCGCGCGAGATGGGCGTCGAGTTCCGCCTGGGTCGGGAAGGATGTCCCATAGATCCGCTGCAGCATGGGATTGCGCTCGTCGCCGCGCCAGTAAGCTCCTGCGGTGTTCAGGAGCTTGAATGCCCCGACATGGCCTGTCGTCGGGAGATGTGGCCCGCGGCAGAGGTCGGTGAAATCCCCCTGGCTGTATACTGAAATGGTTTGCCCATCTGCCAGTCCTTCAATCAGCTCAACCTTGTAGGCTTCCCCGCGCTCCTGAAAAAACTTCACCGCTTCTTGTTTCGACAATTCTGCTCGTTTCACAGGGAGGGCGCGCTTGATGATGTCTTTCGCGCGTGTTTCAATCTTCTCGAGATCTTCTGGGGTAAATGGGCGCTCAAAGGCGAAGTCATAGAAAAACCCATCCTCGAGGGCCGGGCCTATCGTCAATTGTGCCGCGGGAAAAACTTCTTTGACGGCCTGCGCCATGATATGAGTACTGCTATGGCGGTAGACCTCACGGCCTTCTGCACTGTCGAACTGAAGTGGGGCCACTTCAGCATCTTCTGTCAGGGCGCTCGAGAGATCCACGGTCTGGCCATTCACCTTCGCCGCAAGGATATTCGAGCCAAGCTTCAGGCCGAGGGCCGACAGGGCAGACCCAACGGTTTGCCCTGCTGGAATATCCCGACTGCTGCCATCTTTGAGCGTAATTTTCATGACTTGCACTACATCGATCGAGCACTAGAAACAACAAAGGCACCCCGCCTACGAGAGGCAAGCGGATGCCCTCAGTTGGGTGGTAGGCGCGGACGGTCTTGAACCGTCGACCTCTACCGTGTCAAGGTAGCGCTCTCCCCCTGAGCTACGCGCCTATTGGTCCGGAGGCGCATGCTAATATAGCCCTGCCCAACCTGTCAAGAAACGCAAAAGAGAAGGCCGCACCCCTCAGTCGGAGTACGCTGCCTCCTCTCTTGCTTAGCCAGCTGTACGATCGGACGATCGTAGGAGATTACCTGACGGCGGACTTCAGGATTTTCCCTGCCGAGAACTTCGGGACTCTGGCTGCAGGAATCCGCAGCGCCTCACCGGTTCTGGGATTGCGCCCGAGCCGGGCTTTCCGCTTGGCCACCGTAAAGGTCCCGAAATTCACCAGCGAGACACGCTGCCCTTTCTTCAAGGACGTGGTCACAGCTCCGGTGAAGGCCTGTAATGCAGTGCCTGCCGCAACCTTGGTGATACCAGCGGATGCCGCCATCTTTGCGATCAGCTCTTCTTTCGTCATCGTGCCCCTCCTATTATTGAGTTGAATTACGCGACTCCTTGCCACCAACATTCGATATTACCTCACCCACATGAATCCGGCCTTCCGAAAACACTCGACAGATCAAGTCTCTCGCGACTGCGCGGTCCGATTCCGTTTCACAGGAATGTGCAAGTCATGGATCTTCTTCCTGAGGGTGTTTCGATTCAAACCCAACAGCTCTGCTGCCTGGATCTGGTTGCCTTTGGTTTCCTGAAGCGCCCTGGTGATCAAGGGACGCTCAATGGCGCTGATTAACATGGGATGCAGATTCCGCCCCGAACCGTCTCGCATCCCTTTCACAAAATCTCCCATCTTCCATTCGAGATAGTCCTCAAGGGATAGGGCTTCTTTTCCGTTCGCTCTTGCAGCATTCTGCCGCGCCATTACTTGCATCAACTTGGAGGCTCGTTTCAGCACAGTTCGAGAACCGGTGATTACCAATGTGTGTGTGAGATCGATGTTGGTGGGTATGGCGGCGGCTCCACCGGATGAGCCGGATTTCAATTCGACGATGACCGCATCAAATGTGCGACGCGTTACGTCCTTCGACAGCGTGGCCGCGTCTTTCGCCGCAGTCACGGAAGCATCTTTGAACGCGTGCTTGAACTGATTCTGGATATCTGCGTCACCGCTGAGCAATAAAATACTGAAGACGGATGACGTAAGCGACATGAAAGTTCCTGAAGGAAAATGGCGAAGTGGTGCGGATTATTGCCCAGAGCCACTTTGATGTCAACGAGGAAAATGTAGATGGAGCAATTTTTTTCTGGTTCGAGCACTGCAAACAGGATAGCCTTCGCGTGCCGGATCAGCGGGCTTGTCTCAGCAAATGAAGATCGATGTCTTGATCGAGACATTCCACGGCCTGGGCCGACCGCTTCCGTGGCATGCCAATCACTTGCGACCGGTATAGATGAGCGGCAATCCGCTCGACAGATTCGGTCCTGGTGAGTGCAAGCGAAGCTCCCCAAGACTATGCTCTCTGGACTCTCAGAGAGAGATGGCTTGACAGCAGACGCATCTCGGGGAGTATTAAGTGACGAGCTGTGCTTCAATTCCTACCGGAATACTCATGTATGAAGGTATCTCTCAGAGCAACCTATGGAATCATGGCGGCTGTCGACTTGGCCATGCATCTCGGGACAGCGCCTGTCCAAGCGAAATCAATCGCACGTCGACAAGCCATACCCGCTCGCTTTCTTGAACAGGTCCTCCATGGGATGAAGAAAGCTGGACTTGTGTCGAGCCTTCGAGGTGCCCAAGGGGGATACCTGCTTTCGAAAAAGCCGTCCGAGGTATCGGTCGTCGAAATTCTCGAGGCGCTAGACGGTCCGCTTTCACCCCCGAGCGGCGGAGCTGGCCGTGCGCAGGGGCGACGACTCAGCAAACCGGAACTTCTGCTCGGGAAAGTTTGGGAGCAGGTCTATCAAGCGGAGCGCCATGTTCTTGAGGCTATAAGCGTGGAAGAATTAGCCGGGCAGCAACGAGTGCTCGAGCAAGAGCGGTCGTTGATGTACCACATTTGAGGTCAACCTATGAGTCGAACACCACTCAGTACTGGTTCCGATCAGGACAGAGCCCATTCCTGCTGCCATTGTCGAGGAGATCGAGACCTTCGAAGCCGAGGCGAGTCGCATGGTTTCCGGCGACGTCTCCGCCGATCTTTTTAGGCCCTTCCGTCTCCAGTATGGCATATACGGCCAACGGCAACCCGGTGTCCAGATGGTCCGTATCAAGATCCCCTTCGGCGGACTGACGGCGAATCAACTTCGCCGGGTTGCGGAATTGGCCGAGCAATATGCAACCGGTGTCGGCCATGTCACTACGCGCCAGGACATCCAGCTGCATTTTGTTGAATTGAAGGATGTGCCGACCATCATGCGTGGGCTGGCTGAAGTCGGCTTGACCACCAGAGAGGCTTGCGCCAATACGGTCCGCAACGTGACGGCCTGTCACCTTGCGGGGATCTGTCAGGGGGAAGTGTTCGACGTGACGCCCTATGCGAAAACCGTCGCGCTCCATCTCTTGCGGAATCCGCTCAACCAGAGCCTCCCTCGCAAATTTAAGATTGCCTTCTCCGGCTGCAAGCAGGACTGCGCGCTTACACCGATTCACGATATTGGGCTTCTCGCCTTGAAACGTGCGGATGGAGCCATCGGTTTTCGAATGGTCGCAGGCGGCGGTCTCGGTTCAGCTCCTCGGCTCGCGCAGGTTCTTCGGGAGTTCACCCCGATGGATGAACTCATCCCGAGCGTGGAAGCCGTGATTCGGGTGTTCGACACCTTGGGCAATCGAAAGAATCGCAATAAGGCCCGGATGAAGTTTGTGATCGAAAAGCTGGGTTTCGAAGAGTTCAAACGTCGCTGGGAAGAGGCCTACGTGTCGATGGGACATGATCGTCCGACCCATGAGCCAATCAAGTTACTTTCCTATCCCGATGAACCAATTCCCCTCATCATGCCGACGTCGAATGGATCGAAGCAGGCAGCGGTGCAGACCAATGGGCACGCCAACGGCGCGCCAGCGGAGACGCCATTTGAGATGTGGCGACGCACCAACGTTGTGCGTCAGAAGCAAGAGGGCTATGTCGCCGCAGTGACCAAGTTATTCATGGGCGATCTCACGGCAGAGCAAATGCTGCACATTGCCGACCTTGCGGATCGTTACTCCAATGGCAACATTCGGACGACGATCAATCAAAACATGATCATTCGATGGGTACCGGAGTCACGCATCGCGGACCTCTATGCCGACCTAGCCTCACAGGGCTTGGCCGATCCCGGTGCCGAATTGGTCGAAGACATTATCGCCTGTCCCGGCACCGACACTTGCGGATTGGGGATCACCTCCTCAAAGGGGCTTGCACGAGCCTTGGCAGAAGTATTCCCGGCTGGGCGGGTTCCCGAGGATCTCAGAGATGTCAGTGTCAAGATCAGCGGGTGCCACAACTCCTGTGCCCAGCACCATATTGCCACGATCGGCTTGCATGGAGTGGGGAAGCGCATCGGTGATCACGTCGCGCCCTTCTATGAATTGCATTTGGGCGGGAGGGTGAACGGGACGGCGAAAATCGGACAGATGGTGGTGAAGTTGCCGGCCAAGAGCGTGTCGGCAGCGATCACGCACCTGATCGACGTGTATCGGCGTGACCGCCAGTCCGGCGAAGGGCTGCCTGCCTTCATTGATCGTGTCGGCAAAATCAAACTCAAGGATGAGTTGATCCCCTACACCATTGTTCCGTCCTTTCAGGATGATTCGACGTTCTACTACGATTGGGAAGGCGAAGAGGAATTTGTTCTGGAAGATCTCGGGCCTGGCGAGTGCGCAGGTGGCGCGCTTGAAATGATCGAGAACGGCATTCTCGAAGCAGACCAAGAACTCTATCAGGCGAAGCTTCTTGTCGATAACCATCAATATTCTGTCTCGGTGAACAAGTCCTATCGCGCCGTGCTGGCCGCTGCCAAGGCGTTGCTTGTGACGGAAGGGCTTGAACCTTCGACAGATGCAGAAACCTTCCTCGAATTTGACAGCCGGATCGCACAAAAGGGCATCGTTCCAGCGATGTATCGGGAATTGAGGAAGCGGGTCGGCGATTTAGGGCCCAAGGAGACAACGGGCGAATCGGCTCGCGATAAGATGGTCTTTGCGAAGGGATTCGTCGATGCCTGTCGTGCCGCCACGGAGCAGATGGGCAAAGATTTGAAATTGGCCCCGGTGGGCAAGGCAGCGGGAGCTACGGCCAGCACAATGTCAGAGGTCAAGCCGGCTGTATCTTCTATTGCAGCGCCTGCCGCGTCCGGCGCGCCAATCTATGATCTGCGGGGGGTGGCCTGTCCTCTGAATTACGTGAAGACCAAGCTGAAATTGGAGATGATGGATGCGGGTGAGCGGTTGGAAGTCTGGCTCGATGCAGGCGAACCCATCAAGAACGTGCCCCTGAGTTTGAAGAACGACGGGCATAAGTTGCTGCTGCAGGAACCACTCGAAGCTGCCGCGGCGCATTATCGGATTCTGGTCGAAAAAGTGGAATAGTGCGGCGGAGGGATGTTTCCTTGCTCGCGCAACGCGCGGCCTCAGAAGGCCCTCGCTGGATACTCGCAGTCGGAAATCATCCCTCTTGCCGCTTGAAGTGTGAGTGAAAGAAGAGAGAACTCAATGGCAGATATCTCATCAGAAGAACTGAAGGCCTGGGGTGAGTCGTTCGAGGCGAAGCAGCCGCAGGAGGTCCTGGCGGCTGCGATCGAGCGTTACGCGCCGAAGATCGTGCTTGCCTGCAGTTTTGGGGCGGAGGACGTCGTGCTCGTGGACATGGTCCACCGCATCAATCCCTCACTGCCGCTCTTCTATCTCGACACGGAGTTTCTCTTTCCTGAGACCTACGCCACGCGGGATCGCGTGATCGAACGTTACGGGTTGCAGCCGCAGCAGGTCATACAGGTGAAGTCGTTGCTGACGCCGGAGCAACAAACCGCTCAGCATGGCGACGCTCTGTGGACGCGTAATCCCGATCAATGTTGCGAGTTGCGCAAAGTCGAGCCGCTCACCCGAGTGCTCAAGGGATTCGACGCATGGATCACCGGGATCAGGAGGGACCAGTCTCCCACGAGAGCCAATGCGAAGCTGATCGAATGGGACCAGAAATTTCAGTTGGTCAAAGTCAATCCGCTCGCGAAGTGGACGTGGGAGGATGTCTGGACCTACATTCGTGTCTACGAAGTTCCCTACAACGAATTGCATGACCGCCACTATCCAAGTATCGGCTGCACCCATTGCACGAGCCCAGTGATGCCCGGCGAAGACCCCCGCGCGGGCCGGTGGAAAAACTTTACCAAGACTGAGTGCGGGTTACACAAGCCCTCGTGATGTCGATGCAGGAATTTATCGCAAAAATTGCCAAGGGGCCAAGGGCTGCCAAGGACCTCACCTGGGACGAAGCGAAGCGGGTGATGAAGGCGCTCATTGAAGGGGAGTCTACGCCGGCGCAGGTGGGGGCCTTTCTCATAGCCATGCGGATCAAGATGGAGTCCGTCACTGAACTGGCCTCGATGACCGCAGCCGCGCGTTCCTATGTGGCGCCTGTGCCGATCCCGCGAGAACTCGGCGTGGTGGATCTGCCGAGCTATGCGGGGAAACAGGAAACCTTCCATGCCCTTGCGGCCGCCGCCATCGTGGCTGCGTCGGCAGGCGCATCGGTCTTGATGCATGGGTACGACGGGATTCCTGGTCGCGCGGGGAATGCCGGAGTGCTCAAGGCCTTGGGCCTGCCGATCGACATGGAGCCGAAAGTGGCGGCAGACGCGGTAACGCGGCATGGATTCGCCTATCTCGACATCGCACTCTACCACCCTCCGATCTATCGGTTTTTGGAGATGCGACAAGAGCTGGGTGCGCGGAACGTCTTTCATCCGATTGCGAGGCTCTTGAACCCGGCTCGCGCCGCGTCGCAGGTCGTCGGCCTGTCCCATCCTCCCCACTTTGAAAAGACAGCTGAAGTATTGCGGATGCTGGGTTGCCCTCGTGCGCTGGTAGTCAGCGGTGTTGAAGGCGATCCGGAACTGTCGATTGCCGCCCTCACAAGAGTTCTGGAATTACGAGACGAGCGGATTACCCCCCTCTCGTTCGCGTCAAAAGATGTCGGATTGCCGCTGGGTACGCCTCGCGACATGGCCGGCTTCCCGTCGAACCAGCGAGACAAGGAAGCGGATCTGCTCCGACGGATTCTCCACAAGCAAGTGCAGGGTGGGCCCTTGAACTGGGTGTTGATGAACGCGGCGTTGATTCTTTACGCCGCAGGCAAAGGGGCGACATGGGCATCATGCGTTCCACTTGCGCAGCGAGCGCTCGAAGAGGGAGCGGCGGCACGAAAGTTAGAGGAATTGACTCAGGAGCCGGTGGGCACAGGCGTAAACGGCCGAACCCATTGACCGCCGGAGAGGATCGGGTCCGTGCGACATCTTCGTCAATTAGAAGACCAGAGCGTCTACATTCTCCGGGAAGCCTATAAGCATTTTGACAACCTGGCCATGCTGTGGTCGATGGGGAAGGATTCGACTGTGCTGCTGTGGTTGGCCAGAAAAGCCTTTTTTGGCCATGTCCCGTTCCCCCTTCTGCACGTCGATACGAGTTACAAAATCCCCGCCATGATCGAGTATCGAGATCGAGTGGCCCGCGAGTGGGGCCTCAAATTGGTCGTTGGACAAAACAGGGAAGCACTCGCGGCCGGGATGAATCATACGCTGGGGCGCGTCAACTGCTGTACGGCCTTGAAAACCAATGGGCTCAAGCAATTGATCGAGCAAAAGGGCTATACGGGCATCATTCTCGGTGTGCGCGCAGACGAGGAAGGGACGAGAGCCAAGGAACGCTACTTCTCACCCCGTGACAAACATGGCGATTGGGATTTTCGCGATCAGCCGCCGGAGCTCTGGGATCAATTCAAAACGACCTTTCCTCCCGGAACACATATCCGGATCCATCCGCTGCTGGATTGGACGGAAATCAATATTTGGGAATACATCAAGTTCGAGAACATTCCCTTCATCGATCTCTATCTCGACAAGGGGGATGGAACCCGCTATCGCAGTCTCGGTTGCGCGCCCTGCACTACGCCGATCAAATCGACAGCCAAGTCCGTGGACGACATTATTGACGAGTTGCGGCACACCACGGTGGCAGAGCGATCGGGCCGCGCGCAGGATGAGGGGCGCGGGATGGAGCTGCTCCGAAAAGACGGGTACATGTAGTGAGGATGATGAAAAAGACCCCCAACTTCGTTCTCGGCTCGTCGAAATCCTCAACGTACCTCAGAGAGTACGCCTCCGGTTTCGACTCGCCTCGGGCCTTGTTGGATGGTCTTTTTGATCATCCTCAATAATGCAAACGACTATGGACAATCACACTCAGAAACCATCTGACAATCTGAACATCGTCATCGTTGGGCACGTGGACCACGGGAAGTCCACCTTGCTGGGACGTCTCTATGCCGACACGGGATCGTTGCCGGATGGCAAGCTCGAAAAGGTCCAGGCCATCTGCCGGCAGCAGGGGAAGGATTTTGAGTACGCGTTCCTGTTCGATGCGTTTCTTGAAGAACAGGAGCAGGGAATCACCATCGATACGGCGCGAACGTTCTTTGGCTGGAAGGGCCGGCAATACATCATCATCGATGCGCCGGGGCACAAGGAATTTCTCAAGAACATGATCTCAGGGGCAGCCCGGGCCGAAGGGGCGTTGCTGCTGATCGATGCCTTGGAGGGCGTCAAGGAGCAGTCCAAGAAGCACGGTTATCTCTTGTCGCTCCTTGGTGTACGCCAGTTTGCCGTCGTCGTGAACAAGATGGATCTGGTCGGCTATCGACAGGATGTGTTCGACGGGATCGAAAAGGAATATCGAGAGTTCCTCGGGCAATTCAAGGCGATTCCACAGCAGATCATTCCGGTCAGTGCCAAGCTTGGAGATAATATCGCCCATCGGAGCGAGAAGATGCCGTGGTATAGCGGTCCGACCGTGCTGGACGCGCTCAGTGCCTTTCAGAAGGAACCGGGACGATCCGAACAGCCGCTTCGCCTGCCGGTTCAGGACGTGTACAAGTTCGACGCCCGTCGCATCATCGCCGGACGCGTCACGGCAGGGCAATTGAAGGTCGGCGATTCCCTGGTCTTTTCACCGTCGAACAAACGGGCGACGATCAAGTCCATTGAAGCGTTCAATATCGACCCTCCGCCAGTAGAGGGCCATGCAGGTCAATCAGTCGGTGTCACGCTCGATGAACAGATCTTTGTCGAACGAGGAGAGGTCGCCTCGCATCAGGAGCAGCTCCCGCTGGTGTCGACGGCCTTTCGAGCCAATGTGTTCTGGCTGGGCCGGAAGCCGTTGGAACGGGGGCGACGATATCAGCTCAGAGTGGCAACGAAGGAAGTGGATTGTGAAGTAGCCACCATTCACCGGATCATCGACACGATGGATCTGGCCCAGCAGCAAGGCAGCAGCGTGGTGAATAAGAATCAGGTTGCTGAATTGACGATTCGGGCCAAAGCGCCGGTCGCGTTCGACCTCTCGGCTTCGTTTGAGTCGACGGGCCGGTTTGTTCTTGTGGATGAGTATGACATTGCCGGCGGCGGCATTGTGACAGAACTGGTCCATGACGATCAGGAATTTCTCCGCGAAGAAGCGCGGCAACGAGATTTTGCCTGGGTGAAGGGTGAGGTCGGCGTCGAGGATCGCGCGCAGCAGTATGGTCACCGAGCCGCCATTGTGCTGGTGACCGGGGGGCGACATTCGGGGAAGTCGTTCCTTGCCAGGAAAATCGAGGCCAGGCTTGTGGCGGACGGACGGCATGCGTACTTGCTCGACGGAGGGAATCTCCGCCGCGGGCTTGATGCAGACCTCTCAGAGGGAGAACGAGGACAGGCGACAGAGATGGCTCGCCGCTATGGCGAGGTAGCGAGGCTACTAGTCGATACAGGGTTGATCGTGGTGTCGACGACCAATCCATTCGGCATGGCCTATGTCGAAGCGGCACAGGCTATTCGGACGCTCGTCCACCCGGTCCCGGTGATTGCCATTCATATGAGCAAGGCACCCGAAGAAGTCCCACCCAATACGGATATTGTGCTGTCAGGCCCGGCAGACTTTGATGAGGCCACTCGTCGGATTCTTGAGGAGCTTAAACGGCGTGGAGTCCTGGCTCAGGCGATCGGGGCCAAGCCAACCTTTCAGTATTCAATCTAGCAGGGTGCTGAAAAAGTCCCCCAGCTTCGTTCACGGCTCGTGAAAATCCTCAACGGAGACCCGGTCATCCACCACTCGGCGCGCGCACAGACGTGTTGCTCCTAATTCGTCGCACACTGTGCGCCCCAGAGGATACGGCCCCTGCCCCCACTCGCTGCGGCCTTGTTGGCCGGTCTTTTCGAGCATCCTGCGTCACGTTCCATCTGATTCGCAACCGGTTCCCTCTCGTTTGACTCTCCAGAAACCCCTGTGGTACCGTTCAACCGCACTGGATTCGCACGGTTAACGAGGGGTAGCACTTATGGCGATCGAGAAAAATCTGAAGGCTATTCTTGGTAAATTGAAGTATTCAGACGACGCCAAAGTCATCGAACAGCTTACAGAAAATACCAAACAAGTCCATGCTCGCATGGCTGGCATCAAGCACAAGCTGGTGGTCATGAGCGGGAAAGGCGGCGTGGGAAAGAGCATGACCACGGTCAACCTGGCGTTGGCGTTTGCGCGGCAGGGAGCGAAGGTCGGACTTTTGGACGTGGATCTGAACGGACCCTGTGTGCCTCGCATGTTGGGCATGCACGGCCAGTCGTTGAGCATGAGTCCTGAGGGAGCGATTCCTCCGGTCGGGCCGCTCGGGGTGAAGGTTGCGTCGATGGACTTTTTCCTGGACGATGTGTCGCCGGTTCGCTGGAAGGGGCCGATGGATGTCAGCCCTGTCTGGTTGGGGCTGATGGAAATGAATGTCATTCGAGAGTTCTTAGCCGATGTTATCTGGGGCGAACTCGATTACCTCTTGGTCGATCTGCCTCCCGGGGCTGCGGCGGACAAGCCTCCGGTCATTGCCGGATTTATTCCGGACCTGGCGGGAGCGATCGTCGTCACGACGCCGTCAGAAGTGGCATCGGACGTGGTGCAGAAGTCGGTTACCTATGCTCGCGATATGGGTATCAAGGTCATGGGCATGGTTGAGAATATGAGCGAGTATCGCTGCCCCTCCTGTGGAGAGGTGAACGAGTTGTTCGAGGGCAATACCGAGGCGATGTGTGAGGCGCTGGACCTGCCGTTGCTCGGACGGATTCCCTTCGACCGGAAACTCGCGCGCACCTTCGATAAGGGAGAGCCACTGCTCGACGAAACGTACCCGACGATTCAGCGTTACCAAGAAATTGCCGGGCGTATCAGGACATTGCTCGATTACAAGAAGGTGCTCGCCGATAAACTGTGATGTCACGCACCTAAGAGGAGACGCCATGAAATTCGTGTGCCTCAACTGCGAAACCTACATGAACTTTGAGAAGGTGGAGAAACCCGGGGAGGGTTCGCTCGGCGTGTTCTTTGGCTGTCCGTCCTGCAATGCTAAGTTCTCCATGGTGACGAATCCAGGCGAAACCCAGATGGTCAGTTCTCTCGGCGTAATGCTGGGTGGGCGTACCGTGGCAGCCGAGCCTTTTGAGATGACGCGGGGCACTCTGAAGGACGAAGCAACCGCGGGCTCTGGCCAGATGACGGCATATTTGAACGAGAAAATTCAAGGTGGCCAGCCGGCAGTAGCAGCTGCCTCAGCCGCACCGTCAGCCAAGCCAGGAGAGAAGACCAGCGGCGGCTGCCCCTTCTCTGCCATGGTTGCGGAAATGGGCTTGACCTCGGGCGGTAAGCCAGGCAGTGGTGGAGCGGCAACCTCAGAGTTCACCTGGTCGGTCGATGCGAAGGAGAAACTCGACCGCCTCCCCTCATTTGTGAAGCCAATGGTGCAGAGCAGTGTGGAAGCTTTTGCTCGCAAGCAGGGGTACCAGACGATCACATTGCAAGTGATGGACGACTCCAAAAGCGAATCGAGCAACGGGATGACCTGGACGTCTGAGGCTGAGAAGCGGCTTGAGAATATTCCAGACTTCATCCGTCCCATGGCTCGCAAAGAGGTTGAGCGGGTGGCGAAGGAGCGCGGGATGGCGACCATTACGGCTCAAGTGATGGATGAGGCGAAAGATAAGTTTATGAAGTTCATGTGAGCAGGTAACGAGAAAATATGAGGATGATGGCACGATGGCCCATCCGGTCAGCCGGATGGGCCATCCCTTTATATGGCAGTCGTGATGGTGGCGTTCTGGAGGGACGGCACTGGGGTCGCTCGCTGGGATTCGTCATTCTGGTCTGCCTGTTCTTGTCAGCCTTGCCGCTATGGGCGCAGCATGATGGACATGATCAGACTTCGGTGCATGAAGCGGCGGTTATCACCGGCCACGAACAACGTGGTTCTGCGGGTCACCAAGCTGGGTGGGAAGGGTCTGTAGCAGGCATCGCCTACTCCGAGTTCAATCATCACCTCACCGGCATGTTGGTACTCATCATCGGTCTCATTGAACTGCGCCAGGCGCTGGCTATTCCGTTCTGGGCTTGGAGCAGGTTTCTGTTGCCGGCAGCCTTGCTCACAGCAGGCGCCTTTCTTCTTGTCTGGAGCGATCATGATGCTTGGCCGATCGGCTCGCTCAGTTTCATGCAGACGTTCCTCGGAGGTGACTCGGAAATCCTTCAGCATAAGAGTTACGGGCTCTTGTCTTTGACGGTTGGGACCATCGAGCTGCTTCGCCGACTTGGAAAGATCGGTCATGCGGTCTGGGCTACGCCGCTGCCCCTGTTCGCCGTCATCGGGGGACTGATGTTGTTCGGCCATTCGCACGGCGTCCATCCCTCAGCCCAAAAAATCGCGATGGGTCATGCACTTATGGGCACCATGGCGGTGACAGCTGGTTCGTCCAAACTACTCTCTGATTGGTTCTGCTTCCCGTCGCCCGAGCGGTCTTCCAAATGGGAATTACTCTGGGCTGGATTGCTTCTCCTCATCGGAGTGCAACTGCAGTTCTATTCGGAGTAATCGGTTCTTCCCGCTCAGATCGCAGTCTCGTCGTAATTGACACCTTTCCAAGCCCTGTGCTACGAGTACGAGCTCTTATTGATTGACATCACGTTCTTGCGCAGTCGGTCTTCCTGAGCCTGGCTGCATGGAGTGAGCATGGGTGGACATAGCCACTGGGCGACGGTTAAACGGCACAAAGGGGCCCAGGACGTCAAGCGCGGGAAGATCTTCACCAGAATTATCCGCGAGGTGTCGATTGCGGCTCGTTCAGGCGCCGACCCGGATGGTAATCCGCGGCTTCGGCTGGCCATCTTGAAGGCAAAAGAGGCCAACATGCCTGGAGATACGCTGAAAAAAGCCATTCAGCGCGGTACAGGAGAATTGCCTGGCGTGGTCTATGAAGAGTTCCATTTGGAAGCGTATGGGCCGGGAGGGACCGGCGTATTGATGGAAATCACGAGCGATAACCGCAATCGCACCGTCGCCGAGCTACGAAATCTCCTCACGAAGAATCACGGCAACATGGCGGAAGCCGGCGCCGTCTCCTGGCAGTTTCACAAGAAGGGACTGCTCACGATTGAGAAGAGCAAAGTCGACGAAGATACGCTGTTGTCCCTCGCGCTCGACGCGGGAGCGGAGGACGTGAAGGTGGGCGAGAAACTTTTTGAGGTCATCACGGATCCGCACCACTTTGAAGCAGTGAAGAAGGCCCTCGTTGATGCGAAGATCGAGACCGTGCTTGCGGAGGTTACCTTGGTTCCGCAGAACACGATCAAGCTAGAGGAAAAGGCAGCCGAACAAATGCTCAAGTTAATGGAAATCTTGGACGAGCATGACGATGTGCAGAAGGTTCATGCGAATTTTGATATTTCCGACGAGGTGATGGAGAAGGTGGCCGCCGCTGGATGAACAACAACGCGGAACGCTGAACGATGAATAGAGAACGCAAGATCTTCCTCCTCCGCTCAACGTTCTGCGCTCACTATTCCTCGTTGCCCCCTAGAGCATGATCGCCTCACTGACAGGCCGATTGGCCTTCAAGGCGCCGACCCATCTGGTCCTCGACGTGCACGGGGTTGGCTACGAAGTATTTATTCCTCTTAGCACCTACTATGGGTTGCCCAATCTCAGCGATAGTACCTCGCTGAGCGTTCATACCCATGTGCGCGAAGACGCGATTCAGCTCTTCGGCTTTCTGACGTCGCATGAAAAAGACGCGTTCGTGCTCCTGACTAGCGTATCCGGCGTCGGACCCAAACTGGCTCTCAGTGTATTGTCGGCTCTTCCGGTCTCCGACCTGGTCTCGGCGATTCAATCGGGAGATGTCCAGAAGCTGACGACGGTTCCAGGGATCGGAAACAAGTCGGCCAGCCGTCTTGTGTTGGAGCTCAAGGATAAAGTCGGGAAGCTCCATCCTGGTCTTGCGCCTGCGAGCGATTCACCCAGGCAGGGGCAGGATGCGACCTTCGACGACGCGCTGTCGGCGCTCGTGAATTTGGGCTATCGTCCACAAGATGCCAAAGAAGCGTTGAAACAGGTAAGGAAATCCAATCCTGAGTCCATCGTGCTCAAAGACATGATTCGTGAATCCTTGAAGGAGCTCGCAAGGGGGTAAGAATGATGACGAGATCGAGTCAACGAATAGTCTGGACTCCATTATCCATCGGACTTGTCATGGTCTTATTGGGGTTGGGAGCCATACCCGTTCAAGCCGAAGAGTCGAGCGAGCCGAAAAGCATTCGCAAGACCTGCGGCAAATGTCCGGAAGGCTATGCGACCACGGGCGTGACCGAGTCCAAAGAGATTTGTAAAGACGGCGATCCTACTCTCGTTCAATGTGTTCCACTGGGGGCTAATTTGCTGTCCGTCTGTGGTTCCTGTCCTGAGGGCTATCGCGAAATCGGCACCTCGTCTCTGCCGGCTCGCTGCGGAAGTCAGGATGGGGGGCGGATGTCGCAATGCCAGCTGGATAAGATGGAGACGAACCTCCCCGATCCAACCCAAGGTGGTAAGATCTGCCCGCCGGACTGCGGGAGTACAGCAACGCCTGGGCAGGGCGCCTTGCCGCCTCCCCCCAAGTATCTTCCAGCGCCTGAGAAGAAATAAGACTACACCCGGAGAGGTCCCCTCACGATGGTCGAGCGAATTGTCAGCACGCAGATCACGGACGAAGAACGAAGCATCGAGAATGTGCTGCGTCCGCAGACCTTGGAGGAGTATGTTGGCCAGGAGCGGATGAAAGAATCCCTCCGGATCTGTATCGAGGCGGCGAAGCAGCGGAACGAAGCGCTCGATCACACGATCTTTTATGGCCCCCCTGGTTTAGGGAAAACCACCATCGCTCATATCATTGCTCGTGAGATGGGGGCTTCGCTCCGATCGACCTCCGGTCTCGTGTTGGCCCATGCGGGCGATTTGGCCGCCATCCTGACGAACCTCCAAGAGCACGACGTTCTGTTCATCGATGAGATTCATCGACTCCCCGCATCCGTCGAAGAGGCGCTCTATCCGGCAATGGAGGATTACCAGCTCGATCTCGTGATCGGCCAGGGGCCCGCAGCCAGAACGGTAAAATTGGATCTCCCCCGGTTTACGCTCGTCGGGGCCACGACCAGGGCGGGCGCCCTAACCTCCCCGCTCCGGGACCGATTTGGTCTTGTCCACCGCCTGGAGTTCTATTCTCCAGCGGAACTCCAGACCATTGTGACCCGCTCGGCGGGGGTGCTCGGGATCCCGATCGAATCCGAGGGAGCGCAAGAAATTGCCTGTCGTGCGCGCGGGACTCCTCGCATCGTCAACCGGCTTATCAAACGGGTGCGCGACTATGCGCAAGTCAAGGCGGAGGGACGGATTACCCAGGCTGTAGCTCAGGATGCACTCACATGGCTGGGCGTCGATACGGCGGGGTTTGATGAGATGGATCGTCAGATTCTCCTGACCATCATCGACAAATTTGCTGGAGGACCGGTCGGGGTTGAATCCCTGGCGGCCGCGGTTCAGGAAGACAAGGGCACCCTCGAAGATGTCCACGAACCCTATCTGATTCAGGCTGGCTTCCTTGAACGGACCGGCCGTGGCCGCCAAGCCACGAAGCTGGCCTTCGATCATTTTAAACGGCCCATCTCCCTCCTCTTTTCATGATTCGTCCTGCCCCTATCGGGTCCTTCTGACAGCAGGTCCAAACAGACAGGACTGTCACGCAAGCTCCTGAAACGTCGAGGGTCTCCTTGCATTGCCAGGAATGGTTCCTGTATCATTTCCCACTTGGCTTGTGCCGTTCCAGCCGACGGACGGGTGACCGCCTCACTGGGCTGGAAAGAGGGGGTTAGCTATGTCCGAAGACCTTTCCGGCTACCGGAAAGAAATCGATCGCATCGATGACGAGATTTTGCGCCTGCTGAATGAGCGGTCCAAAAGCGTCGTTGAGATCGGCAAGCTGAAGAAACAGCAGGACGCTGACGCGAACCTCCATACCCCGGCGCGTGAGGCGGCCATCATCGAGCGCCTCACACAGCAGAACTCTGGGCCATTTCCGTCCGAGGCGATTCGCCCCGTCTATCGGGAAATCATGTCCGCTTCCCTCTCTCTCGAGGGCCCTCAGAAGGTGGCCTATCTCGGTCCCAGGGCGACGTTTACGCACATGGCCTGCATGCAGAAATTCGGGGCGTCCGCCCAATATATTCCGGTCAATAGCATCAAGGACGTGTTCAGCGAAGTCGAGCGGGGGCGTGCCAATTTTGGCGTGGTCCCGATCGAGAACACGACGGAAGGTGTGGTCAACCACACGCTCGATATGTTCATTGATTCCAATCTTTTGATCTATGGGGAAGTGCTACAGGAAGTGTCCCATCATTTGATGTCGAAGTCTGGCGCAATGGAAGAGGTGAAGAAAATTCACTCCCATCCCCATGCCATTGCGCAATGCCGAAATTGGTTGGAGACCAACTTGCCGAATGTGCCTGTGTCGGAAGTGGCGAGCACAGCACGAGCCGCGGAACTGTGCATGGAAAATCCCTCTGTTGCCGCCATTGCATCGGAGTTGGCTGCCCAGCTGTACGGTTTGAAGATCATCAAGGCCCGCATCGAAGATAATATAAATAATATGACCCGCTTTCTCATATTGTCTCAAAAGCCGCCCCAGCGTACGGGGAAAGATAAGACCTCATTGATGCTCTCGGTGAAAGACAAAGTCGGTGCCCTATACGATTTGCTCAGGCCCTTCGCCTCTCATGGTCTGAGCATGACCAAGATTGAGTCGCGTCCCTCCAGGCGAAAAGCCTGGGAGTACATTTTCTTCGTGGATATCGAAGGGCATATTGAGGAAGAGCGGGTTAAAAAGGCCGTTGAAGAAATCACCGGTCGCTGCCTCTTCATGAAAGTCCTTGGATCCTATCCGGCCCATAGTTAATGCCATGCCACTGAAGGTCCATCCAGATATCACCTCGCTGAGTCCCTATGTTCCTGGGAAGCCGATTGAGGAACTCCAACGGGAACTAGGTCTCGCACGCGTCATTAAATTGGCGTCCAACGAGAATCCGTTGGGTCCCTCCCCGAAGGCGCTCACCGCTTTGAGCGAGGGGACCGCGACCCTGCATCGCTATCCCGATGGCGGCGCGTATCGTTTGCGGGAAGCCCTGGCGGATCGCTGGAAGGTGACTCCGGATCAGGTCATTCTCGGGAATGGATCGGATGAAATCTTAGGCCTGCTCGCCCGTACGTTTTTAGCCCCGGGCGATGAAGCGGTCATGGCCGATCAGACATTCGTCATTTACCGGATGGAAGTCACGGCAGCGCACGGAAAGCCTATAATCGTCCCGCTGAAGCAGTGGCGGCATGATCTCCAGGCGATGGCGGAGGCCATCACCGACCGGACGCGGCTCCTGTTCCTCTGTAACCCCAATAATCCAACCGGAACGATGGTGTCGGCTGATGAGGTCGAATCTTTGCTCTCGCGCGTGCCGGGTCATGTCATCGTGGTTTTTGATGAAGCCTATTTCGAGTACGTCCGGAATCAGCAGTTTCCGGATTCCATGGCCTATGTGAAACAGGGGCGGAATGTGATCGTGCTGCGGACGTTTTCGAAAATCTATGGCCTCGCAGGATTGCGAATCGGGTACGGCGTGGCGCCGACGGAGATCACCAATTTCTTGAACCGTCTCCGTCCTCCCTTCAACGCCAACAGCCTGGCGCAGCGCGCCGCGCTTGCGGCCCTCGGTGACGACGAACATGTGGCGCGGAGTAGGGCGGTGAATGCAGCCGGCATGGGGCAGATGGTCAAGGGATTGACTGCGCTCGGGTTTACTCCGATCCCGAGCGAAGCGAATTTTGTGTATGTCGATGTCGGACGAGATGGCCGCGCGGTGTTTGAGGCCATGCTGAAGGAGGGCGTCATCGTTCGTCACATCGAGGGGCCTATGCTTCGAGTGACCATCGGCCTGGAAGAAGAAATCAAGGAATTTTTGGCTGCGCTCAAGCGGGTACTTCATTCGCATTGAGTGCATGGTGGGGGCAACATGATCATTGTGTTAAAGCCAGAAGCAAGCGAACGGGAAGTCGACCACATTATCGATCGCCTTCGCGAGTTAGGGCTGAAGTCACAACTATCGACCGGTCAGGAACGGACGATCATCGGAGTCATCGGCGACGATCGGATCCTGCATAACCAGCCGCTCACAGCCTTGCCAGGAGTTGAAAGTGTGTTGCCGATTCTCGCGCCCTGGAAACTTGTCAGTCGGGAGTTTAAGCGTGAGGGCACGATCATCGATGTGAGCGGAGTCAAGATCGGCGGCAACAAGCTGGTTATTATGGCAGGACCCTGCGCGGTGGAGCGGCTCGAATTAACGGTCGGCATCGCCCACGAGGTCAAGGCGGCCGGAGCGAGTATTTTGCGCGGCGGGGCCTACAAACCGCGCACATCGCCCTATTCCTTTCAGGGGTTAGGGCGTGAAGGATTAGATTATCTCATTGAGGCGAAGAAGCAAACCGGGTTGCCGGTGGTCAGCGAGATTCTGGATACCCGCGACATCGAATTGTTCCTCGAGAAAGCCGATATCATCCAAATTGGCGCTCGCAATATGCAGAACTTCGAGTTGCTGAAGGAGGTCGGGGCGTACGACAAGCCGGTGCTGTTGAAGCGGGGGCTCTCGGCCACCATAAAGGAATTCCTCCTGTCGGCGGAATACATCATGTCCCGTGGGAATCAGAACGTCATGTTGTGCGAGCGGGGGATCAGGACCTTCGAGACGCAATATCGTAATACGCTCGATCTTGCTGCTGTCCCAACGTTGAAAGAGCTCTCGCATTTGCCCGTCATCGTCGATCCCAGCCATGCCACCGGCAAGTGGAATCTGGTGGCGCCGATGTCGAAAGCCGCAGTGGCCGCGGGGGCGGATGGCATTCTGATCGAAGTCCATTCGAACCCGGAATGTGCCCTGTGCGACGGTGAAGAATCCATCAAGCCGAGCAAGTTCAAGGAACTGATGCATGACATGCGAAAGATCGCGGTAGCGGTCGGTCGGGAACTGTAATCAGAGGGACTCTGTTTGAAGGACTCAGGATTGAGGTCCGGCCTTGGTCCAGCTTGAAGTATGGCGCTGCATTTCACGCAGGTAACGATTATCGGAGTCGGGCTGATCGGCGGATCGCTCGGCATGATTCTTCGCCGAAAGGGGTTGGCGACGAGTGTTGTCGGGGTTGGGCGGCGTGTCGAAAACTTGAAGGCCGCGGTTGAGCTGGGCGCGATCGACCGCTACGTCGTCGACTCTAATGAGGCAGTCAGGGATGCCGATCTAGTCGTATTGGCGACACCGGTCGACACCTATGACAGGCATTTGACGGAGTGGGCGTCCTCTTTGAAAAAAGGCGCGATCGTGACCGACGTCGGGAGCGTCAAGGGTTTCCTGGTGGAACAGGCTGAACGGGCCATGCCGGCTGGTGTCCATTTTGTCGGGGCCCATCCCATTGCCGGCAAGGAAAAGACAGGCGTGGCGGCCGGATCGGATCAGCTATTTGTGGGTGCGCGCTGTATCATTACGCCGACGAAGACAACGGACGCTCAGGCGCTTGAGCAGGTCCGAACAATGTGGCAGGAAACCGGCTCGGTGGTTCTTACGATGGATGCCCATCTGCATGACAAGATTCTTGGGGCGGTGAGCCACTTGCCCCATGTGGCGGCCTTTGCCTTGATCAATACCCTGGCTGAAATTCGCGATCAACAAATTCCCTCCCTCGATCTGGCGAGTCACTCCGGCGGTGGGTTACGGGATACGACCAGAATTGCCGCCAGTTCGCCTGAAATGTGGCGTGATATTTTCCTCTGGAACCGCGACAATGTTGTCACGTTCATTGAGGCCTACGAGCGCTCGCTGAATCAGTTGAAGAAGCTTATTCGAGCGGGCGATGCCGCAGGCATCGAGAAGGAACTCGAACGAGCAAGGCAGGAACGAGAGAAACTTTCCACGCGACGCGCGGTATCCGCGTAACACACATATGGCATCTTTGACTATTACACCAGGCCGAGGGTTAGAGGGAACGATTTCCGTCCCTGGCGATAAATCGATCACCCATCGCGCCATCATCCTTACCGGCTTGGCAAATGGGGTCAGCAGGGTTGCGCGTTATTGCCGAGGCGAAGATTGTCTCAATACGATGCGCGCGCTCCAGGCTCTCGGCGTACGCATCGATGAGTCGGTCGAGGAATTGCACGTGCACGGGAAAGGGCTCTGGGGCCTGACCGAACCTAGCGGGCCGATTGATTGCGGGAATTCGGGAACGGGCATTCGTCTCCTGACCGGCCTGCTAGCGGGACAGGACTTTTTCACGGTACTGACCGGCGACGAATCGATTCGTCGCCGTCCAATGGGGCGAATTGTCAAGCCGTTGCGGGAAATGGGGGCGACCATCGCCGGACGCAAGGGCGGTGAACTTGCGCCCTTAGCCGTGACGGGGACTCGCCTCCGCGCGATCGCCTACGCCTCGCCGGTGGCAAGCGCGCAAATCAAATCCGCCCTGTTGCTCGCGGCCTTGTTTGCCGAAGGGACGACCCGCGTCACAGAGCCCCGTCTTTCGCGGGACCATACGGAACGGTTGTTCCAGTTCTTCGGTATCGGGCTTCGACGGGAAGGAGCCAATCTTCTGGTCGACGGACGGCCCTCGGTCGGGTGGAATGCTGTGCCTCAATTAGTCGTTCCGGGTGACTTCTCTGCCGCTGCATTCTTTATCGTGGGCGCGACAATTGTCCCTGGTTCGGATGTGGCGATTCAACAGGTGGGGATCAACCCTACCAGGACGGGCTTGTTGGAAGTGATGACGAGAATGGGCGCGGATATTCAATTGCTCAATCGGCGTGAAGAGGCAGGAGAGCCGGTCGCGGACATCCGGGTGAAGTCGGCACGGCTGCATGGGGTAGCGATCGAACAGGACTTGATTCCACAGACGATCGATGAATTTCCTATCCTCTGTGTCGCGGCTGCAGTCGCAGAGGGAGAGACGATCATCTCCGGGGCCGAAGAGTTGCGAGTCAAAGAGAGCGATCGGATTGCGACGGTATCGGCAGAGTTGCGCGCGATGGGGGCGCAGATCACGGAAAAGCCCGACGGGATGGTTGTGCGAGGACTTGGAACGGCAAAAAATATTGGTCGATTAGAGGCTGCACGTGGCCGCAGCCATGGAGATCACCGGGTGGCGATGTCGTTGGCCATCGCTGGCTTGACCGCGTCGACGCCAACAGTCATTGACGAGACGGGCTGTATTGAGACATCATTCCCGGACTTTCATCGCACGCTCTTGGACTTATTGGACGAGCGCCAGGCAACGAACATAATACGGGGCCACGGCATGGGAAGTATTGCGGAAGAAAAGCCAGCGAGCCGGCTGATTGTTGCGATCGATGGTCCGGCTGGTGTCGGCAAGAGTACGGTGGCCAAACTGTTGGCTTCTCGATTGGGCTATCTGTATCTCGACACGGGAGCCTTCTACCGCGCGATCGCCTGGGCTGTGATTGAGTCTGGCCGGGATCCGGCGGATGCCGAAGCGGTCGCAGCTCTGCTACCGGCACTGACGCTCCAGATGAAGTTCCATCTTGGAGCCGCGACGGTGTTGGTCAATGGCAAGGACGTGACCGGCGACCTCCGAATGCCTGCTGTGTCGGCCGCAGCATCGGTGGTCTCGGCAATTCCCGCAGTTCGGGCTTGGCTGTTGCCAATCCAGCGACAGATTGGACAGGGCGGGGCGGTAGTGGCTGAAGGGCGGGACATGGGGACGAAGGTCTTCCCTTCCGCAGACGTGAAGTTTTTTCTCGAAGCAGATCCGAATGTCAGGGCGCAGCGCCGGCATCGGGAACTCGTTGCGGCGGGACATTCCGGGGCGATCGAAGAAACGAGCGCCGATTTGACGAGCCGTGATACGCGGGATCGTTCCCGTTCGATCGCCCCGCTGGCTCCTGCTGAGGATGCTCGGCATATCGACACCTCGAACTTGTCCGCTACCGAGGTGGTGGACCAGATGATGGCTGTGATTGCGGCGAAGTTGTGAGTTCGGTTATCTATGGGATCTTGTGGATCATCTTCCGGATCATTGGGTGGCTCTGTTTTCGCTATCGAGTCGTCGGGACGGTTCCCAAGACCGGCGGGTTCATCGTTGCGGCGAACCATGCCAGTTACCTGGATATCCCTTTCCTGGGTTGCGGGATAAGACGGCGGGCCTGGTATATGGGGCGTAGCGATCTCTTTCCGGTTCCAGGCTTCAAGGCAATCTGCCAATGGTTGGGATGGATTCCCTTGCGGACTGGCCGGTTGGATCGTGACGCATTTGGCAAGGCGGTCAGTCTGATCAAGGGAGGAAAGGTCGTCGTGATCTTTCCGGAGGGCAGTCGCAGCCTGGACGGACAGCTACAAACTCCCAAACCAGGGATTGGCGTGATAGTGGCTCAAACAGGATGTCCAGTGATTCCCGCCTATCTCAAAGGCACGTACGAGGTGTTGCCGATGGGGACTATGTGGCCACGCTTTCGTCCCGTGACTGTCCTGTATGGGGACCCCATCACGTTTTCCCGGAACGGGGAGAACGGAGAAGCCAAGCAGTTTTATCAGGAGGTAAGTCGCACCGTGATCAATCGTATCGCCTCCTTAGGTGCCGTCGAGTCTCCGGTCCAGCAGTCCAGTGCCGGCATTCGCAAGGCTGAGTGAATGTCGGTGTATAACCATCAGCACCCGACTCCTGTCGGAAGGGTAGGATTCACACCATGAGTACGGTTTCGCCATCAAGTGAGCAGCAGTTAGACCGAGCGGCCCTAGCGGCCTTGTACGAGGAGACCTTCAAAAACCTCGAAGAGGGCACCATTACGGAGGGCCGCGTCGTTGCCGTGAGCAAAGACAAGGTGGTTGTCGACATCGGGTACAAGTCCGAAGGCATGATCCCGAACGATCAGTTCTCCACCGAAGAGCTCCAGAACCTCAAAGTGGGCGATCCGCTCAAAGTCTACATCGAGGAGTGTGAAGACGCCGACGGCAATCTGGTTCTTTCCAAAGAAAAAGCCGACAAGATGAAGATTTGGGAGGAGTTGGAGAAGCTCTTCAACGAAGAAAAAAGCATCGACGGCAAGATCGTGGCGCGGATCAAAGGCGGCATGATGGTGGATATCGGAGTGAAGGCATTTCTGCCTGGCTCGCAGATAGACCTTCATCCAGTGCGGGATCTTGATGGGTTGGTTGGGCGCACGTTCCCGCTCAAGATAATCAAGATCAATCATCGGCGCGGCAATGTCGTCGTATCCCGACGCGTGCTCCTGGAAGAGACGAGGGACTCGAAACGGAAGAATACCCTCTCCACGTTGAAGGAAGGGCAGTTGATTCAAGGCGTGGTCAAAAACATCACGGATTATGGGGCATTCATCGACCTCGGCGGCATCGACGGGCTGCTCCACATCACGGACATGTCCTGGGGCCGTGTAGGCCATCCGTCGGAAATGTTCAACATCGGTGACAAGGTGGAAGTCAGCGTCCTCAAGTATGATCGAGAGACCGGGCGTATTTCACTCGGCTTGAAACAGAAGAGCGCCGATCCCTGGACCGGGGTGGCCGGCAAGTACCCGATCGGTACCCGTGTTCGAGGTCGTGTCGTGAGCCTGACCGATTACGGGGCGTTCATCGAACTCGAGCCTGGTGTCGAGGGACTGGTGCATGTCTCTGAGATGTCGTGGACGCACGAGGTGCGCCATCCGTCACGCGTCGTGTCCATCGGGGATCAGGTCGAAGCGGCGGTGCTGAACGTGGATTCTGGCAGCAGGAAGATTTCGCTCGGCATGAAGCAGACTGCCCCGAACCCCTGGGATATGGTGGAAGGGAAGTACGCCATCGGCACGCGCATCGAAGGGAAGGTGAAGAGTCTCACAGACTTCGGCGCCTTCGTCGGACTGGAAGAGGGCATCGATGGGTTGATCCACATTTCCGACATGTCGTGGACGAAACATATCAAGCATCCCTCCGAACTCTTCAAGAAGGGGCAGAAGGTCGAAGCCGTGGTCTTGCGGATCGACAAGGAAAAGGAGCGGCTGTCGCTCGGGTATAAGCAGCTCGGGGGCGATCCATGGGACGAGGAGATCCCGCGCCGATATGTTGTCGGGGATGTGGCGGTCGGGAAGGTCAGCAAGATCGCCGATTTCGGGATCTTTGTCGAATTGGACGGGGGAGTTGAAGGGTTGATTCACATCAGCGAGGCTGGTCTCGACCCGCAGGCCAAGCTCGAAGAGAAATTCAAGCTGCAGGATGAAGTGACGGCCAAGATCATCAAGGTGGATCGTGAAGAGCGGAAGATCGCGCTCAGCCTGCGCGATCACCAGATGGATTCCGATCGCCGGCAGGTCGATGAATATCATTCCGCGCAAGGCATGTTGGACCAAAGCTTGGGTCGTGCGGCGAAACAGAGCCGGAAACGTGGCCCAGCCGAGGACGATAAGTAGGTCCGACTCACCAGCTTTCAGTATAAGCCGGGGGCGCGGTCGCGTCCCCGGCGCTGTGGGCGAGCAAAACCATGAGTGACGAAACAGCACAAAAGCCGGCCAAGCGAAGAATCTTGCGCAAAGTGCTCTGGGCGCTCGGCATCGGGCTGGGGCTGCTCTTTCTGATGAACCTGTTCTTTCCCGACCTCGACCTTTCGATGGAGGACCGGGTTGGATTGATTCGTATTGAAGGGGTCATTCTGGATGCGCAATCCACGATCGGCGAGTTGAAGCGATTTGCCGACAACCCCTCCGTTAAAGCGATTGTATTGCGAATCGACAGCCCAGGCGGCGGGGTTGTTCCATCGCAAGAAATCCATGATGCGGTCCAGCGGGTGCGTAACAAGAGCAATAAGGCGGTGATTGCCTCAATGGGTTCGGTGGCGGCGTCAGGGGGATACTATATCGCGGTTGCAACCGATCGGATCATGGCCAATTCAGGGACGTTGACGGGGAGTATCGGGGTCATCATGGAGATGGCCAACGTCGAAGGCCTGCTCAAGAAGATCGGGGTCGAAGGTGTCGTGATAAAAAGTGGACGATTCAAGGATGTGGGATCGCCGCTCCGGAAGATGAGTGATGAAGAACACGCGTTGCTCCAATCCGTCATGGACGATGTCCATAAGCAATTCATTGAGGCGGTGGCGGAAGGGCGCGGGCTCGACCTGGCGGATGTACAGGCCTTGGCGGACGGTCGAATATTTACGGGCCGTCAGGCCAAAGCTTCAAAGCTTGTGGACGAGCTCGGCGATCTCGAAGATGCCATCCAGCTTGCGGCGGATGTGGCCGGCATCGAGGGCGAGCCGAAAGTCATTGAGCCGCGCCGGCGATTTTCGATCAGAGAATTGATCGAATCACGATTGTCGGGGCTCTTCCCCAAGCTGGACCTTTACTCCGGGGTCAGTCTCAAGTATCTCATGGCGTTCTAGCGCGGGCGGACCGACGCGCGAGTCGATTCATCACTACGAAAGGGGAGTCCAAGATGACGAAGGCCCAAATCATCGAGCGCGTATCCGAACAGGTTACGACCTTGACGAAGCGGCAGGCGGAAGTCGTCGTGAATACGATTTTCGACTGTGTGCGTGATTCGTTGAAGAACGGTGATAAGACGGAGATTCGAGGGTTCGGCAGTTTTCGGCTGCGGGCTCGCCGGATGAAAGAAGGGCGGAATCCCAAGACCGGCGCGACCGTGGCGGTCCCGGCCAAGAAGGTGCCGTTTTTCAAAGCCGGCAAGGAATTGAAGGAACTCCTGAACCAGTCATAACAGGAAGCTCATCATGAACTCACCAGACTCCCACGATGCGGTCGGGGTAGATGTCCGTTGGACGGACGAGGCTTCCAAGCGGATCGAACGGGCACCGTTATTCTTGCGCGGGATGGTTCGTCGTCTGGCCGAGAAAAAGGCTCGAGAGCTTGGCTATGCGGAAATTACGGGGGACCTACTCGATCAGTTCAAGAACCAAATGATGGGTGGTATGGGCGGCGAATCCGGCATGGCGGACGCTGCTGAACAAATGAAGCAAGGCCATCTCCCCTGGACTGCCGCTGCCAAGGAACGGCTGAATACTGTTCCGGAATTCATGCGCAGCATGACCAAGCAAATTGCCGAAGAGATCGCCAAGGAGCGGGGGCATCTCGAGGTGAACGTCGAACTCTTCGAAAAGGTGGAAGCGCTGGGCGATCTCCGAGAAGCCTCGGCTCCCCCGTTGGAGTGGAGCGAGGGGGCGTTGTCCCAGCTACACGAGAAATTGAAACAGTCCCCGCCGATCGCCATCGAGTTCGTCACCGACATGTTAAGGCGGGACACAGAAGATTTGGCGAGAGAGAAAGGCGTGACGCGAATCGACGAGCCGATGCTGCTTCAGTTGTGGGACGCGCCTCAAGAGCGAGTCGCATGGACTGATGAGGCGTGGAAGCGACTGCAGACGTCTCCGGATTTCGTGCGTAGCGGAATTCGCAAGGCCGCTGAACGCAGGGCACGGAAGCTTGGGCTCAAAGAAATCGATTCGGAGCATCTGACGACCTTCCGGAATCAGGCCATGATGAAAGCCGTCAAACGGATTCGCTCATTCGGGTATAACGAACTGACTTTTGAGGCGTTTGATACGGCGCTGGAGAAGACCAAGCGGCTGCAGGGGAATGAGCAGGCGGAAAAACGTCTTCAGGAAATTCGTGGGCATTTTGCCGACCCGGACGTGAAGAAGCCGGAAGGTGGGACGCTCGGTGCCGACTTGATGGGCCGCTTTCGCCGCTATCTTAAGGGAGAGGGGACGCTCTAGCAAGATGCCGCAAGGCCTCTGGGGTCGTGTTTCCGTCGCTGAAATCTTCGACGTAGCGTAGGCGTGCGCCGCTCCTTGCGGTCTCGTCAGGTGTGGTTTTTCAGTATACAGAGTGACTGCTCAATCCCAGTGGTTGCAAGTGAATTGTTCGGCAACCTGCCAGGGCTGCCCCTTCCACAGCCCTTTATCTCGACGAGCCCAAGCGAACATAGCTGGTTCTCCACGCCGCTCTCGCCCTGTCTCGGCCGATCTGGCCTGATGAATCGTTGTAAGGTAGAGGCAGGGGCCGTTTCAGGACGGCCCCTGCTGTATCAGTGGGCAGCCGTCTGTTGCGGCCAGAACTTGTGACGGATTTGCGGGAGAGGCTCGCTATCGAAATTGGGGATATCATAGAGACAGCGATCGATCGTCGCCACCTCATCTTCGGTCAAGTCCAAGGTGACCCTCTTCTTCCAGAACTGATCGAGGGTAAAATAATCCCCTGACTGCGGCTTCTCAGCCAAGAGCGCCTTCATCTTATCGAAGCCCGCCGTATCCACTCCAGGAACGCGTCCCTTATTGCGGTCGTGACACCAATGCAGTATCTCGGCGATTCCGTACATCGACAACTCAATCTTCATCATTTTGCTCATGGATTCCTCCTTACCAAGCAGTCATTCTACCTCAAACCCTCACCTGTTTTCAAAGCCGTCGCTGAGCGGGCCAGGACTGGGGAAGCCACGTGTTGGCGGGGATCGTTGGCAGTCGGATCAATTGCCAGGAGAAAGCAGTGGTCTGTATACTGGCGCGACTAACTCGACTGGACGGCCTGGTTAAAAGCCACACTTATGCGGACGCATCTCCATGTCGTTAGTTCCTTCCTCAGGGAGTGGTGCGTCAGCAGAAGGGCCGCCAGCCTTAACAGACGGAGGCCATGGACCCTAGTGGTCGTGGCGACAAGTCTCTTCCTGCTGGTGGTAAGCGGCTGTACCAAGCAAGACCCCTACACACCGCCAGATTTGTTTTACTACTTTGCCAGTTACAAAGTAGGGAAGAATCCGACGACCGTTACCCCCACTGATGTCAATCAAGACGGGTTTACCGATTTGCTGACGACCAACATCGGCAGCAATACGCTCTCGATACTCTTGGGTAACGGTGACGGCACCTTTCGCGATCAAGTCCAGCTCAATGTTTGCAAAGAGCCCCGCTCTCTCGCCCTCGGGATGTATAATCACGACCCCTACCCCGATGTGGTCTTGGCCTGTTCCGGTGGCGACGAAGTGGCCGTGCTCTTCGGCCGGGCCGACGGAAAATTTGAAGAAGGTCCCCGCTATCCGGTACATCGGACTCCCATTGCCATTGCCAGTGACGATCTCAATGGCGATCACGCGCCGGACCTTGTGGTCGCCTTGCGAAACGACAAAATCAAAGTTTTCCTGGGAACCGGTACCGGTGAATTCACCCAAGGGGCGCAGTACGAATATGGTGATACGCCTACCTCCGTCGCGTTGGCGGACTTGAATGGCGATGGGAAGATCGATTTGGCCGTGACAAACGGGGGGCCGATGTCAAACGCGGTTTCCATCTGGATCGGGAAGGGGGATGGCACGTTTCAAGGTCCCACCGACTACCGCACAGGGAAGCGCCCGCTCGGGGTGAGTTTCGCCGACTTTAATAATGACCGGACCAGAGACCTGCTCGTGATCAATGGCGAACGAGATAGTTTTACGACGTTTCTTGGTAACGGTAATGGGACATTTCAACCAGGGCGCGATTCCGGTGCCGACGCAGGACCAAATTTCGGTCTCGCTCGCGACTTCAACGGCGACCGTCGCGCCGACGTGGCCATCGTCAATCTTCAGTCGAGTGATCTCTCCATTCTTTTTGGCCGGGGCGATGGGACATTCGAATATCCGCCGAGAAACTATCGGACGAAGCCTGGCCCCTTCGCCCTCGCGACTTTCCATGTCACGACCAAGGAGGCTGAAGAGCCTGGGCTTGTAACGGCGGACAACGGCAATGGAAGCGTCTCTATCTTCCTCCATCGAGGATTGAAAGCGTTGTCCGCTCCTATCGTACCCTCCCCTTGAGGCGAATACGACGTCCGTCAATATGCGAAGCGAATCAAAGATCAGTCTTCTTGACAGCCTGTCGACCCTCCGATACAGTGGCCGAGGGTCGCCGCTTTCAAGCCTATCGGCGCTCTGTTTCGAGGACACCCGTGAGATCCTTCGGATGGTGGTTTGCAATCGGCGCACTGCTTACCCTCTCCGTGCTGATGGTACAGGGGGGCGTGCGCGAGCTGTTCGACGGGGCCCCTCCCAGCAGTGGGGCTAGCCCATACCTCTCATTTGGCACTACGATTTTCGGCGGAGGGCTGTTAGCTGGTTGCCTGGCATTGGTGATGAATCGACTCCGGTAGACATTTAGACTCAAAGCAGGCACGTCTATGCATTGTTTGAAATGTAAGGGTTTCATGATGGTCGAGCGTCACTATACGCTGGTGAACCGACGACTCTACGCCCGCTGTTTGAATTGCGGATTCTGGATCGACCTTGCCGACCTGCTTCGTTTCTTTCATAAGGTGATCGACAGCGGGTTTCGCGGAGGGAAAGTGCGGGAGTCATTTACACTATGAATGGGAGTGACGGATTATGACGACAAGAGACTGCGGGAGACCCCATCGGTCGGCATTTCTCGCCCACACTGTTGGGGTGTTCGTCGGTCTCCTGTTGAGCGGTGCCGCAATGGGCACTCCATCTATCGCCCTTGCGAAGAGCGTGGCGGCTCAACCTGTGCCTGTCCGAACTGCGATTGCCACGCACCAGTTCCCTCCGTGGCGCGTCGCTCCAGCCCATGGCATTCTTCTCAAGGAACTCAATAGTGGGCGTGTATTGTATGAGCACGATGCCGCGAAGCGAATGTCCCCCGCCAGCCTGACGAAAATCATGTCGGCCTTGGTGATTCTGGAAAAGGGTCAGTTGGATGATCTCGTAACAATTAGTCCCAATGCCGCACGGGCACACAAGACGCACTTGCGCATGAAGGCAGGGCAGGTCTTTAGGCTGGAAGATCTGCTGAGGGCCATGCTGATCGTGTCTGCGAACGATGCCTGTCTTGCTGCGGTGGAGCATGTGGGTGGCGACGAAGCACAGTTCGTGACTCTCATGAATGCCAAGGCTGCGGCCCTCGGTTTGGCTGATACACATTTCAGGAATGGCTGCGGGTTCGATAACCCTGACCATTACTCGACGGCTGAAGATCTTGCCACGTTGAGTGTCATGGCCCTTGATCAGCCGATCTTCCGGCAGTTGGTCCGTGAGGAACGTGCGATCATCACCCCTGTCAACGGTCACCGTTCGTATATCTTGCACACCACGAACAGATTGCTGGGGCGCATTCCGGGTGTCGAAGGGATCAAGACCGGATTTACCTCCAAAGCCGGGCGGTGCCTCATCGCCAAAGTCTCTCAGAACGGGAGCGATCTTCTCCTCGTGATCCTCAACTCGAAGCGTCGCTGGAATACCGCGACGAATCTCATTGCCTACGGCCTACAGGCTGCCGAAGCTCCTCGCTAGATTCCCCCTGGTAGCTCAAGTCAACCCGTACGTAGGTTGAAGCGAGAAGGCTGCTATCCGGCCTGAGGCTAACCCTCAATCTGCCCGTTCGCCTCCTCCCAGGAGCTCTGGTGATGGCTTCACGGACTTTGTGACGGAGTGTGGGGACTGAGGGGGAGAACTGGGGCGGGAACGAATTCGAGCTGGCAACCGGAAAGAAGGCTAGGAAGTGTTCTAGATTGTCTGGCACGAGGGGGGCCAAACATCCGGCCCGCGTCGCTAGCGAAGCGGGGAAAACTCCACATTGACATCTTTCCCCAGGTAGTTGATGACAAACCCCTGCTTATCATAGGCCAATATGGCGCCCATCACGTTTTCATCCCCGTAATCTTCCTGCCCCAGTAGTTTTCGCACTTCATCAGGGCTTTCGCTGTTCAGCACATTGCGAAAGATGCCGCGTGTCTTATAGGAAAATCGGTTATTGATAAAGATCAGGTCCACCTTGCCATCCTGAATGCGCACTCCGGCCATCGGGCCGGTCGGTTTGCGTTGGTCGAGCAAGAAGATAAACAAGGCTTCCTGTTCCACTTTCACTCCAGGAATCTTTTCGTTCACCAGAGAGTCCAATGCTTTGGCTTCGGAGTCTCCCAATTTGACTCCAAACAGTGAAATCTCGGCACTCTTCAAGGCCTTGGGCTCCATCACGTCGTTCTTGCTCAACTCGTAGGGCTCGCCATACCCAGGAGACACCCATGCACCGACTCCGGCCATCACCATGCAGGTTAGCGTGACGACTCGCAGTAAATCCTTCATCGACTCCTCCTTACCCATGGGTTCCGAGAGATGTATGGTGTTCGAAATCTATTGGCGAAATTGGTGGGACCATGCAGTGTACGCGCATTTTATCGGACGGCCTGAGAACTTGCAAGGAACCGCTGAATGCGCCATTGGGGCCACTTCCCAGGATCTTATCCTGTCGTCACAATGCTGCGGCGACTCTGTTTTGGACGGGAGAGGAGGCGGGTCATGGTCGTCCGACAGAGGGTGCCGAATTCCCTCGCGGCAATATTTTGATATCGGTTAGCCTGGTAGGCCAACCCCACCGAATTGCGCGGAACAGGAGCGTACAAGTCGATAGTCCGCAAACCCGATCCTGCAAGTCTCAATCGGACGTACAGTTCAGGGAAAGTCGTGAGTCCCGCCCCTTCCGCCACCGCTTGGAGGATGCCCTCGGGGGAGGTCATTTCGAGCACAACTTGGGTCTTGATCTGCGCCTTTGCGCATTCCGCTTCCACCATCTTCCGCAGGCGATAATCCACCGGCGTGAGTATGAGCGGAAGCCCACCGAGATCCTGCATGCGCAGACGAGATTGGGTCAGGGGGTGGGGAGCGGGTGCGACCAACACGAGCCGTTCGTCAAATAGCGGGACGGTGGTCAGCTGGTTGTGCGGGACAGGGAGGAGGCAGATGCCCACATCGAGTCGATTGGCGAGAAGGCCAGTAACGATGTCTGCCGAGGGGTGTGAGTGAACTTGCAGATGAATCCCGGAAACCGTTGTTTGAATTGTGAGACCAGTGAGGCAATAAGATAGGAATTCACGGTGGCCAGGGTTCCCACGACCAAGCGACCTCGCTGCGCGCCGTGTAGCTCCTGCACGAGTTGCGCTGCCTGTTCCAACTCACGGATCGCGCGTTGCGCATGATCCCGAAACAGTTCGCCCGCTTGGGTCAGCATCACCTTGCGTCCGAGCCGGTCCAGTAGACGAGTACACAGTTCTACTTCTAAGCCGCGGATCTGGACCGAGAGCGAGGGCTGCGACAGGTGCAGAGTCTCGGACGCCTTCGTAAAGCTCTCCGCAGAAGCTATGGCGAGGAAGTACCGAAGATGGCGCAGTTCCATAAATGCTCCTTGATGGTGTACTAGCTATAGGTGAAAGCTATAGCTAGCATCAAAACAATATATTTGATGTAGGAAAGCTAACAACCATATCATGACCTGTCAAGGGAGCCAATGCCTATCCACCGAATCAATGAAACAGGGAGGCTGGGCTCTCACATTTACACCAGCGCCGGGTTCGTTCGCTAAGGAGGGAGGGGTCACATGACGAAACAATCTGTGTTGTGGGGATGGGTGACAGGATTCAGTGTCATGGTGGTCTTGGTTGGCTGTGCGGGAACGGAGAGGATGCCGGCAGGGAAGTCTCTGTATGACCGGCTCGGCGGAAAGTCTTCCATTTCCGCAATCGTTGAACAGTTTGTGGCCAATGTGGCCGCCGATACCAGGATCAATGGCCGGTTTGCGACCACCGATATTCGGAAACTCAAGGGCCACCTCGTCGATCAAGTTTGCATGGCGACAGGAGGCCCCTGCACTTACAGTGGGCGCGACATGAAGACGACCCATGCTGGCATGAAGATTTCCAATGGGGACTTTGAGGCATTAGTCGAGGACCTGGTGAAATCGCTTAATACGTTCAAAGTGCCTGCGCGGGAGAAGGGAGAACTTCTGGATGTCCTTGGACCAATGAAGAAGGATATTGTCGAAGCTCCGTAACGATCCTGAAGCGCTGGGGGCGGATTGTTCCGTCCCCATCGCTTTATATACGTAAGACGCTAGATGGTCTGATGGGTCGTAATGAGGAGGGCTCCGAGGTGCCGGAGCCGTTGAAAGTAGGGCCGACAGACTTCGTCAAGCTCGTCGATCAGGTTATCTAGATCAGCGACACAATCTTCGACGATCCCGAGGCGCTGCGCATCAAGTCCTTCAGGACTGTCGAGGAAATACACGACGCATCCGCTGATCACGGTATCCAGTGTCATCAACGGCCCCTCATGTTGGCTTCCCACTCTAGGCCACCGTTCCTCCTTGTGGGCTTCCCAGAGGGACAGTATGGCATCCCGATCCATTCTGTAGATCTCCAACGATTCAGCCTGACTCAGTTCTGACCGATCCACCCTAGCGCATGGAGTAGCAGGACCGCAAGCGTACATAGACCAAGACCCCAGAATCGGTAGTCTACGTCTTCTCGGCTGACACACCAATCGAAGACCGGTCCACGCCACGAGTGCGGTCCGACCGACAGGAAGGCTCCTTTGGCAATCATGCTTCCCGCCGTCACCATCCAGAGCGATTGATAGGGGAACTCCGGCGCACCAAAGAACAAGATGACCCCTCCGATGATCGCGAGAAACTCCCACCGCAAGATCGCAGGGGACTGCTGCACCAACTCGCGGACCTGCGTGATGATATAGCGAGGAGCCACCAGGAGGGCCATGCCGTCGGCCAGCCAAACCCCGGCAAGTGCAGCCAAAAAATAGTCCTTCAAGCGAGAGCCCTCGACAGTATGCGACCCTCGCCCTCATGATGTTGGGAGCTCACGGGTAGAGTCCACGATGGAGATGAGCTTGGGCGACTTTATCGATCCCGCTCATCAAGGCAGCCATACGCATGGAAGTCTTCTTGGAGAGGGAAAACTGTAGCGTCCGATGGAAGGCCTTGGTCAGGATATCTTGCAATCGCTCTTGAATGTCCGTGGCTTTCCAGAAAAATCGCTGCACATCCTGCACCCACTCGAAGTAGGACACGATCACGCCACCGGAATTGGCCAGAATGTCTGGAATGATAAAGACCCCCTGGTCCTGCAGTATGCGATCGGCCTCCAGGGTTGTCGGACCGTTCGCTCCTTCTGCGAGAATTCGGCAGCGCAGTTTCGCGGCATTGCGTTCTGTGATCTGCTCGGATAGCGCGGCGGGGACCAGGACGGTGCAGTCGAGTTGCAACAATTCGTCGTTGGAGAGCCAGTCTCCCAGCTTGGTGTCACGGAGGGATTGGCCCGCGGTCTTGTAGCGTGTGAGGAGCTCCGGAATGTCCAGCCCGTTCGAATTGTGGATGCCTCCCCTCTCGTCGCTCACTGCTATGACGCGTGCGCCACACTCCTGCAGGATGCGCGCGGTATGGGACCCTACGTTGCCGAACCCCTGTATGGCCACGGTCGTGTTCCGAAGGTCGAGCTTGAGGTGCCGAAGCGCTTCCATGGTGACATAGACCACTCCGCGGCCAGTGGCCTCCTCACGTCCGAGGCTGCCTCCAATCGATAAAGGCTTGCCAGTCACGACGCCTGGTACCGAATATCCTATTTGCTGACTGTAGGTGTCCATGATCCAGGCCATCACCTGGGCGTCTGTGCCGACGTCTGGGGCTGGCACGTCCTGTTCTGGTCCGATCAACGGGAAGATTTCCGCTGCATAGCGTCTGGTCAATCGTTGTAATTCTGGTCGCGACAACTGTTTCGGGGCAACCGCCACGCCACCCTTCGCTCCGCCATAGGGCAGGTCGGCTAACGCGCATTTCCAGGTCATCCACATGGCAAGTGCCGCAATCTCCCCAAGATTCACGTCCGGATGATAGCGAATGCCACCCTTTGTGGGGCCGCGGGAAGAATCATGCTGCACACGATAGCCGGTATAGACCTCGACCCGGCCGTCATCCATTCGAATTGGCAGGCTGACAATCAGGGAACGCTGCGGGAGTTTCAGCCGCTCGCGTAGATTGGGATCAAGCTCCATGGCCTCGGCTGCTTGATCAAATTGCGCCACCGCAAGTCGGAAAGTCGGTGTGTCGAGTTCGTGCATGGGGTGTTCCCTTGGTCAGGTTTGCAGTAGGGACGTCGAGCTGAGGTAACTATAACGGTGTTCCTCCCTCATGATGTCTGGCGGGAGACCCATCCATTGAATGTTGAATACTCGCGCGAATTCCTGCGCCACATGTTGCGCGACGACTGAAGGCGACACGGCGGATTGCCGGACCTCTGCCATGGATGTGATGTGGCACTGTGCCAGGCCGCAGGGGATGATATGGGAAAAAGGGGATAGGTCCAGGTCGACGTTGAGCGCAAATCCGTGAATCGTGACCCCATGATCGATCCGGACTCCGATCGCGGCAATCTTCGCATCAACATGATTCAAACATACCCAGACGCCAGGTTTCTTCTCGAGGTGATAGCCTTCAATCCCCCATCGCGAGAGCGTATGGATCAAGACCTCCTCCAACTTCCGCACATACTCTTTCGGCCCTGAGCAATAATGTAACAGCTTGAGAATCGGATAGCCCACGACCTGTCCCGGTCCATGGTAGGTAATCGAACCGCCTCGATCTACCGACTGGAGGCTGGCGCCTGTCCGGCGGAGGACCTCTTCCCCGCAGTCCCAATGCGCCGGTTGGGTGCTACGGCCCAACGTATAGACCGGCGGGTGCTCAAGGAGCAACAACAGATCCCCTTGTCTCTCCGCAATCCGTTCTTCCTGTAGCTGTTTCTGAAGTGTCCATGCCTCGATATAGGGTATCGGTTCGGAGAACCGGACGAGCGTACCCACTTGTGGGGAATGTGTCGAGAGAGGCTCATTCCCCTGTCCCGGGAAATCGTGACTTTGGTGTGTCCCATTGGCGTGACTCATGGGCCAGCCTTTGGCAGAGAGGGTTTCTGGAGCGAGATCATGGATTGGACGTTCTTTCTCTGAATAGTCAGTTGTAGTGTCGGCTGGTCTCCGGACCGTCGGACGGAATGCCAAAAGTCTCCGAGGTTGTAAATCTGATGTTGGTCGACGGCGGTAATGATGTCGCCGTTCTGGAGACCTCCGACAGCAGCTGGCCCTGCCGGCTCGACATTGAGAACCAGGACGCCGCGGTCGCCTTCCAGCCCGAAACTGGCCATGAGGCTCGCGGTGATGGTAACCGGGACGAAACCCAGATCGGGCCGAAGCACCGATCCGCGAACGATCATCGACTGGATATGCGGATAGATTGCTTCCATAGAGATCGCGTAACTGATGGCTTGGGCGGAAGGATCCACGACGACGTTGATTCCCACGACGTGACCTGAGAGATCAACCAATGGGCCGCCGCTGTTACCAGGATTGATCGCAGCATCGGTCTGTATCAGATCATACAGTGCTTCGCCGTTGGGTGGGAGGACTGCCCTGCCGAGCGCACTGACGACACCAACCGTGACACTTGAGCCTCCCTTCGAGGCAAGAGGATTAAGAGGGTTGCCTATTGCGACTACTGTCTCGCCGATTTCGAGCGAGAGTGACTGGCTGAGTTGAGCAGGAACAAGGTCTTGCGCGGCGATCTTAACTAGTGCGAGGTCGAGCAGGAAATCTCTGCCGACGACCCGTCCAGGAATGAGTCGACCGGTTGGCAACCCAACGACGAGGCTTTTCACCCCTTCAACCAAATGATTGTTGGTGAGGATGTACCCATCCTCGTCGATGATAATGCCGGAGCCGGAGCCTGATTGGCTGGAATGTTGCGAGGGATTGGCGGCGACTCCACGCGTCATGATAGTGACAACGGAGGGGCGAACCTTCGCCACGACTGCGGGGACCGACAGAGGTTTTTCGTGGGAAGGAACTGAGCCAACCACCGGTTCAGCGCAGGCGATCGGCATATCCAATGCCAAAGCGATGACAAGAAGGAGAAGGAACGGAAATGTAATCGTGAAGAAGCGAAAGAAGAGGGAACTCGTCTCTGTTGTACGCACACTCGTCATGGGACCTCGTCTACTCGAGTCGGTCCCATTGTCGCACAAGTGCTGTCAGGGTGAAAGCCGGGGAACAGAAAAGGGGCGAGGATCGTCCTCGCCCCTTTTCTGCTTCATGAGCCTGCGCTTACTGGATGGCGGCGAACATTTCCTTAATCTGGGGTGTCTTGAGTTTCTTGAGCGCTTTCGCTTCGATCTGGCGAATCCGTTCCCTCGTCACCGAGAGGCTCTGCCCCACCTGCTCCAGTGTGCAGGCCTGGTCATGGCCGATTCCGAAGCGCAGCCGGATGACGGTTTGCTCTCGGGGTGATGAGCATGCTGAGAATGCGTTCAAGCTGCCGCGACATTTCCGTCTGGTGCACATTGGCATCGGGTGGGACCGCCTGCAGGTCTGGGAGCAGTTCCCCGAATTCCGTGCTTCCGTCACCCACCGGCTTCTCGAGGGCAACCGGCTCTTGAAAGGCCTGCACGGTTTCATGGAGTCGCTCCGGTCTCATCCGTAGCACCTCCGCCACTTCTTCGATTCGGGCTGGACGCCCCAGCTGTTGCCCGAGTCGCCTGGTCACGCGCAGGATGCGGTGCGAGGCTTCAGTCTGATGAACCGGAATGCGAATGGTTCGCGATTGATCCGCCAGCGCACGTGTGATGCCTTGACGGATCCACCAAGTTGCATAGGTGCTGAACTTGAACCCTTTGCGGTGTTGATAGCGCTCGGCCCCTTTCATCAATCCGATATTTCCTTCTTGCACGAGATCCAGCAACGTCAGGCCACGGCCTGTGTAATGTTTTGCGATATCCACGACGAGGCGCAGGTTGCAGCGTACCAATTCGTCCTTTGCCCGTTCGAGCACGATACGAGCGGAGCGGAGGGTGGCCAACTCTTCCTTGAGCTGCTTGGCGATAGTAACCGGAAGCTTCTGCTGCCCCGTTCCATCCTTGATCATCTCGGTGAGACTCTGTTCGGCCTTATCAATTGCGGTGGCCGAGAGTCCGCTCAAACCTCTGACCATCTGGAGCGTGGCTTTTGCCTCGAGCACTGAGTCTGAGCGCTTGAGTCGGGGGAAGACTCGCAGAGCTTTGCGCAAGGCCTTCCGAATGGTGCTCGTTCCGTAATCGATCTTCTTCGCCAGCTCGACTTCTTCTTCTCTGGTCAACAGGGCGCGTTCGCCGAAGGAGCGAAAGTAGAGTGACTCCAACATGAACGGACCGCCGCTCACGGCGGTACGAGTCACCGCCTTCATCGGCTCCTCAGGTTGCTCCTCTTCGGGTGTATCCCGGCCGATCACATCCAGCAGGTCGCTCGCCTCGGGATCGTCTGCATCAACGTCCTTTATAGTCGTAATAAGCTCTTCCGGCTCAGGGGTTGGGAATAGATTCTCTTTCATGTCGTCGCCCCTCCTCTGACTATCTGATTTTGTGCTTCTCATGGTCGTGATCTCAACAGGCTCCAGTTTTTCAGTCCTATTTATGTATCTGTCCCACTTAGGTAAGAGACAGCTGTCCGCTAGAGGATTCATTCTGGGCTCTGTGCTACCGAGCCCTTCTCTTGTCTTTCTACGCAGCAAATCCTGTGCTGGATTGTTCATGAGCACGGCGGATCGCAATCCTATGGAAAAGGCAGCACTATTAGAGTGCTTTAATGAGAAGATCTGAGAGCGGGTGAGGCAACCTTGCTGCAGATGTGTAGGCGTGGCTATAGGGCAATAGGCTCAATCGCCACAGCTACTTCTGGGTCAGTCCTTTCAGAAAGGGGGCGATCGTATCGATGGGAATGGGGAAAATCGTAGTGGAATTTTTCTCCGCCGCGATTTCGACAAGCGTCTGGAGATATCGAAGTTGCAGTGCGGCGGGGTTCCGGCTGATCACGTCGGCCGCATCGGCGAGGCGTCGGGAGGCTTCGAACTCGCCTTCAGCGTGAATGACCTTCGCGCGACGTTCGCGCTCCGCTTCCGCTTGACGCGCGATGGCCCGTTGCATCTCCTGCGGCAGGTCTACATTCTTGACTTCCACGGCGGTGACTTTGACGCCCCACGGTTCCGTCTGTTGATCGATAATCCGCTGGAGATCCGCATTGATCTGTTCCCTCTTCGATAGGAGGTCGTCGAGCTGGCTCTGCCCCAGCACGCTGCGCAGCGTGGTCTGAGACATCATGGATGTCGCGTACAGGTAGTCTTCCACTTGGATGATTGCGCGTTCCTGGTCCACCACCCGGAAGTAGATCACCGCATTCACCTTGACGGTGACGTTGTCCTTCGTAATGACATCCTGGGGCGGTACGTCCATTGCCACGGTTCGCAGACTGACGCGGACCAAGCGATCGATGAAGGGCACGATGATGACGAGTCCTGGACCGTTGCCCCCATAAAGTCCTCTTGCAATGCGACCAAGTCGGAAGATCACGCCCCGTTCGTATTCGGGGAGGACATTGAAGGTCAGCTTGATGGCTACGACAACAAGGATGGCCACCAGCAGAAGCCCGACAGGACTGAACAACATGATTAGGCCCTTCCTTTTTGGAGCACGGGTTTGACGTAGAGTGTGAGCCCTTCCATTCTCGTGACTTCAGCCTGATCCCCTGGTTGAAGCGGGTGTTCGCTGACGGCCTCCCACAACTCACCATGGATCGCGAGCTGTCCCTGCGGTGCTAGCGCCGTCTTTGCCACACCGATCGATCCGACCATCCCCTCGCTGCCCGTCATGGGTTGCCGATTCATGGCGCGCACGGCCATTCCGACGATGAACATCGTACCCACCGCGGCGAATGCCACCACTGGCACGACCATGCCCCACGAGAGTTGCAGAAACTCCGCATCCGTTTTGATGAGCATGAGCGAGCCAAGAATCATCGAGGCCACACCGCCGATGGCCAAGAGGCCGTAACTTGTGACCGTGGCTTCCAGAATGAAGAACACAATGCCCAGGACTACCAACAGAACGCCGGCATAGTTTACGGGCAATGATTGTAGAGAATAGAAGGCGAGAATGAGGCTGATGGCCCCGACGATTCCTGGAAGGATCGCACCAGGGCTGTAGAGTTCAGCCATGATGCCGATGGTGCCGATCGTCATGAGGAGGTAGGCGATGTTCGGATCGCTCAGTGTCTTGAGCAGTTCGAGCCGAAGGCCCATCGGGAATTCGCGAACAGTGACGCCTGCCGTTCGCAGCACCGTGGGGCCGGTTTGGAGTGGCACGATGCGGCCGTCCAATTGGTTCAGCAGCGTCGGCACATCCTCCACCACGAGATCGATGATCTTCAGTTTCAAGGCTTCTCGTTCGGTGACGGAGACGCTCTTGCGCACAGCATCTTCTGCCCAGACCGCGTTTCGTCCCCGTTGCTCGGCGAGTGATTTGATGTAGGCGACGGAATCGTTTTCGACCTTTTCCTTCGTCGTCTTATCCATCTCGCCACCGCCCATCGCGACCGGATGCGCCGCGCCGATATTCGTTCCAGGTGTCATGGCGGCAACATGGGCCGCTAACGTGATGAAGACCCCGGCCGAGGCGGCCCGTCCGCCAGAGGGCGACACGTAGACGACCACGGGAAATGTGGCCGCGATGATATCCTTGATGATCAGACGCATCGAGGTATCCAAGCCGCCCGGCGTATCCATCTTGATGATCAAGGCGCTCGCTCCCAGGCTGTGTGCTTCAGCCAGAGCATCATGCAGATATTCTGCGGCAACGGGGTTGATCACCCCTTCATAGGTTGCAACGACTACAGGCCCCCCTGAAGCTGATGCCTCTGTGTGGCCTGGAACCAGGCAGAAGACCGCTATGGCGGTGACTGTGGCGAAGTGGAGCAAGAGAAATCGGAGAAGACGACCACGCATTTGACACTCCATGCGCGGGAAGCAGAGCAAGCTGCGACAGTGTGTGCAGGGATCATACGGCCCACTCTATAGGCTGTCAAGGAACGGGCAACGAGGCTATTTCCCGCCGTGCATGGGTCGGGCATCCGGCCTGAGCCAGGCTGGCTCAGACCGGATGCCCGTGTCAAAAGAGAGTGCAATCAGCTCCCCAAGAAGACAGATGGGAGAGGGCAGGAGATCTGTCATCGTCGTCGTTTGTCTTGTTGAAAACGAGGCGCAGCACTTCTAGAATGAGCCCCCATGTCACATTTTCAATCAGGCGAGCGTATCCATCTGGTCGACAAGAAAGGGCGGCAATATGCCCTGACACTGAAGGCAGGAGATCTCTACCAACTGAGCGGTCATAGAATTGCCCACGACGACCTCATCGGAAAGCCTGATGGCTCTTTAGTCACACTCTCCGGCAACAAGACGATGTTGGCGCTCAAGCCGACGTTCGGCGACTATGTGCTGAAGATGCCGCGTGGCGCGCAAGTGTTGTACCCGAAGGATCTTGCGCTCATTCCCATGTGGGCGGATGTCTATCCTGGCGCGCGCGTGTTCGAAGCAGGGACCGGCTCCGGGGCTTTGACGATGGCTCTCTTGCGCGCCGTGGGCCCGCGTGGCTTGGTGGTGACCTATGAAGCCCGTGAGGATTTTGCGCGAACGGCGATGACGAATATTGAACGGTACATGGGCCCGGTGCCGAATCTCATCCCGCTTCGTCGGAACGTGTATGAGGGGATCAGTCTGCTCGACGATGGTCTGCCCTTCGATCGTCTCGTCCTCGATCTTCCTGAGCCCTGGCAGGTGGTACCGCATGCCGCACAGGTCCTTCGTTCCGGCGGCATATATTTGAGCTTTGTACCGACCGTCCCTCAAGTGGTGCAGACGGTTGAGGCCCTTGAGCGAGCGATGGTTTTTGGCATGATCGAAACATTTGAAACGCTGTTGAGGACCTGGTCGATTCAGGGGCGCAGCGTACGGCCGGATCACAGAATGGTCGCCCATTCCGGCTTCATTACGGTGGCCAGGAAAATCGAATCTGGCTTGTGGCCTGCAGTTCAAGCTGTTGAGTCTATCGGTGAGGCCACTGATCTTCACGAAGAGCGAGAGGATCAGGCGCGATGAACCGGTTGCGTGGGAAGGTTGCGATCGTCACAGGAGGCAACGCGGGTATCGGTGAAGCGATCGCGCAAGCCTTTGCGCGCGAAGGGGCATCGGTCGTGATTACGGGGAGACGGCAAGGGGAGCTGGACCGGGTAGTGAGCGACCTTGTGAAGGAGCAGGGCAAGGCCTTCGCTGTTGCCGGATCGGTCACAGATGAACCCCATGTCCAGGAGATTGTGCGTCGGACCGTGCAGCAGTTCGGACGGCTCGATATCCTCGTCAACAATGCCGGCGTCGGGGACTTCGGGAAGCGTCTGCATGAGATCGATGATGCAACCTGGGCGCAGGTCCTCGACGTCAACTTGACCGGAGTGTTCCGCATGACGCGAGCCGTCTTGCCGCAGATGCTGAAGCAGGGGAAGGGAGTGATCGTCAATATCTCCTCGATCGCGAGCCTCATCGGGCTTCCCACATTGCCGGTCTATGCCGCCTCCAAGGGGGCGCTCGATGCCTTGACCAGAGCCCTCGCGGTCGACTACGCCAAGGAGGGCATTCGTTGCAACGTGGTGAATCCCGGACTGATCGATACACCAATGGCCGCTCCGCTGATGAGCAACCCCGAACAACTGGACCCCATTCTGTCGCACTATCCTATCCGTCGAGCCGGGAAGCCAGGAGAGGTGGCGAACATGGTTCTCTATCTGGCCTCCGACGAGGCAGCCTGGGTCACGGGCGGGACCTTCCCTATCGATGGAGGCATGACCATCTCGTGAGCAGGCGTCCCATGCGAACGGTGAATGTCACCGCCGCGGCGATGGGTGCCGGTCAGTTGGCCCGAAGACGAAACAGCAGTTGCGACCTCTCGAACCTATGGACATCAACGCACATACTCAGTTCTGCGGCGTAATCGGCAATCCGGTCGAGCATTCGCTCTCACCCGCGATTCACAATGCCGCGTTTCAGAAGCTCGGGCTGAACTTCGTGTATCTGGCGTTCCGCGTGGAAGCGATCGGCGATGCGATCAAGGGTCTTCGCGCCCTGGGCAACTTTCGCGGTGCCAGCGTGACCATCCCCCACAAGGTGGCGGCCGTTTCGTTTCTTGACTCTGTCGAGCCGACCGCGCGTCATATCGGCGCGATCAACACCATTGTGGCAGACGGCAAGACCCTCACAGGCTATAACACCGATGCGACCGGCGCCTTGCGCGCGCTACGTGAGGGCGGTGTTACCTTGAAAGGGCGTCAAGTAATCATGCTCGGGTCCGGAGGCGCTGCTCGCGCGATCGCCTTCGCTCTCGCGACAGAGGGTGGGATCGATCGCTTGACCATACTAGGAATCGATAACCAGGAACGCATAGCCCTGGTCCGAGATCTCCAGTCGAAAACAGGGATGACCGTGCAGGAATCGCCTCTTGATGAGAGGACGTTGCGAAAGGTTCTGCCGGATACTCATGTGCTGATTCATTGCACACCGATGGGCATGTCGCCCAAGGTGCACGAAACTTCTGTTCCTGCCACGTTGCTCCATGCGGGACTGACGGTCATGGATATCGTCTACAACCCTCGAGACACCCGGTTGCTGAAGGAGGCGAAGGTGGCAGGCTGTCGCACGATTCCCGGGCTTGAGATGTTCCTTCATCAAGCCGCGGCGCAGTTCGAGCTCTGGACCAATCAGGCTGCTCCAGCTGACGTCATGCGCGCCGTCCTGGAAGCCCGTTTCTCATGAACATCGTGCTGATCGGCTATCGTGGGACCGGCAAGAGTACGGTGGGCAGGCTGCTTGCGGCGCGATTGGGACGAGAGCTCGTGTCAACCGATGCGGAGATCGTCAAGCGTGCGCAACGTACGATTCCGGAGATCGTTGCCCGAGAGGGATGGGAATACTTTCGCGATCTGGAGTCCGATATCTGCAGGGAACTTGCCGGCCGTGACCAGCTCGTGATCGATACCGGCGGTGGGGCCATACTTCGCGCGCAGAATGTCGAGGCGTTGAAGAAGAACGGCACCGTGTTTTGGCTGACGGCCTCCGTCGAGACGATCGCGAAACGAATCGGCGGTGATAATCAGCGTCCCTCGTTGACGGGGACCAAGTCGTTCGTCGATGAAATTCAGGACGTGTTGCGGGAGCGGACGTCGAAATATCAAGCGGCCGCCGATCACGTCATCGCGACCGATGATCGATCGATCAATCAGCTGGTTGAGACGCTACTCACACTGGTGTGAGTATGCTCGATCATTGTCTCTGTCGTGTCAGGACGCGGATGTGCCGCCCCCGTCCTTGACATGGTCTCCTTCGAAGTGTTTGAAATGGCAAAGTGCGCCCGTAGCTCAATTGGATAGAGCATCGGACTTCGGATCCGAGGGTTGGGGGTTCAAGTCCCTCCGGGCGCACCACATAATCAACTGGTTGCATCTTCTCTTCCCGTTCCCTCTCCTGACTGGTCACGGTTTTGGTCACGGTTCCAGAGAGACTTCCTCGATTCACCGCGTCCCGAAGGTGTCCTGGGGCAAGATGGGCATACCGGAGGGTTGTCTGAATATCGCGGTGGCCAAGGATCTCCTTCACGGAAACCAAATCCACTCCCGCCATGACTCTTCGACTCGCTGCGGTATGGCGGAGCGAATGCCAGCAAGCCCCAGCAATCCCCGCCTTCCGTAGGCCAGGCTCAAACGACCGGCGGAGGAACGCGCGGCTGTCCATCGGCTGAGTCGCGTCCTTTAATCCTGGGAAGACCCAAGCCGACCTGAGAAACGAGCCAAATGATCTCAGGATCGCCTTGGCCTCCTCGCTCAAGGGCACATGCCGGGTTTTCCCTCCCTTGGGCAAGGGCAGCGTAAGGACACCGTTTCCCAAGTCAACCTGATCCCATCTCAAACGAAATTGCTCTCCCCGCCTCAGACCCGTCTCAATCGCAAAGGCGACCAACTCCCAGTCACTCTTTGCATCACCCCTCGGAGCCGGGCCAACTCATCTTCTGACAGAAACCGCGTTCGCTTCACTTCGGGGAAGAACTTCAACCCAGATACAGGGTTCTGAGTCAGCTTGCTGTCTTTCACCGCCAGCATGAGTACATGACGGAGAAACGCAAAATGCCGGTTGATCGTCGCATCGCTCCACCGCCGCTTCTGTTGAAACTCTTTGGGGGCATTCGCGGGGCGAGGTTTGAGCTTGGCGCGCATTTTAGCCTGAACCTGCCGGCAGTCTTCCCTTGAGATATCGACCAGCATTCGCTTCCCTAGCAGCAGCGACCAGCGACGACCATACCGCCGTTCATTCTCAATGTTCAGATTTGTGGACCCTTCGAGACAGCGGAGAATCCACGCCCGAAGCGTGATGTCTTTCCGTGGCGCAAATTTCTCCGGGAAGAACGTCCCTTCCCGAATGTCAGCTTTCAATCGGCCATAGAGGGCTTTGGCCTGTGATTTGGTATCACAGCTGAACCATCGCTCTCGCCCGTTGACGTAGAGACGGACCCACCATCCCTTGCGATCCTTTCGTTGGGTGATGCCTCGATCCTGCCCCCTTTCCGTGCCATTACGATGCTCCTTTTTCAGCTTTGTAGATCTCATCATTTCCTTGGTTGAAGGCCTTCCCCGTACCCCGTATCGTTCTGGAGGGGTACCTCTAGACTTGCGCATACGGAAGAGACCTCCGCACCCGCCTATGTGATATATCTGGTCGCCTCTCTTCACTCTGAAAATTCGTTTGCAAGCTGGATTGGCACAGCGACGGAGATTGCCTAGCTGAGCTCTCATCACTTGAGCCAAGGCAAAGATAAAGTTGTCTTCTTCTGATGAAAACACTGCGCCAGTTGCTGAAGTGGGAGTAGTCGTAAAGGAATAGGCCACCCGTATATTGGGCAACTCAATACGTCCGTTGGTTAAGAGTTCTTCCAGGTATTTGCGCGCTGTTTCTAAGGCCCAGTGAAGGAATATTGGGTTAAAGAAACGAGAGGCCTTGGATTGCCATTGAGGTATGCCACGAGAAGCCTGAAAGATAAATACGCAGAGGCCCATCAAATCCCCCTCATTCAAGTCACCCTTATCTTTGTACATCGCATCTATTAGCCAGTCTAAAGCTCTACCTGGGTTTTTCATCCGACCCTTGGCTTTATTCAATATCTCAATAGCCAGGTTCTTCAGGGTCGGGACTAACCTTCTCCATAGTGTTTTCCTAATCGTGTGTCTGTACACCCCAGAACAACGATAATCCCGTAACTATATGTTACGGTCTTGCACTCATAAAGAAGAACATATATTAATATTACCTGAGAGTCAATCTGATTGTCGCGGAGGAGGATTCTATGAAGGCAAGCGAACGGTTGCTGACCGTCAAAGAAGCTGAAGATCGGACAGGCAGGAAGGCTTCGACTTGGAGGCGAGATATTCTTGAACGGCGCGTACCTTACGTGAAGATTGGCCGCAGCGTGAGAATTCCAGTCGAAGTCATCGAGAAAATGATCACCGATGGTTGGAGAGATGCCGTCTTGATGAACGATACGAATGAGCGAACGCGATGACCGTTGACCAGTTTCTCCAGCGGCTAGACGGAGTCCGCAAGACGGGGCGGAGGTTCGTTGCACGATGTCCTTCCCATCACCCCGATATCAATCCCTCTCTTTCCATCTCTGAAGGCAAGAGAGGTTTGCTCGTCAAGTGTTGGGCAGGCTGCGAGGTGACCGCCATCACGGGGAAGCTCGGCCTTGAGCTCAAAGACTTGTTTTACGACGGTCTCCCTGATCCGCGGCAACGCCGGGAAGCCCTGCAACGCCGCGCGAAAGAACAGACGGCACGGCGAGCGGAAGACAAGGCCGGGGGGCGAAAAACCGACCTCTTGCGGCAAGCGGAATATCTCATCCAATCTGCCCGCGGCATGACCATAGACACATGGACCCCGGCTCAACTGGACAAGCGGCTCAATCGCTTAGCCGATGCGTATGCCGTGCTCCGGGAGGAATATCATGACCAACATAGAAGCGATGGACCGTAACGCCGCTCAATTCACGGCAGCGAAGGCGTTGAATGGGGCGGCCTCTCTGGATGAGGCCGAGCTGGATCGACTCGCACTCATGCCGCCGATTGACTACGGGCAAGTCCGAAAACAACTTGCGGATCAACTGGGAACCGCCGTTTCGTATCTCGACGCAGCGGTGACAGCCAGGAAAAAGGAACTGACTCCCGCGGCGAGCGTGGGGAGTGGCAAACCGATTGAGATGCCGTCCATTGTTCCAGCGGAGCATCCCGTCGATGGGGCCATGCTCCTGCAAACGATGTTGGAGGACTTGGGAAAGTATATGGTGCTTCCAGACCATGGCGCGCTCACGATTGCGTTGTGGATCATGCGCGCACACTGTGACGATGCCTTTGATATCTCCCCTCGGCTTGCGATTCTCAGTCCTGTGAAACGCTGTGGGAAAACGACCCTGCTCGAAATAATGGCCAAGCTGCTACCGCGGCCCCTTCTCGACCAGCAATGTGACCGCCTCGGTAATTTTTCGGGTCATTGAAAAGCATCACCCCTCGTTGTTGATCGACGAAGCCGATTCCTTCATGCGCGAGAATGAGGAGTTGCGGGGCATTGTCAATTCAGGCCATCGGCGCGATTCGGCCTCGGTCCTCCGTAACGTAGGAGATGACCACGAACCGCGGAGCTTTAGCACATGGTCTCCGATGGTCATTGCGGCGATCGGAACACTCCCCGATACGATTGAGGACCGCTCAATTGTGGTGCCGATGCGCCGAAAGCAGCCGGGAGAAACGGTGCAGGGCATTCGCTGGAACAGTCGGCACGGGGAGACCGTGAAGACACACCTTCAGACCGTGGCTCGCGCACTGGCCCGATGGAGTTTCGATCATACCCGCAAGCTCAAGGACATTGACCCGTCGATACCCAATGGGCTCCATGACCGTGCTGCGGATAATTGGAGTCCTCTGTTTACGATTGCAAACGCCATTGGGGGAGTATGGGTCGAACAGGCAAACGCTGCCGCGGTTGCGTTGTCCACGGGCGAGACGAGAACTGAACCACGCGGGGTGGAGCTCCTCCGCGATCTTGCGGAATTGTTCAAGGCTGATGCCCGTGAGCGTTTCCCCTCTCAGGGGTTATGCGATGCCTTGGCCCTGTTGGAGGAACGCCCGTGGGGAGACTGGCGGCGAGGAAAGCCGATAAGCACGACACAGCTTGCGAGGCTTCTGGGGGAGTTTGGCATTCAATCCCAAAACATTCGAACGGATGCGGGGGTCCATCGGGGGTACTATCGCACGGCCTTTGACGATGCCTTTGCCCGCTACCTTGCTGCACCCACCCCCTCAGAGTGCTACACTGCTACAACCCGCGTCCAGAGCAGCGAAACCCCTCTTTTCGAAATGCTACACACTCCCTCCTGTAGCACCCTGGAAAACATACCCAACCCCGCTACCAGAGCGGCTTGTAGCACTGTAGCACTTCAAAACCCACAAACTGACCGTTTTGAGGAGGTGATCAACCTTGTTGATTGAAGCCTCAGCCCCACTCACGATCCGGCGACGATCAGGAGACGTTCGCCTACTTCCTGGACAGCCGGTGGACTTTCCAGAAGATGAAGCGTTGAAGCTCTTAGCCAAGGCCAAAGGCAAAGTGCGCGAAGTGAAAACGGACTGGCTTGTAGCCTGGCGGGAGTTGGCAGCCCTCACCTCCGGCATTATAGCGGAAGACCCTCGGCTCCCCATAGTCATGGCCGCTCTCAATGAGTGCGACAACGCATTCCAGAGAGGCGACTGGTTGGCGTTCCAGCGAGCGGCTGAGCAAGTGCAAGCCGCCGTGCGTCGGTAACCACTCTTTTTGTATATAGGGAAGGTGCAGGAATGAAGCCCTCAACCCCGCATCGCCGGAAGCCGACAAAACCCGAACTCGCCCGCTTCAAAGCGATGGCGGACTTAGGCGTGACACCGAATGCGATTGGCAAGCGGGTTGGGCGTGATCCGAAAACTGTGCGGTCTTATCTCCAATCCCCGGTCTATGAAACGGACCCGGACCTTCAGGAGATGGTCGAACTGATCAAAGCCCGCGAACTCGATGATCTCTATTTGCTCGGCGCCAAAGGCCGCAAACGGTTGCATGACCTGTTGGACGAAGGAAAGACCAAGATGATTGAAACCATCGCCTTGGTGGATCGGACCTTTCAACAGCGGCGGCTTCTGCAAGGTGGGTCCACTGCGAACCTCGGCATCTTCTCCAGGATCGTCATCGACGTAGACAAAACACTCTTTGATCGGTCGCGCAAACCTGACTGATCTCGATCGCCGTTCGCCACGTAACCTTTCCCTGAGAAATCCAGCTAGTGCCTCACCACTTTCCTTGACACCGTCTCTCGGACGGCCTAGCCTGGCGACCGTATGGCTCCAATGTCTAAGGTCAATAAACTCTCTCTGGTACCGGCGGAAATCCAATGCTGAGCACCTCGACTGTTCTTCAGCGTCACGTTCTTCGCATCCACGGTGATATGGCCTCCGACCGTCTGTGGGCCACCGGAGACCGAGGTCGTGACCTGCGTGTCCGTCAGCGAAACCTTGTTGGCTTCAATATGGATCGTGCCGCCGTGAGCTTGCGACAGTTCACTGTGCACCGATTGCGCCGAGATTGTGCTGTGTTGACTGGTGAACTTGGCTCCGCCATTGATAAGAATGGTTCCGCCATTAGCGTTTTCCCCCACCAAATCCCCGTTATAGGTGTTGTCCGCGGTGAGGATGGTACCGTTGGTGAGACTCACGCCCTTTATCCCCGTCAGACTGATCGTGCCGCCAGGGTCGGTGCCCTCAGCCCCCACGTCGAGCCGACTCCCTCTTATCGAGATGAAGGGCGCAGCCACGGTAATGGTGCCGCTATGATCGTGAGTGTGAACATCAATCGTTGTATTTCTGAGGTCGATTCTGCCTCCGGCTTTCAAATCAACTGTACCACCTACGTTCCCTGTGGTTACGAGGCTGCTGTTTCGAATTTCGAGGCCGTCTCTGCTCACAAGGCTGATTAGCCCGCCGTACACCAAACTGCATGCTAGTAGCGTTCAGGTTGCTCTGATTGAGCGCGATGTTGTCGGCCCGGATTATGATTGGCCCCCCATCCGCTTCCAAAGCGTGGAAAGCGGGAAATCCGTTGGAAACGGTTGATACCAGGGTGTTGGTGAGGGACACCGCGTGCGCGCTCGCCCCTGATCCTTCGAGTCCTTGAATCGTCACAGCCCCTCCCGCCGGGGAGATAGGTTGGCCCGCTGCTTCTGAGGTAGCGATTATCGTGGAATCTGTCGCGGAGAAGGTGTTGACATTGAATGTGATATCTCCAGCCTGGTTCCTGCTGCTTGGCGAGATCCTTCCTGCTTGGCTGGTATCAACACGGCTGTGATGCGAGAGGGCGACCTGCTCTGCCGTCACCTCGACGGTACCGCCAGCGCCTGTACCCGCTGGGGAGGAAACGGGTATGACGGCCTCAATGGAGGAGTTATCCATGACGAACTTTCCGCTGCGAATCACGACGTTACCCGCCGAATTTCTGCTCCCTGCGATCGCGCTCGAGGCAATGGTGCTCCCTTGAGAAAGCGTGATGGCACCCAAACTCTTGAATCCGGTCGGAACGAATCCTAACCCCTGTCCCAACGCAGCGACCACGACTTCTCCCCCAACGTTCGAATGCGACGGCTTGCCCACACTGACGAGATTAATCTGTCCGCTTGGGGCCGTGAGCGCGCCACGCCTGCACCGTAATATTGCCTCCGACCAGCGAGATACCGGTTCCTTCGGCCACCGTAGAGCTGGCTGCCCTGGACGGTAATCGCTCCCGGATTGGAGCCTAAGAAGCCAAAGGCCGCGACGGGCGCCGCGCTCAAGAGCTGATCGGGCGCTGCGTGGGGAATGGCATTGAATCGCGCATTGTCTGAGAGTCGGAGGTAATCCGCCGATGTGAACGCCACCATCCCCAACATTGACCGTCGCAGTCGGCCCAAACAAAAACCCGGCTGGATTCATCAGAAAGAGGTTCGCGTTCCCGAAGCCGGTGGTTTGAATGGTCCCGAAAATGTTGGAAATGTTCCCGCCGGTGACGCGGCCGAGGATATTGGAGGTCGGCGCGCCGGTGTTGTTCAGGAAGTTGGCGATATTGTTGTTGGGCACATTGAAGTTGCCGAAGCTGTGGAATAGATTCGTCCCGCCGCCTGGCCTCGTCCCGCCTGTGATGTCGTACTGTACGTGTCCGGGAGGCGGAGTGGCAGACAGGGTAATCTGCGTGTTCAGTCCGGATGGCGTGATCGGCGGTTGCGCCAGGGCAACCGAGCGCGGGATTCCTCTAAGGAGAGAGAGTGCAAGGAGCAGAGACCCAAGCGACCAACGTGTATTCCCGGCGCTGGTGTCTCATAAAACAACCTCCTGTGGCAGGAAACCGGTTGAGTCTGAGAAAAAGACGTTCGATGCCTAGCCGTGGTAGCAGCAAGAAAAGTGCCGCCTGTGCTGCGCTCATTCGTGAGCCTGACAGCTCAAAGCATCGCGTATTCATGGTGAATCTGTCGCTTCTGCGTTCACTCAGGTATCAGGGCAACAGGGGAGCGCTGTTGCATAACGGGGCAATTGGCGATGAACGCGTGGGGCGGAACAGAACAGAAGGGAAAAAACACGTATTGATTAGAGTAAATAAGTGGATGTGACCAACGCTCCGAGCGAGCAGACCTCAACCGTTTGTAGGACACACACCGCACTACGAATTTAATTCCGACACTAGCCGCTCAACAATCCGCTTGCCACAGTCTGACAAATCTGCGAGCATGATTCCCTATGTTTGCGGTCCGGAGCTGGCTTCTACCAGGTTGTTCTGGTCAGCACCGTTCTCGCCGCCCAGTTCTCCGCCCCCGTCGTCTCCGTTCTCGACGGCAATACGATCGAAGTCCTGCACAACCAACACCCTGAACGTATCCGTCTCAGCGGCATCGACTGCCCAGCCATGCGAGCGATTTGATCCGAGCGACCCGCAGTGTTGTTGATTCCAGCTGGAGAGGTTGACGTCGAGCTATGCCCGAATGAGAAGGTGGTCGAGTAGGGCAGATTCTTCGATGTGCATGGGTGCGAGAGCATCGATAAATCGTTTCAGTCTCATCCGGTCATTTGGGCTCACGAGGATCACTGTCACCGCGATCCAGTGCTTGTGAACCCTTTTGACTTCCGCCAGCCGGATGTCTATAAAGGCCTCCTTGCCTTCCAACCATAATTGGACTTTCACAAAATCCCCTGCTGTCAGGTGATCCGGGGTGGTGAGCTTATGCCCAGGTTCTGAGAGAAAGCAGGAAGCTTCATCCAATCACATTCTGTCGTGGATTCCTTTAACCTAACAAAGGACCAGATTACCTCCTATTCCGCAGCTGTCCTCAGCGTAGAAACGGTCAAGGAAGACTTTGGCTTTAATAACGGACACAACGAGCTGACGCTGACCGTGAAGGCAGATGTCGATGTTGAACAAGTAAAACAACTCATGGCCGCCATTGTGGCCGACAGGAGCTTGGGGGAACGGGTTGCCGAGCAACAGCAGCAGATTCGTGAACTTGAGGGACAGGTTCAGACGCTGAATTCCCGTGTGAATGTTGCTACTCCGGGTGCAGCGAGTGAACTCCGAAAAGATCGAATGGTGGTGTTTGAAAATATAGCGGAGTTAGACCGCGTACAGCTGGTGGCGGCTCAGAGGATCGCTCGTGAAAAGGAGAGTATTCGACAGAAAACCGAGATCATTATGAAGTACGTTATGCGTAATATGACGCCAGTGGAAGTGTTAAGCCTATCCATTCTGCCTCCCAAGACTCAGGATGGTTTCATTGAACTATCAATCGCTTATAACTTAAGCTGCCTTCCCCTTTCGAGCTGGTTATCCCCCCACAAAAGCTGCATAGATTTCTCGTGTCTCCAGCAGTAGGTTTGCAACAGGTAGCAGGATCCATGGGGTGTCTGAATGGTGCTATGCTATAGGCAAGATCAGGTGAGACTTCCTGGCGGAAGGCCCGTAGGTCTGGGGCAGCGGCAGACTTGGACGAGGCATTGTCCCTGGTGCGGCCGCTGGTTAACGAAGCAGGATCCCGCGGCACCATGGGTCTGTTCTTGCGGATGGCTGAGTGGATAAGAGCACAGGCACCAAGAGGAGGGGTATATCATGAATCATGTAATCCTCCATGACGTCCGGGCTGGTTTTTTCCTGATGGTGGGCTTGGCTATGCTGGCCTTCATTTGTGCTGTGGCTGCGTTGAGTACCGTGATGCGTCCGGCTCGGTGGGCTGATCGGAAGCCGGCCCAATTCTAAAAAGTTTTCTCTCTCGCCCATTTCTTTCGCAGGTTGTGTGATAGAGGAGTGCCTGTTAGCTTACCTGCCGCGTCAATCCACAAGATTCATCTCCAACATCATGACAATTCAGGCGAAATAGCCAGGGACCGCTGGTGAGCCTCGCCTTTTCATTCAAGTGCTATATTTGATCTACACAGGCGAAATCATATTCCAAGGATGGGGGAACAATCATGATCGGAAGTCCGACGAAAATAAGTGTCGTAGCAGCGATGGGGCTCGTCCTGTTGGTTAGCCAGGGCTGTAGCATGAAGTGGCTCCAGTCTGATGGAGAGACGGGAACTGGGTCTGCGCAAAAAGACGCGAATCTAAGCCTCCCTGATATGGCTCAAGGAGGTTCAGGCGGAGCGCTAAGTGGTTTCTCTCAGAATCCTTCGGAAGAGCGTCTGGGGAAGGGTGGCGATATCGCATCGCGTTCCTCCTCCGGGCTAAGTGACCGTCAGCGTGCGGAATTAACCAGAGAGGAAAAAGCGGCCATCGAAGCTGGCTTGCAGGACGTGTTCTTTGGCTATGATCAGTGGACGCTTTCAGATGCTGGAATGGAGGCATTGAACCGCGACGCACAGTGGCTGAAGGCCCATCCTGGTGCGGTGATGAAGGTCGAGGGTCATTGCGACGAACGGGGCACGACCGACTACAATGTCGTCTTGGGGGACAAGCGAGCCAAGGCTGCGCGCAGCTATCTGATCGAGTCGGGTGTGAGCCCCAAGCAGCTGGCGATTGTGTCATACGGCAAGGAGCGCCCTTTCTGCACGGATGCTGTTGAATCCTGCTATCAGCAGAATCGTCGTGGGCACGTACTGTTGAATGTGAAGAAATAGCGACGCGACTCACAGACTCTAAGGAACCCCGGCGCCTCTTAATACGAGCCCGGGGTTCATTGTTTGATTGGGATGAAGCAGGCATGGCTCTCGTGAATAATCAGCGGGATTCAAGTACGAGGCATCCTCAGCCTCGCATGATCAAAGAGGAGCCTCAGATGGAGAAGCGTCAACAGCCACGTTTTACCTCACATTTCAGAAGCACCTTATCGGGCGGGCAACGAGAAGGCCAAGGTCGTACGTTGGACCTCTCTGCCGGGGGCTGCAAGATCGAAACGGATCTGCCGATTGTCGTGGGAGCGTCGTTCGAGTGCCGCATTTATATCCCTGGGCTCGACTGGCCCTTGCGGATCGACGAGGCCCAGGTGCGTTGGGTTAAGGCCAAGACATTTGGGATTCAGTTCACAAAGATTCAGCCCGATGAGGAAGCAAAACTCAAGCGGGTCATTGCCAGTCTCACCGAAGAATTCAAGGCGTAGACTTTTTCACTCCCCTTTCTCCCTTTAGATTCAGACGGTTTGGGCGTCCTGCCTACATCCTAGGCGTGAGGTGTGCTGCGCTCGTTCACGGAACTGTTCGCGGCCTCATGACGCCCTATGGTATAAAGCAGCGGTAGGATTGAAAAAAAGGTGAGCCTTCCGCGACTCATTCATAGGCCACGTCATCAAGAGTTCTGCACTATGGGACAAACTGCATCTCCGGCACAGACCGGATTCAATATCGCGACCTTAGCCGGCGGGTGCTTTTGGTGCCTCGAAGCGGTCTATGACCAGATGAAGGGTGTGGTAGCCGTCGAGTCCGGTTATATCGGTGGGCAGATGGATCGCCCGACATATGAAGCCGTGTGTAGTGGCAGGACTGGTCACGCTGAAGCAGTACGTATCACGTTCGATCCCAACGTCGTCAGCTATCGCGAATTGCTCGAGGTGTTTTTCGTTATCCACGATCCTACGACGCTCAACCGACAAGGTCATGATGTCGGCACGCAATACCGTTCGGCCATTTTCTATCATGATCCGGAGCAGAAGCAGGTTGCGGACGAGGTTATTGCCTCGATCACCAAAGAGGGGATTTATCCCGGGCCTATTGTGACGCAGATCGAGCCGGCGGGAACGTGGTACGAGGCTGAACCCTACCATCAGGAGTATTTTTTTAAAAATCCATTCCAGGGATACTGTACAGCAGTTGTCGCACCAAAGGTCGCGAAATTCCGCAAGCTTTTTACCGCAAAACTTAAGACGTAACGAGCCCCGATTCCTCCTCGCCCACCCTGTCGAATAAGCCATTTCATGAGCGCGCGATCGAGAGATTGATCGACCTCAGAAGGGAGCCCATGTATGGAGATTCCTCAGATGGATGGGACGAATTCCCGCGAGAACTGTGATGTCTCTTCTGCGGGGCTGAGTGCTGTGGAGTGAACCGGAAAAGGAATTCAGGTCAAGAGTTTTGCTCGTCGAGCCACGCATCCTCGTGCCCTTCCGCCTGCTCGGAGGTGCGCAGAGCCTCGAAGTCGAACAGCCGTCGGTCCAAGAGAAGCGGCGGCGCTACGTTCGATAAGGCGGCGAACATACTGTCTGTACAGCCAGGCGAGCGTTGCTCCCATTCACGCAAGAATTCCTTCACCTGTTTCCGCTTGAGATCCTCTTGTGAGCCACAGAGATCGCAGGGAATAATGGGGAACGCGCGTAGTTCTGCGTACCGTGCGAGATCGCTCTCCCGCACGGAAGCCAGCGGGCGAATGACCAAATGCTTGCCGTCTTTCGAGCGTAATTTCGGCGGCATCGTCTTGAGCTTGCCGGTATAGAACAAGTTCAGGAACAGGGTTTCAACAATGTCATCGCGGTGGTGACCCAGTGCGATCTTGGTCGCGCCCAATTCCGTGGCGACGCGGTAGAGATGGCCACGACGGAGTCGGGAGCAGAGCGAACAGGTGGTCTGCCCTTCAGGGATGAGTCGCTTGACGATTGAGTAGGTGTCTCGTTCCTCGATATGGAAAGGAACTCCACTTTTTGTGAGATAGTCGGGAAGTACATGGGCGGGAAATCCTGGCTGCTTTTGATCCAAGTTTACCGCGACAAGGTCGAAGTGAATCGGCGCGCGCCGTTGCAAGACAAGCAATAAGTCGAGCAGGGCATAACTGTCTTTCCCTCCCGATAGGCAGACCATGATTTTGTCGCCGTTTTCAATCAGGCCATACTCGGCAATCGTTTCCCCGACGAGGCGAAGCAGTTTAGTCTGCAGCTGTTCCGTGGCTTCGTCCAGTTTTAGAAATGCGCGTGAGGAGTTTGCCGAACGTGACATAGGTTGGCATTCTACGCGGTCAGCCGCGTGGCTGTCGATCTTCAGCCGGGGGCATCATGGGGAAGGATGAGAACCAATCGGGCGGAAAACTTCAGTCAGTCCTGTTCGTGTGCACAGGGAACATCTTTAGGAGTGTGACAGCAGAGTACGCGCTCAAGGCCAGACTCGGTGCCGGCACGTCCTGTGTGGTGCGCTCGGCCGGGATTGACGCCAAGCCTCAGTCGGTGCATGCCTGGGTCCAGACTCGATTGCGCGAGAAGGGCGTTGATCCGAGCATACATGTCCAACGACAACTCACCAAGGAACTGATAGAGGCCGCCGACCTCGTCATTGCGATGGGGCGAGACCATCAGGACTTTGTTCGGGAACAATTTGGACGAGACATTCCCCTGTTTAATCAGGTCTGTCTCGGCCACGATAAGCCGATTCTTGATCTACACGAAGTGATGCCGAATTGGGAGACCGACCCAGGGCGGGCCCGCGCCTACGTGTGGTCGGTGATCGATGTCATATGGGCCACGGCACCCGCCCTTCTTCCTCGCCTCCGTTAGCCCGGCTTCGCGACACATATGGCCGGTGCCGGTTCATTCTTGGACTCGATCGGCCATTTTTTCTCCACTTATAGGCGACAGCCAAAGGGCAGGCCTCCTAAATCGGGCCAACGTTAAGACACCTGCTATATTTCCTACAGGACTATTTGCTAGTTGATTAGGCGGAACTTGGCATCGATGCACCAAGGACAGGCACCGGTCATGACCGCAGCTGAGCGCCCGGAGCCGGTGTGGGTCGCCTGGACGGACGAGCAGCTGCTGGCCCTGCCCATGCATCAGCTCGGCGTGACCCTCGACGGGCCCTTTCTGGCCGCCCAGATCGCGCAACTCTACGCCGAACTCGCCGCCCGCCAGCTCTGCTTCCGGCCCCATTTCTGGTTGTCGAACGAATGGTTTACGCCGGACGGGGTGCCGGGGATTGCCGTGCCGTTTTATCTGGCCCATCCGCGGCTCGCGAAACTGGAGCTGGACCAGATGCTCGAGGTCGAGGGCGGGACCCCCGAGTGGTGCATGCGCATCTTGCGGCACGAGGCCGGCCACGCGGTGGAAAATGCGTATCGGCTCCGCCGGCTCCGCCGGCGGCAACAGGTCTTCGGGCGCTCCTCCGAGCCCTATCCCAAATACTACCGCCCCCGGCCCTACAGTCGGAGCTTCGTGCGGCATCTCGACGTGTGGTATGCCCAAAGCCATCCGGATGAAGACTTTGCCGAGACCTTCGCGGTCTGGCTCACGCCCGAGGCGCCCTGGGCCGAGCGCTACAAGGGCTGGCCGGTGCTCAAGAAGCTGCAGTATGTCGCGGGGCTCATGCACGAGCTGGCGGGGGTGCCGCCCCCGGTGGTCACGCAGGAGGAGGTCGATCCGCTGCCCACCCTGACGAAGACCCTGGGCGAGCATTACGCGCGCAAGCGCGCCCACTATGGGACGGAACGGCCGTCGTTTTACGATCCGGACTTGAAGCGGCTGTTCTCCGACGCCCCGGCCCATGCCGCGCACCTGCCCGCCGCCACCTTCTTGCGCCGGTTCCGCAAAGAGGTGCGCCGCAAAGTGGCCGCCTGGACCGGCGAATATCAATACACGATCGATCAGGTGCTCGCGGACATGATCGCGCGCTGCCGCGCGCTGCACTTGCACCTGCCGCGCGCGGAGGAGCAGGCGAAGCTGGATTTCACGATTTTGCTGACCGTGCACACGATGACCTACCTGCGCAGCGGGCGGCATAAGGTGGCGCTATGAAACGGCTCCGGATCCTCGTCCTGATGCACGCCGATCTGGTGCCGCCGGAGCCGCCCCCCCCGGGCAGAACGTGACCGACGCCGCATGGAAGACGGAATACGATGTGGTCACCACGCTCCGCCAGCTCGGGCATGACGTCAAGCCGCTGGGGGTCAAGAGCGATCTGGGGGTGCTGCGCGCAGCCATCGAAGACTGGAAGCCGCACATCGCCTTCAACCTGCTCGAAGAGTTCGACGGGGTGGCGGTGTACGACCAGAACGTCGTGTCCTATCTGGAACTGCTGCACGTGCCCTATACCGGCTGTAACCCGCGGGGGTTGATGCTGGCGCGCGACAAGGTCCTGGCCAAGAAGCTGTTCTCGTTCCATCGCATCCCGTTCCCGGACTTCATGGTGGTGCCGCAGGGGCGGCGGGTCAAGCGGCCCGCGTGGCTGGCCTTTCCGCTCATTGTCAAATCGGTGACCGAAGAGGCGTCGCTCGGGATCTCGCAGGCCTCCATTGTCCAGGACGACGCCAAGCTCAAGGAGCGCGTCGCCTTCATTCACGCGAGCGTCGGGACCGGCGCCCTCATCGAGCAGTACATCGAAGGGCGCGAACTCTATGTCGGGGTGCTGGGCAACGGGCAGGTGCACGTGTTGCCGGTGTGGGAGTTGCTGCTGGACCAGCTGCCGGAGGACGCGAGTCGGATCGCGACCGAGCGGGTCAAATGGAGCCGCGCGTATCAAGAGAAGTACGGGATTCGCTCCGGCGAAGCCCAGCAGCTGCCGGAGGGGAAAGCCGCGGAGATGCAACGGCTCGCGAAGCGGGTCTATCGGGCCCTCGGCCTGAGCGGCTATGCCCGCATCGATGTGCGCCTGGACGCGGCGGGGCACGTCTACGTGCTGGAAGCCAATCCCAATCCCCAGATCGCGCAGGGCGAAGACTTTGCGGAGTCGGCCGCGAAAGCCGGCTATCCCTATGACGCGCTCTTGCAGGAACTGCTGAACATCGGGCTGCGCTGGCAGCCGGCCAAAGCGGCTTAACTGCCATCTCATTCCTCGGATCCCTCCTCAGCATGTCAGAGCGCCGCAACCTCGCAGGGCTCCGCTAAAGTGCCAGCCAATTTTTTAAATAAGCCGTCGCAAATATCGGGGTAGGAGGTGGAGGGCGTGAATGAAGCGAGGAATTTCCCCATCGTCTGACTAGGGGCCGAAGCGGAGACCAAACAGAAGGGCGACACTTGTATGGTCATTCTGCGATAACGACGGAGAAAGATTGATGTCGTGGAGGTTGACGATCAGGGTTGAGGAGAGCGCGATGTTATGGACGACTTGGTATTCCAGCGAGAGGCCGATGGGGATATACCAACTTGTGTCGTTGCGGTCGATGCTCCCAGGGCCGGTACCGCTGTCGAGATCCGCGTGGATCAAACCGATACCAGTGAAGGGCACCAGGTTGATGCCGTTATTGAGACGAATGTGGTAGCGGGCGACTCCTGCGAAGGCGATCTGGAAGAGATCGCCTGTCGGACTGATCAGCATCATCGGTCCGACGGAGAAGTTCCTATCGATGTAATAGTCGAGATTGAATCCGAGCGTGAACACGGTGCCGTCGACGGTTCCTGTAGTGAGCCCCAGGTCGCTTCCAAACCCCCAACGATGTTCGTCTGCGCGGGCGTCAGGTGCTCCCACGATGGTTGCTGCGGCCAAGACAGCCAATAGACTGGCAGCACAGGTCCATTGTGAGAATGTCGGAGTGATCCGCCGAGTCATGGCGGCGGACTTTAGCATGGGGGACAGAGTTGGACAAGTTGCTTGAGCACACTGGCGACAGTAGAGTATTCTCTGCCACCGTCGACGATGGAGAGAGTGAGGTATGTCAGCCAACTCGATGACGCCGAACCAAGCAGCGGTCGCCCTGGTCTCAGCGATGCCGATCGGAGTGTCTGTTCAGCAGCTGGAGGAATATGGGATCGAGGCGACGACGGAGCAGGCCTGGGCGATCACGCAAGAAGTGCTCTCGCTAAACCTGTTTTGGATCTTCGCCGCCATCGAAGCCCACATTCCTCAGAAGTATCAGGCCGCGTTGTCGGACCTCATCTTAGATGCGATGGAAGCAGGATGGGGAACGACCGTTCCCGTCGGTTCAGCTGCCTGGACCGCCTACCTCAACGAATGGCAAGAGCGGCGGCGGCGGTATAGTCGCCTGGTGGAAGAAGGGATGAGTCCGCTTGCGGTGAGCGCGGAAGCGGCCGAGTTAATGGAGGAGAACCATTTGGTCAAAGAAGAACAGCGGCGGAACTTGCTGACACTGCTGATCGATTTCGTGCCAGTCGACACCTACGGGCGGTTATTGGAAGATGTAGGATAATGCCCAAGGCCCTGCCGCGACCTGTCAGAGGTAGCGGTGATTGACAACTTTTCCTGTCCCGTCCAACTCGTAGAGCAGCGGCGCACCAGTCGGGATATTCAACTCCAGCACTTGCTCTCGGGAGAGCTGCTCCAACTCCATGATCAGGGCTCGCAAGCTGTTTCCGTGCGCCGCGACGAGGATCGTTTCCCCTTTTAAGAGATAGGGCTTGATGGTCTGTTCATAATAGGGCAACACACGCTCCGCTGTGTCTTTCAGGCTTTCTCCCCCCGGCGGAGGCACGTCGTAACTCCGCCGCCAGATCTTCACCTGTGCCTCGCCGTATTTTTTCGCGGTCTCAGCCTTGTTCAATCCCTGTAGCTCGCCGTACATCCGTTCATTGAGGGCCTTGTCCTTCTCGACGGGGATGTTCGACTGACCGATCGTGTCGAGCGCCAACCGGAGGGTTTCGTTCGCGCGCACGAGCACAGAGGTAAATGCACGATCGAACGTGAAGCCCCGGAGTTTGTCTCCTGCGTTCTTGGCTTCCTGCACGCCTCGCGGCGTCAGGGGGACGTCGACCCATCCCGTGAAACGATTCTCCAAGTTCCATTGTGATTCGCCGTGACGAAGCAGGACTAATCGAGCCATTGTGCGTTTCCCTTGAGCATGAAAGGATATGTTCACAGGCCAAAGCATACTGGAACAGATGACCAAGTCAAGCGGTTGCTTTCGGCCCGCACCGGCAGTACCATTCCGCCCAATTCTCTCCACACAGGATACGCTCCCGGTATGACCACCTCGCCGCCTCCCGATATGAACTGTTCCGCGCTTGAGGAGTGGTGGAGCGGGATCGGTGAGCGCCTGCACGTGGCCGACCGGGCCCACGATTTTTTCACGGGAATGCGGGCGGGCAACGTCTTTGATCGGATCGCGCAGGTCGGCGGGCAATTCGACTACATCCTCTTTGTGCTCATGCGCTATTGGGTGCCGACGGTTCTTCCCCCGCCGGGACGAGAGCGGCTGACGAAGAACGATCCCGACTATTGGCTGGAATCGGAACAGATTCTAAAAGCGGCGACGGCGCGTCTCCGAGAACTCAAGCCGCTCATCGAACTGCTGACCACGCCGAATCCCCTTGCAGAGTCGGACTTGGGCGGGGGACCGGCTTCTTCACCGGTCGCGGAAGTCGAGCTGGGAAAGATGCTGGAAGGCATTGCCGAGGTAGCGGGGAGTTACGGCGGCCCGGACTATACCTCGGTCATCAAGCAATTCGATCCGGTTCCGCTCCGGCAAACCCAACCCTTCAAACATAACAAGAAACACAGCGCCGAACTCTGGGTGGTGTTCCTGTTGCGCGAACACTTTCGCAGCCTCGGTCTCGGCAAAGATCGCTACTGGCCGCTGATTGCGCCGGTCTGTGCGGCAGCAGGCATTCTCCAGCCGAACGGCCAGGCCTATGCCCCGGATGAACTCAAATCCTGGTGGCAAAAGAACTGGCCGCGTACCTATACGCAGATCGAACAGAAGCAGGAAGCCTCTGACTCAGGCGGAGCTGCCTATGAACAAGACTTCGGTTGGTTCCAGGCCTGGATCGGGTGGCAGCGGAGTCGGCAGAGTTTGCCGGAATAAGTTACCGTAGGAACATCAAGAGCAGCCGCGAGGCGTCCGCTCCTTACGTCGTACTGGTTGCAGTAGGTCTCGCAGGTTTGGTCGGTAGCCGATCCCCATCCGGCAGACCGTCCTGGAGCAGCTTGATCATCGTCATCGCAAAGAGGATATAGAGGGCGACTCCGACCCAGATCACATAGGGCTGGACGCCTCCAGCCTCCTTTAATGCCTCGTCCTGCTTCACCGGATCGGTCCATGAGCTCTTCTTGATCTCGTCAATCTGCTCGCGGCAGTGCCAATAGTACACATAATTCGCTGTGGCTCCGGCCATGACGCTCCAGACGAGACCCACGGTGAGGTCGCCGGTCAAGTAGGTCGAAATCATCGGACCGAGGGCGTAGACTGCCGCATAGACGTACATTTTTCGGTAGAGAAACCAGAGGAAGGAAATATAGAGAAAGGCCGGCCAATTCCACGTCAGGGCGAACCTCGGCTCTTCCCCTAACCCAAATTTCTTGAAATGGACCAGGTAGCGATCGGCGTGGGGGCCGATGAATTGGCGCCAGAGGTCTTCATCGATATGCGACGTGACGCTGGCGATGGGCGGTTCAGGTTTAGTGGCCAGTAGATTTCCGCACTGGTAGCAGAATTTGGCGTCTTCCTGATTCTGCTGCTGGCACTGCGCACAGGATTTCATCCGCCAGAGACTATCACAATGGAGGCGCCATCTGCGTAAAGAAGGAGCACGACTTTACTCCACTCACTCTGCTGCCCCTTTCAAGTTGCTTCCATTGACAGGCCTATGCTACCTTCCCTTACTTTACAAGGGGATACGCCTGTCATGCCGACAGAAGCACTGAAGCTGGATGCCTCACGTTATTTGATGCAGACCTATACGCGTCAACCGCTCGCGATCATGCGGGGGCGTGGGACGAAGGTGTACGACATGGAGGGGCGGGAGTACATCGATTTCGTCGGCGGGATTGCGGTGAATATCCTGGGGCACGGTCACCCGGACTTGGTCCAGGCGATCCAGCGCCAAGCCGCGCAGCTGATCCATACCTCGAACCTCTACTACACTGAGCCACAAGTGAAGCTGGCGCAAATGCTGGTTGATCACTCGTTTGCCGACAAGGTGTTCTTCTGCAACAGCGGGGCAGAGGCGAACGAAGCAGCGATCAAGCTGGTTCGCCGTTACTCTCATGACAAGTATGGAGCCGGGCGGTTCGAGATCATCACGATGAAGAACTCGTTCCATGGCCGGACGATGGCGACGTTGACGGCTACGGGGCAGGAAAAGGTCCAGAAGGGCTACGAGCCGTTGCTCCCGGGTTTCAGCTACGTCGCCTTCAATAATCTGGAAGAGCTGGAACGGGCCGTGACCGACAAGACTGCGGCGATTATGCTCGAGCCGATTCAGGGTGAGGGGGGCGTCTATGTCGCGGACCGCGAGTATTTGAAGCAGGTGAGAGATCTGTGCGTTAAGAAAGACGTGCTGTTGATTTTCGACGAAGTGCAGACTGGGATGGGACGGACCGGGACACTCTTTGCCTATGAGCAGTTGGGGGTCCAGCCGGACATCATGACCTTGGCGAAAGGCTTGGGTGGAGGCGTGCCGATCGGAGCCTGCCTTGCGACCGACTCCGTTGCCCAGGCCTTCTCGCCCGGTAGTCACGCCTCGACATTCGGTGGTAATCCGCTGGCCTGTGCCGCAGGCCTGGCGGTCTGTCGTGTCTTGCTTGAAGGCCAAGTACTCGACCATGCGCGCCGGATGGGGGAGTATTTCGCGAAGGGGTTATCCGACTGTAAGGAGCGACACCGAGTGGTGCGAGAGGTGCGGGGCCTCGGGCTTTTGCAGGGGATTGAGCTCGACATGGAAGGGAAAGTCGTCGTGAGCGAGTGCTTGGCTCGCGGCATTTTGATCAACGGGACCGGCGAGCATGTGCTTCGGTTCGTGCCGCCCTTAATCATCACCCAGCTGGAAATCGATCGATTGCTGGATACGCTTTCTCGGATTTTCAGTGAGCGGGCAGCATAAGGCCTTCTCCGCCGATTGGATACAGCAGGGATGACCACACAAACGACAGGGATGCGGGCCGGCAAAAAGGACTTTCTGGATGTCGCGGCCATCAGCAGGGCGGAAGTGGAAAGTTTGCTCTCGTCGGCGACCCTGTTAAAAGACAAACAGCGGCGCGGGGTTCCTCATCCGCTGCTTCCAGGGAAGACGTTGGGGCTCCTCTTCCAGAAACCTTCAACACGCACGAGAGTGTCGTTCGAGGCGGGCATGAACCAGTTGGGCGGCCACGCCCTGGTTTTGCCCATGGCCGAGATCCAGCTCTCGCGCGGAGAAAGCGTTGCCGATACAGCGCGCGTGTTGTCGCGCTATCTCGACGCGATCGTCATTCGCACCTATGATCACTCGATCGTGGAGGAGTGGGCGAGGGAAGCGACGATGCCGGTGATCAATGGGCTGACTGACCTGAGCCATCCTTGTCAGGCCCTCTCAGACCTCCTGACCATACGAGAAAAGAAGGGCCGGTTAAAGGGGGTCAAGATCGCCTATATCGGCGACGGCAACAATGTGGCGAATTCACTGATCGAGGCGGCAGCGAAGATGGGGATGATCATCACCCTCGGTTGTCCGGTCGGGTATCAGCCTGAGCAACATGTCGTTGATAGGGCCAGGTTGGAGGCCGCAAAAACCGGTGCCGTGATCGAGATCAGCCACGATCCCCATGTCGCGGCGAAAGAAGCGGACGTCATCTATACGGACGTCTGGATCAGTATGGGGCGCGAGCGGGAGCATGCGCGACGATTGAAAGTCTTGGCTCCTTATCAGGTGAACAGCCGCCTGTTGGATCGCGCCAAGCCTGATGCGATCGTCATGCATTGCTTACCGGCTCACCGGGGTGAGGAAATCAGTGCCGAGGTGCTGGATGGTCCGCAGTCAGTGATCATCGACCAGGCGGAGAATCGACTGCATATGCAGAAGGCCATCTTAACGAACCTTTTGGGCAAGAGGAGTCGACCGAAACGATGAGTCGTATCATTAAGAAAGTAGTGCTGGCCTACTCAGGCGGTCTCGATACCTCCGTGATTCTGAAGTGGCTACAAGAAACCTACGACTGCGAGGTCATCGCCTTTTGTGCCGACTTGGGACAGGGGGAAGATCTCAAGGCGGTCAAGGTCAAGGCGCACAAGCTCGGCGTGAAGCGCGTCTACATCGAGGATCTGCGAGAAGTGTTCGTCAAAGACTATGTGTTCCCGATGTTGCGCGCCAATGCGGTGTACGAAGGCACTTACCTACTGGGCACGTCCATCGCCCGTCCGCTGATCGCCCGCAGGCAGATAGAGATCGCCAAGAAAGAAGGGGCCGACGCCGTGTCGCACGGAGCGACGGGAAAGGGCAACGACCAGGTCCGCTTCGAGTTGACCTACATGGCGCTGGACCCCAAGATCAAAATCATCGCCCCTTGGCGCGATTGGGCGTTTCGTTCACGCCGTGAGTTGATCGAATATGCCGAGCAGCATGGTATTCCCGTGACGGCGACGAAGGCGAAGCCGTACAGCATGGATCTGAACTTGTTTCACGTGAGTTACGAGGGCGGTATTCTCGAAGATCCCTGGAAGGCCCCGCCTGATGAAATCTTTCAAATGACGGTGTCGCCGGAACAGGCGCCCAACAAGCCCCGGGAAATCGAGATCGACTATGTCGGCGGTGATCCGGTGGCGGTCGACGGTAAGAAAATGAGTCCGGCCACGCTGTTGGCGCACCTCAACAAGTTGGGTGGCGCACATGGCATCGGCCGCGTCGATCTGGTCGAAAATCGGTATGTCGGCATGAAATCGCGCGGGGTCTATGAAACACCGGGCGGGACGATTTTGCATGCCGCCCATCGGGGTCTCGAATCGCTCACGATGGATCGCGAGGTGCTGCATCTACGGGACAGTTTGATTTCGCGCTATGCCGAGTTGGTGTATTACGGGTATTGGTTTAGCCCGGAACGAGAGATGCTCCAGAAGACGATGGATGAGGCGCAAAAGGATGTCTCGGGGACCGTGCGTGTGAAGTTGTACAAGGGCAACTGTACGGTGGTCGGACGGAAATCGAGGAATTCACTGTACCGTCTCGACATTGCGACCTTTGAAGAAGACGACGTCTATCGGCAAAAGGATGCCGAGGGTTTTATCCGGTTGAACGCGCTCCGTCTGGCGATTCGAGCGCAACGGCGAAAGGCTTCTTCGTAATGAGGCGACAGAGCGAGCGCCCGCCGCGGCGTCCAGTAGGCGTGAAGGCGTGGGGTGGACGGTTTCGGCACAAGACGAACCGTCTCGTCGAGGCGTTCACCGTTTCGGTGGCGGTCGATCGCCGGCTCTACGCCCATGACATTCAGGGGAGCATCGCCCATTGCAAGACGTTGAGGAAGGCCCGTGTCCTGACCACTTCTGAATCCAGGACGATCGTGCGGGGTCTGGAATCGGTGAAGACGGAGCTGGATCGAGGTCGCTTTCGCTTCACCCCTCAGGATGAAGATATTCACATGGCGATTGAGCGACGGCTGACAGAATTGATCGGTCCCCTTGGCGGCAAATTGCACACGGGGCGGAGCCGGAACGACCAAGTCGCGCTGGATATCCGTCTCTATTTGCGGGATCAACTCGGTCAGCTTGTGGCATATCTAGAAAACTTTCAGCGGGTCTTGGTGGCGAAGGGAAAGGCGAATCGAACTCTTGCGATGCCGGGGTACACACATTTGCAACGTGCCCAGCCGGTGTTGTTTGCTCATCATCTATTGGCCTATGTGGAAATGATCGAGCGAGACAAGGGGCGATTTCGCGATGCATCGGTGCGACTGAATGTCATGCCGCTGGGGTCCGGTGCGCTCGCGGGGACTAACTACCCAGTGGATCGTCGGTTCACTGCCGGGCTGCTGGGATTTCCCGCCGTGACGCAAAACAGTCTCGACGCCGTGTCCGATCGCGACTTCATGATCGAGGTGGCCTCGGCGCTATCGATCACGATGATGCATCTGTCCCGCCTGAGTGAAGAATTGATTCTCTGGTCATCCCAGGAGTTTCAATTCGTCGAGCTTCCCGATGCGTTCTGTACGGGCAGCAGTATGATGCCGCAGAAGAAGAATCCCGATGTGCCGGAACTGGTGCGGGGGAAGACGGGACGTGTCTATGGACATTTGATCAATCTTTTGACTACCCTCAAGGCCTTGCCGTTGAGTTATAATCGAGATCTCCAAGAGGATAAGCCGGCACTTTTTGATGCTCTCGATACCGTCACCGCGTCTGTAGAGGTCTTGACGGAACTGATGCGCCGACTCACCGTGAACCGGGACGTCCTCAAGCAGGCGGTTCAGGGTGGTGGGATGCTGGCCACGGAGGTCGCGGACTATCTTGTGAGCAGAGGGGTTCCTTTTCGCGAGGCGCATGCGATCACAGGCCGATTGGTGCGGGCCGCACTGGATCAACGCCGTGAACTTACGGAGTTCTCGCTCGAGGAGTTGCGGGAATTTTCCGCGCGAATTGAAAAGGGCTTGTTCGCTCGGTTGACAGTCACTGCCGCGATCGACCGTAAGTCTCAGATAGGCGGAACTGCCCGAATGCGGGTGGAACAACGCATCAAAGAACTCGAGCGGATGCTCTCATGAATGCGTGCGTGCAGACTGTCACGTCTGGCTTGGTTGGTGTGATATTGGGATTGTTGGTCGGGTGCGGGGTCGTGGGGCCGCCGGTTCCTCCTGAAAGTGTCGGCGTGAATCCGACCATCGAGCGCCAAAAAAAGTTAGAGGCGCTTGAGGAGAAACAGCGTGAGAACGCAGCGGCAGCCGAATCCGTCGAGCCTCCACCGGACCCAATGCTACAGGGACAGGATGTCAACCTTCCCCCGTTACGACCAGTGGGAACTCGTTAGTCATGATGGAGCCATCATCTGCAGGACCTGTCTAGCCGGATAACCGGATAGAGGTGAGGAGGATCAACTCATGGAACTTATTCAACCCACGTGGCACGGTCAGTCAGTTGAGCAGGCACCACCGGCCAAGCGCGCACCAGGCAAGCGGCTGTTGCTGGTCGATCCCTATCCGCGCGATAACCCCTATCGGTTGACCGCATCGGAACGACGGGCGGTATGGTTTCCCAAGCTGAGTCTGCCGACGATTGCGGCTTACACGCCGGAGAATTGGGAAGTCGCTCTGGTCGATGAAGCGGTTCAAGACATCGATTTCGACTTTCCCTGTGACATGGTCGGCCTCTCCATCATGACTTGCTACGCCCCTCGCGCCTACGAGATCGCAACGGAATTTCGCAGGCGAGGTAAGACGATCGTCTTGGGAGGCGTCCATCCCACCTACTGCCCGGACGAAGCTCTTCGGTACGCCGATGCGATCATCTGTGGAGAAGCCGAAGATCTCTGGCCACAATTGGTCGCGGACTATGAGGCGGGGAAGATGCAGCGCATGTATAAAATGACCTCGTTCCCTTCGCTGGAACAGTACAAGAGCCCCCGTGTCGAATTGCTGAGCCCTGACTCGTACATGACGAGACAGTGTAGTTTCACGACCCGAGGGTGCCATTTCGACTGCGAATTCTGTAGCGTGTCCCCGTTTAATGGAAAGACCACGCGGCGTCGGCCGGTGCAGGAAGTGGTCACGGAACTTCGGAATGTCCAGCGATGGATTCGCGGCGAGCTGGTCGAGCGATTGCGCGACGAGCCTCTGTGGAACGCCTTCGTCACCGCGCTTCGGATTCGGGTGGGAATCGAGGACGGCGGCATCGTCGCGTTTGTCGATGACCTGCACAACAGCAACCGTGCCTATTGTCGTGAGCTCTGGGCCGCGCTGAAGCCGCTTAAGATCAAGTGGGGCTGCCAGTCCACGCTGTTCCTGGCTGACGACGAGGAGATGGTCAAGCTTGCGGCCGAGAGCGGCTGCGTGTCGGTCTTCGTCGGGATGGAATCGCTGGATGAAGACTCTCTGGAGGAAACGAACAAGCCGTTCAATCGAGTCCAGAAGTTCTCCCAGGAGATCAAGATGTTCCACGATTACGGGATCATGGTGAATCCCGGGATCGTGTTCGGGTTCGACAGCGACGATGAGTCCGTGTTCGAGCGGGCCGTCGACTTCTTGACGAAGAACCAAGTGGAGCTGGCGTATTTCAACGTGCTGACGCCCCTTCCCGGCACGGCACTGTTCGACCGCTACGAAAAGGCCGGTCGTATCTTTGACAAGGACTGGGCGAAGTACGACGGCAAGCATGTGGTATATCAGCCGAGCCGGATGACGCCCGAACAACTACAGGAAGGATTCCACTGGGCCAACCACCAATTTTATTCGCTTCCGTCGATCTGGAAACGACTGTCGGGCACGAGCCAGCGGCTTATTCCGCGATGGGAGATGAATCGGGAGTTTCGGAAGTTGGTCAAGCGATCCTGCCCCAAAGGGTCCCTGTCGCCGCTTTCGAAGGTATTGAAGAATCTCCAAGCGAAGCTCCCGGTGTTGGACAAGGAGCAGTTGATTCCTAGCGCGCTCTATGCACTGAAACAGCGCTTCGATCCGAACGCGCTCTCGGCACAAAACCTGGTGCTCAACATCAAGGCCAAACGGCACGACAAGTTTGCTGCGTTGTTTGTGGATCTGGAGGGCACCCTCGATCAGCTGAATGCGCAGGAACTCATCAAGCGGATCAAGGACGCGGCCGATCAGGCTCGCATGGATATCATCGTCAATTTCGAGCATCTGAAGCTGGCGACGCCCGACGCCCTCAAGGCGTTGCTGGATTCAGACGCGATGAAGATCGCGATTCCGCATGTGAAGGTCCGCTACCGCAAGTTTAAGGATGCGTTCGAGGCCTCCTTGCAGGGCTTCTCGCTCGCAGGCCTCGAACTTCTTAATGAGGATTTGCAGGATGCATAATTTCGAGTATAGGCAGGGCGAACTCTATTGTGAACAGGTGCCGGTCAGCCGGATCGCGAAAGAGGTTGGCACGCCCTGCTACATTTACAGCCACGCGACCCTCGTTCGTCATTTCCGGGCGTATGATGGGGCCTTCAAGAGCCTGCCCCATGTGATTGCCTTTGCGATGAAGGCCAACTCCAATATCGCGATCCTCCGTCTCATGGCGAAGGAGGGGAGCGGGGTGGATATTGTGTCCGGCGGCGAACTCTTTCGGGCGCTCAAGGCTGGTGTTCCTTCCTCAAAGATCGTATTCGCGGGCGTCGGGAAGAACGCCGTGGAGATTCGCGAAGCCTTGAAGGCCGACATCCTCATGTTCAACGTCGAATCTTCGGCTGAGCTGCAGGCGATTAATGAGGTGGCGGCTTCCGTCGGGACCAAGGCGAGGGTCGCCCTGCGCATCAATCCCGACATCGATCCGAAAACGCACCCCTACATTTCAACCGGTCTCAAGAAGAGCAAGTTCGGAATCGCCGCTGATCGGGCGCTCGAAGAATTCACGCTGGCGTCCTCACTGGCCAACATCGATGTCGTCGGGGTTCATAAGCATATCGGGTCGCAGTTGACGGAAGTCACGCCGTTTGTCGAGGCCGTGAAGAAAGTGGTGAACCTGGTCGGAGCTTTGAAGGCTCAGGGCATCAACATCCGATACGTCAATATCGGCGGTGGTCTAGGCATCACCTACTCGGACGAAACGCCTCCGCTGCCGCAGGACCTTGCGGATGCCGTCTCGCCACTACTGAAGAATTTGAATGTCACCCTAATCATGGAGCCGGGCCGCGTCATCGTCGGCAACGCCGGCATCCTCGTGACGAAGGTGTTGTATCGGAAGGACGGCGAAGCGAAACGGTTTATTATTGTCGATGCGGCGATGAACGACCTGATCAGACCGAGCCTCTACGGGGCCTATCACGAGATTCGTCCCTTATCAGAGGCGGTACTAAAGCGGCCCAAGCACAATGTGGATGTCGTCGGTCCGGTCTGTGAGTCGGGCGATTTTCTGGCGAAGGACCGGTCGCTGCCGGAGGTCAACCCGGGTGACATGCTGGCGGTGATGAGTGCGGGGGCCTATGGATTTGTGATGGCTTCCAATTACAATTCGCGGCCACGAGTGCCGGAAGTTTTGATCAAAGATGGGGAGATCCACGTCATCAAGGCCAGGGAGACCTACGACGATTTGGTGAAGGGCGAAACGATTCCGGCATTTCTCGACTGAAGAATGGCCGCGACAGACGCGTTCTCGGCGAAGGAGTGAGCATGTTTACAGGTGCATTGATTGCCATTGTGACCCCGTTCAGGAATGGCAAGATCGACGAACGGGCCTACGGCGACCTCATAGAGTGGCAAATTGCCAGCGGGACGAATGGGATTGTGCCCTGTGGCACCACCGGCGAGTCCGCTACCTTATCGTATGAGGAACACCACCGCGTGGTCGAATTGACCGTCGAGGTGGTCAACCGGCGCGTCCCCGTGATTGCCGGGACTGGCTCCAATAGCACGGAAGAAGCGGTATCCCTCACGAAACACGCCAAGCAGGCCGGAGCCGACGGGGCATTGATAATCACGCCATACTACAACAAGCCGACGCAAGAGGGGCTGTACCGACATTACAAAGTTATCGCGGAGTCCGTGGATCTTCCGCAGATTCTGTATAACATTCCCGGACGGACCGGCGTGAACATGTTGCCTTCCACAGTTGCGAGGCTCTGTGGGCTACGGAGCATCGTGGGGATCAAAGAGGGAAGCGGGTCAGTCATACAGGCCTCTGAGATTGCGAGTACGTGCGGCGACCGGATCACGGTCCTTGCCGGAGATGATGCCCTCGCGTTGCCCATCATGGCAGTCGGAGGAAAAGGTGTCATTAGCGTGGCGTCGAATATCGTCCCATCCGAGATGGCTCAATTGGTCAAGGCCTTCATGAGCGGACGCAACGAAGAGGCGCGCCGGATTCATTTCGCATTGTCGCCGCTCTTCAACGCGCTCTTTTACGAGACCAATCCGATTCCGGTGAAAACCGCGTTAGGCATGATGGGCAAAATTGATCCGGAGTTGCGTTTGCCGCTCTGTTCCATGGCAACTGAGACAAAGGACCAACTCGCGCAGGCCTTAAAGGACGCCGGTCTCATTTAGCCAGGATGGTCTTCGCTCGGGTCCTCATTCTATGATCAACGTCATTGTTGCAGGGGCTGCCGGTCGCATGGGTTGTCGGCTGGTCGCGCTTATTAAAAGATTCTGCCGCCCTGACGCTTTCCGGTGCGATCGAAGGGAAGGGCCATGACGCGTTGGGTGACGATGCCGGTGAGACGGCGGGCTGTGGCCGTGCGGGTATTCCGATTTCCGACGACCTTGGCGCGCTCCTTGACCGAGGCGAAGTGGTCGTCGATTTCTCCGCTCCTGAAGCGACCTTGAATCATCTGCGAGTGGTAGCTCAACACCGGCGGGCAATGGTGATCGGCACGACGGGGTTTTCCGCTTCCCAGCTCGAAGAGCTGAAATCGCTCGCGTCCCAAGTTCCCTGCGTGTTGTCCCCCAACATGAGCGTGGGCGTTAATCTGATCTACAAGGTCATCAGCGAGATGGCGAAAACGCTGGGGGACGAATATGACATCGAGGTGATCGAAGCCCATCATCGTCTCAAAAAAGATGCGCCGAGCGGGACGGCGCTCAAGATTGCGGAAGTCTTGGCGAAAGCCGTGAGCCGCGATCTGAATCAGGTCGGTGTCTATGCCAGAAAAGGTCTCATCGGGGAACGGAAAAAGGGTGAGATTGGAATTCAAACCATTCGTGCCGGGGACATCGTCGGCGACCACACGATTCTCTTTGGCGGGATGGGGGAGCGCATCGAAGTTACGCATCGAGCGAGCAGCCGAGATACCTTCGCGGGAGGCGCCCTGCGTGCCGCTCGGTGGGTGGTCCAACAGCCTCCAGGCCTGTACGACATGATGGATGTGTTGAGTCTCCGATAGTTTTCTTCCTGTTCTCATTCCCAACATCGTGAAATCTGACCAGCAGCCATTTGCTGTCGTGGCGGTCCCTCAACCGGAGTGCCGTTGGTTCCCATCAACCAAGAAGTTTGAGAGATGAGGGAACGACACTATCGTGTGGCGCGGAAGGGCGGCCGCATCGAAGTTCCGCACCATCTGCAGGCGATGGACTGCTGTTCTGATGTCATGTTGATTAAGCCACAGCGGAATGGACTGATGAGCAGGGGGATCTCAGGATCTCGCGTGAGGTTGCGGGCAGGAGCACATAACACGACTTACCGACCGACTTCTTCAAGGTCTCGCTTGGCTACGAGGTTGAGAGCCGTGGTTCTTCGTTGGGCCATCGCCGCAGATTAACGGGCATAAATTGCCTTGGGCGGAGTCCGTCCAATCAGGATTGGGCGGATACCCACGAAAGGCGGCCTCAGCTGCCTTATGCTCGTCGTACGTGAGCGGTTTCGGTTCTGTCATAGCGCGGGTTAATGTCTCGCGGTAATTGGCCGAGGTTCCTGACCCGCTGATTTCCGGCGACCACAGTTCAAACACGCAAACACTGTGATTGCAAGTCCTGCGTTCAGATCCACTGCCCGCTCCGGTAACATCGCCCCGCGGCACTTATCACATGTCATCATGGCGTCATGCTAACACTCGAGGGAATGGAAGCATATCCATCTGAAGTACTAGGTCTACTGGGGAAATAGACCTTCCCGTCCGAGCGTGGTAGGCCATTTGAGCAGAGGGTGAAAATGGGAACCCCTTGATTTATCAAGCAGAACAGGTTATGGAGTCCTTGACAGGGGTGATGCTGTCCCATAGGATTGTGGCATCACAAAGAGACCACCACTATGTATAGAATTATCCTCATTCTCGGGCTACTTACGGTCCTGTATTTTCTCCTCCGGCGGGCTCTTCGAGAGTTTAAAGGCCAGGGCCAGCCGGAGCGCCTCCCTCCCAACAAGAATCAGATGGTGCAGGATCCCGTCTGCCTGGTATATGTTCCAAGAGGAGCGGCAGTAACGGAAGATATCGGAGGCCAGACCTATTACTTCTGCAGTCGATCGTGCGCACACAAGTTCCAGCAACAGCTCGCCGGTTAACAGCCCGAGTAACTATAATCGGAGAGCTTCTCTTCTTTATCGAATGTGAGGGTGATCTGGCATTGATTGGGGGAGAAATTAAAGAGGGGGGCGCTGGACTTTCCTCCGGCGATTCGATAGTAGGTCCACTTTTCCTTGCCAAACCAACCGGGGGCTTTCCCATCAGGGGTGCCCCAGTTCTTTTCGAACCAGGCCTTGTCTTTGCCCTGGAGTTCGGCTGGTTTGAGGGAAGCTTCCAAGTAGGGGTTGCTTCCCCCACAGGCACTCAGGAGCAGACAGCTGAGGAGGATCCACGAAGATCGTCGCATAAGATGTCTCCCGATCAGTTTCAATCACGATGGGGCGAACGCGTCGCGCATCATTCCGTTGACGAAAGGATTTTAGCCGTCGTCCGGAAGCCTGTCAAACCGGCTTCGCTAAGAATCCGTTGTATCGGAGGAGGCTTCTCCCCTAGAATATGTTCACCCATGATGAACTCGGCCAATGTGACCGGGGCATGAAAGGATACGACCATGAAATTCTATCTTGATACCGCCAGCGTAAAAGAAATTCAGGAAGCCGCCAGTCTCGGTCTCTTGGACGGCGTCACCACGAACCCATCGCTCGTGGCGAAAGAAGGCCGCGTGTTTCGTGAGGTCCTTGTCGAGATTTGCAACATCGTGGATGGGCCGGTCAGCGCGGAGGTCGTCAGTCTCGAAGCCGATGCCATGGTGAAGGAAGGGAAGGAACTCGCAAAGATCCACAAGAATATCGTGGTGAAGGTGCCCTTGATTGCGGAGGGGTTGAAGGCCACCAAGAGATTGACTGCCGAGGGCATCAAGGTGAACGTCACATTGTGCTTTTCTCCAACCCAGGCGCTTCTCGCGGCGAAAGCCGGTGCCTGGTGCGTCTCGCCCTTCATCGGTCGACTTGACGACATCAGTTCAAACGGGATGGAACTCATCCGTCAGATTCTGACCATCTACCGCAATTACGACTATAAAACCCAGGTCCTGGTGGCCAGCGTGCGCCATCCTCAGCACGTGGTCGAGGCTGCGCTGGCTGGCGGGCATATCTGTACGATGCCCTTCTCGATTTTTCAGCAGATGGTGAAACACCCGCTGACCGATAACGGACTCAAGAAGTTCCTGGCAGACTGGGACGCACAGACCAAGAAGTAGGGCCTGTTAACTGGCTTTCGTGCCTGCAGGTTCGGTGAGTCGCTGTCGAGCCGTCTGCGAAAATGTGTTGAAACATCGGTCTGGTCAATAGTCCGGTGAAGGTATTTTGCTGGCTTGGATGGTATGAGCCGATCAGTGTAATACCCCACGGAAGTAGGCGGACGATTCCGTGGGAAAACTTCGGGATCGGTGAGGGAAGCTGCAACCCCTCATCGCGACAGGCTTTCAAATAGTGATCGAACGCAATCTTGCCCAGCGCCACAACCACTCGGATCTTCCGTAACAACCGGAGTTCTTCCCGCAGATAGGGGCGGCAGGCCTTGAACTCTTCCGGGGCCGGTTTATTGTCTGGCGGCGCACAGCGGACGGTGGCGCCAATATAACAATCCGATAACTTCAGCCCATCATCCCGGTGGTGAGAGCCGGCTTGATTGGCGAAGCCGAATCGATGTAAGGCGTCATACAGCCAGTCCCCGCTGCGATCGCCTGTAAAGACCCGTCCGGTTCGGTTGCCGCCGTGGGCGGCTGGCGCGAGCCCGAGTACGTAGAGGCGGGCCTGAGAGTCGCCGAATCCAGGAACCGGACGCCCCCAGTAAGTCCAGTCCTCAAACTGCCTCCGTTTCTCTGCGGCGATCGCCTCCCGATAGGTGACAAGCCGTGGACAGGCGGTGCAGTGGATGATGCGATCATTGAGAAGGGTCAGCGCACGCATAGTTGGCGCAGTCTAGCACGGATCTGAAAGTTGATCATGCTTGCCGGTCTCTCGCCATGCTGTTAGCATAAGGACGCAACTTTGGATTGATCACCGTGTGTTGGAGGCAGGATTAGCATGACGACGTGGTTTCGGCGAGCACTGGTGCTCAGTGGGTTGTGGATGGCAGTCACGCTTCCGATTCCGACAGGAGCACAGACGCAACCCGAACATCCCGAGGCGAAGGAGAGCACGGTTCGATCCGGAGCCAATGGAGAGCCAGATCGTGACCCGGTGCTGGTCGACCCTCTCGAGAACCCCGATGAGTCAGAGGGTCGCCTCGTCATCCTGCCGGAAATTAAGCGAGAAGGAGAGCGCTACTTCCTCAGTTCATTCAAGCTGCCCGACAAACTGACCTTTGCTGGTCAGCCGGTCCCGCTCGATAATTGGCAGGTGCGTGAACGCGTCGAGTATGAGTTCTATCAGTTCTTAGAAGACCAGGGCGAAAGTATCATCCTGGCAAAACGTACCGGACGCTGTTTCCCTCCAGCCGAAAAACAGTTGGCCGAAGCCGGGTTGCCGGACGACCTCAAGTATATGTTGCTGGTGGAGAGCAAGTGCGTGGCGGCCGCCTATTCAAAGGCGAAAGCGTCGGGGCCGTGGCAGTTCATCCCCTCCACCGGACGACGCTATCGTCTCAAGAGCGACGCGGTCCGCGACGATCGACGCAATTTAGAAATGTCGACGGAGGCGGCGGTCAAGTATTTGCGCTATCTGAAAGATTTCAAGCAGAACGATTGGTTCATGGCTATGGCCTCGTACAATGCCGGCGAAGAACGAGTTCGTCGGTTATTGAAGGAACAGAATATTACCGACTATTGGAAGATGCACGGGCCACGTGAAACGATGCGCTATGTTCCGAGAATCATCGCCGCCAAGGAGATCTACTCGCAGCCGGAGAAGTACTTGGGGCTCAGCAAGAAAGACCTGTACATGCCGATGGAAACCGAAACCGTCACCATCAACGTGAAAGATTCCCAACGAGCCCTCACCTCGATTGCCGAGGAGTATGGGACCTACTTCCTGGAACTGAAGATGCTGAATCCTGAATTCAAGAAGGATGTGCTCCCACGCGGGACCTATCAGATGAGAGTCCCGCGGCAGACCTGCCCAACTCGTTGCTTTAAGCAAGACAAGACTCCCTAGTCCGTCGCCAGCGTGATGCAGATTCCTCCCTCTCCTATCCGGCCACTGCTGAAGAAATTAATCGTTCGAGGACTGGCTGCGGTCGACGCCCATGCGGCGGTCGGTCGCGCCATCTCCAGAAACGGAGCGGAACTGACCATCGGCCGGCGTCGGTATGACCTGAGCCGCTATGAGCGCGTGGTCGTGGTCGGAGCCGGGAAAGCCACGGCCCCGATGGCCCGGGCGGTGGAACAGCGACTGGGCCGTTTGGTACACAGTGGGTTTGTCGTGGTGAAGGACGGCCATGGTCTGTACCGACCAGACGGATCGTCGTGGCGGAAGCCGGCCACCCAGTCCCGATCGCTCCGGTCAGCGGGCGGCTGCCAGACTCTGTGCCATGGCGGCAGAACTCGGTCGGCGCGACCTCTTGATCGTGCTCCTGTCGGGCGGTGCCTCCAGTTTACTCCCGGCCCCTGTCGCAGGGATTACGTTAGCCGACAAGCAGCGGACCACAGAGAGACTCCTGCGATGCGGCGCGACCATCCGCGAAATCAATACCGTTCGAAAACATCTCTCGCGCATCAAAGGCGGACGTCTCGCCGAGTTGACCGAAGCCACCATTGTGACGCTCATTCTCTCCGATGTGTTGGGTGACGACCTCAGCGCTATTGCGTCAGGACCGACAGTCCCAGACCCCACGACCTATCAAGACGCCGTCGCGATTCTGAAACGCTATCGCATCTGGCGGGCGGTCCCTCAACAGTGTGCGTCAGCATCTCGACCGTGGATGTCAGGGATTTGCGAGGGAGACTCCGAAGCCGGGCTCCTCCCTGTCTCGTCGAGTCCATCATCACATCGTCGGGAACAACGCAACGGCCGTCACGGCTGTCACCAGCGCAGCCAGGGAGGCAGGGCTTCGAACCCTCGTGCATACGCTGGCCTTGACCGGGGAGGCCCGAGAAGCGGGGAAGCGGTTTGGTTCCATGGCGAGGAGTATTGTGCGCGAGGGCAACCCACTGCAGAGGCCCTGTTGCATAGTGGCTGGTGGAGAAACCACTGTGACCGTTACGGGAAGCGGAAAAGGTGGGCGAGCCCAAGAATTCGCTGCCGCTGCCGCTCTCGAAATCGCCGGTCTGGCCAAGGTGTGGGTGGTGGCGATCGGCACTGATGGCACCGACGGTCCGACCGACGCGGCTGGCGCAACTGTTGACGGTGACACCGTGGCCCGCGCGCAGCGCCTCTCCGTGGATCTCAAGAGCGCGTTGAAGCGCCACAACACCTACCCCGCAATGAAGAGACTCCATCAGCTCATCCTCACTGGTCCCACCGGCACGAACGTAAATGACCTTTACCTCCTACTTGCCCTCTAGGTACTATCCGATCCATGACATCTTCTCTTGTGCTTCAACTTGAAGCCTGCACCGATCTGTCGCTCGTCGGTGGGAAAGCCACTGGCTTAGCCCGTCTTCTCGCAGAGGGATTTCGTGTACCTTGCGGGATTTGCGTGACAACCGATGCGTACCATGAAGCCCTGCGTGCGATCGGTCTTGATGCCAGAGAGATCTGGTGCCTGGCTGTTGGTGCAGCCGGAGCTGAACGGCACAGGATTCTTGGCCGTTGTCGAACCGCCATTCGCGAATCTCGATTCCCGGAACAGATGGGGACCGCGATCATTCGAGAACTGAATCGATTGAACCAGCCGTCTTGTCAGCGTTGGGCTGTCCGGTCTTCAGCCACCAACGAAGATGCAGCGGTGAGGAGTTTTGCGGGACTCTATCACACCGAACTCGGTGTATCTCTGGAAGGGGTGACGCGCGTTATACAGGACTGCTGGGTCTCTCTGTGGGACGAGAAGCTTATGGAGTATCACCTGCGAACCGGCGGTGCAGAGGAGGGGCCGGCCATGGCGGTGGTGATCCAGCCGGTCATCAATGCGTTGGCTGCCGGCGTGACCTACTCGATCCATCCCGTGACCGGTCGCACCGATCAGGTGACGATCAATGCGGTGCCTGGTCTTGCGGTGGCCTTGGTGAGCGGGGCTGTCATGCCGGATCAATACCTAATGAGGTTCGACCAAGTATCGGACGCGGTCACCATCCTGAGCAGGCAGGTTGCCATGAAGAGGGCCGCGCAGCGGCTCGGAATGGACGGGGTGCAGGATGAGCCGTTATTGCTGGATGCCAGGAACCGGTCGTCCCTGACTGATGAAGAGTTGATCGAGGTGACCCGCCTCGCAAAGCGCATCGAACGGACATTTAAGCATCCGGTCGATGTGGAGTGGGCAATCGATGACCAGGGAATTTGGTTGCTCCAGGCCAGGCCGGTGACGGTGGTGGCGCCAGCGCGGGGGCTGACGCAGGAGGGCTGCGAGTGGTCGCGGACAAATTTCAAAGAAACCATGCCGGAATTGCCTAGCCCCCTGGGGTTGTCGTTCCTCGAACGGTTCATGGAATTATTCTTCATCACGCCCTATCGCCGGTTAGGTTGTCGGATTCCTTCCGGCGTCTCCTCGGTTCGGATTGTCCATGGCCGGCCCTTCCTGAACGTCACGCTGATGCATTCGATCGTCGGGCAGCTCAGAGGTGATACCTCGATCCTGGCCGATCATATGGGGGGTGAGGGTCTGTTGCGGCCCCCCAAGGTTGAGCCGCTTGGTCTGTGGCCCATGCTTCGAGCCGGCATTCTGATCTCGTGGTCCGTCAGACGAGCGGCCAAGCAAGGTCCTCGGTGGTTTGCAGAAATGAAACAGATGGCGGCAGACCATAGTCCGTACCTGGCTCAGGGAATGTCCCTGGCCGAAGTCAAGGAGCGGCTGGATTGGTTGAATCAGCGGCTTGAGGAGAATGAACTCACGTTCGGCATTGCGGGTGGAGTCACGCAATGTCTGCAAGTCTTCGGGTACTTGTTGCCGCGATGGCTCGGTGAAGGCTGGCGAGGGCTTCTGAACGGGGCGCTGCAGGGCCAGGCCCATGCTATCAGTGCCGAACAGATTATTCGGCTGGCGGGGCTCGCCGAGATGGCGCGCCACGACGCGCGATGTCGGGCACTGCTGACAGCTGAGGAGTGGGAGTCGAGCTCGTTCCGCGGCGTGCTTCAGGACACCGACTTTCTCCGCTCGTTTGATCGCTACATAGAAGACTACGGTCACCGCGGAATGGGCGAATCCGACATCATGTCGCCCAGGTTTGTCGACCAGCCAGGAGCTGGTGCTCGAGGTACTGCGCAGGCAGCTCCGGACAACGGGAAGCGGATCGCCCTCCGAGATCGTGGCGCGGCAGGCAGCAGTTCGGAATGACGCAGTCCGGGAAATCAAGAGACGCTTCGGCTGGCGTGTTCATCGATGGGTCATCTTCTCGTGGTGGTATCGGCGACTCTGTCGCTACTTTGCGTTGCGGGAGGCGAATCGGCACCATCTGATGTATTACTCCCTTGCTGCCAGGAATTTGCTGCTTCGGGCCGGAGCTCTGTTTGTGGAGCGCGGGTTATTCGACCATGCGGAAGACATATTCTTTATCCGGCTCGAGGAACAGGAACAACTGTTTAGCGGCATCCCTCGGGACTGGCGAGCGCTGATTCGTTCCCGCAGAGTAGAGCGACTCCGCCACGCCGAGGTCACGGTCCCGGATACTCTTCGTGATGGATTAGTCGAGTCGATGAACGAGAAGGGAGCAGACGCGTGGTCGGGAGCGGACCGAGTGCTTCGCGGGATTCCCATCAGTGCCGGAAGGGCGACAGGACCTGTCCGGCTGGTGCGATCTTTGGCCGACTGGAGTAGGGTGAGCGCAGGCGACATTCTCGTGGTTGCGGTCATCGACCCAGGCATGGCACCGTTGTTCGGCGTGGCAGCGGGGCTGGTCGCTGAGATGGGCGGGACACTGTCACATGGGGCGATTATCGCCCGCGAGTACGGATTGCCGACGGTCGCGAATGTGCCGGGCATTACCACAAGGCTCAAGGAAGGCGATCGAATCAGCGTGGATGCGGAGCGAGGAGAGATCATTGTTCAAGAGCAGGCTGGAGATGATGGCAGGAGGGAGGTTGACGCGTAATTTTGGTTCGATGCGCTGTTTCAGGTTAAATGGATTGAGGGTGTTATGATGGCCGGTGCGCCGAACATCGTAGATGACTCCAGTCAGTTTCACTCGGCCTCCCTGCCAGAGCCTCAAGACCGTATTCGCATACTCCTCGTGGCTTAACCAAGTCGAACTCTGGTTTGCTAAGAAAGGAACGCGATGTGATCGCCCGGGGCATATCTCTACTGACGTGCAAGTACCTCGATCCATCCCGACAAACCACTTCCGAATCAATAAGTATGGTTTACTAATTGCTATGATCTACTAGTCGTCTTGTGGTCTTGACCTTTCACGGCAGTTTTCGTACTCTTCAAAGGAATTTTTTCCTCATCGCAACACCCAACTGCCTGGTCGCAGATAGATCGGCGGCATGACGTGGACGGTCACTTATGATTGACGGCACGGCATTTGGTGTCGGGGTACTCGTTGGGGGTTTCCTCGGCGCGCTGATCGTCGGGTTCTGGATTGCGGCCCGCGTCCGCGCGAGATGGCAGGCCCAACTGCTGACTACCGGCGAACGGGCGCAGCGGGCAGAATCGCTGGCAGAAGAGTTGCGCCGCCAATCACTCCAAGATCGCGTCGACCTCGACCAGATCAGGCAGGATCTTTCGGAGGCCTCCCAGGCCCGTGCGGTCGCGGAGACCAGGGCTGCCGAGGCAGCGCTTCATCTTAACGAACAGAAGACTCTGCTGGGCCAGGCGCGACAAGAATTGGCCGAGACCTTCCAAGCCCTTTCCGGCGAAGCCCTCAAACAGAACAACGAAGCCTTCCTGAACCTTGCGCGCAGCTCCTTCGAAACGCTGCAAGCTGAGGCCAAGGGCGATCTCGCCCAGCGACAACAGGCAATCGATAGTCTGGTCCAACCTCTCCAAGACTCGCTGCATCGATACGACGACCAACTCCGGCAGTTGGAGCAATCGCGCCAGGCGGCCTATGGGGGCCTCGACCAACATCTCAAGCTCCTCGCCGAGTCGCAGCAGCGGCTGCAGTCGGAGACCGGCAATCTCGTGAAGGCGTTGCGCGCGCCGGCCATCCGAGGCCAATGGGGTGAGATCACGCTCAAGCGCGTGGCCGAGTTGGCCGGCATGGTGGCGCATTGCGATTTTTTCGAGCAGGAGTCTGTCACGGTCGACGGCGGACGGCTTCGCCCCGACATGGTGGTCCAGTTGCCGGGTGGGCGGCAGATCATTGTGGATGCCAAGACCGTGTTGGCAGGCTATCTGGACGCGCATGAAGCCTCGACCGAGGAACAGCGGCTCGAAGGCATGCGCCGTCATGCCGCCCAAGTTCGGTCGCGCATGGACGAGTTGAGCCTGAAAGCCTACTGGAATCAATTCGCGCAGGCGCCGGAATTTGTCGTGCTGTTCTTGCCGGGCGAACAGTTTCTTGGCGCCGCACTCGAGCATGATCCACGACTCATCGAGGATGGGTTTCTTCGGAGCGTGGTCCTTGCCACCCCGACGACGCTCATGGCGCTCCTACGGGCGGTCGCCTACGGGTGGCGACAGGAGCGGTTGACCGAGCATGCTGAGGAAGCCGGGCGGTTGGGGAAAGATCTTTACGAACGGATGGCCGTGTTGACGGAGCATTTGAACGATGTCGGGCAGGCGCTCGGGAAGAGCGTCCTGGCATATAACAAGGCGGTCGGGTCGCTCGAAACCAGAATCTTGCCTGCGGCCCGCCGGTTCAAGGAACTTGGCGTCTCGTCGGACAAAGAGGTTTCCATGTTAGACCCGGTCGAGATTGTCTCACGCAAGGCGTTACCCTTTGAGAGCGAATGAGGAGTTCCCGATGACCGACGAGCAGGCAATGGTGGACGCCTTCCACCGGACATTCGATATTGTCGTCAATCCAGCTCCGACGGTCGTCGACTGGCAGACGCGCGAATTACGTGTAAGACTCATTCAGGAAGAATTCGACGAGTTGAAAGAGGCGCTTGCCTCAGACGATCTGTCGTCCATTGCTAAGGAGATGGCCGACCTGCTCTACGTCGTCTACGGCACGGCGGTGTCCTATGGCATCGATATGGATCCGGTCTTTCGAGAAGTACATCGGTCCAACATGAGCAAGGTTGGCGGTTACAAGCGTGAAGACGGGAAATGGGTGAAGCCGTCCACGTACTCGCCGGCGCGCATCGAACCGATTCTAGCGGAGCAGGGGCCGGTCAAGCGCGAGGTCCGCTCCGCATCATGAGAGAACTGCACTGTCCAATTTGCGGGGCTCCATTCGTCCGTGTGACCTACCAGGAGGGCGCGGTCGAGCGGCTGTTGAGCCTCGTCAATGTGTTTCCGTTTCGATGCCAGCTCTGCACGAATCGCTTTCGCGCATTCTCTTCCGCTGCGCGTCACAATACGCAAGCGTTTGACCGGCGTCAGTACACACGCCTTACTGCCTCCATCGAGGCCCAGATCCTCGATTTCAGTCAGCCGGACCTGACCAACCGAATCACCGACATTTCGATGGATGGCTGCACTGTGCAGACGACGGGGCTCTCGAAGGGGGCTTTTGTCGGATTGCTGTTGAAGCCAACCATGGAGGAGGAAATGATCCGTATTGAAACGGCGATGGTCTGCTCCGTTCGCCCGTCATCGATGGGTTTCCGTTTTCTGGAGGTTCTACCGGAATATCACCGCCGTCTGAGTCAGGTCGTCCTCGGGCTCTTGGTCAGCCAAAGTCCCCATCTCACCTCCCACGCGTGACCGGTGCGGCTCGCTAGCGCCGCGTCCGAACCGACGCCGTCACGACCATATTATCGATGAGGCGGACTGAGCCGATTCTGATTGCGCCGAGTAACAGGGCGCTGCGTTCAACGTGCTCGAGCGGTTCCAGGCTTGCAGGGTCGCACAGGGAAAGGTACTCGATGCGAGCCGTTGGTTCTTGCTCGACCGTCTGCCGCATGATGCGCTCGACTGTCGAAGCGGCCCCTTTTCCTACCTCAATGGCCTGGCGACCGGCCTGGAGAGCTCGGTAGAGGATCGTGGCAGCCTGGCGGTCATCAGGGGAGAGGTACCGGTTGCGAGAACTCATCGCGAGCCCGTCCTGCTCCCGTATGGTTGGCCGGATGTCGATGGTCACCCCAAGATTCAGATCGGTGACAAGCCGCTTCACCACCGCTGCCTGTTGGTAATCTTTCTGGCCGAACAAAGCGAGATGGGGTCGCACGATTCCAAAAAGTTTCGCCACCACCGTGGCGACGCCGGCGAAGTGATGAGGCCGGGCTGCTCCTTCCCATCGGCGCGCAAGCGTTGGCACCGTCACGATGGTTTGAAAGCCTTCGGGGTACATTGCCTGGGGCGTCGGTTCAAAACAGACATCCACCCCTTCTTCGCGACACAGCGCACGATCGTGGGCAATCGGGCGAGGATACTGAGAGAAGTCTTCGCTCGGGCCGAACTGTGCCGGGTTCACGAAGATACTCACGACGAGCGCATCACATCGTAATCGTGCGGCTCGAATGAGGGAGCGGTGGCCGTCATGCAGCGCACCCATCGTGGGAACGAATCCGATGGTCACACCTTCCCGGCGCAATCGTTCGCTCCATGCAGTCATGGATCGTGCGGTGCGAATAATCTTCATGAGCCTGGGGGCCGGCTGCAAGCAGGGCGAGACCCATATCGGGTCGAGGGCTGGGGAAACAGGAGGCGGACCTCAGGCTGCTTCCCGGCCTCAGCGAGCAACTGGCCGATGGTGCGATGGAGTGATGGATGCAGGAACAGCGGATCGAGTTCGCTCAACGGCATGAGGACGAACCGGCGTTGGTGCATTCGAGGGTGTGGCACCACGAGATCAGGTTCATTGATAATCCGTTGGCCGTAGAACAAAATGTCCAGATCGATGGTCCTGGGGCCTGATCGATTGTCCTCATCCCGGCCGAGCGAGCGCTCGATCTCCCGGATGATGGACAGGAGGCTCTTCGGCGTGACATCCGTCTCGATCTGCACGACGCCGTTCAAGAACCACCCGTCCCCCGGATGGGCATGATCGTTCACGGGCTCGGTTTCATAGAGCAGTGACACGCCCATGACTTGGGAATGTGGCAGCAAGCTCAGCAACGTCACGGCTCGATCGCAGAAATCGAGCCGATCGCCGACGTTCGAGCCGAAGCCGATGAACACCGTCTCCCTTCCCACTTTTCTCTCCCCCCAGCGCTCGCCTCAGAACCCCGCCTTCTTAATACGCTCAACCGCCTCCGCCAGTCTTTCTTTCGATGTACACACGGTCATCCGAATATATCCTTCGCCCGGTGCGCCGAATCCGTTGCCCGGTGTCGTCACGATTCCGGCCTTCTCCAGCAAGTGAGCCGTGAAGGACGTGGAGGTGTACCCCTTCGGCACCGTGACCCAGATGTAGAACGCAGCCGGTGGAGGATCGACCTCAAGCCCGAGTTGCTTGAGGCCTGGGACGAGGGTGTCGCGCCGTTCCTGATAGATTTTGCGCAAGCCCGTCCGTCACAGAATCATCCAGGCCGAGCGCGGTGATCCCGGCTTCCTGAATCGCCTGGAAGCATCCAGAGTCGAGGTTGCTCTTCACCTTGCCCAGTCCGGCCAGGACCTGCTTGTTGCCCGACGGCAAACCCGATGCGCCAGCCCGGTCATGTTGTAGGTCTTCGAGAATGAGTGGAACTCGATCGCCCACATCCTTCGCCCCATCGATTTCCATGAAGCTCGCAGGGGGCTTGCCGTCGTAGAAAATCTCCGAATAGGCCGCGTCGTGGCAGACGATGATCTGGTTCTCCTGGGCGAACTCTACCACTCGCTTGAAGTAATCCTTGTTCATGATGACCGAGGTCGGGTTGTTCGGCGAATTCAGCAACATCAGCTTCGCCTTTTTCGCCACGTCTTTCGGGATGGCATTCAGATCCGGCAGAAACCCGTTCCGCTTCGTGAGCGGCATGAGGTGCGAGACGCCGCCCGCGAAAGCTGGTGCCGACCGGATACACCGGATAGCCGGGGCTCGGGACGAGCACGATGTCGCCTGGATCGACGAACGCCAAGAGAATGTGTCCGATGCCTTCCTTCGAGCCGATCAGGGTCAGCACTTCGTTCGCCGGATTCAAGCGTGACGTTGAAACGGCGCTTGTACCAGTCGGCCACTGCCTTGCGGAACGACAGCATCCCTCATACGAGGGATATTGGTGGTGCTTCGGGTTCTTTGCGGCCGTTGCCGAGACTTTCGACGATCGGCGTTGGCGTCGGCAGATCGGGGTCGCCGATGCCAAGATTGATGATATCGACTCCCCGCGCAATCGCCTTCTGCTTCATCTCGTCGATCGCGGCAAACAGATAGGGAGGCAGAGTTTTGATTCGAGTTGCGACTTCAATCGGGAAACCAGCCATGTCGGATGCGCTCCTTTTCTAAAATGAGTTCGACGTCAGGCCCAAACGAAGCCTTAGGCTACTTCAGGAGCGAGGCGGTAATCAACGTGCAGAATCGAGAAGATGGGCAACCAGCCGATCGGCGACCTGATGGAGTTGCGGGAGATGGGGAAGGGCGTCGGCTCTTACTTGATGGGCCGTCAAACGTGCCTTCGTGAGATCCTGTGCACACTCTCGGCACAACGATTCGATCCCGGTTCTCTTCCATCTCCAGATGGAACAAGAGTCCATAGGCGCGAGATCCATAGCGAAAGGCTTGCAGCGGGGCGATTTCTGATCCAGCCAGGGGCACACAGTCTTTGGGCAGGTCAAAGATTTCCCCGTGCCACTCGAAGACGTCGAAGGTCTCAGGACAAGTGCCAAACACGGGGTCTTTCTTGCCCTCATTGGTCAAGTGGATCGGCGTCATGCCGATTTCCAGAGCCTCGACCTGGCCGAATGGTTGCGCCTAAGGCCTTTGCCATGAACTGGCTGCCGAGACAGACGCCGAGCACCGGCTTGCCGCTAGAAGCGCCGATCGAATGAAAGCTGTCTCTTCCGCGATCCAAGGATCGGGGTCGTTCACCGACATCGGCCCGCCCATGACGATCAGCAGATCGCCAGCATCTTGGGGAAGCCCGTTCTCTGGAACCAGATGGCATTCAATCGAAATGCCATGCTTCATGAGCGCAGACGCAAAGGCGCCAGGGCCCTCAAAGGAGACATGTTGGAGACAAATCGCGCGCATTGACACCTCAGGGCCATCGAATTGGACTTTGGCCGCGATGGTTCTGAGAGATACCTGATCGGGGTGTGTACTGCAAGTCTGGTTACTTCGTGGGAGAAGAAAAATGTTCCAGGCCCCGATTCTTTCTGTCTGCTTGACAAAGATTGTCGACGGCCGTGATGGACGCCTGCCTGTTCTGGATTTATACTAGAGTGAGGATGTTCTCCTTGTAGAGTGGGTGGAAGACTCATGGCATTCCCGACTGACGATAGGCTCCAGCTGGAGCTGGAGGGGTTGAAACGAACGCTGGAGTGGACAGAGATCCAGCAGGAGCAGCTCTTGGATCGCTTGGACCTGCTTCGTCTCGAGAATACGCGCTTGCAGGACCGCGTGGAGGAGTTGGTGCGTCAGGTCGAAGGGCTTAAGCAGCAACAGCCGTTGTTCTAACTGCCCATCATGATCGTTCGGAGTCCGCGAGTATTCATGCTATGAAATATCAGGTTGTGAACACGGAAGATGTGCGCTGGCTGCTGGGCCATACCGGCGGGTTTCGCGGCGGCTATGTGACGGATGTGCAGATGTCAAAGCGGCGGCTGTTGGATGAAGCGTCGGGTCGCGAGGTGTTGGCCGGGACCACGGTCACGGTCGTGATCCGGTATCGTATTCGCCAGATGGCTCGTGTGGCGAAAATCACGATGACCGGCGTGACGGACTTCTCGATGTTTGAACAGGAAGGGGCCGATTGCTCGACGTTGGGGGTCATCCAAGCGGAGTTGACCGACGGGAAATTGCGTTTCTGGTTCGACCCGCAGGGCGAGCTCTATGTAGTGTGCGACGAAGCGCAGCTGGAAGAAGTGGCGGCGCCGAGTCTCGAACCCTTGTCGCTGGAGCAGGTGGCTCAATGGACGTTTCAGAGTCAGATGCCGGACTGGCCGACGGTGGCATGGCTCTTGGCGGAACTGGATGTGGCAGGTGTTCCTTGTGCCTGGCAGGCTACCGTTTCGTCATCCGGGCGTCATCCTTCCATTCAGTGGGAAGGGGATCTGCTTCCGGCGTCGATACAGGGCACAGTGGATGTCACAGGGGTTCACTGTATGCTGTACGGGCCCCTTGATGGGCCAGGATTCGGCGTGATGTTGCGGGTCCGTGGAGTGCAGGATCGCCGCACCGGTCAGGTGCTCTCGCTCCTGGCGGATCGGATCGTGCAACGGTTCTCCGGCCAGTGCCTGGTGGGCAATACGATCATTCCCGGTGGGGAATGGCAGAACTGGAAGTCGTCCGAGCGGCAACGCATGGCAGATGCATAGTGCGTGGAGGGGGCGGAAGCAGGCGGGCTAAGCCAGCGCTTCCCCGTTAGCGTGTTCAGGAAGATGAGTGCCGTTGATATGAGCGTAGACTCCGGCGCTGTTCCCGTTCTTCACGGTGCTGACGTGAATTTTTCCGTTCTTCCCGTTCACACATTCCACTAAGACCCAGAACCGCAGTGGATTCACATTCTGTTTCCTGGCAACGTGCAGCGACGTTCCCTCCAACACTGTCTGAAGTGACAGGTCTGTCCGCCACCCCAAGTGTTTCGTGATCGGGGAGATGACTCTCTCCATGGCGGCGATGATCTTATTGTCGGTGCTGAAGTGGTTCAGCATGATGATCCGTCCGCCGGGTCGGCATACACGGATCATTTCATTGACCACTTTGCGGTAGTCGGGGACGGCGGTGACGACGTAGGCCGCGACAACAGTGTCGAAACTATCGTCCGTGAATTCCATTGCGCCGGCATCCATCCGGTGGAGCTGCACATGGCCCATCCTGTGTTCTGCCGCCCGCTGCCTCGCTTTATCCAACATGCCTTCTGAGAAATCGATGCCGACAATCTGGCAATGGCGAGGGTACATCGGCAGGGCCAACCCGGTGCCGACTCCCACTTCTAGGATTTTCTCGTCAGGCTGGACATCCATATTTCGGATCGCGGACTCACGCCCTTCGTGGAACACTTTGCCGAAAATCCGATCGTAGACTCCGGCGTAGGACGTATACACGCGCTCAACTTTCGCTAAATCCATGTCACCTCCGACTCACATTAAAAGCGACTTGCGCTCCTCGACAAGGGAGGGATGAGCCGACCGTCGCAACTACAGAGGGGGAATTTTTGTGCGGCGGAGCACCTGAATGGAGCGAGGGGACCCGCCTGAACAACAAACGGATCTACTTTAGCCAACTGGCTGCGATGAGTCAACAGATTCATTCAGTTCCGTCACTTGATTCACCCGTAGCCTCTATGGGATAGGTACGAGCATGATCCTCGCTGGCTTCTTCGCCGGTGCGTTGTGTCTCGGCCTCATTCTCGGAGACTGGCTCTACTTCGTGCGCCTCACGCCGGATGCGAGTCGGTATGGATGCGGGGTTGCCCGCACGCAGGATCGATTCACGCATACGACCCTGAAGCAGCTGGGCGATCGGTTTGATGCCGACGGTTTGTTGACGTTGCCCCATGGAACCGCGCGGTTTTTCCCTGACCTGAACCAGATTGTGATTCGCCAGAAACACCGGCTGTTCGGCATAGGGTTCCGAACCTTGTGGCCGTTAAAAGGGTTGATCTCCCTGTTTCCCGAAGGCGATGCACTCGCGGTGTTCTGTCGAAAGATCACTCCCTGGTCTTCGGCTCTTCTCACCGGTATCTGGTTTCTCCTGGTAGTGGTGGGTACGGTGGGAGCCCTGATCGCCTTGTTCTTTGAAGGCGAAATGGCGGCACTTGGTGGAGTGGTGTTGGCGTTCGGGATTGTAGGGTTGGGCCTTGTGTTCTTACTGTCCGGAGCCATGACGGTCGTCTTCGCCTATCGGCTGGAGAACGCCCGGCTTACGACGGTGTATCAAGAACTCCGGGAGGTTCTCGAAGGGGCGAGATTGCCGTCCTGAATCAGGAGCTATACAGGCTCAGGAACTGATCGTATTCGGCGGGGAGATCCAGGCCGGACCGGTTGCGGGCGAGACCAGCAATGATGCCGCGATGTTTCTTGCTGAGGCCGGACGACTCAAAGGCCTGGCGGAAGTGTTGCCACCGCGCTGTGGCGTCGGTGGCCAGACGCGCGCGCTCCAACGGCGGCAACGCGTGGAGCGAGGTCGTGAGCGAGCGAATGGCCTTCTCGACGCTCTCATAGGGCGGCGCCAGCTTGAGCTGGGCGTAGAACGTTTCAAGATGATGACGGAACTCCTCTCGAAGTGCCAGGGTATGATCGGTTGGGGGAGCAGTAGGTTCAGACATGATGGCCGGGACGGATGATACGGGATGAACCGTCGTTGTGACAACAGGCTAGTTTGGGTGTGAATGTCATTCAGATTTCAAGGGGAGGGTACTATGAAGCGCATTCAGCGATATGTATTCGGACTCGTTGCCGTGCTCACCTTGGCCGGCTGTTCGTCCCACCATCATTATGGAATGGCAAGTGACGAAAAGGGTGATGCCTACTGGCAGAAGGGGCAGCAGGACATGGCATCGTTGATCGATCGCACCGTCAAGGATCAGGGGAAGGCCGAGCAGGTCAAATCGGTCGTGAACGACATTGTCGCGGAATTGAAGGCTGGCCGCGAGCAAGCTCGTGCGGGACACCGCCGGCTGTATGAGTTGAATGCGAATTACGCGGCGACTCCGGAGGAGTTCACCAAAGTTCTGGACGAGACGAACAATCAGCGGATGCAGTCAGCCACGAAGATTCTTGCGCTCCGCTTCAAGATGAAGGAATTCATGACGGTTGAGGAGTGGAAGGCCTTGTCGGATCAGATGCTGGCCTACAGCAGCCGATACCAGCACGGAGGCGCTTCGCCAAAGAGCGGTTACTGAGTTTGAGCCTGTGCGGCCTTCAGCGGTAGAGCCATCCAGGTTGCGCCGGCGTCGGTCGAGCGGTAGAGGCCGCTCCCGTTCGTGCCGGCATAGAGTAGGTGTGAATCGCGCGGGCTCATCGCGAGGGCGCGAATATTCAACGAGGCCAGACCGGTATTGATCGCGGTCCATCCCTGTCCACTGTCGGGGCTTTTCCAGACTCCCCCCGGCCCTCCGATATAGAGGGTCTTCGGCTGGGTCGGGTCTATCAGAATACTGCTCACGAACAGATCGGGGAGTGATTGCCCGATCCGCTCCCATTGCTCTCCGCGCGTGTCTGTGCGGAAGAGGCCCTTCGTGGTTCCGGCATAGACGATGTCCGGGTTGACCACATCGAAGACAATAGCATTGACCCCCAGCGCCATCCCTCCCATCAGCTCCTGTTCCGGAATCAGCCCGTTGTTGATTTTTTTCCATCCCATCGCGGCGCTGTCGGACCGATAGATCCCTCCCGTGGTTCCCGCGTAGAGAACCCGAGGATCGCGCGGATGAATGGCGATAGAGACCACGATGTGGACTTCTTTCATACCGGCCATGCGTTCTTCCCATTCACGCCCACCGTCTTTGGTGTAAAAGGCGCCGACGGTCGTGGCTGCGTAGATCTGCTCGTGGTCTGTCGGGTGAAAGACGAATTGACTGATAAAGGATACGTGTTCTTTGAGTCCGACGTTGTGAGGGAGCCAATGTTGCCCGCCATCCGGACTCTTGTAGACGGCGTCGGCCATGGTGCCGGCATAGATCGTGGCCGGGAACTGAGGATCGATCGCGAGAGTCGTCACACGTCTCGCGCTGAAACTCGGGAACCGTTCCCACAACTGTCCCCCATCGCGTGATTTGTAGACCGCGTCGTTCGTCGCCACATAGAGGATGTTCGCATTGGTCGGATGCAGGGCGATGGAGACGATCGCCTCGCTCTCCTTGTTGCAGCCGACACAGAACAACACAAACATCAGAAAGGCGAGGTACCCGAGCTGAAAGGAGGTTCGATTCAACATGGGTGTCGTGGCGAGAGACCTAATCATAGGATTCAGCGCTGAGTCAAGGCGACCGATCCTGTTACAGCTTCTTGGTGGAGCGTTCGGCATAGCCGGTCAGTTCCATGTACCCTTGTCCATGAATCGGCTGTCCATGTGCCGTGCCGGCGGTCTCGATAGCACCTTCCCAATAGGTTATTTGGGTGCTGCGTGTGGTGGAGAGTTCTTGCTCAGCCATGAGCGGAATGAGTTCCAGCGAGAGTTGCTGTGAGGGGATGGTCAGGTGCCAACGCTGCGGATATCGCGCTTGGCTCGTTGGGCTAGTCCAATAACTTATTGGCTCCAGGATGAAGTCTCCGATCGAAAGATGGTGCCCACGTCCGTCGCGGGCAATGAAGGTACCACTTGAGACCGGATCAGCCGATCCGTCCGTCCGGCGGAGTCGATAGAGCATCAACTCTGTCTGGTCGTCGAGCTGCAGGCTGAACCAATCCCATCCGACCAGATCCTTGCCAAGATCGGCGGAACCAAATTCATGATCCATCCAGCTCGTGCCGGTCACGTCGAACGATTCCTTCCCGATCATGAGCTTGCCGGTTGTGGCCAGTCTGGCGAAGGAATAGTAATGGGAGGCTTGTCCCGCGGCCGAGCCTTTACGGCTGATTCCGTTGGTGCCATGCACGACGAGTGGTTTTCCCGGCGAGACCGTAAGTTGGAGGCCAAGGGCGCCATCCGCTGCGTGGAGGGTCTGTGTGCCAGGAGCGGTCGATGGCGATTCGGCGCTCCACCGATCGATCCAGACGTGGAGCCGATCACTCGCCGCACCGGCCTTGCCCAAACCGGCCCGGCTTATTTTCTCCGCATAATGAAAACGACCCTTGCGGAGATCACTCACGGCGAAATGGGCCAGGTACAGTTGCGTGACGGCCCACTGTGACGGCAATGTCTTCAGCTGCTCGCGCGGTATGCCACGGCGGAAGAAGGTGAGTTGATAGCCGAATGGCCGGCCGTCCGTTCCCGTGAGCTGGCCGGTGTAGTACCACCATTCGGTGCGAAACTCCTCATGCGCCCCGTGGTCGCGCGGGAAGGCGTATTGATACCCTTCCGTGGCGACCCGGAATTCCTGTGCGGTATCTGCCCCGAATCCCGGTACGACCACCAGCAGACTGCCTGACAGGAGCAGCATGTGTCGAAGATGACGCCACAATTCGTACATGTATGATGGACCGTCCGTGACCCGAGTGAATCGTCGATCGCGCTTATAGCATGCTTCGACAGGCGGCACAAATCTCCAGTGTTGATGAGGGTTTTCGTCAACTCGACGGGTGAAAGATGTTCCTCTCTCGCCGTTGACAACTTTGTCGACCATCAGCTATCGTGACTCATGCAAACCGATCACGAGCGAGAGCATCACGGAGGCGACAAGAGTGAGAGTGTGACGCCGTTTCCCATTCCCACGCGGATTCCGGTGTTCCCGCTTCCGAATGTCGTGCTGTTCCCCAAGACCTATCTCCCCCTTCATATCTTTGAGCCGCGCTACCGCGCCATGGTCTCAGATGCGGCGAAGAGCGGGCAGTGCATCGGCATGGCATTGCTCAAGGATGGCTGGGAAACGGACTATTATGGCCATCCGCCCGTGTTTTCTATTGGCTGTGTCGGTCGATTGGTAAGCGTGCAGCCTCTTGCCGATGGTCGATCAAACATCCTACTGCAAGGGCTGGAACGGTTTGAAATTGAACGCGAGTGGTGCGACAAGGCCTATCGTGAGGCCACGATTTCTGTCACGTACTCGGGGCACAGAGGCGTCACTGGATCCCACGGTCCGCCAGCGCCTGTTCACTATCCTGGAGTCCTATCTCCGGTCCCGCGATGACGCGCCCACTTGGCAGGAGTTTTTTCGGGAAGAAGTCAGTGATGAGATTTTCGTCAATACCCTTTCCACCTACCTGGAGTGTACGCCCTTGGAAAAGCAGTTTCTGCTTGAGTCCGACTGTCTCCACCAACAAGCCCGCCGTCTCAGTGACCTCATCGAGTTCATGATGCATGATCAATCTGGCGCGAAGGGCTGGGGCTGATGGATCGCGCAATCGCCATCGAGGTATCTCGGCTCACGAAAACCTATGATGGCCTTCCGGCTGTCTCCGATTTGTCGTTTCAAGTCTATTCAGGCGAGATTTTCGGTCTGCTGGGGCCGAACGGGGCGGGGAAAAGCACCACGCTCCGGACACTCATCACGCTGCTGACGCCGACGTCAGGAACGGCCAGCGTCTTGGGCCACGACACGGTCCGCGAAGCGGATGTCGTCCGGCAACTGATCGGCTATGTACCTCAAGAACGGGCCATCGATCGCTTTCTCACCGGTCGGGAACACCTCGAACTCCTCGGCGCGCTGTATCACTTGCCAAAGGCTGAAGCGAGGAAACGCATCTCCGAGTTGCTGAAGCTCGTGGAACTGGAAGAGGCTGCCGATCGTCCGGCGAAAACGTATTCCGGAGGGATGAAGCGGAAGCTCGACATTGCCTGCGGTCTCCTGCCGGACCCCAAGATATTGTTCCTCGACGAGCCGACGCTGGGCTTGGATGTGCAGAGCCGGCTCCGAATTTGGGACTACGTGCGGATGTTGAAGGCGCGCGGCATGACGATCGTGATGACGACGAATTATTTGGATGAAGCGGACCAGCTCTGCGATCGGTTGGCCATCATCGACGGGGGAAAGATCAAGACGCTCGGATCGCCGGCTGAACTGAAGGTTGGGTTAGGCGGCGACATCGTGTCGTTGACCTTGAAAGACCAGAATAAGATCCCCACGTTGGTGTCTGCGTTGACGGGACAACCGGCAATGCGAGCAGTCAAGGCAACGCCGACCGGTCTGGATATCCGGGTCGATTCGCCCGAGAAGGCCCTGCCCGCGATCCTCGAATCCGCCAATCGATTGGATTGCCTGCTTGAGTTTATCGAGTACCACCGGCCGCGGCTGGACGACGTGTTCATCGCCCATACGGGCCGGTCCATGACCGAGTCGGTTCAAGACATTCAGACAGAATAAGGAGATACAGTGGCGCAGTACTGGCAGGAAATTCATGCGTTGACGATGCGGTGGGTCCGGCGCCTCAGCCGCGAGAAATTCAGCATGTTGTTCACGCTCGTGCAGCCGATGCTGTTCTGGCTGATCTTTTTCGGCAACCTGTTCCAGCGGGCCGCGGACGTGCAGGTGACGCAGGCCCCAAACTACATCAGCTTTCTGACCGCCGGCGTGGTCGTTATGACGGTGCTCAACAATGGACTCGCCGGGGGCGTCGATCTGCTGTTCGACAAGGAAAATGGGTTTCTTGAGCGGTTGATGACCACGCCGATTCATCGTAGTTCTGTGATCTTGAGCCGCTTCATCTTCGTGATGTCGATCACCTCGCTCCAAGTGCTCGTGATCCTCGGGGTGGCCTTTCTGTTCGGCGTCCAGCCGGCGACGGGGCTCCTTGGCGTCGCGGCGATCTTGATGATCGGGATGCTCTTTGGCGTCGGTCTTACGGCGATTTCCATGGCCATGGCCTTTTCCGTGAAAAGTCACGGAGATTTCTTTTCCGTCCTGGGCTTCCTTTCGCTCCCGATGATATTCTTGAGCTCGGCCTTGGTGCCCTTGGCGGCGATGCCTGCGTGGATGGGATTTTTGGCGCGCTTCAATCCGATGACCTGGGCGATCGACGCGGTGCGGCCGTTGATCCTTTCCGGCTGGACTGAGGCGCTCCCCCATGTCGGGATGGTGGTGATCGTCATGGTGATTTTTGACGCTCTCTGTCTCTACGGGAGCGCCAAAGCGTTCCGTCGGGCGATGGGCTGATGGGCGGGCTTTCCGGGAGTCCCGACATGTTGGTAAATGAGAGTCAAATCCGGGCCCTGATCCGACTGCTGGCCGATGAGGACGAGAAGATCGTCCGGACCATCAGCGGCAAACTCATCGACATCGGTCCCTCGGCAGTCCCCCTCCTGCAGGAAGCAGAAATCGAACAGCCGGAAATGGCCGGCCGTCTTGTCTCGGTGCTTGAGGAAATCCGTGGCGGAAATCTCGAGGATGAACTCATGCAGCTGGCGGCGCGGTCGGATGGTTTGATGGATCTCGAGCAGGGCGCCTTTCTGATCGCCCGCTATGCCTATCCCTCCCTCACTGTCGCCTCGTATACCAGACAGCTCGATGAGATGGCGCAGGAAGTACAGGATCGGATCGGTCCGCGGGCGTCCGGTGAGGAAACGATCAAGACGTTGAACCGGTACCTCTTCACGGAACAGGGTTTCAAAGGTAACACGAAGAATTATTATGAGTTGGAGAATAGTTACCTCAACTGCGTGATCGACCGACGAACGGGTATTCCTATCAGCCTGTCGACGGTGTACCTCCTCATCGGGAGGCGGCTGAGTCTTCCGGTTCATGGGATCGGGATGCCGGGTCATTTCTTAGTGAAGTACGAATCGGACCGCTACAAGGTTTTCGTCGATTGTTTCAACGGGGGAGCCTTGCTGACCGAAAAGAATTGCCAGCGGTTTCTCACGGAAGCCGGTTATGGATTTGACGAGAAATATCTGCAACAGAGTCCTGTTCGTGCGATTCTCTCCCGCATGATCAAGAACCTCTTGGCCATCTATGCCAAACTCGACGACCCCCTCAAGAAGGCCCGCCTGACGAAATTCATTGAGATCCTGGGGTGCGACAATAAAGAAGGCGGACTATAACCGTGACTTGTGAAGCGTATCTCGTTATTCGGGCGAGACTGGCCGAAAGTTTCATTTTCGCGAGTCGCGCCTGTCGCGCGCGTCTTACCTGTCTCGCTCACAATTCACGAGTGACGAACTCATAACTGCTAGAGTTTGATCGCCATCAAGTCCCGCCCGACCAGGATCTTTCCCCCGAACGCTTCCCCTGCCTGTTCCCGCAAATTGTATCGTTCGGTGATCGGATACAAATGCGACAGCACGAGCTGGCCGACTCCGGCCTCTCTCGCCACCTGCCCACATTGACCGGCATGCAGATGGACCGGGTTCGGGCGACTAGCCGGGAAGGAACAGTCCAGCACCGCAAGATCGACGTCCCCACAGAGGCGTATGAGGTTGTCACAGTATTGTGTATCGCCGGAATACGCCAGAGCCTTTCCGCCATATTCGATTCGATACCCCAGGCAATGGAGATTCTGCGTGTGTGTCACTGTTCGGGGAATAACAGTCGTCTTTCCGATCGCAAACGCCCGATCCGCCACTTCTTTGAAATGAACCGTGAACGGTGCGTGTGTGAACCCGGGTAAGGTGGCGAAGAGGGCTCGGAAGAGTCGCTTCGTGCCGCGAGGGCCGATCACAGTGAGCGGCGGCCGGTTTCCTCCTTGGTATTTCGTAAAGATTATTGCATCGAAGAAATAAGTGATGAAGTCGGAAAAGTGATCGGCGTGGTAGTGGGAGAAGAGAATGTGGGTGATCCGATGCCGGTTCACGCCGGTCTTCAGGAGGTTCGCCAACGTGCGTGGGCCAAAGTCCAACAGTATCGTATGGTCGGTACGCACGAGATAGCCAGCGGCGGCGCGGGTCGGGTGGATGTTCGTGCCGGAGCCCAGAATCGTCAAGCGCATGGAGTTCCTGATACTGTGATTACTGGTTCGACGCTCGGAAACTATCCCGCAAGCGGAGCAGTAATGTACGGGCCATTTCTGCGTCTTGCTGGTTCAGTGCCCGTTCGAAGAACGGACGGATGAAGGCGATGTGTGCCGCAAACGTATTGCGGAACATGGTATCGCCTTTCTCTGTCAATCGGATTTTGACGCAGCGGCGGTCGCCTCTCACAGAGTCCCGTCGAATGAGCCCCTTCGCCGTGAGTCGATCGAGGACGCCCGTCAAAGTGCCCTTAGTGACCAAGGTGTGGGCCGAGAGTTCGGAACAGGTCAACCCGTCCGTGTCGCCCAATGTCGCAATGATGTCAAATTGCGAGGGGGTTAAGCGCAAGGACCTGATATGACGGCTCGAGGTCAGATCGAAAGCCAGATAGGCCTCGACGAGCGGTCGCAATAATTTCAGATAGGGATCATCCTTGAGATCCGGCAACTCCATAGCGGAAGAATAGTCCGCACTAGAACGAATGGTCAAGGGGGAGTGGCGAGGCGGCTGGCACGGTCTCCGTGCTCGCAGAGCCCCCACGATAAAGCGGTGGTCGCTTGATGCGCGCAATGGAGACCATACCAGCCGCCTCGCCGGATGCGGGTGAAGAGTTGAGTTAAGTCTTAATCCGACACATGCTAGGAGACCATCTAGCCGGCCCTCAAGAGAGAAGGTAGGACGTGCGCATTCGAGGATCGACCAGAGGAGCCCCTGAATAGATACGTGAGCACACAGGGGAATCATCCGGGCCATCCAGCCCACCTGGCCGCTCCTTCCTCATCCCTGCTATGATGCCGACCGTATGAGCATTCGTTCTCAATCTGGCCAGGCCAATCTGACTGCCGTTGCAGTCCTCATCGGCCTCGTCATCACTTGCGTCTGGGTGTGGAAGCGTCTGTCGCTGGATACCCAGGAGTATGTGATCGATCAAGCCATCCCCATGGCGTTCGCTGGTCTGGTAATCGCGGCGGGGCTCTTGATGTTAGTCCGTGCGTTCAACCGCCGCAGGGCGCAGCGGCGTGAACGTGCGAAGTTATTGGCCGCTTTTGAACGAGCCACGGTACGGGAGAAGAAGCTGGAGATCGCCTTTGCCCTCATCGAAGTGAATGGGTACCGCGCCAAGGGCTTGGAATCCGTGACGCCCGCGTTACGTGACCTCTTTGCGAGGACGTTGCAGCGGGCGCTAGGTGATAAGCAGCACCGGATTCGCGGGATGGCGGCTAGTCACCTTGGCGTTCTGAACGATAGGACCGTGATCCCTCTTCTGCTGAAGGCGCTGGAAGATGACCACGCCTATGTACGTTCCTGCGCAGCGTTGGGATTGGGCCGGTTGCGTGCCGGTGAGGCGAAGGAGCAGCTGACGACTGCCATGGAGGAGGATTGGGATCAGACAGTTAGAAGTCGATCGAAGGAGGCGTTGGAGCGGATCAAGCAGTCATGAGTGGTCTGGTTATCCCTCTTCGTGGATCCACTCAATGCAGGCGATTTCTGGGGTGCAATTCCATCGTAGGGGAAGAAACGACCATCCGAGCCCACGATTGACATACAGCTGGCGTCCAGGCTCTCCATGATGCCCCTCGATCCGTCCGTTGCAGCCAGGCGGGAGCCAGAACGTCGGCACGCCTGGTATGCGCCACTGGCCTCCGTGGCTATGACCGCAGAGGATCAGATCGACGGCGTGGTGGTCTTCCAGCTGATCGAGGATGTTCGGCGCATGGGCCAGCAAGAGGGTGAAGCGATCCTTTGCGCGCGGTGGCAGACAGCTCAAGTCGGCCCGATGCAGCGAGGGATCGTCGACGCCGACAATGGCGATCTCGCCGCAGTCCGTGGGAATGAAGGTGGTCTGGTTGATCAAGAGGGTGATCTTGTGGCGATCGGCGAGATCACAATACTGATCAATCGGTACGCCACTGTAGTGATCATGGTTGCCCAAAGTGACGAAGACCGGCGCAATCTCGCGCAAGCCGGCGAGAAATCGAAACACATGCGGCAGTCCCTCCGGCACGTTGAGCAGGTCGCCGGTGATAAAGATCCAGTCGGGTTGGAGCTCGCTGATGGCGTCGACGATGAGGTCATGCCGTGGCTGATAGCGGTCGAGATGCAGATCGCTCAGATGGACGGCCCGCCGGCCGGCCAAGGGGCTGTGCACATAGGTGAGCCTGGAAATCTCGTGTGCGGACAGTCCGACTTCCCAGTGGGGAACAAGACTAAAGAGCCGATAGAGCGGTTCGCTCAGGCAATGTCCGATGAAGGAACGGGCTTGATCTGGCCAGGACCTTGTGCGTCGCGTCATCCCATCACCCGATCCAGCTCGACGCGGTCGGAAGGAGTCACGCGATAGCCTCGTTGATAAAGATCACTCATGCCTTGCATCAAGGCGTCCATGTTACGGCTTCGGTACCAGCTGTCGAAACGTTCCGTGAGTGCCGCGACCTGCTCCGGGGTCGGATCTCCTTCATTATAAGAGAGCGAGAGGGAGCGGAATAAATCTTGAAGTTCGACGGGACTGTAAATCGCATCATCATTCCGATCGGCGACCAAAGAAAATTCGTAGAAGGTCAGGCTGACCGAGAGCAATGACTGGGTTTTGGCAAAATCATCTCGGGCCTCGTCCATTCCGCCTGGATAGTCGCGAAGACAATCCACTTCTGGCTGGGATGAAGTAGTGGCGTTCCAGCTGATTCCCTGCACGGACGGGGGAGGCGTCTGTTTCGCCTTATAAAACCACGAGACACAGTTGTTCGCTTGCGCAAAGGCCTGTTTGTCTCTGTGGATCTGCCGGCCGATGTGCTGGGTGAACTGTTGAAAGATCGTGTTCTCTCTGCCTGACAAGACCCCTGGGTACTGTGCAAATATTAGAACGATGAGAAATATCCCTGCAGCGAACAGGCGGGCCTCGGGCCGCTGGGCCGTCCGAGCATGATTTTCAGAATAGGCCGTTTGGTCGGAGGCTGGGCGAAAAGACATAGGGAAAGTATACCACGCGAGGCGTCTCGTCCCTCATCGAGATTGATCGAGTGGTGAGGACGATCACGCGCGAATGAGGAAGGGGCCAATTGCACGATGACCATGCCTTTTTTGACAAGTGCACTGCCCGGCATTGGCGGAAAGATGCGGACTATTCCGGAAGACTTCCAGGTCGAGGAACGTCCGCTCTATCTCCCTTGTGGGGAGGGTGAGCATCTCTACGTCAAGATCAGAAAACGCCTCCTCTCGACGCCGGATCTTGTCCTGCGACTGTCTTCGGTCTTAGGCGTGAAAACGCAAGCGATCGGGGTGGCGGGCCTCAAAGACGCCCGGGCCGTAACCACGCAGATGGTCTCGCTTCTAGGCGTCACGCCTGAATTGTTGGATCGACTGAAATTGGACGAGCAGCTCTTGTCAGTGGAGGTACTGGGCCGGCATCGCAATCGCTTGCGTCCTGGGCACCATGCAGGCAATCACTTTCGGTTGGTGATTCGGGATGTCGCAACCCACGCCAGCGAGACGGTGCCCCTTGTCACAGACATGCTAGTGCGACGAGGCGTGCCGAACTATTTCGGCCCACAACGGCAGGGACGGAGTGGGCAGAACTACCAGACCGGAGCAGAATTACTGGTGGACCCTGCCCGTCGAAACAGACTAAGCCGGTCCAAGCGCATGTGGTACCTCAACGCCTATCAATCACACTTCTTTAATGGCATTTTGGCAAGACGACTCGATCGACTCGATCGTATCCTGGTTGGAGACTGGGCCATGAAAATGGAGAATGGCGCCTGCTTTCTGGTTGAGGATGCCACGAAGGAACAGCCACGGGCCGACCGGTTCGAGATCAGTCCTACCGGCATCTTGTTCGGGTCGCGTGTCTCGTGGGCCAGTGGAGAGCCAGGCGAGATCGAACGGACCGTGGTCGCTGAGAGCGGGGCCACGCCGGAGAGTCTCACTGAAGCCGCGAAGGCCTGCGGGTTTCGTGGCGAACGGCGCTCCCTCCGAGTCCCCCTTGGCGATTTGGAGTGGGTGTTGGACGGCACAGTGCTCACTCTCTCTTTTTCGCTTCCACCGGGTGCCTATGCGACCAACGTCTTGCGCGAGCTCATGAAGATGGGCGAGGGGCCAGAGGCGAGGGGCAAGGGGTAAGAGGCAAGACGGCTCCAGGTGGAATCGGGGTTGTCGTTCATGAGTGCGTGCTATCATTATTTAGCATGGGCATTGGCTCTGGGCGACGTATTGCTTCCCTCTAGCCCCTCGCCTCTGGCCTCTAGCCTATCAGGGAGTGTGACCCATGATGCATGACCAAGAAACCGTCCTGATCCAAGGCCATATCATCGATTCGCTGATCCTGGCGAAGGTCCTGGACACGATTCTGATGATGGGCGGGACATTCGATTTCCAGGAGGTGCACATTGGTAAGACGCGGGAGGAGCCGTCGCGCGCTAGAATCATCGTGCGGACCTCGTCAGCGAAGCTGCTCAGCGAAATTCTCCATGCTATTCAACCCCACGGAGCGTCGGTTGAGAGTGAACGAGATTGCCGGCTGACTGCGGCGCCGGCCGATGGCATCTTTCCCGACGAGTTCTACGCGACGACCCATTTGTCCACCCAGGTGCGATTGCGTGACCAGTGGGTGGAGGTGGAGGGGATCGAGATGGATTTGGGAATTCGCGTGGATCCCATGGGCCTGACAGCCCGTACCATCCCGATGGGACAGGTGAAGCGGGGCGATCTGATTGTGACCGGTCGTGAGGGTGTGCGGGTGATCCCGCTGCAACGGCCACGTGACCGCGATGTATTCAGCTTCATGGAGTCGCAGGTCTCGGCCGAGCGGCCCCACGGACATATTGTCGGCGACATCGCCAAGCGCCTTGTGCAGTTGCGCGCAGGGTTCCGGGAGGGGAAAACTGGCAGCAAGGTGCTGCTGGCGGGAGGCCCGGCGATTGTTCACGCCGGAGGACGCGAGGCATTGACATGGCTCATCGATGAAGAATTCATCCATGTCTTGTTCTGCGGGAATGCGCTGCCTGCTCATGATATGGAAGTCGATCTCTATGGCACGTCCCTCGGCTATGGGCATGTTGCTGGTCGCGTCGTGCCGCATGGTCATGAACACCATCTGCGAACCATTAATCGGATCAGGGCCATCGGCAGCATCGAGGCAGCGGTGAGGTCGGGAGTCATCAAGACCGGAATAATGGCGGCCTGCGTCAGACGGGGTGCCCACGTCGTCATGGCCGGCACGATCCGCGATGACGGCCCGTTGCCCGGGGTCATCACGGATTCGGTAGAAGCCCAGGTTTCCATGCGTGCGGCAATCCCCGGAATCGGATTGGCCCTGCTCGTTGCCTCGACGTTGCACGCGGTGGCGACAGGCAATTTGTTGCCTGCCACGATCCCCTCCGTCTGCGTCGATGTCAATCCGGCCGTCCCGACAAAACTTGCGGATCGAGGAAGTTTTCAGGCTGTCGGGTTGGTCATGGACGCCGCGTCGTTTCTGCGCGAGCTGGCGCGCGAGTTGGGATGGAAGCCATGAGTCGCCTGCTGGTCTGCCCGCCGGACTATTTCGGAATCGAATACGAGATTAATCCCTGGATGCGCCGTTCGAACGCCGTTAACTCAGACGAGGCCGTCCGCCAGTGGCATCACCTCATGCGGGTGTTGGAGCAGGATGTGGGCGTCGTTCTGGAACGGATGAAGCCGATTCCGGGCCTGCCGGATCTGGTTTTCACCGCCAATGCCGGGGCCGTCATGGGTCGCAAGGCGGTGCCGAGTCGTTTTCGTTATGCCGAACGGCAGAAGGAAGAGGCCTATTTTGAGGACTGGTTTCGCACGCATGGCTACGACGTCTTCACATTGGAGGAGGGGCTGTTTTTCGAAGGGGCCGGCGATCTGCTCGGCTTTCCCGATGGCTGGTTCGGCGGTTACCGGCAGCGATCGGATATCCGTGCGTTCCCGATCCTCAGTGAGTGGTTCAACCGAGAGATTCTTCCGCTCGAGCTGGTAGACAACCGGTTCTACCATCTCGATACCTGTTTTTGTGCCTTGAGTGGCGGCGAGTTGCTGTATTACCCTCCCGCATTCGACCGCTATGGACAAGCGGCGATTGCCGACCGGATCACGCCGGAGCGGAGACTGGCCGTTCCAGAAGATGAGGCCATGAAGTTCGCCTGCAACGCTGTCTGTGTCGGGAAACAAGTCGTGTTGCCCGCTGGTTGTCCTCATACCGGGCAGCTTCTCGAAGCTCGTGGCTATTGCCTCCATCCCGTTCCCCTCGATGAGTTCATGAAGTCAGGCGGATCGGCGAAGTGTCTGACGCTGGCGCTCGACTGATTTTGACGGCTACTGAAAATGCCTACGTCCTCACCCGCCCAACCCTGGCGCGCCGAGACGCGCAGGTTCCCAGGCTTCGTTCTCGGCTCGAACAAATCCTCAACGTAGCCAAGAGGGTACGCCTCCGGTGTTCACTCGCCTGCGGCCTTGTTAGCGGGGCATTGTGAGTAGCCGCTTAGCCCGCGCGTCCAAAATCAGGACAAAGAGAGAAATCCTGTTTCTCGATTCAGGGTTTTCGTCGGAAGAGAAAAGAGCCGTATAGGCCGGCGATGCCGATGGTGACGAGCTCGATCGTGAGCAACAGCCGGCTGACGATGGCGTCCGGCGTGGGGGGCGTTAAGATGAAATGGAGCCCGAGGAATTCGGGGGCCTGTGGCAGCGGGGTTTCCCAGGGGGGGAATAGAATTGCGAGGGAGAGTGCAGCCACCATGCCGTAAAGGAAACGGAGATTCAGTTGATCTGGTTGTGGCTCGATGCGTGGTGGTGGAGGCGGGGGGAGCTCAACCGGATCCGCATGAAGCCGTTGGCCGCACTCTGTGCAGTAGCGACTAATCTCCGGGAGTTCATGTCGGCAGGATGGACAGAGTTTCATGGGCGGTTCCGTGCCTAGGCTACACGGAACCGCGTTGAGTTGCTAGATGGGGGTGGGATTATTGGATTGGCCCAATTGTCAGAAGTGGTAGCCGAGGCCGAACGAGAAGATGAACGCACTATAGGTTGCGCGATATCCGAGGGCCGAGTTGGGGTCGTTATCATTGGATGAATAGCTGATACGGGCTAGATTGTATTTCCCTTCTCCAAAAACAGTCCAACTCCGAGTGATATAGTAGCGAACTCCCAACTGCGAGTTCAGCCCTATTGTTGTCCCTGATTGTGTACCTCCATCGGCATCCTTCCGGTTAGCGAAGAAAATGCCCGGTCCGATAGCGACGTAAGGCTGGAGTCTGGTTCTGTGATACCGAAAGACAAGATTCATCGGGGCCCAGGTGAGTATTCGATTGTGTTCACCCGAAACTTGGCCGCTTACGCTTGTACCGCCCGGCGCTGAAAGAGTCACATTTTGAGCCTTTATGTTTGGGGTGGTGTAAAACACCTCAGTCTCAAGTCCGAACCACCGGGCCCGCGAAAAAAAATGCCCTAGCTTGATCCCACCCATGAGAGAAGACTGAAGGCTCAAATCTGATGAACTGACCTCACTAAACCCTAATTGCTGAGGTTGAGTCAGCTTGACGTTGCTCAGGCTCTGCGGAAGGGTTACGCCGAACTGTCCCGCCACATAGGATTCTGCATAGGTAGCCGACGGAACGAGCGCAGTGATCAGAGCTATGAGAAGGCTGCACCCGAAGAGAACGCTGGCTGTATGTGCTGTCTTCATTGAACACCCTCTAGGCTCACCATTCACACCCAGGATCATCCTATCGGCCTCTCTTGCAGGCGCGAAGAAAAATGTGAAATCCAGTATAGAGGGAGCAAGCCATGTGCCACGAGAGAAGAAGGGATTTCCCTCTGTTTATAGGGGCAGATAGACCGATCGGCCCCCCAGGTTGTCTGGTCTAACAGGCGTTTTGTACGGGCCTGTTCATTGACAGGGGAAAGAGGGGGTTCCTATAATCCGCCCGCCAGATGACGGACCGCAAATCCTATTGGTCGTTGTCGATCCCTTAGGCCTCTTCCCCCCATTATGCAGATAGTTAATCGTATCGGAGTGATTGGTGCTGGTGCCTGGGGCACCGCTCTTGCCAAGCACATGGCGGGAAAAGGACTTCACGTCAGGCTCTGGGCCTATGAACGGGACGTTGTCGATTCGATTAACCAGACCCACGAGAATCGGGTCTTCCTGCCCGGGGTGACCCTGCCGGTCTCGCTTACCGCGACCACTTCTCTTGCGCAAGCCGCGAGCGACTGCGAAGGCCTTCTCTTCGTCGTCCCATCGCATGTGGCCAGGCTCGTCCTGCAGCAGCTCGCCCCAGTCTTGTCCCCTTCCATGGCCGTGATCAGCGCGACGAAAGGTGTCGAGGAAGAGACGTTCAAGTTGATGACGCAAGTGATGCAGGATGTCTTCCCCGCGACTCTGCATCCCAAGCTGATGGTTTTGTCCGGGCCGAGCTTTGCGTCAGAAGTGAGCCGGGGGCAGCCGACTGCTCTTTGTCTTGCAGGGGAGCAGACTTCTCTGGTGAGTGCATTTCAAACGGCGCTGATGACGCCCGCGCTGCGTGTCTATGCGGATAGCGATATGATCGGTGTCCAATTGGGCGGGGCACTGAAGAACGTGATGGCCTTAGCTGCCGGGGTCGTCGACGGACTCGGCCTTGGTCATAATGCGCGGGCCGCATTGATCACGCGCGGTTTGGCTGAAATGGTCCGACTCGGGAATGCGATGGGCGCCGATGCGAGGACTTTTTACGGCCTCTCGGGGGTGGGGGATCTCGTCCTCACCTGCACTGGAGCCTTGAGTCGGAATCACACGGTCGGTGTGAGACTGGGGGAAGGCGAGCGGCTGGAGGCGATCCTCGGCAGCATGCAGGCCGTGGCCGAAGGCGTGCGGACGGCCCGGGCGGCGTCGGGATTAGCGCATCGCCACAGAGTCGAGATGCCGATCGTGCGTGAGATCAATGCGGTGTTGTTCGAAGGCAAGTCGTGCCGCAAGGCGGTGACTGATCTGATGGAGCGCGACGCAAAGCCGGAGAAAGGGCAGGCATGAATCCTAAGGCGCTTGAACGACTGCTGAACAACGTGCGAGCGGGCACTCTCTCTGTGGCGACGGCTATCGGGCAGCTCCGCACCTTGCCCAATGAAGATCTCGGCTTTGCCTCGGTCGATCACCACCGGTCGTTACGGCAGGGATTCCCCGAGGTCATTTTCTGCGAGGGGAAGACGTCGGCCCAGATTCGCTCCATTGCGAAGGCTTTGTTGAAACATCATCGCCCGTTGTTGGCGACGCGCGCGACTCGGCAGGTCGCCACGCTCATCAAACGGCTTGATCGTCGAGCTGTCTATCACGACGAGGCGCGCATTGTGTCCATACGCGACCCCAAGCGGCGACCGCAGGGGCATATCCTGGTGATTACAGCCGGCACTTCGGATATTCCTGTCGCGGAGGAAGCAAGAGTGACGGCGGAGATCATGGGGAGTCGGGTTGAGACGCTCTATGACGTGGGCGTGGCCGGGATTCATCGGTTGCTGGAGCGGCAGAGCCGGCTGATGCAAGCCAGGGTGGTCGTGGTGGTGGCAGGGATGGACGGAGTCCTACCAAGCGTGGTCGGAGGGTTGGTTCCCTGTCCGGTCGTCGCCGTGCCGACGAGTCGGGGCTACGGCGCGAGTTTCGGGGGACTGGCTGCGTTGTTGACGATGCTGAATTCCTGCGCGGCGGGGGTCGGCGTGATGAATATCGACAACGGATTCGGGGCCGGTTGTCTTGCGCACCGGATCAACGTATTAGGTGAGGGGCGCGAGGCGAAGGGCTAGGGCCAGAATCCGTCCTCTTGCCGTTCGCCTCGCGCCGTTTGCCCCCTATTTCACTTCTATTGTTCCGCGTTTCGGCCAGCCAACCATCTGCGTTCTGGGACCCTTCTCGCCGTTCGCCAGCAATTTGGCTCGCACTTCGAAATTATAGAGCCCTGCTCCCGACGGGATTTTCTTCTGGTCCAGCCCGTCCCAGGTCAGCACGACAGAGATTTGTGGAGGGGTGGTGCCGTCGGTTGAGGCTGCGTGCGGCTTCAGTGGGGTACGTGTGGTCAGAAAACGGAGCGAATTTTTCGACGGCGAAGTAATGAATGAGGAGACTTCCAGCAGGGTCGCGCCATTCAGCTCTTTAGGGAGTTGGACCAAGGCGGAAAACTGCAATGAGCCAGATGAGATCGTATAGGGGTTCGGATCGACTTTCAGGTCGAGAATCTTGAGTTCCGGTTCTGGGCGCGGAGCCTGGTGGGGTTTCGATTTTGCCGAGGTCGCAGACGGGGTACAGAGTAGCAGCGCGGCACAGAGCAGCACCCAGGCGACCCGATCAGTCCACGATCCACCTAACTTTGAGCATGGCGTAGTCAAGGACCGGCAGATCGTCATAGGGTTGTGCGCGTTACAAGTCTGTTGTATGAAGTGCCCAGCCGGTGGGCCAGTGCACTGGGGATAACATAGCGTTGGTAGCCTGTCAATGCGTGTCCGGAGCCGATTGCCGTTCGAGCGCGCCTTGGGTAAGATGGGCGCGGTCTGAATTGAGTAGAGAAAGGACGCACGTGGGCGCGCATCTCCATTTTGATTGTTATTCCGGCATCAGCGGCGACATGATCCTCGGCGCGCTCGTGGATGTGGGAGTCCCCTTTTCCGACTTGGTGAGCGGGCTGAAGCGACTCCGGCTTGCAGGGTTCACGCTGCGGAAGCGGCGGGTGCGTCGAGGGGCGATCCATGCTACGAAAGTGGACGTCGTGATCACGGCAGGATTGCGCAAGCCCCTCTCGCTCCATCGGATTCACGCCATCCTCTCCGCGAGTCGACTTCCTGACAAGATCAAACAGCAAAGCCGATCCGTATTCGATCGATTGGCCGAAGCGGAAGGGCATGCTCATCGGGTGGCCAAGGATCACGTACATTTCCATGAAGTGGGAGTCCTGGACTCATTTGTCGATATCGTTGGCGGGCTGATTTGCTGTGATCTGTTGGGCGTGACGCGTGTGACGGCCTCCCCTGTCAATGTCGGAACGGGGACGCTGCAGTCGGCGCACGGGATCCTGCCGGCACCTGGTCCGGCGGTCGCCATTCTGGCGAAAGGGGTTCCGATCTACAGTGCAGGCCCAGCCCGGGAGCTCACCACGCCGACCGGCATGGCACTATTGCGCACGCTGGCATCGGAGTTCGGTCCCATGCCGGTGATGACGCCAACGGCCATCGGCTATGGAGCGGGCGAAGCTGATCCCGAGGGCTGGCCGAATGCCTTGCGCGTGTTTCTCGCACAACCGTCATCACGAGGAACGCGCGAACGTGATACCGTGCTGCAGGTTGAAACCAACCTCGACGATGTGAACCCGCAAACGTATGAGTACGTGCTGGAACAGTTATTTTCCCGTGGGGCCCTCGATGTCACGCTCGCACCGGTCATCATGAAACGTGGACGACCCGGCATCGTCCTGACCTGTCTCGCGGCTCCGGCGCAGCTGGACCAGATTCTTGACGTCTTGTTTGAGGAAACAACGGCATTGGGAGTCCGGATTCGTGAGGTGATGCGACAAATCCTCCCTCGGCGGTTCATGTCGGTGAAGGTGCGGGGCGGAGTCGTCCGGATGAAGATCGCCGATGTGAACGAGACGACGGCCAAAGCGGCTCCGGAATATCTCGACTGCAAACGGATTGCCGAACGAACGGGCCGTCCCGTGAAGGAAGTGCTCGAAGACGCGGCCCTCGCCTATGCCAAACAGCGGGTGGCTCGGCCGACGGGCCACCGATGACGGTCCTCCTCTACAGCCTCCTGTTCCTCGTATCCGTCGTGGTGACGTTGGGCGCCTGCACGCTATTCACGAACGCCATTGAGTGGCTGGGCAAGCGATTCGATCTGTCCGAAGGCGCGATCGGCGGTGTGTTGGCAGCCATTGGCACCACACTTCCTGAAACGTCGATTCCCATCATCGCCATCTTCTTCGGGTCCAGCCTTGCCGAAGCGGAGGTGGGGTTGGGCGCGATCCTCGGCGCTCCCTTCATGCTGAGCACCTTGGTGGTCCCCATCTTGGCCATCTTGCTGGTGGTCTACGCCAGACTTGGGAAGCGAACCGCCGCCTTCCGATTGAACTATCAAGATGTGAAGGGCGATCTTTCCTTCTTCGTGGTGGCCTACAGCGTCGCGCTGGCCTGTGTCTTTGTCCCGTCTCGACTGGTGCACGTCATGGCCGCCGTCGGGTTGACGAGCCTCTATCTCTATTACGTAAAGCTAAAGTTCAGTGAGGCTGGCGAGGAGGGGGGCGAGGGTGGGGTTGAGCCTCTGTTCTTTGACAGAAAGTCGGCAGTCCCTTCGTTTGGACTCATCGGCCTTCAAGCAGTCCTTGGTTTGGCTGGTCTCGCGCTCGGAGCGCATCTCTTCGTCCTCGCCGCAGAAACGATTGCCGGGGCCTTGTCGATTTCTCCATTGATCCTGGCGCTCCTCGTCGCGCCCCTGGCGACCGAGTTGCCCGAGATGTCGAACAGTTTTCTCTGGCTCTACCGAAAGAAAGATCGCTTGGCGGTAGGGAATGTCACAGGCGCGATGGTTTTTCAGGGTACAATCCCGGTCTCGATCGGGCTCCTGGGCACGGACTGGGCGTTGGCACCTTCGGCATTGGTCACCATGGTGCTCGCTGTGGCGGCGGCCACCTTCCTACTGGCGCAGGCTGTGTGGGGCGGTCTTTGGCGGCCCTGGTTGCTGGGTGGGAGTGCACTCCTTTATATAGGGTATGTGCTGTACTTATACGGCCCGTAAGCGGGTTATCAGGGCTGCTTGGTTCCAATGGGGAATTGTTCAGTGAAGACCCAACAAGACAAACTAGTTAGACGAAACAAATCGAACAAACCCGAGCGGGAGACGCCTCCTCTATTAGGTATCACGATGGGCGATCCGGCGGGGATCGGTCCGGAGGTGATTGCGAAGGCCTTAGACGAAGCGAAGGTGCGACGACTCTGTCGTCCGCTGGTCATCGGCTCGTTTCCGGTCATGCAGCAGGCGGTCAAGAGTCTGAAACTCAAGATGAACGTGATTCGAGTGGAGGGTCACGAAGCGGTGCCTCCACGGTCAAATGATCTCGCCGTGCTGGACCCGCTCGATCATCCCCTTGGGCGGTTCCCGCGAGGGGTCGCGGCACCTGAGACTGGGGCTGCGTCCGTGCTGTTCATCAAGAAAGCCGTGGAGCTTGCGCAGCTCGGCTGCATCGACGGTATCGTCACAGCCCCGATCAACAAAGAAGCGATCAACATGGCCGGCTGTCATTTCCCCGGCCATACGGAACTGCTGGCAGACCTGACCAAGACTCAGGAATCCGGCATGATGATTGTCGGCGGACCGCTCCGAATCATGTTTGTGACGACCCACGTCGCGATCAAAGACCTGCCGTCACTCCTCACCCAGGCCAAGATCGAAAAAGCCATCAGGCTGGCTCATCTGGCGTTGAGGGACCTGTTCGGGATTAAGAAACCGAGAGTCGGTGTCGCCGCGCTTGAACCCTCATGCCGGAGAACATGGACTGTTCGGGGACGAAGAGGCGCGGGTCATTCTCCCCGCGGCTCGTGCGGCGCAGGCACAAGGGATTCGTGCCAGCGATCCCTTGCCGGCCGATACCCTGTTTGGTAAGGCGGCGAGGGGTGATTACGACGGTGTGGTGGCCCTGTACCACGACCAGGGGTTGATTCCTTTAAAGCTTGTCGCCTTCGGCACCTGCGTGAACCTGACGGTGGGGCTGCCGATCATTCGTACCTCGGTCGATCACGGGACGGCATTTGATATCGTGGGGAAGGGCATCGCAGATCCCGGCAGTCTGGTCGAGGCGATCACGCTGGCCGCCACGTTAGCCAAGGGCCGATCGATTGCAAGGTCCGTCTCGATACGGAAGAAGGGGGCCAAATGACAGACGATGTGAAGCGGGAGCTTGTTCTGGTGCAGCAGCAGTTGAAAGAATTGGACACGATTTTCCAAGAGACCATGGAGACGCTCAACACCGTCGCCGGAGCCGAACGAGTGGCAAAATGGAAAGCCAAGACGATTGCGCTCATCACTGAATCCCTGGGCCAGAAAGAAGGACAGAAGTTTGCCGCCCTGCAGCCGGGACCCTCTTTTACCAACGACCTGGTGGAAGAGTTTACCGATCTCACCGACTATTTCAGAGCTCCGCTTGCCGATCTCGCGAAACAACTGGCGCAAGCAGCTCCTCGTCCTTCCGGCGGGAACTGACCGGTGTCGATCCCCGATCTCCCTCCGCCGAACAAAAGGCTCGGCCAGAACTTTCTGATCGATCCCAACATCGTGCGCAAGATTGTCGCGTTGGCGGAACTGGGTCCCAGCGACCACGTGTTGGAAATCGGCCCAGGTCGCGGCATTCTGACAGAGGCGCTGTGCCACGTTGCCGGTCGTGTGACGGCGGTCGAAGTAGATCCACGGCTCCATGCCTATCTCAAGACCAGGCAGGCGGAGTTTCCGAATGTGGAGCTGGTCTGTGGGGACGCGCTGGAATATCAGGTCGAGAACCTGCCGATGGGGACGGTCGTCGTGGCGAATCTGCCTTACTACATTTCAACCCCGTTACTTTTTAGATTACTCGACCAGCGTGGCCGGTTCCCCCGTATGGTGCTCATGCTGCAGGCTGAAGTGGCCGATCGATTGGTGGCAAAGCCAGGCGGGTCGGAATATGGAGTCCTCTCCGTAATGGCGCAGTACGCAGCCGATATTACTAAGGCGTTTCGTGTCTCAGCCCAGTGTTTCCGTCCCAGGCCGGAAGTCGCCTCGGCGGTGGTGTTGCTGCGCGCGAAAGAGCACACGAGGCTCAGCCAGCAGGAAGAAGTCGAATTTCGTGCGCTTGTGAAGGCGGCCTTTGCGCATCGGAGGAAAACGCTCGTCAATTCCCTACGAGACGAAGGGTATGAGCTCAATCGTGTGGCCGAGGCATTGCAGCGATTGGATATTACCCCGACTCGCCGGGCAGAGACGTTGTCGGTCGAAGACTTCCTCCGGCTTGCTACCGCGCTCGGTTGACGAGGTGCAAGAGTATCGTCGTCTCTCGCTTCGGCAGACTCTCGTTTGAAATGACCGATTCCCTGTGCTAGCATCGCGATCATGGCTGTCACTACTTCGGCCAAGCGGGGCGAGGCCCGCCGCGCCGCTTCCCCCCCTCCACACATTAAGCGAGAAGTGATCGGAGTCGTCCTGATCGCGTTGAGCCTGCTCACGCTCCTCAGTCTCGTCTCCTTCGTGCCCAATGGACTGAACTCGACGGCGGTGTCAGCCGCTGCTGCTTCTCCTTCGTCGCGTAACATCATCGGATCCGCCGGGGTTTTCTTCGCGTCGACGCTCTTTTCATTGATCGGTGGTGCGGCCTATTTGTTCCCTATTATGCTCGGTCTGATAGGCGTCCGCTGCTTCACTCAGAGCGACCTGTCAATCCGCCTGCGGAACGCCGGCGCTTCGCTGGCGGTAATCCTGTTCCTCAGTGGCTTTCTCCATCTCGAAATTACGGCGGTGCCGACCGTTTCAAGCGGCCTCATTTACCGAGGGATGGCGGGAGGCTTCTGCGGGCAAATGTTGGCCGAGAGCCTTCGAGCTTATTTTGCGAGTACTGGCGCCCACATTCTGATCATAGCGGGGCTGCTAGTCTCGCTCCTGTTCACGATACCCATCTCTCTTTCGGAGATGGCTCAGCGGCTTCCAACCTGGGGCAATTGGATCTTCAACAGGGTGCGGGCGTGGATTCCTGAACGACCGGTGGAAGAATCCGTTTCTGAGTCATCACGGAAAGCCAAACAGAAATCTTCGAAATCCATCCGTTCGGTGATTGAGGAGTCGTTTCCTGAAGCGGTCGAGGAACCGGTATTGGATTGGCCGGTCATTCAGCCATCACGACGACCGACTCCCGAACCGGTAGAGGCGATTGAGGCGGAGTCCGACCAACCGGTCTTCGCAGTCCAAGCAAAGGCGGGCGACTATATTTTACCGGATCCGGCTGTGCTCTTGAGCGAACCCTCAGGTCCCCTGGGGCGTGTCACGGAGGAGGAAGTCAAGGCGCAATCCGACGTGTTGACCCGCGCCCTGTTAAGCTTTGGCATCGCAGGGAAGGTGACGGAAGTTCGCCCTGGACCGGTCGTCACGATGTATGAGTTCGAGCCGGCGCCAGGAACCAAAGTCGCGCGCATTGTGAATCTAGCCGATGATCTGGCGTTGGCATTGAAGGCGATCAGTCTCCGGATCGTCGCGCCGATTCCTGGAAAGTCGGTGGTCGGAATCGAGGTGCCGAACCTCTATCGCGAAACGGTATCGATGAAGGAAGTGGTGACGAGTGAGGCGTTTTCACGCGCCAGATCGAAGCTCAGCTTGGCCTTGGGGAAGGACATTTTCGGAGCACCCATGATCGCCGATCTGAAGACGATGCCGCACTTGTTGGTAGCCGGTGCCACGGGGGCAGGGAAAAGCGTCAGTCTCAACACGATGCTCTTGAGCCTGCTGTTTTCAGCTCGGCCCGATGAGGTCAAGTTGCTCCTGATCGACCCCAAAATGCTTGAGTTTCAAACGTACGACGGCATTCCGCACCTTTTACGGCCGGTCATCACCGATCCGAAGTCGGCGGCGCGCGGACTCAGTTGGGTTGTGGCTGAAATGGAGCGGCGTTATAAATTGCTTTCCGAGGCAGGGGTGCGAAACATCGATGCCTATAATCGAAAGGTCGCCGGGGCGCAGGGTGTGCTGGAGGCGGAATCAGCAGCCAAGTTGGACCAGCCGGAATTGCCTATTCAGTTTCTATCCGAAGAGGAGAGGCTCTCTGCCGGAGAGACTGCCCTTCCGGATGGCAGCCCTGGTTCATTTTTGCCGCCGCCGACTCCGCCCGAGCCCTTGCCCTATATCGTCGTGATGATCGATGAGTTGGCGGATTTGATGAGCGTGGCGCCGAAGGAGGTTGAAGATAAGATCGCGCGTTTGGCGCAGATGGCCCGCGCATCAGGTATCCATCTTGTGCTGGCGACGCAGCGTCCGTCGGTCGACGTGCTGACCGGCTTGATCAAGGCGAACTTCCCTGCCCGTATTGCATTTCAAGTATCGTCGAAGACCGATTCACGCACCATCCTGGACGCCAACGGTGCGGAAGCGCTTCTGGGTCGTGGAGATATGCTCTATATGGCGTCGGGGACCGGGCGGTTAATGAGGTTGCACGGATCGTTTGTGTCGGATGACGACGTTCGACGCGTGGTCGAGTTCGTGAAGGATCAAGCAAGGCCCGCCTACAATCAGGAGTTGCACATAGCGCTGAAACAGGAAGATGCGAAGGAGGAAGAGGCATTGGACGAGGTGTACGAACAGGCCAAAGAGTTGGTCCTGTCTACTGGGCAAGCTTCTGCGTCGCTGATTCAGCGTCGGCTGCGGGTTGGTTATCCTCGCGCAGCCCGGATGATCGAGCAAATGGAGACGGATGGCCTCGTCGGCGCGGCTGGCCGTGATGGGCGGAGAGAGGTCGTTGGGCGGCGTGGGCCGGTGGGAGCCGAGGAGGAGGTGTGAGGGGTGTGGAGGGCCACTGCTATGCTCGCAGAACGCGCACGATAAAGCAGTGCTCGTTCGATGCGCGCAATTGCCGTAACCCTCCACACCCTTCCCTCTTGGTATGATAAAGAAATTGAATTGGACATGTTTTGTAGGGGGCCTACTCGTTTGCGTGTGGAGCCTATTCCCATTGCTGACTCTTGCCGCTGGAGACGAGAGCGATGAGAAAGCGTTGAAGGAAGTGCGAGAGGTGGTCAAACAGCTCCAGGCGCGGTATGAAAAGACGAAAGATCTTCAGGCGGACTTCACGCAAAAAACTACGATTGAGGGTTTCGAGCGGCCCATCACGTCCTCGGGAAAGGTCTCTATCAAAAAGCCTGGCCGGTTACGGTGGAATTATCTCGACCCGTCGGTCGAGGACATCTATGTTAATCGGGATGACGTCAAAGTGTATGTGCCGGAGCACAAGCAAGTCTTGGTGGGAAAGCTGACGCAGATGGCCGCCTCTAAGGCTCCATTGGAACTCTTGCTAGGGGCGGCTAAACTGGAGGAGTCGTTCGACATTGAGCCGACGCCGGGGAAGGGTCGGGGTGTGGGAGGAATCCGGTTACTCACCCTCCTGCCTAAATCACGCGAAGGTGAGGCGGGGAGATCGTTACAACGGATCGTGCTTGAAGTGTTTCCCAAGACCTACTTCATTCGGACGGTCACTCTTTATGAAAAGAGCGGCAATGTTGCGAGTTTTGAATTTTCGTCGCTCCAATCCAACCTGGGTCTTGTCGACTCGTTTTTCGATCTGAAGTTGCCTGCGGATGTGGAAGTGGTGAAGGCTCCGGTTCTCAGTACCCCACAGTGACGGTGACGGAAATCGGTTCGAGAATGCACATGGATAGCAGAGCGAGACTGGCGGGACGGGCGAGACGAGGTGGGAATCTCATCTCGTCCATGTCGCGCCTTTCTCGCACTTCACGCGCCAGGGTCTCTGGCGGACTTTTTGAGCATACTGCATACTGATGGACGATTGAGGAGTAGGTGAGCGTATGAGTCAGATAATGGTCGGGTCCTTAGTTGAAGCGGTTGATCAGGCAATCGAAAGGTTGGATTTCGATCGACTCTCTCGTGAGTATTGGGACCAGAACGAGTTCCTGTTTATTCCACAGTTTCTCCCTCGATCGGTGGTGGAAGAGTATCTCGTTCCTCAGGCGCAAGGGGTGAAGAGCGAGTTGAATCGCAACTACATTCCCGGCCACAAAAAGGGCGGGAGTGTGAGCTATTACACTGTGATGGAGAAGGCTCCCCGCTTTCTCGATCTGTATCGATCAGGGGCCTTCATCGAATTCTTGAGCCGTCTGGTGAAGGCCAAACTCAGCCTATGCCCTGAGAACGACCCCCATTCCTGCGCGCTGTATTACTACACGGAGGTGGGAGACCATATCGGGTTTCACTACGATACTTCCTACTATAAGGGAGCTCGCTATACCATTCTGATGGGACTCGTCGATAAATCTATGCAATGCAAACTGGTTTGCGAGCTATTTAAGGATGATCCGGTCAAATCACCCAAGCATCTTGAGCTGATCACGCAACCAGGCGATCTCGTGATCTTCAACGGGGATAAGCTCTGGCATGCGGTGACTCCTCTAGGCGAGGGGGAAGAGCGGATTGCCTTAACGATGGAATACGTGACCAATCCCGACATGGGCACCTTCAAACGGCTGTACTCCAACCTCAAAGATTCCTTTGCCTACTTCGGCCTCCGCACGGTCTTCAAACAGGGCCTTACGGCTTCCAAGCGATCTCGCTCGTAGCAGGATGCTGAAAAAGTCCGCCAGCAGCGTTCTCGCCTCGAAAGCATCCTCGACGTAGCCCAGAGGCTACGCCTCCGGTGCTTTCATCGGCTGTGGCCTTGCTGGACGGCCTTTTTGAGCATCCTGCAAGAGTGTTCTCCGTGATGCCACACGCGTGGAACATCGACACTCTAGCGTGCCACAGTAACTTTCCCGCAGCGTTCCAGTGCGCATTCAAACACCGGAATCTCTGCGGCACGGGCTGTGCCAGGTTTCGTGGGGCTATCGGGCAGAGACTCGTCGGCTCCAGAAGACAACTATCATGATTCATCTGAAACCGGCGATCGGCAAGTCCGATATGACGAGAGACCGCTCCCGCAGGATGCTCGACAAGGCCATACCTCCTTCCCCCGGGAGACTCGGTACGCCAAGACTCACATCTTTCCGAGGGTGGCCACTCGCTTTCAGTTTCTCTTAGGAGTGGCTGGGTGATCCTCACTGCGCGCATCGACCGAGCACATTCTGATCGTGCGCGGTCTGCGAGCCCAGGGAACATCCCAGTTGCCCCGCCATCTTTCAGCATCCTGCTAGTTATCGGAAGGGGTGGGTGGGCGGCCTACCACAACGGCCCGTTGCAGGACTGCACGGAGCTCATCGCGATTATATGGTTTTATGAGGCATGAGAATGCGCCGTTGGACAAAGATTTCGTGCGATAGTCCTGTGATGTGAAGGCGGTAAGAACAATCACGGGGAGCGAATGCGCGATTACCTGGATTGTCTCAAGTAGGGCTAGCCCGTCTCCATCTGGCAATCCGATATCGAGCAAAACTACGGCAAAGTCGACAGTCTTCACCTGAGACAGCGCATCGCGACAGGTGGAGACTCCGGTCACGCGATAGCCTTCATGTTCTATGAGATCCTGTAGGGCAGTGAGGATGTCGGGGTCGTCGTCGACAATCAAGACGGCCGGATGATGAGTCTGAGGATTCATCACCGTCACTTCAGGAGATAAGAAGGCAGGGCGACTCGGAGCCGGAATTTTAAGAGACATTGAGGAGAATGTTTTGCTCAACGGAAGATTTATCCTCTCGTTTGCCATCACTCGATGGGCTGTTGCGAGGCAAGGGTGGCTTGAGTGATCCCCTCAGCGGAACGGGCTGTACCATTTGCGTTGAGCCTGGCACGAGGGGGGACCTTCATCGACTGACCGACCAATCGAGGTCGCCCGGCTCGGAGTGCCATGATCCGTTTCGGGAAGGGACCCTGCCGTGACTTTTCCAGATCCGCCAGAGAAGCCCGTAGGGACTGAGCGATCAGCCAAGCGAGCTTCAGATCAGGACTCCAATACACCGCATCGCGCAGACGATCGACGAGATCGACAGGGAGGCTGACGGTCAATCGGACCCTTCCAGACTGTCGCATACCAGCCTTGTTCGGTCTAGCAGGCTGGTTAGAGGGCCTGCGTGGCTTATCTTTTGGCAAGTTGAGCGGAGTGGTCTCTTGGGTTAGCGACATCGTATCCCTCACAAGTGAATTCTTGAACGAGGCTGTCCGCTTGTCTGTACGGTGAAAGGGCTCCAGGCCAGGCTGGAGGGCCGCGCCGCTGAGGGGCAGGACGCGGCCCCGATGGCGGAAGCGTGTGGCGGTGGGAGGGCTCCGGATCGGCACAATCCAGAGGTAGTCCCACCTGCGTGACAGGCGATTGCCCGTCGATGGGTGGGGCCCACCGGCATCTCGCTTCGCCAAAAACATTCCAGCTTGTGATCATGGGCTTCGTGCCATTTACACCGAGTGATACTCGATTACAGCAACCCCTGTACCAGAGATCTCTCAGTAAACATATTCCGGGGCCTACAATGTAAGTCGTTGAGTAAATGTGGATTGGAGAGAGAGCTGGAAAGATGAGGCTCTAGAACGGAGGCGTATCTGATTCAGTACGCTCTATATCCTAGGAGATACAGGCACAGGGGGGTTCGATAGGTGAAAGCCAGGAGAGTAAAAGAGGGAGCGCGATCTACTGATGGAGATGTTTCAATGCGGCGGCACAGAGGATGATGAAGAAGCCGATCCAGAGCGCGGCGCGCTGGAAAGGGATCACTTCGTAAGATTCTTCTTCGCCTTCTACTGCGTCATCGGATTTGAAGAGCACCGTGTAGAGAAACAGTGTGAGCAAACAGAGGACAAGAAACAGCTTGATAAAGAAGACGGTCAGATATTTCGCATGGTGTTGGATGCCGCTGCCGGTTTGCGAGGTGATAACCTGATTGACATAATGGAAGTTGATGCCGCCGGTAAACAGAAGGACAACAAGCAGGATGCCCGCGACTTTCTTGTAATGCTGATAGAACACATCGGTGATCGGCTTGATCTGTTCCTTGGCGACCGCTTTCTTCAGCCCTGGGGTCACTGCCATGACGAGGAACGCGAGTCCGCCGATCCAGATGACCGCGGACAACAAGTGGAACCAATGATTAATGATTGGAATCAGGGTATTGAGGTCGGTGACGATGCTTTGAAGAGCGTCCATGGATTGGTGAGGAGTGAGCAGGACTGGTGAGAATTCCAGGACCGCCGACGGTCCTATCCCCGACCTTACTCCTTGCCCTTTACGTCGAAATTGAAGACTGGCGCATCGTTGCCGAATCTCTTTTTGCGGAGTTCTTCCATCAACTCAATGGTGATCAAGGGGATTCTATTCTCGCGCGCATGCTTTTCGACGCCCTTTTTTACCATGGCTCGCAAGAAGTAGGGAATCCGGTTGAGCCGTGTTTCTGAGTCTTCATCCCAGGCCACATCGCCTTCCTCAGGCGTATTAAATGCGACTTTGATCTTCTCGCCGCCCTTCGGGGTGTACAGACACCATTGATCTTCGTCCAGCCAGTCACCGTGGTCGACATAGGGGCGCGCCCGGCAGCCGCCGCAGATGTCGGTATACTCGCAATCACCGCATTTGCCCTTGAGTTGCGGGTAGCGAAAGGAATTAAAGACATCGGACTTTTCCCACAGATCGACGAAGCTCGTTTCGCGGATATTCCCGGCTGACAGCGGCATGTAGGGACAAGGGGTTAATTCGCCGTTTGGTGTGACACGCGCGTAGTTGGTGCCGGCGAGGCAACCGCCGCCCATATAACCGGTCGCTTTGGTGATCGGGGAGTTCGGATCTTTCTCATAAGCCAGTCGTTTGAAGTGTGGCGCGCAGCGGGCCCGGACGAGCATGCCCTTGTAATTATCCTGACAGGTGACGAGGTAGCCCAGCACTTCTTCGTACTGTGCCGGGGTAATGTCGGTGAGTTCTTCGCCGCGGCCGGTGCAGACCATGAAGAAGACATTGAGCACCTTGGCGCCAAGATGATGCGCCCAATCGATCACCTTGGGCAATTCCTGGTAATTCATGGGCTGAGCGCTGAAATGCACTTGGAAGGCCAACCCGTTCCGCTTGCAGGCTTCGATGCCGGCGAGTGCGGCTTCCCATGCGCCGGGCACGCCACGAAAGTGATTGTGTTTCTGGGGATCGAGCGAATCGATACTGATGCCCATGCCCATCACGCCGATCTCGACCAGGTTCTTCGCCATCCGGTCATCGATCAACATGCCGTTGGTCCCGAACACCACCATGAAGCCGAGCTTCACGGCGTGGCGCGCGATGTCGAGGATGTCAGGACGGACGAGCGGTTCGCCGCCGGTGATCACGAGGAGGCAGCCCTTGTTGACCTGGGCAATCTGATCGATGAGCTTGTAGCATTCTTCGGTCGAGAGTTCGTCGTCGCCGCCGGCGGCCTTCGTCGTCGCGTCGAGATAGCAATGGTCGCACTTGAGATTGCAGCGCTTCGTGAGGTTCAGTGCGATGAGATAGGGTTTGAAGTCGTCGACGGTCCGGCCGTCGTGCGGCGCAGGAGCAGTGGATGACGGAGTAAAAAACTGCGTGACTTGCTGCTGGATGGAGCCGAGCGTTCCCGCCAGCGCTGGAAAGTTGAGAACCGGCAGCGACCGTCCCATCAGTGGCTGGCCCCGGACTTCGACGAGCCGGTCAGGTTCGAGATCATGTCCTTCAGGTTGCCGGTCTTCATGGCTTCCGCCATGTAATCCTTGGCTTGTTCGATACCCTCGTGGGCCACTTCGGCCGTGACGACCGTGACCCCGATCTTATCGGCATGTTTTTCGATGAGGGCACGGGTACATTCGCGCATGAACCCTTCAGGGGCCCGTTCGAGCCGTGCCTGCGCCTCCGGCGTCCAGGTATAGGGAGAGGCAGGGGCAGGCTCCGCCGTCCGGCCATTCCCGCTACCAGGACCGTTCTCATGGGAGGAGTCCGCGCCGTTGGTACCGTTTGTCGCGGCAGCCACGGTAGCCTGGGCTTCGGTCGAGGCGCCGGTCCCCTTGTTTGCGAAGATGGGGGTGTAGTCTTCTGAGGCCGCTTCCTGAATCATGGGTGCGGCATATTCCAGGGTGATCGTGGTCATGCCGAGTTTGCGTGCAGTCTTTTCAATTTTGGCTTTGGCGCGCCGGCGTTGGAATCCGGCTGGGACTGCACGGATTCCTTCTTTAGCGTCCTTCGTCCATTGCATGGGAACATCATCGTAGGCCAGGTCTGTTTCGAGGGTTCCTTCGGCGTTCGCGGCTGCTTCGAAAATCGTCTTGTCGACCAGTTTGAACCGGTCGCCTCCAGCGGCGCAGACGGGGCACTTCACGGGGGTCTCGCCCTTGCCGATGTAGCCGCAGCCGTCGCAGACGAAGTAATTCTGAGTCATTCGGTCCAGATAGGCTTGCGTGCCTGCACTGACTTTCGGCTTTTCTTCCACGATCTCGGTCATCATGCCGCTGAGTGTCGAGCCCATGAGATCCTTCGCCACGGACTCGTCAGCCTGCATCTTGTCGCGGTCGATGCCAGATGCATCCAGGCTGCCGCCCAGCGCACGCATGGCGTCCATCGCGCCCTTGGGCAGGATGTGTCCCACGGCCGAATCGACCACCGTGTTGCTGATAATAGTGTGGCCCTTTTCGATGGCATAGCGGTGGATGGCCGTCTTGGCCACACCTCTGGCGAATATCGGGATCTTTTCCATCCGGCGGAGGGCTTCCTCCGTCCAGGCGATGGTATATTCAGCCAGTGTATCGATCGGCGGCACATATTTCCGGTTCGACACCAGGATATTGCAGGGGGCGGACCGTAAGAGATTTTCCGTGTTGCTGCCGATGTCCATATCCTCGTCGCTGTGCACGCCGATTCGCCCGACGATGAGCAATGCGGGGATATCCTTGCGCACGTATTGAATGATCTTCTCGAAGGCCTTGCCGTCCAGCAGGGTCGTCTTGACGTCGGTTTGCTCGGCCTGAGCGATCTCGCGGCAGATGTCGAGGTGCGACTGGTAGATCTTCGCGAGGCCGCTGTCGATGATTTCTTCGTGTAGCTTTTCCTGCTCCTTGAATCTGAACACCTTGCCGGCCTCCTCGTTGAGGACACCTGAGATGCTATGGAAGGCGGCATAATGGAAATAGGGATCGAAGGCCGAGATGGCTTCGACCGGCATGTTGAAGGCCTTGCCCAATGCCAGACCGGTCATGAGTCCACCGAAGGAATAGGGGCTGCCGTCCACCGCCACCACGATTCTCCCGGCGGTCATGGGCTGGGTCTGCTTGATGATCAGCATGTCCGAATTCCGCACGCGTCGAAGCACACGCTCGGTGTTGCTGCCGATCACGCTGTCCTTCACCGCGCCGACACCCAAGGCGCCCATGATGACCAGGTCATAGGCATTGGTGTTGATGTCTTCGGCCAGCACCTTCCAGTTCCGGCCTTCGAGCGAGCGACGCTCGATCGGCAGATTGTTTTCCGCGCATTTCTTATCGACGTAGTCGAGGTAGGAGTCGGTGATGATCTGGAGACCACGGGTAATCAGCGAATCGTGAATTTGGCGCTGACGGTCGAGTTCTTTTTCATCGTGGTACTCTTCGGGCAAGCCCGCTTCCATCTGTTTGAAGCGTTTGTCATGCATTTTGGCCGCATAGACATGGCTGCCCACGATCTTCGAGCCGAAGGCTTTGGCAAAGTGAACACCGACGTCGACTGCTGTATTGGAATGGTCGGAGTTATCGACCGGCACATAGATCGTCTTATACATTGAGATGTCTCCTCCGGATGCCCTCCAGGCCAGGGTGAACGAGAGTAATTGTCAAAATTTCCAAACGGTTGACGTACTTCCCCAGCCTCAAAGAACGCGCATGATAGCACCGGCCGGAAATGGATTGCAAGGCGTCGACGGGGGCTGGTTGGACGACGCTAGGATGCCGGAGTCGCGACGGATTTTTCGCCCGAACCCTTTGCGGAGCGAAGCGATTGTCGGGAGCGGAGGATCTCTTCCAGGGACAGGAGGGCATCGCGTCCGGAGTTCCCTTCGATCCCTCGGATCAAACTCTTGTCGGCATAGGGGCCTGATTCTTTTGGGGATTGGGACAGGGATCCCGTCCATTTCCTTGGGTCTCGGCTTCCCTCTTTCCGTTCCCAGGCGCGGAGGCAGGCCTTGGCAATGAACGAGTTCAGCGGCGCCGGGTTATAGAGGAGCTTTCTGATACTCGTCGGGGTCAGCATCAGAGGGTTATAGCCGGCCGAGAGGTATCCCTCTTCTAACAGCCGTTGTTCCAGATCGGTATTCGGCTGAATGCCCAAAAAGAACATGAGAGGGAAGACACGCTCCTCACCCAGGATCGAGGCGACCACCTTGTAGGACTCCACGCTTTGGAGTAGCGATTCCTCAGTTTCCTTCGGGGAGTTCAGCGAGTAGTTGAGGATGACCTTCCCCTTGAAACCCGCTTCTGCCAGATAGCGACAGCCATCGTATAGCTTCTCAAGCTTGAATCCCATGTGGAGGTTGTTCAGCACTTCCTGCGAGCCCGACGTAATGGCGACCTCGAGATCGCCGACGCCGGACCGGACCATGAGTTTTGCCAATTCCGGGGTAATCAGCGATGTCCGAATATAGCCGGACCACTCGATCTCCAACTTCTCGGCGAGAATCCGTTCAAGGATCTCGGTGCATTGAGGATAGGCTTCTTTCCCAGTGATGAATTGGGCATCCGTGAACCAGAACCGCCTGGCACCCCATTGATGGTAGTGCTGAGAGATGTCCTTGACGACCATGGAGGGTGGCCGATAGCGGACCCGCTTCCCCTCAATGTAAGGGTAGAGGCAGAAGGCGCAGTCGTAGGGGCAGCCCCGCTTCGACTGGACTCCGATGGATTCACCCAAATATTCCGTATATTGCGGGAAGATCGAGGTCAGGTAGGGCAAGTCGACGGTGAGCGCATCGAGGAGCGCCGGCGAACCCTGCTGGCCCTTTCGAATGGTCTTTCCTTCCCGGAGGATATAGCGCTCGTTCTCCAGCGACTGGCCCTCAAGCACCTTGAGGATGGCGTCTTCACCCTCCCCAAGAATCCCGATGGTGCCTTCCGGGAGTTTCTGGATGAGCTGATCGGCAAAAGCGGTAAAGGCTCCCCCGCCGATCATGATCTGTGCCTTCGGGAACTCCTTCGCGATCAACCAGGGGTAGGAGAGGGCCGCCCGTATATGACTGTAGTAGCGGTAGAGCTGCTGCAGCCCCGCGAACGAGGCGACGACCCGTTTGAGTGGGTTGCTCGCAAAGTAGAAGTTAAACGCATGTTCGAGCGAGGAGTCTCCCTCATGCGGGGAAAAGATCTGAATGTCGCGCCAGGAGAAACAGACGAGGTCCGGCTTGAACTCAGTTGCGGCATCGCGGACCGCTCTGCCCCGTTGGGCATCGGGAAAGAGGGACAGATCGAGGATGCGCTGCCGCACCTCTGGCTTGCGCCGATGAATAAAATCAGCGAGATAGGTCACACCAATGGGGTAGACCTTCTTGCAGGGGAGAAAAATATATAAGAATAGAATTCATTTTTGGCTCGGGGCTAGGGGCAAGCGGCTAGAGGTGAGGGACGAAATATCTTGGCCCGATTGCCTCTACGGCCTCGTGCCTCTCGTCTACTTTGTGGCCACATGGATCGCCACGATCCCGCCGGTCAGGTTGCGATAGGTGACCTGACGAAAGCCTGCGTCGAGGAGCACCTGTTTCAATCGTTCCTGGTCCGGGAAGTTCCGAATGGAGGCAGGGAGATATTCGTAGACGCCGAGTCGTGTCATGCGCCACTTTCGTTCCAATCCAGGGAAGAAGACGGAACGAGTACCAATCGTATAGTGCCCGCAGCCACCCGAAGACTGGTCGGGAAAACTCCAGGCATACAAACCGTCCACCCGGCTGTAAAATACGGTGAATTTCTGTGACCGCCTGCCGAAGATTTCCGACGTTCCTCATGCAAAACCCCGTGGTCACGGCATGGAAGGTCCCATCGGGAAATCCCAGATGCTCGGCGTTGGCTTCGAGACAGGTGATCCTGTGTCCCAGGCCACGGCTTGTGACTTTCTTCAGCCCCTCGACGAGCATGGCGTGGTTCAGGTCGGAGGCAATGACGCGACCGTTGGTTCCCATGCGTGGTTCGATCAAGAGTGCGAGATCGGCTGTGCCGGCTCCGACGTCGAGTGCCCGGCCTTCTGTCGTGATCGGCACATACGAGGCAGTAATTCTTTTCCAGCGGTGGTGCAGTCCAAAACTCAGGAGCGTGTTGTTGAGATCATAGACGCGGGCGATCGCGGTGAACATCCGTTGAACCGCTTGTTCACGGGCTTGGCCCGACCAGGTCGAGACGGCGAGCGGGGTCGCTGGGGAGTCGGTCCCCTTCTGAACGGGTGGTGTATCCACTTGCACCATGAGAGCGTGGTAGCACCGGCCTTCCGGGTTTGTCAAGGCGACCAGGTCCGCATGCTATAATGCCGCCCCTGATGCATACCTCGATCATCATTAAAGGGGCGCGGGAGCACAATCTCAAGAACATCGATGTGACGATCCCACGCGACCAGCTCGTCGTGATCACGGGACTGAGCGGGTCGGGCAAGTCGTCGCTGGCCTTCGACACGATCTATGCCGAGGGACAACGACGGTACGTCGAGTCGCTTTCGGCCTATGCCCGTCAGTTCCTCGAACAGATGGGCAAGCCAGACGTCGATTCGATCGAAGGGCTCTCGCCCGCGATTTCCATCGAGCAAAAGAGCACCAGCCACAACCCCCGGTCCACGGTCGGAACCGTGACGGAAATTTACGACTATCTCCGTCTCCTCTTTGCCCGGGTCGGACGCCCTTCCTGCTATCAGTGCGGCGAGGAAATCACGGCGCAGACCGTGCAGCAAATGGTCGATGCCATAGGTCTGTTGCCGGAGGGGAGCAAGTTTCAGGTTTTAGCCCCGATCGTTCGCGGCAGGAAGGGAGAATATCGAAAAGAACTCCTCGACATGTGCCAGGCTGGCTACGTCCGGGCCAGAGTTGATGGTCAGCTGGTTGAGTTGGGCGAGGACATCACGCTCGATAAACAGAAGAAACACACGATCGAAATCATCGTCGATCGGCTGGTAATGAAGCCGAGCGAGGCGTTGACGCGGCGGCTGGCCGATTCGGTGGAGACCTCGCTGAAACTCGCCGGTGGGCTGGTCGCGGTGCTGACGGACAATGGGAAAGTATCACTCTATAGCGAGAAACTAGCCTGCATCCGCTGCGGCGTCAGTTATCCAGAAATTACACCGCGCGTCTTTTCGTTCAACAGCCCGCATGGAGCCTGCCCGGCCTGCGACGGCATTGGTTATGCCATGACGCCTGGCTGTCCTGACGATGAAGACTTCACGTTGCTTGAACCCTGCGGGGTCTGCAAGGGCGCGAGGCTGCGGCCTGAAAGCCTGTCCGTCAAGGTGGCCAAACAGTCGATCGCGGAGGTGACGCATCTTTCCGTGCGAGCTGCCGCCGACTTCTTCGGTTCGTTGAAATTCACCGAGCGCGAACTGGTGATTGCCCATCGCATCTTGAAGGAAATTCGCGAACGGCTCGGGTTTCTCGTCAACGTCGGTCTGGATTATCTGACGTTGGATCGGGCGGCCGCGACGTTGTCCGGTGGAGAAGGCCAACGCATCAGGCTCGCCACGCAAATCGGTTCCGGCCTCGTCGGCGTCCTCTACATCCTCGACGAGCCGTCGATCGGTCTCCATCAGCGGGATAATCGGCGCTTGCTCCAGACCTTGCTTCGCCTGCGCGACCTGGGCAACACGGTGGTGGTGGTCGAGCACGATGCAGAAACCATGATGGCAGCGGACCATCTGCTGGATATGGGGCCTGGCGCCGGAACGCAGGGGGGCCGGGTCATTGCCCAAGGCACGCCGAACGAAGTCATGGGGAATCCCGACTCGCTGACGGGCCAGTATCTCCGCGGCACGCAAATGGTCAGCCTTCCTCGCCGCCAGCGCAAGGCCAAGGGGCATGTTGTCCATCGTGGGGGCCACGAAACACAATCTCAAGGGGATGACCGCCAAGATTCCGCTCGGTCTGCTCACCTGTGTGACCGGCGTGTCTGGGTCCGGAAAGAGTACGCTGGTTCTCGAGGTGCTGTTCCATTCCCTCTCCCAGTTGCTCTATCACAAAAAACCGAAGATCGATGGCTGCAAGGAGCTGCTGGGTGTCGAGGCGCTGGATAAAGTGATCGACATCGACCAATCCCCGATCGGCCGGACTCCGCGCTCGAATCCGGCGACTTATACGGGTTTGTTCGGCTTCATCCGGGATCTCTACTCCAATCTGCCCGAGTCCCGCGTTCGGGGTTATAAGCCCGGCCGCTATAGTTTCAATGTGAAGGGCGGTCGCTGCGAGGCCTGTCAGGGCGATGGGTTGATCAAGATCGAGATGCATTTCCTCCCGGACGTCTATGTGACCTGTGAGGTCTGTAAGGGTCAACGGTACAACCGCGAGACGATGGAGATTCACCATAAGGGGAAGAGCATCGCCGATGTGTTGAATATGACGGTGGACGATGCCGTGGAGTTCTTCGAGCATATCCCTTTTATCAAGCGGAAGCTCGACACCTTGCATGATGTCGGGTTGCACTATGTAAAACTCGGCCAGTCCGCCACGACGCTGTCGGGGGGCGAGGCGCAACGAGTCAAACTCTCGCGCGAACTGTCAAAACGTCCGACTGGACGCACGATGTAC
>CAVREB010000011.1:0-14775 GCA_963720035.1 uncultured Nitrospiraceae bacterium | reverse complement strand
AGGAACTGGCGTGCTTCCATGACAGCCTCGCAGGGAGGTCCATTGTAGGATGGGAAGGATCAAACCGCAAGGCGGCGAGTGGGGAAATAAATGGTATCGATCGGCGGGAGTGTTCGGATCCGCGTGGCTCAGCCAGGAGCTTACCGCGCAGAGCGCTGCCTGACGGCGGAAGTGTCGGCGACTATGCGGGATTACTGCGGCTGATTGAGTAAACATTTTTTGGTGGAGGGCAGGGGAGTTGAACCCCTGACCCCGACGTTGCGAACGTCGTGCTCTCCCAACTGAGCTAGCCCCCCACTCGACCGTCATTCAGCCAGTGAGACGAACGCCTCACCGTCCATCGCATTATACACAACCGTTTCCTGAGTCTCTACCGGATGTTCGATTCGCCATACCGTTATGACGGGCTGATCACGGCCTCACCCTCCGGCTTTCCCGCCTCGATGAACACGCGCCGCCCTTCAACCCGCAGCCGCCCCTCGGCAAAGAGCTGGACTGCTCGCGGGTAGATCTTGTGTTCTTGCTCGAGAATCCGAGCGGCCAGAGCGTCGGGACTGTCGTCATCGAGAATCGGAACCGCCGCTTGAAGAATGATCGGCCCTTCGTCAACGCCTTCCGTCACAAAGTGGACCGTACATCCGGTAAGTTTGCAGCCCCACTCGATCGCCTTCTTCTGCACGTCCAACCCAGGAAACGAGGGCAACAGGGACGGATGGATGTTCATCATGCGATTGGCAAAGGCATCCACGAGGACCCTGGTCACGATCTTCATGTATCCGGCCAGCAACACCAACTCCACATCGTAGCTCGCCTGAGCACATTCGAGCAGTTCGCAATCGTAGGCCTCACGACTATCGGGTCTGCCTGCATAGGGTTTTGGATCGACGAAGAGGTCGGACAGTCCATGTCGGCGGGCTCGTTCTAACGCCGGGGCCTCTTTCTTGTTGCTGATGACGGCGACAATCTTCGCCTGAACCGTCCCCGCTTCGATCGCGTCGATGACTGCCTGAAGATTCGATCCGCGCCCGGATGCCAATACGGCGACTCGAAGCGCATCCGTCCGCTTAGTCGACATACTCCACCAATGGCCCCTCGCCGGTCGATGACACGATGGTCCCGATCTGGCAAGCCGTGATCGCCCAAGGCCGTTGCGCGCGCGACGACAGATTGGGCGGCTGACGCTGGCACCACAAGAATCAACCCGATCCCCATGTTGAAGACGCGATACATTTCCTCACGCTCGACCTGTCCAAGCCGAGCGATCGCCTGGAAAATAGGCGGTACGGACCAGGCACTTCGCCGCACCTGTGCCCGCACGCCGGAGGGAAACACTCGCGGAAGATTCTCGGTGATGCCGCCGCCGGTGATATGGGCGATGCCTTTGATGGGACATTCCTGGATCAAGTGAGGACCTGTTTGGCATAGATTCTGGTCGGAGTCAGCAAGACATCCCCGAGCGGCTGATCGAGTTCAGGCAGGCGACTGGTCACGCTGAGTTTTGCCTGATCCAACAAGACACGACGTGCGAGCGAATAGCCGTTGCTATGAAGACCGGTCGAAGCCAATCCAATCAGGGCATCGCCTGGCACGATGCTGCGGCCATCGATGATCTTGGGTCGATCCACCACTCCGACGGCGAACCCTGCCAGGTCATATTCGCCCTCCGCATAGAAGGAGGGCATCTCGGCGGTTTCCCCGCCGATCAAGGCGCAGCCAGCCTGGCGACAGCCCTCGGCAATCCCCTTCAGCACCGCCTCAGCCTTGGGGACGGCAAGTTTTCCCGTCGCGAAATAATCCAAGAAGAACAGCGGCTCGGCCCCGCTGACCACGATGTCGTTGACGCACATGGCCACCAGATCGATCCCGACCGTATCGTGGCGATCCGTCAGGAAGGCGATCTTCAGTTTCGTCCCGACTCCGTCAGTGCCGGAGACAAGGACCGGTTCGGCATAGCGATGAGCCTGCAGCCGAAACAATCCGCCGAACCCGCCAAGGTCCGTCAGGACTTCCGGACGAAACGTGGATCGCACCAATGGTGAAATACGGTCGACGAACTCGTCGCCCGCATCGATATCGACTCCGGCATCTCGGTAGGTTGTCATAGGAGGGCGCATCTTAGCGGACGACTGTTGCAGAGGTCAACGCACAGGCACGAGGATTGCCCGAGGCGTAATCTTCGCCGAGGCGGAGGAGTTCGTACAAGGAACGGGGCATCCGCTTGCCCTCCACTCATGAAGGGCCGATGGGCGGCTTCCCTTGAATACCCCCGCGAAGCTCGCTCATCTCTTTCTTCATCGGGCAGCTTGGTCGGTCCTCGAATGCGCCCGTCGAACGAGCACCTTCTGAGTGTGCGCGTTCCGCAAGCAGGAGGACGACCAGGCTGTCTATGCTACGCTTCCGGTCGCATCTCCACTTCAAGCAGCTTGAGCTTTCGATGAAGATGGCTCCGTTCGATTTTCAAATCTTCAGCCGTGCGAGAAATGTTCCAATGATGCTCACGCAACTTGCGCGCGATATATTCCTTTTCAAACGCGTTGCGGGCGTCCCTGAGCGAGTCATATGACTGCGTGAAGAGTGGATTGGCCGCGGGAGTCGCAGCCTGGGACGCCTGCCCAGTCGGACGCGCCTGCAACGAGAGGCCCGCTTGCGCTGCCTCGATGACTGGTCCTGGCACCATGATCATCAATCGTTCGATCAGGTTTCGCAGTTCACGAATATTCCCCGGCCAATCATATTGTTGAAACACCGCCATCGCATCCGGTGCAATCTCTTTGCTCCGCAACCCCTGCTCCTCCGCATGGACCTTCATGAAATGGCGAATGAGCAACGGGATGTCTTCCCGACGCTCCCTGAGCGGCGGCACGATTATCGGTACCACGTTGAGTCGATAGAAGAGATCTTCGCGAAACGCGCCTTTCTCGATTTCCTTGAGCAAATCCTTGTTGGAGGCCGCTAAGACCCGAACATCCACTTTGAGCAGCTTCGTCCCACCGACACGAGTGAATTGCTGTTCCTGTAACACCCGCAATACCTTCGCCTGGGTGTTCAGGCTCATGTCGGCGATTTCGTCCAGAAAGAGCGTACCCCCGTCCGCCTGCTCGAACTGTCCGCGTTTCATCGAGGTCGCACCGGTGAAGGAGCCCTTTTCGTGTCCGAACAGTTCACTCTCGATCAAGGTCTCCGGGATAGCCGCACAGTTCACCGCCACAAACGGTCGACCGGCCCTGGCGCTCTGCAGATGGATTGCCCGCGCGACAAGTTCCTTCCCCGTCCCGTTCTCCCCTCCGATTAACACACGGCTGTTGGTCGGTCCGGCCGTCTCGATCAGCTGCCGCAACTGTTGCATCGCGGGCGATTGTCCCACCAACTCGAACTTCCGCTGGACTGTGGTCCGGAGTGTCCGATTCTCTTGCTCCAAACGGTATTGGTCCAAGGCATGTTTGACGCGCAGCGTGACATTCTCGAGCGACAAAGGCTTTTCAATATAGTCATACGCCCCCAGCTTGATCGCCTTGACCGCCGTTTCGATCGAGCCGTGCCCGGACATCATCATCACTTGTGCCGTCGGCACCAGCTCCCGAACCCGGCGCAAGGTTTCCATGCCATCTATTTCCGGCATCCAGATATCGAGCAGCATAAGATCTGGCGGATCCGTGGTGTAGGCGCGCAACGCCTCCACGCCGGTCTTGGCCACTGCCACATCATAACCTTCATCCCGCAGAATGCTGCTCAAGGATGTAAGAATCGACTCTTCGTCATCCACTATTAAGATCGATGCGGACATGAATCCCCCATGAAACGTGAATCGTAAGAAGTCAGCTGTTACCCAAGAGCCCGTGCGTTATTCCGAGTGACCATTGACGCATGACGAGTGACCTCTGCGCTACACGGGCAATTCGAACGTGAACACGGCCCCTTTCGGCTGATTCTGGCTCGCATGAATCTGTCCGTCGTGATCGGTAATGATACGCCGCACGATCGCCAAGCCCAGCCCCGTTCCCGTCTTCTTCCGCGTAAAGTATGGCACAAACAGCTTTTCCTGGTCTTCCGGCGCAATGCCGGGGCCTTCATCCGCCACGCTCACGACGGCCCGCCGACGTTTTGTATCATACTTGGTCGAGAGCCACACCCGCCCCTGCTGTTGCATCGCCTGAATCGCGTTGTCCAACAGATTGACCATCACCCGCTTGAGCTGCTCTCGGTCGAAATTGAGCGACGGGAGGTCTTCGTCCAACTCCACGATCAGTTCCACATCCTTGTGTGCCCCTCGATAGAGCGTCGTGACTTCGTTGATCACATCGTGGAGCGACTGATGCGCCATCTGCGGAGTCGGCAGCCTGGCAAACTTCGAAAACTCGTCGACCATATGCTTGAGACTCGTCACTTCGTTGACAATCACGTTCGTCGACTCGTCGAAGATCGCATCGAAATCCGGCGACTTCTCAAAATACTTCTTCCGCAAACGCTGCGCGGACAACTGGATGGGCGTCAACGGGTTCTTAATCTCATGGGCCACCCGCCGCGCCACCTCCTGCCAGGCCGCCACTTTTTGCGCCTTGATCAATTCCGTGAGATCTTCGAACACCAGCACGATACCGAGATCCTTGTTCGCTTCGTCCTTCATGCGCGATCCGTGAAGCCCGATGGTCAAGAATCTACCATCGATCTCCATCGGGCCCTCAATGAGCCACCGTATCGCGCTGATCGGCCAACATCCGATCATAGACCGTCTGGAACAGATCGAGTCTAAACTCCTTGAACACCTCATTGGCCGGTCTGCCACGGAATCGATCCGCCGCAAGTCCAAGGATCCGTTCACCAGACGGATTAAAGTTCGTGATCACCCCGTTCTTGTCGATCGAGAGCAACCCAGCCGCGATCGTCTCAACCACCGTCTCGATGTAGGCACGGCGCCGATCAAGCTCAAGATTGCTGTGGCGCAACGAGATATTGGCCTCCTCGATCTCGGACTTACTCCCCTGTAGATCTGCCGTCATGCGGTTGAACGAATCGATCAAGGTGCCGATTTCATCGGTCGCTTTTCCCTCGATCCGGACGGAGAGATCCCCTTGGGCAATGGCCTCCGTCGCTTCAGCCAATCGTTGAATCGGCACCGTGATGCTCCGCGCAACATAGAACCCGAACCAGGTCGCCCCGAACAGAATGAGCATCGTGATGACAGCGACGAAGAGATAGGCTCCGGCCTTGATGGGATTTTTCATGGCCTTCGTCTGCCTGTATTCATTGTACTGATGGCCAATCCCTTCCATTTTCGCCAGCAACGATTCGGGAACGAAGGCCTCCACCACTACCACGCCACCGATCTCGCCGCCACGCCCGCTCGCTGCGATGGGAGCCGCAGCCCGCACCAAGCGCCCGGTTTGAGCCTCCTGTACCGCATTCACTTCCTGCTTTCCGTTGATCACTTGGAGCACCAGCTGGCCGATCGGTAGATCAAGAGCCGATGAGGGCACGTCGAGATCCAGCGCCTTGGTGAGCGTTTCCATTTTGGCCGAGAAGACTTCAATCCCCGCCACGCCGAACTCCGCCCGCTTGCGAGCCATGGCGGCCACCAGCAGATCGCGTTGCTCCGCCAGCAGCATATCCTCCCGATAGATTTCATGGCTGATGGCTCTGGCACTGTTCACGGCCAGGGTAATGTGGCCGGCGTGCTGCATTCGCGCCACGTCATAGGAATCCCGCATCACCTGTTCGATCTGATCGCTGAACCAGACATCCACGGCCTTATTCACCAGCCCGCTCGCGACCAACGCAAGGAGCACCGTCGGAATGAGCGAAAACCCGATGAAAGCCGCCACCAACTTCGTTCGAAACCCCGACCCAAATAATCGATGCCGCCGCTCGAAGTAGGCCTTGATGAGATTGCGGGAGAGCAGCAGCAGCAGGACCACAAACCCGATCAGATCGAGGTTGAGCAGGAGAAGCACGAACGCGTAACTGGTCGTCGGCAGAAAGGAATCCGTTTCCTCGCCACCGGGAATCACGACCTGGGAATAGTAAAGAGTCAGCGCCAGACAGGGCAGCAGCAGAATGAGGACGATCCAGACCGGCCGTAAATGCATCCTCCGGCGTTCCGGCTCCTGGGCAGGTCCGAATGACCGTGAAGACCGGCCGGCCCCGGCAAGCGGCGCCGCGACCCCGGTCACGGAACCACTATCAGTCTTTGTCCCGGAAAGAGAGCCTATGTCCTTCTTGCTGTCATTCACATCCGGCATCCCCGATTGTCGGCCTCACGACGTACGGAAGAATGAACATTCACTATCACCGAATCAGGGGAACCTCTCACCACCTCGCATGAACCATGGTGGCTGACAGACACGTCTGGGGTCGACAGGCGGCAGGGGTACTACTATTTGGCAGCCAAACTCACGTACTTCATCCGAAGGGCGTAGAGCATATCCCGCAGCACCGCTTGTTCTTCCGTCGTGAGATTGCCTTTGGTCTTGTCTTCCAAGACCGAGAGCAGGTCGATAATCTCTTTCGCTTGCGGTAGATTCGCCGGCATCGGAGGCTGATGGGGATCCAGCTGTTCCCCCATCAACATCAGCGAGGAGCTGCCCAGAGAAATGACGAATGATGAAAAGGTGACGGGAACTCCCGAGCCCTGGTGCGGATCAGAAGGTGCAGCCTGCTCGCTGGGACTGTGTCCCCGACGTGGCATCCGCAGTCGCGGATGGACGATCGAGCCCACCCCCACCCCGTCGATCCCGAACGACAAATCCTTCTTCTTGTTCTGCGGCCACAGGCCTTTCCCCCGCTCCAGATGCAGCGACGGTACCCTACCATAGGCCCTGGAGAGGCGCAAGCCGCGCCGACCGATTGAAGCCTGTTGAGAACCGGGTATAATGAGCGCCCAACTGTGTATGACAATGAGGGCAGCGATGTCGGAACGATTTCATAAACTTGTCGATTTGATGGCTGCGTTGCGCGCGCCGAACGGATGCCCCTGGGACCGCAAGCAAACGCACGAGTCGCTGAAACCCTATCTGCTCGAAGAAACCTACGAAGTATTAGAAATTCTCGACCAAGCAGGACCGCGCCAAACTCCCGGAGGAACTGGGCGATGTGCTGCTGCAAGTGCTCTTTCATAGTCAGATCGCTTCGGAGGCTGGCAGCTTTACCATCGAGGACGTGCTTGAGCAACTGACCGACAAACTAATTCGACGGCATCCCCACGTATTTGGAAACGGGCCTGCAGACACGACCCCGACGAATGCCGACCAGGTGGTCGCGCGATGGGAAGATATCAAACGCACGGAACGGCAGGCGACCGGCCGACCAGACTCGGTGCTCGACGGCGTGCCGCAGACGCTGCCGGCCCTCCTGAGGGCCTACCAACTTCAAGCACGCGCCTCCCGCGTCGGCTTCGATTGGACCCACGACGCAAAAGGCTTTGATCAGGTCCTCGGCAAGATAGAAGAAGAAATTCAAGAGCTCCGTGTCGCGATCCGATCCCCCGCGTCGAACCAGTCAGAGCGCGACGCCGGGGCCTCGACAGTTGCGACAAGCGCAGATCGTCGCGGAGTTCGGCGACGTGCTGTTCTCCCTCGTAAATCTCGCCCGCTTTATCAAAGTGAATCCGGAAGATGCCCTGCGCCAGGCCGCCAACCGATTCGTCGAACGATTTCAATTCATTGAAGCCCAGGCGACCGCGTCGGGCCGTACGGTTGGAGAGCTCTCGTTTGCAGAAATGGATCGACTGTGGGACGAAGCCAAGAAACAGAATCCTGCCACACCTGCCGAGGAACTCCGTCATGAGCGATGAGCCACACCCCTACGAAGAAGGCAAGCGTGCCGGAATCCACCCTCTGATCGTGATCTTCAGCATTTTGTTCGGACTCTGGCTTTTTGTGGCCCTCATCGTGCCCAGCTCAAAGAACAAGCAAGTCGCAGGGACGGAAGGACCGACCGGACCGATCATCGAAGATCCTGAAGCGGCGCCTGTGCTCTTCAAAGTCCACACAACCATCTTGGACATGAACGCGATCAGTCTCACCGTCCCCCCGGAAGCGACCGACAGCCAGGTCGCCGGACTCTTGAAGCGGTTTAGAAAGGACCGGCTCGCCGGCACCTTGACCGATCTCCTGCCTGCCACAACGGCCGGCCACAAACTGGGGGACCATGCGGTCGCCGACATCTACATTGTGTCCGACCCCCAGTACGCGCAGGCCGACGTGATCCGCACCCTGACACGCGGTGCACATGCCCCGGGCAACCTGTATCCCCAAGCCATTCCCTTTGAAGTGGCGATGGAACAAATCCGCGGGCACTATCGAATCGATCTCAACAACACCGGCAATCCCGACAGCGCCTCCCTCGGCTTTGCCGACGAGTCCGGTGTGCATTCAAAGCAGTATCGAAAAATCTTTTAGCAGGATCACCGCGCGAGACGGGCCCCATGAAGATGGGAGCCCAATCTGTCCACGTCGCGCCTTTCTCGCATTGCTCGCGCTTCACGCGGCACAGTCTGTGACCGCAGACGTACGGTCTAGCTACAGTCCAACCAGCGTTTTGATTTCTGTCCGCACCGTTTCCCGTTGTTCAACCGCCCAGGCATCAAGTCGTGCGAACAAATGAGCCAGTGGCCCCGTGAAAGGAGCCACAACGGTATCGCGACGCTCTGCCAACATGCCGTCAGCCTCGGCGATGCGGATTTTTTCGTCCGCGATATGCCGCGACAAGCATTTCGAAATCATAAGCTGCTGACCCGGTGTCCCTACGACGTCCCCCAAAATCTTGCCACGGACCACATCCAACTCCTCCGGGATCGCGACCTTTACGCGCACGGCCTGGGCGGTCGGCCAGGACGCCCGTTGGATCGAATAGTCATAGGAAAACACCTGCTCCCGAGGTTCTCGGTACGGTCCAGTGACATTTGCAATCTGCATCCGGGCATCCATCGTGATCCCTCGTTTCTTATTACGATCGTTCTCCGGACAGATAACGTACGACACGCTCGGCCGCAACCGCCCCGTCACGGATACAGTCCGGAATCCCGACGCCTCGATAGCCGGCGCCCGTGAGGACTAGGCCCCCATAGCGGCTAAGGGCCGCCTCGATCTGATTTAGCCGTTCGAGATGTCCCAGCGTATACTGCGGCATGGCCTTCATCCACCGATTCACTTCCACATACTCTGGTTCCGCCCCCACGCCGCACATACTGGTCAATTCTGCCCTGACCCGCGCCACCATGGCCTGATCATCCAATTCTAAAATCGCTTCTCGCCCGACTCCGCCGACGTAACAACGGACCAGCAGTTGATCCGGCGGAGCCCGGTGAGGCCACTTGAGCGATGTCCAGGTCGCCGCAATGAGGTCGCGTCCTTCTGCCCGGGGGACGACAAAACCGAATCCTTCAGCCGCGCCGGACACCACTGCACGAGGATAGGCCATCGCGATTGTCGCCGTAGAGGCATAGGGAATCCTGTCCAACAATCCGCCGGCAATCGGCGTGAGCGGACGAACCAAATCCGCCGACACGTAAGCCGGCGTTGCCAGGACGAGGCTGTCCACAGACAAAGCCGAGCCGTCATTGAGAATCACATCATACATCCAACGACCGAGCTGATGGGATCGCACGCGGAGGGCGTCGACGGCACAGCCTCCCCTGAGTGTGACGCCTTGGTCCGTCAATCGGTGGACGAGAGCGGAGACCAGATCCGACAATCCGTTCTTGAGACTCACGAACATCGTGCGCGTCGGGCCGGAATGTGTGGCGGATGAACTGGGCTTCCGGACCGTCATCATCCCGCGAATCACACTCCCGTACTGCTGTTCCAGCTCAACAAAACGCGGGAAGGTCGCCTGAACACTCATCTGCTCCGCATCTCCCGCATAGATGCCAGCCATCAAGGGCTCGAGCATCCGCTCGAAGGCCTGGCGACCAACACGCCGCCGGAAGAAAGCCGCCAGCGATTCATCCCCTTGCGACCGCTTCGCCGGCACCGCCAGATCAAGTCCCATCCGCGCGAGTCCTGCCCAACTCAAGAGTCCACTCCGGAGAAAGGGTCCCAACTGGCTGGGAACGATAACCACCAATCCTTCGGGGAGTTCATGCAGACGGCCCCGCGAGAAGACACAAGCCCTTTTGCCGGTCTCGTTGGTGTTGATGAGCTGATCGGTCAGCCCCAATTTGGCACAGAGTTCAAGGCCGGCCGGTTTCTGAGACAGGAAGGAATCGGGCCCCGCCTCCGTCACGAGATCACCGACCCGATGGGTGATGATCTTGCCTCCCCAAGAGGGCGCGGCATCGACCACGGTACAGCGGATCGGGATACCGGCGGCCTCCGCACGTTCGTGGAGGGCATAGGCAGTCGAAAGACCTGAAATGCCTCCACCGATGACGGCGACTGTACGAAGATTGTTCACGAGATACTGGAGAGAGATGATTCGTGCGCCTTGAGCACAGAGGCCAGCGTATCCACGAGGGCAGTCGAATCGTTCAGCATCGCGATCCGTTCGAGTTGAAGGCCTCGACCAGTTGCGAACTGTCTCAATTCGATATCGATATCGTAGAGCGTTTCCACATGGTCACAGAGAAACCCGATCGGCGCCACCAATATTTGCCGATGCCGCTCGCGCGCCAACTCTTCCACGACCGACTCCACGGTCGGCCCCAACCATTTCTCTCCCGACCGGCCCTGGCTTTGGTAGGCAAAGAGCGTTGGCCTGCCGCCCAGCAGGGCCGTCACCGTCTCAACCGTGCCTTTCACCTCGTCGGGATAGGGATCCTTCATCGCTACGATCCGCTCTGGCAAACTGTGCGCCGTAAACAGCACCGGCACGGTCGCCCGCACGTCGGCAGGAAACTTCAGCAGCGCCTGCTGGATGTTCTCGACAATGGCCGCAATCAGTCCGGGATGCCGATGCCAACTGCCGACGTAACTCACCGGACAGGTACTCTGCAGCGTCGTCCGAGCTTCTTCAACTTTCTTCCGATAGGCCCCAGTGCTCAGAGAGGACTGTTGCGGGGCCAGACAAAGCCCAATGACCTGTACAGGAGCATCGCCGAGCAACTCCGCATAGGCCTCCTTAATAAACGGATGCCAATGCCGTAACCCGACATAGACCCGGTACCGCTCACCACCGGCCTCGTTCAACCGCTGTTCGAGCTTTTTCGCCAGATCCTTGGTGATCCCGACCGCCGGCGACTTTCCGCCTGTTGCCCGATACCGGTCCCGAATCTCTTCGACAAGTTCAGGCGGCGTGGGACGTCCGCCCCGTACATCCAGCAGGAACGGCTCCACATTCTCTAGACTATCTGGCCCACCCATTGCCATGAGAAGGACCGCGATCGGTTTCTTAGTTTCTGACATTCACACCAGTCGACGAACGGCGCGAGGCAGGAAGGAAGCGCGACGATTCAGGGGAAAACCCTCTTCTCCTTGGTTGCAACGTCTCTCCTGACGACTCTAGCCCTTGGTCGATCGCGCACTTAATTTATGGACCATGTCGATGGTCGCGGCTACATGTTCGACCGGCGTTGTCGGCAAGATACCATGGCCCAAATTAAAGATATGCCCCTGACGCCCACCGGCTCTTCGCAGAATATCTTCCACGCGACGTTCGATTTCATGCAACGGGGCAAACAGCGTCAAGGGATCGAGATTCCCCTGCACCGCCACGTCATATCCCACGGTCGCCCAGGCCTCATCAAGATGGATGCGCCAATCGACCCCGATGACATCGCCGCCGGCTTCTCGCATCTGACGCAGCATCGCCGAGGTGCCGGTGCCGAAATGAATCATCGGCACGCCTTCCCGCTTCAGCCCCTCAAAAATCAATTGGACATGCGGCAGCACATATTCGACATAGTCGCCGACCGAGAGACAGCCTACCCAACTATCGAACAACTGAATCGCCTGCGCACCGGCCTTGATTTGTCGCCGCAGATAGCCGGTGATCACCCGGGCAAACTTGTCCATGAGCTGGTGCCACGCCTTCGGCTCGCAATACATCATCTGTTTGGTGAGGAGATAATTCCGCGAACTTCCTCCCTCGATCGCATAACTCGCGAGGGTGAACGGCGCCCCGGCAAATCCGATCAGCGGCACCCGCCCGTTCAAGGCGCGGCGAACCTGACGGATAGCTTCGGCCACATATTCGAGTTCACCCCCATCAATCATCTTGAGTCGGTCGACATCCGCCTGGTTTCGCACAGGATTGTGAATGACCGGCCCCTCGCCTTCCGCAAACTCCAGGCTGAGGCCCATCGGTTCAAGCGGCAATAGAATGTCGGCAAAAATGATGGCAGCATCGAATGGAAAGCGATCGATCGGCTGAAGCGTGACCTGCGCCGCCAGCTCGGGCGTTTTACACAACTCGAGCATCGAATGTTTTGCTCGGAGAGACCGATACTCGGCCATGTAACGACCCGCCTGGCGCATGAACCAAACCGGCGTACAATCAACCGACTCACGCCGGCAAGCTCTAAGGAAGCGATCGTTCATAATTTTGGCATTCTAGAGACGAGGGGACGAGGGTGTCAATTCGCAGTGGGACGAGCGCCGCGTCGATGTGTGATGCTGGAATAGCGTCTGTATAAACAATGGACAATCCCTCTGATTTCGGTAGAATTAACATAGAGATCCGGGTGCCGCAAAGACTCCATTTCACTTTTCGAATGGTTGTGTGTATAATATAAATTCATTGCACGGCTGGATTACCGAAGCGTTGCCTTTGCGATCCAGTATCTGCGGCCTGCCTTACGAGTTATTTCCCCAGCGCCGCGATGTCACTCAGCCTTACCTGGGCACCGGTGCCTTGCACCGCGCCTCAGTAAAGCACCGCCCCCTGACTTGGAGGTAAGCGAATGTCCGACGTACCCGTCCTACATGCAACTAAAGCCCAGAACATCTGGCTCACGGTTCTCCGTTGGTTTGACTCCTGGGCCGGAATTGAAAACATGAAGGTCCAAGGACCTCCAAAGATGGACTGGATTCGTTGCATCCCGCTCATCGCTGTGCATCTCATGTGTCTCGGGATTATTTGGGTGGGATGGAGCTGGACAGCAGTTGCCGTCGCGGCGGCCTTTTATTTTGTGCGGATGTTCGCCATCACCGGCTGGTACCACCGCTACTTCTCGCACCGGACCTTCAAGACGTCCCGTGCATGCCAGTTTGCCTTTGCTGTGTTGGGAGGCTCCTGCGCCCAGCGCGGTCCGCTCTGGTGGGCCGGGCACCATCGCCATCATCACATCGCATCGGACACGCCGGATGACGTGCATTCCCCTCTTCACGGAGGATTTCTCTGGTCACACATGGGCTGGTTCACGTCCCAAACACACTTTGCCCCTCGGTTAAAGAACATTACAGATTTCGCGAAGTTCCCCGAACTCCGCTTCCTGGACCGTTTTGATATCCTCGTTCCCACCCTCGCCGGATTCGGGATGTTCGGACTGGGAATGCTGCTCGAAGCCTATGCGCCAGGTCTGGGCACGAATGGTCCGCAGATGTTGATTTGGGGCTTCTTTGTGTCGACGGTTGCCCTCGTCCACGGCACCTGCACCATAAACTCCCTCTCGCACGTCTACGGCTCTCAGAGGTACGACACAGGAGACACCAGTCGTAACAATTTCTTTCTGGCGCTGATTACCATGGGAGAAGGGTGGCATAACAACCACCACTACTATCCCGCATCTACCAGGCAAGGTTTCTACTGGTGGGAAATCGACATGACCTACTACTGCCTGAGGCTGATGGAACGGCTAAGCCTGGTATGGGATATCAAGGATGTGCCGATCTACGTGCGCGAGGGGAAGAGCAAACAGGACGCGATCGCGGTCTAGAAAGCTAGACTAACATCGCGCGAGAGACGAGACGATCGAAACCGGGCCGAACGATGTGGGAACCCAATCTGTCCACGTCGCGCTTGCTGGCATGTCTCGCGCTTCGCTCGTCCAATATCCTGCTACACCCACTCCGTGGGCTCCCGAGTCGGTCGATCAGTCACCCGTCCAGCGAGCGCCTCACGAATCGTTCGACTCACTTGATCGATCTCTCCAACCTCTGATGCGGAAACGATCCAGGCATCTGACGGCTCCAATTCAATGCGATAGTGATTCTTCCTCGTCGAGAACCATTCGATATACGGATGAGGAGTAAGGTTCGGATGGGGGTCGAACGAGATCAAGTTCACATCCCCGATCTGGGGATTTTCCATGTCACCAATCATCTGTCCGGCGAGATCCTCGTCCTCAAACCGAGGATTCCGAAATTGGATGACCTGCCCCGCAATGTCGGATTTGAAATCTCCCCGCAAATACACATCAACCGGACCGATCACCGCAAACACGATCCGCCCTACGATCGTTCCATCGACGCGATTATCCAGAAACCCTTCTTGCACCCAGCGTCCATTGGCGAATTTTTGTGCCATTTGACTCCTCCAGCGGACTAGGCCGGCTGAACCGTGCCGACCGCGGGCGCCGCCGAATGGGAGCCGCCTCCCCATGAACCCAGCACCACCGCGACTAAAATGAGGGCGCTGCCACCCCACCCCTGAAGATCCAATGTTTCCCCCAAAAAGTACCAGGAAAGCCAGGCTGCGTAGGCCGGCTCAGATGCGAAGATCAAAGCCACCTGTTGCGCGGGCAAAATGCGCTGCACCCACATTTGTACGGCAAAGGCTCCGGTTGCAAGTCCTCCGGTCACCCCAAGCCCAATGAGCAACATTGACGTCGGTGCAAAAGCCGCAGCCGGCGCCTGTTCAACCAGAAGGACTGGGAGCAACAGGATCACCATGGCCATCATTTGC
>CAVREB010000010.1:0-229984 GCA_963720035.1 uncultured Nitrospiraceae bacterium | reverse complement strand
CCAGACAAACAAGGACGGCGCATCGACCTCGCGGGTAAACCGTTCAAGACAGGCGATGTGCGCGGCGAACGCGATCGCACAGCCGAGCGTCAAGAGGTCGCCCAGATTCCCGGATGCGCTGGGCTTCACCAATAGCCAGAGCCCCACCGTGGCGATCCCTGTGGCCAACCACACGCGCCGGTCAAATCGCCGGAGGAGCAATGGCACGATGACGACATACAGCGCCGTAATGAAGGCGGAATTCGATGCGGTGGTATAGCGGAGCCCGACCGTTTGGAGGACGTAACCGAGAAAGAGCCAGCAGGTGGCAATCGCGCTTGCCCGCAAAACGACCGGCTCGCGGTGTAAGCGACGCCTCCACAACAGAAACACAACCCCGACCAGGAATGCGCCCAGGAAGAATCGGAGAAACAGAAACGAGAGCGGTGGAATTTGCTCGAGCGCCGCCTTGGTAGCGGGAAACGTTGCGCCCCATATGAACGTTGTCAGTAGGAGCGCAAATCGTGGCATGGCTGAAGCGAACTCGTTGGTTGGGACCGACCCAATGGTGAGGCTAGGCTTTGCACAGAGGACAACGGCGCTGGTCAGTCGTCCCTGCCTGCTCCATCGCCGCTAACGCTCGTTCCTTGTCCGGGTAATCGAACCACCCGCCTTCCCAGAAATCGCTTGAAGAACCGATCGACGAGGACGGCACCTCCGCACAGCGATCCTTGTGGAGCGTAACCCGATCGATCGAACGCGCGATGTGAATCCAATAGGTCATAAAAACAGCGCCTCACAGACAGACCTCGGTACGGCCATTTTCTCGAGATTCCAGGCTCGACCGTACTTACGACCAGCGATCAGATTCTGATTCAATCTAGGATGGAGTCTTTTCGACGATTGAGACGAGCTACGGCAGGAGTTGCCATTCATCCTTCTCAATGAAGACCTTTACGCCGGTCTCGAGTTTCTTGATATCGTCCTTGTCAAAGAGCCTCATATACCGCTCGATCCGATCAGGATCGTCGATCCGCTCTTCTTGCATCATTCCACCGACATTCTTGTACTTCCGAATCAACAGGGACATCGAAATCCTCCTCTCAAACCACTAGAAGTCATATCAGCAAGGTGTGTAGAATAAGGCAAAGCTCAACGGCCGGTCAAGAGCGCATTCGCTCTCTGTCCGGTTTTCATCCAGCTTGAAGGATATGAACCATGCCGATCTACGAATATCGTTGTGGGCAATGTGAGAAGCAGTTTGACGCCACCCAATCCGTCCATGCCAGAGTGGAAGACACCGTGTGCCCACACTGTAATGCCCAGAGCGCCACGCGGTTAATGTCTGCCTGTACGACACAGGTTAAAGGGACCCACAAAACCGGCTTCGCTGAAATGAAAGCCTATAACATGTTAGACGAGCGGATGGACAAGTTCGCCAAACTCCCGCCGCTGATGGGAAAACGCGCCACCCCCGACGCGGCCCCACCGTCCGATCCTTCTACCGGCGACATAACGGACAACTGAACGAGACCGTAGGCCGGCATGTGAACGCGCGTCATCCTCTTCCCAACATCCACCTCAACCCCATGGAGATCGCATGATCCCGAGACTCGTGCTCTCGCTAGTCCTCAGCCATCTGTTCAGCTGGGGAATGGCCCTGGTCGCCCTTGCGGAGGTCACCGGGAACCTCACCATCGCCGGCAACGGACCGGAACTTACGACCATCGAACCCCTCGCCCGCGCATTTGAAAAGGCCAACCCGCGAGCCTATCTCGATGTCGTCTGGGACGGCAATTCGAAACCAGTTGAGATGGTCAAAACTGGCCAGGCCCACATTGCCGTCACCGGAACTGAAGCACCAGATCTTTCAGCGACGCCCATCGCGTGGGATGGGATCGGCGTCCTCGTGCACCTCTCCAATTTCACGAAAGAAGTCACGAAACAACAAGTCGCCGACATTTTCTCCGGCAAGATCACGATGTGGTCAGAACTCGGCGGTCTCGAAACGAAAATATTGGTCATCGACCGGCCTCGCAACCAAAATATTCGCGATGCGTTTGAATCGCAGCTCGGCATTACCGGTAAGATCACCGGTACCGCTAAGGTGATTGGCCCCGATGAACAGGTCGTCAAAACCGTCGTGGGAACACTGCCCCCGCTGTCTGCGGTCGCCTACCTCTCTTTGAGCCAAGGTTTGTCCGTCGTCTCAAGCGGCGTCGCCGTCAAACTCTTGCCCATCGACAAGGTCGAACCGGAAATCCCCACCGTCAAAGACGGCCGCTATCCGCTCCGACGCCCTCTCCTTCTCTTGTCCAAGAAGGAGCCGCATCCCCTGGCCGAGGCATTCACCCAGTTCGTCCTGTCCCAGGCCGGTCAACAACTCATTTCGGAGACGTACATTCCAATTAAAGAGAAATAATCGTACATCATTGTCATTGAAGGAGGTACCTATGCAGACATGGCGATCATCGATATTCATGTTACTGGGACTCATCGGCTCCATGGCTTCACCCATAACCGGATCCTACGCGGAGGAGCCAGGCGCGATGGTTGATGGCGCAGGCTTTACCCTCTTCGGTACCGAATCGATCAAGGGATCCGATGCCGCAAAAGTCGAACGGGACCCTATATGCGACAGGAACAAGCGTCCACGGATCGCTAAGGTCGATCCGGACGAAGCCAAGCCGGGCGACAAAGTCGTCATCACCGGCGAGAATTTCGGCACAAAGGAATGTTTCCACACTGTGACCTTCAGCGCGGCCTCAAAAACGGCCGTGGACTTCAAATTCATGAACGACTCGACAATTGAAGCGACCGTGCCTGATGCAAAAGCGGGGATGTCCTTCATCATCATCGTTGCAGGCGGCGGTAGCGCCCAGTCAAAGCCGGTCTTGATCAAGTCCAAGTAGGCTCGCTCCCCGGGAAAGCCGACCGGCTTTCCCGGGCTTGCCCACCCCTTCCCGCCTCGATAGGCGGCCCGTTCTACCCCCTTCTTCCCTCGACAAGACTCTTGATCTTATGCTAGTTTACGCGCTCATTTTCGCCTGACAACTCTCGCAGAATCGTGAACGATCTGAGGGGACAGGGGCTGGTATGTTCAAGAAGATTCTGGTGGCCAATCGCGGCGAAATCGCCATGCGGATTATCCGCGCCTGCCGCGAATTGAACATCGCCACCGTCGCCATCTACTCCGAAGCCGATTCGACCGGGATCTACGTCAAGAAGGCGGACGAGGCCTATATGGTCGGCCCAGGACCGGTCAAGGGCTTCCTGGACAGCCAACAGATCGTCGACCTGGCACAACGGATCGGCGCCGATGCCATCCATCCAGGCTACGGATTTCTCTCAGAAAACTCGCAATTTGCACAGCTGTGCCACAGCTCCGGTATTACCTTCATTGGTCCGTCGCCACATGCCATCGAGTTGATGGGGAGCAAGGTCAAGGCGCGCGAGCTGGCCAAACGAGTCGGCGTCCCGATCGTCCCCGGTACCGAAGGCGGCGTCACCGACATCAACGAAGCCTTGTCCTTTGCGAAAGAAACCGGCTACCCCGTCATGATTAAAGCCAGCGCAGGCGGGGGAGGACGCGGCCTCCGGGTGGTCCGGTCGGATGCCGAACTGCGCGAGAATATGGCAGTCGCCTCACGGGAGGCCCAGGCTTCGTTCGGCGACGGCAGCGTCTTTCTTGAAAAATATATCGAGCGACCGCATCACATCGAATTCCAGATACTCGCCGACCGGCACGGCCATATCATCCACCTGGGCGAGCGGGACTGCTCGATTCAGCGGCGGCATCAAAAGCTCATTGAAATTGCGCCATCCTTGATTCTGACGCCAGCGCTTCGTGCCGAAATGGGTGAAGCGGCCATTACCATCGCCAAGGCTGTCGATTATGACAATGCCGGTACTGTCGAGTTTCTCCTCGATCAGGACAAACGCTATTACTTCATCGAGATGAACCCGCGCCTCCAGGTCGAACATACGGTGACCGAGCAGATCACGGCGATCGACATCGTGCGCAATCAGATCGCCATCGCGGCCGGCGCCCCGCTGGATATCACGCAACAGGAGGTCACACTCCAAGGCCATGCCATCCAATGCCGCATTAATGCGGAAGACCCTAAGAACAACTTCCGGCCTTGCACCGGCACCGTCACCGCCTACCTCTCGCCTGGCGGGATCGGGGTGCGCATCGACGGAGCAGTCTACAAAGACTACACGGTACCGCCCTACTATGACGCCCTCTTGGCCAAGCTCACCGTGCGGGGCCGTACGTGGGAGGAAACCGTCAGCCGCATGAGACGGTCGCTTGAAGAGTACGTCTTGCGCGGAGTGAAAACGACGATCCCCTTTATGATGAGGATCATGCAGGACAAGGATTTCATGGCAGGGCATTTCGACACCTCCTATTTGGAGATGCATCCTGACCTCTTCAACTACGACGAGTTTGAGCAGCCGGAGGATCTGGTGCTGGCACTCTCCGCCGCCATCGCCGCCTACGAAGGGCTGTAGCAAAACAGCTGCCTATCAACCCCCATAATCCGACGACAAGAGAACGGGCAGGTCAGGACATCATGGCGACACGACGACCCTCACGAACACAGGCCCCCAAGAAGCGGATAGCCGGGCCAGCCGTCCGGACGTCAAAGACACGTGCCCGGACCGGCCAAGAGCTGATGATCCAACCGGCAGCCGGCAAACCTATCCTGATTACCGATGTCGCCTTGCGCGACGGCCATCAGTCGCTCCTAGCCACGCGCATGCGGACGGAGGACATGTTGCCAATCGCCCAAAAGCTCGACGCCGTCGGCTATTGGTCGCTTGAGGTCTGGGGTGGCGCCACCTTCGACACGTGTCTTCGCTTCCTCAAAGAGGATCCCTGGGAACGGCTCCGCGCCCTGCGTGCCGCCATGCCCAATACCAAGCTCCAAATGCTGCTCCGCGGCCAGAACCTGGTCGGATATCGGCACTATGCCGACGATGTGCTGGAACGGTTCATCGAACGGGCCGCCGCCAATGGCATCGACGTCTTTCGCATCTTCGACGCACTGAACGATATCCGCAACGTCGAACGGGCCATGCGAGAAGTGAAAGCCTGCGGCAAACATGTCGAAGCCGCCATCAGCTACACCGTCAGTCCCGTCCACAGCGTAGACCGTTTTGTCGACATGGCGAAAAAGCTGGAGGATTTGGGAACCGACACCCTCTGCATCAAAGACATGGCCGGGCTCTTGGCGCCGCTCGATGCCTATCACCTCGTACGCCGTATGAAAGCGGCTGTAAAGGTCCCGATCCATTTGCATTCACACTACACCTCGGGGATGGCCTCGATGACCTCCCTCATGGCGATCCTGGGCGGTCTCGACATGCTGGATACGTCCATCTCGCCGTTGGCCGGCGGCACCTCGCATCCGTCGACGGAAACCCTCGTGGCTACGCTGCGCAATACCCCATATGACACAGGACTGGACCTCGCCTCCTTCCTCCCGATCACCGAGCACTTCCGCACCGTTCGCCGAAAGTATCGCCAGTTCGAAAGCGAGTTCACCGGGGTCGATGCCGAAATCCTCACCTCGCAGATTCCCGGCGGTATGCTCTCGAATCTCGCCGCGCAACTGACCGAGCAGAATGCGCTCGATCGGATGAAAGAAGTCCTGGATGAAGTGCCGCGCGTCCGAAAGGAAATGGGCTATCCCCCGCTCGTCACCCCGACGAGTCAGATCGTGGGCACCCAAGCCACCCTCAACGTCCTGACGGGAGAACGGTACAAAGTCATCACCACGGAAACCAAGAACTACTTCCTCGGACTCTACGGGCGGGCGCCGGGGCCTGTTGATCACGACATCATGGCCCGGGCGATCGGAGACGACCAGCCGATCAAGACGCGGCCCGCCGATCGGTTAGAGCCTGAACTCGAAGCCATCAGAAAAGATCTGCCAGCCTTGGCCACCACGGTGGAAGATCAGCTCTCCTTCACCCTGTTCCCCGCCATCGCGCGAGACTTCTTTGAGGCACGCGAGAAGGGGGACCTGATGCTGGAGCCTCTCGAGAGCTTCTTGCCCAGTGGACCGGCGGCGGCCACCGAACTCCATTTGGCCCCCGCCGAATTCAACGTCACAGTCCACGGCGAAACCTACCATGTGAAGGTGTCCGGTTCCGGACGGAAAGTCGACGGACGCAAACCCTATTACATCCGGGTCAACGACAAACTCGAAGAGGTCTCGTTGGAGCCGATCCAGGAGATCCTGGCTGGCGTGCCGGAAGCCCCCGACACTGGTACCGGTGCTAAACCCAAACGGCCCAGGCCGTCCAGGCCAGGTGACGTGGCACCCCCGATGCCGGGTCGCGTCGTCAAAGTGCTCGTTGCGACGGATGCCTTGGTCAAGGCTGGTGACCCCCTCCTGATCATCGAAGCCATGAAGATGGAAAGTCAGGTCCCGGCGCCGATCGACGGGAAAGTCACCGCCATCCTGGTCGCCGAAGGCGACAACGTGAAGACGGATGAAACAGTCATCCAGCTGGAATAGCTCCCTTCACGACAGCCCGACGCTTCCGCCTCTCTGCGCTCGTGCCTGGATACTCATCTCGCTCATAGGCCTGTCGCTCATGCTGAATGCTTGCACGTCGACTCCTGCCATGCCTCAGTGGTTCGATTCCCTAGGGCGACTCCCGATCAAGACCGTCATGGTCCATGAGCAACGCATGGCGTACCTCGACGTCGGTCAGGGACCGCCCGTCATTCTCCTCCATGGATTCGGCGGCTCGATGTGGCAGTGGGAACATCAACAGACGTTGCGCTCTCCGCCCATTTCCGCGTGATCACCCCAGACCTGGTCGGGTCAGGGCTCTCCGACAAGCCGGATATCGAGTACCGGCCGGATCAGCTGCTGGAATTTCTCGTGGGCTTCATGGACGAGCTCCAGATCCCTCAGGCCAGCGTAGTGGGCAACTGCATGGGCGCAGGACTCGCCCTCGGTCTCGCCCTCGACCACCCGACACGCGTCTCACAGCTCATCCTCATCGGTGGGTTCCCGGCTCACGTCATGGAGCACCTGGCCAGCCCCTCGCTTCGTCGCGCCTTGACGACCAGTGCCCCTTCCTGGCTGGTCTCGTTCGGCAATTGGCTCTTCGGAGGCCTCGTGCTCGAATCCACGCTGCATGAGTTCGTGTACGATCCGGCCCTGTTGACCCCGGCCGTACTGGACCGATCCAACCGTAACCGCCAACAGCCCGGACTGTTCCGGGCCCTGCTGACCGTCGGCACCAACCTCCCGCTGTGGGAAGAGAACTTCGCCCCGCGTATCGGGACGATCACCCACCGAACCCTGATTGTGTGGGGCGAAGAAGACCGCGTGTTTCCCCTCCCAGCCGGCGACATGCTCCATCGAACCATTGCCGGCTCGACCTTCGTCCGAATCCCCAAGGCGGGACACATTCCCCAGTGGGAACGACCGGATCTCGTCAACCAGGAACTCATCACCTTTATTCGCCGCTAACAGGATGCTGAAACAGTCCGCCGAACCACCCAAGGACAGACCGGCGTACCGTTTTTCTCTCGATACCAGTAGTTCCCCGTCGTCTCTACCAAGGAGAGCATCATGAGGGCAGCACATCAGAATTATCATCGGGGCCACCGTCTGCATGACACTCGGATTCGCCGGTTGCGGGGGCAGCGGCACAAGTTTTCTTTACAAGAACCTCACCGTCGCTGAGGGCAGCACTATAGCGGGTGAGGGCCATACAGTCCTCTTCAAGGGAACCCCCCTGGCCCTCTCGGGAACCGGCATCAAAGTCGGCGACCCCCTCCGGGAGGTGAAGCTTACACAGACGGACCTGTCGCTGATCAACATCACCGACACAAAGGGCAAGGGCAAGGTCCGGATCATCAGCGTCGTACCGTCGCTCGACACCAAAGTGTGCGAACAGCAGACCCATTATCTGAGCGAGAAGAACAAAGGCCTCGACAAGATGGTCGAACTGGTAACCGTGAGCATCGACACTCCATTTGCCCAAAAACGATTCGCGGAGGAGGCCCATATCACCAACGTGACCTTCCTCTCGGACTATCGAGGCGCCGACTTCGGAAAAACCTATGGACTCTTCCTCAAGGCCCCCCATATCCTGGCTCGTACCGTCATGGTCATCGACTCCCACAACACTGTGCGGTACCTGCAAATCACTCCCGAGCTGGCTCAGCTGCCGGACCTGGATGAGGCCTTCACGGTGGCCAAGTCATTGATCACCGCAGGCTAAGCGAAGAGAAACTGAGGTCGAGGTGAAGGCCAAGTTCCCAGCGGCTTCTCAACCTTAGCCTCAGCCTTTATAGGCAGAAACCTGATGGCCCATTACGATCTTCTCGTCATAGGAACCGGGCCAGCCGGCCAGAAGGCCGCGGTCCAGGCCTCTAAGCTCGGCAAGAAAGTCGGCATCATCGAGCGCAAAGAAGTGGTCGGCGGCGTCTGTACCAATACCGGCACCATCCCCAGCAAATCTCTTCGCGAAGCGGTCCTGTATCTCTCGGGGTTCCGCCAACGCACTCTGTACGGGGCCGAATATCGCCTGAAAGAGACGATCACGATCGAAGATCTCGCGTTTCGCACCAACCACGTCATCAAGAACGAAATCCAGATCGTGCAGAACCAGCTGACGCGCAACCGCATCGATCTGATCTTCGGAGAGGCCCGCTTCCTCGACCCGCACCGGCTCCTCATTCAACAGGCCGGCACGTCGATTGAACATCGTGCGCACGTGATCGTCATCGCGGTGGGAACAGAGCCGGCCAGACCGGCCGACATTCCGTTCGACGGTCACACGATCATCGATACTGACGGGCTCCTCACGCTCAAACACCTTCCGACATCGATGGTCATCGTCGGCGGCGGCGTGATCGGCACAGAGTACGCATCAATCTTAGCCACGTTAGGCGTGCCGGTCACGCTGATCGACAAGCGACCGCGCTTGCTGGAATTTGTCGATGCCCAGATCATCGACGCTTTACAACAGCAGATGACGGGCATCGGCGTCACGCTCTGCCATGAAGAAGAAGTGGTCGCGATCCGGAAAGAGTCCAATGGACAGGTCACGGTCTCGCTGACGCACCGATCGCCGATCACCACCACGACGCTCATGTATGCCATCGGTCGCATCGGCACAACGAAGCGCTTGAACCTGGAGGCAATCGGCATCACGCCGGATGCGCGAGGCCGCGTGATCGTGAACGACCATTTCCAAACATCAGTCCCCCATATCTATGCCGCCGGCGACGTCATCGGCTTTCCCGCATTGGCATCCACCTCCATGCAGCAAGGACGTCATGCCGCCTGCCATGCCTTTGGCTATCCGGACCACACAGACACGGACCTCCTGCCCTACGGCATCTATGCCATTCCGGAAATCTCCATGGTGGGACGGAATGAGGAGGATCTCATCAAGGCAGGGATTCCCTATGCGGTCGGCATCGCACACTATCGGGAAATTGCCCGCGGGCAGCTCATCGGCGATGAGACCGGCATGCTGAAGCTGCTCTTTCATCGCCACACCCACGCGCTCCTGGGCGTCCATACCATCGGAGAAGGGGCCACGGAGCTCATTCACATAGGCCAGGCCGTCATGGCCTATCACGGCCGGATCGACTATTTCATCGACACGGTCTTCAACTACCCGACCCTGGCGGAATGTTATAAAGTCGCCGCGCTGGACGGCATTAATCGTTTGCCGAGGCCTTGGCCCCTGGCGACGGAAGGATCGTGAAACGTGAGTCGTGAAGCGTCTCTCGCAAGAAATAATCACAACCTTCGATCTCAAAGAGGACACGATGTCGTTTTCCGACCATCTGCGTAGGCTGGCCCAACAGATTTGGAACGAACAGCTCATCCACCCGTTCGTCGTCGCGTTGGGCAAGGGAACTCTGCCGGAACGCAAATTCAGGTACTACATTCTCCAAGACGCAAGGTTTCTCGGCGACCTCGCTCGTGTGTTTTCTGCCGGAGCGCTGAGAGCGCCGGATTCAGAATCTGCCCTGCGTCTGACGAAGCTCGCCGAAGAAACCATTGTCGTCGAACGCAGCCTTCATGAAGGGTACGGGTCCCGGTGGAAGATGACCGCCAAACAGATGTCGTCCGTGCCCATGGCGCCAACGAACTACGCCTATACGCGGCACATGCTCACCGTCGCTCATACAGGCTCGGCGGCAGAGATCATAGTCGTCGCCCTCCCCTGCGCCTGGATCTATTGCGTCGTCGGGCAGCATCTCTTGAAGCATGGCCCGCCGAAGAAGAATCATCCCTATCGGGACTGGCTCATGCTCTACGCCTCACCAGAATTCGCCGAAGTGCAGAAATGGATGCGCAAGAAAGTGGACCAGTGGGCCAAGACCGCGGGCAAAGAAGAAAAGCGACGGATGGAGGAATCCTTCCTCATCAGCTCGCGCTATGAGTGGATGTTTTGGGAGATGGCGTGGAGGGAAGAGAAGTGGCCGGTGTAAGGACGGCGTGGCGGGCCAGAGCTGGGAGGCTCTCTCCGCTCGCGGACACAGAGCGCCGTTGACCGCTCTAGGCTTCGCCTCCTCTTGGCGCCGAAAACCTGCAACACCAGAGCTTCGCTAAGGTGTTGCTTCGAACATTCGTCGCTACTGCCTACGGCAGCCGTTGCGGCTCAGCAAGAGCGGTAACCCAACGGCGCTCTGATCACGCTCCGAGAGCCTCCCAGCCCTGGCCCTAAAATAGAACACCGGCCAAGAGAGAGAGATGGGTGGGAAGATGAAGAAGTGGGTCCTGTCGCAGACCAACCCGTCCGTCCTCGCACCCCGCCCGGTGTAGGGACCCCGCTGCGGGCGGACGGGCACCCAGGTTCGCGCCACCCGTCGAGTCACGACGTGCCAGATTGGAAAGAAACAAAAAGACGGAAGCGGACGAAGGAGCAGACTGTCTCGCGTGCTCGCAGAGCCCCCACGATGAAACGGTGGTCGCTCGATGCGCGCAGTCCGAGACGTGTCCTGCCCCTCGCCCTAAAGTCCAGACCGGCCACAGAGATGGGGAGAGAAAGTGAAGGGGCTCGTTGTGTCATCAGGGGTTGACCTGTTGGCAGCATACGGGGGCCGCGGGCGGTGTCGGGGTTACTAGGCTCGCCCTGCTGGACAGGTCCGGCCTGCTGAGTATAATCTGCGCGCGAAGCGCCAACGATTCAGGAGCACTCATGACATTGAAGCAAGTCTTGACGATCGCGGGCTCTGACTCCGGCGGCGGCGCGGGCATCCAAGCCGACATCAAAGCCATGTCGGCCAACGGCGTGTATGCCATGTCGGTCATTACAGCCGTGACCGCGCAGAATACGGAGGAGGTCACCGACGTCTTCGAGTTACCGACCTCGATCATCGCGGCGCAGATTGATGCCGTGTTCGACGACTTCGACGTCGCCGCGGTGAAAACCGGGATGCTGTCCTCGACGGCGATCGTCGAGGTCGTCGCCAAACTCCTGAAGCCTCAGAATGTCACGAATCTCGTGGTGGATCCGGTCATGATCTCGAAAACCGGCCATGCGCTGCTCAAGCCGGAGGCGATCGACGCCATGAAGAAACAGCTCTTCCCCTTGTCGCTGCTCGTCACCCCGAACATCCACGAAGCCCAGCAACTGTCCGGCATTGAGATCAAGACGCTCGCAGACGCACGCCGTGCCGCCAAAGTCATTCACGGGTTCGGCTGCAAGTATGTATTGATCAAGGGCGGTCATTTGCTGTCAGAACGAGCCACCGACTTGCTCTATGACGGCCGGTTCTTCCATGTGTTCAAGGGGGAGTTTATCGATACCCCCCACACGCATGGCACCGGCTGCACGTTCGCTTCGGCCATCGCGGCCCACCTGGCACGAGGCAAATCTTTGAACGATGCCGTCCAGACGGCCAAAACCTATCTCACCGAGGCCATTCGCCATAGCCTGGCAATCGGTCACGGAACTGGGCCTACGAATCATTTTTATTTTCTTCAAACCTAGGAAGGGGACTCTATGGGTCGTTTTGGCTGCCGACCACTAACCTTTCTGATCACAGGATTTAGCTGGCTCCTGCTTTCCTCGCTGGTGGGATTCGCCATCCTGATTGGATTGGTCCATGGCACACCGCTGCCCTCTTGGTTGAGACTGGTCCATGTGCATGCCAGCCTCATCGGCGGCATCCTGCAACTCATGATCGGCGGGCTATTGGCCTCCCTGTCGCACAGTTCCCAGGGCGACCGGACCCCCTCGGACTCCCATCCAGGGCTGTTCGTAGTCATGAACATCGCAACAGTCGGATTGCTCGTCGGGTTCGGACTCGGGAACATGAGGATCGTCGGCGCGGCTGGAATTGTCGTGATTGGAGCAGTCGCCTCCATCGCCGCGGTCACCTGGCAGTACACGCGGCAACGCCTGACTGAACCAGCCAGTCCCTCCTGGCTATATCGATTGGCGCTCATCGCCTTGCTCGGAGGATTGGCGATTGGCGTCGTAATGGCGTTTCGACTGATGCCGGAATACTATGCCCATGCGCGACTTCTGCATTTGCATGTGATTCTGATGGGCTCCGTCACGCTGACGATGATTGGCGCCACGCATCGCCTCTTACCGATAATCTTGAATACCGAGCTATACAGCCCGCGGCTCGCCCGGCTCGTCATGGGGCTGCTTCCCGCCGGCTTCGCCATCTTGATCGGTGGGTTTATCACCTCGTCCCTACGCCTTGAACTCGTGATCGGGGGGCTTCTCGTCATTAGCATCGGCCTCTACGCCTATAACCTGTGGCGCACTTGGATCGGCTCCGGCCAGCCAGGGAACGCCGCCTCCGATCACCTCCTGATCGCGACGTTTTTCCTTGTCCTCATGATGATCATGGGCGTCCTCGTCGGAGCCAACTTCCTCCCGCAACTGCCGGTGCTGCCGTTTGGATCATTGCACCTCGCAGCCTATACTCATATGGCTCTCATCGGGTTCATCTTGCAGACCGTCTGTGGAGCCTTGTCCTATGGCATTCCTGAAATGCTGGCGACCAGCCGCATCGCGAGCCGGAAAAAACAGGAACCCTATCGAGATCAACTCGCAGCCATCATGGACCGGTGGCGTTCCGTTCAGCTGACTGGATTGAGCTTGGGGACGATGAGCTTCGGTATACTCGCTGCGATGACCTGGAACTTCCCGCTCAGCTCATTCCCGATTCAGATCGCGACCTGGGTCACCGTTGCCTTGCTCCTTGGCAGCTTGACCCTCTTTACTGCCAAACTCGCCTGGGCCTTCGGGGTTCGACCGACCGACTAATCGTCTATTTCCCCATCGTGATCGGAAGACCAGCCCATGGAAGAAGCCCTGACATTTCATGATCGCCATGGTCACGGCATTGCCGCGATCCTGAGCACGCCTGACAGATCAACGAAGCATCTCGCCTTGCTGTGCCATGGATTTCTCTCCGGCAAGAATAGTACAACCAACAGAACCTTGACCCGCCTCCTCAATGAACGAGGCCTTGCGACATTTCGGTTCGACTTTTTCGGCCAAGGGGACAGTGACGGACCGTTCGAGGAGATCACGACAACCCTGGCGGTGCATCAAGCCCAAACCGCACTGGATCTGGTGACCGCCAGGGGATATGGCCGCATCGGGCTCGTCGGCTCAAGCTTTGGAGGGCTCGTCGCCATCCTCACGACAGCCCAGCGTTGTGATATCGCCTGTTTGGCCCTCAAATGTCCTGTGGTGGACTTTGCGGAAGAACTTCGCTTAAAATTCGGGCCCGAAGAGTTGGCGCGGTGGCAAGCCACGGATACGATTCCGGACATCATGGGAGGGACGGATCGGGTCCGTTTGCGGTATGCCTTTTACGAAGACTGCCTCCGACAGATTGCCTATGGGCCCGCTGAACGGATCACCGTGCCCACGCTGATTGTGCAGGGCGATCATGATGAATGTGTCCCCCTCCATCAAAGCCAGCGATTGAGGGACGCACTGGGAGGGCCAAAGAGGATGGATCTCCTGCCAGGCGCCGATCACCAATTCACTCGAGGTGAGGATTTTCGCCAGATGACCACATCGATCAGCGATTGGCTCGTTACCCACCTCAGGGCAACGGTTTAGATCGAGCATGATTACCGAAGGCGTCCAACAAGTCTTGACGGTTCTCTACCCCCTCTACAAAGAGGAGGTCTACCGACGACGCGAACAAATGATGCGGCTCACTGCCTTCGGTTCACTGGGTCTGATCGCGATGCTGTTTGCGCTCCTCTTGAGTCCACAGAAGGATCGGCTGACATCCTTCGATACCCTGTTCATCGGGCTCGCGAGCCTGATCTGGTGCGGGTTGTTCTGCGCACTGATCCTCCAACAGCAGTACCGGCACCGGCTGGCCAAACAGGTCCTGGTTCAGCTCGAGCAAGCACTGGGATTTTATGAAGAAGGCCTGGTTGTGGAACATCAGGCGCTCTATCCCGAAGGGTGGAAGACCGCCTGGCTGAGTGATCGAACCGGCACGCTCTACTTCACCGCCCTCTGTCTGTTAACAGCATTGCTCCTTCTCGCCCTCCTCTTCTCATAATCTCAGCTGCGACCTTCCCGGATACTCGTATTGAGCAGCCGCTTCTGAATGAGAAAACGATGATGCATCCTCTCTATAGCAGGTTGCTCAAATAGACGATCCAACAAGGCCGCAGGAGAGAAATAACCGGAGGCGTACCCTCCGGGGTACGTTGAGGATTATTTCGATCCGAGAACGAAGCCCGGGCCAGGGCGCGTCTCGCCGCGCCGGGGTTGGGTGGGTGAAAAGGTCACCGTTTTCAGTATCCTATTGTGATTTGGCGCAGCGGAAGCCCGTATAGCTATTACGTGTTTCTGGTGGGAGCTTAAATCTTCCATAGGTGAGAAGATACTTCGGCAGGTCGGACCAAGATCCACCGCGTAGTACTTTGAATTGTCCCTGTTCCGGTCCTTGAGGATTTCGTTCCGGCGAGAGTTCGTAGTAATTCGTACCATACCAGTCCTGCACCCACTCTCCGACATTCCCAGCCATTTGATAAAGTCCATATGGGCTCTTGCCTTGCTCATAGGACTGCACGGGCATCAAGACCTGGCTGTAGCTGAACCGCGCGCCCAACGCGAAATTCGCCAGCTCCTTGCTTGCGACCTGATTGCCCCAGGGATACAACCGTCCATCCGTTCCTCTGGCTGACTTCTCCCATTCTGCTTCGGTGGGAAGCCGCTTCCCCTTCCACCGACAATAGGCATCAGCATCCGACCAATCCGCGCCGATCACCGGCCGATCGCGATGCTGCGACAGATCTACCGTGTTCCACTGCCAGGGCGCGAGGCGCTGTGTGGCAGCGAGGAACGATGCGTACTGCGCCGTCGTCACTTCGTGAAGATCCATGAAGAAGACGGGCAGCCAGACTTGATGCTTGGGGCGCTCATCTTCAAGAGCCTGCGTCCCGTCGAAGCCCATCAGAAACAGCCCTTCGGGGATCTCGACCATAGGAGTTTCGACGGCGACTGGCTGCTCGAGAGCCTGTGATCTCCTGAGCCGGTCAAGCTGAGCGTTTGCATTAGTATCGAGCATGAGAAGGAGAAGGATGGTCAAAACGATCATCCAGCAAGGCCGCAGGGAGTTTGAACGCCGAGGCGTACGCGGTTGGTACGTTGAGGCGTTCAAACGACCGAGAACGACGCTGGGGATCGTTTTCACCATCCTTCTCAATGGATGATTCCACCGACAACCCAATGCCGATCATCCGGTACATCAATGAGCAACCGCGTCAGATTCATCTGCGCCAATTGTGCGGCGATCTCGTCTTCCGTGAAGGCCGCAAGCAGCGAGTTATAGAAATCCCTCCTGAGAATGTCAGGAGCCCCAGAGGCATATCGATCGACGATAGCCTGCGCCTCTTCGGGCGATTCCGGCCTCAATAAGTCCATTACGAGCACCGGTGAGCCTGGTTTCACGACCAATCGTAGCTTGTGCCAAAACTGCAGCGGGTTCGGTACATGGTGCAGCAAGCTATTGGAGATGGCTGCATCGGCGACACTGACACCAGCGAGATCCTGAAATCGTTCACAGCGGAAGGTGATACGGCCGGACAAGCCGGCCTGCTGCACAGTTTCCTCGGCCAACCACACCATCGGGGCCGAGGCGTCGACAGCGGTAATCCGACAGCCGGGCACCGCTCGAGCGAAGCGGATGGGAATATCGCCAGGGCCACAACCAAGATCGAGCACATGCCCCTCGGCAAAATCTGGAAAGTAGTCGCGGAAGCAATCGACGAAGCCCTGGTTCTCTTGCGAAAAATCCGCCGCCGCATAAGCTTGGACTTGCGCTGGATCCTCCATCAGCTCAGGCTCGAGAATACGCGGCATCATGCGCGGCGCTCCTTCGACTGACCCTTGTTCAGCTTCATATCGACTTTGTCCCCACGCCGCACAACTCCCCCCTCCAGCACTTTTGCATAAACCCGGCTCCAGCCCTGGTTCTTTTTCTGAGAAATGCGCTGATAGTCCCCATCCAGGAACCATGGCGCGTTGTGACTGCACGGAACCGTGTAGCTTGTCACTTCAAGCTGAACTTCCGGTCCAACGGATAACCGCACACCAGGCCCGATGAGACCCCACTCCAACCCCGCGAGCGTCAGATTCTCCCCCGACGAGCCGGCGTCAATCGGATGCCCTTCGTCTTGAAGCCGTTCGAGAATTTCGAGCGAGAAGAGACAGACAGCCCGATCTGGCCCGCCGTGCACTTTGAGATTCCGTTGCCGATCGCCCTCCACGCCCTCCTCAGTCACCCTCGCTTCAAGCACCGGTCGCTTGGGCACACCCCCGTCAGAGACGTTGATCTGATGCACGTGGGGATAGGGTGGTCGTCCGGTCGCGGTCATCGACTCACTCCATCGCAGGAATCCTCCATCAGCAATTCCAACGCAACCCAACCCTCCTGTTCTCGCCGTTGAGAAAACATGGCGCCAACCTTGGAGAAGGCCTCGAGAATCTCTTGCTCCTGCTCAAGCAGAATGCCGGACAGCAAGAGCCGCGCACCGTGGCTCACGTACTGCGCCAGTTCATCGCACAGCAGCAACAGCGTCTGGCGATCGAGATTGGCGAGAACCACGGCTGGTCGCAGCTCGCCTTGCGGGTCAATCTCCTCCAGCGTTCCACACCGGAGTTGGAGGTTGTCCCCAAACCCGTTCTCTGCTGCATAGTCTCGTGCACAATCCACCGCAACAGGATCGCATTCCACCCCAAGAGCCGAAGCAGCTCCAAGCCGCAGCGCCACCATCGCCAGAATGCCGCTCCCAGCCCCCACATCCAGCACGAACTCGCCGCCGTGGATGAGGTCCTCAAGCCATTCCAATAGCATCCGCGTCGTCGCATGGTGCCCGGTTCCGAACGCCTGCTTCGGATCGAGCACGATTTCAATGTCCCGTGTTTGCAGCGCCACCTGTTCCCAACTTGGCCTGATCACAATCCGCCGACCGATCCGAATCGGCCTGACTGACTGAGCCCACTGCCGATTCCAATCCTGATCGGGCAATTCCTCAACCTGAATGTCCTTCTCGGGCAAGGCGCCCGGATCGAGTCTCTGCAAGGTCCTGCTCAGGCGAGCACGTGCATCCATGCTCCACTGAGGTTTCGGCCAATAGAGATGGACAACTCCCTGGTCCTCCCATCCACCTTGAATCACGGGATCAGCCAGCAGGCCGAGCAACTCTGCCGCATCAACGGAAGTCCGAATCTGGACATCGATCCACCCCTCCGACATCATGACGGACGAGAGTTGACGCACTCTCCCCCTTCCAGTAAGGTCGGCGCTATGCTCCAGAAAGCGCCCGTAACGAAAGCCCATTCGCTGACACGATTGGTGGCGAAACTCGACCGCGTGATCGCCCTGGCCACTACCTCTAGTTCCGTCTTCACCCGCTGGCGTCTCATCCTGTTCATTGTCGGAGCGATCTGCACAGTAGCCCTCTATAAAATGGAGTGGTATCAAGCCGGCAATGGGGCGCTCACCGCCTTCGTCGGCCTATTTCTGATCGTGGCCGGCTATCATAACAGGCTCGAAAATCGCTTGCACCGGCTGAGGCTCTGGAAGCAGATCAAGCTCGTGCACCTCGCACGTCTCCGGCTGGATTGGCAGCACATTCCTTCTCGTCCATCGAGTGCTCCCGAGCAGCATCCATATGCCAACGACCTGGACCTGATCGGCCCCCACTCGCTCCTCCATTTGCTCGACACTACCGTCTCCTCGCACGGACAGGCGCGCCTGGTGTCGTGGCTTCTTGAGCAGCCGCCGGGACCGGACCAGTGGCTCCTGCGCCGGCGCCTCGTGCAAGAACTCATCCCGCGATCGTTATTTCGCGATCGGCTGGGGCTCGAAGCTCAGCTGATTGGAGAACAGGAAATCAACGGCCAACGACTGGAAGCCGTCCTGCATCATGCAGTCGGATTCCCCCATCTCACGACCGTCTTAGCGATCCAAACCCTGCTCGCCGCCGCCACAATCGGGCTCGGGTTGGGTGCGCTGCTCAACTGGCTTCCGAATTATTGGATGTGGTCCTTCGCAGCCTATGCCTTGGTCTATCTCCAGACCGATCAGGGCGAAGAGTTATTGGAACATGCGGTGGGCGTGCACTTCGAACTGGAGAAACTGGGAGCCGTGCTCGGGTTTGTCGAACGGCACGCCCGGCCCGGCCACGCGGCGCTCGCCGACCTGTGGGCGCCGCTGCTCAAACCAGGAGTGAATCCGCCCCAGCTCGTCCGGCAAGCGGCCCGGACCCTGCACGCCATCAGCGTCAAAGCCCATCCGGTCATCCATCTGATCGTCAACGCGGTCTGCCCCTGGGACTTGTGGTTCACCTATCGGCTCCGACGGATTCAGGCTCAGGTGGTAGCCCACCTCCCGACCTGGATGGATCGACTGGCCGAGGTCGAGGCTGCCTCGGCGATCGCCACGTTTGCCTCGCTCCATCCTTCCTATCACTGGCCGGACCCGCTCACCACCGACCCCCGGCGTAACGGAGCGCAGGTCAGGCTTTCGGCCAAAGGCCTCGCCCATCCGCTGATTCCTGAATCGCACCGAGTCCCGAACGATCTCGCCCTCGAAACACTGGGTACCGTGCTCTTGCTGACCGGGTCCAACATGTCGGGGAAGAGCACCTTCCTGCGAACCCTGGGCATCAATCTGTGCCTCGCCCAGGCAGGCGCCCCGGTCTGCGCCAGTCTTTTCGAGTGGACCTGGGTGCGCCTCGCCACCTGTATCCGCGTGGATGACTCGCTCGAAGCGGGCCTGTCTTTTTTCTATGCCGAGGTGAAACGATTGAAAAGCCTTCTCGACGCGACGACGGATCGATCCAGAGCACCAGTGCTCTTCCTGATCGACGAAATCTTCAAAGGGACCAACAATCGTGAACGGTTGATCGGGAGCCGGTCCTTCATTTCCGCTCTCTCGCAAGGCAATGGCTTCGGCTTGGTGACCACCCACGATCTGGAATTGACCGATCTCGACAAGACGGTGCCCGGATTGCGGAACGCCCACTTTCAGGAAACGGTGGCAGCCGGCGCGCTGCAATTCGACTACAAGCTCAGACCCGGCCCCTGCCCCACGACCAACGCGTTGCGGATTATGGAACTGGAGGGGTTGCCGGTCTCAGAAACATCATCCGGCCCGATCACCTGAGGCACAGAGTGACGACACCCATCAGCAGCGGCCCCCTCTCCACACAACATCCCCTCCGCGGATTGCTGATCGCGCAATTCTTCGGCGCGTTCAACGACAACGCCTGGAAGCTGATGGTCGCCTTACTGGCCATCAGGCAGGTCACGGCTGCTGTTGGCCCGACGGGACCGGCGTTCGAAGCCGCCTCCCAGACACAGGCCACCATCGCCTTCGTCGTCTTCAACCTGCCGCTCATGCTGTTTTCCCTGGTGGCCGGCGTGCTGTCGGACCGATTGAGCAAGCGGACCGTCATCATTGCCATGAAGGCGGGCGAAGTTGCTCTGATGGGAGCTGGGACCATGGCGCTCTGGAAGGATCCAGCGGGCGGATGGCCCGCCTTCATCGTCCTGGGGGGAATGGGCGTCCACAGCGCCTTCTTCAGCCCTGCCAAGTACGGCATTCTGCCCGAGTTGCTTCCGTACGAACAGCTCTCGATCGGCAACGGGCTGCTGAAGATGTGGACCTTCTTTGCCATCATCGGCGGCACGACGGCGGGCGGCCTCTTTCTGGGCCTCTCCCACGCCAGTCCCTGGGTAGCGGGGCTCACGCTGACTGTCCTGTCCGTTGTCGGATTCATTGCCGCCTGGACTGTGCCGCACGTGCCGGCTGCCAGGTCGGAAGGCGGCGTAGGCGCGACAATCGCAGTCGCCTGGACAGCGATGCGTGCGGACCGCCTGTTGCGACTGGCCATCGGCGTGAATATCATGTTCTGGACCATCGCCAGCCTGTTCGGCCAGGACATGCTGATCTATGCCAAGGGCCGGCTCGAGCTGTCCGACGAACTGTCCGGTCTTCCGCTCGCGGTCCTCGGTATCGGCATCGGTATCGGCGCCGCGCTGGCCGGTCGTCTCTCCGCCTCGAAAATCGAAATCGGCCTGGTCCTTCCTGGCTGCTTATGCCTGGCCGGTGGACTGCTGACACTGGGCCTGATTCCGCCCAGCCTGACCGGCACCCTGACGCTGATGGCCCTGCTCGGCATCGCCAGCGGCTGCATCAATGTGCCGATTAACGCGCTCATCCAATGGCGATCTCCGGCCGACCGACGCGGTGCCGTCATCGCGTTGGGCAACACGTTTATGTTCGGCGGCGTTATGGTCGGCTCGCTGGGCGCGGGATTCCTTTCTCACATGGGCCTCTCAGCCACCGACATCCTGCTGGCCTGCGCGGGTGTAGCGCTGGTCGGCACAGTCATCGTCCTATGGCTTCTTCCGGACAGCCTCATCCGGTTCACGGTGGTACTGCTGCCCCGCCTCATCTATCGCCTGACCGTCATCGGAAGGGAGTCCGTGCCGCGAGAGGGCGCGGCGCTGCTGGTACCGAACCATGTGTCCTTCGTGGACGGGCTCTTGCTGATGGCGAGCCTGGACCGCCCGATCCGTTTTGTGGTGGATGCCCGGTACGCAGAGTATCCCTTGCTCAGACCGCTCATGAAAGCCATGCGCGTCATCCCGATCGCGTCCGGCGAGGGACCGCGTGTCATCCTGCGCGCCCTGCGTGACGCAGGCGCCGCATTGGACAACGGAGAGATCGTGTGCATCTTCCCTGAAGGACAGATCACCCGCACCGGCACACTGCTGCCGTTTCGTCGCGGCTTCGAACGGATTGTGAAGGGACGGCAGGTGCCGGTCATCCCCGTGCACTTGGATCGCGTGTGGGGCAGCATCTTCAGCTTTGAGCGCGGTCGTTTCGTCACGAAATGGCCCGAGCGCATTCCCTACCCGGTCTCGGTGTCCTTCGGCACCCCGCTCCCTGCGGAGACGCCGGCGTACGAGCTCCGCGACGCGATTCGCGCACTCGGAGAAGCGGCCTGGCGCCTGCGCAAATCCTATCGCCGCCCGCTCCACCGTGCATTCATCCACTCCATGCGGAGACATCCCTTCCGATTCGCTATGGCGGACCAGACCCGCCCTCATGTGTCGTCGCTCCAAGCCCTGATCGGCTCCATCGCACTCGCCAGAGCGCTTCGGCCGTTCTGGGAAGACCAGCGCCATGTCGGTATCCTGCTCCCGCCGACCGTCGCCGGCGCATTGGTCAACGTGGCTGCTCCGTTGTGCGGAAAAACCAGCGTGAATCTGAACTACACGGTGGGGAAATCCGGCCTTGAAGCGGCCGTGCGAATCGCAGGCCTTCGCACGATTGTCACCAGTCGAACCTTTGTAGAGAAGGCCAAGTTGGAGTTGCCGGACGGGCCGTCGATTATTTGGCTGGAGGACCTCGCCCGCACCATCGGCAGGAGACAGAAGCTCGTCGCGAGTCTCCTTGCTCTTTGTGCTCCTGCGCGGATGATCGAACTGGCTTGCGGGCAGAGCACCCCGCTGACAATGGATGACCTGGCCACCATCGTTTTCAGCAGTGGCAGCACCGGCGAACCCAATGGCGTGATGCTCTCTCACTTCAGTGTCGACGCCAATGCTGAGGGAGCCAGCCAGGTGCTCCATCTCTACCATGACGAGCGAGTCCTTGGGACTCTTCCATTCTTCCACTCATTCGGGTTTCTCGTCTTCTGGTTCGTCATGTACAACAACGCGAGCCTGGTCTTTCATCCCTCCCCGCTCGACGTCACCGCCATCGGCGAGCTCGTGCGCCGCTACCGCATCACGTTCCTCGTGACCACGCCGACCTTTCTCCAACTGTATCAACGCCGCTGTACCCCGGAGCAATTCAGCTCGCTACGCGTAGTCTTGACCGGTGCTGAGAAGCTCCCGGCCCGGCTCGCGCAGGCATTTGAAGATCAGTTCGGCATCGCCCCTATCGAGGGCTACGGCGTCACCGAATGTGCTCCCGTCGTCGCCGTCAATTGTCCGGACTTCCGAGCAGCCGGCTACTATCAGCCGGCCTCCCGGCGGGGAACTGTCGGCCAACCGCTTCCTGGCGTGTCCGTGCAGATCGTCAATCCCGACAGCTTCGCCCAGTTGCCACCAGGAACGCCGGGCATGTTGCTCGTGAAAGGACCGAACGTGATGAACGGATATCTCGGACGCGAAGATTTGACGGCTCAAGCCCTGCGCGATGGCTGGTATATCACCGGCGATATCGCCACACTGGATGACGACGGATTTCTCACCATCACGGATCGGCTCTCACGTTTCTCCAAGATCGGCGGAGAAATGGTTCCCCACGGGCTGGTGGAGGAAGCGCTGCATCAGGCCGCCGGCGTCGACACGCAGGTCTTCGCCGTCACCGGCATTCCGGACGAACGCAAGGGCGAGCAACTCGCTGTCCTTCACACCCTGGACGAGTCTCAGATTCCCGGCATCGTGGCCAAGCTTACAGCAAACGGACTCCCGAACTTATTTATTCCCCCACGCCCTAATTTCATCAAAGTCGACGCCCTACCGGTGTTGGGCACGGGGAAAATGGATCTGCGAAGCCTGAAGCGAATCGCGATGGAACGACTCCGAGGCAGCCCTGAGATTTGAGTCTTGAGTGCTGAGAGCCGAACGACGCATGTCGATGGCAACTACCGAGAAATCTTTGATCGACTGCCATGTCCATCTGGCCGCGCTGCCCGACGGGGACAACGGCTGCTACATTTCGCCTAAGTTGCTCAAGAGCCCATTGATTCGCTTCCTGCTGTGGAAGCATGAACTCTCACCGGCTCACCCACGCGACGCCAACCGGAAATACCTCGACCATCTCCTCACCGAACTGCGGGCCTCCCGATACGTCAAGAAAGCCGTACTCCTCGGCATGGACGGGTTCTACGATCAGACCGGCCTACTCAACCGACAGCACACGGAGTTTCTCATCAGCAACGATTACGTGCTGAAGACCGCCCAGGCCTATCCAGACTTGTTTCTTGCCGGCCCCTCGATCAACCCTCAACGAGAGGATGCGGTAGAGGAAGTCCATCGCTGTGCCGATGCCGGAGCAGTCCTGGTGAAAGTCCTGCCCAACGCGCAGCACTTCAATCCGGCCGATCCCAAGTACAAGCCGTTCTATCGTGCATTGACCGAACGCAAACTCCCGCTTCTCAGCCATGTCGGCTATGAACTCACCCTGGTCGGCAGAGACCAGTCCATGGGCGACCCCCACCGGCTGCGCACCGCGCTCGACGAAGGGGTCACGGTCATTGCGGCCCATGCCTGCAGCTATGGCCTGATGCTGTACGAGAAGTTCCTGCCGACATTTCGAGAGCTGGTTGCGACGTACCAGAACTTCTACGCAGACATTTCCGCGCTCACATTGCCCAACCGACTCAAGATGCTCCTGCATCTGCGCAGACACCCGGAGCTACATGACCGGCTGCTCTTCGGTACCGATTATCCCCTGTCGGTGTTCCACGTCGCCGCCTGGGGGCGGGTGGGATGGCGGCCGCTTCGCGACATGATCCGCACCAAGAATCGCTTCGACCGTCAAGTGTCGGTCTGTCGAGGATTAGGGCTTGGCTTTCGTTCTCTGGGTGAAATTGTCACGCACCCCACCTTATTACATAGGCCCTAAGCCATGGATCGAGACCAGATACTCGCCAGCCTCCGAGAAAGGATATTAGCCTTCGCGACATTACGTGTATCGAGGGAGCTGGCCGAAGACCTCACACAAGAGGTGCTGGCGCTTCTCCACGAGAAGTATGCGCGCGTCACAGAGCTGACCGAGCTGGTTCCCCTGGCCTTCCAAGTTCTGCGGTTCAAGATGCTGGACGCCCACCGAAAGTCGCTCAGGCGAGGCGAGTATAATCAGGAGTCGGTCGAGGACCTCCCGCTTGCGGATCCCGGCGACGATCCGGCCAGGCAGCTGGAACACAAGCAGACCGTCGAGCGGTTAGTTCAGGCGATGAATCAGCTTGGCGAACGGTGCCGCGAACTCTTCAAGTGGAAGCTGGAAGGAAGAAGCTTTCCTGAAATTCAAAAGATCATGGGCCAGAACTCGATCAATACCATCTATACGTGGGACCTCCGATGCAGAAAGCAGTTGCTAGGATTGATGGGCGGCTCATGGGACTGACAGGAGAACCACTGGGCTCCTCACGTCTTACGTTTCACGTTGTTTAGGAATTATGTCTGAACCGGACCTCGAAAAACTGCTGGGCGGGTTCGCAACCGATACGCTGACTCCTGAGGAGAAGCAGGCGCTGCACAGCGCTGCGCTGCAAAACCAGCAACTGTTCAACGCGCTGGCCGATGATCAGGCCTTGAAAGAGTTACTCGCCAATCCGGATGTGCGCCGCAGACTCCTCGCTTCATTGGAGCAGAAAGGCTCCTCAGGCGCAGGCGGGTCCTTGTCGTGGCTGGATTGGGTCCGACGACCGTCAAGTCTCGCCTTCGCAGGCGGCCTGGCCGCAGCGGCCCTCGCAGTGGTGTTGGGCATCAAGATTTATCAGGACAGTCTCAAACAGGCGGCACAATCGGTCACCACCGAAGAATCAAAGCCCCCTGCTCCATCGGCCCCAGCCCCTTCAACACCCCAACCTGTCCCGCCACAAGTTGCTGAGCCACAGGCTAAAGCCAAAGAGAACATAGCTCCAGCTATTGATCTGGCGAAGAAGGACACGTTGGTCGACAAGCTGGCCAAGCGAGAACGGTCCGCGCCACCTCCATCGAAGGAAGAACGAGCCTCCGAAGTTGCCAGTCAGGGTCTGAAACAGCGAAGCGAACAAGAAGAAGTCCGCAGGCAAGCCGAAACGCCCGTGGAGGCGTTCAGCAGAACAGCGGAGGAAGGGGCTGACAAAAAGCTCGCGAAAACCTCGGCACCACCTGCCGCGTCAGCGCCTGCTCCAGTGCAAGCACCGGCCAACGCCCCGTTCGCTGGAGCTCTCACACCAGCACTCAGCGCTCGTACCCTATTTTATGCCGGAGACGCAACGCGCCAGGATACGGGCATGATCGCTCCTGAAAAAGAACGAGCGATGAAGCCGCTCGCCGAGTCTGCGCCCCAAGCCAACCGGCTTGAACGCAAGATGGATCAGTCAGCCCAGGCAGGGAAGGCAGCGGGCACAGCCGCCCAACTCAAGCCGCTCGGACTCCGCTACGGCTTTGTCGTTCGTGGGACAGACGGGCAGGATCGAGAAGTGGATGCGGCAACGGCGTCGAAGAGTACAGATCCGCTGCATCTCACGGTGGAAGCCAATCAGGACGCCTACCTACAGATCTGGAAAACGGTTGGTTCCTCAACACCGCAACTTCTCTTGCCCGAGAAAGACACCGGTCAGATCTCTCTGAAGATTGCCGCAGGACAACGACGGAACATTCCTTTGTCCACGGGGAGCGAGCCCGTCACCCTCACGGTCCGTCTCTCCCGAGTCCCGTTCGGTCCCATCACGAGGCAGGAAGCCGCCATGTTCGACCGGATCTCTCCCATATCAACTCCAAGAGTCCATCACCGCGGGTGGAGCAACCGCCTCACAGGAACGAGCCACCTACGTCGTCAACCAGGACCCAGCCTCTACTGCTCAGATCTCAGTCGAGATTCCGCTTAGCCGCTTGCCGTAACTGCCGGCTTCGATAGAAGCGTGTTACGGATAGAACTTGATCACCAACAACCCTGCAATCGCGGCCACTCCACCCGCGCAGCAGAGGAGAAAACCAACAGCCCCCGCCAGAAACCAGGGACGAACGCGTCTGAACTCTTGCGGCGTGAGCTGCTGATGCAACTCGACTGGAGCCCTCCACCACCGTGCCGGGAGCGTCATGCGTGGCGCCAACTCTCTATAGAGCGCCACGTGATACCACAATCCCGTCGGAATCCCGACGAGGAGCCCCGCTGCTAATACCAAGAGCCCCATCTCGATCATGATCTGAGGCGTGATCACGACCGTGATGATAGCGAGTACACCAAACCCCACCACACTTGCGAGCACCAGCAGCAATTCAAGCATGGGACGGATTGGACCGTAATGCCTCCACGGACGGGGGAGTTCCCTTCGAAAATCAGGATATCCCGGTTATTTTCATACCCAACCGTTTGTTAGACAGCACCACGATCTTAGAGGCCAAGGTCCGAGAGCCCTGGATGCTCCTCTGGACGACGCCCCAGCGGCCAGTGATACTTGCGCTCCGCCTCCTTGATAGCCAGGTCGTTGATGCTGGCGATACGTCGCTTCATGTAACCCTGATGGTCGAACTCCCAGTTTTCATTTCCGTACGCACGAAACCAGTGTCCGGCGTCGTCATGCCACTCATAGGCAAATCTGACCGCAATCCGGTTTCCGTGGAACGCCCACAGTTCCTTGATCAGACGATAATCCAACTCCTTGTTCCATTTGCGGGTCAAGAACTGCACGATGGCGTCACGTCCGGAAAAGAACTCCGCCCGGTTGCGCCAGACACTGTCCGGCGCGTACGCCAGCGCAACTCGTTGAGGGTCACGAGTATTCCAGGCGTCTTCGGCCATGCGAACTTTTTGGGCAGCAGTCGTCGCGTCGAATGGGGGTAGTGGTGGTCTTGGTGCTTCCATATCGCTCCTCAAGTGAATGATTGAAGTCGCCCATCGACCGTGACGAAGCAATCAATGGTTCCTGGAACCTTTATTGGCTCCATACGCTCGAACGCGTCGTTAGGCATCGTCGCCAACGTGACAGTCTACCGAGCTGAGTGGCAAATCATTGCGGGCTATAGACGCCGACACCGCAGACATCATCGCCGACCTTCTGCGCAAACGTTTCCTTCCGCTCGGGCTTGCCGCTTGTCGGGTTGATCAGCATGTACCGCACCGAGCCGCCGCCTCTGCTCGACGCAGCATCCAGGATTGCGGCGCCGAGTGGCTTGCCTGCGGCATCTTTCAACTCGTCGGCCGAAGTGCCCACGTACTGGGGAAAGTTCCCGTTTGCGGAGATAAGATGGTCGGGACCGATGCAGACGACGTAGAGCTCGCGATCGACGAACGGCGGTTTCTTTGCCGAGAAATCTGCGAGCGCCTGTTTGCGTCCGACCGACTGATAGTGCGCCACTGCCTTCTGGAGCATCGCCTTGGCCTCGGCCGGCGTTGCACGATCGGCCGCAGAGACTGCCAGACTTGCAAAAACAGAAATGCCGGCAGCCAGTATGAGCGAAGCGATCTTAGGTCTCATTGTTTATACCTCCTCTGCCACTATGAATGCCTAACGCCTGGCATCAGTGGCGCCGGCACGACGCCAGCAAAGCAGAACAATCAATGGTTCCTGAAACCTTTTCAGCTCTCATCATTTCTTAGCTTCCAAACGCTCCGCGAGCATATGGGCTGCTATCCCAGGGGCCAACGTAATGAGCATTACAATGAAATTAACCAACATTAAATGGGCTCATGACTTCTTGCACCTTGCTGAATCCCTCGAAATACCAAACCAGAACGAGGTTGCAAACTATGAATAGGCTCGCTAGCACAACCCAAACCTTCGCAAAGCCTCTTAACACCTTTATGAGCATAGTGGCTCTCCTGCGGAACAACTCTAAAGTGTAGTGACCGGCATAGTAAGCGAACACGGGATGTAAAGCTCTCCCTGATTTTCCTTTCGGTTCAAAGACTTCTCCGCGTTTTTCACAACGCAGAATTGCGGGCACGATACAGATCGAGGTTAATCACTGGTACCTGGAACATTTTTCAGCTTGCTCAAAGGATGGCTTCCCTTTCACATGGGTTAGTCGCTCACCGAGACCCAAGCTCGTCCCGGAACTCTTTCCAGGTTATGGCGCACTTATAGGCCAATTCTGATCTTCATTTACCCGAAGGTGCTTCGCTGCCTTCTCGCGTTGATTCTGGCACCATGTATTCCATCCAAACAGCCTCAGTACCCAATGTGGCAATCAATGGTTCCTGGAACCCTTTTAGCTCAAACGTGGTTTGAGCACACGACCGACCTCGACCGCAAGATCGGCGAAGGCGATTCGTCGTCCTTGAAAGACAATCTTATTTGAGACGAGAGGTACAGGATTATGGCCTTTTACTGAAAGGAACTGTAGCGCATGGATAGAGACAGAAAGGGCCTTTTGTACATCGATCCGATCCAGCCTTAAGGGAATCAGATTGAATTTAACAATATCGGTACGTGGAATCATTGCTTGCGCGGCAGGCAACTTCTTGAGCCTATGTGTCTTAGGAACCAGTACAGATTCCTTGTGCCTCCGACCTCCACGCGACGGGGCCTCGAACTTGATATGCCAAATGTGATTGTGGGCAACTGCGTTCCTTACCTCAAATAGCTCATCTACTCGATGATATCGAGGGTACTTATTTACTTGCTTAAGATACGTTGCAACTGGAAGTTCAGAAATCAGAGATCCATCCTTCTTTGCATAGAAGTAACGATCACGCTGAACGAATGACTCAAGTACAGCGGCGGACAGAATTATGATCGCTGCAGCATACCCGCTTTCGCGATATCCAGCACTGACACGATCTGGGATTTGATACTCTTTCTCCAACAGTCTTTCTGCTAGATCAGCAATGGGCTGGTAGTACTGTGACCCGAGGACTGAAAGTATTCCGTCGGTTGTTGCTTTTGGCATAATCTCTCGTCCAACTTTTACTGGATCAGAGGCAAGGCTTATCCGCCGTCACTTCGGATTGAATTGACGGAGTATGTCTTGCACTAAATTAGTGTCTGTAGGCGCTTTGACTAGTGACATACCTTCAAAACGAATGGCATTCTCTGAGAAGAGGATCAATAGATGGGTTCTTTCGCCTTCGCTTGGCAACGTTGGTTTGGCTGTGCCGTAGACAACCTTTTTGAGGACTGTCGTTTCCATGATTACCGGTTTCTCGTCCTCCGGGTAGAGTCGATACCTAAACAAACCTCCGGCAAAGCCTGGTCCTTCGATGCTCCATATGCGCCAAATGTAGTGGGTGCCGTAGGTTCCACGCACTTGAGCAAGCGCCGCTTCGCTGAAGCTGCCGTTCTCTACCGTATACAGAAAAAGTGCTTCGTGTTTCGGCAAGAAGATCACGGACAGCGATCGACCGTCCGATCCGCGCACTGAATACGTCGTTGTTTCTGTTGGCGCAATCCAGACGGTAACGATGCAACTCTTCAGGCCGAGGAATGCAATGAATAGGACGAATGCAACAATTCCAAGTTTAGAGACTATGTTCTTCATAGTGCGTGGTGAGGCAAATACAACAAACGCGATCTAGGCCCTTCAAACAAGGGCAGTTTTTTTGCACCTTAAGGCCCCGAACCTAGCTACGAGCTTTTGCAAAGTCAATTGAACCATTTCGCCCCCTCTCACTTGCCTCCTCGACCGCGTGTCTCCAACGAAGGTCATACCAGTCCCCGTATTGCACGAGAACAGGAGACCAGCAGCCCACCCAGCCCCCCTTCACTCCCATCCACATCTATAGGGGAGTAGCCAAACTGTCCTTCACTACGCACGTCGAGAGAGTAATTCTACATTCCCCCCAGGCTTGCTTTATTCACCCCCACAGAGAGCAGCACCCATGCTGGTCTTACTGCGCCCGTCGAGCGAGGGCCTTCTGAGGCCGCGCGCTCCGGGAGCAAGAGACTAGCGTGGGCGCTGATCTCACTCCCATTTTCTGCGAGCAAGAAGGACGATCTGGCTGCTCTCCTCCACCCCTTCCAGGCCCGCTATATTCTCCGCCTTCCCTGGACTGGCAGCGACGAATGTCCGGCTTCAGCGGCCTACCGGCAACAGCTGCGAGAACGCTATGAACGGGAGGCACAGACGCTGGCGACGCTGACAGGCTGGAACATCGGCGAGATTCGCCGGACGATGAACATCGAAACGGCCTCAGCCCCGACAGAAAAGAAGTGGTATCAGCGCTTGTGGAATAACTAACGGGGCCAACGAGATGACTGGAGAGGAGGCCGGATTACCCGGCCTCCTCGAACAGGCGGTTGAAGACCTATTCTGACATCCTGAAGCGCGAAGAGGCGCGGCAGCACTGAGGACAAGGACATGACACGCAGGATGTTCGAAAGGGCCACTCCCTTTGGCCGTCGTTCGTGAAGCATGGCTCGCCTCTCGTTGCAGAACCGGCTGCTGCATGTTCGCGCAATGGGCTTCGCGGGTATGGAGAGCGCCGCTGGCGGACCTTTTCAACATCCTCCTGAAGGAACAAGGTGTGAGCCTCAATAGGCTCAGGATTCGTATCGGCGCAGGCTTCAGGGAACTTGTGATGGAATTTCACGCAGTGGTATAGTGCAGTTGATCAACAACCGAGGGTCCCACCCCTACCACACCGAGGAGGTCTTCCAATGCGACGGATTACTCTTTGGACATTGCAGCTGGCCTGCAGCACGGTGCTCGTGCTGATCGCGGCAGGCTGCACACTCAAGGGCACGACCAATGAGATCATAGACACCACCTCCAACATCACAGGTTCGACGTCCGGTCGCACCTGGTTCACTGAAGACGGCATCTTGCATCCCGAACATAAGCTCACCGCCTTCACGGCCTTGAACCAGGCGAATGTGGAACAGGACCTGGCACGAGGGCAGGGGGAATATCTCACATCGCTCGGCACCCTCCTGGGACTGTCGGACGACAAGCAAGCCGCCTTTCACGCAAAGGCGCAAGGGGCGTTCGAGACGCTCATGACGTCCGATCATGAAGCATGGCTCCAACATTTGCGGATGCTGGCCACTAGTAACTAAAGGACGATCGACACAGCGATGCTCCCGTTCCGCCGTATTTTTCATCCCACTGATTTCTCCGCCGCGGACTCGACGGCGTTCGCCCATGCCGTGAAGCTAGCCTGCCTCGTGCAGGGAGAGCTGACGATGATGCACGTCGACCCGACAGTCGGGCGGAAAGACTTCGAAGATTTCCCTCGCATCCGACCACTCCTCGCTCGCTGGGGAGTATTGCCGGAACGCAGCTCAAAGGAAGATGTCGCGAAATTAGGCGTCCAGATCAAACGCGTCCGTGCCGTCGCAGACAATGCCACGGACGCGATCCTCCGACAGCTGATGGCGCACCCCACAGAGCTGTTAGTGTTGTCCACGCACCAGCGTGAAGGCCTTGCTCGTCTCACGCACCAGGCTGTCGCCGAGCCCTTGGCACGCGGCACCCACACCAGAACACTCTTTGTCCCGGCCGGCGTCGAAGGGTTCGTCTCAGCGGAGACAGGCAGTACAAACCTGACCAGGGTGTTGATCCCGATCCCACATAAGCCGCACCCGCAACCGGCCATCGACTTTGCTGCAGACCTGGCGAGCACGCTGGGCAGTGAGAAGGTCTTATTCGAGCTGGTGCATCTTGGGAAGGAAGCCGATCCCCCGAAATTCACCAAGCCCGAGCGCCCCGGCTGGTCGTGGGAAACACTCGTCGCTAAGGGCGATCCGGTCGAGTGGATCTTAGCGGCAGGAGCGGATTTCGATGTGGACCTGATCGCGATGATGACGGAAGGACATAACAGCCTGTTCGACATGCTTCGCGGAAGCACCACCGAACGGGTGGTCCGCGGCGCGCGCTGCCCCTTGATCGCTATTCCTTCCTGACTTGATTGGTCCGTTCGCTCCAATCAGTCTGCTCGTTCGGTCTGTCCGCAGCCTCCCGCCCCAGAACGGCTCGCACCACCGCCCCATCACGAAACACCACGAAGTTCGACGGCACCGCTGGCACGCGCGGGCCTGGCAAGATGACTCCTGCGAGATTCAGCGGGTCGCTGGCAGACAGTTTGATGTCGTGAGAGGCAGCACCAGACTCATTCCGATTTCCTCATCGCCCGTAACGATTCGACGGCTTCCGGCAGCGCGAATTGCTCGCCGGTAAAGCCTCCCACAAACCTCCCCCCACGGATCTCGCCTTGCAGCTCCATCCGGCGATACTGCGACGAGTAGATCCCGCCATGACGAAACCAACGACTCGCGCGCCAGCAAATCACGAAAAACCACTCCGTAGCGCCGCAATAATTGGCGAGCGACTGGCTCTACGAATGAGTGCTGAGTAGTGGGAGCCGATGGCTGATGGTTGATGGCGTTTCGGAGCAGCGACCACCGCCCGGCTGCGTGTCGAGGCCGGCGAGAACGCTCCCGTCCTTCCGCACGGCGGCGACGCGGGTCCATGAGGGCACGGAGATTGTCGAAGCCGTCGGCCGTGACCAGGCCGGCAGCCACGAGTTCCCAGAGTCCTTCTTCCACTTCCGTCGGAAGATGGTTGGTCATCCGCACAAGGTCGGCAAAGAAGCTCGCGCCTCGCTCGTGCAAGGCACGACGCAGGTCTTGCGCCACGGAACTCAACTGGACGAACGGATCAGGCCAGGCTGATGCGGCGTCATCGTGGAAGACATCCATCAACCACTCGCTCTCCTCACGTGGGAAGATACTAATCGGCGCCACGCTCGTCGGGATGATCCGACGTCGTTCAAGATCGCCAATGTATGCAAACCGTGGATGAGGAGACAGCCTGCCCCAGCTAACTGCCCCGCTCAAACAGAGCCGGTCCAAAAGCTCCGGCTCGTACTTCGCCAGCCTCGTCCGGAGCAGATGCGGCTCCCAGGCCGAGGCTGCGGCTTCGAAGCCGGCCAGCTGCGCGACGATGTCCAAGAGACCGGCCTCGCCATGGAGACGTGCCCCAGGTGAGACATGTTGCCATTGAAATAAAAATCGCATGAACTCGGCCGCGGTCACTGGCTCAACTTCTTTTCGCAGTCTGCCAATAGTCAGACGATGAATGCGCGCCAGCAACCGGCGGTGGCACCACTCAGACGTTCCGGCGCCCGATAGTGCTGAGTTAGGTCGAAATCGGCCGCGGAGGACTTGACCCTGGGCTTCGAGCCGCACCATGGCACCATTCACTTCATCGACCGGAAAATGCAAACGATCTGCCAACTCCCCACCCGTCGTCGGCCCGATGCTTTCCATCCAGCCAAGCACGATGGCGTCGAGTGTTGTATCATCACCCCTCGCGAATACCGTTTCGACCTGCGCCTGGTTCTCCTTTGTCACCCATCCTTTCGCCTCCGGTCGCACTCCTCCTGCCGACAGTTCAACTGCACGACCTTCCTCGATCAAGCGAGGCAGGTGAATCGCCCAGTCCCGGGCCTCTTCGACCGGCAGCCAGAGCAACGTAAGCAAGGCATCGTGCAATTCATCCGGATCGCGGACGACGGGCCAGGACTCCCGTTGTACCTCCTCAATCGCTGCCGGGTCCAAAGCCCCGACCTCGCCGGCCAGCTGAGCCGGGAGCGTGCGACGCATCTCCACCGCCCGCGCCCGCCGCTCTTCCAACGGCGCATCGTCGAGAAACGCATAGGGGTTAGCGTTCAAGATCTCGTGCGAGAATGGAGACGGCATCGGCGTATCGACCGCCACACAGCGAATGGCCCCTGCTTCAATCTGTTTGAGGAGCGCGGTTAGCCCGTCGAGATCCATCGCCTCAGTGAAACAGTCCCGCAAGGTCTCGTTTACGAGCGGATGATCGGGAATCTGGCGAGTCCGCTCGCCGACAATATTGTCCTGACAGGCCATCGCATCAGGGAAGACGGCGCCAAGAAGATCCTCCGCCTTCATCCGTTGAATCTGCGGGGGAACCTTTTTGCCATGAGAGAAACGCAGCAACAGCAACGAGCGACTGACATTCCAGCGCCAGCGCGTCATAAACATCGGCGCTTGGAGCACGGCAGGAAGTAACATCTCGCGAAGCGTATGGCTGTGCAGGAAGCCAAACACCGACTCGAGCGGGAAGCTGTGCTTCTCGCCAAGCGAGATCACGATCCCGTTATCAGTCGCTGCAGCCTGCAATTCGAAATCGAAGGTCACGCAAAACCGCTTCCGCAAGGCGAGACCCCAGGCCCGGTTGATGCGGCCCCCGAATGGCGTGTGCAACACCAGTTGCATTCCGCCGCTTTCATCAAAGAACCGCTCCGCGACGATAGTCTGTTGCGTCGGCACGGTTCCTAAGACCGCGCATCCGGCAGCGATATAAGCTACAGCTTGTTCCGCGCCACGTTGATCAAGTGCGCACTCACTCTTGAGCCAGCTGATGGCCGATCGCTGTTGGTTGATGGCCGGATCGGAAGAAGATAACCGCTCGGCAATCGCTTGCCGCAATGTTGCCACCTCCGCCGAAAGCTCTGCCGTCCTCGACGGCGCCTCGCCGCGCCAGAATGGAATGTTGGGCGGTGCTCCATGGGCGTCTTCCACCCGCACCTTGCCCATCTCTATGCCCTTGATGCGCCAGGAGGTGTTGCCCAACAACATGATGTCGCCGGCGAGACTCTCCACCGCAAAGTCTTCGTCGACCGATCCCACGACCGTGCCCTCAGGCTCCGCGACTACGGCATAGTTCGCTGTGTCCGGGATGGCCCCCCCCGACGTGATCGCCGCAAGTCGCGCCCCCCTTCGGCCTTTGATACGGCGATTGATCCGATCATGAAACAGATAGGCCAAACCCCGCCCGCGATTAGTCGCTATCCCATCCGCCAACATCCGCAACACCTGATCGAATTCCGAACGCGCCAACGCCCGATAGGGATCGGCCCGTCGACAGAGATCGAACAGCTCGTCTTCCTCCCAGGTCTGCGTCGCCGCTGCAGCCACCAGCTGCTGCGCCAAAATATCGAGCGGAGCCGTCGGCACGGCAATGCGATCCAGGACTCCTGTTCTAATTGCGCGCATGAGCGCCGCACATTCGAGCAAGTCATCTCTCGTCATGGCAAAGAGACGGCCTTTGGGAATGGCCTTGATCCAGTGACCGGCCCGGCCAACCCGCTGCAGACAGGTGGCAATCGCGCGGGGCGAACCGATCTGGCAGACGAGATCCACAGTGCCGATATCGATGCCAAGTTCCAGCGAGGCAGTAGCGACGACGACGCGCGTCTTGCCGCTCTTGAGCCGTTCTTCAGCCGACAAGCGAATCTGGCGCGAGAGGCTGCCATGATGCGCCGCAACAACATCGGCGCCCAACTCCAGCAGTCGCTCTTCCAGGGAGTGCGACACTCGTTCAGCGAGGCGCCTCGTATTGACGAAGACCAGGGTCGAGCGATGCTGCCGGACCAGTTCGGCGACGCGATCATAGACATCGGCCCAAATCGCATTCGTGGCCACGGAACTCAGCTCGTCCTTCGGCACTTCCACGGCCAGATCCATCTCACGCTTGTGGCCCACGTCGATGATCCTCGGCATCGGACGAGCGCCGACCAGGAACTGCGCCACGGTTTCGATCGGTCGTTGCGTCGCGGAGAGCCCGATACGTTGAGGTTTTGTGAGCGTCAGCGCTTCCAATCGCTCCAGCGACAGAGCCAGATGGGCGCCGCGTTTATTCGGCGCAACGGCGTGGATTTCATCGACGATGACGGTCCGGACCGTCTGCAAAATTCGGCGGCTCTTCTCTGCCGTCAAGAGGAGGTAGAGCGACTCCGGCGTCGTGACGAGAATATGGGGTGGCCGCTTGAGCATCTGCTGGCGCTCCGACATTGGGGTGTCGCCGGTGCGGACCAGCACTCGGAGTTCCGGCATCAAGAGCCCGGCAGACATGGCTGCGTTCCCGATTTCAGCAAGCGGTTGCTGCAGGTTCTTCTGGATGTCGTTGCTGAGCGCTTTGAGCGGGGAGACGTAGAGCACCTGCGTATGGTCATCGAGTTCACGCGCGAGGGCCTGCTTGAAGAGGTAATCGATACAGGAGAGAAAGGCGGCGAACGTCTTGCCGGAACCGGTCGGCGCGGCAATCAGAACATCGGCCCCCGATTGAATGGCAGGCCAAGCCTGTTCCTGCACATCGGTGGGCTGGCCAACCTGCGCGTGAAACCATTCGGCAATGAGAGGATGAAATCGGGAGAGGGGCATGGCGCCTTGATGCTACCATGCCGGGAGAGGAAGCTCTACCGGCTAAGGCATCGCCCGGACATAGATGTCGGAGAGCGCCACTGATCCAGCGACTAGATTGGCGGCCTGAGAGAAGAACGCAACAAAACCACCGTCGCTGTTTGTTGAAGGCGTATTGCTTATTCCTGATCCGGCCACCGGCGTAACGCTATTGTCTTTCGAGACCAGACTGGTCGTGCCATTAATCCCAGCCAGACGGTCGTGGCTATATATCTGCTGTCCGCTGACACCCGTCAATAGATTGGTAGAGAGCGACGTGAAGGTCACGACTTGCCCATTCGAACTGAGTGAGGGCACGCTACTCGCGCCATCGCCAGACACTGGCACCCCGCTGTTGTCGTGTGAAATCACGCTGTTCGTACCGTTGACGCCCGTGAGCCGATCATGGAGATAAATCTGCTGCCCGCTGATACCCGCAACCAAGTTTGTCGCGAGCGAGGCAAATGCGACGAAGCGCCCATCCCCGCTGATTGAGGGTGAGCTGCTGTTGCCATTTCCCGCTGTTGCGCCGCTGTCTTGGGAGATTAGGCTGGTGAACCCGCTTACGCCGGTGAGGCGATCATGGATGTAGATTTGCTGATTGCCGCCTCCTGCGCCGAGATTCGTCGCGACCGAGGCAAAGACAATGTAGCGTCCATCAGCGCTGATGGCGGGGGTCACACTGGTGCCGTTGCCAGGCACCGGGGTCACACTGTTGTCCTGCGAGATCAAATTGGTGGTGCCGGCCACACGGTCATGGAGGTAAATCTGCTGCCCGGTCACGCCGGTGACAACATTGGTACCATTCGACACAAAGGCTATGAACTGTCCATCACCGCTAATTGCAGGAGAACTATTGACGAGACCGTTGCTGGTAACCCCGCTGCTACTTTTCGAGACCAGGGTAGTCTGTCCGGTTTGGCGATCACGGAGATAAATCTGCGGCGCGATTATGACTCCCGTCACCAAATTGGTGGACTGAGAGACGAACGCGACGAAACGCCCGTCCGCGCTGATGACTGAGTCACTGCTGATACCATTGCCCGCATTTACAACAGTCAGAGTGCTGTCGCGAGAGATCAGCTCGGTCTGATTCGTCTGCCGATTATGGACGTAAACCTGCGAACCGCTGACTCCCGTCACGAAATTCGCCGATTGCGACACGAGGGCCACGAGGCTTCCGTCACCGCTGATGGAAGGAGCCGAACTGGCACCATTTCCTGTCACGCCGTTGCTATCTACCGACACGCGATCCGTCCTTGGATGCACCGCAAACAACACTGAACCACTCGCGGTCTTACCGGTGCTGTCCCTCGCAGTGAATGTCGCAGTCGAATTTCCGTCCGCCGTCGGGATGCCGCTCACAACACCCGTGCCCGCATTGAGGAACAAGCCGGTCGGCAAAACGCCGGTAAACAAGGTCCACGTCAAGGGCGCGGTGCCACCAGTGGTAGCCAATGTCGCCGAGTAGGCGTTGCCGACGACTCCAAATGGAGCCGACGTCGTCGTGATGGCAAACGTGCCCCCGCCGCCCCCGCCGCCTCCGCTTGGACAGCCTAAGAGTCCGAACCCGAGAGCGATGATCGACAGCACAGACGCAATGGATTTCATACGGGGCATTCTCCTACGAATTCCTCATTGAGGCAACAGTTGTGCCATCTTGCGCAACTGTGAAAAAATGGATCAACCTTACGGATGCGAGGATATTGAGTGACGCGACGGACGACATCACCGCTGGTTGTACTTGGATCCGGCTATACAGGACGTATGTTGCACAGAACGGGAACCTCGGAGGGGTGGATAGTCCATGCCACCAGCAGGAATCCCCTGAATAATCTCGCGGGCATTCCTTCGGGACAGCGCTTGAGGTTCGATCTGGAACAGCCGTCGACTTGGTTGAACATTCCTACAGGCATCGATCTCATCTGGTGTTTTCCCGCTACTCCGCTCGAACAGGTACAGGCCTTCGCACGCACGCTCGAGGCGCGACCTCGACGCGTTGTCGTTCTAGGGAGCACGTCAGCTTACGATGGACCGAGTCAATCGGCCGAGTATCCTCCACCCTGGATTGACGAATCAGCCCCGATCAACCTAACCAAGCCTCGCGTGCTGGGGGAAGAGTATTTACGAAACGAGCTCGGCGCCATCGTGCTGCGCGTGGCAGGCATCTACGGACCTGGGCGAAACCCGCTGGATTGGATCAGGCAAGGCCGCGTCGGCCCATCACGCAAGTATGTGAACCTCATTCACGCGGAGGATTTGGCCGCCATTTGTCTGCTTACGCTGGAGCACGGGAAGCCCGGTGAGGTCTACAACGTCAGCGACGGCCAACCTCACACCTGGAATGAGATCTGCGTCACTGCACAGCAGCGATGGGACGTGACAACAACAGCAAAAGAAAACCATTCATCGGGAAAACGAATCAGCAACGCCAAACTTCGAGCAGAACTCGGCTACACGCTGAGGCACCCGGACCTATACGAAGCTCTAGCGCTGATCGAATCATCGGACGGGGTGGAGGCAGAGGATGGTCAAAATGGCTTCCAGCAAGGCCCGAGGCGAGAGGGAACCGGAGGCGTACCCTCTGGGATACGATAAGGATTCATCTGAGCGGAGAACGAAGATCGGGAAATGGCGCGTCCGTGGACGAGGAGGCTGTCTTGGCAGACTCAGAGCGGGCGGGGGAATGTTGACGCTTTCACCATCCTGCTAGCGTAGCAGAGCCATCACGGCAAGGCAGACGAGCAAATTGTTGATGGCGTGAGCCAAGATACCAGGCAGCAGACTTCCGGTTTTTTCATACATCCAAGCCCAGAGCAGACCGCTCCAGAGCACGCTGATGAAGCCAACCAATCCATAGCCATGGGCGATGGCGAAGATGCTCGCGCTGATCAGCGCGGCCGGCAGGAAGCGGAACTTTCGGCGCAGGATGGCAAACAGGAGCCCGCGAAACGCGAGTTCCTCAAACACGGGCGCAAAGATCACATATTCGACCAAACTAATGGCCGTCAGGGAGGGCGAGGCCCAGACGAGATCTGCGTCGAACCATTCGGTCCAGTGACTCGTCAGATGGAAAGTCTCCGACAACCAATCCATCACCCACTCGCCCCACAAACCGACTGCCACCACCGCCAATACCGCAGCCATCAGACGACCGACACGGGCCCATCCGATTTCCAGCCCAAATCCTTCATCAAACGTCATGCCGGCCGGCCGGAAGAGATGATGATAGGCCAAGAGGAGTAACGGCACATTCGTCATCGGAATGGCCAACGCCCGGAGTGAGGCATTGTCAGGTGGTGCATAGATCAAAAACAGCGCCGTGAGCACCGCGCCGATCGCACCCCCGCGGAGCAGCACCGCTGCCCCGATGCCGCCCGGCCACGGAGGCGGCACGCCCGGTTCATGGAGCCTGACGAAACTGGAAGACTCATTCCTTCCGACCCAGAGCAGCACGCAGACCACGGTGCCGACAGCCATCACTCCGAGTTCAACGAGCGTCAGGCGATGCGACCAGACAAACTGGCGGTCGGCACGCACAGCGGCCTGTTCCTGAATCCTGGCCACGAGCGCAGCATCGTTAGCACGGCTGGCCAGGCGTTCGGCCAGGCGATCGTAAAACCAGCCGGCCGGCAACACCTCTGCCACCTCTGCTTGCCACAAGACATACCTGTCTACGTCATGAGCCGGTCCTTCGCCATAAGCGGCCATCACTAGATCAGCAAACTGAGGAAGCGGATCTTCTGCACCAGCCCATTCATGCGCAGAGAGGAGCGCCTGCGAGATATGGCCGGCCTCGGCTTGGAGAATCGCCAACTGAAGCGGCACCAACGGGTCTTCAGAGATCTCCGCCAGTTCTTGATACCATTCAATCTCGTGCGCCAGTTCAGTCTCGTTGTCGCCAGAGGTCCAGGCAAAGAGATGCTGTTCCCACCGGGGCGCACGCTTGAGTCCTTCCTGCACATCCATGTTCCGACTGACCATCAGACTGAGTGCTCGTTCCGGCGACTCGATCCGATCCAGCTTGGATGACGATGCCGACAGCCATACAACCGACGCCAGAGCCACCATGAGGAAGAGCGCAGACAACAATGTGACCCTGGGCGAGAATCGCCCAGAATAGACCCCGATCGGCAACGGTGCGTCTGTGGCTCGCCACCAGGACTTGGACTGCTGCGGGTCGTTGAGTGGAACAGTGGCTGATTCCATCATCCTTGGGACTATAACACGCCATTTTTCCGGCTCGAAACCCCCTCGGAATAACTAGACGACGAAGGAGACCGTTCAGAATACCCGTGGCCGAAGACGACTGAACTCCGCTATACTGAGCAGCTTTCTAAGATCTGGAGTGATATGCCAGTTCAGAACTTTATCCCCCCACGCCGATTGCTCCTTGGCCCAGGGCCGAGCATGGTGCATCCGCGAGTCCTGCGCGCGCTCTCAACTCCCCTGCTCGGCCATTTGGACCCGGCCTTTCTTGGGGTCATGATCGAAATCCAAGCCCTGCTGCGCTTCGTCTTTCAGACCAAAAACCGCTTCACCATTGCGGTCTCCGGCACCGGCTCAGCCGGGATGGAAGCTTCGATTGTGAATGTTGTTGAGCCGGGCGATGCAGTGATCGTCGGGGTCAATGGCGTGTTTGGCACGAGATGGGCCACCATCGTCGAACGCTGCGGCGGGAAAGCGATTCGCGTGGAAGCCCCGTGGGGACAGATCATAGAGCCAGAGGCCATTGCACTGGCATTGCGCCGATCCGGCCCGGTGAAAGCAGTGGCCATCATACATGCCGAAACCTCGACCGGCGCCTGGCAGCCGCTGGAGCCGATCGCCCATCTCTGCCGCGAACATGACACGCTCTTCCTCGTCGATGCCGTGACCTCGCTGGGAGGCGCACCGGTCGAAATCGATCGTTGGGGTATCGATGTCTGCTATAGTGGCACGCAGAAATGTCTGAGCTGCCCGCCTGGTTTGTCTCCGTTTACCCTCAGCGACCGCGCGTTGGCCGCCATCAAAGCCCGACGCACCCCCTGCCAGAGTTGGTACCTGGATTTGGCCCTGATCGCGGACTACTGGGCCGAAGGCACCAGGGCCTACCACCACACAGCGCCGATCTCCATGCTCTATGCCCTACGGGAAGCGTTGCGCCTCGTCGAAGAAGAGGGATTGCCGGCCCGCTTCGCTCGCCACCAGCTTAATAGTGAAGCCTTGATCGCAGGCTTGACCGAACTCGGGCTTCCTCCCCTTCCCCCCACGGGACATCGACTCCCGATGTTGACCTGTGTCACGGTCCCCTCTCATATTCCTGAAGCAGAGATACGGACGAACCTCCTCTCGACCTATGGCATTGAAATCGGCGGCGGGCTCGGTCCACTCAAGGGGAAGGTCTGGCGCGTCGGCTTGATGGGTGAATCATCGACCGAAGCTTACGTCTTGACCCTACTCAACGCGTTGGAAGAACTATTTATCCGCGGCGGCTGGCTTTCCGCTCCCGGAGTCGCACTCCAGGCTGCGGCACGAGTCTATAGCCGCGCGGCATCCTGACAGCAAAGGACATCGATTGTATGACGAACAAACCATTACTCTGGGTGCTCGGTGGCGGGGCCTTTGCCTTTGTCACCGTGGTCGCGTACTGGATCTTGGCCCTGACGCTCGCCAATCAGATGAAATCGGATCTCGTTCCACCGGACAAGGCCGCGTCTTACGTGTACGCACTCATCGAGGCCAACCGGCTAAACTATACCGAAAACGTCGTCGATAAACTCCACAAAGCCGGTCTCGCCGAGGCCGTCGAACACTGGCGAGATGAAAAGGGCGTCCCTCTTCCCGCCCAGTTTCTCTTGGAGTCGGGACGCCTTGTCGCTCAAAAGGATCTCAAGTTCTCGTTCCGACTCGCCAGCATGACGCCAATCTACGTCTGGAATGGCGCGACGACAGATTTTGAACGGAAGGGGCTTACTGCCGTCGCTAAAGACCCGTCGAAACCGTTCGGAGGGTTCATCCGGCTCGACGGAGGCCGCTACTACCAAGCGATCTACCCGGACCGTGCGGTGGCCCAGGCCTGCGTGACCTGTCACAACGAACATCCCAACAGCCCGCGCCGCGATTACAAAGTCGGCGATGTGATGGGTGGCATCATCATCACCCTTCCCATCGATATACCAAAATGAAGTCTGTTGCCATTCGCTCAGTGCGCGTCATCGACGGGACCGGTCGGACGATCGAACGGGCCACGGTTGTCATTCGCGGGACCACAATTGCCGCTATCGGAACGGATCGAGATCTCTCCATTCCGCATGGAGCAGCCAAGATCGATGGCCGGGGCCTGACGCTGTTACCAGGGTTGATCGACTGTCACGTACATCTCTGCCTCGGTGCTGAACCGGATGTCGTCGATGCGATCGCCAAAGAGACGCCCGCTCTGACATTGCTCAAATCGAGCCGGTCTGCGCGACAGACCTTAGAGGCAGGATTCACCACCGTCCGCGACGTAGGATCACGAGACCACTCCATCTTTACGTTGAAACAGGCTATCGACGCAGGACTCGTTCCCGGGCCTCGTATTGTCGGGGCAGGCCTGGCGATTTGCATGATCGGCGGCCACGCCCGGTTTATCGGTCAGGAAGTAGAAGGGGTCGAACAAGTTCGCTCCGTCGTGCGCGCGCAAATCGCCGCCGGAGCCGCCGTCATTAAAGTCATTGCGTCAGGCGGCGTCCTAACGCCCGGCACCTCGCCGGATCAAGCGCAAATGACCGTGGAGGAGCTCCGGGCCGCCGTGGAGGAAGCGCAGCGAGCCGGAAGGAAAGTCGCCGCCCATGCCCATGGATCGTCGGGAATGAAGAATGCCATCCGCGCCGGCGTTCATTCGATCGAGCACGCCACGCTCATGGACGAAGAAGCGGCGGCCATGATGAAACAGCGGGGTGTCTTCATGGTGCCGACTCTCTCTGCCTTGGCCACCACAGCCGCCTGCCGGCTTGGATGCGGGGTGCCGGACAGCGCTCGCGACAAGGCCAAAGTGATGACGAAACGTCATGCCGTGAGCTTCAAGAACGCCCTGCGGGACGGAATCCAGATTGCGATGGGAACGGACGCGGGAACGCCCTTTAATTTTCATGGCGAGAACGCCCAGGAACTCGAGCGGATGGTTGCCTTCGGCATGACGCCGATGGAAGCCATTATGGCCTCGACGTCGGCGGCCGCTCGTTTAATCGGCATTCACGATTCGGTAGGCACGATTGAGAAAGGGAAACAGGCCGATCTTCTCTTAATCGCCGGCAATCCGCTGAAAGGCATCTCCCTATTTCGCGACAGAGACCGCATTGCCGGCGTGATGCAAGGTGGACGGTTCGTCTCAGGCGTGCTCGCCCAAGCCTGAGTGAAAAGTTCTGACTGATGCATGGCGAGTGCGGTTTCCATCCTTGCGAAATGGAACCATCCCAATTGTCATCCTCGACATTTTGAATACCTCTCTTTAGGATTGTTCCCCTTCGGTAGCCATGAAATCGTGTGCGGTGGCGGCTGAACTTCCAGTCGCGATATGGAGTGCTCTGCGGCAGACACCTCCTCGCCGCCTTCTTCTTACAAGTGTTCCAACAGCGCAATGCGCGGTTCGATCGGCAGCAGGCGGATCGTGAAGAGGGTCGGGGGAATCTGAGCTGAATCAATAGTCAGGTGCGGGCAGATAGCGCGTTATCGACACCTCCGCTGAACACCCTAGGTGACCTTGACAAGCTGTGTGGACGGCACGTACTCTGACCTCCCATCTGAACCACTCTCCAGGGTTAGAGACACTGTCCGGGCTGATTGGAATTGCTCGTGCGAGGAGATGGAGTTTGTGGATTATATATTCACTCAGCTTCTGAAACAACTTCATCGTTCTGTTGTTCCTGCTCTTCTTCTGCTCACCACCCACGCAACTGCCGGAGTCACAATTGATGGACGTGACGTCGCTGACTATATGCTGGACCAACCCGGCAAGGCATGGGCGGTCGTCATAGGCATCGACAGTTACCAGTATGCTCAACGGCTGAAATATGCCGTCGCCGACGCAAAAGGGGTCGCTCGTCTGCTCGACGACCAGGGCTTCCAGACTACCACGCTGTATGACGCTCAGGCGACCCGCCGAGCCATCGTCAGCGAATTAGGTGGAAAGCTCCTGAAAAAAGTGACATCGCAGGATCGAGTCCTCATCTATTACGCCGGGCACGGTGTTGAGCAGCGGGTGGAAGGGGGAAAAGTCATGGGCTATCTCCTTCCCGTCGATGGCGAGGCGGATGATTTCGCCGGGACAGGAATCAGTATGGGCCTGATTAAAGAGCTCGCGGACGCATTGCCTTCAAAACACGTCCTGTTCGTGGTCGATTCCTGTTATGGAGGTATCGCGGGGCAATCATTCAGGAGTACGACTCAATCCAAAGCCACGGCTGACTATATCCGATTGATTACGCGGGAACGGGGACGGCAAATCATCACGGCGGGGGGCGCCGACCAGGAAGCCTTGGAAGCTCCGGAGTGGGGCCACAGCGTCTTTACGTACTATTTGCTAAACGGCATCGGAGAAGGGTTGGCCGATCTGAATAATGACGGTATCATTCCCGCTTCCGAACTCTATACCTATCTCGACAGCCGGGTGTATGCCGCAGCCCAGATGAAAGGGCATACGCAAAGACCGGAATTGTGGTCTCTCGCGGCAGAGAAGGGAGAGTTTGTCTTCGTACCTCGCAATAGCCTGCGGCAAGTTGCTTCGCAGCTCGTGCCGGATACGAGCGCTTTCCGCGACCGCACCAGCCCCCCAAGCCAGCCGAAAGCACAAATCAGCACCGGGAAGGACGCCCAACCTGCCGCGACCCAATACGCGGTGCGGCAGAAGGTCAGCCCCTCGGAAATCAAGACTGCTGGAGGGCCGGCAGGCGACTCTTTAGACGTGCAGATCCTCGAGCGTGATCCGAAGGGCTGCACCTGGGTGTCTTCCACCGCTCGTGTCCCATTCGGCGAGCACGTCACGAAACATCAAGCCCAAGCCCAAGCCATCTCAGAGGCCCGTGCAAGGGCCATGCGGAGTTACCTCGGCATCAAAGTGCAGCATAGCTTCGTGGATTTCACGCAAGAGCTCGATCTCAAGGGACAGGGGGGATTGATCGAACCGCTCCTGAGAATGACTCAAGAAGGCCATATTCTACAGGAGCAGGTGCTTTCATCCCACATCAACGATGGTCCGGGATGCAGAAATTGCGAGTTCGAGGTGAAGGTGAGGGACTGCATTCTGCCATTAGCCGACCGAAGCGATCGGGACTTCAGAGTATCGCTGGCAGTGAATAGAAGCACCTTCGTCGATGGCGACGAAGGGATTCTCTATGTCAGTTCCTCGCGAGACGCCTATGTCCACCTGTACAGTATTGATATGAATCAGAACGCGGCGCTCCTGTTTCCCAATGACTATGCGAAAGAGAATCTGGTCCATGCCGAACAGCAATTCATCTTCCCGAGTGAAGACCTGCGGCGGAGAGGTTTGAGACTGAGAGCCCGCCTGCCCGAAAAGGCCTCTACCGGCGCTGAGATGATTCGGGTTATTGCCACAAAGACTCCCCTGCCTCTCTCGATCAGTGATCCGTCCCAGGAGGACATGATGCATGGGGATTTGTCCGCCGCAGGAGAAGGACAAGGCAAGGGAACATTGTTCAATCTCTACGCAAAACTCCACCGGGCGAAGGTGCCATGGGTGGAGGATGGCCAGGCGTTCACGATTCATGAGAAGTGATGATCGGCGCAGGCATGGGCACCCACAAGCGGACGTACTATCTATTCGATGTCTGAGTAGTTTCGGGCAGAGATGCTCACCAGAGGGACACCGGAAAACAGAGGACGAGCTATGAAAACGGGCCAGCTACGCTGGAGATGGACGGTCATTGCAGTCGGAGCCTTGGCCTTGGGCATGCAATCCTGCTCGCCGACGCTCCTGCCATTAAATCCCACAGTCCCCCCCATGAAAATCAGAAAAATGCCTGTGAACGCCGCATTGATAATGCCGGATGCCCTCAGGGATGGCGTGTCTACTCAGAGCGTATCATGCGCGGGTAATTACCAAGTTCCAATCGGACGGGAGCTGGAGACAGGAATGGTCGAGGCGCTCTCACAGGTCTTCGACAATGTGGACGTCGTCAATGACAAAGCCGTAGCCGTGGGGAATTATGACGTGCTTGTTGAGCCCAAAGCCCTTCAGCTTGAGGCCGAGGGACATTGTTTATCCAGAAGATTCCTCTACCTCACACTCATATTCTACGTGTTCTTCAGTCCAACTGATACTTTTGAGGGACATGCGGAAGTGCCGGTCACGGTGATGGACCGGCAGGGTCAGGTTCTCCTGACGGACACATTCAAATCAAAAACCCACACTCAGGATGCCTTATTCCAAACCGCATCCGACAAAGCCAGCGCGGTTGCCATTGTTCTGCGAGAATCTGTCTTGGAGGCGGTCCAACAGATGGCTCGAGCGCTGGCCAATTCGTCACAAATGCAGGCGTACGCTCGAAAACTTCCCAAGAAACAGGCCGACCGGGTACCGTCGACAGTGGCCCGAGTGGACAGGTCCAGTGACGTGGATATCCTCCCGCAAGCGACGGCTAAATCGCAAAAAACCCGCTACGCCGTGGTCATCGGCATTGAGCGTTACCGCCAGAACCTGCCGTCCGTTGAGTTTGCCTCACATGACGCCTCGATCATGAGGGAATATCTCACAAAGACGTTGGGATATCCGGACGAAAATGTCGTGATGCTACTCAATGAACAGGCGGCGAAAAGCGACTTGGAAAAGTACATCGAGCGCTGGCTTCCCAACCGCGTTGATAAGGATAGCAGCGTTCTGCTCTATTACTCCGGCCATGGAGCCCCGAACCCCACAACTCAAGAGGGCTTCTTAGTTCCTTACGACGGCGATCCCACCTTTCTGGAAATAACCGGGTACTCGCTCAAGCGGCTCTACGAGCAAATGGGGAAGTTGCCGGCACGAGAGGTCTTGGTGGTCCTCGACTCCTGCTTTTCCGGCTCCGGGGGACGATCGGTGATCGCCAAAGGTGCCCGCCCGCTCGTGGTCAGCATTGAGAATCCCCTGTTGACCGGAGATAAGGTTGTCGTTCTGACGGCGAGTTCAGCGTCGCAGATTTCAAGTACCTACGATCAAAAGAACCACGGGTTGTTCACGTACTTTTTTCTTAAAGGACTTCAAAGCGCTGCGGATGAGAAAAAGAACGGCAGGATTGATGTCTCGGAACTGTATGACTACGTGAGGCCGCAAGTCGAAGGAGTGGCGCGGCGAGAGTACAACAATGATCAGGTCCCGCAGCTGCTGGGGAATCCCGAAGTGCTGAAACGGGGGGTTCACTTGCTCGATCGGGTCAGTCCGTAACTTTCCGCCGGCTTGCCATAGTTCCGGTCCTCACCACTATTTTCTTTCGTATAGGAGTTCGAGCGCGGCGTAGAATCCTTTAGTCCTGCCGCTGCGGAACACCTCCTCAAGCCGTCCACGTAGCGATCTGACGCTTCCCTCATCGCCTCGTTTGGCCACGCCTTGGGAGAGCAGCATCTCCGTCGCCACCTCGACGAGCCTCTGTTTGCGACCTTCCATCTCAGCAGTGACGAGTTCCTCCATGACCTCCGATGCCCGCTCACGAATCACCTCTTCCTTGAAGGTGTCGTACCCTTGATCCGCCACTGTCCGCTCACGGATCACGGCAAGTTCCGCTTTGATTCGTTTCACGTCTTTCATCAAGACTGCGAACACTTCCTTCCGCCCTTCATCGAAGAGCTTCTTCTCCATCTCGTCTAGGATGACGGCGGGATCGGCCGCTTCATCCCTAGTCGTTTCATCCCCCCAATTGAGTCGGTCATAGCTCCGACGCTTCTCCGGATCGCCGACGACTTCGTAGGCCGCATTGATCTCACGGATCTTGGCTTCGGCGTGAGTGCTATCGGGGTTGTGATCAGGATGGTGCTGAAAAACCAGTTTCCGGTAGGCCTTCTTGATCGCGTCGTCGGACGCGTCGCGCGAGACCCCCAGCACCCGATAGAAGTCGATTCGTGCCATGGCGGCGACTATAGCATGGGGCTTCGGCAGGCTTCACCTTGACTCCTGTATCCAACAACTCTAGCCTGGCGCGACGAAATGTGGCGCGAGGGAAAAGGCGAGTGGAACAGTCCGTTCCCTCGCCCCAAGCCTCTCGTCCCCAGCCCACAACTGATGCAGACCCAAACGAGAATCACAAGCTCGTGGCGCGATGGCGTCACTCGTTACCAGTGGCTGGTCCTGTTCATTGCATGGCTTGGCTGGGTATTCGATGCAATGGACGCGACAATCTACGCGATTGTCCTCCACCCGGCGCTGCATGATTTACTCCAGTCCCCCGGCGGAACCGTCTCTTCTGAGCAGATCGGCTGGTACGGGGGGGTCATCTTCTCCATCTTCCTCATCGGCTGGGCCATCGGCGGGATTTTCTTCGGCGTGGTGGCGGACCATTTTGGTCGCACGAAGACCCTCATCATTACGATCCTGATCTATGCGATCTTCACCGGACTGGCCGCGCTGTCACAGGACTGGTGGCATCTGGCCATCTATCGCTTTCTCACGGCCCTGGGAATCGGCGGGGAATGGGCAGCCGGCGCGGCACTCGTTGCTGAAACTTGGCCGGAAGAGAAACGTGCGAAAGCCGCGGGCATTCTCCAATCAGCCTGGGCGGTCGGGTTTTTCCTCGCTGCCTCGTTTAATTTACTGTTGAAGGGCTATAGCTGGCGGGTCATGTTTGTGATCGGCGTACTTCCGGCCTTTGTGTCATTGCTGGTTCGCTGGCATGTGAAGGAGCCGGAACGTTGGGCAAAGGCCCACGACCGGGACACGACGATCAGCCCCACGCATATGACCGACATCTTTTATCCTCCCCTACGACGGTCAACCGTCGTAGGATCAGCACTGGCTTTCGTCGCCGTCTTTGGTTTGTGGGGGTCGACAAACTGGGCGCCCACCCTCATCCGCGAGTTGCCAGATCTCAAGGGCTCCGATGCCGCGACCCTGTCGGCCTCTGTAAGTTACGCCATCATGGCGCTCAACGGGGGAGCTCTCTTCGGCTATTTGGGGTTTGGACCGCTGGCGGATCGATTTGGACGGCGCGCGGTGTTTGCTTTTATGTGCCTCGGCAGCTTCGTGATGCTGCCGATCACGTATTTGTTGCCGTCGACCTATGCCGGCGTCTTGATGTTGTTGCCGCTGTTGGGATTTTTCAACAACGGCATTTTCAGCGGATTTCCGATTTATCTCCCAGAGCTCTATCCCACCAGGCTACGCGCCACCGGCGCCGGCTTCTGCTTCAATGCCGGGCGTGTGCTGGCGTCCGCCTCGCCGTTTCTCACCGGCTGGCTGGTGACGGAACTCGGGAGCTTCGGGCGAGCCGCAAGCATGGTGGCATTGATCTATCTGGTAGGACTGGTCGTCTTGATCTTTGCGCCAGAGACCAGGGGCAAACCGTTGCCGGAATAGCCGCTTCCAAGTCAGCGTCAAACAACCCAGCCCTTGACATCCCACCAATGCGGCTTATGTTACTTACATGACTAACACACGACCGCCCAAAGCCCTGACTCACGACGAGAAGAAAGCCGCCGACGCGGCCTTCGCAGGCCGTCCCTTTAATGAGGCATGGTCTGCTGCCGCCCGAGTGGTCTACGACGGTATCGTGAAGGCCTTGCCTCACAGAGATGTCGCGAGTGCCATTCCTTTCAATGTCGAAGAAACTGCGGAGGCTCCTTCCGCGGAGAGCGGGCCTCTCCAGCCTCAAGTACCTCTCGCGCAAGAGCAGGTCGGCGGGCAGGAGTTGGTGGAGGGGACTGTTCTGCCTACAGCCATTCGCGACCGAGAATCGGCGATTCAGGCCGGGACCTTGATCGACGTGACGCCAACTGCCCTGCAACTCGGTATCACGTTTCCTGTCACAATCACCCGACCCCTCTGGGAATTGGGAATTGTCACAAACCAATCACTCCCCGAAGAAGATCAAACCAGCCGGCTGCGCGACATTCTAATGGCCTTTCGTTTGCGCCTCGCCAGTCTGACGACGGTTTCGCCCTTGCTCGACTTTCCGGTTCTGCTGACCCTGCCGCCGAGCAGGGTGCCTCAGCCGGTGCCGTTGTTTGCCCTCATCCAACCGGATCCCACGCACCAGGCGAACGTGACGCTCTTGTTGCCAAGCGAAGTGTCCCTGTCCATAACCTCGCTGAATTAGCTGACAGTTTGGCCCCCACATAGGCCGAGTCGCTTCTGAACTAACCCGCATTATTCATGAACGCTTCTGCTGCAATCGCACGCCGGCGGCGGAGGACTGCTCGGCATTCACATCCGGCCTTCTCTCAAAATTTCGCAATCGGCCTACACGCTCCTCCACTTGAACCAGGAACTCTGCGGGTTGTAGGGTAAGCCGTTCAACCTGACCTCACACCAATCTAGCTATCAGGAGGGCGTGAGATGCCACTCGTCACCAGCCGATCTCTGTCAGCCAAAGTCTCCCCTGTTCGCCCCATCATGTTCATGACGTTATTCTTGGCTGGTTGCTCAAGCCTCGTATTTCAACCGGCCCCGGTCGTACCGACGAATTCTCCGCTCCCCTATTCGGCCAAGGTAAAGCTCTCACAAGTCGAAGCCTACCTGGTCAAACCAGGGGCAACGATGATCGCCGATCCGCACATCGAGAACCACGTGACCGGCATGAGCAACTCCCTTGAAAAAGCCAAGAAGGATTGGGAGAAAGCTATTGCAGACTACCTCGCGGCCCGAAAAACCTTCACGTACCTCTCAACGGATAGCCAAACCGATCTTGACCTGACCATGCGGCTGAATGTCTATATCGACCCTGGCGTGGAGTATAAATTCAATCACGTCTACCTGGTCCGCATCGATACCACACTCACCGATCCTCACACGGGACAGCTCAATAACTATCTCGGCCTGGGCAAATCGTCAGGGGAGGTCTCGCGAGGCGGGAAAGAAGACGACCAAGGCCCGATCAACAGCGCGGTACAATCTGCCTTGAATGACCTGTTCGGCAAAATCGAGAACGATCCTAGGCTACGCCTGTAACGGCACAACGCGCCGGTCAGCCTGGCTGGTGCGCCACACGATGGACGAATGCCCGCTCGTCTGACTCGGTTCTGACGTGGCCGTTCATCCGTGCATCGAGCAAGCGGCCCAGAATCGCTTTGAACTGCGGCCCCGGCTTCAGCCCGAGCCGTTTGAGATCTTCCCCCCTCAAGATAGTCGTCGCCCCACGATCATGTTTTAGGTACCGTAAGAGTCGCCGTGTGAGTCGGTGCACTCCTCCGGCTTTCCGCATGGCCAATCCCTTTGCCACAAGCAACACTATCGCGTCATCGGGCAAGCCAGCCAGGAGGCGATAGACCTGTGCCGGCCGCAGGTCTTTGGCTCCCTCCAGGACCTGAACCAACTGATCTGTCTTTCGCCCTGCCAATTCAACGGCGTTAGATTGCAGGGTGGACAGCTGCAGCCGCTGGATCACCGACCGGAGAACGGCCGGACTGGCCTGCGACAGCAACGCCGAGAGATAGATGAGCGGCCGTTCGACCACATGATCTGGGCAGTGCTTCTTCCACCAGGCCAAGGCTCTGGGAAGCTCAGCGACGACGGGCTCACTCTTTTTCGTATACCGAAGACGAGGATGCAAGAAGCGCAAGAGTCTCAGGAGGACAAGACTCTCGATCGGCTTCCTGGGGTCGCGCTCGCCCAAGAGCAATAGGATTTCGTTGCAGAGACGCGGGCCTGAGAGTTGCTGAACAAGCTTGGTGGCAGCAGCCTCTTCGAGCAAGTGTCGTGTCGACGGCTCGAGGGCAAAGCCAAATCGCGTGGTGAAGCGGATCGCGCGGAAGATGCGGGTCGGATCATCAATGAAACTTCCTTCGTGTAGCACGCGAATGGTCTTTGCCCTGAGATCGCGCTGTCCCCCATAGGGATCGTGTAATTCCCCGAACGTGGCGGGATTCAGCTGGATCGCCATCGCATTGATCGTGAAGTCCCGACGATAAAGATCCTCCTGCAACGACGCCGGTGTGACATCCGGCAAGGCAGCAGGCTTCATATAGGACTCCCGGCGGGTCGTGGCAATATCTATCTTGAGACTGTTGGGCAAGACAAGTCGGGCCGTCGCAAACCGTTCAAACACCGCCAGCCCTGCCCCAAACCGGTCGGCTACAAGACGCGCGAAGGCGATCCCGTCGCCTTCCACCGTCGAGATCGAGATCCCAATTCTCTCTCCTCAGCAACAGATCCCGCACCACGCCACCGACGAGATACAGCGACACACCCCGCTCATCCGCAAGGGTTCCTAGCTCACGAAGAAAAGACAGACGCTCTCGAGGGAGGAGGCGACGCAGAAGATTGCGACTAGACATCAAACCTCTCATGAGGCGTCATTGTAGCAACCTCCTGCTCAAGGCGGAACAGTGTTTCTCCAAATTAGGATTAGTCGCACCATGAAACTAGACGAGGCGCGCACACCGGCCCCTCCGGGAAGATTCATCGATTTTCAGGAATGAGGGTAGCAGACAAAGACAGTGACACCGTGGAACACTCCTAAACAAGAAGGGAACCAGAAGAAGGACGGGAACTAATTTCATCCTGGGGAGACAGGATTGACTCTCGTAGATACTCGCTATTCTACGCCGATTCAGCGTCCTTGGCCTTCAACACATCCGCAATCAAAGTAAGAACCTCTTGGAAATTGAATGGCTTGAGGAGGTAGGCCACTGCCCCCAATCGCAAGACATCTTCAGCAGACTCGATGGTCCCTCCCCCACTCATCACGATCACTTCGACGTCTTTCCCGCTCGCTCTCACCCGTCGAAGCAACTCAATTCCACTGTAGTCGGGAAGACCGACATCCATGATGACCAGGTCAATGGGGCAGTCGACAATAATTTTCAGAGCGGCACTGGCCGTCTCCGCCGAATAGATCCGATAGAACGAGCTGAGAATCATTATAAGGGCCTTACGAGGCCCCTCTTGATCCTCGACAATGAGAATGGTCCGATCAGATAGGCTTGCCGCCATGGCATACTCCGATCCAGCGCAATAACATGCCGGGTAATTATACCTCACAATTCTGGTTCCTCGGTTGCTCCGGTTGCCCTCTCGAGGCCTGGAAATGCGACGTCAACTGAGGTCGCATGTCACCCATAAACGCAGCGCCGAAGGTCTAAGTACATCTACCAATATAACTCGCGAGGTGAGAGAAGCATGTGGACTTCCACGTAGAGGAAGATGAGGACACGGAAGAAGCCGCGCGAGACACCGATTTTCAGCCACTTATGTGTGTCGGTGATGGCAGGCGGGGAGAGAAAGAACAAGGTGATGAATAAATCCGGAGGCCGTCATGAGCAGATTTGGACAGGCCTGCGCCGTTTTTTCCCCAATTTCTCGTCTACGTACGTGACCCACCTTAGACTGGCCAGCTAACAGACTGATAATACGCATGTTTTCAAGTTAAGCTCTCAGGCATATGCTTTGCTGTAGAAGCACTCCTGGATGTGCACGATATTCAATGCAAGGAGGTTCCCGATGGAAACGAACAAGAAAACACAGATTCTGCCGATCCTCGTTGCCACTCTGGTCATCATGGCTATAGCAGCAGCACCAGCGCTGGCGAAGAGTTCCAAGAAGTCGTCATCCCAATCATCTGCCTGCTGCCGCGGCCTCGTCAATCGGATCAGTCCCTCAGGCTCCGGAGGCTCCGAAGGCGGGACAGCATGACAGCAAGCCCGGTCCGGCCTGGAGGACCATCGGCGGAACCGTCAAGAATGTCGAAGGCGACACCTACACGGTTGAAGACTACGAGGGTAATCAAGTCAAGCTGTACGTCGGGCAAGGCACAAAGCACATCAAGCAGAAAAAGGTCGGGGACACCGTCCGCGCTGAAATTACGCGAGGCGGCTTCGCGAATTCCATTCAGTAACCCCCATTTCGAATCCGCGCACCCACCTCACGCGCGGTGGTGTCCATGAACGGGCTGACCCTGAACAGGTCAGCCCGTTCATTATTAGCAACCCCCCCGCCCGCCATCATCGCACCGCCGCCGCCGCTGATTTCTGAAACACAATATCACCGTAGTAGGCCGTGGCCTGTTCCTTGGTATTGTCGGTATCCGTCATGATCGCCACACCATTAATCATCGGGGGCTCCTCCCCGAACGCGCGTGTATAGTCCTCATAGATGTTCCGTTCCTCGTCGACCCAGCTACCGACTTTTTGCGGTCCGCTCTCGACCACGACCATCTGAGCAAAATTCGTGTAGGCATTCTCGACAATCGTACCAATCGGCGTCTTGGTCTCCCAGATATAATTCAACGCTCCGACCGGAATGTCCCCATAGATCGCACGCCCCGCCTTGTATCTGAGCTTCCTGGAGAAGCTGGTCTTCTGTGGGTCATATTCAAAGGTGACATAGAGCCGTGCGGGATAATCGTCGCCATCTTTTTGATTCACATCGCTACGCGTCAATAAATTTTCCACCCGCCAACGCCAGCGAATGATCGGATAGTCTTTGGGATCGATCCTGACCTCTTTCGTCAGACCGGAGGCTGACGCGTGACTTATGGCCTTCACCACTACGCGCTCGCCGTCCTTCACCAGCTCATACAAGGTCTGCTTGGGTATTTTCTTGAACGTAAGCGGCTTCCACCCATCGGGCATCGCCTGTCCGACCGTCCCGCTCGAAAACTTCGCTACTTCGATCACTGATGGAGATTCCGTCCTTGCAGTCATAGGTGCAATAAGCAGCCCCATCGCAATGAGCACGAATTTCCATATTCTTCTTGCTATCCACTTTCGCGGTGAGGGAGGGTAGGTTATCCTTAGGTGCGCGCGTCCAACGAGGGCCTTCTCAGGCCGCGCGTTGCGCGAGCACCGGGATAATCTACTCTCACTCATCCCCTCCTCATCCACGCGAACAACCTCATCAACAGGGCCTTCGTGCGCGGCGTAAAGTGCGCCTTCCGCCAGAGATTCACTACCCGCTTATTCACTTCAGCCTGCGTCGGATACGGATGGATCGTACCGGCGATCGTCTTGGCGCCGAGCCCCCGCTTTCATCAGCACGGAGAATTCGTTGATCATGTCCCCCGCATGAGCCGCCACGATCGTCGCGCCCAGGATCTTGTCGGAACCTTTCTGGATATGCACCCGCGCGAACCCTTCGTCTTCGCCGTCGAGGATTGCACGATCCACTTCGTCGAGCCTGAACGTGTAGGTTTCCACTTCCAGACCGTTGGCCTTCGCATCCGCCTCATACAATCCCACATGGGCAATTTCCGGTTCGGTAAAGGTACACCAGGGCATGATCAGAGAATCCACGTTCGCATAGGCCAGACCGAACGGATGTGGGAAAAGCGCATTCTGAATCACAATCTGAGCCATCGCATCAGCCGCATGCGTGAACTTGTACTTGGAGCAGATGTCGCCCGCGGCAAAAATCCTCGAATTCGTCGTCTGCAGCCGGCCATTCACCTTCACGCCTGTCTTGTCGTATTCGACCCCGACCGTCTCCAACCCAAGCCCCTCCACATTCGGCGTGCGACCGACCCCGACGAGGATTTCGTCCACTGTCACGTCGTACTGTTGGCCATGGGAATCGACCGTCAATTGCTTGCCGCCATCCGTTTTGGTAACGTCTAGATCTTTGCCACAACAAAGCAGCTGAACACCGTCGCGGAGCATGGACTCATGGACGATATGTGCCGCGTCTCGGTCTTCATTCGGCAGTATTCCGTGCATCGCCTCGATCAGGTACACCCTGCTGCCGAAACGAGCGAACGCCTGCGCCAGTTCGCATCCGATCGGACCCGCTCCGATGACAGCCAGGCGTGACGGCAGCTCGGTCAGCGAAAAGATCGTTTCGTTCGTCCGATAGCCGAATTCCAATAGGCCTGGAACGGACGGCACGGTAGCCCTTGCCCCCGTGCAGATCGCTGCCTTTGCGAACTTCACTGTCCGGTTGCCAGCTGATCCTGCGACCTCCACTGTCTCGGTATCAGCAAATCTGGCATTACCTATATAGACATCCACACCGAGCGACTTGTATCGATGTGCGGAATCATTTTGGCTGATCCTTGCGCGGAGCTTCCGCATCCGGGCCATGACGGCACCGAAGTCGTATCTCACACCCGAAGGAATGTGGAGCCCGAATTCTTCCGCATGTTTCAGATCGGACCAGGCCCGCGCCGCCCGGATCACTCCCTTGGACGGCACGCAGCCGACGTTGAGACAGTCGCCGCCCATCAAGTGCCGCTCGATCAAGGCCACCTTCGCCCCAAGACCTGCCGCAACGACCGCCGTGATCAATCCGGCCGTCCCGGCCCCGATCACCACGATGTTATAGCGGCCGGTCGGATCCGGGTTCACCCAGGTGGAAGGGTGGACGTTGTCGACGAGCATCCGGTTGTACTCGTCGTCAGGGAGCACGAGACTCTCTTCATGGTGACTCATTACAACGATCCTCTCTGACAGCTGGGTGACCATCGCGTCAATCCGCCTTTGCTTTTACGCGTCACGTTTCACTGCCCTTGCGGTCATGCGGCTTTGTTCGCATGCTTCTTGTAGAGGACTGGCACCAGCGCCAGCAGTCCGAGCAGCGTAAAGGCTAGCAACACATTCGGTGAAGCAATCTCTTGTAACGAGTTGATCGAACCGAGCTGCCGTCCGGCATAGGCAAAGACGAAACTTCCAGGAATGATTCCAAGAGCGGTCGCGGTCACGTAGGTACCAAGGCTCACACGCGTGAGCCCCGAGACCATGTTGACGAGAAAGAACGGAAAGAGGGGGATCAACCGTAAGGTCATTAAGTAATTAAAGGCGTTCTTTGAGAATCCCGCTTGGATCGGGCCGAGTGTGTTGCCGAATTTCTGCTCCACCCAATCACGCAGGAGATAGCGCGCGGCAAGAAAGGCCAGCGTCGCACCGGTTGTCGCACCAATATTGACGAAAAGGGTTGCAACGACGCTCCCGAAGAGAAACCCGCCGGCGAGAGTCAGAATCACTGCGCCGGGCAAGGACAGGCCGGTCACGGCAATGTAAACCGCAATAAACAGCACGACCGCCGCGACATAGTTGGCCTCCGTAAAAGCCAGCAACTGATCGCGATGCTCTTTCAAGGAATTCAGCGAGAGAAACCGCCCGAGATCGAAATAGAAAAACGTGCCGATCGCCACGGCGATGGCCACCCCGATCATGATCTTGCCGGTGCTCGACCCGCCCGCAGGAATAGTAGTTGGTATGGGATTCGTCATGGCTCGGTGTCCCGATATCATGGGGGCTCCTCTCATTGGTGTCAATCAGGGGTAATGGCAAGGACTGCTGGAGAGAGGGAAAGAGAAAGGATGCCTCGTAGGCTGTGGAAAAACTAATTTTGGCTTAGCAGAGCTTCGATGGCCCACACGCCTGAGACAAGAGGAGAACACCAGCGAAGGATGCTCAAAATGGCCGTCCGGCTAGAAGCGAAGATCAGTCCGGCGATAATGAGATGGCGTTGGGATGGACGAGACATGCCCAACTGGGGATTCATTAAGGCAGAAATCGTATCGGCCGAATCGGGCAGGAACTAGAGGTCTCGATCGAGATCTGTTCGGCCTGTCGCCCGTTCAATGGGGTCAATCGCGCCGTCATGATTCTTATCGAGTTCCTGGAAATGGTCGTGCAGAACATCGCCTATTTGAGGATTCAGACTTCCCCCCTTGCGATGGCCCCGACGTGGGTCATACCGCTGGGGGCGTTCCAGTATGCCATGGTAGGAGAGGTCGGGTTTTGCTTGAACCGTCGCCTGGGGCCGCTGCTTCCTACTCCCTTTCAGGCGCCGATGGGCCGGACTCCCTGCCTGATCCACCGGCTTTTTGGCAGGATCCACTGCCAGGCTCTTTTCTATGCGCCCCTGAGGCTGGCTCCCCGATTGTGTGCGTGAGGCCTCGGGCGCATGTGGTGAGCCAGTAGCCGCAGTAGACGAGCAGTTGATTGCTTCGTTTCCTTCTTCTTGACGGAGGCCACCAGGACTGATGGGTCAATCGCTCCGACCCCACTCAGGATAAGAGCGACGAGCACAACCAGTATCCATTGCTTGTTAGGATGAATCTTCATCGATCTCTTTCTCACAACCACGGACCAACTATTCACACAAGTGTACCAGGTGCTGGTTCCCTCACAGGTCCCTGATTTACGAAGAGAATTCTCGTGAATGGTCAGAGAGGCCTCCCCCATCAGACCCATCGATACCGCTTGTCAGGGGAACACCTGCTCCAGTAGTCTAGCAGGATGCTGAAAACCGCGCCAGCATCCATGGACCGTGGCGTGTGACGCGCGAGATATGCGAGAAGGCACGATCCGAAGTTCGACGTTCTGGATGCCTCGAACTTCAGACCTCGAACCCTTGCTCATCTTGCCCGTTCGATCTGTCTCGCGCGGCTATCCTGAAATGGTGTTCTCCTCTCATGCCACACGTCCTGGCCATCGAAGTTCTCGCGTACCAAGTGCCAAAATAGTTTCTCTACACTCTGCTAGGACCGGGAGGCGACGACGATGGATGAAAACGACCGACTCATCAAAACCAAGGAACAATGGGCCAAAGCCCGGCGAGGCGGTGAAGAACGGGAAGTGTTTTACGAAGGAGATGCTCGCCTGCCACCGGGACAACATCTCGTCGAGACCTGGCCCGTGCTCGATCTCGGTCAAAAGCCTGACATTCCACTCTCAGAATGGAAACTCACCATCGGCGGATTCGTAGCCAATCCCATCACGTGGAGCTGGGAAGAGTTTCTCGCCCAACCCCAGTTCAAAGACGTCTCCGACTTTCACTGCGTGACGAGCTGGAGCCGGTTCGACAACGAGTGGGAGGGAGTCAGTTTCAAACACATTCTGTCCGTAGTGAAGCCGCTGTCTTCGGCGAAGTTCGTCCTCTTCAAATCGTTCGACGACTACACCACCAATTTGCCGCTTGAAGCCTGCGACGATCAGGACGTGCTGCTAACATACAAGTGGAACGGTAAACCCCTCACGAAGGAACACGGAGGGCCGGTTCGCGTGATTGTCCCAAAGCGCTATGCCTGGAAAGGGGCGAAGTGGGTGAAGGAGATTACATTTTCAGACAAGGATGAAAAGGGGTTCTGGGAAGTGCGGGGCTACTCGAACAGCGCGTTCCCCTGGGAAAATGATCGATATGGGTGAGGCTGTCTACCAGACCTGCACCGCTCGTTTCCTTCCAGTAATGAGAACCGCTACACCCAGATTCATGCACTCGTTCACCCAACGTTCATCAATCTACTAAGGAACAGGCCCTCTTCTTTCCAATGGCCGATATTTCATTCAACATAAGCAAAGTGGAATTCTGGCCGGTGGATGTGCCCATCACTGACCCCTTCGTCGTCGCCACCGGCGTACGAACGATTGCGGAAAACGTCTTCCTGCGAATTACCTTGTCGAACGGCGCACAGGGGCATGGAGAAGCGGCGCCGTTTCCTGAAGTCGGAGGAGAAACTCGTGAAAGCTGCCTTACAGCCATTCACCAACTCGGTAAAACAGTTCTTGGTGGCTCAGCCGCAGGCTACCAGGAAGTGGGGCGCTTGCTGTCTGAACAGGCGTTCGCTCATCCGGCCGCCCGTTGCGGACTCGAAACCGCCGTCATCGATGCCTACTGCCGAACGTTGAATGTCCCGATGTGGCAACTTTGGGGCCGCGCCGATGTGCGAGCGCGAGAGACGGACATCACGATTCCCATTACCGACCTCGATAAGACCGTCGCCCTGGCGCGCGAATGGTATGTGAAGGGGTTCCGCCTCTTTAAAATGAAGGTCGGCAAGGATGTCGAGAGCGACATCCGGCGTCTGGAGGCCGTGCATCGCGCACTCCCGGGCATCTCGTTCATCGGCGATGGCAATCAGGGCTTCTCGCGTCAGGACTGCCTGACGTTTGCACAAGGAGTGAAGAGATGGGGCGGGACGATGGTGCTGCTTGAACAGCCGGTGGTGCGGGACGACCTCGAAAGTATGGCAGCGATCCGTCGAGAAACTGGCATTCCCGTTGCGGCGGATGAATCAGTCCGCTCCCTCGCGGACGCGCAAGAGGTCGTCGCCAGAGGCGCGGCTGACTACATCAACATCAAGATCATGAAGACCGGTGTCGCCGAAGCCGTGGAAATTGCCTCCTTCACCAAAGCATCCGGCCTAAAGCTGATGATCGGCGGGATGGTTGAAACACGCATCGCGATGGGCTGCTCTTTCAGCCTGGTCCTGGGACTCGGCGGCTTCGAAGTACTCGACCTCGACACTCCGCTCCTGCTGGCCAGTGATCCCGTCACGGGTGGCTACCGATATGAAGGTTCGCGCCTCCAACCCTGGTCAGGACCCGGTCTCGACATGACGTCAGAACCTTCTCTGAATGTCACCACCATCGAATAGATTACGCTGTCGCTTCGTCACACTTCTTACAGTTCAAGGTCTCTCCGAGATGCTGTCTCCGGCCTTCCTCTGTCAGGACCCAGGGCCGATTCGTCATCGGTGGCTGGTGGCGCACATGCTGACCATGGCCACATTGTAGATCGGCCACCCAATCACCATATTCGTCCAGATGATAGCCGACAATCGGTTGCTTCATCCACGAACCTCCCTTACATCCTCGTCATCGATTACTTAGTGGTATGTTACACTCGGGCGAGCGAGCGCATGCTAACACGAAGAGAGGAGTACGCGTAATGAAGATCGGCTTCGTGGGGGTCGGACGGATGGGAGCCAACATGGCCCGGCGTTTGAGGGATCAGCGGGAAATGATCGTGGCCGTTTACGATAGGGATCACGCCAAGGCCACCGACCTTGCAACTGAGCTAGGCTGCGAAGCGACTGCAGCCCCTTCCCGCGTCGCAGAAGTCGCGGACATCATTTTCACTGTCGTGTCCGATGACGCGGCAATGAGTCAGATCTTTTCAGCGACCGACAGAGAGAGTCTCCTCCGCCACACCAAGGACCGGCTCTTCATCAACTGCGCCACCCTCTCGCCGGCTGTGCAGGTCGACGTCGAAACCCTGGTGGCGCAGCGTGGAGGCCGGAGCCTCGAAGCCTGCATGGCCAGCAGCATCACGCAGGCGCGCCAGGGCACGCTCTACCTCATGTGCGGCGGTCGTCCGGATGTGTTCGCGTCGGCGAAGCCGCTCCTGGAAAAATTGAGCGCGCACCTCCGCTATATCGGATCGGCAGGAGAGGCCGCGAAGGTCAAAGCCCTCGTCAACATGGTGATGAACTGCAATACAGCAGCACTGGCAGAAGGGCTTGGACTTGCAGCAGCGCTCGGCCTTGACCTGACAATGTTGCGAGACATCTTCGCCCAAACGGGAGCCGCGTCGCGCGTGTTAGAGACGGACGGCGAGGATATGCAGAACCGCGCCCATGAATGCTACTTCTCGGCTGCCCATGCGGCCAAGGACTCGGGCATCGCCCTCGCGCTGGCGAAGACCGCTGGCCTTACCGTCCCGTTAGCTCAAGCAACCTACGATCAATACCAGCGACTGGTCGCGCTCGGCAAAGGCCAACTGGACAAGTCCGCCGTCTCTGATCTCACCTTCAAAGACCGGAGCTCCCATTAGCGCCAAGAAGGGCTTCAAGAAGGCGATGTGACGGACGCCATCGTAGTCGGGGTAACGAGGACGCACAGCTGGGGCAAGAGGAGAAGAATACAACGCAAGCGAACTGGCTTAGGAACGCCGTCTCAGAAGTGTTGCAGGCGAATACGCCCGTTTAATGGGGGGGATTACTTCTGGGCTGTGGGGGGGATCGCTGGTTGATTGATAACCACACGGCCACACTCTTGGCACCTCAAGTTGCTTCCGCCATCAGACCATTCAGGCTCGTTGTTGACAGACATCCCGCTGCCAGCAAAGATGTTCGTGGCCTCGATGGAAGTCATCGGCGCCGCATTGCCCATATACCGCACACTGGCAAACACACTAAGATCACTCACGGGGATCCGGTCCACCTGCACTGAACCATCACGATAGCTCGTCAAGAGCCAGGCGTCAGTCGCTGATGCTGTAACCGGCGATGCGCGGACCTGATAGCTCATTGAGTCTGTTGCAGATCCCATCCGTACCTCAGCTGTGTAATACTTCAACGCCCCTGTCATGGCAAATCCCAAGTCGGCAAAACTGGTCGTGTACGCCTCGTTTGATGCGTGATAGAGATACTCCAAGCGCTCGACTTCATGAACCACGATCTCTCCTTCAACAGTCTTTGCCTTGATCACAAATTGGTTGTACGAGACGGTGGCCACTGAGACGAGAATCCCCAGGATGGCCACCACGGTCATCAACTCGATCAAGGTGAACCCGTCAGGGGCTCTGCAGTGCGGGGGTGCCGATACATCGTCATGACCGTCGCGGTTTGTGAGGTGGTCCGATCTCAAATCGGCCCAGCACAGCCTGAATACGCTCCAACGCCTCCGTTGTAGTCTGTAGCTGGCGGAGCGCGTCTGATCCTCCCGCACCCTGAGCCAAAATGATTTTTACTGCGCCATCGACGGCTGCTCGAGCGCGAGACGATTCCTGCTGCATCGTCTCGACCCCCTGCCCAACTTGACTCCAGCCTTGGTTGAGCAGCTGAGCCAGGTCCGTCAACCGGTCTGCCTCCCGGAACTGGAGTCGATGCGACACCACTCCGGATGCCCAGGCTCTGGCGCTCTGCCCCAGACGCTCGAGCGCATCGGCAACGCGACGGGTCACCAGCAAGCTGAAGAGGACAGACCCAAGGAAAAACACCGGGATGGCGACCCACACCGTGTCGCTCAGCAAGAGCAGCTGGCTCGCGGCGGCCTGACGATCCGTCAATGGTGCATCTGAAAGGAGCGTAATAGCAGGCAGGACATAAGGCCCGCAGAAAGCCAACACGAAGAACAGACAGGCATAGAGCGCCATACTCACAGCAATCTTGAACGTGTACGCCCTCTGCTCTTCTCGAACGATCGCTGCGATGTCCTCTGAGTTCGAGTGGGGCACGTTCAACGCCACAGTTGTCATATCGTCCTCCTTGGGTCGCCCCCACCGAACCTACAGGTCATACGACTATCGTACTGTTCCTCATCAGATCAAAGCGTACCACCACCTCCTGAAACCTCAAACATTTTCTCGACTTGATCCCACCCGAATAGATCACGGATAGACAGACAATCTGCCGCCCCCACTACCCATTCCTTCAGCGCTCTGGAGTGCCCCGTTACCGCTTTTCAAAGGGAAGTTCTGGTCGATGGCTGGCGGGAAAGTAGGTCCACCGCTTCTGTTCGTTCTCGTCAAAGCTGCCGAGGAAAGTCACGTAGTGATCGAGGGTGCGGAACTCCGCGAGCGTGATCGTGCAGTGTAGAGGGTCGATGACGCGGGCGTCGAACTGGCCTACCACATAGAGCAAGCCCGCTCGCGTTAGATAGAGATTCCGTCGGCTCACATATCCTGTATTGGGGAACAGCTCAGCCTCGATTGAGCAGCCCCCTGGCCCTGCGAGCGTGAGTCGAAGATCGTGCCGGGAGAGGAATGGATGGGTGGCGACTCTGGTGATCGTCAGACGCACCTGATCTGCCGAGAATTCGACAGAGGCAGGCACCGGCACATCGTTATTGCAGGCCGTCAGAAGAACCAGGAGGAGGCTTACCAGCCCACTCCCGGAATAGGACCGAATCACTTCGCTGTCGGAACTTTCGGCGCTGCACCAATCGCGTCTAGCCCTGCCTGAGCACAGGCATCGTCCAGGTGTGCACCAGGTGCCCCGCCAACGCCAATCCCTCCGACGACCTCACCGCCGATCTCGATCGGGAGACCTCCCCCCAGAATTAACACCTGATCGTTCATGTCGCGAAGAGCTTGCAGTGTCGGCACCTTGTTGATGAGCTCAGCCAACTCGGTCGTCGAACGACGGAGACTGGCCGCGGTATAGGCCTTTTTCCTGCTGCTTTCGACCGTATGAGGTCCGGCCCCATCGGCTCGAGTCATGCCGCGAAGCACGCCCGCTCGATCCACGACAGACACGCTCACCCGGTAGCCGTCTTTCTTGCAAGCGTCCAACGATGCCTGGATCGCCTTGCCGGCCATACCCATCGGCAAGACTGCCTCTTTCGGCAATTCATCAGAAGCCGGCACCGTATAAGGCATCAGCACCACAAACGCCGCCGCAATCATGAGCCGATACGCCACGGTCACAGAATGCCTATGATGAAGATAAGCGCATGCCATCGTTGTGTCTCCTGGTTAGAAAGGAAAGATGTACGGCAAGGAGCCTACGAAGGCGCGAAGGACCTGTCAAGAGGGTGACTTTGGATCGGGGATTTAGGAAGTGGATGACGCGCTCGTCAGCTCCAGACCACGCGTTCTTGATTGAGGAGATAGTCGATGACTTCGATGCTATTACGCATCTGGATTTGCGCCTTTTCTGACATGGGGAGGACGGCACCGAGTAGCTTGCCTGATTCGACGTCGTCGAGCGACGGAATCCCGTCAAATTCAAGCTTTTCCAGCTCTTGTCGGTAACTTGCCACAGTCGCCTCCTGTTCTCTGACAATTGGATCAGCAATTCCCACGCCAGAGACCCATCACCTATCTTACTTACGGCGTACAAGTAGCATAGCACATGGAAATCCGTGCCCTGGGGGAAAGGCCTATCGTATTGATTGAAGGCTACTTTTCAGTCGATCGACGGGCAGCGGTTGAGGCAGGTGCAAGGGCGCCGAGGTATGGGAAATGACCGATCTTGAGAAGCGGCGTATCGAGACGCAAGCGAAAATCGTCATGTCCTGGGTCAACAAAGTACGGGTCACCGGTAATATCTGACTGGGCCTTGAGTTCCGGAGCCGGCTGGTTCGGGTTACCAGCCCGCAGATAATCACCATCCTGGTTGTAAAACGCATTGAAAGAGGTGCTGGTCTGGGTGGATGAGGCAATCACAAAACCCACTCGATTCAGCCCGACCACGTTGCCGGTCACGTCATTCTTGGATTGTCCGAGAAACGCCGCGCCGCCGCCATTCTTGACCAGGGTATTGCTTACGATCACTGCATGGGCGTGGCCGCTGACAACCACAGCCTCAAAGAGGCTCCGCGTAATCACATTCCGCTCCAACCGTACGCTGGACTTGCCGGCAATCGAGACGCCGTGATCGTTATCATGAATAAAATTCCCGATCAGGATTGCCTCTGAATCGGCAAACTGAGCCCCGGTCGTCTCGCTCCCCCCGATATCACAATCTTCTATCCGCACATCGTGGACCTGCTGACTGAACAACATGCCGTTAATTTTGAGCCGGCGGAGGACAAGCCCTTGTCCGTTGAAAAGGCCGACAGCATGGCCGCCATGATCATTGATGGTCATGTCGCTGATCTCGACGTCCGTCGCCCCATAGGGCCACTTGCCCACGTGGAGAGCGCCCACCACGACATCACGCCCCAGAATTGTCACCTGATCTACTCCTGCCCCGACTAACCTGATCTTCTCTTTACTATGAATAGTCACGTCCTGAGGATATTGGCCTGCCTTGACGAAGACGGTGTCGCCTTTCTTGGCGGCATCGACCGCTTCTTGAAGAGAAACGAAATCTCCTGTCCCGTCGAGCGCAACCACGATGGTTCGAGGGCCAAGTGGCGGCCCCTCTTCAGCCCACACCAGGCCGAAGCCCCAAAAGCCAATCACCGTGATCAGACATATAACCAGAAGCTTTTTCATGCAGAATCTCATACAGGCCTCCCCTGCTAGAAGTCAATCGGGGTTTGTTGTGAGGTGCGAGTTCGCATGCTATGCTCCGCACCGATGATTTTGGTCGGCCTCACAGGCGGTGTCGCCACCGGCAAGAGCACCGTCGCGAACATGTTCAAGCAATGCGGCGCAGCGGTGATCGATGCCGACCTGCTGGCGCGACAAGTCGTCCAACCGGGCAAACCGGCCTGGCGATCCATCGTCAAAACCTTCGGCAAGACCGTCCTCAATCCTGACCAGAGCCTCAATCGCCACGCGCTCGGAGCCATCGTCTTTCTCCATCCAGCGAAACGACGTGCGCTCGAAGCAATCGTTCACCCTCGTGTCGCGCGCGAACAAGCCAGGCTGACGAAACAAGCCGCACGAAAAGACCCTCATGCCGTGGTGATCTATGACGTCCCGCTACTCTTCGAAGCCGGCATTGACAAGCGTGTCGATCAAACCATCGTCGTCACCGCAGACCGAACAACCCAAGTTTCCCGTCTGAAGAAACGAAACCGCCTTTCCCGCGCCGAGGCCCTTCGACGCATTCATAGCCAAATACCATTGGCCAAAAAGATCCGACTAGCAGACCACGTATTAAATGGGACCCTTCCTCGTCCTTCTCTCCGCACACAAGTTGGCCAGTTATTCAAAAGCCTTCGCCTCCTCGCTTAACCCTCTGCCGTGCATTCCCGCCACCCCCTGTGTTAAGTTTTTGCTCATGCGAAACGTCGTGATCATCGGCTCGGGGCCGGCAGGACTCACTGCCGCGGTCTATGCGGCACGGGCGAATCTCTCGCCCCTGCTCATTGAAGGCTGGCAATCCGGCGGACAATTGACCACGACGACGGAAGTCGAGAACTATCCCGGCTTTGCCAAGGGCATCATGGGCCCGGACTTGATGAAAGAAATGCGGGCGCAAGCAGAACGATTCGGGACGGAGTTCCTGACCGGCGATGTCACGGCCGTAGAGCTCACACAACGTCCGTTCACGCTCACGATCGACGGCGAACAAAGAGTGCAAACCAAGACCCTCATCATTGCGACTGGCGCGTCGGCCATACAGATCGGGTTGAAAAACGAGGCGCGCCTCACGGGGCACGGCGTCTCAACCTGTGCGACCTGCGACGGGTTTTTCTTTAAAGGGAAGGAACTGATTGTCGTCGGCGGCGGCGACAGTGCGATGGAGGAAGCCACGTTCCTCACCAAGTTCGCCAACAGGGTCACTGTGGTCCACCGCCGAGACAAACTTCGCGCGTCGAAAATTCTCCAGGATCGCGCGATGAAGAACGAAAAGATTTCCTTTCTTTGGAACTCCACCGTCGAAGACATTTTGGGGAACGACCTGGTGACAGGCGTGCGAGTGAAGAATCTCGTGACCGGCAAGGTCACAGAGGTGCCTTGCGCCGGTGTTTTCGTCGCAATTGGACATCGCCCCAACACCAACCTATTTAGCGGCCAATTAGACATGGATGCCAAGGGCTACATCCGTACGACACAGGGAACCGCCACGAACGTGCCGGGCGTCTTCGCCTCCGGTGATGTGCAGGATTCGGTATATCGTCAGGCAGTCACTGCAGCAGGCTCAGGATGTATGGCCGCCATCGATGCAGAACGTTTCTTGGAATTGCATACTCACAGTTTATGAAGGCACCAGGGATGCTCAATATGATCGTCCAACAAGGCCGCAGGCGAGACAAATACCGGAGGCGTACCCTCGGGCTACGTTGAGGATTTTGTCGAGCCGAGAACAGAGCTCGAGGAACGTCGCGTCTCGGCGCGCCGAGGCTGGCCGGGTGAGAAGCCTCCCATTCTCAGTATCCTGCTAGATAAACCATGCGCTGCGCCATCGTCCATTACCACGAACTCGCCCTCAAAGGCCGCAACCGGGAATATTTCGAGGAGCGGCTCGTGCGCAATATTCAATGGATGCTGAGAGACCTCGGCGTCAGACGCGTCGAGAATCTTCGCAGCCGGATTCGCGTGGTCCTACCCGACACGGTTCCGGATGAGGCCGTCATACAACGGCTCACACGAGTCTTCGGGATCGCCAATTTTTCGCTGGCCCATGGGTTGCCGCTCGATCTGGCCCATCCAGACCTGCGAGCGCTCAGCAAGGCAGTCATCGAGGCGCTCCGATCGGAATCTTTTTCTACATTTCGCGTATCGGCAAAACGAGCCGACAAACGCCTGACTCTGACCTCCATGGAAGTCGCCCGGGACATTGGCACTGCCGTCTGTAAAGGGACCGGCAAAAAAGTCAGCCTGAAAGATCCCGACCTCACAGTCTATCTCGAACTGCTCTCCAAAGAAGTCTACTACGCGATCCATAAGATTCAGGGAGCTGGCGGGATGCCGGTGGGCGTCAGCGGGAAAGTCGCCTGCCTGATCTCCGGGGGGATCGATTCGCCTGTCGCGGCCTATCGCATGATGAAGCGCGGATGCCGGGCCCTCTTCGTCCACTTCTCCGGCCGGCCGCTCGTGAGCCGTGCCTCGGAAGAGAAAGTTCGCGAACTCGTGCAGATCCTCACGGCCCATCAATACACATCGAAGCTCTACGTCATCCCATTCGGGGAGATTCAACGTGACATTGTGGCGAACGCGCCGGCTCCATATCGCGTGGTGCTCTACCGACGCGTCATGGTCCGCATCGCGCAGGAATTAGCCAAACGCGAGCAATGCTGGGGACTCGTCACGGGCGACAGTTTGGGGCAAGTGGCCTCGCAGACACCTGAGAACCTGACGGTCATCGAAGAAGCGGCAGAGTTGCCGCTCCTGCGCCCGCTCATCGGCATGGACAAGTTGGAGATCACCGACCAGGCTCAGCGCATCGGCACCTTCGCCATATCGATCGAACCTGATCAAGACTGCTGCTCACTCTTCACCCCGCCGCACCCCAGCACGAAAACCAGACTCGATGACATTCTCAAGGTCGAGCGGATGTTCGATATTGAGGCGCTGGTGAAACAGGGCCTCGAGAAGGCTGAGCTGTCCCAATTCACCTTTCCTCAGTAGGCTAGGGTTTCACTCATCGCCCCGGCTGCAATTCTTGCTGCGTCACCACGAGCGCCTTTTCCTTGAGGATTCGAAAATGCGATTCCAGATCTCGCCGCGTCGCAACAGCGACAAGCCAGTCCGGCATCAACGAATCGACCTCGACGACGAGTTCGAAGTCGGCACGGGTCTGGGCGCCATCATTGACCGATGTCAATTTCCACCGGCGATGATAGCGTTTGAAATCTCCGCCTTTGAGATCGGCCACCAACTCTCCGTTTGGCAACATCCTCGATTCAGTCACCAGCCGTCGCTCCCCCGGCATCAACGCATGCTCAATCCGTAGATCCGTTGTGGCGACCCCATTCTGAATCGTCACATCCACCACCCTCATTTGTACTTCAAAGAGTTCAGGCCAATGAGTGTAGTCCGTGAGGATTGCCTGTATTACCGATACAGGCGCGGGAAAGAAAATGGTGGCCGTCGCCCGCACGCCGCCGGTGGGTTCAGTACGAACATCCAGGACGACCGGCTCAGCCGCACAACTCCACCCGGACCAGCCGAGCAAGAGACATCCGACGATCATCGCGCGCCACAACATGCCGCAATTATATAGACCCATTCAGAACCAGGCGAGTAAAAGTGCGCCGAAACTCGATTGACGTGTCCAAACACCTCTGTGCTAGGATGCGGCATGATGAAACACTGGTCCTTCCTGTTACTCATGCTCATCGGCCTGTGGAACCTTCCAGAAGGGGTTCGGGCGCAAACTCTTTCCGAATCGACGGCCACCACGGAACAGTCTTGCAGTTTCGGCATGGCGAAGGGAGAGGCCTCGCAGAGCTGTCATGTCCCGTTCCCCACAGGCTGCCTCGTGGCCAATAGCCCCGATACCGACAAACCCTGGACCACCATCTCCAAGGGCGGAAAAACCTTCTGCCGATTTGACGACAAAGCCACAGACTGGAAAACCAAGATCACCGGCTCCTGCGGCCGCTGTAAATCCGATCATTGTTCAGTCCAGTTTATTGTCCGCTTCGACTGTTCCCAACAATCGCACTAGCATGTCCCTCGCTGAGACGATCAAAGCCGAAGCCCGAGCCCTGGGTTTCGACTCTGTCGGCATCAGCCGAGTCACCGATAGCGGTGAGCCATCAGCTGGAAGCCCTCCTTCCCTACCCCCTTATCCCGTTCCCGCTTTACCCCATCTCTTATTCAGCCGTCTCGCGGAATGGCTCCGACGAAGCTACCACGGCACGATGGCCTGGATGACTCGCGACCCCTCTCGACGAAGCGATCCGCAACTGGTATTGCCCGGATGCCGATCGATGGTATCGGTCGGCATGAACTACTACACGGACAATCGCGCGAACGAGCAGCCTGGAATGGGACGCATTGCCCGTTACGCCTGGGGAAAGGATTACCATACGGTGATGAGCCAGCGACTCTCGCAACTCGAAGCGAAGATCGCAGCCCTGGCGCCAGGCGTGACCACACGGATCCTACGTCGATACCGGCCCGATCATGGAAAAGGCCTGGGCGCAGCAGGCAGGCCTCGGCTGGATCGGGAAACATTCCAATCTCGTATCGACCGAATGTGGCTCCTGGCTCCTGCTAGGAGAAATTCTGACGACCCTGGATCTGGAGCCGGATGAACCGGCCACAGATCTCTGCGGAAGCTGTACCCTCTGTATTCAGGCTTGTCCGACCGGCGCCATCGTCGAACCCTATGTCGTCGATGCCCGGCTCTGTATCTCCTATCTGACCATCGAACTTCGCGGAAGCCGGGAGACCATCCCAGACGATCTCGCCTCTCAGATGGGCAATCACATCTTCGGCTGCGACGATTGCCTGGACGTCTGTCCGTTTAATCTTCGATCAGACGCGACGAGTGAACCAGCCTTCGCCCCCACCCCCCTGACCCTCGCTCCCAGCCTGCAGGCTCTGGCTCAGATCAGCGAGGAGAGTTTTGCAGCCACGTTCAAGGAGAGTCCCCTCAAGCGAGCCAAACGGAGCGGCCTCCTTCGCAACGTAGCGATTGCACAGGCGAACCACCGGCGGCAGACAGGGGGCCGGACCTCATAAATAGCCCATGCCCCTTTTTTCTTGTTGGAAAGAGGAGTAGGCTGTTTCCAGTACTTAGCAGGAGAAGGAACGCCCTATGCATACTCCGATCTTGCTGCTCATCTCGGCCGATCCCCACGCCAAACCGTTGCTCGAACAAGCCCTCGACCGCCACCGCGCCACCATCCTTCCTGCTGCAACGACCGAAGAGGGTCTGCGCATCCTGAAAGACCAATCAGACCTCGCACTCGTCGTATGTGACGAGAGCCAAGGACGGATTACGAGCCAGGTGGTCCTCTCTCAGGCCGGACGCACTCCTTACAACCTCCCCGTTATCGTCCTCGGAACAGACGGATCAGCAAAAGCCGCGGTCGAAGCGTTACATCGTGGTGCCGCAGACTACCTCGCACAACCGGTCACCGCGAAGGATCTCCAGACCGCCATCCATAGGACCCATGTCTTCGAAACGCCGGAGCCCTCACCAGGGGAAGAGCATTCCTCAGCGTTCGATCAGATCATCAGCCGGTCACCTCAAATGAAATTGCTGAAACATCTAGCAGCCGAAGTCGCCCAAACTGATGCGACGACCATTCTCATCACCGGCGATAGCGGCACCGGCAAAGAACTCTTTGCCCATGCGATCCATGCGGCCAGCCTCCGGTCCAAAGGCCCCTTCGTGGCGCTCAATTGTGCCGGCATTCCCGAGCACCTCCTCGAATCGGAATTGTTCGGCTATCAGCGCGGCGCCTTTACCGATGCGAAGCAGACCAAACCGGGACGATTCCAACTCGCGGAGGGTGGAACACTGTTTCTGGACGAAATCGGTATGATGAGTCCTTCCGCGCAGGCGAAGCTCTTACGCGTCCTGGAGAGTCGCCAGGTCGATCCGCTGGGCGACACGCGCAGCATCCACGTCAACATCCGCGTGATCGCTGCCACGAACGAAGATTTGCCGGCTCAGATTAAAGCAGGGCGATTCCGCCTGGACCTCTACTATCGACTGAACGTGTACCAACTGCGCATCCCACCGCTCCGCGAACGACCCGAAGATATCGAGCCGATTCTGACGTCGTTCCTGGAGGTCGCCCGCCGCGATCGCGGCTGTCGCATCAAGGGCATCACCCCGACCGCGCTGACCATCTTGCAAAACCACGACTGGCCCGGCAACGTACGGGAGCTGCACAACGTGGTCGAAGGGCTCACCATTACCTGCAAGGACGAGATGATCCAGCCAGACCATCTCCCAGCCCTCGTGCGGGGCTCTGGATCAGCCGGATCGAACGGAGAGATCGGGAAGACATCGCTCCTCGCCTTCGGCCTCTCAGTTCAGGATATGGAAAAGAAAATGTTAGAAGAAGCGCTGCAGCGCACAGGTGGCAATATTTCCGAAGCAAGCCGGCTCCTCAAGATCACCCGCAATACACTCCGGTACCGCATGGCGAAGTACCACCTCTAGCAGGCTGTTGAAAACGTCCGCCAGCTTCGTTCTCAGCTCGCAAGAATCCTCAACGTACCCCTGAGGGTACGCCTCCGGTTCTTGCTCCACCTGCGGCCTTGCTGGACAGCCTTTTTGAACAGCCTGCCCATGAAAATACTGAAACAAGAAGGGAAGGGTACCCTGGATGGTCCCTTTCGCTCGCAGAATGCGCACAATAAGAATGTGCTCGTTCGACGCGCGCACTCGAGGATCGACCAGGCTACCCTGTAAGGAGACGTAGGGGAATGGGAAGATGCGCGCGGTGAGGGACCAATCCAGGTTACCCTTAAGGGAGCAAGTGGAAGAGGGGAACACTCATGAGGGTCATCGCTTGACTTGATACCCGGTATTCGGCGAATTTCCCTAGAGCCATCCGAGATCAGATACAAAGTCAAGAAATGCCCATTGAAATTCACCGCGCCTCATCTCTCAAAAAATGGCGGAGGGGGCGAGATTTGAAAACCCCGAAGCCCTAGAGACTATAGGGCCTGATCTCACCTAATCGTTTCAATCTCAATCACTTCCAAAGGAGTCAGCGGCAGGGGAGCAACCGATCAAACCTGGTCGGACACGATAGTTCTGCCACAGTTTAGCCACAGCCGCACCCAAAAAAGGGTGGGGGAAAAACTTTAGAAGCGATCCCTTGGTACCACCTCGATTTTAATGGGAGATACGCGTATCCTTCCGACGGTTCAATAAGAGATCTCTTTGGCCTAAAAGTGTAAAAACGAATTCGCGACTGATGCGCGCGGAAGTGAACCATAGAAAGAACGCAATGCGCATGAGAAAGGCGGCTGTGCTCTGGACCGGCGGTAAAGACAGTTGTCTTGCATTACATCGAGCATACGACAAGGGCATTGCGATCGCCTGCTTGGCAACCTTTGTCCCTGAAGATCGTCGAGAATTTGAAGCGCATCCTACTGCAGAGACAAGAAGGCAAGCCCACGCGATGAATTTAGATCTGCATTTTATTTCCGTCCATGAACCTTATCGTGACAGCTATATTAGGGGACTCACTTGGCTACAGGGTTTGGGGATCACCACCGTTATTACTGGAGACATTAACTATGTTGAGGGACACCCAAACTGGATTGAGGAGTGTTGTAATGGACTCGATCTTGAAGTGATTCGACCCCTTTGGCAGGAATCGCGTCACATGCTGATGGAAGAATTGATCACTCGGGGTATCCAAGCAAGGATCACCTGGATTAATCATCCCAGTATTCCTCTGTCATGGAAGGGGCGGGTCATTGACACCGTGTGTTTAACAGAGCTTAAACGTCTTTCCATGAAGGCCGGAATTGATCTGTGTGGGGAAAATGGTGAGTATCATACCATGGTCGATTTTGCTCCACTGTTTGGGGAGCGACCCTAGAGTTCTCACCTGAAGTCAATATAGGCCCGTCCAAAATCACTTGTTTGCGGCCCTTTTTCGTGAGTGTATAAAACTACCTCAAGACAGGAGTTGAAGTTTCCTTTAGAACAACCCCTTGAATTTCGAAACGGAGAAGGTGAACCAACGACGGTTAGATCGCCTGCCCTTTCTGTTCCTTCCAAGCTCGCTCGTTCTTTCTTCAGGGATGGGGGCTTGATCTTCCACTGCGCGCGTCCAACGAGGGCCTTCGGAGGCCGCGCGTTGCGCGAGCAAAGAAGATCATCAGGCTCCATCCCCTCTCTGTTCCGAGAGCACAGGACCAACGTGGGTGCACTTCTCACCGCTCATCCACCCATCGTGAGCACGACGCGGAATCGTGCTTTGCCGCTCATCATACGATCGTAGGCGGCAGCCGCTTGTTCGAGCGGGAAGGTCTCGACCATGGGACGAATGCCGGTCCGCGCACAAAAGTTCAGCGTGTCTTCCGAATCTTTGGACGTTCCTGATGGCCAGCCTTGAATCGACCGGCGAGCGCCGATGAGTTGAATGGGCGTGACCGTAATGGGGTCGGCTGATGCGCCCACTACCAGCAGTTTGCCACCGACACCGAGTCCATCGATCAGCTCCGACATCGATTTACTGTTCGGAGCAGTAGCCAGAATGACCGAGGCGCCACCCATCTTGGTCAATTCGATAGCCGCGTTGGTCTTCTCGGTGTCGAGGTAACGAGCGGCGCCCAACTTCAGCGCCAAGGTTTCCTTGTCTTGCCCACGGCCTATTGCCACAGTGTGATAGCCCATCCTGCTGGCAAACTGAATGCCGAGATGACCCAGTCCGCCCAGACCCTGCACCGCCACCAGATCGCCCGCCTTCGCTCCGCTGTGGCGCAAACTGTTGAAGGTCGTGACGCCTGCGCAAAGGATCGGCGCCGCCTCCACGGGCGAGAGAGCGTCCGGAATAGCAGCCACGGCTTCGCTCCTGGCAATCATGTATTGGGCATAGCCACCGTCTTCCTTGAATCCCGTGACCTGAAAATACTGACAGCCCATGAAATCCCCACGCCGACAGGAGACGCATTGTCCGCAATGTCCGCCGTGCCACCCCACGCCGACTCGTTGGCCCTTCTTCCAAATCGTCACGCCCGGTCCAACGGCATCGATCACACCGGCGACCTCGTGTCCCGTCACTCGTGGGTATTGAAGACCTGGCCAGTGCCCTTCCTTCACAACGAGGTCACTATGACAGACGCCGCAAGCCTCTACCTTGATGCGGACAGTGTGAGGCCCCGGTTCCGGCATCTGACGTTTCACTGTTTCGAACGCACCGCCTGGACCGCTCACTTGCACTGCAGTCATCTGGAGCATCACGACCTCCTTGGGTTAAATTGCATATGAATAAGGGAAGCCTAATCCACTCAGAGCGTTGAGGGCAAATTGGCTGATGGCCAAGACGCGTCGGGGTGATGCTCACGATGGGTGGCGAATGGTCGTTGACGAGGAGCAAACGGGATGCATCCGATATATAATGTGATGGATGTCCTGCTAGGTGCCGAGGTCTTACGAAACCGAGACGCTTATGAAACCGATGACAGTCTGTTCCCCTCGTCCTCTCCGAGTACGAGATCTCGTCTGAACATGGGTTTCTTCCCCGAGACCCTCAAGAACACTTGCCTGACTGCTCCACACTGAATCATCTCGGGCACGAGCTGCCGAAATTGCTCAGCGCCCGAATGGTCCGGCGATTCATCGACGAGCAGCACACGCTGCTTCCCTCCGTTCCTCCCACATGGCGTCTAGAGGACTATCGGGCCGCGATGCGCATTCTCTCGTTTGCCGGCCATGCCTATGTGTGGGAAGTGCCGGACCAGCCGGCCAATACCTTGCCGCCCCAACTGGCTCAACTTTGGCACCAGATCGCCAAGCACCTCGGCCGACCGCCGGTGCTTTCCTACGCCTCCTATGCCCTCGACAATTGGCGGCGACTCGATCCCGCCAAGCCCGTTCAGCTCGACAATATTGTCTTGCTCCAGAATTTTCTCGGCGGTCTCGACGAAGAGTGGTTTGTCGTGATTCACATCCAGATCGAGCGGGAAGCAGGGCCCGGGATCGCTGGACTTGCACGGGCGCTGAATGGCGCCGTCGCGGACAAGGAGGATGAGGCGTTGCTCGGGCTTGCATCGTTGGCACAGGCTCAAGAAATGATGCGCGACACATTGCTCAGGATGAAAGAACGTTGCGATCCCTACGTCTATTACACCCGCGTGCGGCCCTACATCCACGGCTGGAAAAATAACCCTGCGCTGCCCAATGGCCTCGGGTACGAGGGAGTCGCGGCTTACGAGGGACGCCCGCAACAATTCCGCGGCGAGACCGGCGCCCAAAGTTCCATTGTGCCATGCCTCGATGCCGGGCTGGGAATCGCCCATGCGCCGGATCCGTTAACCGTGTACCTGCAAGAGATGCGCGACTACATGCCTCCGCGCCACCGGACATTCTTACAGACACTGGAGGAGACCAAGGACAATCGGGGCCGCCCGGTGCTCTCCGGCTATGTCCGCGATCGCAAGCTCAGCCGTCCCGATCTCTGGACTGCCTACTGCACCTGCGTCGATCTGCTCGCGCAGTTTCGCGACATTCACATCGGCTACGCCGATAGTTACATTCACCGACAACATCAGTCCCACGCCAGCAATCCCACTGCCGTCGGAACAGGCGGGACGCCGTTCATGCCATATCTCCAAAAACATCTGGATGAAACGAAGCAGGCGATCGTCGAGTAGCGCGACCTATTGAGCTACCACCGCTCTTCAATCTTCTCTCTTGAGGGCGGGCTAGATGGTCTCCCGTTGCGCGCGTCGAACGAGCACATTCTTATCGTGCGCGTTCTGCGAGCAGGAAGGACATCTGGCCGCTCCCGCTCTTCTTTAGCGCAACGTCACGATCGTCACGCCATCCCCGCCTTCAGCTCGATCACCTGGGCGGGTACCGGCGACATAGGGGGAATCTTTCAAATACTCTCGCAAGGTGGCTTTCAGTTTCCCCGTACCATGGCCATGAATGATGCGCAGAAACGGCACGGCAGCCAAGGTCGCGCGATCCAGCGCCGCAACGACGTCATCCAATGCCTCGTCCGCCGCCTTCCCTCGAACATCCACGACCGTCTGTTCATCGAGCCCCAGCCCTCCGCCTGACGTGAACCGGCGGGGACTCGATGATGGTGTCGGTTTCGACAGTGCTACGTGCCCTCGTGCGAGGCCAGCAAGATTCGCGACTGTGGCAAGCACTTCCCCCTCCCCGACCTTCACCCTCACGCGTTTCTTCCCCTGCGGTGATTCGAGTAATGTGCCGGTCATGCCGAGGCCGCTGATCTCGACCTGATCCCCTACCCCTAAATGCTCAATCAGAATCGGTGTACCGGCCGGGGCTAATTCGGCTCTCGTCTGCGCCTCAAGCTCGAACAATCGTTGCTTCGCCGCCTTGGCTTTGATCAACTTCTGCTCGCCCTTGACGGCATCGACCGTGGCTTGCACCTCAGCCCGCGCGCGACTGAACTGCTCACTGAGTTTTCGCTTGAGGCCCTTCTGCGCTTCCCGTTCGGTCTCTTCCAGGTGGGCCAGCTGTGCCTTCGCTCGTTGTTCGGCCTGTTCCGCTTCCCGTCTGGCCTCGACAGCGCGCGCCAGATCGTTGGCCAACTGCCGTTGCGTGGCTTGCAGATCGTGCAACATCGTTTCCATGGCCCGCTCGTCTTTCTGGAGCTTCAACCTCGCCTCATTCAGCAAGGCCCGGTCCATCCCTAAGCGGCCGGCAATCTCCAGCGCAGACGACCCGCCGGGTACCCCCATGAAGAGCCGATAGGTCGGCGAGAGCGTCGCGACGTCAAATTCGACCGCGGCATTTGCGAATCCTGGCATCGTGTGGGCCAAGGCCTTCAGCGACCCATAGTGCGTGGTCGCGACAACTTTCATCCCCAGCGTTGCCAGCCGACAGAGCAAGGCTTCGGCCAGGGCCGCTCCTTCTGTCGGATCGGTCGAGGTTACCGGTTCATCGAGGAGGACTAACCATTGCCGCGGGTCGGCATGTTCGTCATCTCTGTGCTGACGGTTCGTTTCATCGAGCAACTGAATCATCTGTGTCATGTGCGCCGAAAAGCTGGACAAATCGCGGGCCAAGTCTTGGGCGTCGCCGATATCGGCATAGACGTCGGAAAAGAACGCCATTTCGGATTCCGCGTCACAGGGCAAGTGCAATCCGGCCCGGACCATCAGAGCAAAGAGACCGACGATCTTGAGGGTCACGGTCTTCCCGCCGGTATTGGGACCGGAGATGATGAGCACCTGGATCGATTCATCCAAGAGAATATCGTTCGCCACCACCTCCCCTTTCGACAACACGAGCAGGGGATGCCTGGCCTGCCGCAGTCGTATGCGCCCTTCATCGTTGAGCCCGACAGGATGCGCCTTCAGTTGCCGGCCAAACGATGCCCGCGCCGCAATACCGTCGAGCTCGGCCAACGCCTCAAGTCCCGCCAGCACGACCTCGGCTTGCATTGCAACGAGGGCAGACAACTCTCGGAGGATGCGGCGCACTTCCCGTTCGATCTCAAGATCCGCCACTTTGATCGAATTGTTCAGCTCGACCAACTCGCGTGGTTCGAGAAACACCGTGGCCCCACTGGACGAGACGTCATGCACAATCCCCGGCACCCGTCCCCGCATGTCAGCTTTCACTGGAATGACATACCGACCTTCTCGCTGAGCGAAATACTGCTCCTGTAGGATGTCCTCATAGCGACGCGAGTGGAGGATTTGATCCACCTGACGCCGCATCTGCTGCTTGAGCGATTGAGCCTGATGGGTCAGGCGCCGGAGTTCCGGCGTCGCCGACTCCTTGACCGAGCCATCCGGATGGATCGCCGCATCCAACGCAGCATTCACTGGTCGTAATTCCCCGATTGATTGCAGGGCGTGCGCGACGGATGCCAGCGCGGGAGCCTCGTTTTGATGCCGCGCTACAAAACGGCCGCTCTCCTCCAACAACCCTAGCACCATCGCACAATCGCGGAGCTCCTGGATCTCCAACGTCGCCCCTTTCTTCGCCCGGGCGAGGGGGTCCCGAATATCCGGAAATGCCAAGCTCGGCAGGCCCTCGCCGGCATCTTGCAGTTGTCCCATCTCCGTCGTTTCCTGTTGGCGCCGTTGCGCATCGTGCAGATGGGTCGCCAATTCGATGGCACGACAGCGCGCTGCCCCCATCGTCGAACGGGCATGCCCGGCAAGGGCCTCGAGCAGCCTGGGCCACTCCAACACCATCGTTGTCTTTTCGAATAGATTCACCGCTACCTCACGGAAAAACGTCTCGCGCTGGAATCGACGAACTCTAACGAACCCAGCGACAGAGACGCAAGGCACAGATACATGGGCCTCGCACCAATTCTGTACGCGCCCAATTCAAGTGGCAGCGAAACTTCTGTGATCCGGCGCGGGGTTACCGCCTTCGTATGGCTTGACAAGGCCAACATGGCGCCGATACTATCGGCGTCATGTTGGCCGGTGATGGAACCGGCCTTTTTTCTTGAGGAACCACTCGTCATGGCAATTCGAATCGGCATCAATGGATTTGGACGAATCGGACGGAATGTCCTGCGGGCATCACTCGGTGATCCCGACCTACACTTTGTCGCAATTAACGATCTCACAGATGCGAAGACACTTGCCTATCTCTTGAAGTATGACTCGGTGCACGGGACGTTACAGGGGAGCGTCGAGGCCAAAGACGACCAGATCATCGTCGACGGCAAGCCCATCAAGGTGCTTGCGATGAAGGATCCGAAGGAGCTTCCCTGGAAGGATCTGGAGGTCGACGTCGTCATCGAATCGACCGGGCGCTTTACCGACCGCGAAGGCGCGGGGAAGCACCTCTCTGCCGGAGCCAAGCACGTCATTATTTCCGCGCCGGCGAAGGACCCGGATGTCACCATCGTGCTGGGCGTCAACGACGAGACCTACGACCCGAAACTGCACCACATCATCTCCAACGCCTCCTGCACGACCAATTGTCTGGCTCCCGTTGCAAAAGTTCTGTTGGATAATTTCGGCATCAAGCACGGCTCCATGACCACGATCCACTCCTACACCAACGACCAACAGTTACTCGATCTGCCCCACAAAGACCTGCGGCGCGGGCGTGCGGCCGGCATGTCGATGATCCCGACCAGCACCGGCGCGGCAAAGGCGCTGCATTTGGTACTGCCTCAGCTCAAGGGCAAGATAGACGGCCTCGCCATCCGCGTCCCCACGCCGAATGTCTCGCTGGTGGATCTGACCGTCGAAACCGAAAAAGACTGTGACCTCGCCTCCGTCAACGCCGCTTTCCGGAAAGCGGCGGGCGGCCCCATGAAAGACATTTTGCACTATTCTGAAGACCCGATCGTCTCGATCGACCAGAAGGGCGATCCTCATTCGGCCACACTCGATGCCCCGCTCACGATGGTCATCGACAAGCGGCTCGTCAAGGTAACGGCCTGGTACGACAACGAGTGGGGCTATTCATGCCGGGTTCGAGATCTGATCAAGATGATCGCGGCAAAAACGACAAAGCACTGAGCACTGCGAGGCGATGCCTGCCTCAGCCCGATTCTTTTTTACCCTGACCCCCATTCCTGGAAAGACCGACCTGACGGGGCCGCCATGAATCTGCGAAAACAAACGATCGACGACGTCGTGCTGCATGACAAGCGCGTCATCATCCGGGCCGATTTCAACGTCCCATTGGACGATTCGCACCAAATCACCGACGACACCCGTATTCGCTCGACCCTGCCGACCATCAATCGAGCCGTCGACGACGGCGCCAAGGTGATCCTCTGTTCGCACCTGGGCCGACCGAACGGAAAATTCGACCCCAAGTACAGTCTGGCCCCGGTGGCAAAACGCCTGGGACGGCTCATGGGCAAAGACATTCTGTTTGCACCCGATTGCATAGGGCCGGCGGTGGAAAAGCTCGTCGCCAAGATGAAGTCGGGCGACGTCTTGCTCCTTGAAAACCTCCGATTCCATAAGGGTGAAGAGGAAAACGACGACGCCTTTTCGAAAGCGCTGGCGGCCCTCGGCGATGTCTATATCAACGACGCGTTCGGTGCCGCACACCGGGCCCACGCTTCCACCGTCGGCATCACCAAATTCATCCCCGCCTCGGCCGCTGGCTTCCTCCTCAAGAAAGAAATCGAATACCTCGAGGGAGCCGTCGAAAACCCCGTTCGGCCTTTTGTCGCCATTCTCGGCGGTGCAAAAGTGTCAGGAAAGATCGGCGTCATCGAGAATTTGGGCAAGCGCGTCGACAAAGTCATTATCGGCGGCGGCATGGCCTTTACCTTCTTAAAGGCGAAGGGGCTGGAAATCGGCAACTCCCTGGTCGAAAACGACATGTTGGAATTCGCCAAAGGCATTGAGGACCATGCCCTCTCCCGCGGCGTAAAATTCTATCTGCCGGTCGATTGTGTCGTCGCGGCCAGCCGCGAGCCTGGGGCGGAATCGAAAATCGTCCCGGTCCAGGAAATTCCGAAAGGGTGGTACGCCCTCGACATTGGCCCGGCCTCCGTAAAACTATTCAACGAAGCAGTCCAGAACGCGAAAACGATTCTGTGGAACGGACCGATGGGCGTCTTTGAAATTGATGCCTATGCGCGAGGGACGCTCGCGATGGCTCACGCGATTGCGGATGCCTACGCCCTGACGATCGTCGGCGGAGGCGAAACGGCTCTGGCCGTGCATCGAGCCGGCGAATCAGAGAATATGTCGTTCATCTCGACCGGCGGCGGCGCCGCGTTGGAATTGCTCGAAGGCAAACAACTCCCGGGCTTGACCGCCCTCCCGGATCGGGTCATGTAATCGCCTCGTCACTGAGTTCACACCCTCTACCACCATCGAGAGACCTGTGCGCAGACCCTTCATCGTCGGCAACTGGAAGATGAATAAGACGGCCTCGGAGGCCGCGGCCTTCATTCGCGACCTCCGCGAACGGCTACCTGCATCCCCCAATGCCGACGTGGTCCTTGCGCCGCCATTTACGGCCCTCGAATCGGTCCGCAGCGCCTTAGGTCCCTCTTCCTGGATCAGCCTCGGCGCACAGAATGTCCATTGGGAAGCGCAGGGGGCCTTCACTGGAGAAGTGTCGGCTCCGATGTTGCGCGATCTTGGCTGCCGCTATGTGATCGTCGGCCATTCTGAACGCCGCACGCTCTTCTGCGAACGAGATGAGGATATTCGGAAGAAAGTCCGGGCAGCATTGAAGCACGGGCTCTCTCCGATCCTGTGTGTGGGAGAGTCCCTGGCCGAACGTGAGGCCGGCCAAACGGAATCGGTCGTCACCACTCAGCTCACCGGCAGCCTGGCAGGGTTGACCACAGAGAATCTTGCGACAGTCACGATCGCCTACGAACCGGTTTGGGCCATTGGCACGGGACGAGCCGCTACCACGGAGCAGGCTGTGGCCGTGCATCGCTCGATCCGCTTGTTCGTGGAGACCGGCTGGGATAGCCAAACGGCATCGACCATCAGAATCCTGTACGGCGGAAGCGTCACGCCCCAGAACATCGAGTCGCTCCTCGCCTCGGACGCGATCGACGGGGCATTGGTAGGTGGGGCTTGTCTCAATCCCGACTCGTTTGCTACAATCGTCCGGATTGCTCAGACACAGCGTCCCTAACCGATCGGAGTGCCATGTATACTTTTCTCGTCGTCATTCATGTGTTGATCTGTTTTCTCATGATCGGCGCGATCCTCTTGCAGTCAGGGAAGGGCGCTGAAATCGGCGCGTCATTCGGAGGCTCCAGTCAGACCGTCTTCGGTAGCCGTGGCCCTGCCAACTTCTTGAGCAAATTCACCGTCGTTGTCGCTGCTGTCTTCATGTTGACCTCGCTCAGCCTGGCTATGCTGGCCAAAGAACGGACGTTTTCCTCCACGGTCATCGATCTCAAGAAGAAAGCGAACTCTCAGACCGCCCCTGAAACCCCGGCCGCTACGCCGACAGCCCCAGCCGCTGAGAGCCATGCTCCTACCGACTCTTCCACCAGCGGACACTAGCAGGACGCTGAAAAAGTCCGCCAGCATCGTTCTCGCATCGTTCAGACCCTCAACGTACCCCAGAAGGTACGCCTCGGCCCTTCACTCGCTGCGGCCTTGCTGGACGGCCTTTTTGAGCATCCTGCTGAGACATTCTCCCACCAGTCAAGATGCCCCCGTCTTCGAATTCAAGAAAGTGTATGGTGTTTTCAGAAATCTGCTCGTCAAGAAACCAGTCGCAGTGACGCACGAGCGAATGCCTACGCAAGCCTGCCAGCCACTGCCTGATAGTTGAAATTGTGGGGCGCTAAACGCGAGTGAGCCACGCGTCGTGGGAAGGGTCCTCCCCACGCACGATGGAAAAGAAGGTCTTCTGCAGAGCTTGGGTGATCGGACCTGGCTTCCCGGTTCCAATGCGGCGATTGTCGATTTCCCGCACCGGGGTCAACTCGGCAGCCGTCCCGGTCACGAACACTTCATCGGCAATATACATGTCATCGCGCGTGAAGCGTTCCTCCACCACGGGGATGCGCTGCTCCCGCGCCAGATCGATGACGGAACTTCTGGTGATGCCCTCGAGAATTGATGTGAGTGGCGGCGTCTTGATCCGCCCTTTCCGCACGATGAAGATGTTCTCCCCCGTCCCCTCCGACACATACCCCTCGGTATCGAGAAGAATGGCTTCATCATACCCGTCCGCTTTCGCCTCCCGCTTCGCGAGGATCGAGTTCACGTAGTAGCCGGAGATCTTCCCTCTCGTCATCGAGACGTTGACGTGATGACGAGTAAACGACGACACACGGGCCCGCATCCCATTCGCCAGCGCATCGTCTCCGAGATAGGCGCCCCATGCCCATGCCGCAATGGCCAGCTTGATTGGATTGTCGCCGGGATAGACCCCCATCGCTCCGTGCCCGATATAGACGAGCGGACGGATATAGCAGGCCTCCAACTTATTCACTTTGACGGTCTCCACGATAGCCTCTGCGACCTGCTTCTTGTCGAAGGGCATCTGCATCATGCCGATATGGGCGGAGTCGAACAGCCGATCGACATGTTCCTGCAACCGGAAAATCGCGGAGCCGGACTTCCCCTTGTAACAGCGGATCCCCTCGAATGCAGCCAGTCCATAATGGAGCGAATGGGTCATCACGTGGACGTGCGCGTCCGCCCAATTGACGAATGACCCGTCCATCCAAATTTTTCCTTGTGGCTCAAGCATGGGCAACGAAGATGAGCACGTGAACCATCGAGTATCGAAAATGAAATATAGCAGCGGGCTGGAAGAAGCGTCAAGCAAACAGGCGCGCATGGCCCACAGGCAGGAAAGAACCAAGGAGCCGCATTTCAGGCGGGCATCTGAGGGGCACGAATCTGCTGGCTCAGTAACTGCGCAACGTGCTTCGCGGCCAACGGACTGATGCGGACAAAGTCCAGGCCAAAATCGTATCCATCCACCCACCGGACCGTTGCTCGTTCAATTTCTATCGTCTGGCCATCGTCAGCGAGTGTGAGGCGTAGCGCCAGGTCGAGACCTGGCTTAACTGCATGTTCGCCTTGAATGCGCATCCCTGATTGAGACAAATTGATCGCGACACCCTTCCCTACACATTCCCCGCTGAGATAGTAGAGGACACGCCAAGTCGGTATGCGACGAAAGGGACGGAGCACAAATCGAGTGCTTTTCGACTTGGAAAGACCAGGCTTCGGAGCTACGGCCATCATTACCTCCGATCCAAGAACATGGCTCAACCATCAAAAGAATCATACTTCTCAGGCCCGGAACTGGATAGTCCTCGAATGGGTTAGTCCTAAGGAGGGGGGGAGGCCTCGGCTGATCGACCGTATTCAGCGGTTGAATCTCATCAATGACCATGGCTTTACCTTGACATGCTTCAAATCCCTATGTTAAACAATCATCTTCTGTAACGGAGGCAGGGGCTTATGTACGCAATCATTGAGACAGGCGGCAAGCAATATCGAGTGGAAACTGGATCATTGGTCCAGGTTGAATCCCTTCCCGGCGAGATCGGGGGGACGATTGAAATCGGCCAAGTTCGGCTGGTTCATGGCGAAAAGGGCATGGTAGTCGGACAACCGTTGGTCAAAGGGGCCACCGTCAAAGCTGAAATCATCGACCAGGATCGAACCCGCTCCATCACCATCTTTAAGAAACAACGGCGCAAGAACTATCGGCGGACCCGTGGCCATCGCCAGGGCTTCACCAAACTGCGCATTACCGGTATCGAAACAGCCTAACGAGGATCAGTCATGGCAACAAATAAAGGCGGCGGATCAACTAGAAACGGGCGCGATAGCAATCCGCAATATCTTGGGGTCAAGGCCTACGGTGGAGAGACCGTCTCGGCCGGATCAATCCTGATCCGTCAGCGAGGGACGAAGTTCTTCCCCGGTTTCAACGTGGGTCTCGGCAAAGACCATACCCTCTTCGCCCTCATCACGGGGATCGTGAAGTTCGAACGCGGCCGCGGGCGGAAGAAGGTCAGTGTCTACTCCGACTCCGTGCCTTCGGTTTCCTAGCGCATTCTTTCCTCTTTTCTCGTCACAGCTTCGTTACCGCGAGGACTCCCGGCATGACTGTAAGTGCAACGGGATGTTCCTCGCAGGCATTGATCTCACAGCCTTCACACTGAAGAAACGGCGCGCCGATGTTTGTCGATGAAGTCCGTATTCGTATCACAGCCGGCCGCGGCGGCGATGGTTCATGCAGTTTTCGGCGCGAAAAGTTCGTGCCACGCGGCGGGCCGGACGGCGGAGACGGAGGCCACGGCGGCAATGTCGTGTTTGAGGCTTCGCCTCGCATGACGACGCTCCTCGACCTTCGGTACCAAAAACACTACGAAGCAGAAGTCGGTCGCCAGGGTGGCGCCGCCAATTGTTCCGGAAGAACTGGCGAAGATGTGGTGGTGGCCGTTCCGGTCGGCACCGTCATCTTCGATGATCAGACCAATGAGGTGTTGGCCGACCTGGTCACCGCCGGACAGCGGTTTGTGGGAGCTCACGGGGGCCGGGGTGGACGAGGGAATAATCATTTTGCCACGTCGACCAACCGCACGCCCACGGAATTTGAAACTGGCACAGAAGGCGAAGAACGGTCGCTCAGACTTGAGCTGAAACTGTTGGCAGACGTCGGGCTTGTAGGCTTTCCCAATGCCGGAAAATCGACACTCATCGCCGCGATCTCGGCAGCGCGGCCGAAGATCGCCGATTATCCTTTCACCACGCTGACCCCGAATCTGGGGATCGTTCGCTGGGGAGAAAAAGGAAGTTTCGCCGTCGCAGACATTCCAGGGATCATCGAAGGCGCCCATGAAGGAAAGGGACTGGGACTTCGATTTCTTCGGCATATCGAACGCACGTCGTTTTTGCTGTACATGATCGACGTATCGGAATGGGCCCCCGAGGAACCAGTCAAGAGCTTCGAGGTCATGCGTCAAGAATTGGCCGCCTACGATGAGCCGATTATCACGCGCCCCTTCGCGGTGGTCGCCACGAAGATCGATGTGGTCGGAGACGGCGCACGCCTTCGCGAGTTGCAGAAATATTGTAAGCACCATCGTTACACGTGCCTCACGATCTCTGCCGCCACGAGAGAAGGGTTGACGGAACTCGTCACCTATGTGGGGCAACAGGTTGCGCAGCTTCGAGCCACACCATGCGAAATCAGCTCCTAAAACAAGCCACCCGCATTGTCATTAAGATCGGGAGCAGTCTCATCGCGTCCCGAGATACAGGGCTGCGCCCGGAACAGATCGATCGGCTCGCGGTTGAAATTGCGGCACTCCGATCGAGCGGACGTGAAGTCTTGATCGTCTCTTCCGGCGCGATTGTCTCCGGCATCAAGAAATTAGGCCTGAAGGAATACCCGAAGAGCCTCCCCGTGAAACAGGCAGCCGCGGCGGTCGGCCAGAGCCGGCTTATGTGGGCCTATGAAAAATCGTTTGAGCGGCTCGACATCAAGGTGGCGCAAATTCTGCTCACCCACCACGACCTCGCTGATCGGCGGCGATTTCTCAACGCCCGCCACACCCTAAATGCCCTGATCGGGTTCAGCGTCATCCCCATCATCAACGAAAACGATACGGTTGCTGTGGATGAAATCCGCGTAGGAGACAATGATACCCTGGCCGCCGAGGTAGCCCATCTGGTCGATGCAGACCTTCTGATCATCCTGTCCGATATCGATGGCCTGTTTACAGAGGACCCGCGCAAGAACCCTAATGCCACGCTGATTCCGTTGATCCCGGACATTACCAAAGAAATTGAGCAGCGGGCCGGCGTCTCCGGCTCTTTCGAGGGAACCGGAGGCATGGCGACGAAAGTCAGAGCTGCCAAGAAAGTCAGTGAATATGGCGTGGCCACCCTGATCTTGAACGGGCAAGAAGCCGGCCTCCTCCCGAAAGTATTAGGCGGCGGCCCAGGCGGAAGCCTCTTCCTCGCGAAGGAGCGGCGCTTCACCAGTCGCAAACATTGGATCGCATTTACCCTCAGGCCGCGAGGGACGTTAACGCTCGACCCAGGGGCGGTCGAAGCGCTGGCCCGACGGGGCAAGAGTCTGTTGGCTTCCGGTATCCTAGAGGTCAGCGGCCCATTCGAAGCTGGCGATGCAGTCAGTTGTCTCGATCAGGATGGCAAAGAATTCGCGAAAGGACTCGTGAACTTCTCGTCCGAGCTGGTCACGAGGATCAAAGGGCTTAAAACAACCGAAATCCAGCAGCAACTCGGCCCGCAGGAGTATGAGGAAGTCATCCACCGGGACAATTTGGTAATCCTGGACCAACGTTAGTGCGTGGGTGACACAACATGAACCTGGGACTCCTCGGCGGCAGTTTTAACCCCGTGCACAACGGTCACCTGGCCATTGCGCGCCAGACACGCGAGGCCCTTGGGCTCGACCAAATCCTCTTCATTCCCACGAGCCACCCTCCCCATAAGCCGAACACCAGTCTGGCGCCGGCCCAAGACCGCTATGAGATGGTCCGCCTTGCCATCGCCTCAGACCCTTCGTTCGCTATCTCGGATGTCGAAATCTGTCGGCCAGGCAAGTCCTACTCCATCGACACGATTCGCCTGCTGCAGCAAGAATATGGAGCGCAGACCCAGCTCTTTTTCTTGATCGGGCTCGATGCCTTTCTTGATTTCCCCTCCTGGCGTGACCCTCTGACATTGCTGGAACTCTGCCAATTCGTCGTCCTCTCCAGGCCAGGCCTGTCCTTTCGTTCCCTCTCAACCGTCCCACTGCTCCCGCCTATTCCATACCCCTCGTTGGCAGACCTGGATGCAGGACGGATTTCCCGAATCGAGGCCCCCCTCGGAAAGCAACGCCTGACCTGCCTCAAACTACCGCCCTGCCCGGTCTCCGCATCGGACATTCGCTCTCGAATCCGCCAAGGATTCACGGTAGCAAATCTGTTGCCGCCCTTAGTGGAATCTTATATACTTCAACATCATCTCTACCAAGAGGACCGCGATCGCACGAACAGCTAGATCTACGGCCCTCGCCATTGCCCGAGCCATGCTCGATAAGAAGGCCACCGACGTCCTCGTCCTCCAGGTTGCGCCGCTGACCTCCGTTGCCGACTATCTGGTCATAGGCTCTGCAGATTCGGATCGCCAGGCGAGTGCCATCGCCGATCACATCGACGGCATTCTCTCTCGCTCCGGCTCCAGAGCACGTAGCATCGAAGGAACGAGGTCCTCGCAGTGGGTCCTGATGGACTACGGTGACGTCGTCGTCCATATTTTCAGGAACGACATCCGGGAGCATTATGCCCTCGAACGGCTGTGGGCCGACGCGAAACGCATCGCCGTTTCAGACGAGCCGCCGGCCACAAAACCGGCTGTCACCTCTCGGCCCGTGAAGCGGAAAAAGGTGTCTGCGAAAAAAAAGGCCTAGATCGATGCTCCGACTGCTCACCACTATCTTCCTCATCTCCGCCGGAATCTTCCTCTACAGCTATTTCCGCGAGTTGAACCCCGGCACAGTCGCGGTCAGGACCAGCCCCTCCGTCCAGTTTGACCTGAGCCCGGTCACACTCGTCATCTTTTCCATGGCCGTCGGCGCCGTACTCGTGGCCTTGGCTGTGGGCATGAGGCAAACCGCGCACGTTATCGGCAACTGGCGCAGCACGCGGCTGTTGCGGCGCAAGGAAAAAATCGATGTGCTCCATCGTGAAGGCACCCATGCCTTCATGTCGAAACGCACCGTCGAAGCCATCGGACTGTTCGAAAAGGCCCTGGCCATGGACCCGAATCGCGTCGATTCGCTGCTATGGCTGGGAAACATTTACCGCGCAGAGAGCAACTTCGCTGAGGCGATCCGCCTCCATCAACGAGCGAATCGCGTCGACGATCGCAACATTGAAATCCTGCTGGAACTGGCAAAGGATTTGGAGGGCGCCAAGCGCTATGAGGACGCCTTGCAGACCCTGCATAAGATGCTCAAGATCGAACCGGACAACCTCACCGCGCTCATTCGCGAGCGCGATATGTTGATCCGGCTCGAGAAATGGAGCGAGGCGCTCGAAATCCAGCACCGGCTCCTAAAGGCTAACCTGCCTGAGCCGGAACGACGGGCCGAAGCCCATCTCCTCACCGGCTGCACCTACGAGGTGGGGCGTCAACTGCTGGAACGAGGCCACCCCGATAAGGCACGGCGCTACTTTCGAGGCGCCATCAAGAAAGACCGGACCTTCTTGCCGGCCTACATCGGTATTGGCGAAATCCTCATCCGGGAAGGCAAGACCAAAGACGCAGTCGAAATTCTCAAGAAGGTCTATGCCAAGACCCGCAACATCATCATCCTGCACCGCCTCGAAGAACTCTTTCTCGAACAGGGCGAACCCAGCGAAATTATCCGTGTCTATCAGGAAGCCCTCCAGCAGGATCCGAACAACCCCGCCCTGCAGTTCTATCTGGGCAAGCTCTACTACCGACTCGAAATGGTCGACGAAGCCTTTGACATCCTCTCGACCGTCGAAGGGATACAGGACCAATTGGTCGATTACCATAAGATCATGGCCAATCTCTTTCTTCGCAAGCAGCACATGGAGCAGGCCGTCGGCGAACTCAAGAAAGCCCTCCATTTCAAGAAACGTGTGGTTGTCCCCTATGTCTGTACAGCCTGCCAACAAGAATCGACCGAATGGTCGGGGCGGTGCCGCCGTTGTGGGACGTGGAATACGTTCGTCGCACTGCCCTGGCCGAACGCCGGCCAAGCGGTCCCCGGTCAGGATAGCGGCCCTCTCCCAGTCTCCGCTGTTCCCTACCAGGGCATTGCTTCTCCCTTCGAAACCGTGTAGGTTTTCGGCCAGTCCGGCTGCATGACGCACACGCAGCCATCCGCATCGCGGTCAATTCAACCTCACCAGATGATGGAGTGTCCCATGGTCGACTATCAGGACTTCGCTGCCAAAGCCTTGCACGACGAGACGCTGACCAGAAGCGAATGCCAGGCCGTGCTCGACACTCCAGATGAGCAGTTGTTGGGACTCCTCCAAGCCGCCTTTACCGTCCGATCCCACTATTTCGGCAAGACCGTTCGCCTCCAAATGTTGCAGAACGCCAAGAGCGGGGCCTGCCAGGAAGACTGTCACTACTGTTCCCAATCTGCGATCTCCAGCGCCCCCATCGAGCGTTATAACCTCTTGCCCCAGAAACAGATGATTGAGGGCGCCCGGCAAGCTGCGGCCTCGAAGGCCCAGCGCTATTGCATCGTCATCAGCGGTCGGAGTCCATTGGATCGTGAAATCGACGAAATCGCAGGAGCCGTCCGCTCGATCAAGCAGGAGATTCCAATTCAGATTTGCTGTTCACTGGGCCTCATGAGCGAACAACAGGCCAAGCGACTGAAGGCGGCAGGAGTCGATCGGGTGAACCACAACTTGAATACGAGTGAAGCCTTTCACGCCTCGATCTGCACCACGCATACCTTCCAAGACCGACTCAGCACCATCCGGAGCGCTCGAGCGGCAGGATTAGAAATCTGTTCCGGCGGGATCGTCGGAATGGGAGAGAAGGACGAGGACCTCATCGACCTGGCGATGGCCCTGATCGATGTGAAGCCGGACTCAATTCCACTGAACATGCTCCATCCAGTGACAGGCACGCCACTTGAGAAGTGTGACCAACTAACTCCTCAACGATGCTTGAAAGTGCTCTGCCTTTTCCGGTTCCTCCACCCACGTACCGAAATCCGCATTGCCGGCGGCCGCGAACATAACCTGCGCAGTCTCCAGCCGTTGGCGCTCTATCCGGCCGACTCTGTCTTCGTAAACGGCTACCTCACGACACCAGGCCAGCCGGCCCCGGAAGTTTGGGGCATGATCGAAGATTTGGGCTTCAAGATCGAAGTGGACTATCAGCAGCCGGTGGCAAACTAAGAAAAGCCCCCAGCATCGTTCTCAATCACTCGAACCCCTCAAGCTACAGCACTGAGTACGCCTCGTGGTCCTCAACACACGTTTCTTCTTTCTTATAATCAACAACCATCCCTGAGTGAGACCACCCTTGCTGGTCTCACTGCGGCAGTCGACCCCCTACTGGTTCCAAATTTCGGTCTGACACACCCCTTCCCAAGAATACCGACCTACGTTCATTCCGACTGCGCGCGTCCAACGAGGGCCTTCTGAGGCCGCGCGTTGCGCGAGCACGGGAATGAACTAGGTTGTCTATTCTTCTCTTAACCCCTCCACCACCGGTTGCCTTGCTGCCCAACGAGCGGGCCAGTAGCCGGCCACCAGGGCGGCCGTGAGTGCAAGTCCGACTGCTTGCAGAATCACGCCTCCCGGGACCGTCATTTGAATGGTCCATCCGAAGGACTGTTTATTGATCACGTGGATAAGCACCAGGGCGAGCAGCAGGCCTCCCACGACGCCCAGCACGGCCCCGATCAACCCGAGATAGGCCGCTTCCCACAAGACTAATCGCTCCACTTGCCTCGTGCTTGCGCCGATAGCCCGCAACGTGGCGAATTCACGTCGTCGCTCCAACACGGCCGTCAATAAGGTGTTCACAATGCCTAGCACGGCCACCAACACGGCAATAGCTTCAAGGACATAGGTCAACACGAAGGTGCGGTCAAAGATATCAAGAATCTCCTTCCTCAACTCGTGGTTTCGGATCACCAATGGTGGAACCGTCACTCCGTCCAGGCCTGCGACCTGCGTCACAATCGACTGCCTTACTCGATCGACATCGGCCCCGGCAGCCAGGTAGATGGGAAACACCGTCACCAGGTCGTCGTGCCATTGTCGCTGATACCAGGTTCGATCCACCACCATCTTCCCGCCGTCGGTCGCATAATCGTAAAAGACTCCCTCGACGGACACAGCAGTTGGTCCCGTCGGCGTCGTGATCGAGACCTTGCTCCCCTCGCGTAGGCTTAATCGATTCGCCAAGACTTCCGACAGGAGGACGCCTCCGGTTTCGGCGGCTCTCAGCAGGACATCGGTCGAGTCTCCATGAATCATCAGATACCGGCTGCGCTGCGCATGGAGCCTGAGGTCTCGTGAGACCAAGGCAACCGCCTGGCCCTCCACCTCCACCTGCACATCCCGATAGGTATCGACCGCGGCAATTCCGTCAATCGTCGACAGGGTCGTACCCCAGGTCCCTGGCAAGGCACGCGACGACTGCCCGGCCTGCTTCCCCTGGAGCCAGGATTGCGGGGCCACGATAAGATCGGCCATCACGGTCTGGTTCACCCAAACCTCGACCGTGTTACGAAAACTGCGAACCATGACGGCCACTCCGATCATAATCGACAATCCCACCATCAACGCCGACACTGTTACCGCGTTCCTGCCAGGATGTCGCACAGCCTGGTCTGCTGCGATGAGCCGGAGGCTCCCCCCGAGCGCCATCGTCCCGCTCCCCTGGCGAGGTCGCCTCATGCCCAACGCCCTGGATACAGAGTGGCGCAAGACAGGAGAGAGCCCCCAACAGACAGACCGTCGCGAGATAACCGAACAGCGGCAGACCTCCGACTGGTCCCATCAGCGAGCAGAGACCTGCCAGGACCAACAACAGAAGGCTGATCCACCCGAACAGGTTTGCCCTCAGTTGGTGCGTCGATTCATAGTCTCCCGGGGCCAAGGCACGGACCGTCACAGTCCTGCCGGCTTCCACGCTGGGGCCCAAGGCTCCCACCATCGAGACCACTGTCCCAAGCAGGACCCCTTTCGCCACTGCCACGAACGTCAGCATGTCCATCGACAGAATCAACCCGCCAGACGACACCGGCGCATACAAATCTGAGATCGTCCGGCTCACGAGCGACACCAAACTCCCGGCCAGCCAGACCCCGCCAAGGCCTCCCAATAGTCCGCCAAGTAGGCCGAGCAACCCTGCTTCCACAAGAAACAGGCCGACAACCCGCCGCTCCGTCATGCCGAGCGCGCGATAGATGCCGATCTCGCGCCGCCGTTGCGCCACAGCAAAGGCCATTGTGTTGTAGATCAAGAACATCCCGACGAGCAGCCCCACCCAGCTCAAGACCGTCAGATTGAGCTGAAAAGCTCGCACCATATTTTCAACCTGCTTCGTCCGTTGTGCCGGCCGTTGCACGACAAGATGGGCTGGGAGAACCGCACGCACAGAGACAATGATGTCGTCGAGCGGTCGACCAGGCGTCGTCACCAACTCGATCCGATCTAACCGCCCGATTGATTGGAACAACAACTGCGCCGCAGCAATATCCATCACGGCAAGCCGATCCCAGAGGGACGAGCGCGCCGCCTCGTTGTGAATGAGCCCGACGACTCGCAGCCGTATGAGACGCCCTCCCGCCGTCACCTCGACGATACTACCGAGTCCCAGGTTCCAGTCGGCAGCAACTTGACGACCAAGATACAGAGCGTCCGGAGCTAGGAGTTCCTCCAGTGCCACGTCGGCGTCAGCCTGCGATATCTGAAATCCACGTGTCCCGACCTCCGCGAGTAGATCCAGTCCCATTATCTGAAGCGCCTGACCACGCTGTTCCCCTTGGGCGACCACGACCGCTTCTTCAATGACCGGAGCTGCACTCACCACTCCATCGACCCCACGGACTGCCGTGATCACCGACTCATCCACTCCAAGATCCCGGCCTACAATTTCCAATGTGGCAGGACCGGCTACCGTCGTGACGGCTTGCTCGAAGGATCGCAATACATGAATGTTCGCCGTTCCGATGGCCACGGAAGCCAGAACACCCAGGGCCACTCCCGCGATACTGAGCAGGGCGCGAAACGGCCGCTGGAGGCCATGGGCGCGGGTCAGGGCGATATTAAACATAAGTGGTATAGTCATCTAAGCCATGGTCGCGAGATGATAGGACGAATCCTGGTGCATGAGGGTGCGAGGACGAATCGCATCAATCAGGCCAGTAACGGAGCCCTGCACAAATTAGTAGTTTCGTTTACAGCGATATAGACCTTTGTTAGACTCGCCTGAGCTGATAATGAGAGGTTATAGATGGGAGCGAGAACTGCTTTGAGCCGAAAAGTCCTGCCGATACAGGAAGAGATCGACGCCGATCTCCTCACACCTCGGCAGCGTGACATCCTTCGTCTAGTGTCGATCGGGCACACGAACCGTGAGATTGCGGAAATGCTGGAGATCAGCGTGCGCACAGTCGAAGTGCATCGATTCAATTTGATGCGACGGTTGAACGTGAGGAACGTGGCGCAATTACTCAGACGGGCCCTCCAGTTGGGTCTCCTTGCCAAAACATTCGGGGCCAAGTAGGCCTACAGCTCCTTCAGCTTTCCCCGGCAATCCTCCAACCTCGAATAGCCCTTCTTGCTGAGCTGTGCCGCCAGCTCCATTTCCAAGCGGCCGAACACATCGAGCCCTTCGTCGACCAAGACCGTCCCGATCTGCACGGCCGACGCGCCACAGAGCACATGTTCGAAGGCATCCACGCCGTTGACCACGCCGCCGGTCCCGATAATCGGGATTCTCCCTTCGAAGATCTTCCAAAAAGCCCGTACGTTGGCCAGCGCGACCGGCTTGATGATACGTGCCACCCAATCCGCCGAACCCACCCTTGGGCTTGATGACGACCACCTCGCGCTCCGGATCGACGACGAGCCCGTTACCGACCGAGTTAATCAGGTTGAGAAAATCGACCCCGCAACGGCCGATCACCTCTCCCATCATTTTGTGATGGGCCGGATCGAAGTACGGAGGCAACTTGACCCCCATCGGGACCGTAATCACCTTGCGAACCCGCTTCAACAGTCGCTCGGAAGCTTCGGCGTCATATCCGATCTGAGGTTTGCCTGGAATGTTGGGACAAGAGAGATTGACTTCGATCAAGTCGGGCTTCGCCGCATTAATCGTGGCTGCAATCGTCGGGAAATCGTCTTCACAGAGACCAGCCACACTGGCGATGACCGGCTTACCGAGTGTCTTCAGCTCAGGAATGAGGGCGGCGTACGCCTTGTACCCGAGATTCGGCAAGCCCATGGAGTTGATGGACCCGCCGGGAAATCCATAGTACCGGGGTGCCGGATTGCCGTCGCGAGGCTCAATCGTCATCGACTTGGTGACGATGGCCCCGGCACGAGATCGGCCGAGGGCCAGCAGTTCTTCACGCGTGACACAGAGGGCCCCCGAGGCGTTCATGAAACAACTGGGAAATCGCACGCCGGCAATGGTGGTCGAAAGATCCATCACGCTCCTACCGTGACAGGCTCGTGCTGCGTTCTCGTCACAAGCTGCCCATCCTTCATGGCCCAGACATAATCGGCAGCCTCTGCGGCCGCGGTGCTGTGGGTGACCAACAATACGGTTTGGCAAAAACTTTGAACGAGCGACCGAAGGAGAAGAATGATCTCGGCCCCATGCTGGGAATCCAAATTGCCGGTTGGCTCGTCAGCGAGAAGGATCTTGGGCTGATGCACGATCGCTCGCGCAATCGCCACACGCTGCTGCTCCCCGCCCGAGAGCTCGCTGGGGCGATGGTGTCGTCGTGCGGTCATCGAGACCAACTCGAGCACCGTCTCGACGCGGGTTTGGACCGATGCCCCTCGCTCCCCGCGCAGCAACAAGGGAAACGCAACATTCTCCGCTGCCGTCAACCCCGGGATCAAATGGAATGCTTGGAAGACAATGCCGACTGTTTCCCGCCTGATCCTCGTCCAGTCGTCGCTCGTGAATCGACTGGTCGAGCTCCCTCCGAGGAGGATATCCCCCGAGGTCGGCACATCCAATCCGGCAACCAGGTTGAGCAACGTACTCTTCCCGCAGCCGCTGGGGCCGATAAACGCGCAGAAATCTCCCTTCGCCACCTCGACCGAGACCCGGTCGAGCCCGGTGATGCTGTCGCCACCTCGTTCGTAAATTTTCGACACCCGGTCGAGTCTCACCATGGCGATCTGCTTTTCCATCAATACCCTAGCCAGTAGGATTGCCGCGCGAAGCAGGTTCAACATCCTGCTGACTTCGTATATCACAACCATTTACAGAGCAACAACCTTGACAGACACGACATATTCTCTTAGAAGAAACGCGGACACAAACGTTGTTGGAGCACTTCCCCTGCGATGTCACGTCGAGACACACAGGATCGGCTCATCGAATGGTGCCGTCAGGCCCTCCGATTTGTGTTGCCGGTGGAGTGCGTCGCATGTGGCAGTTCACTCAGCTCTGACCCGGTACCCTTCTTCTGTACCGCTTGCTGGCAAAACATCCGCCCGCTCCGGCAACCAGCTTGTGCCCGCTGCGATCAACCGTTTGTCTCGCCGGCGGCCACGACCTATACACCGGACCATCAATGCCAACACTGTCAGGAACGGCCGCCGGCTTTTCAACGGGCCTGGACACTCTTCCCCTACCTTCCCCCACTGCGGGATGCCATCTGCTCATTCAAGTATCGAGGCAAACATACATTGGCACGGCCACTCGCGCGCCTCATGATCAGCGCCCTGCCAAGCGAGCTCGACATCGATATGATTATCCCTGTGCCCTTGCATCCGACCCGCCTACGAGCACGTGAATTTAACCAATCCTTGCTGCTGGCTGATCAGCTCAGCCGTCATCTGGCCCGCCCGGTTTCGGCTACAAACCTCGTCAGGATCACCGCCACTGATCCCCAAACCACATTAACGCGACAGGCACGGTTACGAAATCTACGGAAAGCATTTGAAGTCCGTAGGCCACAGGACCTCACGGAGAAACGCATCCTCCTCGTGGATGATGTCTTCACCACCGGCACAACGCTGAACGAATGCGCGAAGGCCCTACGACAAGCCGGGACCGGGCCCGTCTTTGCCCTGACGCTGGCCAGAACAGTCGATGCAGACCTGGTGCCGGATCGCCTCTTTGCCGAACAAGTTGCACCGCCTCTCACGGCCATAGGAATATGATCAATGCCGCTGTACGAATATCGCTGCCTTGACTGTAACAAGCGGAGTACGGCGCTTGTGTTGAGCCTGGCCAATCAGGCACCGGCAGCCTGCTCCCATTGCAAGAGCGCTCGGGTTGAGCGAATCATGTCTCGATTTGCCTCGCCGAAATCCGAAGAGGCTCGCCTTGAAGCCTTGGCGGACCCCAGCAACCTGGCCGGGCTCGATGAAAACGATCCACAAAGCATGGCTCAATTCATGAAAAAAATGGGCAAGGAGATGGGTGAGGACTTCGGTGACGACCTCTCAGAGACAATGGAGGCAGACGGAACCGGCCCTATAGAGTCGGATAGCACTGACAGGCTCTGACAGACATTGTCATGTATTTTCACTTGACAGATCGTTCCAGTTTTCCTACCCTGGTCACAGTATCTGAAGCCTCGTGAGGCATATGGACCTTTATCGAACCAGGTTCTTCAATGGCCAAAGAGCCCAAGAGCGAGCTGATGACGGCGGAGGAGACTTGCCGCTATCTCAAGATCTCCCCGCGCACGCTCTATCGTTACCTACGGGGTCGCCAGATTCCCGCCTTCAAGCTTGGAAAAGAATGGCGCTTCGTGCGCTCGGATCTGGAACAATGGATTCGCGATCGCACCAGAGCCACGCTGACGTCGTAAAGGACACGATTCATTGATGTTCGCTGGTGAATACCTCTGCAAAGTGGATGAGAAGGGACGGTTTATCGTTCCCTCGCCGATCCGTGAGCAGGTCGAGTCGGAGGGACAGGCCGTCGTCTTCCTCAAAGGCCCCGAGGAATCAACGCTCATCTACTCCATGAAAGAGTGGGAAAAAGTCCTTGAGCGAACAAAAGCCACGCTCGATGAAGACCAGAGTCGACTGTTCATGCACTTCGTCGTGTCGGAAGCCGGCACATCAGAGGTCGACAAAGCCGGACGCATCCTGATTCCGAGTCGCCTCAGAAAACTTATTCCGTTGGATGAAGACCAGGAAATCATTCTGGTCGGCTTGTACCATCGCATGGAGATCTGGAATCCGAGCGAATGGCGTCGTTATATCGCCCGATCCGAAGAGCGGTACGAGCAGAACATGTCCAAGATGCTCAATCTCCTGTAAGCTGGCGCGCATGCCTACCTTCAGGCGCCCGACCCGGCTTCCCTCCTCTCCACGTGCCGTTCGCATGACCTCCTACCGGAGCCCTGACAAGAAAGTCGCTGCGCCACGTACCGCCCCGAGAACGGCTCCGAACTCCCGCATGCCTGCATTCCCGTCACTACACCCACCGACCGAGGGTCATGCGGTAGCCTTGACCCTCCCTGTGCCTCCCAGCGTGAACCATCAATATGCCACAGTGAAGGGCCGACGATTGCTCTCTTCGGTTGGTCGTGCCTATAAGGCCCAGGTGGGACAACTCGTGTGGCTGAAGTTGGCGAAATCCGATCACCGGACTGTCCTGCTTGCACGACTCCAGTCGGAGTGGCTCACCCTATCCATCCGGTTCTATTTCACCTCGGCCCTACGACGAGACGTGGATGGCGGGCTCAAGATCGCGCAGGATGCCCTCTGTGAGGGACTCGGCATCAACGACAACCGCATCGTCGAAACTCACCTCTATAAACACATCGATAAGGACAACCCTCGCATCGAAGTGCGTTTGGCACCTGCTGTCAAGCGCCTAGAACGCCTTGATCCTTATCTGGTCCACACGACTCCATCTTTTCACGACGAACCGTCATGAGTAATGCGGGCTGCTCTTACTCAAGATCCGACCATGGCAAGCCGATATGGGATTGTTGGTTCTTGCCCGGTGCCCACTTCATGATCGATAGGTACGGAGGCGAGTAGTGTGGCATCACGCCCCGTGCAAGACATGAGTCACCTGATATCCACTCCAAGATCCTGGTTTATTCGTACCGTAGCGCTTCGATAGGATTCAGCCGAGCGGCCTTGTTGGCAGGGTACAATCCGAAAAACAGGCCGACCACGAGTGAGAAGAAGAACGCGATCACGATGACGTTGCCGGAAATAATGGTGGGCCATCCCGCAACAACCGTGGTCAACCTCGCTCCCACTACTCCTAACACGATTCCTATCACTCCTCCCACCAGGCTCAAGGTCATCGCCTCGATCAGGAACTGCATCATGATATGGCGGCGTTTGGCTCCTACCGCCATACGGACACCGATCTCTCTCGTCCGTTCCGTCACGGACACGAGCAAGATATTCATGATGCCGATCCCACCGACTAACAGGGACACGGAGGCAATGGCAAACAGCATCATCGTCAAGGTCTCACTGGTGCCTTCTTGCACCTTCCCGATATCGACCTGAGTCCTGATCGTGAAATCGTCGTTCTGCTCCGTCTGAAGCCGGTGCCGCGCCCGCAACACCTCTCGAATCTGCTCGGCCGCCATCGGCAAATCCTCGACCTGATCGGTCGAGCCGAACATCGCCCCGACGGACCCGATAAATGAAGTCCCGAACACCTTCCGTTCCGCCGTACTGAAGGGAATGAAAATCACATCGTCTTGGTCGGACCCTTGCGCGGACTGGCCTTTAGGCGCGAGGACTCCTATGACACGGAACGGCACGTTCTTGATGCGAATCACCGCCCCTACCGGCTCTTCGCCCGGCTCAAACAGATTCTCCACGATCGTTTGGCCGATGAGCGCGACCCGAGCGGCGCTCTCCAAGTCCGCCTGGGTGAAGGGGCCTCCACTCGTAAAGGACCAGTCTCGAATGGTGAGGTAGCTCGGTGAGATACCGTTAATCGGTCCGTTCCAGTTTCGGTTTCCATAGACGATTTGCATGACATCGCGCCTGGCCCATCCGGTATCGGCCAGCAACGGGATGCGTTTTTTCAGGTCCAAGGCGTCGGACACGGTGAGCGTCACGGCACTCCCCTGACTTCCCCGGACCCCGCTCGCAGAGGTCACCCCGGGAAAGATGATGATGACGTTCGTGCCCATCGTCGCAATCTGCGCTTGCACGGCCCGCTTGGCGCCCTCACCGATGCTCACCATCGCAATGACCGCGGCCACACCAATGACAATCCCGAGCATCGTGAGACCGGCACGCAGCCGATTTCGCCCCAAGATCCGCAGTGCTGTTAGAACCGTGAGCCACACAAACGCCCACATCTAGGCCTCAACTGGACTGGACATTGGCCGCGCCTTCGTCTTACGGTCGCTTAAGATTTGCCCGTCCTTTATCACGATCTCACGCGCAGCATAGGCTGCGACGTCCACCTCATGCGTCACCAGGATGATCGTGATCCCTTCATCCCGGTTAAGCGCTTCTAAGATTCCCATGATCTCCCGGCTCGACTGGGTATCGAGGTTACCGGTCGGCTCGTCGGCAAGGAGCAACGAGGGCGACGTGACCAATGCCCGCGCGATCGCCACGCGCTGTTGCTGCCCACCGGATAACTGAGTGGGATAATGGTCTTCCCTGCCGTGCAGCCCCACCCGCCCTAACGCCGTTGCTGCCTGCGCCCGTTGTTCCTTGAGCGACAGCCCTCGATAGAACAGCGGGAGCTGCGCATTTTCGAGCGCGCTGGTTCGAGGAATGAGATTGAAGCTCTGAAAGACGAACCCGATCTGCTGATTGCGGATCCCGGCCAACTGATCGGGCTTCAGATTGCCCACCTCTATCCCATTCAACCGATAGTGCCCCTTCGTCGGTTGGTCGAGGCAGCCCAGAATATTCATCAGGGTGGACTTGCCGGAACCGGAAGATCCCATGATGGCGACGAACTCACCCTGTTCAATCGTCAAACTGAGGCCGCGCAAGGCCTGGACCTTCACGTCGCCGACCCGATAGATTTTCCACACATCTTCGCAATCGATCAGCGAGCCCATAGACATTCCTCGATCTGACCTGGATCCTTCCTCACCAGCTCAAAGAACTGGGCAGGGTCGGGCTGCTTTCTCCTGCACGCGTCCAGCGAGCACATTCCGATCGTGCGCGCTGCGCGAGCACAGAAAGCGCCAGCACCCTGCCCACTCTCCCTACATTCCTCGACTACGCGAGGAGCCCTTCTGTCCGCCGCTCCCAAATCCTGGAGGCAGATCGCTTCCACTCCGATCGCCCTTGGGTCGTTCGATTCCCACGATCACCGATGCGCCTTCGGACAACTCCCCCGACACAATCTCAGTTGCCACTCCATCAGAAATACCAGTTTGGACTGGAACAGATTCCAGTTCCCCGGACGGTCCCTCCTGCCAAACAGTCCGACTGAGCGTCGTGGCCCCTCTGCCGGCTCCAGCCGTCTGCTCCGTCCCCTTCATCTTGGCCAGCTTTCCGCCTGGCGTGAAGCGCTCGGCCTGGCCTGCTGTCTGAGGTGTGAATCGTAACGCGGCGTTCGGCACCTTGAGCACGGCTTCTCTCTGAGCCACAACAATAGAGACGTTCGCGGTCATACCCGGCTTCAAGCGGAGATCCTGATTATCCACGCTGACCACGACGTTATAGGTCACCACATTTAACACATTGATCGGAGCAAGGCGGACCTGGCGGATCGTGCCGGCAAATTGATACCCAGGGTATGCATCAACCGTAAAGGCTGCCTCTTTCCCTTCTGTAATTCCGCCGATATCGGACTCGCTGACGTTCGTATCGACTTGCATCTTCGTCAGGTCGAGCGCGATCAAGAAGAGGTTCGGTGTGGCGAAACTGGCCGCGATCGTTTGACCGACCTCCACGTTTCTGGCGACCACGATCCCGTTTACCGGTGAGCGAATGACGGTGTACTTCAAGTCCAATTCTGCGGCATTCAGCGCCGCCTCGGCCTGTTTCACTTGCGCCACGGCCACGTTGACTTGGGCCTCAGCCGCCTGGAAATTCGTCGCCGCAACGTCGACGTCGTTCTGAGACACATACTGCTGCGCCACCAGTGATTTCACTCGGTCCAGTTCGCGCTTGCGTTGAGCCAGATCAGTCTTGGCTCTTGCCACATTCGCTTTCGACATTTCAAGATTACTGGCGGCTTGCTCTCGGCGGGCTTTGAACGGTTCGGGGTCGATCACGGCCACGACATCACCGGCCTTGACCACCGAGTTGAAATCGGCATGCAAGCTCTTGATCATGCCAGACACCTGCGTCCCAACCTGAACCGAAACGACTGGATTGATCGATCCCGTCGCAGTCACGAGCGAAACAATGGGGCCTCGCTCGACCATGGCGCTCCGGTACCGGACAGGGGCTTTGCGCTCCCCATTGAAAAAGACGTAGCCCGCAATAGCCAATCCGACGACCAGAACACCAATTATCAAGACGGCACGGCGCATCGACTCGTTCTCCAATTCCTTTGCCTACTTCGCGTGCATTGTATCAACAAGTCTGAGGGGAATCATCTGGCTGAAACGACCTCCATACGGGTCCGGAAAAGCAAACAGGCCGTCCGCCGATTGGCGGACGGCCTGTCAGACTCACCGGACTATGGCTCCAATTAGGGACTAACGCTGATGCGGTCCTTTATCGCATCAAAGGTTTCCTTGGGCACCACGTTCTTGGCCACCAATTCGCCCTTCACTCGATATGGACGATTCATTACAATGCGGTCCGCCACGTCTTTGGACAGGCCAAGCACAAGCACCATATCACCGGCAGACGCCTTATTGACGTTCATGGTAGAAACCATGGGCTGAGGGGGCTTCACCGCCGGGGCAGCAGACGCCCCCGCGGCAGCAGGACTCGAAGACGACGCGGAGGGCGCGAGGCTCCCTGTCGCGGAACGTGACTGATCTTTCAGCTCTTTCTGATAGCGCGCGACCAGGGACTTGAGGGTTTCGTTATGTCGCTTCACATCCTCATATTCCTGACGCAGAGCCCGATTCTGCAAAGAGAGCTGCTTCACACGATCCTCGAGTTCCTTGGTCCGACTCTCGATGCTGCCGCGTTCCTTGTCACGGCCATGTTGAATCCGCTCAAGCTCGTCATGAGCGACCTGGGCTTCGTTCCCGAATTTCACATTGAGATCCTTGAGCGTCTTTACTTGCTGCTCCAAGGCATTCTTCTGTGCGCGTGTCCGCTCCAATTCGGACTTCGCCGAATCGGACTCGGCCATCGCCTCTTCATATTTCTTCTGACTGACACAGCCGACCATTGCGACTACGCCGATCACCACAACCGCCGCCATCCACCCTGACTTCATGCAAACCTCCCCTCCCACTGAGCGTGGTACCTGCAACAGATATCGGCCACCGCTCTTCACCCGACAGGTCTGTCGGTATGAGAGGGTAGTACGACATCTATACGTATATTGTTCTGTGTATGCCAAGCCTTTCACTTTGTCAACAGATTTGCGGCCCCTCCGCCAGCACCGATCATTTTGATAGTCTGCGGCGATTCGCCTCCCTGCTTGACGGACCGTCGCCACTTTGTGAATATGCCCGAGACTCGCCGTCAGTAACGTAACCTGTCTCAGAAAGACATCGCATGAACGAATGGGGTCCTGGGCTCGCCACGATCTTGGGTATCGTGGAGGGACTGACAGAGTTTCTACCCGTCTCATCGACCGGCCACTTAATTCTCGTCGGGCACGCCTTAGGGTTCGAGGGAGACCTCGCTGCCAGCGCCGAAATTTCGATCCAGCTTGGCGCCATCCTGGCCGTCATCGCCTATGAGCGACAAAAGCTCGCGTCCATGATCGGACAAGCAGGCCGGGAGCAGCAGGACGTTTCCGCCATGATCCGGACACGTGGGACTACCCCATGGATGGCAATCCTGCGAACCTCCTGGGCCACTCACCAGAATCTCTGGTTCCTCCTCGGGCTCGGACTCGCGTTCTTACCAGCAGCCGCGATCGGCTTCCTCACGCATGGCTGGATCAAGAGCCATCTCTTTACGCCTCAAACCGTGGCTGTCTCCTCAATCGTCGGGGGCCTGATTATTCTCGCCGTCGAAGCGCGGCGCGAACAGGCACGGGTCCACCAGCTCGAACAGGTGAGCCTGACGTCGGCGTTCTGGATCGGCGTGGCCCAGTGCGCCTCATTACTACCAGGCATGTCGCGATCCGGGTCCACGATTATCGGTGGGCTCTTGGTAGGATTGGATCGAAAAGTCGCGACGGAGTACTCCTTTTTCCTCGCCCTCCCGACCTTGATCGCGGCAACCTGTTATCAAATGTGGAAATCACGGGACGTCTTCCGGCAAGCAGACTATCTGGCACTCGGGATCGGGATGCTCGTGTCGTTCGTCGTCGCCTGGATTGTGATCGCGGCCTTTCTCACGTTCGTGAAGCGACATACGCTCCGACCTTTTGCGTACTACCGCATCCTCATGGGCATCGCGGTCTTTTCTATCTTTGGGTTTTAGGGGAAAGTCTCCTGATGGCTGATTCTCAATCCGACACCGTGCATGTCTTCGACACGAAGGTGAAGGGCAGGAAGGGGCTGCTGCATTTCGACGTGATGACGACTGATGAGGCGACTGCGCTGACGCTCGCCAAGCAGCACCTGGCCAGCCTCGGGGAAGGCGACATACCGGTCACGGTACAAGAATGTCAGTTCTGCCACAGCGAACCACTCGTAATGTTCTCAGCTGAGCAACAACGCCAGTTCAAGGAACAGGGTGGGTTCATCGTGAGATTGCCGGCCTAGCTATTGGCCGATGACGACGACACGTCGCCCGACGACACAGGCGGCATCTCTTTCTTTTCGAACGCGAAATGGATCATCAAGAAGACGACCCCCACGCTGATCGCCGAGTCGGCGACATTGAAGGCCGGCCAATGGTAGGAGTCCACATAGACATCGAGAAAGTCGATCACCTCGCCATACCGTAATCGATCGATTAGATTCCCGATCGCCCCTCCAAGAATCCCTGCAATACTGAGCTGCCCCATCCAATCCTTCTCGGGCAACCGGAAAAGGATAGTACCCAGTAAAGCCAGGGCAAACAGCGACATGACCCCGAAGAACACCATACGAAATGCATTGCTGCTGCCGGCCAACAGCCCAAAGGCCGCACCGGGATTGCGGATGTAGGTCAGGCTGAAGAGATTCGGAATAATCGGAATGGACTCATGCAGTCGCATCGACTGCATGACGGACAGTTTCGTCGCCTGATCGGTCACCACGATCGTGCCGGCGAGCAATGCCAGGAGCAGATAGCGAAAGGACCGTCGCATCATCGCACCGCCTCGATGCAACGATCACAAAGCGTCGGATGGGTGGCGTCTTTCCCGACCGCCTCTCGATAGTTCCAACAACGTTCGCATTTCTTGCCACTAGCTTGGACTTCGTCAGCAGCAACTCGCCACCAAGATCTGACTTACAGTGGCATCAGTCGGTACTTGACCACTTCTCGCAGCTCAACCTGTGAGACAATGAAAAGGGCTGGCAAGTCGTCTTCATACGGCTTAAGAAACTCATACTGTGTCCGGGATTCGCTCGTGAGCGTACACATCATCGCTTCCAGCGAGGATCCAATGACTTTGTCTCGTCGCTTCTCCTCTAGCTCGCCTGTACCAGCTTCGTACCTCCAAGAGCTGCTCCCATCGCTGAGCCAGTGCAGACATCCTGCCATTGGGGATCGGCCTCCGGAAATGCGCTCAGATGGACACTGCTCGCTCCGAGACGCCCTCCCGGCTGCTGTCGGCCAAGATCCGCCAGATCTCATCGGCCGTAAAGCTCAATATCGGGGCCATCAGCTTCGTCATGGCGACGAAGATGTCGAAGAGCACCGTCTGCGATCCGCGACGCAAGGGCGAATCCGTCCGGAACGTATAGAGACGATCCTTCAAAATATCGAGATACACGGCGCTCATATCCACCGAGCAGAAGTTGTTGAACGCATGGAAGATCGTGTGAAACTCAAACTCGTCATAGGATTTCCGAACCCGCGGTGATCAGACTCGCTGAGCCGATGCAACGCCCAACGATCCAATTCAGGCAACTGCTCATACGGCACTCGGTCCTTGTCCGGATCGAAGTCGTACAGATTGCTCAGCAGAAATCGGCAGGTATTCCGAATCTTTCGATAGGCCTCGATGAGATGAGTCAGAATCTCCGGCGAAATCCGAAGATCTTCACGATAATCCTGCGCCGAGACCCACAGACGCAGGATTTCCGCGCCCGACTGCTTGATCACGTCCTGCGGCGCGACGACGTTCCCCGCCGACTTGGACATCTTCTTGCCCTGCCCATCGAGGACAAAACCGTGGGTCAGGACAGCCTTGTAGGGCGCGCGACGATCGGTGACGACGCCGGCCAGCAAGGCACTGTGGAACCAGCCTCGGTGCTGATCCGACCCTTCGAGATAGAGATCGGCCGGCCACCACTTCCGTGGCTTTCAGCACCGCCGCGTAACTGACGCCCGACTCGAACCACACATCGAGAATATCCCGTTCCTTCTCGAATGCCGTCCCGCCGCACTTTGAACAAGTCGTACCCTTCGGCAACAGTTCGGCAGCCGAATGCTCAAACCACACATCGGCCCCTTTTGACTCCATCAATGTCGCGATATGTTCGATCACGGTCGGATCGGCCAGCACCGACCGGCACCCGATACAGGTGAAGCCGGGAATCGGCACGCCCCAGACCCGCTGCCGAGACAAACACCAATCGGGGCGGTTCTCGATCATCCCGTTGATCCGATCACGGCCGTAGGCCGGAATCCAGCGGACCCGCTCGATCTCCGCCAGCGCCTCTTTCCGAAGATCGTTCGTCTCCATCGACACGAACCACTGTTCGGTGGCGCGGAAGATGACGGGATTCTTGCAGCGCCAACAGTGAGGATAGGAGTGGTTCAACGACCCATGGCCCAGCAACACGTCCGTTGGCCTGCAGGAACTCCACAATCTTCGGATTCGCCTTCAACACATGCTGGCCGGCAAATTCTTTCACGACGTCGGTGAACCGCCCGCCGTTGTCGACCGGCGCCAGAATCTCCAACCGTTCACCCGGCGAGGCCGTGGCATTGTGCTCAAGGACGAGAATGTAGTCTTCCATGCCGTGACCCGGCGCAATATGGACACAGCCGGTTCCCTGATCGAGGGTCACGAAGTCGCCGAGCAGAATCGGTGACAGGCCGGTGGTCAGGGGCCGTTGCGTCTCGAGCCCCTCGAATCCTTCGCTCCCCTTCTTCACTCCGAATACGCGAGCCCCTTCGAGCTTGCAGGCCTTCGTCACGCTCTCAAGAAGCTTCTCCGCCACGATCAGCACCTCGTCGCCGACCTGGACGAAGGCATAGTCGATATCGCCATGGAGACAGACCGCTTGATTGGCCGGGAGTGTCCATGGGGTGGTCGTCCAGATCACGACAGAGACCAGCTTGATACCGACGGGGAACGAGATGCCGGGGAACGTCTTGCTGAGCACCGTGGGCGATGTCACCAATGGGAACTTCACATAGATCGAGGGAGAGGTGTGATCTTCGTATTCGACTTCCGCCTCGGCCAGGGCGGTTTGGTCCACCGTGCACCAGAGCACCGGCTTCAGTCCCTTATAGACGCCTCCCCGCTCCACGAATTTACCGAACTCACGAATGATCGTGGCCTCATAGCCGGGATTCATCGTGAGATAGGGATGCTGCCAATCGCCCAAGATGCCGAGCCGCTGAAACTCCTCCCGCTGAATCCTGTAATACTTCTCCGCATACTCCCGGCAGAGTTTGCGAATGGCCGGAGTATCGAGCGTCTTTTTCTTGTCGCCGAGTTCTTTGAGGACTTGATGTTCGATTGGAAGGCCATGGCAGTCCCACCCTGGTACATAGGGCACCTGGTAGCCCGCCATCGTCTTCGACTTGACGATGATGTCCTTGAGGATCTTGTTCAGCGCGTGACCGATATGAATGCGGCCGTTGGCGTAGGGAGGCCCATCGTGCAAGACATACAGCGGCCGGCCTTTCCCCGCCTCCTGAATCTGTTCGTACAACCGTTCCTGCTCCCACGAGGCAAGGAGTTCAGGCTCCCGCTGCGGCAGGTTCGCCTTCATGGGGAAATCGGTCTTGGGGAGATTGAGTGTTGCTTTGTAGTCCATCGACTGACAGCAGCCTTTACGAAAACGCCAAATTGACGAGTGAATATACCGGAACGAAGGGGGAAGGACTAGCCCTAACTCACCGCCATCATGCGATCCAGCGCGATTTTCGCCCAATGTCTTCTCATCGTCCGGCACGACGATATGGTTCACGACGTGGCCGTCGGCAAGGTTTTCCATCGCCCAGCAGAGGTGGGCTCCATCGATCCGGAACATCGTCGCGCACTGGCAGACCGTGGAGGAGAGAAAGAAGACCTTCTTATCGGTGAGATCACGCTTCAATCGATTGACCAGGTTCAATTCCGTCCCCACAGCCCACGCTGTCCCGGCCGGCGCCGCCGTCACCGTGCGGATAATAAACTCCGTGGACCCGGACAGGTCTGCCCGATTGACGACATCCTCATGACATTCGGGATGGACGATCACCTTCCCATCCGGATACTGCTTGCGGAAATTGTCTACATGCACCGGCTGGAACATCTGGTGCACACTGCAGTGGCCTTTCCAGAGAATGAGTTTCGCGCGCTGGATCGCCTCACGCTTATTGCCCCCGTTCGGCTGAAAGGGGTCCCACACGATCATCTCATCTCGCGGCAGCCCCATCTTGTTGGCCGTATTGCGGCCCAAGTGCTCGTCCGGGAAAAAGAGGATTTTCTCCCGCCTGGCCCAGGACCATTCCATCACCGCCTTCGCGTTGGAAGAGGTACAGGTAATCCCGCCATGTTCACCGCAAAAGGCTTTGAGCACCGCAGCGGAATTCACATAGACCGCCGGCATGACGGTCTCTTCCACGGGAAGGATTCGCCCCAGCGTCTCCCAACATTGATCGACCTGTTCGATAGCCGCCATGTCCGCCATGGAGCAGCCTGCGGCCATGTCCGGGAGGATCACCGTTTGTTTGGAGCGGCTCAGGATGTCGGCGGTCTCGGCCATGAAGTGAACGCCGCAAAAGACGATGTAGGGCCGGTCTGAACGCTCGGCTGCCAGTTTCGAAAGCAGGAGAGAATCCCCTCGAAAGTCCGCATGTTCGATGACTTCATCCCGTTGATAATTATGGCCTAGGATCATGACCCGGTCGCCGAGCACACGTTTCGCGTCAACCGTCCGGCGGAACAGTTCCTCCGGTGACAGTTGCTGGTAATCCGTAATCGGTTTCGGAAGCGTCGAAAGTGTCTGCACAGTCTCCTCAGCACAATAGGTAGAGGCTGATTCTACGTTAGGGCTCCCTGACAATCAATGAACCAGCTGATGCGAGGAAGTCCTAGTCCGGCAATGGTCCACTCGGTTCGACCAAGGTAGGCCTAATACCCCGTTGACAACGCAGGGAGCCAGCGATACGATTCTTCGTTCGAAGCTAGGGGAGCCATACGGCTGAGAGTCCGCCCGAACGGACGACCCTCAGAACCTGACCTGGGTAATACCAGCGTAGGGAAGCGAGAACAACCAAACACTGTTGGTCTCTCTGCCGCACCCCCTTCTATCGGTGCGGCTTTTTTATTTTTGACTACTGGGCACAGTTCACGTCTTGGAGAAAGGATCTCCTCATGAGCGACCATACAATCGGCAATGGATCTGCGACTGGTAACGGACAGAAATCTGCCGAATCAGCCTTGACGACCACGCCGTTCCCGGCCTCGCGCAAGGTCTATGTGCAGGGGACACAGGCCGGCGTGAGGGTCCCGATGAGAGAGATCAGCCTGACCGCCACCAAGTCGATGAATGGGGGCGCGCCCATCGCTAATGAACCGATCACGATCTATGATACCTCCGGCCCCTATACAGACCCGGATACAAAGATCGACGCGCGGGCTGGATTGGCCCCCTATCGCCGGAACTGGGTGATCGGCAGGAACGATGTGGTCGAGCTCCCGGATATCTCCTCGCATTATGGCCGCCTGCGCGCAACCGATCCCAAGCTGGACGAGCTCCGGTTCCAACACATTCGCAAGCCGCTGCGAGCCAAACCTGGCATGAACGTGACCCAGATTCACTACGCCAGAAAAGGCATCGTCACACCGGAAATGGAGTTCATCGCGATCAGGGAGAACCAATCCCGCGAAGTGGCGCGCGAACTGGCCTCACGGAATGGGCACGGCGGCGGGGTCACGCAACACCCGGGCCAATCATGGGGCGCATCTATCCCCTCCGCTATCACACCGGAATTTGTCCGCGATGAAGTCGCCCGTGGACGCGCGATCATCCCGGCCAACATCAACCATCCGGAAAGCGAGCCGATGATTATCGGCCGCAACTTCCTGGTGAAGATCAATTCCAACATTGGCAACTCCGCGGTCGCCTCCTCCATCGAAGAAGAAGTCGAGAAGATGATCTGGTCCATTCGATGGGGCGCCGACACAGTGATGGACCTCTCCACCGGCAAGAATATCCACGAAACCCGCGAATGGATCATCCGCAATTCGCCGGTGCCCATCGGCACCGTGCCGATCTATCAGGCGCTGGAAAAAGTCGGGGGCAAGGCCGAAGACCTGACCTGGGAACTGTTTCGCGACACCTTGATCGAGCAGGCAGAGCAAGGAGTGGATTACTTCACCATCCACGCCGGTGTGCGCCTCGCCTATGTGCCGATGACCGCCAAACGCATGACCGGCATCGTATCCCGCGGCGGGGCGATCCATGCGAAGTGGTGCCTGGCTCATCATGAAGAAAACTTCACCTACACCCACTTTGAAGAAATCTGCGAGATCATGAAAGCCTACGACGTGTCGTTCAGTTTGGGCGATGGGTTGCGCCCCGGCTCCATTGCAGACGCCAACGACGAGGCGCAATTCGCCGAACTGGACACGTTGGGTGAGCTCACCAAGATTGCCTGGCGCCACGATGTGCAGGTGATGATTGAAGGGCCGGGCCACGTGCCCATGCATATGATCCAGGTCAACATGGAAAAACAGCTGAAGGTCTGCCAGGAAGCGCCCTTCTATACGCTGGGACCGCTCACGACCGACATCGCGCCTGGCTACGACCACATCACGTCCGGTATCGGCGCAGCCATGATCGGGTGGTTTGGCTGTGCGATGCTCTGTTATGTGACGCCCAAGGAGCACCTGGGCCTCCCAGACCGAGAAGATGTGAAGACCGGTGTCATCACCTACAAGATCGCCGCCCACGCAGCGGACCTCGCCAAGGGCCATCCGGGCGCACAGATCAGAGACAACGCGCTCTCAAAAGCCCGCTTCGAATTTCGCTGGGAAGACCAGTTCAATCTTTCGCTCGATCCGGACACGGCAAGACTCTTCCACGACGAAACCTTGCCGGACAATGCCGCGAAAATCTCGCACTTCTGCTCCATGTGCGGCCCTCATTTCTGCTCGATGAAGATCACGCAGGATGTCCGGGACTATGCCGCGCAATTACAGGTAGATGAACAGAAAGCGATTCAAATCGGCATGAAAGAAAAGGCGGAAGAGTTCAAGAAGACCGGGGCGGAAATTTACCGGTAGGAGTTCCCAATGGCAAAGCCGAAACCAGCACCCCTTCAAGAAAGAGACATCACGCGCCAAATCGCGCGGGAATACTACAAAGAGTTCGACCAGCTCATCGAGAGCGATGTGATCATCGTCGGCGCCGGGCCTTCCGGCTTGATCTGCGCCCATGATCTGGCTGCGATGGGATTTCGTACGGTCATCGTCGAGCAGAGTCTCGCCCTTGGCGGCGGCTTTTGGTCGGGCGGCTACCTGATGAACAAGGCTACGATCTGCGAACCGGCAAATGAGATCCTCGAAGAGATCGGCGTGCCCTGTAAGAAGATCACGGAATGCGAGGGGATGTACATGGTCGATCCCCCGCATGCCACCGGCGCGTTGATCGCCGCAGCCTACAGAGGCGGGGCCAAGATCATGAACCTCACGAGAGTCGTCGACCTGATCCTGCGGCGCGACGGCATTCTTGAAGGGGTGGTGGTCAATAGCACAACGGCTGAGATGGCCGGCCATGACATCATCCACGTGGACCCCATCGCCCTCGAAAGCAAGATCGTGGTGGATGCGACGGGCCACGATGCCGTCGTCGTGGAACTCCTGCACAAGCGGAATCTCCACAAGCAGGTGCCCGGCAACGGTGCCATGTGGGTCGCGCGATCGGAACAGGAAATTATGGACCGGACCGGCGAGGTCTATCCCAACTGTTTCGTGATCGGACTGGCGGTGGCGGCAGTATACGGCACACCCCGCATGGGTCCGGCGTTCGGATCAATGTTACTCTCAGGGCGCTACGGCGCAGAGCTGATTAAGAAGAAACTCAAGAACGAGTAACAAAGCTGTCAGCAGTCAGCGATGGAAACAGGTAGAACGGCCTTGCTGCTAGCTGAAGGCTGATGGCTTCCCTGGTGATCACTATGGATGTACAAGATTTTTTAATACAAGGCGACGGCCGAGAAGAAGATAAACGCGAGGCCTGGCAACTCTTCCAACAGGCCTATGAACGCCAGATGAAGGGCGAGTTGGAAGAGGCCGTCACGCTGTACAAGAAATCCATTGAATCATATCCTACGGCCGAGGCCTATACCTTCCTCGGCTGGACCTACAGCTTTATGGGGCGGCTCGATGATGCGATCGAGGAATGTCACAAGGCCATCGCGCAGGACCCGGACTTCGGTAACCCCTATAATGACATCGGGGCCTATTTGATCGAAAAGGGCGAACTCGACGAAGCGATTACCTGGTTTCAGAAAGCCCTACAGGCGAGACGCTATGAGAGCCCCGCCTTCCCCCATCTCAACCTTGGTCGGGTCTACGAGCGCAAGGGCCAATGGACCGAGGCCATCGACTCCTATAAGAAAGCCCTGGTCCTCAATCCCAATTACGCCTTGGCCAAGAAAGCACTGGGGCGATTGATCAGTTCACTGAACTGAACTGGTTCATCTCAACTGTCTCGTTCGTCTTATTCATTAGGTTTCCAGGGTAGTCTTGATCGCCATGGCTTCATCGAGTTGAACCATACTCTTCCCCTTCAAATCCAAGAAACGAGAGAACCGAACACACCACATGAACCAGATGAACCAACCAAACGAGACAGACCAGAAAACCGTACTCGTGGGAGTGACGGATATTTTCTTTTACACCAAAGTCCGCGATGCCCTGATGTCGAAAGGATATAGGATTGAACGGGCGCGAACGCAGCAGGACATTGTCGACAAGGCCTCGGCCAGGATCCCATCCGCGTTCATTTTGAACATGAACGACGAGACACTGAACGCCTTTCAAGCCCTGGAAACATTCAAAGCCGACGCTGAATTGAAGGCCATTCCCATCCTCGCCTTCGCCAATCACGAGGAAGTCGACACGTTTAACCGGGCCAAAGCGCTGGGCGTGACCAAGATTGTCTCGCGCAATGAGTTCTCGGCTCGACTGAAAGACCTGGTCGAGGAAGTTCGCAGGGAATCACATGCATGAAACACTCACGCCTCCACGATCTCCATACGAAACTTGGTGCAACCTTTGAAGAGGTCGCCGGATGGGAGATGCCCGCTCACTATGGTGCGTGGGTCGCCGAATATCAGGCGATGCGGCAGGCAGTCGGACTCTCCGACCTCTCGCACCGGGGCAAGATCCGCGTCACCGGTGATGATCGTGTAAAATGGCTGCAGGGCCTCATCAGCAACGATATTCTCCCGCTCCAGCCAGGCCAGGGGTGCTATTCGAGCTTTCTCACGCACAAGGGGAAAATGCTCGGCTACTTTCGGGTCTATACTCTGTCCGATAGCCTGTGGGTGGAAGATGTCGGCGAGGTCGGGGACGCCACCTTCCAGGCGCTCCGAAAGTTTCTTCTCTACGGCATCAAAGCGAAGATGGAGAACTGTGCGGAATCCTGGGGGCTCCTGCTTGTCAGTGGGCCCAAGGCCTGCGCGACCGTCAGCGCCGCCTTCGGCGTTGAGATGAGCGACCTCAAACCAGTGAGCGCAATCGCAGCCCAGATCGGTGGCCACGCATCGTTCGTCCTGCGTACAGAAGAAACCGGAGAATCTGACCTCGAAGTATTACTGCCAGCTGAAGCGCTCAGCACAGCCTGGGAGCGACTCATGGAGGCAGGTGCGACCTATGGCATCAAGGCCGTTGGCGGTCACGCTCGTGAGGCCCTCCGCATCGAAGCAGGCCTGCCGAAGGCCGGGCCGGACCTCAACGAAGAGATCGTCCCACCGGAAGCGAACCTGGAAGGTAAAGCCTTCAGCTTGAATAAGGGCTGCTATCCCGGGCAGGAAGTCGTGGCGAGGATGGATACCTACGGTAACGTCCGGCGGCACTTAGTAGGGCTAGTCCTGAATGGCTCGATCATCCCGCCGAGGGGCGCCAAGCTATTCAGCGGAGACAGGGAAGTCGGCTGGGTCAGCAGTGCGACGCGATCACCACAACTCAAGACCCCTATCGCCCTGGCATTCCCACTCCGGGACTTTTCAGCCCCCGGCACCAACCTCACCATTGAAGTCGATGGCGCGCGTCACAACGCGACGGTTAGGGCTCTCCCCTTCTACCGTCGCGCCTAATCCCGCAGGATGCTCAAAAAGCCCGTCCAGCAAGGCCGCAGCGAGTGAAGGCCCGCGGCGTTCCCTTTAGGGTACGTTGAGGGTCTGAACGATGCGAGAACGATGCTGGCGGGATTTTTCAGCATCCTGCCACGTTACTTCTCGGGGTTCCTGACCGCCGCCACAGCCGACGCAAAAGTCAGTAAGCTCTTCCGCTCGTCATCCTCAAGTGCCAGCAAGAGATGGGCCTCCTCTGCATGCATCAGACGGAGGCTCAGGAACGGTTCTTCACGGCGCTTTTCTTTATTGTCCCACATCGCATCGATCACCTGAACTTTGTCCAGCTGACCGACCGACACCACGTCGTAGCGAAAATACGAATCGCCGATGACCATGTCGAACACCACGTTGCCGACAGTGAGGAGCAGCATGTTGAAGCGCCCCTGATCTTCGTAGCCCTCCGGCAAAAACTTGTTGATGTGGCAGAGCGCCACTTTGCGATCCCCTAAGGCTGCTCGGATCTTCTCCTTCAACGCCGGGTAATCGATCTGCATGGCCTTTTCATCAGGCCCCGTTGCCGCCGCAGCGGCATTTTGAGCCTTGTCAAAAATTTCATCCGCTGACATCAACCCTGCCATGTGTATATTCCTTTCATCCGAACCATGTTAACTCGCGGTACGCCTGGCCTTCAGGGCTCTGGCTACGCCGACCAATCCAAGGCCGGCCCACGCAAACTCCAACAAAATGAAGCCCACCCGCTGATCCTCAATCGCGACAATGCCTAACAACAACGACCCGACGATGTTGAACGCGAGATATCCCGCGTCCAATTCACGCCAGATCCCGCCTTGAATCAGCCCATAGGCTGACAGCACCATCAGAGCGCCCAGCACGGAAATCACCTGCAACAGCATCACGCACCTCGTCTGGACCTCGCTTACTCGCACAGCGGAACATGTACCGTAACTGGCCACTCGCCCTGATTTCAAGAGGATTTTCGCAAAAGAGGCCGGTTACTTAGCAGGCAGATGATGGGAAAACCGCGTGGCACCGGCCTCGTCGAGGACTGTGACGTCGAACGAGGACTGAGTGACTCGAATGAGACCAAAATTGAAGTACCCGCTTTCATTAATCAATGTGGTCGGTCCTAATCCCGCACTGGGAGGCGTCTGCCAACCTGGCGCGGCGGACAACGGACCAGCCACAAATTCATGAAAGTCAGGTGTCCCGTCACCGTTAGGATCGTACGCATTCGCTTGCACATAGTGGACATCGCCGGCCAGGAACACCACGTTCTTCACTCTCCGGTCGAGAATGTGGTCCACAATCACCTGCCGCTCCCGTTCAAACCCCGGGCTGTCAGGCCCTCCGGCCCAGCCATCGTTCCCGGGAACGCCTGCGCCTCCTCCCTTCGGAATGGACAAAGGCACGCTGGACACAATCACTTTCCACATCGCGTTTGACTCGGTGAGCCCGTTCAGTAACCACTGAAGCTGCCTCTCTCCCAGCATCGTCTTCGCCGGGCCGTCCTGATCAGCATTGCGGCTGCGATACTGCCGCGTATCGAGGATGAACAGTTCGAGGTCCGCCCCGGCACGCACCGTTCGATAGAGTCGATGGGGATCGTCAGGTGCCACGAAGATCGGCCAATACTCGCGCAAGGCCTGACGCCCAGCCGCCATCTGGCTGTCGAAGGGTCCCGCAAAGTCGTTCCGCACTTCATGATCATCCCAGATGACATAGACCGGAACGCTCTCGAGAAACCGCCGCAAAGCCTCTGCACCCCGTTGGTCGCGATGACGTGCACGGTACTCGGCCAGGGTCGTCGCTCGAAAGTCAGCGCCCGGTTCGTTCGGAGGCGACGGGCATAGGTCGTCGCCGTAAATCGTATCGCCGAGAAACAGAAAGAAATCGGGCTGCTGAGCGCGCATCACATCGAAGATGGGGTATCCGGCAGCGCCGCGCCTGCAGCGCCCCTGGCCACCCAGATCGCCGCTCCAGGCAAAGGTCACGGGCACATGACTCTTCGAATCGGGGAGCGTCGTAAATTCCCCTCGTGCCGCCGCTCGTGCTTCAGTCGGTGTGCCTTCACGCCCCTTTGTGCCGACAACAACGTAAAACCTGTATCGTGTGGCCGGCGCTAACCCTTCAAGAGGAATCGCCAGGGTGAAATCCGTTTCCTGGCCGGTCGTGAACAGAGGCGTGCGCGCCACGGGAGCGACGGCCGTCGCCATCTTCGACACGGTGTCCCAGGCCGCCACCGACGCATACTCCAATTGAACCACCATCGGTCCATCGGTCCGCAACCAGACCAATGCCGACCGGCTCGTCACATCCCCCACCGCAATCCCCTGAGGCAGCAGACTCGTCGAAGCGGTAGCAGGCTCGGCAAAGGGACTCCCAGGGGGAAGCCCCTCTCGTGATGCTGACGTGCAGCTCGAATGGGAAACGAGCGTGGCCAAGAGCAGGAGGAGAGTAGAAAGCGACACCCATCATGGCAATGGACTTACCGGAACGGGAAGCGACGCGTCAAGCCTAGATCAGTTGATAATCAGACCTTCCGTCCGGCATACTAGACAGGAACGCCCCGCAGGATGCTCAAAAAGGCCGTCCGGCAAGGCCGCAGCGAGTGAAGGGCCGAGGCGTACCCTCCGGGGTACGTTGAGGATCTGAACGATGCGAGAACGCTGCTGGCGGAATTTTTCAGCGTCCTGCCGAACCGGAGGATGGAATGCACGATCTAACCTGCCTAATCAAAGGCTGCCAAGCGAGAGTCTATGCCCCGGCCGGCACGCACAGCATCTGCCGGGAGCACTTCCTCAACTATCTCACCTGGCGTCGCCGCAAAGGCCCGCAGATGTTTATGAAGTATGCCGGGATGACGATGGAAGAACGTGACCCCCTCGTCGCCGAATGGGCCAACACCATCCGCGTCGAAGAAGTCCCAACCGCCTCAGCACCAAAAACCTAACGCCCCCCGCCGTCACACAAGAAAACGGGTCCTGCCACATTATTCCTTCCGGCCGCTTCTTCATACTGCGCAATGTGTAGTTGCCCATGCGCGATTACTGTCTTTAACGAAACAATGTGACCCGCGACCACCAAGGGGCGCAGCCTGGCGGGTAAGAATCCGTGTTGACCGCGGGGTTAGGACCCACTATATGCGCAGCGAGAACTTGCGCCATATATCAAAGCCATCCCAAATGGAAGGTCCTCCGCGAGTCGAATTCGTTTCGATTCGCCAGTAGCCGTCTGTACAATCGTTATAAAGAGAGTTTCCAGCGGGACAGGATGGCCAGCTAAACTCCTGAACCAATTCATTGGGCTCTTGCTGTATCGTTCCTCGCTCTCGACAAGCAACAGATACTCAGAACCCTCTGACCACGCGAAATCTTGAAGTGCGAAGTCCTCCAGTTTAAATTCCTTGATCGCTTGCCATGGTCTTGACGTTCCGAGAGTGACCTTGAGAAGGGCGCCAGCCAACACGGGCTCGCTAACGGTGAGGACATAGCGGCAGTCTGGGCTGAATAACGCCCACCTTGGTCTTGACCCAAGCGTGGCAGTCATCTGGTCAGCGGCTGCGGTGCGCGCCTTGGCACGCGCGAGAGATTCTTGATTCATCGTGCCAACAATCTCAAGATGCCCTTTCTCATCGAGTTTTTCAGTCGTGCCTGGCAAGAGCAACAATGACTCGGTGTGCGGGTTGAAGCTGTACTGCCACGCATGATCAATACTTGTGACGAGTATTCGAAAAGAATCGTCCGTCGGTACGTTTTCTGCGCTCGCGGCAGTGACACAAATCGCCAACGATAGTGAAAGCAAATGGCGAAGGGCGGAATGCATTATTTTCAGTGGGACCTGCCTATTGAGTGCACTGACCGGCATAGTACGCGAAACCAGCCTGCAAATTCCTCTGTGTCCGTGTACCCCAAGAGCTCCTGCACCATCCGGATGATGTTGTAGCCGCCTTCCAGGAGATGATGGGCAAACGAGCGGGAGCGAAGACGAGGTCCTTGCAAGACTTCGCACTTGACCGCCTGGCCACCAATAAAATCAGGGCATCCCACTGTCTGTGTCGCGACAGACCCTGCAGCAGTGTCAAGTCAAGCAATGACCCCTTTTATACAATTCTGCAAGCACTCGCAGTCGGTCTGATTCCCCCCATCCCTTAACCAATGGCCTGAGACGGTTCCTCTCTCCACTGCGCGCGTCGAACGAGCACCTTCTGAGCGTGCGCGTTCCGCGAGCAAAGAGAGAGGACCGTCTCAGCCCATAACTGCCGACCCATGATGATGAATCAACAACCACTCATCCCCGACCCGCTCGAAGAGATTCGTGGCCAACACCTTTGCCTGCTGCGGTTCATCAGTTTGATGTGTGGTTATGTTCTCCACACAGACGACCCAGGCCATATCTCCCGCCACCTGCACCATCACGTCGGTGAGCTCGAACGTCATCGAGAAGGTGTTGTTAAAGATCAAGACCCAGGAGTCGCGGACCGCAGGCCAGTCCGACCGCAACGTCCAACCGGGATGGATGCAGGTCACGTATTCCTGGTGCGCCCAGACCTTATCCATCTCGGCGATGTCGAGATTGCCAAACGCGGCATAGAACGCGTGGTTCGCTTTGTTCACTTCTTCGATGCGTTGTTCCAGCATGCACCGCTCCTTACCTGAAAAAAGAGCAATATCATACTGCAATCACAGAGACGAGGGCGAGGGGAGAATGAGGGACGGAAACAGCCAGGCCATCCTTCTTGCTCGCCGCCCGCGCACGATAGGACTGTGCTCGGTCAATGCGCGCAGGGAAGGATAACCTGGCTATTTCCTTTATCGGGTGGAAGAAATGACTCAATCGTGTAAGGCTGCTCAAAACGTTCGTCCAGCAAGGCCGCAGCCGATGAAAGCACCGGAGGCGTAGCCTCGGGGCTACGTTGAGGATGCTTTCAAGGCGAGAACGAAGCTGGCGGACGTTTTCAGCAGCCTGTTAGGTTGTGAGCCGGGACGTTTGCCGATCCACCACCCAGACCCCGGCAAGAATTAGCGCGATGCCGAGGATTTCACTCGTGCCCACTGATTCTTTCAACAACACCGCAGATAGGATGACGGCGGCCACAGGAGTCAGATTGCCAAGGACGGAGGCGCGCGAGGGCCCAATTCCTTTTACGCCGAACAGCCAGGCCTGTTGCGCGATGGCCGTGGCGAACAGGACCAGATACCCCAGCGCCATCCAGTCCGTCTGCGTCACGGACCAAAGTCCTGCGCCCAGCATCTTGCGATCCGTCCACAAAAGAGGAATTTGTAGGGCAGTCGCGACGAGCAGCGTCGTCCAATTGACGGTTAAGGCCGAGTGGCGGTCCATGAGCTGTCGGCTGCCGATACTGTAGAGGGCCCAGCTCACCACGCCGAGAAAGACCAGCAGGCTGCCGAATAGCGGCTGATCGCCCGCGGCCTGGAACCCCGCCACTGAAACTAACCCTACCCCCGCGAAAGACAAGAGACCGCCAGCCCACACGGCACGCAGCGGGACATCCTGAATTAACATCGACGAGAGCAGCGCGGTCACCACCGGACTCGATCCGATGATCACCCCACCTACGGCCCCGTTCACATATTTGAGACCCATGAGAATGAACAGGTGGTTGCCCAACACGCCGAGGCCGAGTAGTCCCAGCATACGGACATCTGACTTGGTCAGCTTAGCCCAGGTGCCTTCCTGCCACCACCACATGGTCAGGAGGATCACCAAACCGCCGATGTCCCGCAGGACCGATGCCTCGACGGGAGAGAAGGACCCGAGGGCCATTTTCTGCGCCACAATCGAGCCGCCCCAGAGGGCCGCCGCGAGAATGACCGATCCGTAGGCCAGGCTGGTGGAGGGGGCGCTAGGGGATTTCACGATCAATGACGACGTTGATCCCATTCGCTCCAGGCTTCACTGGCTGACTCATCCCCTGCAGATCTCCACTTTTGTGGCTTGGCATCGCCGGATTTCGAGAGTCGCGCCACAATCACGACAGTTCCTGCTTCAGACAATTTCCTGGCCGGCATGGGACTATTCGAATCATCGCAGCCGACTATCAGGTGAAAGGAATCATCACTCAGCACGATGACCGCAGCAAGTCTTTTACCATCGGCAGCTTGGCGGTGGACTACACTGGTGCGGACATTAGCCAGATGCCGAATCCTTCAGGGAATGTCTGGAACGGACTGTTAGTGGACATTCACGGGGCCCAGGTCAGTCTGGGAGGTCAAGGTCCGAACGGAGCACGGTTGACTGCCACCAAAGTGAAGCCAGACAGTCTCGGGACTGAGAACGTGCCTGAAGCGGAAATCGAAGGCGTCGTCACTCTGATTATCACCCCGACCGAGTTTTACGTAGGGAACGTGCTGGTTCAAACCACATCAAGCACGGAATTCGAAAACGGCACTGCGGCTGAAATCGTTCCAGGGGCGACAGCGGAAGTCGCAGGTCCGATAGTCAATGGAGTCCTGATCGCCGAGCAGGTGGAATTCAAAGACAGTGTAATAGTTGAATCTGACGTGGCGACGCTGAACATCAGCACCAGTAACAGCGGGACGCTTACGCTGAATGGGCTCCCCGGAGTGACAGTGCTCGTCAACAGCGCCACGAAGGTCGAAGGAGAGAATTCCCTGCGGCGGTTCAGCGACATCTCCGTTTCTGATCACCTCAATGTTCGCGGCCACCCCGGCTCAAACAATACCGTCATCGCGACTGATCTGGTACGACCGAGTCCCTCCACTGCCGTCGTGCTTCAAGGACCGGTCGATTCGACCGCGAACCCTAGCCTGGAGATTCTTGGCGTGACCGTCGATACGTCCTCGATCCCAGACAACAATTTTAAGGGAGCCGGGAATGTTCCGATTGGTCGCGGGGTCTTCTTTGCCAGGCTGACGGCTAAAACGCTGGTCGGAATCAAAGGGACCTGGGTGGGCGGGCTTGTATCCTGGAACGAAGCGAAGCTCGCTAATAAGGCGGACTGACCTCGTCACCGTGGAACTGCCGTGCCGTAGTAGGTATCGACCATCACGCCGATTTCTTTAAGCATGGGAGTTGGCAGGGTGCCGCCGGCACAGACGATCACGGCGTCGTTCTTCAGTAAACAATTCTTGCCATCCTGCTCAACCGTCACCGTATCTTTCCCAATCTGTTTCACGCTCGTATTCAGAAATATTTTCAGCTTCCGTTGTGTCGCGAATTCTTTCAGTCGCATCCGGTTCTTTTCCTTCGGCCGCGTGAGGATATCGTCACCCCGACTGGATACCGACACAGTCGTACCCTGCTCTGCAGCAATAGCCAACGCCGCTTCGGCGGCGCTATCGCCGCCTCCCACCACCAGCACGTGCTGCCCGCGATACTGTTCCGCATCGATCAGACGATAGACCACTTTCGGCTGTTCTTCCCCCGGCACGCCGAGTTTGCGCGGCGTGCCGCGCCGGCCAATGGCGAGGAGCACGTTCTTCGTGTTGTAGCTATTCTTCGACGTCTTCACCAGGAAACCGCTTCCCGTTTTGGTGATTGCTTCCATGCGTTCAGTGAAATTGATCTTGATGCCGTTATCACCGGTAATGCGGCTCCAGAATGTCAGCAACTCTTCCTTACTGATCTCAAACTTGTTGAACTTGCCGACAATGGGCAGCGTCATGGGCGCCGTCATGGCCAGTTTCCTGCGGGGGTAGTGGAAGATTGACCCACCGAGCGAGTCTTCCTGCTCGACCGTCACGAATCGCAATCCTGCCTCCTTGGCCGCCAGCGATGCGGAGATGCCGGCCGGTCCGGCGCCGACGATCACCACATCCAATTCTTTGGCGCTCCCTTTGTGTTTCCGGATGGACTCGATCGCCCGCGCTCCCTGATCGACCCCCTTGCGGATCAATCCCATCCCACCCAACTCGCCGGCGATGTAGATACCGGAGACGTTGGTTTCAAAGGTCGGTTTGACGAGCGGGATATCGATCCCGCGCTTCTCGTCCCGAATACCAGCTGAATCGCTTCTACGGGACAGGCCGCCTCGCAGGCGCCATGTCCGATGCAATGATCCGGTTCCACCAGCACCGCTTTGCCTCTGACGATCCCGAGCGCATGTTCCGGGCAGGCTTTGACGCAGGCGCTTGAGCCGATGCACTTATTGACATCAATGACTGGATGGAGCGTGAGGGGCTCCGCAACTCCAGACTTGACCGTCTCCGCCAGGCGAGCACTGAATTGAGTTTCCCTCTTGCTGTGACGACGGTAATAGAGGACCAGTGCCAGGATCAGCGGCAGGAGGTAGAGCAGCGTGGTGAGATACGAGTGCGACATGTGAGCTTCGCAGCGCTATGGGATCTCACGATCAATGACGACGTTGATCTCATTCGCTCCAGGCTTCACCGGCTGACTCATGCCCTGCAAATCGCCGCTCTTCGGCATGGCCTCGCCGGACTTCGACAGACGCGCCACAATCACGACAGTCCCTGCTTCAGACAGTTTCCTGGCCGGCATAGGACTATTCGAATCATCGAGACGAAAGGTAAAGGGCAAATCTTTCCTCATCACGCGCATGATCGCGACCGGCATGGGCGGGCCCTCCACTGCCCGGGCAAACACAAACAGGGTATCAGTCGGCGACCCTTTACCGGCCAAGTGTGGCGCAAGACTGACCTTCCCGCTGATCGCAAGCGACTGTCCAGTCTGCCCTGTTGGTTGGGCCGATCCCGCTGGTTCTGACTTCGCGGTTACCGCTTTCCCCTTCTCCCCGGCGAGGTTCTTCGCTTCTCCGATGGCAGACGCTAACTCCTGGACCACCTCCGGATCTGCATCAGCCGGTAAGTTCGCGCGTGCCTGCTCCCAATACCTGGCCGCATCCACATACTTCTTTCGATCAAACGCAACGGTGCCGGCCAGCATCAGGGCTTTCACATTCTGTGGATCACTCTTCAGCGCTTGTTGAATCAGAAGCTCCGGCTTCCCTTCCAACGTGCGGCCATGGAGGACGCCCAATGCATCAGCATAGTCGGCAAGTAACTGGGCATCATCGGGAATCAGCCTCACGGCTTTCTCGTAGATCGCCACAGCGTCACTGTACCGCCCCATTTCCACATAGGAACGGGCGAGGAGTGCCCATCCCACTCCGTCGTTTGGGTTTTGCTCAAGTTTTTTCTTGAGACGTTCCAACAGGCCCTCGATCCCTCCAGAAGTCCGGTGGTCAGAATCCGAGTTTCCCTGTCCCGACAAAGCGGATGCAGACGGATGCGTCATCGCGAGCGGATTCCCGACCTTCCAGTACAACGCCACGCTCACTGTGGGAATGAGAATGGCCAACACGGCCGCGACCAGCCGGCTGTTTAGCTGCCATCGCGCCGCTATAGGCGTGGTGTCTGCAATCCCGGTCTCATCGAGCAGGCGGCGCTCGAGTTCACGTCGCGCCTGCTGATACAGCTCATCGTTCAACACTCCATTCTTGAGGTCCTGCTCGAGTTCGGCAAACTGTTGCCGGTAGACCGCCAGTCTGTTCTCACGTTCTCCCATGGCCATCGCATTGGTTCGCCTAAGCAACGGCCACAAAAGGAGACCGAGCACAGACAGGACCATAGCGGACGCGATGAGCCAGAAGAGGAGCGTCATGAGCGTTTCGTTCCTTCCGAGAGCAGTTGCGCAACGGTGTGATGGTCTTCATCGGAGAGGGCCGGATCGGTCAGTTTCTTCGCTCTGCGGCGCAACGCGATGGCTAAGGTTGTCCCCCCGACCACGAGCAAGAGAAACGGGCCCAGCCAGAGAAACGTCGTCGTAGCCTTGAGCGGCGGCCGATACAGTACGAAGTCGCCATAACGTTGCACCAGGAAGTCGATGATCTCCTGGTCGCTCATATTCTTCGCGATCATCTCGCGGACCTCGCGGCGCAAATCTTCGGCCAACGGCGCGTTCGAGTCTGCCAGCGTCTGGTTCTGACAGACCAGACAGCGTAGCTCTATGGCAAGGGCCTTCAGGCGCGCCTCAGCCTGCTGGTTCTCAGCCAGTGGCTTGGCCTCTTCCGCCGCCACGAGACAGGGGATCAAGAGCAGAGCCATCAACAGGCGTTTCATTGTTTTTGTAACTCCCGCACCAGGGGCAGGATCTTCTTCTGCAGGATATCCTCATCCAGCGGGCCAATCTGTTTGTAGCGGATCATCCCTGCTTTATCGATCACGTAGGTTTCGGGAACGCCATAGACTCCATAATTGATACCCACACGTCCCGCTTCATCCACCGCGATGACCGGATAGGGATTGCCCCACCGTCTCAACCACGCCAGCGCTTCTTCCCGTTGGTCCTTGTAGTCCATGCCGTAGATGGGCACCTCCCCGGCTTTTGCGAGCTGCATGAGGACAGGATGCTCCTCCTTGCAGCCACCGCACCACGAAGCCCAGAAGTTGAGCAGCCAGACCTTGCCGCTCATATCCTTCAGTGAAAGTACGTTCTGAGGCTCGTATAATTGTGGCAGGGCAAACTCCGGCGCCGGCTTACCAACCAATGGCGATGGCACTTCGCGAGGATTTAACGTGAGCCCGATGCCAAGGAACCCCACGACCACCACAAAGATCGCAAGAGGGAGGAGAAACCGTTTCATGAGACCTCTTGTCCCATCGGTTGCGGCGTGGCTTGTGCGAGCGATTCTTCACGTCGCCAGGCCAAGCGATAGCGACGATCACTCATCGCGAGAACCCCGCCCAGTGCCATGATCAGACAACCGCCCCAGATCCAATCGATGAAGGGCTTGTGGTACAGCCGTACGCTCCATGCTCCCCCAGCGAGCGGTTCACCGAGCGACACATAGAGATCGCGAAGCAATCCCGAATCAATCGCCGCTTCGGTCATCGCCTGGTTCTGAACCGTGTAGAGTCGCTTTTCCGGAAACATGTCGGTGACATCAAACCCCCCCTTGGTCACGTGAAACATTCCGCGTGCCGCCATATAATTCGGCCCCTTGATTTCTCGGACTCCATCGAACCGGAATGTATAGCCCCCGATGGTTGAAGTCTCGCCGACATTCATGCGCAGATCTTGCTCGACCTCGAACCCCTTGACCATCGTGACGCCGACGATAAAAATCGCGATGCCGCAATGGGCGAGCACCATGCCCCAATAGGCCCGCGGGAGTGCCGCCAGACAGCTCGTGAGACTGTTGCCGACGAGATGGCTCACCCGTTCCCGGATATTCACAATGGTCGTCGTCACGATCCAGAGAGCCAGCAACAGACCCAGGCTGATGAGTGGTGTCCATTTGCCAAGGACAAACGGCAGCAGCAGCGCGGTGACCAAGCTGGCACCGAATGCCCAGCGCAACCGCATCGCCAGGTCAGGCAGGCTCGCTTTCTTCCACAGTGCCAGGGGACCGATCCCCATGAGGAAAATGGCCGGGGTCATAAGCGGAACAAACACCGTATCGAAATAGGGCGGACCGACTGAAATCTTGCCGAGACCCAACGCATCCAGGAACAAGGGATAGAGCGTGCCCAAAAGCACCGACCCCAAGGCTGCGATCAACAACACATTGTTGCCCAACAACATTGCTTCGCGCGAAACCATGTCAAAGCTGCCCCCCAACCCCACGCGCGGAGCCCGCCAGGCATAGAGGAGGAGCGACCCGCCTATGACGATCGCGAGAAAAATCAGAATAAACAACCCGCGTTTCGGATCGGTGGCGAACGCATGGACAGAGGTCAGGACCCCGGATCGGACCAAGAAGGTCCCGACCAAACTCAGAGAGAAGGCGAGAATCGCGAGCAACACCGTCCAGACTTTGAAGCCACCCCGTTTATCCGTCACGGCCAGCGAGTGAATCAGTGCGGTCCCTGCCAGCCAGGGCATGAAGGAAGCGTTTTCCACCGGATCCCAGAACCACCAGCCACCCCAGCCGAGTTCGTAATAGGCCCAGCCGCTGCCCAGCGCGATACCCACGGTGAGGAAACACCAGGCAGCGGTCGTCCAGGGGCGCGACCATCGTGCCCAAGCCGCATCCAAGTTACCTCCCAAGAGGGCTGCGATCGCAAAGGCAAACGCCACGGAAAATCCGACGTATCCCATATAGAGCATCGGCGGGTGCATGACCATCCCGGGATCCTGCAGCAGGGGATTCAAGTCGCGCCCATCGGTCGCGGCAGGGATCAGCCGTTCGAATGGATTCGACACGGTCAACATGAACAAGAGAAATCCCAGACTGACCAATCCCATGACGCCGAGAATGCGCGCGCGCATCGCCTCAGGTAAATGTGTGGAGAAGAGCGTGACGGCGACCATCCAGATGGTGAGAATGAACGTCCAGAGGAGCAGAGATCCCTCATGCGCGCCCCAGATGGCCGCGAGGCGATAATGAAGGGGGAGCTGGGAGTTCGAGGTAGCTGCAACGTAGAGCACGGAGAAGTCTTTGGCCGCAAAGGCATACCCCAGACAACAAAAGGCCAGCAGGACCAGGATGAATTGCCCGCGCGCCGCCGGCTTCGCAACAGACATCAGGGCAGAGCTCCCGACCGCGGCACCATAGATGGGAAGACTCCCCTGCACGACCGCCACGCAGAGCGCGAGAATCAAAGCAAAATGACCGATTTCTGGAATCATAGCGGTAGTGTCCTACTGCGGTGTTACGACCAACGTTTTGCTGCTCTGTGCCCCTGCCGCCTTGGCTTTGGCCAGCGCGTCAGCCACTTCCGGCGGCATATAGTTTTCATCGTGCTTCGCCAGGACTTCGCTCGCAAGGAAAGTCCCGTCGGCCCCGAGCTGCCCCTGCGCCACCGCGCCCTTCCCCTCCTTGAAGAGATCAGGAAGAATTCCTTTAAACGTCACAGGAACGCGTTTTGCCATGTCGGTCACGATGAAATGGACGGTGAGGCCGTCGCCCTCGCGCGTGAGACTCCCCTTTTCGACCATCCCGCCGATGCGGAAGCTGCGACCATGGGGCACGTCACCATTGGCCACTTGCGTCGGCGTAAAAAAGAACACGAGGTTGCTTTGGAACGCATTCAGCACCAACGCGGCAGCCAATGCCAACGCCACCAGACCGAGCCCGATGAGCACAAAACGTTTCTGTCTGGGCTTCATCGTTGTACCACGCACTGGTCGTGAATCGATTCGTTGGTTCCAGCAATCGCCGCCGCATGTCGACGCCACAGGGCGAGCACTTCCCACAGCAGACAGAGAGCGGTGACGCCAAATGAGGTCCACACGTAGAGCCCGTACCCCCCCATGGCAACAAACTCTGAAAAACTCCCCCACTGCATCAGTGAACCTCCACCGCTTCCGGATGAGAGTGGTGCGTTCCCCATGAGGATTGCCGCTCACGCTCGAGAATCACGCAACGCATCCGCACCAGTATAACGGCAATACTGTACATCCAGAATCCCAGCGTCATGACCAACATCGCTGTGAGCATCGTTGCCGCCATTTTTGGCGCGGCCGTCATGCTGACTGACGCACCCTGGTGGAGTGTATTCCACCAGCGCACGGAGAAATAAATAATGGGAACGTTGACGACTCCTACGAGCGCGAACACGGCGCTGGCACGATCGGCGCGGCGGGGGTCGTCGATGGACGCGCGGAGCAGCATCACCCCCCCGTACAGAAACAGGAGAATCAGTTCGGATGTCAGCCGGGCATCCCACACCCACCAGGCTCCCCAGGTCGGCTTGCCCCACATGGCACCAGTCACCAGCGCAAGAAAGGTGAAGAGCGCCCCGGTCGGGGCGATGGCTTGGGCCATCATGAACGAGGGGCGCGCATTGAGGCCTAATCCAAGCCCGGCCCACATGGCCATGACTACATACAGGAACATCGACATCCAGGCAGCCGGTACATGGACAAAGATAATGCGATAGGACTGTCCTTGCTGAAAATCGGTCGGAGCCACAAAGAATCCAATATAGAGACCAACCCCGATCAACAGAGTCGCTGCGGCGGCAAACCACGGCATCATGCGTCCGGCCAGAGGGTAGAAGGCCTGCGGCGACGAATATTTAAACCAATTGATGCGAGCGAGACCCATCATAGTCGAGTTTACTCCAGCGCGATCCGCAACGATGTGGCCGTGGCCCAGGGCGCCAGTGCGAGGGCCAGTAACAGGCCCGCACCCAAGAGCGAGAGATGCGCACCTGCGCCGATTCCCGATGCGCTGCTCGTGACCGCGCCGGCGCCGAAAATCAGTACCGGAATAAACAGCGGCAACACTAAGAGCGCAATCAGCAGGCTACTGCCACGCACCCCAAGGGTCAACGCCGCACCGATAGCCCCAATGAAACTCAACGTCGGCGTCCCCAGCTAAGAGCGACAGGGTCAGGACCCCCAACGACTCCCCGCTCAGACCGAATTGCAGACCAAGAAGCGGCGAGAGGAGCACCACCGGCAACCCGGAGATCAGCCAGTGCGCAGTGACCTTTCCTATGACCAGCACGGACAGTGGTTGTGGGATCAGCAGCATCTGTTCCAAGACTCCGTCAACATAATCAGCCGTAAACAGACGACCCAGCGACAACAGGCACGAAAGCAGCGCGGCGACCCACAAGACTCCCGGTGCAATCGTCCGCAAGACTGCCGGTTCAGGTCCGATGCCCAATGGAAACAGGCTTGCGACCATGATGAAGAACAGCACGGTCGTCAGCACATCCGCACGGCGTCTCAGAGCCAGCAATATATCCCGCCGGATGATTTGTCGCAGTGCCGCGAGCATACCGGGCTGGCTCATCCGGCGAGCCTCAACTGATCGAGGCGATCGACTCCGACCTCGATCTCTTGGTGGGTCGCGGCGATGATGAGGCCGCCATTACTGAGATGCGACTGCAGCTGTTGCACCAACAGACCGGTCGCCGAGGCATCCAGTGCCGCAAACGGCTCGTCCAAAATCCAGAGCGAACGGTGCGACAGCCACAAGCGTGCCAGAGAGACCCGGCGCTTTTGTCCCTGCGACAGGATTCTGGTCGGCAACCGGTGAATGGCCGGCGCAAGACCAATCGCTTCCAATGCCTCACAGGTTTTTCCTTCCGAGATCTCTTCACCAGCCAGCCGGGCTGAGATCGTGACATTCTCGACAGGGCTCAGGTCATCTTTCAGGCTGTTCAGATGACCAATGTAGATAAGGCTGGCCAGGTAACGTTCCCTGCACGCACGGACGTCTTCACCGTGCCACAGAATGCGTCCCTCTTCCGCCGGCAGCAAGCCGCACAGCATGCGTAAGAGGCTGGTTTTTCCGCTCCCGTTCTCGCCCGTGACAGCGAGTAATCTACCCTGCAGTACAGTGAAGCTCAGCGCAGTAATAAGCCGGCGTTCCCCGCGAAGACAACTGACGTTGTCTGCTTTCAGCATGCTAGGAGAAGTCCCACCGGAAGCCAAAGAAAAAGAATTCTCGCAACGTCGTATCCTTTTGGGTCGCACTGTCCGTCAGCGTTGTTTCCACCCCGCCTGAAGCCTCGAAGGTCAAACTGTCGAATAAGCGATAGTCCATGCGAACCGTCGGAGTCACGCGATACAGATCCACATTAAAACTATCCTTCTGGTGATAGAGAATGACGAACGTGTCGAACTGCCACTGTTGTCCGAGACGAGCCAACGAATTGAGCGTGAGGGACTCCCCTCGGTACGCTGAACTCGAAATATAGCTGGCATTCGCCACAAAGGTCGTACTCTCAAACGGAAAGTTCGTTCCGACCGCTTGAGCCGTATAGGTCCAGATATTGCCAGTACCAGGCTGCCCTTGCAAGGAACAAGATGCATCCGTGATGGCGTTGGGATTAAGGAACACCGTGCTCGTGCCAGGCAAAATGATTAGACACTTCGATGCAGATGCACCGGAAATACGATTCAAGCGTACGTCCCCACCGAGCTGCCAGTCTTTGCTCACCGAATGGAGCACCCCGGCAAGGAACAGGTCACTTGTCGCAGTGACATTCTTTGCCTCATCACGTAGCACACTCGCGCTCGCGGTATTGATGTTATCGAGCGAGGCCCCGGGGATTCCAAAGAGCGCGTTCGTTGTTTGCAGGTATGGAGTCCTGCGATGGTCCGCCATGAAGTTAAAGGTCGTTCCCTCTGTCACCCACGTGCCATTGAGCATCGCAATGTTCAGCGCGTTAAAATAAATGTCATAGTCCACTAGCGAGTAGACATTTTTCCCATTGCCTGCATACCGTACCTCAGTGCCGACTGCTCGGCGATCAACCACCCCGTTCACCATTTGATTGAGGTAGTACGCATTGCCGCTCCATGCCTGCCAGATGGGGCCAATGTCGACATTGGCCCCATAAAAGTATCGATTTTCGTCGGTCCGGAAGTTCCGTGGATCATCGGGCACATAATTGGGGGCCAGGCTGAATTGTCTCGGCTGCCCTGCCAGTAGGTTCACACTCAAGAATTGAGGGAACGGAGTATAGCGGACCCAGGCTCCATCGAACCGGAAATCCAGCACGCCTCCGGTATTCCCCGGTTGACGACCGACTCGAACGAGATACGAATCCTGACTTGAGTGCTCGAAGTAGAGAGCCCTGAGACGGCTGACATTTCTTCTGGTGTCGTCAAGCGCCAACATGTCGTAGGACTGCGTCCCACGCACCACGACTTTATTGTCATATTCATTCTTGCGGTAACGCCCAGTGACGTCGAAGGCAGACTGGAGCAAGGACTGGTCGTGGTTGCTGAAGTCCGTCGTGGTATTGCCGACTTTGTCCGTAGTTTTTGTCTGGGAATAGCCACCGTAATAATACGAGTACACACTCCCATAGACCCTGGTTTCGTCAATCTTCCTAATGCCTCTGCTTGTTTTGGTTTGTGCAAGCTGAGTGGTGGCCTCCTGCAACGCCGCCAACCGCTGTCTGTGTTCTTATCGCTCCTTCTCCCTCCGGGATAGAGTTTGAGGTAGAGTTCATATTCCGCTTTCGCTTTCGCATATTCCCCACTTCGTTGTCTGGCCACTCCAATCCACTCCTGAGCTCCTTGTGATTGTTTGTTTGGCGGGAGATTGAGGAGTGCGTTGAAAATCTGCAGCGCCTGCTCATTCTCTCCGGCAATCAGTGCCTTATGGCCCAGTTTCATCAAATCCTCTGCATACGTCTCGATATTCATCCCAGGGCGGAACGGCGGGATATCGAAAGACTGCTGTGGTTCCTTTGGTGCAGCAGGAGGTGCTGGCGAGACTTTCACCTCGGGAGGAGGTGGCGGAAGCATTGCGGGCCGATCCAGCTTCACGGAAATGACGATCTTGTTCCGCTGATTGCCCCGTTGACTGATCCGAAACCGCACCGGTCGACTAAACTTAATGGAGAGACCGGTCGTCCCCTGGTCGGGAAACGTGACCGTAAACTTTAGGGATCAAGGTCACTGGGCGGTGACGCGGCAAGCTCCCGCGAAAACCTACGCGAGCGGTCGAGGTCTGGAAGGTCTAGAAAGATCCGGATCAAAATCGCCTCGCTCTGAAGGGGTATGACGCTGGTAGATGATGCGCGTATTAAAGGCAATATGGATCTCCGCCGCGGTTGGGGTTTCGACGATCTCGATGCGGTCGAGCACCTGCTGAGCAGCCGTCGGTGCAGGCGCAAGAAAGCCGCTGAGCGTAACGATTCCGCACAAGAGGAAAGCCGCCACGACATGGCTCAATGCACTGCGACTGCATATTCTCAACACATACCTCTAAAGGGATGGTGACGGTCGAACTGGATTGAATCTGGAGGAATACCGTTGCGGACCGTAGCGGGCCATCAGCTACTATCTACACATCGTTCACACACTTCCCCTGCACGGACGCCTCGCCCTGAGTGCTCTTCCGAGCATCTCACTTGATCCATCAAGCGACATCACTGCTTACTTACTAAAGGTGGAGGTATTGTGACAGCCGGATTTGTCGCAAGAATTTGGCGCTCCTTTACTCCCTGTATGGCCCGATGGTCTGGTCACGATCCCTCCTATCCAATTCATCCCGCGCTCATGACAGGTTGCGCAGCTTCCTGTCACCACCACCCCGCTATGGACCATCTTCGTCCCGCTGAACGTCGCCGTGGACTTGTGACACGTCTCGCAAGCCGTGGCGGTCGGGAAGTGGTTCGCCGGCTTGCTCACCACTCCGGCATAGCCGCCGCTATGGCAGGTCGCGCAACCAGAGACTATTCCCGCGTGGTTATAGGTGGTCCCTGCAAATGAGGTTGTCGACTTGTGACATGTCTCGCACGCGGCGGTGGTTGGGAAGTGGTTCGCCGGCTTGCTCACGACCCCCGCGTACCCGCCGCTATGACAAGTCGCGCAGCCGGTCGTGATCCCGGTGTGATTCATCGGCGTTCCCGGCCCGAAGGCCGTCGTCGACTTGTGGCACGTTTCGCAGCCTTGCGTGGTTGGGAAATGGGTCGCCGGTTTGCCCAATGCCGTCGTCCCGTTATGACAAGTCACACAGCCGGTCGTGATCCCCGTGTGATTGAACGCGGCCCCGGCAAACGACGTTGTGGACTTGTGACAATTCTCGCAAGGAGCGGTGGTTGCGACGTGGTTCGCCGGCTTGCTCACGACCCCCGCGTACCCGCCGCTATGACAAGTCGCGCAGCCGGTCGTGATCCCGGTGTGATTCATCGGCGTGCCCGGCCCGAAGGCCGTCGTCGACTTGTGGCACGTTTCGCAGCCTAGCGTGGTTGGGAAAGTGGGTCGCCGGCTTGCCCAACGCGCGTCGTGCCGTTATGACAAGTCACGCAACCCGTCGCGATCCCGGTGTGATCGAACGCCGCCCCCACAAACGACGTGGTGGACTTGTGACAATTCTCGCACGGAGCGGTGGTCGTCACGTGGTTCGCTGGCTTGCTCACGACCCCGGCGTACCCGCCGCCATGACACAGCACGCAGTTGGTCGCAATCCCGGCGTGATTCATCGGCGTTCCCGGCCCGAAGGCCGTCGTCGACTTATGGCAGGTTTCGCAGCCGAGGGTGGTTGGAATGTGGGTTGCCGGTTTGCCCAACGCCGTCGTGCCGTTATGACAGGTCACGCAACCAGTCACGATCCCTGTATGGTCATATGCGGTAACCCCCGTAAACGATATTGTGGACTTGTGACAATTCTCACATGGAGCGGTCGTCGGGACGTGGTTGGCCGGTTTGCTCACGACCCCCGCGTACCCGCCGCTATGACAGCTTGCGCAGCCCGTCGTGATCCCCGCGTGATTCATCGGCGTTCCCGGCCCGAAGGCCGTCGTCGACTTGTGGCAGGTTTCGCAGCTGCTTGTGGTCGGAAAGTGATTCGCCGGTTTGCTCACGACCCCCGCGTACCCGCCGCTATGGCAGCTCGCACAGCCGGTCGTGATCCCGGTGTGATTCATCGGCGTCGCCCGGCCCGAAGGCCGTCGTCGATTTGTGGCAGGTCTCGCAGCTACCTGTGGTCGGAAAGTGATTCGCCGGTTTGCTCACGACCCCCGCGTACCCGCCGCTATGGCAGCTCGCACAGCCGGTCGTGATCCCCGTGTGATTCATCGGCGTCCCCGGCCCGAAGGCCGTCGTCGATTTGTGGCAGGTCTCGCAGCCGCTAGTGGTTGGAACGTGGGTCGCTGGTTTGCCCAGCGCCGCCGTGCCGTTATGACAGGTTACGCAGCCGGTCGTGATCCCCGTGTGGTTATAGCCCGTGGACACAAGGATCCAATTTGCCGCTCCCATACGGTGGCATGAATCGCAGGAGGCGGAAGTCACCATATGGGTCGCTGGCTTCCCGCGGGCCTGGATCCCGTTGTGACAGGTCGCGCAGGTGCCGGGGGTCACTCCCACATGTTTGAACGATGCGCCCGTCCAGGCCACAGTTCGATGACAACTATCGCAGGACATCGTGGTGGGGAGATGCGTCGCGGGCTTTCCTTGTGCGATATTATTGTTATGGCACTTCGCACAGCTGCCCGGTGCAACCCCGTTGTGAGTAAAGAAGGCTGGTCTCCAGGCCGAGGTGCGATGGCAACTGTTACAATTGGCCGTGGTCGGCAGGTGGTTCGACGGTTTAGAGGTGGATACGACTCGCCCGCCCTGAGAATGACATTGCATACACTGCGTCGGCGTTCCTCGAAATATCCCCTGCAAGTGGCATCGCTCGCACACGACCTGCGCGTGGCCGCCGCTGAGCGGGAAACCAGTGCTGCTGTGGTCGATTTCCATATCGGAACGATTAGTACGATTTTGGGCCTGCCCCTCGCTCGGCAGCATGAAGCCAAGGCACAAGACCAGCGCGCCTAGAATCGCGCCGGTCAGCCTCACCTCACGCAATTGGCCATTGAATCTGCCAGCAGCTCATTTCAATCCATTTAGAATATTGATGCGTCCCCGAACACTCCCGCCCCGCCTCGCAGATTGAATTGGGAATATAATCCTAACAATGAGGCCGCGTACGGGAAATACTACACGCCCCGCTCGAACTTCGGGTTCTACCTCGGCGTCGTCGGCACTCTGATGATGCTCCTATTGCTGGCCTATCCGCTCCGCAAACATGTGCAGCGGATGCAACGGTGGGGCGCACTCAAAAACTGGTTTCGAGTCCATATGATCATGGGCATCGTCGGCCCAACCCTCGTGTTGTTCCATTCGACCTTTCATATCCGATCGACCAACGCTGCCGTGGCGCTCTTCAGCATGCTGGGAGTCGTCATCAGCGGCATCATCGGTCGCTTTGTCTACACGAAGATTCACTATGGCCTGTACGGCAGTCGCGCGACGCTGGGGAAAATCCAGGAGGAATTTGCAGGCCATTCGAATGATGCAAAATCCCGGCTGCACTTTGCCCCTCGTGTCGAGCAATGGCTCCAAGCATTTGACCGCGACTCGACGCAAATCGATCGCTCCTTCATCTCGCATCTCTTCCACTTCCTGACGCTTGGACTCAGGAGACGCATCCTGGAATTCCGGTGTGCTAGAGAGCTGCGAAGAATTCTGAAGACCGAACGGCATCCGGAGTTCCGTGGAGGGACATCGGAGGCGATCCAGTTGACGTCATCGTATTTAAGAAAGAGTCAGCGCGTCGCCCAATTTAGTACCTACGAACGATTCTTCTCTCTGTGGCACGTGCTCCACATTCCACTCATCTACATCCTGGCCGCCAGTACGGTTTTTCACATCATGGCCGTATACATGTACTGAGGCCTATCAACTATTGTGCTGGCCTCACGAAACTACGTTCGCCTACTTCTTCTCAGCACGTTGGTGCTGATGGTCGTGCCGGCCTGGGCAGACAACGTTGAGACGGCGTTGATGCCAGGGCAGGTGATCGAAGGCCACGCTAAATGGGAGGAAGATTGCGCCAAGTGTCACAAACGTTTCGACAAAGCGGCGCAGAGTACCCTCTGCCAAGATTGTCACAAAGATATTCGCAAGGACGTCGAGCTGAAGCAGGGCTCCCACGGACGGTTCAAAGAACAACGGGACTGTAAGGAGTGCCACACGGAGCACAAGGGACGAGCGGAGAATATCGCTCAGATTACGGACCTGACATTCGAACACGAACGGACGGACTTCCCGCTCAAGGGCGCCCATGCCAACGCAAAGAAGGTCGAGTGTAAGGCCTGTCACAAAACTAAAACCAAATATCGAGATGCGCCGTCTGATTGCTATGCCTGCCACAAGAAAGACGACAAGCACAAAGGAAACTTGGGCCCTGCCTGCGCAGACTGCCATACCGAGCGGAACTGGAAGGATACGGCGAGTAAGTTCAATCACGACAAAACGCGTTACCCGCTACGGGGGAAACACGCCGACGTAAAATGCGAAGACTGTCACGCTAATGAGCGGTATAAGAACACGCCGATGGATTGTTACTCCTGCCACAAGAAAGACGACAAGCATCAAGGGGCAGGAGGGCACGAAGTGTGAGGAATGCCACGACGACCGGTCATGGAAGAAATCGCCGTTCGACCATAACAAGTCGCGCTTCCCCTTGATGGGAAAGCATGCCAGGACGGAATGCAAGAAATGCCACCTGACACCGGCTTTTAAAGACGCCCCACTGGATTGTTATTCCTGTCACAAGAAGGACGACAAGCACAAAGGGACCTACGGGGAGAAGTGCGAACAATGTCATGGGGAGAACGACTGGACAACGATCACGTTCGATCATGAACTTCACACCAAGTATCCACTGAGAGGCAGACATCTAACGACACGATGCGAGTCGTGTCATAAAGGGCACCTCTATAAGGACAAAACCCCGGTTGATTGCTTTGCCTGTCACAAAAAAGACGACAAGCATAAGGGCCAATTTGCCGAGAGGTGCGAAAGCTGTCACACGGAACGTAGCTGGAAAGTTTTTCTCTTTGACCATGACCACGACACGAAATATCCTTTGAGGGGGAAGCATCGAACGACAAAGTGTGAGTCGTGTCATAAAGGGCACCTCTATAAGGACAATACCCCGGTCGATTGCTTTGCCTGTCACAAAAAAGACGACAAGCATAAGGGCCAATTCGCCGAGAAGTGCGAAAGCTGTCACACGGAACGGGATTGGAAAGTACTCCTGTTTGAGCACGACCACGATACGAAGTATCCGCTGAGGGGTAGACACCGAACCACCACCTGCGAGAGTTGTCATACAGGACACCTCTACAAGGAGAAGACACCGACGGTCTGCTATGCCTGCCACAAAAAGGATGACGTACACAGGCAACGGCTCAGTACAGGCTGTGCGGACTGTCACAACACCAGAGATTGGAAGATCTGGGACTTCGATCATGACCAGCGCACAAAATTTAAGCTTGATGGTGGGCACAAAGGAGTCGAGTGCTATGCTTGCCATAAAGACCGGATGGAGACTAAGGTCAAGACGTCAACGTTGTGCGTCAGTTGCCACAAGAAGGACGATAAACACGAGGGGGGTTACGGTCTGCAATGCGAGCGCTGTCATGACACGTCGAAGTGGAAGAGCCTCAAGCCAGGAACGGGGGCATTCCGTTTCCGGTAGGCTGAGGATTCTCTATTCACAGCCCCCAACAGAGGCTTGTTAAGCCGTGTATCGCAAAGATATTTCCCATATTCTTCGTCTCCTCGCCTTCCTCCTCATCCTGTTCCTGGTCTATCAGATCTGGCTGAAACCTACCTATTTCAGTCCGGTGTCATTGCCTCAACAGCCCCCGGAGACTGCGGCACTTCTCCCTCCCTCACACCTCAATCAAATCCTCAGTCCAGAACATCAACGGAGGGACGAGCCGCAAACCCGCCTGCTGGACTTAGCACAGGCCCCAAATTCGACTTTGGTTTCGATTCGCGAAGAACTCGATAAAGGGAACTACGCCGAGACCGAACGTCATCTGCGCACACTCCCCGAGAAAATGCTCGCCAACACAGAGGTACGTCGATATATCGCCGCACTCTGGAACAATCTCGGCGTTCAACAGGAAAAGTTCGGCGGGATTGAGGTCTCGGTCAAAGCTTTCAAGCGATCCGTGGCGCTCGATCCATCGAATGCCATCGCGCACCTTAACTTGACTCAGGCCTACTGGGGACTGCGTGATCCAGCGATGACACCTCAGTTTCTTGAAAAAGTTATTCGCCTGGCCCCGCAGGACCCATTCCCTCATCTGGCTCTCGCGGATCTCCTGTTGGAGAAAGGCGACGTCAACTTGGCAGCCACCCACCTTGACAAAGCCCGCACCCGAGCGGAGGCTGACCCCACTCTGCAACGTTACCTGAAAAAACTAACCGCCAAAGTCGAGTCAGCCGCCCCCGCAAGCCAATCGGTCGCAAGCGTGCCTTACTCCCCCAAACCCGTAGGGCCGGCTACCAGTCCAAAGGACAGCCATTTCCCTCCATCCGTCGCTACGCCAGCGAGCCAGGCGGCCCCTGCAAGCGTAAGCCCGTCAGGGGGACGGGCACGACAGCTGGCCTCTCCGGAAACTGGGCACTTCACCGTTGAGTTTGACGGATCTCCTGATCAGGCTACCTGGACACGCATGAAGGCGATCCTCGACTATGCGCACGAAGAGATCACTCAAAAGTTCGGCCACGTCCCCTCCAAACCCATGACGGTCGTACTTCATACCAACCAGAAATTTGCCGGAACGTCGGGCTCCCCCATCTGGGCCGATACCTTGTTTGATCACACGTCCGGAGCCATCCACATTCCTGTGCACGAAGCCCTCGAGGACTTGGCCTTGTTCAGCCGCATCGTGCGACATGAATTCGTCCATGCCCTCCTCTTTGAGTACCTGAAAGGGCGCAGCACGGTGGTTCCTACCTGGCTCATTGAGGGTCTCGCAATGCACTTAGCGGAGGATCCCTGGTCCGACGTGGAAGATGCCAAACAGCATAGTGCTGCGCTCATTCCGCTGACATCGTTACAAGGAGCATGGGGACAGCTCCCGAGTGAATCGGCGCTGATCGCCTATCTCGAGGCCAGCTCGGCGACGCAAAATCTTCTGGATCGCTATAGCATGTACGGCGTGCGGCAGGTGATGAGTGCACTACGGGACGGGCGGTCGCTTGATACGGCCATGCAACAGAAGTTGTCGGTCTCCTACGAACAGTTTCAGCGTCAGTGGGAACAGTCCCGCAGGCTGCCGAAGCAGCGGCTGATTGCCGCCCGCGACCTGGATCCCTGCCACTGAAACCAACCCCACCCCCGCGAAGGACAGGAGACCGCCCGCCCACACGGCGCGTAGCGGGACATCGTGAATCAACATCGCCGAGCAGCGCAGTCACCGCCGGACTCAATCCGATGATCACCCCACTCACGGCCCCACTTACATACTTGATCCCCATCAGCCCTCTTCTGCCCCACAATCGAACATCCCCTGAGAACCGCCGCTACCTCGACCGATCCGCATGCCAGGCTGGTGGAGGGAGTGTCATGAACTATGGGGATACCGTCGTTCCGCCACCGTCAAAGAGTATTGTCCGGCCAGCCTCGGCTCTCTTGACTGCGTTTATGAAGTTGCTTAGGTGTCGCCTGCGGCCTTGCGGGCCAATCCGTTTGGACATCCTCCCTGCGACGGAAACACTCTATCGACTTCTACTTTTCAGTCTCACCAGCAAGACCCCGTCGCGAATCGTGACGAGCGCGGCAGAGACGCGCGGATCGCTAGCGACCGTGCGATTCAGCTCTTGAATGGCCGCCGTCTTCTCATCCGGGGCCGGGTGTTTCAGCACATCCCCGTCCCACAGGACGTTATCGATGAGAATCACCCCTTGCGGCGCCAGCAAATCGAGCGCCCGCCGGTAATAGTTCACATAATTGATTTTGTCTGCGTCGATGAAGATCACATCGAACGGTCCCTTGAGGTGCCGCATCGTATCGAGCGCCGGCCCCATGCGGATCTCGATCTTCCTGCCGATTGGCGATCGCTCGAAATACTGGCGCGCGAGAGCGGCTGATTCCTCATCGACTTCGCACGTGATCACCGTCCCATTATCCGGTAAGGCTTCCGCGAAACAGAGCGCGCTATAGCCGGTGAACATGCCGATCTCCAACACGCTGGTTGCTTGCACCACCTGCGTCATCATCTTCAGAAAGGCCCCTTCGAGCGGCCCGACGATCATCTGCGGAGACTCCATTCGCCGCTGGGTCTCTTCTCGCAAGGATCGACAAAGATCCGACTCCGGCATGGAGTGGGCCTGGGCATAGGCCTCGATGTCAGCAGATACGAGTTTATTCATCGCTCTGTGCGACCGTTGGTTTGAAAACAGACAGTTCGTTGCGTACACTACATGACAGGATGCAGATAGGCACGATCATAGCACGACGGTTCCTGGAGGAGGCACCCTACTGTGAAGACCCTGAAAACTGTGGAAGCTTTGACGGCCAGACTCTTGGAGATCCAACGCATTAACAGCGCGGCCTCACTCCTTTCGTGGGATCAGGAAACCTACATGCCGGCCGGCGGAGGCGAGGCCCGCGCCGAACAGATTTCAACACTCCAGGGTATCGCGCACCAGAAGCTCGTCTCGCCGGAGATTGAACGGCTGCTCGCCACCTGGGTCGATCCACAGACCGGTGAAATCCATGACAATCCCGGGGATGCCTGGGACGAGCCTTCTCGATCATTACTCCGTGAGGTGTGGCGTGACTATAGCCGGGCGAAGAAGCTGCCCGCCCATTTTGTCATTACGCTCAGCCGGGAATGTTCGCTGGCGCAGCAGGTGTGGGCCGAAGCAAAAGAAAATCACGCCTTCTCGCAATTTCTCCCAAACCTCCGCACGGTCCTGTCGCTCAAGCGAGAAGAAGCCAAATACCTCGGCTACCAAGACTCGCCATACGATGCCTTACTCGATGTGTACGAGCCGGGCTCTACCATCGCGGCCTTGCGCCCATTGTTTGCACAGATTAAGGGACGTCTCGTGCCGCTGCTCAAAAAAATTCAGCAGAGCCCGGTTCAGATCGACGATACGATTTTATTTCACACCTTCGATCAGGCGCGCCAACTGGAGTTCGGCCGGATGGTCTTGATCGCCATGGGGTACGACTTCGAACGAGGGCGCCTCGACCTCTCGGCGCACCCCTTCACGACATCATTCCATCCCACGGACGTTCGCGTCACCACACGTGTGCACGAACATGATCTTCAATCCTGCCTATTCAGTTGTATCCATGAGGGCGGCCATGGGTTGTACGACCAGGGTCTCGATACGCGCTACTTCGGCACGCCGCTTGGTGAATCAGTCTCGCTCGGCATTCATGAGAGCCAATCGCGCATGTGGGAAAACTGCGTGGGCCGGTCGCGGGCGTTCTGGCAATTCTTTTACCCCATGCTGCAGCAAACCTTTCACCATCAATTGCGTGCCCTCGACGGGGAGCAATTCTACGCGGCCATCAATCGCGTGAAGCCGTCCCTGATTCGTGTCGAGGCCGATGAGCTCACTTACAATCTCCACATCATGCTGCGGTTCGAAATCGAGCAGGACCTCATCGAAGGGCGGACGAGCCCGGAGGATTTGCCGGGGATCTGGAACCGGAAAATGGAGGAATATCTGGGCATCGTCCCCTCGAACGATGCGGAAGGCGTACTGCAAGACGTGCACTGGTCGTTAGGCGCCTTCGGTTATTTTCCGACGTACACGCTCGGAAACCTCTACTCTGTTCAGTTCTACGAACAGGCCAAACTGGAGATCCCGCATCTTGAGGATGAAATTGCGGCGGGACAACTGATGGTGCTGCGGCGTTGGCTCGGACAAAAGATCCATCGCTGGGGCCGGATGTTCACTCCAGACCATCTTGCCCAACGAGTGACGGGGAAGAGCCTCGATCCAGAACCGTTCTTGTCCTATGTGGAACGGAAATATGGTGAGCTCTATCGGCTTCCGAGTTCGTAACCCATGGCCTGATTGAGCTTAGCCAGGATCGCGGCGGACAACGTGAACTCCGCCTGCACCTCGATACGGGAAGGCACCAAGAGTGTCGTGTGGAAGACGATATCGCGGATGGGAATCTTGAACTCCGGTTGCTGAGGAGTACTCAATTCGACTGACTCGACCGACTGAGTGATCGTCCCGCTGTCCTGCGCGCCATAGACCGTCACGACCGCCTTCAAAATCTCCGCGACCTTCTCGTTCGTTTCGACTCCCTCAATACTTTTCTCGAGCAAGGGAATCACCTCTTCCTGTGCCTGGTCCGACAACGTGAAATTTTCCACCCGTTCTTTCCGGCGCAGCGACGTCAGGTCGTTATCGAGATCCTTGCTGAAGGCCCCATAGGCAAACCGAAAGAACTCAAAGTGAAAGCCTTTAAAGCCCTTGCCGAACATCTGCAGCTCGCACAGAAAACACAGTTGCTGCAGCTTCACATCGCTGAGCAGCCCGTGGGGCCCGGCCAGATGCAGGACATACAGCAAGAGGGCCCGGTCGACCGTAATCTGATTGGGTTTCCGCATACGATAGCGCCTCGCTCGTTCCACTTTTTCGAACGCGCACTATAGACAGCGCCGAAGATCTCCGTCAATTCTTCTCCTCCATCTCCCGTTCACGATGTGGCACCCTCTTGACCGGTTGGGCAGTTTCGTTTCTAATGAGGACTTGTCGGAGGCCCGTCATGGCGAATAAGCATGCGAAAGAAATGGAGGCCCTTGAAGGAGCATCTGGGTAAGCATCAGCTTAAGCTCACCCGCCAGCGGGAATTGATTCTGAGCGCCTTCCTCCGGCAAGAGCACATTACCGCGGAAGCCATGTACCATCAGCTGGCTAAGTCTGATCCTCACCTTGGACTCGCGACAATCTACCGGACGCTTAATCTGTTCTGCGATGCCGGCCTCGCACAAGCCCGGCACTTCGGCTCTCAGACGAAGTACGATAACGTCTCGCATAAGGGCCACCACGATCACCTCATCTGCACCAACTGCGAGAGGATCGTGGAATTTGAAAACGTGGAAATTGAGCGGCTCCAGGAAGAAGTGGCCACCCAGAACGGATTCACCATCAAGACCCACCGACTTGAGCTCTACGGCCTCTGTTCTCGCTGCCGTCATTGACGAACCAGCTTTTTTTTAGTATGATTTTGAGAGAGTTTATCAATTTCAATTCAACAAGGACCCCCATGTCATTCGTACGTCTCCCTGCTCACATTGCGTCGGACGATCTTCTCCAGTCTCCTCCTGCTCTTCGCCGCCGGTCTCATCACCGAGACCTTCGTGCCCTCCGCCCCGGCCGCCGACAAGCTCACGATTTACTCCGGCCGCTCGGAACGCCTCATCAAGCCGGTGCTCGATGCCTTTACGGCGAATACCGGCATTCAGATCGAGCTGTTGTCGTCTGGTACGACCGAATTGGTCAATCGGCTGAAGGCTGAAGGCGATCGCACATCGGCAGATCTCCTGATTACCAACGACGCCGGCAGCTTGGAACTGGCCCGAACAGCGGGCCTCCTCCGCCCCTTGAATATGCGGGAAGTTGACCGAGCCATCCCGGCGCAGTTTCGCGCACCGGATAATGCCTGGGTGGGACTGTCTGGACGATTCTGGATCGTCGTATACAACACCACGATGGTGAAACCGGACCAAGTGAAGTCGCTCCTCGACCTCGCCGATCCAAAATGGAAAGATAAGATTGCGATTCCAAATTCTGGCAGCGAGTATCTGCAAGCGGGCGTGTCCGTCATTCGCGCCACGCAGGGAGACGAGAAGACCAGGCAATTCCTGCAGGGTCTCAAAACCAATGCGGACGGCCAGGTCTACCAGAAAAGCTCGCAGATCGTGGATGCCGTCGCCAAGGGGCAAGTCGCGCTGGGTATCGTGAATCACTACTACGTGTACCGTCATCTAGCCGCTCAGCCAGGAGCGCCGATCGCTGTGTTGATGCCGGACCAGCAGGAAGGCGGCATGGGAGCAATCATGAACGTCGCAGGCGTCGGCATCGTCAAGTCGACCAAACATTTGGACAGCGCGAAGCTGCTCGTAGAATTCCTGGTCGCCCAAGCGGGGCAGAAATTGTTCGCGGATCTCGACAAGGAGTATCCCCTCCACCCGGACGTGAAAGCGGACCCGGCACTCGTGGAGCGGAAGAGCTTCCGTGCAGCACTGGTCCCCCTCACCAAGCTGGCGGAATTGCGCGAGCCGACCCTCACGCTGATCGAACAAGTGGGCCTCCGGTAATCGAAGGGACCCACCGTGAGCACGATTCGCCAACAGCTTGCTTCGCCACTACAACTTTTCGCCTTAGCCAGTGCGGGGGCTATTCTTCTCCCGCTCGGCTATGTCACGATGCAAGCCCTCTCGGCTGATCCGGCTGTCTGGAGCCGCTTGTGGACGACCCGCATTCCCGAGCTGCTGTTCAACACCGTCTCATTAGCTGCCAGCGTTGCGGTCATCACGCTGGTCCTCGGTGTCTCGACCGCCTGGATGGTCACTCGCGTGGAATTTCCCGGTCGCCGGCTGTGGGAAGGCGCCTTGGTCCTTCCATTGGCGATGCCGACCTACGTGCTGGCCTATGTCTACTCCTACCTATTGGGATTCGGCGGTCCCGTCGAGCATCTCTGGCAGCTAGTGGCCGGTCCCCAGGCCAGAATCTTTTCTCCCCACAGTTATTGGGGCGCGACGCTCGTCATGGCGTTGGATACGTTTCCCTTCGTCTATCTCCTGAGCCGGAGCGCCCTCCTCAGTATGAACGTCTCGTTCGAAGAGGTGGCGCGGGCGAGCGGCGCCTCCCGTCTCTCGACCCTCTGGCGTGTGACGCTGCCGCTGATGCGCCCTTCGATTGCTGCCGGGGTCGCCCTCGTCATCTTGTACGTCGTGTCGGACTTCGGTGCGGTCTCCTTGCTTCGCTACCAGACCCTCACCTATGCCGTGTTTCAGCAGATGACCGGACGATCCGACAATACCGCAGCGAGCATCTTGAGCCTCTTACTGGTCGGACTCGCGCTGATTTTCCTGGTCACCGAACGGTGGTTCCGGCAACGAAGCCGGTTCTACCAAACCACCGGCCACTACCGGGCTCCGCAGCGGCACCGCTATGGCTGGCTCGGCAGCGTCGCAGTCACCGGCTATCTCGGACTGATCGTCGGCGCGGCCTTCGCACTCCCGGCCTCGCTATTGATTCAATGGAGCCTGTCGCCCGAGGCACAAGCGACAGTCGACAGCCGGTTCTTCGGGTTCGTGCTTGAACAGCGGCCTCCTGGCCGCCAGCGCCGCCACCGGCGGCGTGTTGATCGGTTTGCCACTCGCCTATCTCGCAAGCCGCCGCCCCACCACGCTAAACCTGGGCTGCCTGCAAGCCGCCTATGCCGGCTATGTGCTGCCAGGGCCAGTGGCCGCACTGGCCGTCCTCGTCCTCTTTACCAAACTGGCCCCGGTGTTCTATGGCTCGGTCCTGATCCTCATCGTGGCCTACGTGATCCACTTTCTCCCGGCTGGTCTCCAGTCGCTAGAGCCGGCGCTCCAGCAAATTACGCCGAATCTGGAAGAGGTCGCGCGCACACTTGGCCTTGGCATGCGTGCCACCTGGCGACGAGTAACGCTGCCACTCGTCCGGAACGGATTTGTCGTCGCCTGGGTCTTGATATTTCTGCAAACAATGAAGGAATTGCCTGCAACCCTCTTGTTGCGGCCGGTGGGATTCGACACCCTGGCCATTCGCGTCTGGATGGAAGCGAGCGAGGAGTATTTTCAGCTTGCCGCCCCCGCCGCGCTCCTCATTGTCTTATTAAGTCTCCCGGCACTGGCCTTGTTGGTTTCGAAAGATTGGCGCGCAGCCTAAAGGAAGGATCGTGATTCAGTGACCTCAGACCACTCCACCGCACCAAGCCCCTCCGAGGAGAGCACCCTCCAGGGCCACCTCTACACACCGGCCTCTTCGGTCTTAGAACTGCGCCATGTCTCCTGCGCCTACGTAACCGGACGTCCCGCGGTCCAGAGAATTTCGTTCGCGGCACGGGAGGGAGAAATTCTCTGCCTGCTCGGCCCATCAGGCTGTGGAAAGACGACGATTTTGCGGGCCATCGCCGGATTTGAACCGGTTCGCTCCGGCCAGATTTTCCTATCCGGCCAACTCGTGTCGTCGCCGGACGTGATGACCCCTACGGAGAACCGGCACGTCGGGATGGTCTTTCAGGAGTATGCGTTGTTTCCCCACTTGCGCGTGCAAGACAACATCGCCTTCGGCCTCCGCCACCTCGCCCGGAGCGAACGCGCCGCGCGGGTCCAGGAGATGCTGCGCCTCACAGGACTGGAGGGATTCGAGCGGCGGTATCCGCACGAACTATCAGGCGGCCAGCAACAGAGGGTCGCGCTGGCTCGCGCCCTCGTCCAGAATCCCGTCGTGCTGCTGCTCGACGAGCCATTCAGTAATTTGGACCCTGACATGGCCGGGCGCATGCGCCAAGAGTTGCACGATCTGTTACGCCGGACGAAGACAACGACCGTGCTCGTCACACACGACCATGACGAAGCGTTTGCCATGGCTGATCGAATCGCCGTCCTCAACCAGGGCCGCTTGGAGCAATTCGATACGCCGGAAATGATGTACCACATGCCGGCGACACCCTTCGTGGCCGACTTTGTCGGTCAGGCGGACTTCATTCCTGGAACCGTGTCCCAGGGCATGGTCCACACCGAGCTGGGAGAGTTTTCCAACACCATCGAGTGCGAGGACGGCACCGCTGTGGTCGTCATGATTCGACCGGACGACATTCACCTCGTCCCCACGAAAGGCGCCACCTCACGAGTCCTTTCTCGCCAATTCCATGGCTCGGAGAATCTGTACACGGTCAGCCTCCCCTCCGGTCAAATCGTCCATAGCAGTCAAGGCTCCACAAGCGTCTATCAGGAAGGTACTACGGTGGAACTCCGTGTCCTGGCTACCCATACCGTGCTCTTTCGGCGAGAAGAATCGACCGGAGAGGCGTCGCAACCGGTTCGACCGATCGCACGAGAACATTGACAGGCTTTTTCACGATCTGGCATTGATAAACCCTCACGACGGTCCCCAGCCCCACCGATCCGTGAATCACTCAGAGAAAGTGAGGCCTCGCTTATGAACGTGCTACAAAACGTGGTGGATTATGGAGTCATCGGGCTCCTGCTGGCGCTCAGCGTCTGGACAGTGGCCGTCGCGGTGGAGCGGTGGCTCTTTTACCGCCGTGTTGATCTCGCCCAGTACCCCAACAGCCTGGGATTAGAAATGGCTCTGACCAAACATCTGGTCATCATTGGCACGGTGGCCGCGAACGCCCCCTATATTGGCTTGCTCGGCACCGTGCTTGGTATCATGCTCACATTCCATACGATGGGTACCTCCGGCACCATGGCCGTCAATGCCATCATGATCGGGCTCAGCCTTGCGCTGAAAGCCACGGCGGTCGGACTGCTGGTCGCGATTCCCTGCGTCGTCATGAACAACGTGCTCCGACGGAAGGTGGCCGAGCTCCTCGCCCTGCACAAGGAACACCATGCAACGAGACATTGACCAGATCAACGTCATCCCCCTCGTGGACGTCATGCTGGTCCTGTTGGTGATCGTGCTGACCACCGCCACCTTTATCAGCAGCGGACAGATTCCGGTCAATTTGGCAAAAGCGAAAGAAGTCGGCGATCGCAAAGATGCGCCCATCGTGATCACCCTGACTGCCGACGGCGCGCTCTTTCTCAACGACCGTGCAGTTCCCGAAGGAGGGCTCCAGGGTGCGCTGACTGCGGAACCTCGAGAATCGGCGGTCGTCGTGCGGGCGGATAAAGTCACCTTGCTCGAACGATTCGTATCCGTGGTGGATGAAGTGCGGGGGTTGGGATTTCAACAAGTCAGTCTGGAGGTCATTCGACTGTGATCGCTGCCGGACCACATCGCTCCGGAGGCCACAGGGAAGCTCACGTCCAGGGCTGGCTCGTCTCCGTCCTCTTGCACGGCACAGTGGTTCTTGCAGCTATGCTGCTTGTGAAGCAGATCCAACTCCCGCCGCAGGACGAACCGTTCAAATGGAACGTCACCATGGTGTCGCCGACACAGCCCGTAACACCAGCGACATCACCCCCGAACCAGGCTCCGACCCCGCCAGTCTCGTCGACGACCCCGGTTCCCTCTCCCCCCCTGCAGCAGACTGCGCCAGCACAAACGTCCCCGTCACCCCAGCCGCTTGCGAAACAGACAACTCCATCGATTACTGAACGGACCTTCACCCCGGTCGTACCTGAGCCTCCCTACCACCGCCGCCGCAACCAACGACTCCCTCACAATCAGCGGCTCACACAACACAACCAGCCGAGCCCATCAGACATGAAACTGTGGCACCGATGGTCGCCGAGGCCACATCCATTACGAATCCAGCCGAAGCACCGAAGGTAGTCTCTGCTGGAATCCGATGCCCCGACGGCACCAGCGAGCGCTCCGTCCGCAATCCTCGAACCGACAGCACAATCTGACCAAGCTCCGGCACCAGCGCAGATGGCAGCCATCTCCCCGGCACCATTGAGTGCGCCGACTAAGCGCGACTATGGGTGGCTCTCTGAAGCGATTTTACGTCGTGTGGAAGAATTGAAACGCTACCCCGCCGAAGCTCGGGTGGATCGAGCCGAGGGAAAAGTCGTGGTGAAAGCGGTGATCAACGAGGACGGGAGCATCGGCGATGTGGAAGTCTTTCAGAGTTCCGGACACCCGGGTCTCGACATGGCCGCTGTTGAAACCATGAGGCAGGCAGCTCCGTTCCACCTACCTCGCCCATTAGGACAGCCGCGGATGACGATCAAGATTCCGATGAGCTATCGATTGGACCGGTAGCCCGAAGCGAGAACGGGCCACATCCTGCTAGGGCAGGCGAATGCGCTGCTTCAAGCCGGAGGACACGAGCAGACGACCTTCAGCATCGACAATGATGGCCTCGACATCCGGCAGCTGTTCGACTAGCTCCATTCCCTTCTCCGGTCCCATTACAAAGATGCCCGTATCGAGTCCATCGGCCCAGATCCCTTCACGGGCAATCACCGTGACACTTTGGCAGCTGCGCGCTGGTTGGAGCGTACGCGGATCGAGAATATGGTGATATCGGACCCCATCCCGCTCGAAGAACCGCTCGTAATCCCCCGCGGTAGAAATCGCTTCGTCCTTTAAATCAATCCATGCCAGCACTGCTCCATCCTCTCGTGGATGTTGGATGCCGACGGGAAACATTTTCCCGCCGGGCAACCGGCCGAATGTTTTGATATCCCCTGACAGCGCCACAACCCCGGCCACAGCGCCTGCCCTCCGTAACGCGTCGACGGCTTGATCTGCTGCGTAACCTTTGCCGATCCCCCCCACATCGATCCGCATCCCTGCTTTCTCAAGAAAGATCGTCCGCTCCTGCACATCGACATGAACCGCCTGCAGGTCCACCAAGGGACGAAGGGATTCCAACTCGGATTCTGTCGGTATACGCTGGCCTTCGGTCACACGCCATGCATCTACCGCCGGACCAATGGCGATATTGAATCCACCACCGGTCATTTCCGCTGCCTGCATCGCACGTTGGACAACCGTCAACGTTTCTTGGCTCACATAAACCGGCATGACTCCCGCCGACGCATTCACGCGAGAAAGCTCGCTCGTCGGGAATCCAGGTGCTCAGGAGCTCTTCCAGGCGGCGAATTTCAGCAAACCCGGCGGTCGCCGAAGCTTGTGCGACCGACTCGCTCCTCGCTACTACCGTAATCTTGACCAAGGTGCCCATCTGCATCTGGGCCCTGGTGACAACGGCCGATTCCTGGCCAGGAGGTACCCCTGCACAGCCAGAAAGGACGCTAAGCAGCAGCGTCAGGAGGCACTTCTGGAAGCGGAAAAAACGATCCGGCAGCTTGGAATGCATGGGCTCCTCTCCCTCCGCCAAACAAGCGATGGATTATAGGACACCAGAGAGCCTAATGCACTTCTACCTCAATGAAATGAGCGCCAGAGGCACGTCTTGACTTTCGAGCGAGTGTTAGGATATTAATAATCGTTCTCAATTTCATTTAGACCGAGAATAGATTCACAATGGTCGCGACGAAAGCTCCTACTTCAGATGCCCGCCACAGTGATGAAACTCGATGTGAGTGCGGACAGCTCATTGCCAAGGTGCGGGGGCAAGGATTGGAACTGAAGTGCAAACGCTGCAAAAGGATTGTTGTCATTCCCTTCACAGCCATTGAAGGATGGACAGATCTCTCGTCGGGTAATGCGTCATGAAAGGAGGCTATCACAAATCTCTCGTGCAAGCAGTCATCACTATGGATTATTACCGCGACCAGAGACCAGCGAGTCCCGAGTCAGACCACTTACCATGGATGGAGGTTCACTATGAGGATCCGGTCAATCCTCGGGGCTCTCGTAATCGCCAGTTTGCCGGTCATGCCGGTCTGGGCAGAAAACATGACTCCTGAGGACATCAAGCGAATGGTCGACGAAGCCGTGAAGCAACGGATGGAAGAACATGAACGTCGTGAAGGGGCCACAGAGCGTCGCGAATCGACACCACCGGCTACACAATATCCCGTGCCGGTCGGCCCCATGTCGGACATCAAGGTGGAGCGTCCCGGCGAAGAAAAGGTGCCCCTCTCGTTCGGCGCCACTGGTTCAGGACGATTGGTCTATGCCAAGCCATTCGTGTCAGCCCCGAAAGCCATTGTCGGCGGTTATATGGATATTCAGTTTCGAACACAACAGAAGGCCAGCATCGAAGCCGGTGATAATCGTCCCGGTATTACCAACAACTTTGATCAGCAACGGTTCGTTCCGTTCTTTTATGCCGATATCACGGAACACGTCAAATTCGCGGCAGAGCTCGAAATCGAACATGGCATCAGAGAGAGCTCTGCGAATGAAATCGAAACCGGACTGGAGTTTGCCCACATCGACTATCTGGTCAATGAGCCATTCAATGTTCGAGCCGGCATCTTGCTGCTTCCGATCGGCAAGTTTAACCTGCTCCATGACTCCCCACTCAATGACCTGACCGATCGACCGTTGGTCAGCCAATTCGTTATTCCCTCGACCATGTCGGAGACAGGAGCGGGATTCTACGGGACGTTCTATCCCGGCCGGACCAGCAAGATGGACTATGAATTGTACGTTACAACCGGTCCCTGCGGCTATACTAGCGACGGCACCCCTCTGGTCAATGAAGCGGACGGCACACGAAACGGTCGTCAGCGAACCTGCCCGGGGCATGATGGTGCCGATATCAACAACGGCAAAGCGGTCGTCGGACGCCTGGCCTATAGTCCGATGCTCGGCGTGGAAATAGCCGGATCAAGCTACTATGGAAATGCGAACCAGAATGGGAGTAGTTACAACCCTCTGAGCATCACGGCTATTGACTGGACACTCCAACGAGGCCCCTTCGAACTCATCGGCGAAGCTGCCTGGGCTTATGCGAGAGGAAATTCTCGAGCCGTTCCAGGAAATACGATTGGATTTGCTCCAGGATCTCAATTGACAGGCATCCCCGGGAACAGCGGTCCTGGCATTCCCCCTCAACGGTCGAGCGGATTCTATATCCAGGGCAACTACCATTTTATGCCGGAGTTCTTGTCGAACTGGTCCCCGAAGCGGTTTGGCCCAGGTTCCACCTTCACCGCCGTGGTCCGGTACGATCGGGTCAACACGAATCTGGATAACTCCAATGGGACAGGTGGCTGGGGCAATCTTGAGCAAGTTTCCTTTGGTCTCAACTATCGACCCATTGAAGATACGGTCTTTAAGATGAGCTACCAATATCAACCGATGTGGTTTAATCCAAACACATTGGAGCGAATTCACGACAACGCGTTTGTGATCTCGGCAGCGACGTATTTCTAAACCGATGGCCTTGCGAACTCTCCCTTTTCTGGGAGGGTTCGCAGGGTGCTCAAGGAGCATGACATCCCGTGACCGCAAGGATTATTGCACTCGTAGGTTTACTCACTTGGAACGGCTGTGCCTCCCTGAGCGGCAGCAAAGATCAGTTTTTCGTCTGCTCATATGACGCTGTGTGGAACGCTGCTCTAGAATCCGTGAAGGATCAGCCGATACAGGTTCAGGATAAGGACAAAGGGCTCATCGAGACTAGCTGGATCGAGATGGAAGGCCCAGAACGCTCCTACGGGATATTCGAACGCGAGGCGTTTGGCAATCGGGAACGGGCTCGCATGACAGTCGCGGTGAAGAGGCTGAACGACGTCACCTCGGTGAGTGTTCTTGAAAACCGGCAGCGGTGGCATCTGAAAGGCGGGGTCTCGCAAGCATCCACCAAGTGGTGGCCTGTTGATCCATCTGAAAAGGCTGAGGCAACGGTCGTGAACCGACTCAATACCAAGCTGAAAGAGAAAGGCTGTGTCTCCTCATGAATCGTCAAGGCTGGCTCCTGGCAACACTCTTCACCATTCTCCTTCTTCCCCTCCCCGCCCGGGGCGAACGAGTCTGGGACGCCGAACTCAAACGGTACCTCACGGAACAGGAGATGACCCACGCCGAGATCTTTCTAACAGAAGACGAGGCGCTAAAATTGATGTTCCCAAAGTCCGAACGGATTCGGAAAGATATCATCCAACTGACGCCAGAGAAGAAGATTCAGATAGAAGAACGGATCGGCTGGAAATTTCCTGAAGAATCTTTCGAGGTGTACATCGGCGAGACCGGCACGCAGGTCGATGGCTACGCCCTCGTGCAAAATACCATCGGCAAGCACAAACCCATGACCTACATGGTCGGGGTGGACGCGCGCGGACATGTCTCGAACGTGGAATTGCTCGTCTTTCGCGAAGCTCGCGGCAGCGAGGTGCGAACCAAGCGCTTCAACGTACAGTACGAGGGGAAGACGGTCCTCGATCCGGTCCGCCTCAACAAAGACATTATCAACATTAGCGGCGCGACCATGTCGGTCCGCTCGATGACCGCTGGAATCTAAACGAGTGTTGGTGCTGGTCGATGAGTTTTATTTGAAACCGGCAGGAATCGGCAGCGATACGGCGGCCGCAAGGAAATCTGAACAGGGAATCTTTAGCTTCATCTTCGGAAACTAACCGGGCAGACGACCCTCTCAACCATGCGTAACTTCAACACTCGCTTCCGTCTCCGCGACTCAGATCGGCACATCCGGCTCGTCTACACTTTCTTTCTCTTCTTGATGCTGGTCGGCTTTACCTTTTCCTTTTTCTGGGCCCACAGCATGACAGGGCTGTCGCCACAAGGGATCGCCAATCACTACCGGGGATCGGATGCCACATTCGGCGAGCCGATGTCGTTCAGAGAACTGGCAGAAATCACCCACTTCCACCTCTTTACGATGCCAGTCGTGTTTATGATCCTGGTCCATGTGCTCTATCTCACCAACGCCAGCAGCAGGCTGAAAGTCGTCACGACCTGGATTTCATTCGGTGGCGTGATGCTTGATCTGTTATCTCCCTGGCTGATCAGCTACGTCTCCCCGGTTTTCGTGTTGACCATGCTGACAGGCGACACCCTCATGACAGTGGGTTTTCTCATCATGATGGCAATCCCTCTCTACGAGATGTGGGTCTTGCAACAGCCGCTGATGGCAGGAAAGCACGGAAAAGAAGAATGAGTTAACGCGCCCTGACGCTCAACACAGATTGCGGCCAGAGGTTTTTCACCCAGAGCCCAAGATCATCGACATGATCTTGGGCTTTTTTTGTTTTTCTTGGAGGAGTGACGATGGAACAGCGGGTCTGTGAACACATCCATCCCGGGATCATCACGATACAGGCAATGCTCCGGAAGATCGACCGCCTCCGACTTCCTCTGGCATCACGCCGCGATGTCGAAAGCATCCTCGTTCGCCAGGTCGGCAAGGAAATCGATCGCGCGCTCCCCTGGCAGTCAGGCCACGGTCGCCGCACAGCTGCGATCTCGTTGTTGATCGGACAAGCGGTCGGCCTGACCCCATGCGAATTACACGATCTGAAACTCGCCGCCTTGCTTCACGATGTCGGGCTCTTGATGCTTCCCACTCACCTTGTAGATGTCCAAGAGGTTCTAGAGCCGAATCGTACATCGCCGTACAGAACCACTCTCGGCTCGGCGCCACGCTCCTCGAACCTTTCGCCTTCTTACGCACAGCCTCCGTCTTCATCGCGCACCATCACGAACGATGGGATGGCACCGGCTATCCCTACGGCATTAGAGGCCCATTTATCCCTCTTGGAGCGAGAATCCTATCGGTCGCCGACGCGTACGACGCCATCAAAGTTCCAGGCGCAGCAGATCCTGGCATTAGGAGTCTCATCGCATTCAGAATTCTTAACGTCGCGTCGGGCACCCAATTCGATCCGGAGTTAGTCGAGGCATTCGCCCCGATCCAGAAATCTCATTCCGGCCCTGACTTTATCGAATCAGCCATTGGAGACTATTTGGATTCACATTAGACGTATTGGAGACTTCACCATGTTCCCTCTTTATCGTTGTTACAACACCCTCCCTCAAGTTGTTGGAAAGCCATCTTTGATCATCATCTCCCTTCTCTTCGTTGGATTCGAAGGATGCACCAGTAGCGGTGGCAGCTCCGCACCGGCTTCAGTCTCGGCTACAGGGACACCAGGAGCCGAAGCCTCCGTTGGAGAACGATTGTTTGTCGAAACTCGCTTCGCCCAAGCCTTCAAGGCATTTTTGGACAGCGGCGGCAATATTAACGATCACAATGCCGGCGACACCGTCATGGATACAGTGGAAACAATGACCCCTGGCATACCCATTGATCCAGGCCCGTTCAAAGGCATGTCCATGAATTGCCGCGCCTGCCACATGGTGGACGACGTATTGGGAGCTCCTGGGGGAGGGATGCGGACCTATGCCGACTTTGCTCGCCGCAGTCCAATCCCGGCCAGAGCCGACGGCAAGACCCATGCACCGCGCAATTCACCTCCCCTCGTCAACTCCGCACTCGATCGACCAGGCGGAGCCCTATTCCACTTCGATGCGGAATTCAACTCGATGGAAGACCTGGTCGCTGCAACCTTCACGGGCAGGAACTACGGCTGGTTGCCGGGCGAACGAGCGCAAGCGATTGCGCATATCGCTCAGGTCGTACGGGGGGATGATGGAAGCGGGGTGATTGCCCAGCAATTCGACGGACTCCCTTACCGCATTCTCTTCACGGGAGCGAACCCCACCATTCCTGACGAACTCCGCCTGTCGCCTGAATTTCGGGCGTTCATCGGATCAGGCACCGATCAGGAGATCTTCAACGCGGTCGTGAAGGTGGTCGCGGCCTATGTGAAACAGCTTCTCTTTTCGCAGCAGGACGATGCTGGCAATCTTATTCGTTCACCGTTCGACATATTCCTGGACCTTAATGGCCTGCCCCAGCTGCCGGACCCGAACGAGTCCGCGATCGATTACAGCCGGCGCCTCCTGCAAGTCGTGAAAGCGCGGGATCTGGCTGGAACGCTCCAATTCGTGACCGCAAACCCCAATCGTCCAAACGGTCAATTCCAATTCCACTCACAATCGTTTCAGTTCGGTGCCGTTGAACTTGAGGGATTGAAGATGTTTCTTACGGAGCCATCGAGTCCCCCAACTGCGACACCAGCAGAAATCGCGGCGGGCAAGATCGGAAACTGCCTCGTCTGCCATGCTGCGCCGAATTTTACCGATTTCAAGCTGCACAATACCGGCACCGCGCAAAAAGAATATGACGACATTCATGGGGCCGGCCAGTTTGCAGGACTATCGATTCCCAACCTGGCGACCCGCGACGGGAATTACAATCAGTTTCTCCCAGCCACAGAGAATCACCCTGCCGCGCTAGGACCATTCCGCGCAATTCCAATAGCAGGAGATCCATCCTTAACTGATCTTGGAAGCTGGAACATCTTCGCCAACCCCGACGTGCCAGGACCACAGGCCAAGATTCGAACCATTCTATGTGACGACCAAGTGCCATGTCCTCTCGCGGATGCCGTGTTGTTGGATCGAGCCATTGCCCGCTTCAAAACACCAGGGCTTCGCGATCTGAGCCATTCGGCCCCGTACATGCACAACGGCCAGTTCGATACCCTGGACGACATCATCGGGTTTTATCGCGGGGTCTCCGCACAAGCACGTGCGGGAACGCTGCGCAATGGTGCGGTGCAACTTCAGGGCATCGCACTCACAGCCGGTGACGTGACGTCGCTGGTCGCGTTCCTCAAATCGCTTGAACGAGGACTATCAATAGGCAGGAATCACTGCAGTACGGAAGACCAGCCGGTGCCCGACACACCGGCAACGGAGTGGGAGTTGTGCACTCCCACTTCGCGGGCGGGGGCCCTCACTTCCTCTTGAGGCCCCCCGCCTCACTTTCCAGGGATAAAGTCGGACAGGACAAATGTGGGATACACGGCGGGGACGCCTTACGACTCTTTTTTGATCTGTTCCGCCAGATAGTTCTCCAGCCCCACCTGCTTGATCGATTCCAGTTGCGTTTCGATCCAATCGATATGTTGGTCCACATCTTTGGCCATGTCCTCGAACATATGCCGCGTGGTGAAGTCGGTCACTTTCGTGCAATGCACCACGCCATCGCTCAGCAGGGTAAGCATTTCTTGTTCGGCTTTCAAGTCCAGCTTGAATTGCTCGGGAACTGTCTCGCCTACCTGGACGGGATTCATTCGCTGCACATTCGGCACACCATCCAGATAGAGGATGTGGCCGATGAGCTCATCGGCGTCTTTCATTTCGTCGATGCTGCGCTCTCGCACTTTGTGATGGAGCCGTTCATAGCCCCAGTTCTCGCACATCTTGGCATGGACGAAGTATTGATTGATGGCGGTGAGATCTGCTGTCAGGATCTTATTGAGGATGTTGACTACGCCCTCTTTAGCTTTCATGGCGTCTCCCCTTTCCTAAATCTGGTAGGCCCTCACCATTAGGGGCGCAAGTGTGGGTCATGTGTGCAGCAATCTCCATCACGAAACCTGAGTTCATTATCGACACCTTTATGCCATTCGTCAACCGAGCGGTACGGGGCAACGCCAGCACAGGGCCAGCGCCGATGACATGAGTTCGCGGTTTCGATTGAATCGAGGAAGCGAAGGAAAGGGGGCGAGAGAATAGCTGGTGACCGGAAACGTGTGAAAGATTCTTACCCGGCCTCGCGGTAGCCGCATTCTTCGTTGCGGCATTGGACGCTACGGCCAACTTGCTTGCTGACTTTTTCAATGAGGAACGGGGCGCTGCAGGTTGGGCAGGCCTTGTTGATGGGACGATCCCACAGGGCATATTCGCACGCCGGATACTTGCTGCAGGCAAAAAAGGACCGCCCCTTCTTGGTGCGTTTCTGGACAAGATCGCCGCCACAGCCTGGCTGGGGGCACTTCACGCCCAGCGTGAGCGGTTTAGTGGTCTTGCACTCCGGATAGGCGGAGCAGGCGATGAACTTTCCAAACCGCCCGGTCTTCACCACCATCGGGCTACTGCATTTCTCGCACTTCTCATCCGTCGTCAGCTCAATCTTTGGAACGATTTTAATGGTGCCATCCTCGAGCTTCTCAAAGTTCTGCGTGTTCTTGCAGGGAGGCTTGTCCTTGTAGGCAGGACAGGCGAGAAACTTGCCATTGCGTCCCCATTTAATCTCCATCATCCGGCCGCACTTCTCGCAGGGAATATCCGTCGGTGGCTCCACCGTGTCCTTGGGTCCGGGAATCGTCTTCGCCCTCTCCAGATCCGTCGTGAAGGTCCCGTAAAACTCTCGCACCGCCGTCACCCACGGCTTGTTGCCTTCTTCGACTTCGTCCAGCTCCAGCTCCATGTGCGAGGTGAAGTCGACGTTGATCAGATCCGGGAATCCCTTCATCAGGAAATCGTGCACGGTCCGCCCTGTTTCGGTGGGACCAAACCGCCCGTCCACCTTCTCGGCATATTTTCGATCTTGAATCGTCGAAATGATGCTCGCATAGGTGGACGGCCGGCCGATGCCTTTTTCTTCCAATTCCTTGATCAGCAAGGCTTCGTTATACCGAGGTGGCGGCTGGGTGAAATGTTGTTTCGAGAGCACACCGGGCACCGTCTGTCCCTCCTGGGATACGAGTTGCAGCCGCTCTCCCTCGCTGAGGAGAGGCAACTGGCGCTCGGCCTCGTCCTCGACCTCCTGCTCGCTCTTTTGCTTCTGGGCGAAAAGCTCCTTGTCGATCCCCTCCATATAGACAATCGTATGGCCGGGAAATTTCACCACGGTGCCGGTTGATCGGAAAAGATATTTCCCGTTTGTCTTGACGGGACTCGACTCCACGCGAGTCACGTCGAGGATCGCAGGGACCATCTGCGATGCGATAAACCGGTTCCAGATCAACTGGTACAGCTTATGGACATCCGGCTCTAAGTACTGCCTGATGGACTCCGGGTCGCGTGCCGCTGAAGTGGGTCGAATCGCTTCGTGAGCTTCTTGCGCCGCTTTCTGCGTCTTGTACACGTTCGGCGTGGCAGGCAAATATTCGGCGCCAAACCGTTCCTGGATCACCTGGCGCGCTTCCGCCATTGCCTCGGTCGAAATGCGCGGGGAGTCCGTCCTCATGTAGGTAATGAGACCGGTCGGACCTTCCGCCCCGATTTCTACCCCTTCGTACAGCTTCTGTGCCAAAGTCATCGTTTTCTTGGATGAGAAATGCAGCTTGCGCGCCGCTTCCTGTTGGAGCCGGCTGGTGATGAAGGGCGCGACAGGATTCCGTTTCTTTTCTTTTCGTTCAATCGAGTCGACGACGAACTCTTTGCCTTGAATAGCACTAACGATGCGCTGCGCATCGGTCTCTGTCGCAATCGATGCATCTTGTCCGTTGATACTGTGCAGCTTGGCTTCGAAGGGAGGGGGGTTGGTCCCGGACAGCACCACCGCAATAGACCAGTACTCTTCCGCGCGGAACGCTTCTCGTTCCTGTTCACGTTCGCAAATTAATCGCATCGCCACGGACTGGACCCGGCCCATGCTGAGTCCGCGACGCACCTTGGTCCAGAGCAATTGACTGCCTTGGTATCCGACAATCCGGTCAAGCACCCGGCGGGCCTGCTGTGCATTCACCAACTTCATATCGACCTGCCCCGGCGACTGCAGCGCGCGCTTGATGGCCGATTCCGTGATTTCATTGAAGAGCACCCGGAACACCTTGCCCTCGGTCTTCTTCTTGGACTTGGATTTTGATTTACCGAGCAATTCCTGCTCGAGGTGCCACGCGATGGCTTCGCCTTCTCGGTCGGGGTCCGGCGCGAGGAACACCTTGTCGGCTTCTTCAGCCTTTTTCTTAATCTCCGCCAAGACCTTCGATTTTCCCTTGATCGTCACATATTGCGGCTCGAAATCGTGTTCCAGGTCAACGCCGAGCTTGCTGGTAGGAAGATCCTTAATATGTCCGACTGAGGCCATGACGGTATAGCCACGCCCCAGATACTTGCTGATGGTGCGTGCTTTCGTCGGGGACTCGACAATAATGAGTGACTTGGCCATGAAAACTCCGGTTCGCTACGATCGTTGCCCTCTCATCCGTATCAAATAATAGACATCTGTGCAACTGTTCGACGATTAAGCCCGAAGGTACCGTTGCCCCGGCAGCTGCCTGACTCGCTGTCGAAGCTCGAGGGACAAGAGTGAGGCCATCACGGTGGACACCGTCAACCCTGTGGTGATAATCACGTCGTCCACTGTAAGCGGGTCATACAACAGAGCATCATATACCAGCTGGTCTTCTTTGCCCAACTGATCGTCGCGTTCGTTCTTCTCTCGTGAAGGCTGCAGGCGCAAGCGCAGCGCTGGTTCCAGCTGCGGCATGACCGCTTCGATAACATCCTGCGCGCGCTCGATCAAAGCCGCACCGTCTTTGAGCAGAGCGTTGGTCCCGCGACTGGTGTCTGCCTTCACAAAGCCGGGAACCGCAAAGACCTCTCGGCCCTGCTCAGCTGCGAGTCTCGCAGTAATCAACGATCCGCTGTTGATAGCCGCTTCTGTGACAATCACGCCCAGAGACAACCCGCTGATGATGCGATTCCGCCGAGGAAAGTGATGATTGTGGGGTGGCGCACCCACCGGCACCTCAGACAGGATCGCCCCCCGCTCCTCGATTTGTCGTCGTAACCGTTCATGTTCCGGCGGATAGGTCCGATCGATCCCGCAGCCCAGCACGGCAATGGTGCGCCCCTGTGCGGCGAGTGCGCCCCGGTGGGCCGCCGCGTCGACTCCTCGCGCGAGTCCACTCACCACCGTCATGCCCCGTGCCGCCAAGTCGTGGCTCAACTCTTCAGTCATGGCACGTCCGGCTGCCGTCGCACGCCGTGCGCCTACGATGGCCACCGCCAGCTCATCCTGCTCAGTCAATGAACCGGTGATGTACAAAAGCGGCGGAGGGTCCGCAATCATCTTCAGTCGCGTGGGATAGGTCGGATCCAACACGCTCCGGACTTCAATCCGTTCACGCTCAATCGCATTGAGTTCCCGCTCGAGGCTCCGACAGGCGGGACTATCAGGCCCGCGTCGTATCGTGTCCGCCAACTGCGGGCTGCAGCCACTTTGAATTAAGTCATCGCGGGAGGCACGCAGGACAGCCTCGGGAGAATGCCAGGCGCGAACTAACCGAAGAGCCGTCAGGTCCCCCACTCCCTCGGTCGCTCGCAGACGGAGCCATGCCTCTAACCGCGCCCTTGTCATACGATGGCCCGATGAAGGCCCCGCGACCTCAGCGGAGGAATCCGCACCTACAGGCTGGCTGAAGGGCTGCATTAGTCTCGTCGCACCGGTACCATAACTCTAGAGAACGGCCAAATCGTACTGCTCCAAGTGCAAGTGCTCATCCGGCATGACGATGATTTTCGCGGCACACTCGCGCTCTACGGCCTCAAGACCTTGCCGCTCTTCATCTTGCAGCAGCCCGACGACTGCGGGGTGAGCACCGATGACGATCCGCTGCGGCTCGGGACTGCTGCCGATCCGACGAACATCGCGGAATATCTCATAGGCCACCGTGGTCGGGGACTTCGTATAGCCCCGCCCTTCGCAATAATGACAAGGCTCGGAGAGAGAACGCAGGAGGTCCTCCCGCACCCGTTCACGAGAAATCTCGATCAGCCCCAGGTCAGTAACTCTGGACACTCTGGTGCGAGCCTTGTCGGTTGACATTGCATCGAGCAATGCGTGGTACACCTTGTCGCGATTCTTCTCTCGCTCCATATCGATGAAGTCGACGATGATGATCCCGCCGATCCCACGCAACTTCATCTGATAGGCCACTTCCTTCGCGGCCTCCAGATTGTTCCGGAGAATGGTCTCTTCCTGATCGCGCTTTCCCACGAACCGTCCGGTGTTGACGTCGATGACGGTCATCGCTTCCGTATGATCGATCACGAGATGCCCGCCGGACTTGAGCCAGACTTTGCGGCTGAGGGCCCGCGCCATCTCCTGTTCCACGCCCAGATGATCGAAGAGACTTTCGTCCTTGTCGTAGAGATGAATACGGGAGGTTTGTTCCGGCGAAAATCGCTGCACGAAGTCCCTGACCGCCTGATACTCCTCACGCGAGTCGATCCATAACCGATCAACTTTCTTCCCGAAAAGATCGCGCACGACGCGGAAACTCAGGCTCAAGTCGGCATGGAGCAACGCCGGCGCGCCCTTCTGCTCACGTTTCGCCAGGATGTCCTGCCAGAGCACATGCAAGAAATCGACATCGGATCGCAGCTCATCTTCTTTGACCCCTTCGCTCACCGTGCGGACGATGTATCCACAGCCGGGATGCCGCACTCGCTTCATTATGTCCTTGAGCCGAGCCCGCTCCTCGTCACGGGCAATACGTCGAGACACGCCGATGTGCTCCACATTGGGCATGAACACGAGATACCGGCCAGGGAGCGACACATAGGTCGTGACCCGCGAGCCCTTCGTGCCGATAGGCCCTTTGGAAATCTGAACCATCAGCTCCTGCCCTTCACTCAATAGCTGCTCGATCGGCTTAGAGCTTTGGCGCCGGGGACCCAACATATCCCCATCTTTATCGGCATCCTTGTCATCTTCGTCCACATCGACGAGCGTATCGCCCGGTTCGGAGTCCAACGACAAATCCGACACATGCATGAAGGCCGCCTTCTCGAGGCCTATATCCACAAATGCCGCCTGCATGCCAGGCAACACTTTCGCCACCTTCCCTTTATAAATATTCCCGACGAAGTCTTTGTGCTTCGCCCGATCCCCGAAGAGATCAGTGACGACCCCACCGTCCAACACCGCGACGCGAGTTTCCTCGCGTGCGACCGTAATCGCAATTTCTATTCCCATACCGACTCCTTCCGTTCGGCAGAACCGTCGAACCGATGTGCAGGACGAACGCGGGGAATCCCCAGGTTCCAGCCTCCACTCGACACCTCATCGACCGACAGTTCGCACCATAAAAAATAACCTCTTGCCTCGATCCCGATTCATTCGAGACCGCGCGATCACCCTTTCACTAAAAGAAACTTAATCGACGGCGTTTGACATTCAAGAGCAGGCCGAGCGACGCCATCGTCATAATCGTCGCACTCCCGCCGTAACTCATGAGCGGAAGGGGAATTCCCACGATAGGGAACATGCCTGCCGTCATGCCGATATTGACCACCACGCAAAAACACAGCATGCAGATGATGCCAACCGCCAGCAGCGCCCCGAGCTGATCCTTCGCGCGCGCGACAATTTCCAACGACAGCCAGATCAACGCAACAAATAATAGCAAGAGAGCCAGCACTCCGAGAAATCCCCATTCCTCTGCAAAAACTGAAAAGACAAAGTCCGTGTGCCCCTCAGGCAAGAACTTCAGTTGGCTTTGGGTCCCTCCGTAGAGCCCCTTCCCCGTCAACTCTCCTGCGCCGATGGCAATCCGAGATTGAAGCGCGTGGTACCCTTTACCCCCGGGATCGTAGGCCGGATCGACAAAAGCCATAATGCGCTGCCGCTGATAATCATGCAATGACCCCCACATCATCTCCCAGGCGAAGGGGAACAGCATCAGCGAAAACAGGAGGATAACGCCCAATGCCTTCGACCGCATACCTACCATCAACAACATCGCGGCATAGACGGCCAAGAAGCTCAACCCGCTCCCAAGATCCGGCTGCTTGAGGATCAGGAGCAGCCCTGGCATCACCAACAGCCCAGGAAGCACCACCCGTTGAAGCCAGCCCACCCGCGGCGCCTTTGAATAGTAGTGCGCCAAGGTCAGAATGAGGACCAGTTTTGCGAATTCCGATGGCTGGAACGCAAATGGCCCCATCGGAATCCATCGTTGCGCCCCTCGGCTGCTCTTGCCTTCAAACAGCACGACGGCTAATAAGATTAAGATAATCGCATAGGCAGGATACGCTAACCGAGCGATTCGATGATAGTCCGAGAGCCACATGACCAGAAACGCGACCGTGCCGAGAACAATCCACACGATTTGTCTGACATAAAATGGGAACGCGACCCCTTGGTCATGCGTCACGCTATAAATCGACAGGACGCCAACCCCCAGGATGACAAAGATCAGTCCGATAAAACGAAAATCGAAATTGTCGAAGCCGCGGCTATTAATCACATGGTCGATCATCTCGTTCCCTGTCCTCTGGCATCGCCCTTGGGCATGACAGCCCCGTCCGCCACACTGGAAGGTGCGGGGAGATTCAATTTCACATAGGTCTCGATCAGCTCTTTGGCGAGGGGCGCCGAGGCGGACCCCCCGTGGCCCATATGTTCACCCAACACCGCAACGGCGATGGTGGGCGCTTCAACCGGAGCGAAGGCCACAAACCAGGCATGATCGCGGAACTTCTTCGGAATATCTTTCTCTGGACCAGTGCGCAAGGCCGTCATCTGGGCCGTACCGGTCTTCCCGGCGATCGTCACCAGCGCCGACTTCGCCCGCGTGGCCGTCCCCTCTTTCACCACCCCGGCCAGCGCCTCTCTAATCAGCGGCAAAATCTCAGGCCTCAGCTTCAACGTGCGTTTGGGAACCGCGGGCCTTTTTTGCACCTCGCCGGTCGCTCGATCCATCACCGCCTGAACCAGTCGCGGACGGAAGGTCACACCGTCGTTTGCGACGGTGCCGATCAAGCTCGCCATTTGCAGCGGAGTCACATTCACATAGCCCTGTCCGATCGATGCCGAGATCGTCTCGCCCGGCAGCCAGGCCTCATTCTTGGCCTTCTGTTTCCAGGCCGCGGAGGGCACGATCCCAATCCGTTCAGACGGCAGCTCAATCCCCGTTTCCTCTCCCAGCCCAAACTGATGGGCGAAGGAAGCCATCGTCTCGATCCCCATCCGCTGCCCGACGGTGTAGAAGTACACGTCGCAAGATTGCACGAGCGCGTGCCGGAGGTCCACCGAGCCATGCCCGCCGGCCTTCCAGTCATGATAGAGGCGACGACCGAATTGATACCCTCCATTGCAGTGGATGGAGGTCGACGGCGTAACGGTATTGGTTTGCAACGCGGCAGCGGCCATCATCACTTTGAAGACCGAACCAGGCGGGTACTGCCCTTGCGAGGCGCGATTGTTCAACGGGCGCCCCTCGTCTTGCACGATCTCGGCCCATTGTTTCGGTGTGAGTTCCCGCGAGAGGATGTTCGGATCGAACCCGGGGCGGCTGGCCATGGCAAGCACGTCCCCTGTCCTCGGATCAAGCGCGACAATCGCGCCTGATTCCTCCCCCAACAGGTTTTCGGCCACTTTTTGAAGCCGCGCATCGATCGTGAGGTACAAATTGTCCCCGGCATGTGGCTGCTCCACGACGACAGTTCGTTTCTCATGACCTAAGGCATCAACTTCAACGCTTTTCTGTCCGGCCAGACCACGCACGAGCCGGTCGAAATATTTCTCCACGCCATATTGGCCGACAATGCTGCCCTGGTGCAGTTCGGCAAATTCAGGTTTCTCTAACTGCTCAGGCGACACTTCCCCGACATAGCCCAACAGGTGCGCGGCCATCACTCCGCCAGGATAGTTCCGTTGCGATTCGACTTGCACCATCACTCCGGGCAAGTCCAGACGGTGAGACTCGACTAACGTCGCTTCTCGAAGGGTTAAACGATCCTTCACCTTGCGCGGCAGTTGTTTACTGCCGCGAGCCGTGAGCTTCTTCCTGACGAGCTCAACATCTAACCCCAAGAGATTGCTAAGCTGATCGATGAGCAGGTCGCGATCTTTGACGTCTTCGAGCGAGACGTAGAGCGTGAAGCTGGGGACATTATTCGCTAACAAGATCCCGTTGCGGTCATAGATGAGCCCTCGAGCCGGCTCCATGATGACGGAGCGTGTACGATTGTTCTCGGAGAGATCACGGTAGTAGGGCCCCTCGCGAATCTGCAAGTGCCAGAGCCGCAACCCCAATAAAGCCACGACAAGCAACAAGCCGACGCGGAGAATGATCAATCGGCGTTGGAGCTCTCCAAGTTCAGAATCGTGCAGACCAAGTGTTGCCATGTGTCACAATTAACATTCCGCCACGCCCACCAAAGACCTGCTATTCAGTCCTCAGGCGGGTGACATCAAACCGTTGAGAGAGCAGCCAATAGAACCCCGCCCCCACCACCGCGTCAAAACAGGCCTGCGGAAGGACGATCGACTCTACCATCCACCACAGTTGAGATGTGTCGAATTGCTTGAAATTCAGAGCGGCGAGCAGTCCGCTCGCCAAAGACACCAGCAGCAATCCCACGCCCAGAGAGATCAACGTCACGTGTGACACCTGCCGGCCCAGGAATCCTGCCAAGAGCCCAACGCCTCCGTCCGTCAGGAGACTTAACCAGAGCTCACCGGCTGAGTACAGATTCAGCACCCATCCGATCGCAAGCCCCACAAGCAGGCCTTCCAGTTCACCGGCAAGAAGCCCGACAAGCGCGGCGGCCACAAGCCCTAGATCCGGCTTGATATTCCACACACTCAAATGTGGCAGCAGCGTCGTCTGCAGGGGGACGAGCAGCAGGACGAGAATCAGATAGAGTAGGAATTTCATGGTGACGGCTTCCCGAGCAGATCCGCCCCCGCTCCGGCCTTCGTGGACTGTCCATACGAGGTCTGAATCACCAGCACTTCCTCCACATGACCAACGTCGACTTCGGGCATGAGTTCAGCAGATTGGAAGAGGGCGCCTTCCTCTTTATCGATGCGCGTAATCGTGCCGATCGCGAGCCCTCGGGGAAACCCTCCGACAAGGCCGGAGGTTACAACCCGATCACCGTCTCGGAGCGTCGACAACAACGGAATATACTTCAGCTGGGCCAGCCCTTGTTGAGTCCCTTCCACAATGCCTTCGTCTCTCGTCCGCTGAATGAGACTGGCGATGGCATTGTTTGGATCAGTCACCAAGAGCACCACCGAGGAGGCCCCTGTCGTTTTCACAACGCGCCCGACGACACCAGCGGGCGTGATCACTCCCATGTCCGGCTTGATCCCGTCGCTCTCGCCCTTATTGAGGATGATGGCACGATATCGGTTCGTGGCATCACGCCCGATGACTTGAGCAGCTACCATCGTGGGGAGTGCTTGCTCCTTAAATTGCAGCAAGGCCGTCAATCGCTCTGTTGCGGCGGCTGACTCACGCAGCTGGCTATTTTGCCCGCGTAACCACTCAATTTCTTTCCGTAGTTGTTGGTTCTCTTCCCGGACCCCTTGCAACGCAACATATTGTTGCCAGCGATCAGCAATGCCAAGATCGATGGACGCAATGGCTTCGAGCGGAACGCCCACGACGTGTCCAACTGGCCCGTCCAGATACTGCAAGAGTCCTTGGATTTGACCGGGAAACAGAAAAAGAGCAACCAGCAGTAAAGCAAAGCAGGCAACCGCCAGCCGTCTGGCACCGGAGGAAGAACGAGAGTTAGCCATCCACATAAGGGAGTTAGGGATGGAACCTTATCGGTAGGTATTGGCCTGGGACATGACCGAGACTTTGGCGAGCAGATCCAGCTCATCGAGGATTTTCCCGACCCCCAGGACTACGGAGGTCAGAGGATCGTCCACGGTGATGATCGGCAGATTCGTCTCCTCCCGAAAGCGCGTATCCATGCCCTTCAGCAGAGATCCCCCTCCCGTGAGTACGATGCCACGATCGATAATGTCGCCCGCCAACTCGGGCGGGGTATTCTCCAGCGCCACTTTAATCGCGTTGACGATTGTTCCGATCGGTTCCTGCAGCGCTTCACGGATTTCTGAATCATCCACCACCAGCGTGCGGGGAATGCCGGAAATCAAATCGCGCCCCTTGATCATCATGGTCTTGCGTTCCTCAAAAGGATAGGCGGATCCGATTTCGAACTTGATTCGCTCCGCCATATGTTCACCAATGAGGAGGTTATACTTCTTCTTAATGTAATTCATGATCGCATCGTCCATGCGATCACCCGCGACCTTGACGGACTCGCTATAGACGATTCCGCCGAGTGAAATGACGGCAATATCGGTCGTACCGCCGCCGATATCGACAACCATGTTCCCGGAGGGTTCGGTGATCGGAAGACCGGCGCCTATGGCTGCGGCCACCGGTTCTTCGATCAGATACACTTCGCGGGCGCCGGCTAACTCCGCCGAGTCTCGGACCGCACGCTGCTCGACCTGCGTTATGCGTGACGGCACACCGATGATGATGCGCGGACGCACGAATGCGCTCCGGTTGTGAGCCTTCTGAATGAACCGCTTCAACATCTGCTCTGCCATTTCGAAGTCGGCGATCACGCCTTCTTTCATGGGCCGCACCGCAATGATGTTGCCCGGTGTGCGTCCCAACATTCTCTTTGCTTCCGTGCCGACCGCAAGCACTCGTCCGGACTTTTTCTCAACCGCCACGACCGAAGGTTCGTTGAGCACGATCCCTTTCCCATGCACATAGACAAGGGTCGACGCCGTCCCCAGGTCAATGGCTAGGTCATTTGAGAACCACCCGAAGATGTCACTCGCAAAGCCCACGTTTGCTCTCCCTTCCCCTCAAACTCTTACGGCACGCTCAATCAGGTAACACCAGTCGACCAACATCCAACACCTGGGTACCGGCCACCTCGTCACCGAGACGCCGCCCCTGTTCGTTCCCGAGAATCAAGACCGCTTCGAACGCAATGATTGCTACCGACACAATCCATCCCACATACGGGACGGCGAAGGCTAACTGAGCGAACGCAAAGGGCAAATTTCGAATAATGGATTCTCGAAACCCTGCTGCCTCACGCCGGTCCGGACGTACCGTCTGGAGGCCGATCAACCGCTTACCGATACTGCGCCCACCGGCAAATCCATCAGCGATCAGTATATACGCCAATCCTGCAAGGAAACCTACCGGTACGATCACTTGACCGACTGCCGCGACGATGAATAAATCGATCAGCTTGGCGATACCTCGGTTCAAGACTTGCGCCTTGGGGTAGATCCCAACACCGATTGAATGAACCCCGCTGACCTCCTCCGCCAAGGGATCTCCTTACAATTAGTGGCAAAGTATAACAAATCAGATTACCGAGCACAAACGAAAGACCATTCTCAGGCAGATCGACATTGTGAGTAATATTTCTTGTCTTCACGAACAGACAACTCTGCTCGATTGTGTGGGCGCAGCTTGGAGGAAAGGTCGTCTCTTGCCTTTGCACAGATCCCTGAGTACAATCCACCCGTACGAATTATCCGAGGAGTTGTCATGATCAAATTGCTGCGTGAAGCGTCCCATAGTTATCCGTGGCTCCTCAAGTCGGTCATGGGGATTATCGCCCTCGCCTTCGTCATCACCATGGGCTGGTGGGGGTTCGGCGAACAGCGCGGCGGCGTGGTCGCCTCAGTCGGAGACCTCACCGTGTCCCGCGATGAGTTTCGTCGCGCCTATGAGAATACCTATCGCTTCTACAAAGACAAAGTCCCTGGAGAGTTCAAAGACGAAACGATCAAGCAATTTGTGGTGGATCAACTCATCGACAATCGGACCTGGCTCATCGCGGCAAAGGACATGGGCCTCACCGTGGCTGACGACGACCTGCGAGAAGTCATCATGCAGATCCCGGACTTCCAAAAGAACGGGACATTCGATCCGGAGGTCTACCAACGGCTCCTGGCAGCCAATCATCTGACGCCCGCGATATTCGAAGCGATGGAAGCGAAAGAAGTGCTGAGTAACAAAGCCAGAATGATTATCCGCGACGCCGTGGCCCTTACCCCTGCCGAACTTGCCGAGGCGCAAGCCCTCACGCTACGGCAAACAGAATCAGATCCCGCTAAGGCCGCCGCGGCACAGGACCGTGCCATCCAGGACGTCCTCTTTCAAAAGCAGCAACGCGCGCTAATGGCCTACTCCGAATCGCTCAAAACCACGCTCCCAATTACGATTCACCGCGAACTCTTGTAACCCCCGCTCGCCAAAACACGAACCAGTCCGCTCCCGGGCCTCTTTATTTCTTCGCGGCCGACAGGACCAACATCGCATCACCGTAACTGTAGAAGCGGTACCGCTCCCGAACCGCCTCTGCATAGGCCTGTCGAAGAAATTCGGTCCCGGCCAATGCGGAAACCAGCATCAGCAATGTGGTCCGCGGCAAGTGGAAGTTCGTGAGGAGGGCATCGACCACCTTGAAATGAAACCCTGGTGTCATGAACATATCTGTCTCTCCCCGATAGGGTCGGATCACGCCGTCCGCTCGAGCCGCAGTTTCGAGGGCGCGTACGACTGTGGTCCCGACAGCACCAATTCGCCCCCCCTTCGCTCGCACCTGTTGGATGGCACGAACCGCCTCTGCTCCGACCTCGATCCATTCTGCGCCCATCCGATGGTCTTCGATCTGATCGACCGTCACCGGCTTGAAGGTCCCGATACCAACGTGGAGCGTGACGGTCGTGAGACCGATCCCTCGCTGTTGGAGCCGTGCCAGCAATTCCGGTGTGAAATGGAGCCCGGCGGTCGGCGCCGCAATGGCGCCCTCATGTTGCGCGAATAGAGTTTGGTACCATTCTCGATCCTGGTCGGTCGGTGCGCGTTTCAAGTAGGGCGGAAGTGGCATTCGACCATATTGTCGCAGCCATTCAGACAACGGAATCGGACACTCAACCCGAACTGTCGTTCTAGTCGCGCCGCGCTCGACCACCACAGCAGAAGCCTCTGCGCCCATCTCAATAATCTGCCCAGGCCGAAACGTTCCCTTGATCAACACCTCCCAGATCGCATCGCCAAGATCCTTCACAAAGAGGATCTCGACCTCCGCACCGGAAGGGCGCTTCCGTCCAGCCACGCGCGCGGCCAACACCTTTGTATTGTTGACCACGAGGAGATCGCCTGGCTGAAGCAGCTCAGGCAACTCGTCGACGCGGCGATGGGCGAGCGAACGATCGAGCGGCTGCAAAACGAGCAGCCTGGCGTGATCGCGCGGGAAGGCTCGGGTGAGCGGCAATCAGCGAGGGGTCGAACGGAAAATCGAAATCGGAGAGCTGCATCAGGAAGACGGCGGGGTCGGAGGTTTGATCAGAGTCACATTCTGCAGCTCAGTACCTGGATAGTAATACCGAAGGATCGTGGAGAAGGGATATCCCAGCTCAGCCAGTTCTTTTGCGCCCCACTGACACATGCCGACGGCGTGGCCCGCGCCGTAGCCGGAAAGCACCACATCTCGGCCGATGGATTCAATGGCAAATTGCGTGCTGGGGATGATGGTATACCCGACCGCTTTCCGCAGTTCTTCTCCGCGAAGAATCAATTCTCCACCAGAATGGAGAATGCGCAGCTTCGCGACTCGCCCCCCTCGGCTAAACGACAAGGGCGTCATCGTCGCGATCGTCCCCACGGAGAATCCCTGCTGTCGCAAATTCTGCTCGAGGGTGTCGACTTTGAAGGAGGATTTCCATTGATAGTAAGGCGACGTAAGGTCGAAGGGGCATTCTACACCCTTGAGATACGGATACTCTTTCGACCACACATTCATGGCGTCTTCCGTCAGCCCGGCAGCCGTCGATGAGAAGGCTGCATAGATCGGGGCATCCTCATAGGTCACGACCAACCCGCGGGTCTCTTCGACCGCGCGCAGGATCCCGGCATCAATCCCCTGCTTCCCGCGATAGACTTGGTCCTGCACCGTAGCCGCCACGTCGTAGTCACGCGTGGCACTCAACATCTGCTGATAGAGCGCATAGGTCCTGGCCGCGACCGCCTGCGCTTTCAACATCTCCGGGTGCCAGGTCGAACTGACCTCGGCGGGAACGACCCCTTTGACGTACTCTTCAAGATCCACCCGATTAATGACCAGAAACCCCTTGCCTCTTCGCACGAGCTGGACGAGGCCGCTCACCGCGATTCCGGTACCGGAGTCGCCCGATGATACCGCCGCCCCGTTGGGCTTTCGAGCAGGCCGTGGAAACGTCAGCGTGAGCCCTTGCTCTCCGCCATGCAGCGTTAACTGCTCTGTCTGCATGCGGGCACCATTCAGCAGAAACCCTCTTTCAGCGGCTATGACCTGGACCGACGCGCGCAGAGTCTGACCACGGCCTTTTGCATCCGTAACCACCAACGGACGGTCTGCACGGACATCGAGCTGTGACACCTCGGCCGACAGCAGGACCCGGATCGACTGCGCCGCCTCGGCTCCCGAGGACAGGCTGAGAAGACATGCTCCCGCCACGATGGCACGGAACACTCCACCCCTCAATTGCTTCACCGGCGAAAGATCCATGTTATTAAATAGAATACCAGACTCAGGATGACGCTGATGAGCAGGCTGGTTGCAAGGGGAAACGAGAAGGTGAAGTTGTCTCGTCGAATGGAGATGTCGCCGGGCAGCTTCCCGAACCATCCCAGGAGATTCCCAACTCCTGGAACACGGTCTGCGATCAGCAGCAGCAGACCGACCAACGCCACGCACAGCCCAACTCCGATCAAGACTTTGCCCAGGCTCTCCCCACTCAACCATCAACCTTTGACCAAGTGTTCTGCGATCTGCACCGCATTGAGGGCGGCCCCTTTTCGCAGATTGTCCGCCACCACCCACAGATTGAGACCGTTGGCGATCGACTCATCTTCACGAACGCGCCCGACGTAGACCTCGTCCTTCCCCGCAGCCTCCAATGGCATGGGATAGATCTTATGTGCCGGGTCGTCATAAAGCAGCACACCGGGCGCGGTCGACAGAATGGCACGGGCATCGTTGGCCGATAACTTCCGCTCAGTCTCAATATTGATGGCTTCCGAATGCCCGACATACACCGGAACCCGCACCGTCGTCGCCGTGACATGAATCGACTGATCGCCCATGATCTTTCTGGTCTCGTGAACCATCTTCATCTCTTCCTTTGTATACCCTGACGGAAGAAAATCGTCGATCTGCGGCAGGCAGTTGAAGGCGATCTGATAGGGGTAGACCTTGGGACTGGCCTGCTTGAAATTCAGCAGGTCTTGGCATTCCTCCATCAGCTCATCCATGGCGTCCTTCCCTGTGCCGGAAACAGACTGAAAGGTCGTGACGACAATCCGCTTAATTCTGGCCTCATCATGCAGGGGTTTCAGTGCTACGACCATTTGAATCGTGGAACAATTCGGGTTGGCGATAATGCCCTTATGCCGTTGAATGTCGTGCGCATTCACCTCAGGCACCACGAGCGGCACCTCAGGGGCCATCCGCCAGGCGGCACTATTATCGATTACCACCGCACCAGCCTTCACCGCGATCGGAGCAAATTCTCGACTGAGTTCCGCACCGGCAGAAAAGAGCGCGATGTCCACGCCGGCAAACGAATCCTTCGTCAAGACCTCAATGGGCACCTCGTTCCCCTCAAATGTCACCATCCCACCGGCAGAACGAGTGGATGCGAGCGGGACCAGGCGGGTGACGGGAAACTTTCGCTCCTCGAGCACCTCGATCATTTCTGTCCCGACTGCCCCGGTCGCACCGACAACCGCCACGACATACCCTGATTTCTTCTTCAACATGAGCCTCGATCCTACCTACAGCGCGATCTCGCGAATGCGATGATTGAACGTATCGGCTATGAGCAGACGCCCCGCGCTATCCATCACGATGCCAAACGGGTAACTCAAGCTGGCTTCGAGCGCCGTTCCCTCGTCGCCTCCGTAGTCTGCCGTACCAACGCCGGCGATGCGCTCAATACGCCCGGTGGTCCGATCCCATCGCCGCACCAAATGATTATCCGAATCGGTGAAGAAGAGATTCCCTTGTTCATCTAACGCAATTCCCGACGGCCGAGAGAGACTGCTGCTGGGTGGTTCATCCGGCCCCTGGTACCGATACTCACCGCCGTCGCCCACCACAGTTCTTATGAGACTACTGACGGGATCAACGGCACGAATCCTTCCGTTAAAGCTATCGGCAATGAACAACGTCCCATCTGACGCAAGCGCCAATCCACCAGGACCGGCCAGGCCAGTTTGCGTCGCAGCCACGCCATCTCCATTATACGCAGCCGTTCCTGTCCCTGCGACCGTACGAATCACTCCGGTGGCCAAATCCACCGCCCTCACTCGGTTGTTACTCTGGTCGGCAATATAGAGGACGCCCCCGTCACTCACTGCCAAGGCAGCCGGTTCATTCAACCCTGCCTCCACGGCCAATCCCCCGTCCCCCGAGTACCGAGGTTGGCCCAGGCCTGCGACGGTCGTGATCACCCCTGTCACTCGCATCCACCCGCCGCACCCGATGGTTCAACGTGTCCGCAATGTAGAGATGCCCTGCCCGATCAACCACCACCGCTGTCGGAAAATTCAACAGGGCTTGCTCGGCAGGACCACCGTCGCCACTGAAGCGTTTAGCCGGCGCTGTACCGGTCACAACATAACGAACCGTCCCACTCAGGTCAGTCTGTTGGGTAAAGGCGTGCGCATTGGCCGTGCCGCTTTCGGCAAGAGGATCGTCATCCACTCCCTCAGCCATCGGAACCGGCGAGGCTGGCTTCGCTCCTGACTCAACCCCCTGAATGAAGCCCGCTACCGTCCTGATACGGTTGGTCTTCCTGTCGATCTTCCGAACGACGTGGTTCTCAGAGTCGGCGATAAACAGGTTTCCCTCAGCATCGAGAGCGAGACTCTTCGGCTCATTCAGACAAGCAGCAAGGGCCACAGCTCCGTCACCAGACCAGCCTGAGTCTCCGGTACCGGCAAGGGTCTTGATCAATACTACTTTGAGGTTCGCACTCATCCGTCTCGACAATCCTTTGCTAGTTCAGGTTTCGCAGGATGGCCTCGCCCATTTCCGTCGTACTGACGAGACGGGTCCCATGGCTATGAATATCTTTCGTGCGATAGCCGAGATCGAGGGTTTTCACGATCGCCTGCTCGATGGCTCCTGCTTCCTTTTCCAACTTAAACGCATAGGTCAGCATCATGGCCGCCGAGGCAATCGTCGCGATAGGATTCGCCACATTCTTCCCGGCAATGTCAGGCGCGCTGCCGTGAATCGGCTCGAACAGTCCGACATCCGCTCCAATGCTGGCCGACGGCAACATGCCAATAGACCCGGTCAACATCGCAGCTTCATCGCTCAGAATGTCACCGAATATATTGTTACAAAGCATCACATCGAATTGCCGCGGGTTGCGCACGAGTTGCATCGCCGCATTGTCGACGTAGATATGGCTCAACTCCACATCCAGATAGCCTTTGTGGACGTCGGTGACCACACGACGCCAGAGTTCAGATGACTCCAGAACGTTCGCTTTATCGACGGACATCACTTTTTTCCGACGCTTTCTTGCCGCCTCGAACGCCACTTTCGCAATGCGTTGGATTTCTTCAGTGGTATAGACCTCGGTGTTGAATCCTCGCTCGCTCCCGTTCGGCAGCCTCTCGATACCTTTGGGCTTCCCGAAATAGATGCCGCCGGTCAGTTCCCGAATGACGAGGATATCGATCCCCTCAATCACCTCACGCTTCAGTGTAGAGGCATCGGCCAACATCGGATACAACTTCGCCGGCCGTAAATTCGCATAGAGACCCAGGTGCTCGCGCAATCCCAACAGCGCGCGTTCCGGACGCAAGCTATACTCCAGCCCTTCCCACTTGGGACCGCCGACCGCGCCGAGCAAGACGGCATCGCTCTGTTTGGCCAGGGTCAGCGTCTCCTGAGGGAGCGGCACACCCACTTTGTCGATGGCCTGCCCGCCGACATCACCGGTCAGAAACTCGAACGAGTGCTGGAACTTCTCGGCCACAGCCTTCAGCACCTTCACGGCTTCAGGGACGATCTCCCGACCCACTCCATCACCAGCTAGTACGGCAATCTTCGCCTTCACAGACCACTCTCCCTCTTTGTGAGTTATGACCGCACAAGCCTCTATTCCAGGACGTCCTCATCCTCTGGTCGCCATGCGGGATCGACCAAGCAGAGGAACTCGATGGCGGTGGGTCCAATATTTTCCAGTGACTGCTTGCCTCCTGGAGGTACATAGACGACGGAGCCTGGTTCCACTGCGACGGCCGAGTCGTCTACGGTCAATAGTCCCCGACCGGCGATAATGTAGTACACCTCTGAGGACGTCAGCCTGTGCCATTTCGACCGAGCGCCGGGAGCCAAAGTCCCATGCGCCACACTATACCCAAGCGCGAGCGGTTGCTTCGCCGGATGCAGAAGCTCCCGCAGGACCGTATGGTCGCCGGCCAGAAACTCCGGCCGATCTGCCAGGGTGATGTGAACCACGGAACACCTCACAGCCAACAATGCCTTCCCGGTCCCAGACCGGAGCCGGTGACTCTACCGTGGCCACTTTCCTTAAATCAAGTTCACCTTCTGCTCACCCTGCGCTTGTCTCCCCGCCAAGTACAACAGCTTGTTCAGCGCGTTGAGATAGGCCCGCGCCGAGGCCATGATGATATCCGTATCCGCCCCGTGGCCTGAGACGGTGCGGCCATCTTCTTGAACCCGGACCGAGACTTCGCCCTGGGCATCAGTCCCCCCCGTGATCGCCTTCACGACATACATGAGAAGCGTGCTCTTCGTCTGCGTGATTGCGGCAATCGTCCGATAGACTGCATCCACCGGTCCATCGCCTGTCCCGGTCTGAGCGATCGTTCGTCCGTCGATCTCAAGTTCGACCGTGGCGGTCGGCACCTGATCAGTCCCGCTGGCCACATGGAACGATTTCAAGGTGATCCGATCGGCCATTTTGGCCAACTCTTCGGAGACAATAACTTCGAGATCCTCTTCGTAGATCTCCTTTTTCTGATCGGCCAACTTCTTGAACCGCTCGAACGCGTGATTGACCTCCTCGTCCGAGAGCGTATACCCCAACTCCACCAGCCGCTGTCGAAACGCGTGCCGGCCTGAGAGTTTCCCCATGACCATCTTGCTCTCTACCAGACCGATCGTCTCAGGTCGCATGATTTCATACGTCGTCTTGTCCTTCAGCAGCCCGTCCTGGTGAATGCCGGACGTATGGGCGAAGGCATTCGCCCCGACAATCGCCTTGTTCGGCTGCACCACCATGCCGGTGATCTTGCTGACCAATCGGCTGGTCTTCGAGATCTCTTCGGTATGAATCTTCGTGTCTGCTTGATAGAAATCTTTCCTGGTCCGAAGTCCCATGACAATTTCTTCCAGCGCCGTGTTCCCTGCCCGCTCACCGATCCCATTGATCGTGCACTCGACTTGGCCGGCCCCTTCGAACACCGCCGCCAAACTGTTCCCCACGGCGAGGCCGAGGTCGTTGTGGCAATGGACGGAGATCACCGCCTTCGCGCTGTTTGGCACCTGTTCACGAATGCCGCGAATGAGCCGGCCGAATTCTTGTGGCACCGCATAGCCGACCGTATCAGGAATATTGATCGTCCCGGCTCCTGCGGCAATCACCGCCTCGATCACCTCATAGAGATAGGCGGGATCGGAGCGACTGGCATCCATGGGCGAAAACTCCACATCGTCCACGTAGCCCCTCGCCCGTTGCACCATCTCGACCGCGCGCTTCTTCGCCTCGTCGCGCGTCATTCTGAACTGATGCTTCAAGTGGATATCCGAGGTCGAGAGAAACGTATGAATGCGGACCTTCGGGGCCCCCTTCAATGCCTCCCAGGCTCGATCGATATCCTCCGGACGCGCCCGCGCCAGGCTGCAAATCGTCGGTCCCTCGACTTCCTGCGCGATCCGCCGCACTGCCTCAAAATCACCCGGCGAACTATAGGCAAATCCTGCCTCGATGATATCGACCCCCAGACGCGCCAGTTGCTTCGCCACCATGATTTTCTCTTCCACATTCATGCTGGCCCCTGGAGACTGCTCTCCATCACGTAGGGTCGTATCGAAGATCCGTATCATCCGTGTCATGGTTTCCCCCTTCTCTCTATCGCATTGAGGCTGCTCAAAGCGGTTGTTCAGCAAGGCTGCGGGCGAGCAAAACACCGCAGGCGTACCCTCTCAGGGGCACCTTGAGGATGTTTTCGCGCCGAGAACGAATCTGGCTAACGCTTTTAGCGGCCGACAAAACAAAAAGCCTCCATCCCTCAGCCCAGGGACGGAGGCTTGAGAAGCTCCGTGGTACCACCCTGATTTAGCCATGAACAACATACACAGCTGTTCATGACCCTTCATTACGCCCTGTCACGGGGGCGAGGCGGAATCCATTACTCGGGTTTCACGGATTCTGGCTCAGAGGCGAGTTCGGCGCCGCACAGGCTGGTTTGCACCATTCACCAGCTCTCTCACTGCTATGCGAATCGCGTACTACTCCTCGTCGAGGCCATTAAAACTTCGATTGAGTCACCGACTGCTCTGTCTTGGTCGACGGACGCTTTCCGGCCATCTTGGCCAGTAGTCCGCCGAGCCGTTCTGCCGGACCGAGCAAGGCATACCCGGCAAAGATGACAAATAGCATGACTTGGGGCCAGGCGGCCACGAGCATGAGCGCCAAAATCCCCCACACGAGATAGGTAATGTGCCGACCGCCGCGGAACTTCATATCCTTAAAGCTTCGATATTTAATGGTGCTGACCATCAAAAACGACAGAGTCAGCGTAATAATCAGGACGAGAAGGGGCTTCACTTCCGTTCCAATCCTGACGCTGTAGTGGTCGAAAATCACGAGCGAGGCCACGACTCCTGCCGCCGCAGGAATTGCCAAGCCGGTAAAGTACTTGCCGTCCGACGCGGCCGCAGTCGAGTTAAACCGGGCCAACCGAACCGCACCCATCGCAACGTAGGCAAACATCACCGCAATACCAAACGTACCCTGTCCGCTCAGTGCCCAGGAGTAAATCAAGAGGCCGGGAGCAACCCCGAACGACACCACGTCGGACAACGAGTCGTATTCGAGCCCAAAATGGCTGGTGCTGTTTGTCAACCGCGCCGACTTTCCGTCGAGCACGTCGAATATCATCGCCACCAGGATGGCAACGGCTGCGACCATGTAGTTCGCATTGAACACGGACAGAATCGAAAACACGCCACAGAATAGATTCCCCGTCGTAAGAAGATTCGGAATCACGTGCATAGCGGCCTTGCGCCGCTTCCCATCTTTCCCGAATGATTGACGAAGTGCAGTGGTTTTCATGGCAATTCCCCCAAGATGGTTTCCCCACCTTTGACTCGATCGCCGACTGTAACTTTTACAGCCGTCCCGATAGGAAGAAACGTATCCATCCGCGACCCGAATCGAATCAGCCCGAATCGTTCACCGACTATGGCCCGATCTCCCGGCGAGATCCAACAGACGATCCGTCTGGCAATCAACCCGGCCACCTGCACACACAACACCTTCGCACCCTGCACCGTCCGAATCATCAGGGCATTTTGCTCATTCCTCAACGTCGCATCCGGCCTGCTGGCCACGAGGAATAAGCCCGGCTGATATTGCACCTGCTCGACGACCCCTTCACAGGGAATCCGATTGATGTGCACATCGAACACGTTCAAAAAGATGGTGACTCGAATGCTGCGATCCTTAATGAATCGGGGCTCGAACTCTTCATCGATGGCGATGACTTTCCCGTCACCGGGTGCTACGACGAGACGAAGCCCTTGAGGGACCACTCGATAGGGATTGCGAAAGAACCAGGCAACGAAGAGTGTCAGGATCGCCCCGCCCACCGCCACGATAGTCCAACCCAGCCATCCTGTTATTAGTGTAACGCCAACAGCAGCCCCGATGAAGGGAATTCCTTCTTTGGCAACCGGGATGCCGACAGCACGATCTGCCACAGAATCCTCAATCCTTAATTTTTGTTCTTATCGACCAGCTGGTCCTTTTTCAACCAGGGCATCATCGCTCGCAGTCGACCCCCGACCTCTTCGATGGGATGGGCTTCACCTTTAGCCAGCAGCGCATTGTAGACCGGACGGTTCGCCTGATTCTCCAGTACCCACTCTTTGGCGAACTGGCCTTGCTGAATTTCACCCAAGATCTTCTTCATTTCCTGCTTTGTCTGCTCCGTCACAATCCGAGGACCGCGGGTGATATCACCGTACTTGGCCGTCGTACTGATAGAATACCGCATGTTGGCAATGCCGCCCTGATAGATCAGATCCACGATCAATTTCACTTCATGCAGGCACTCGAAATAGGCCATTTCCGGCGAGTAGCCGGCTTCCACAAGGGTCTCATACCCTGCCTGAATGAGGGAGGTGAGTCCTCCACAGAGGACGACCTGCTCGCCAAAAAGATCCGTCTCGGTTTCTTCACGAAAGTTTGTTTCGATCACACCGGCCCGCCCGCCCCCAATCGCACTGGCATAGGCAAGGCCTACCTGCTTGGTTGTTCCACTGGGGTCCTGATGGATCGCGAGCAAGCACGGCACTCCGCTGCCTTTCGTGTATTCCGATCGGACAAGATGGCCCGGTCCTTTGGGAGCAACCATGAACACATTGATCGAGGCTGGCGGCACGATCTGCCCGAAATGAATGTTAAAACCATGGCCGAATGCGAGATAAGAGCCCGGCTTCAGATTCGGGGCGATATCCTGCCGATAAATGGCCGCTTGCGCTTCGTCAGGCGCGAGAATCATGATCGACATCAGACGCCTTGACGGCATCGGCCACCGGCATGACTTTCAGCCCGCTTTGCTCCGCCTTCTTCCATGAAGCGCCTTCGCGCAACCCGATGACAACGCTCACGCCGCTCTCCTTCATGTTGAGCGCATGAGCGTGGCCCTGACTGCCGTAGCCGATCACCGCCACTTTCTTGTTCCGAATCTGTTGAATATCGGCATCCTTATCGTAGTAAATCTTCATCGATCACTCCTGGGTAACAACGGTGTTCACTCTGCTGAACTGATGTGAATGATGAGTCCGGTGGAGCCTATTCGCGGGCAACCTTTTTCGCCTGCACGCCCGTCGGCCGGATCGATTCGCGGGCAACCGCGACCCGCCCGGTACGTGTGAGTTCCTTGATTCCGAGGGGCTGCAGGAGGTTGATGATCGCTTCGATCTTTTGTGGATCTCCGGTCACCTCGATGGTGTACGTCGCCGGCGTGGAGTCGATGACGTTGGCCCTGAAAATATCGGCGATCCGCAAAGCTTCCGCGCGATCCTCCGGCCGCGTATGGACCTTGATGAGCGCCGTCTCCCGCGAAACAAAATCGCTTTCGTTCAAATCCACGACCTTAATGACATCGATCAATTTGTTGAGCTGTTTCACGATCTGCTCGATGATCCGCTCGTCTCCAGAGGTAACAATGGTCATCTGCGACATGGACGGATCGAGCGTCGGCGCCACGGAGAGACTTTCGATGTTGAATCCGCGACCGCTAAACAGACCGGCGACGCGAGACAACGAACCAAATTTATTCTCCACGGTCACCGAAATAATGTGTTCCATGCCCAGTGTGTACTCCTGGCTCCAGCGGGGTTAAGCCGTAAGGATCGTGTCTGAATCTTTCGGAGCCACCTGCCCCGCTCCAGACTGCTTACTTTTCAAGGCTGGCGGATCTTCCAAAATCATCTCATGGTTGCAGCCGCCGGCGGGGATCATCGGATAGACGTTTTCATACGGATACGTCGGCACGTCGACGATGACCGGCTTGTTCACCGCGATCGCTTCCTTGAGGACGGCATCGATTTCAGATGGTTTGCTGGCCCTGAGCCCGACCGCTCCATACGCCTCCGCCAACTTTACAAAGTCCGGCGTCGTCTCCAGATAACTCGAGGCATACCGGCCCTCATAGAAGAGGTCCTGCCATTGCCGGACCATCCCGTGGAATCGGTTATTGAGCACGATAATCTTGACTGGCAGCTTGTGCACCACTGCCGTCGCCATTTCTTGCATATTCATCTGGATGCTGCCGTCGCCGGCGATGCAGAGGACCAGCCGGCCGGGAAACGCGGCCTGCGCCCCCATCGCGGCGGGAAATCCAAAACCCATGGTCCCAAGTCCCCCCGAGGTCAACCAGCGATTTGGCTTCGCTAATTTAAAGTACTGGGCAGCCCACATCTGGTGCTGCCCGACATCGGTCGAAACGATCGGGTCCCGATCTTTCGTGAGCTCATAGAGCCGCCTGATGACATGTTGCGGTTTGATCGGCCCATCGGCATCTTGTTGATACGCAAGAGGATTCGCCTGTTGCCATTCGCGAATCTGATTCCACCAGGGCTTGCGCAGTTCTTTCTGATCGCCGTTCACCGTCGCACGAAGAATCTGGATTAACTCACGAAGCACGGACTTGCAGTCGCCGACGATCGGAATGTCGACATTGACATTTTTCCGAATCGAGGTCGGATCGATATCGATGTGGATGACTTTGGCATGCGGACAAAATTCGGACACCTTTCCGGTGACGCGATCGTCAAACCGTGCCCCGATGGCCACGACAAGATCGGAATAGTGCATGACCATGTTCGCCCAATAGGTGCCATGCATCCCCAGCATGCCCATGGACTGCGGATGCTCGCCAGGGAAGGCCCCAAGCCCCATCAACGTCATGTCGACCGGCATATGGGTCAGTTCAGCCAACTCCATTAATTCTTGCGACGCGCCCGAGAAGATGACGCCGCCGCCGACATACAGCACCGGCTTTTTTGCCTTCGTCATGGCCTCAGCGGCTTGCTTGATCTGCCACTTATTCCCTTCATACACTGGATTGTAGCTACGGATGGAGACGGAACTGGGATAAGTAAATTCCGCCTTATCCATGGATACGTCTTTCGGAATGTCCACTAACACCGGCCCTGGACGCCCCGTCGTCGCAATGTAGAAGGCTTCTTTGATCGTCGTCGCCAACTCGGCCACATTTTTCACAAGAAAATTGTACTTGGTGCAGGGGCGGCTCAAGCCGACGTTATCTGCCTCTTGGAATGCATCGTTCCCAATCAGGCTGGTAGGGACTTGTCCGCTAAAACAGACCAGCGGCACTGAGTCCATGTAGGCATCCGCCAACGCCGTGATCACGTTCGTCATGCCGGGTCCGGAGGTCACAAGGCACACCCCGGCTTTACCGGTCGCCTTGGCATAGCCTTCCGCCATATGGCCCGCTCCCTGTTCATGGCGAGTAAGGACCACCTCAATATCCTTCTGCTGATGAAGCATGTCGAAAATCTTCAGAACGACACCCCCAGGAAGCGCGAAAATCGTCTTCACGCCTTCCCGTTTGAGGCATTCGATGAGGATCTCAGCACCTGTGAGCTTCATGACAGAACCTCCATCCATACCACCAGTGAGAAGCCGGCAGAGGAATCAGGATAATGCGACACGCCGCGTCTCGTCCCAATGGACCAGACACGACTCCCACGATCACTCAGAACGTTCTGAAAAATCAGGGGGAAAGATCTGTAATCCTAGCACCACGTGTTTCCACCCGTCAATAGTAGGGCAGATCTGGGAGGCCTCTTTCCCTGACAGTCTGCCTCTCCACGTGATACCCTCCACGCTCCATCTCGTTGGCCCTGAGGCGCCCCTCTATGAGTATGCCTGTCCGTGTAACCATCCTGTCTCGTGAAGACTGCCATCTGTGCGGAGTCGTGTACCGAATCGCGATGCACCTTCAGTCAGAACTACACATCGAAACGAGCCAGGTGCATATCGAAGGCGACAGGGTCTTGTCGGAACGCTATGGGGCGAGGGTTCCCGTCGTCTTGCTCGACGAGGTCGAACACTTCGCAGGGAAAGTGACGGAAGGGGAACTGCGTCGAGCGATAAAAAGAGCGCGGTGGAGAAGACCTATAAGCCGGATTCTGTCCCGTCTGGGATTTGGTCCCAAACGGGGGTGATCATTTCTCTGGGATTCGAGTTACCTCGAACCTCAAGCGACCTACCCGAAGACCTCGGCCGGGCCAGCCGGTTGCCGACTTTCCGAAGAAAGCCGACAGATGTCTTCCTATTTGGCCTTGCATCGGGCGACGCTTACCCTGCCAGTGATGTCGCCACCACCGCGGTGGGCTCTTACCCCACCGTTTCACCCTTACCTGAGCCGCAGCGACAAGATTTGACGTCTCATCGCCTTGGCCATCGGCGGTTTGTTCTCTGTGGTGCTGGTGTCGGATCGCTCCGCCTGGGAGTTACCCAGCGCCCTGCCCATGAAGTCCGGACTTTCCTCTTAGAGCGTTACCACCCCAAGCGATCACCCGGTCCTCTCCCTCGCGCGCTTGAGTATAGAAAACAAACAAGAGAGGTTGCAAGTCCGTGCAGCCCCCCTCTCCTGCCCTCAGAGCGACAGAACGACCCGACTTCGACAGGAGTTAGCGCAGAGCCGGCAATGCCGAAGCGGGCACTGGCTGCCTCGATTGGTAAATCCCCATGGCCTCCGGCATCCATTTCTTGAGCTGGTCGATTCTGGTCTCATTGCTCGGGTGAGTCGATAAAAACTCGGACGGGCCACCACCTCGGGACAACTGCTCCATCCGTTCCCAGAGTGAGACGGACTCACGGGGATCGTATCCCGCATCCGCTGCGAGCAAGATGCCAATGTAATCCGCCTCGGATTCATGCGCGCGACTGAATGGGAGCAACACGCCTACTTGCGCCCCCGCTCCCAACGCTGCCATCGCTGCTCTGGGATAACATCGGATTCATCCCGCTGGCGCCTGCGGCCGCTCCAATCGCTTGGAGCGTCGCATTCGTGAGTTCGCCTTCGCTCATACGTTCGGCGCCGTGACGGGCCAAGGCGTGAGTCACCTCATGCCCTAAGACCGCGGCGAGCCCCGCTTCGGATTTCGCGACAGGAAAAATGCCGGTATAGACCGCGATCTTCCCACCAGGCAGCGCGAAAGCGTTCATGGTTTTGTCATCCTTGATCACGGTGACTTCCCACTGAAATTGCTTCGCCATCTCACCATATTTCGAACGTTTGGCTGCCTCGATGATATGAGCCGCCACTCTCCTGACCGGCTCGATCTCACGCGGATCTTGCGACTGCCGGACTTTGGGATCATTTTTCACCTGTTGGTACGCCTGTGTCCCGAGCTGCATGTCTTCCGACACGGAGGTCATGAGTAATTGGGATCGCCCTGTATAGGGATTTGTTTCACAGCCGCTCAAGGCCGACAGCGGACTTCCGATCATGACCAACAGCACGATGCGCGTCATTCTCCCAATCCCGTTCATGGCCTGTACTCCTCGTTGAAGACGCGCCCGTTCAATCTGCTCAAATTGACCGACCTCCGAGGCTCTGTTAGATTACCGCGCCTCATGGAAGAATCTCTACCAGAGCCACTGACCTGTGACCAAGACAACAGAAAAAATGAAGGTGGAGCGAATCGGCATCGATGAGTCCGGCAAAGGGGACTATTTTGGTCCTCTGGTCATCGCCGCCGTCTTCGTCGACGCCACCACACAAGGCGAACTGACCCTCATGAATGTCCGGGACAGCAAGAAAATATCCGATGGCCGGATTCTCGAAATGGCACCCGACATCCGGATGATTTGTCCCCACAGCATTATCGCGATCGGCCCGCAGCGATACAACGAACTCTACGCGAAGATCCGGAACTTGAATCGCCTGCTTGCCTGGGGACATGCCAAGGCCCTGGAGACACTGCTGGAAAAGGTTTCGTGCGGGCGCGCGATCGCGGATCAGTTCGGCGACGAGCGGTTGATTCTGAACGCCCTGCAGGAGAAAGGACGCACCATCGTACTGGAACAGCGTCATAAGGCCGAATCCGATCTGGCCGTGGCCGCCGCCTCGATCCTGGCCCGTGCGGAATTCCTTCTCCGATTGAAACGACTCTCGGATGAGATCGGCACAACATTGCCCAAAGGGGCATCACCTGCGGTCGAACTGGCCGGACGTATGATTGTGAAGAAACATGGAGAGGAACGATTAGGATCGTTCGCGAAGCTGCACTTTAAAACGACTCAGGCGGTACTGGGGAAAACGGACTAAACCGACTCGCCGATCTCAAGGATCGACGTCTTCTCGGGATCGGGGCCCGGCGCTGTTTCGACAGGAATCTGCCCATCCCAGTATAGAATCCGACGGCAATAGGGACAGGTCTGGAGATCTTCCGAGCGTTTGACTTCTGAAATCAGTTGCGGAGCCAGCTGAAGACGGCATCCGGAACAGGTCCCCTCTTTGATCTCAGCGAGAGCTTGATCCTTCCGCGCCGCCTTGATCTTGTTATAGCGACTGAGGAGCCCTTTCTCGACATGAGCCGAATGAGCTTGCTGCTGCGCTTCGAGATCGGCCAGCTCTGTCGAGAGCTTTTTCTCCAGTTCTTCCACTACCAGCTTTTCCTGCGCAAAGGCCTTTTCGACGATACTAACCTTGTCTTGCGCTTCTTTGGCAGTCCGTTGTAGCTGCTCAATCTTCTCCATACACAGCAAGATCTTCTCCTCAAAGTCACCTTTTTTCTTATTGGCAACCTCGATCTCGAACAGATGAGCCTGGTATTCCTTGTTGGATTTCAACTCAGACAGCCGGGACTTCATCTTTTCAGTGTGTGCTTCATGCGCCTCCAGATCTTTTTCGTGCGACCGCCGTTCCTTGATCAAAATCTCCATGGCGGCACTGGTCTGCTGGAGAAGCTGCTGGGCTTCTCGGAGAGGGGCTTCAACCGCTTGGAGTCGTTCCGGGATCTTTCGACGTTGATTGTTGATCTCCATGACGCGGAGATCCAACTTCTGCAGCGCAATGAGGGGGGAAAGATTTTGCTTCAACGCACTCCTCTAACTGTTGTTCTACACAACGGTCTCAATCTATTTGTTCCGCACCCGCGCTGGTGGGCCCACTAGGACTTGAACCTAGGACCAGCTGATTATGAGTCAGCCGCTCTAACCACCTGAGCTATGGGCCCGATCAGGCGGATGACTCTCTGGGGCCTGACCTGCAGACACAAACGCTTAATTCTAGGCTGCCCAGGGAGCGGAGTCAAATCCGAGGAACACTCCGAGTGCGTCACATACTTTCTACGAAGCTGCGCAGCTTCTTGCTCCGACTCGGATGACGCAGCTTGCGCAAGGCCTTGGCTTCAATCTGCCGAATACGTTCGCGGGTCACTTCGAAATCCTGACCGACTTCTTCGAGAGTATGGTCGGTAGCTTCGCCGATGCCGAACCGCTTCCGCAAGACTTTCTCTTCCCGTGGCGTGAGTGTTTCCAATGCGCTGTTGATCTGCCGCTGGAGATCGTACCGGATCGCCGCCTCCAGAGGAGAAACCGCCTTCTTGTCCTCGATGAAGTCGCCCAAATGACTATCTTCTTCCTCGCCGATCGGGGTCTCCAGAGAAATCGGCTCGCGCGCGATCTTCAAGATCTTCCGCACTTTGTCGAGCGGCAGATCCATGCGCTCAGCAATTTCTTCCGGCGTCGGTTCGCGGCCGAGTTTCTGGACCAGATGGCGGGAGGTCCGGATCAGCTTGTTGATCGTCTCGATCATATGTACCGGAATTCGGATCGTCCGTGCCTGGTCAGCGATCGCGCGGGTAATTGCCTGGCGGATCCACCAGGTGGCATAGGTACTGAACTTGTATCCGCGCTTGTACTCGAACTTATCCACGGCCTTCATCAGGCCAATATTGCCTTCCTGGATCAAGTCAAGGAACTGGAGACCGCGGTTGGTGTACTTCTTGGCGATACTGACGACGAGACGAAGATTCGCTTCGACCAGCTCGGCTTTCCCACGCTTGACCTTTTCCTCCGCCACGTCCAGATGTTTGACCGCATCTTTGATCTCTTCCGCGGACACGAGGGCCTCTTCAGTCTCGAGTTGTCGAATCCGAGCCTTCGCGACTTGGAAGAGCTTTTTAATATCGTTGAGGGCTTCCTCCGAGCAGCTCGTCTTGCGTTTGACCGCGAGGAAGTCTTTCCGATCACGGCAGAGCTTCTTGAGGGCCTCCGCACCGGCCTCACCGCTGATTCCTAGCCGACGCTGGCAACTGACGATCTCCCGCTCCGCCGTACGGATCTGAATCGCCAGCTCCCGCACACGCTGCACCATCCGATCCTTCAGCACGCCATGCAGGTTGACGGACTCCATCTTCTCCACGACCTGATCGCGAATCGTATCAATCTGCTTCTTGATCTTCTTTTGTTTCGCGGGATCACTGTTGGCATGCCGCGCAACTTCATAGAGGCTCTTGAGTGAGGTCGAGATTTTCCTGACAGAGTTCAGCCCTTCGAGCGTCTTGACCCGAAGCTCTTCATAGTCCCGCTGGATTTGTTCTTCTTCGAATTCCTCCTCAGTCTCGACGATCGGGACGATCTCACGCACATCGATGGTCCCATTCTTGAGCTGATCGCGCAGCGCGAGGACAAACTCAATCGTCATCGGCATCCCATAGATGACCGAAGCGATGTCCTTCTTTCCCTCTTCGATGCGTTTCGCGATCTCGATTTCTCCCTCACGGCTCAACAGCGCCACACTCCCCATCTCTTTGAGATAGAGTCGAACTGGGTCGTCGGTCCGGCTGAGTGCGCCGGGAGTTAAATCGATCTCCTTTTCGTCCTTCTCGTCCTTCTCATGCTCCTCCCGGGCGCCAGCGCCAGCGCCGACTTCAACGTCGACATCGGCTTCCTCGGCCTCCTCACTTGCCTCCTCAGTGTCCCGGGCTTTCTTGATCCTTTCCCCCTCGGGCGCATCGACGATCTCGATATCCATTTCGCCGAACATCGTCATGATGCTGCCGAACTGCTCGGAAGACACCACTTCCGCGGGCAATGTGCTGTTCAGCTCGTCGTAGGTCAAAAAGCCCTTCTCTTTCCCAATCGAGATCAGCTTCTTCACTTCGCCGAGCAACTCTTGTTTCGACATGACTACTCCTTCACTAAGGACAACATCCCGGTTGCAGGCCGACCGGCCTTTTGCATTCGCAATTCATTCACTTGTGCATTGAGCATCCGCGCATCCTCCACACGGCCTTCCCGTTCGGCGGCCTTCAGTTGCGCGATCAGATCTCGAAACACGGCCTCGGCCCGCTTCCGCTCTAAGGTCTCTAAACAACCCACGACGTGTGCTTGCACGTCGTCGAAATGGTCTTCCCGCATCGACAGCTCAGTCGCCAGCGACCCGCAATCCGGATGATCGACCACCGCATCCAGCAACAACCTGAGCCCGACTCGGCCGTCTCGATCAAGGTGATTCAGCGCCGCTTCGACGAGGAACCGACAGGCCGGAACCGAGAAGGCCTCGGGCCGCAGTCGTTGCACATCGGCGGGCGTCAGGTGCCCATGCAGCAGCAAATACACCAGATCCCGCTCTTCGCTCACACCCTTGAACGTCGCCGGTGGGGCGCCGGTCGATTGAGTGGCCACCGGTCGACGTCCCTCCGACTGCACCAACGCCGGATAACGCTCGATCAATCGTTGCTGGCTGATCCCCAGTCGTTCGGCTACCACCCGGATCCGCTCCTCTCGTTCGATCGGATGCTCGCTCTTTTGCAGAATCCGCAGCACATCGTCCACGCTGCGGATTCGCCCTTCGATCGTGCTGGACTCCGCCGTACTCAAACTATGTTCGAGGGCAAAATCCAAGAGGCTCGGAGCCTGCTCTTCCAACCGAGCAAAGGCTTCCGGCCCTTCCTTCCGCACATAGGTATCGGGGTCCTCTCCAGTCGGCAATGTAACGACTTTCACACCGATCCCGCTGTTCACAAACAGATCGAGCCCTCGCAGTGCGGCACGGACCCCCGCCTGATCCGGATCGAACAACAGCACGACCTTCGAGGCAAACCGTCTCAACACCTGAATATGTTCCGCCGTCAGTGCGGTCCCGAGCGTCGCAACCGTGTGAGTCAGTCCGGCTTGGTGGAGCGCGACCGCATCAAAATACCCTTCCACCACGATCACGGTCTTCAGCCGGGCGACTGCTTCACGCGCAAGATCCAACGCGTACAGCGTCTGCCCCTTCTTGAACAAGGGAGTATCCGGGGAATTCAGGTACTTCGGGGTCCCCTCGCCAAGGATTCGTCCTCCAAAACCAACGACCCGCTTACGCAAATCCGTGATGGGAAACATCACGCGGGCGCGAAAACGATCGTAGGACCCGGATGCCTGTTCTCTCGCCACAGTTAATCCGGCGGCAGCCAAATCACTCTGGGCAAAACCCTGTTTGCTCAACGCCTTGATGAGCCCGTCCCACTCAGCCGGCGCACAACCAATTTCAAATCGCTCGATCGTCCCAGCCTGAATGCCCCGGCTGGCCAAGTAGTCCCGCGCGGTCGCACCGGTCACCCCATCCCGCAAATTCTGTTGAAACCACGCCGTCACCGCCCGATTGAGCGGTTCAAGGCGACTCAACTGCGCCGCTTGAGGACCAGCGCTCGGCCCGCTCTCCGGCACGTCAATCCCGAATTTCTGCCCGAGCTCACGGACCGTCTCAGGAAAATTCGCACCGGTGATCCGCATCAGAAACGTAAACACGTTGCCGCCCGCACCGCATCCGAAACAATGAAAGATCTGGCGGGAAGGACTAACCGTAAAGGAGGGCGATTTTTCCTGATGGAAGGGACAGAGACCTTTCAAGTTCTGGCCGGCCCGAGTCAGACTCACGTGATGTCCGACCACCTCGGCGATATCGACCCGATCTCTGACTTGATTGATTACGTCTTCAGAAATCAAACCTCGGCCCACGGGAGTCGCAGCTCCTATTCCCCCACCTGGCACCGGTGAGGAAGGTAAACGTAAGTGGTCGTAAAATAGACCGTTCAGGGTAACAGACGGGGAAGAAATCTGTCAACGTGGTGAAACTGCGCTACCCAGGAGGCCAGGCGAGATGGCGCCCGCCTAGAACATGGAGATGAAGATGAAACACGCTCTGGCCGCCATGCGCACCGGTGTTGATGACGATGCGGTACCCGGCGTCGGCAATCCCCTTCAGTTTCGCAATCTTGTTGCCGGTCAACATCAAACGCCCGAGCAGTTCACCATCCGAATCCTGCAGTTCAGCGATCGAGGCCACATGTTTTCGGGGGATGACCAGCGTATGTGTCGGCGCCTGGGGATTGACATCGTCGAACGCGACCACCATCTCGTCCTCATAGACAAGCGCCGCGGGAATGGTCCTCGCGACGATTTTGCAGAAGATGCACTCGCTCATGAGGTGGTTCCTTTTCTCAAGCCCGACTTCCCGAACCGAGTCGCCAACTCCTGATAAATCTCCTGGGGCGTGATGCCGTGGTACCCCAGCGCCACCAGGGTATGGAACAGGAGATCCGCCGTTTCGTATACAATCTCGTCCTTCTTCCCTCCCTTCCCCGCAATCGCCACCTCGCCGGCCTCCTCGACGACTTTCTTCAAGATACGATCGACGCCACTTTCCAGCAGTTTGGAGGTGTAGGAATCGTTCGAGGGCTGACGCTTTCGCTCTTGGATCATCTGGTAGAGGCGCTCAAGAATTCCTCCCCAGGAATCGGACGTCTTTGCCTCCGGCGAGTCCGGACGGGAAAAGAAGCAGGCCCGCTCTCCTGTGTGGCACGTCGGGCCGACCGGCTCGACCTTCAGGAGAAGGGCATCGCCGTCACAATCGAGAAACAGGTCCTTGAGTTGCAGCCTGTGACCGGAGGTCTCACCCTTTTCCCATAGCGTCTGGCGCGAACGGCTCCAGAAGTGCACGGACTTCGTTTCGACGGTCTTCTGCAGTGCCTCCTGGTTCATGAAGGCCACCATCAGCACCGTGCCATCCCGCCAATCCTGCACGACTGCCGGAATCAGCCCCTGCGCATCGAATTTCAATTGCCCCACATCCATTATCGGACCGCCACTCCCTTCTGACGAAGATAGGCTTTCGCCTCCGGAATCGTGTGAGTCCGGAAGTGGAAAATAGACGCGGCCAGGACCGCATCGGCCTTGCCCTTGACGAATCCGTCATAGAGGTGGTCCAAATTCCCCACGCCGCCCGATGCAATCACTGGAATCGACACAGCCTCTGACACGGTGGCCGTCAACGCGAGGTCATAGCCCTGCTGTTGTCCATCCTGATCCATGCTCGTGAGTAAAATTTCACCTGCTCCGTACTGCCCCATCATCTTCGCCCATTCGACGACGTCGAGACCGGTCGACTTGCGGCCTCCGTGGGTGAACACTTCCCACCCTGTTGCCGGCGCGGCACGTCGCTTGGCGTCGATTGCCACGACGATGCATTGCGTCCCGAATCGCTCCGCCGCTTCCTTCACAAATTCAGGCCGTTGGACTGCTGCCGTGTTGATACTCACTTTATCCGCGCCCGCGTTCAACAGCGCCCGGATGTCCTCGAGCGTTCTCACCCCGCCGCCGACCGTCAACGGCATGAACACCTGCGCCGCCGTCTGCTCGACCACGTCGATGATGGTCTTGCGGTTCTCATGAGAGGCGGTGATGTCGAGGAAACAGAGTTCATCGGCACCTTCGCGATCGTAGGCCGTTGCCACTTCGACCGGATCTCCCGCATCGCGCAAGTTCACAAAGCTCACGCCTTTGACAACTCGGCCGTCCTTGACATCGAGGCAGGGAATAATGCGTTTAGTCAACATACCAACTGGTGAAACGTGAAACGTGAAACGAAAATGTCAGCAAACCATTCCTCACGCCAGGTTCTTACTCAGCATCAAGTGCCGCAAGAGCGGCCCGATAATCTAATTTGCCATCGTAGAGAGCTTTCCCAATTATCGCACCCTCAACCCGCGGGCCGAGCGCCTGCACGGCCCGCAAGTCGTCGACGCGCGAAATCCCGCCGGAGGCGATCACGGGGAAGGACGACAACTCAACCACCTCCCGCAATGCTGCCAGATTCGGCCCGCCCAACATACCATCGCGCGCAATGTCCGTATAGATCACGGCGCCCAGGGAATAGCCTGCCAGCTCCTTGAGCAGATCGGTCGCCTTCGTTTCCGATACCGCTGTCCAGCCTTTTACTGCCACCTTCCCGTCCCGCGCATCCAGTCCCAAAAGAATCCGGCGAGGAAACTCCCGACAGGCCTGCTCCAAGAAAGACCGATTAGTCAACGCCGCAGTGCCGAGCACAACCCTGGTCACGCCCGCGCCGAGATAGCGACGCACTGTTTCGATCGACCGAATCCCTCCCCCGACCTGCACCTTCACGCTCACGGTGCGAATGATCGATTCGATCTGCGGAAGATTGCGCGGCTCACCCTCCACGGCCCCATTCAGGTCCACCACATGGATCAGCGTCGCACCACCTTGTTGCCATTGCTTTGCGACAGCCGGCACATCGTCGGAATAGACCGTCTCGGCCGCCATGTCGCCCTGACGCAACCGCACGCAGCGGCCATCCTTTAGATCAATCGCTGGAATAACGAGCATACAAAGAACCGTCCCCTGTTAGCGTTCCCCTTCCGTTCCAAACGGAAATTCGAGGAGCATGTGTTCGACTCCATAAGTCGCCAGCTCCTCCGCCGTGACAAACACCCCATTCCGCTGAATGAATCCCATAAAGTCTTCGGTCATCGGCCGCTGTTTCTCATAGTAATTCCCTTCCCAGAGAACTTGCCCGTCAGCCGCGACGACCTTGGCTTCAAAACCCACCGTTGCCGGGGGGTTGGCACCGAAACGACCCCCCACTCGCTCCTGGTACACCATTACTTGGCCGACCAACGAGGCATCCGCCTTGAGTTGTTTCGCCACCGTCACCCCCGGTGACTGGCCAACGGGAGGTTGGGCCGCTGCCGGGGACGCGAGCACTTTCACTGCCTCACTCGGCGCCAGCACTGTCACTCCCTGCAGCTCCCGTAGCCGGCTCCACAGCAACTGCGTGACGGTGGCCCCGGCACCAGCCGGCACTGTGGCTGTTTGCCGAAGATGCTGTTCCGTATCCGGCGGCACCGCTATCGTCACATCAGACCGACGAGCCCCTTCCGGTGCCGAGAAGGATTGATCGATGACGTCCCTCATCTGTGGCGTCGCAAGGGTCGTGAACGGGACCAAGGCGATGGTACGAATCTGATAGCGCGGCAATTCCGCGGACGCCTTCGTAGTCACTTTCGATCCGCTGCAGCCGGCGACGGCCAGCACAGCCAGTCCCACCAGGGCCATCGACCATTCCTTGTTGCTCATCATGCTCATTTCCAGGATCCAAAATTTTTGATCAGCCGTAACCCGACAGCCTGACTCTTTTCCGGATGAAACTGACAGGCCACCACATTGTCCCGCCAGATACTCGACACAAACGTCATCCCGTAGTCTGTCGTGGTGGCGGAAACGGCCTTGTCAGAGGGATCGACGTAGAAGGAATGCACAAAGTACCAGTAGGCCCCGTTGGGAATCCCTTCGAACAGAGGGCAGGGCCGCTCAATCATGACGTTGTTCCAACCCATGTGCGGCACCTTCAAGCCCGAGTCGGCAGCAAATCGTCTAACCTTGCCGGGGATAATGTCGAGCCCCTTGTGAGTCCCAAATTCCTCACTTTCTTCAAACAACAATTGGAGCCCCAAACAGATTCCCAGAAATGGTTTTCCCGATTGAATCGCAGTGCGAATCGGTTCCGCCAACCCATAGCGCTCAACGTTGGCCATACAATCGCCAAAGGCACCAACGCCAGGCAGGACGACATGACTCGCATTTCCAATGACCTTTGCGTCACGCGTGACCACCGCCTGATGCCCCACCGCCTCAAAGGCCTTGGAGACACTGCGGAGATTGCCCATGCCGTAGTCGATGATCGCAATCATGGAAGCCGCCCAAATCTCAGAAGGGTCTAACAATACCGCAACTGACGCCGTCCTGCCACTGCCAATCTACGCAGGCAGGTGCGGGGACAAAGATGCGAGAAAGCCGGAAGGAGGGAGAGAGGTGAACAGACTCAGGCACAATGGCAAGCTAGCGTATGCCAGCGCAAGAGATCAATTAGATAGGAGAATCCAGGACCTCTTATTTTTACAGGAGATCCTGTGATCGCACACTTCCCTTACTGGTTCATGAAACGCAAAGGGCAGGCGCCTTTTCATTCGCCTGCCCCTCACGAACCCATTCAGTTTCACTTGATTTCGATTGGCTACAACGCTCCTTTGGTCGAGAGCACCCCACCCGCCAACCGATCTTCCACCGTCGTAGCCTGATCCAACGCCTTGGCCAGCGCCTTGAAGACCGCTTCCATGATGTGGTGCGGGTTGCGGCCGTACATCAGATTCACGTGCAAGTTGAGCCCCCCGTGGGTCACGAAGGCCTGGAAGAAATCTTCGAACAAGCCGAGGTCGAACGACTTGATCTTCCGATCAGGCAGATTCACGTTGTAGACGAGATAGGGCCGACCGCTGAGATCCACAGTGATCTGAGCCAGCGTTTCATCGAGCGGCGCCGAGGCAAATCCAAATCGCTTGATCCCCGCCTTCTCGCCCAACGCTTGATGCAAAGCCTTGCCCATGACGATACCGACATCCTCCACCGTGTGGTGCTCGTCAATATCGATATCGCCCTTCGCCTGCACGGTCAGATCGAAGAACCCATGCTTGGACAACAACTCCAGCATGTGATCGAAGAAGCGAATCCCGGTGTCGATCTTTCCCTGCCCGCTACCGTCCAGCGTCCATTCGACACGGATATCCGTCTCTTTGGTCGCACGATGAATCGATGCCTGCCGTGGTGCTGATCCGTTCTTCTTCATGAAAACCTGCTCTGGGCTGATTTCGCGTGCGCGTCAAACCCTTCGATGTGGGCCAACCGAACAAGATGATCTTTCACCTTGCTTAATTCCTCACGCGTATAGTGCACGATGTTGCTCACTTTGATGTAATCGTGGACGGAGAGTGCCGAAAAAAAGCGCGCCGTCCCGCCGGTCGGCAAGACGTGGTTCGGGCCTGCGACGTAATCCGCAACCGACGGGGGAGTGTACCGGCCCAAGAAGAGCGCCCCCGCGTGACGGATCTTCTCTAAATAGTCAAACGGCTCATCGACTGAGAGGGTCAGATGTTCCGGGGCAATCTCGTTGGCAACATCGATGGCTTCGTCCATCGTCGTGACCACGAAGGCCACCGAGTGTCGCGCAATGGACTTGGCTGCGATCTTTTCCCGTTGCAGCCCCTTCAACTGGCTGCCGATGAGCTGCACCACGTCCTTTGCCAACTGGGCGGATGTGGTGACAAGATAAACCTGCGCATCTTCGTCATGCTCCGCTTCGCAAAGAAGATCGGCCGCGACATGCGCCGGCTTGGCGTCGCCATCTGCAACGACGAGCAGTTCGCTCGGGCCTGCCACCATGTCGATCCCGACTGTGCCATAGAGGAGCCGCTTGGCCGTCGCGACATAAATGTTGCCGGGGCCCACTATTTTATCGACGCGCCGGATCGTCTTGGTCCCATAGGCCATCGCTGCGACGGCTTGCACGCCCCCGACGCGATAAATCTCCGTGACGCCGGCGATGTCGGCTGCGACAAGCAAATAGGGATTGATCGGGCCTTTTTGCGGCGGCGTACACATCACCACGCGGGAGACGCCCGCTACCTTGGCCGGAATCGCGCACATCAAGACCGACGAGGGATAGACCGCCTTGCCGCCCGGCACGTACACCCCGACTGCATCGACCGGCGTGACCACCTGCCCGAGCGTCGCCTCGTTGTCCTGATACATCCAGGTCTTGATGCGCTGGCGTTCGTGGAACGACGTGATCCGCTGAGCCGCAAACCGGAGTGCGTCCCCCTCGTCTTTCCGGATGTGGAAGTAAGCCTCTTTGATTTCTTCGGGGGAGACACGGAGCTCCGTGTCTTTCATCGATACGCGGTCGAACTGTTTCGTATAGCGGAGGATTGCCTTATCGCCGCCCCGTTCCACGGCTTGCAAAATCGACTTCACCGTCTTCTCGACGGCAGCCCCTTGCACGCGGGCACGCGACGCCACTTTTTTGAGTGCGGGGAGAAACGCTCGCTCGGTGGAGGCCACAATCTTCATTTATGCGTCTGTCTGACCGTTCGACGTGTCCCGCGCGAGGACTTGCGCGGGGCGGCTGTTCGAGACCCAATTGGTGCGCTGCTGACGGCCCGGAGCTTTTTGATCAGCTCTGTGACCACCGCATGCTTCAGCTTCAAACTCGCTCGATTGACGACCAGCCGGGCCGTGGACTGCGCGATGCACTCCACTTCAACAAGGTTATGCGCCTTCAGCGTGTTGCCGGTTTCAACCAGATCGACAATCCGATCGGCCAGACCGACCAAAGGCGCCAGTTCGATCGAGCCGTACAACTTGATGATTTCGACCGGCACGCCACGTTGATTGAAATACCGCTCAGTGATCTTCGGATACTTGGTTGCTACCCGAATTTTAGAGGACAGCCGGTCGCGTGAAGCCTGCCCCTTGAGCGCAGCGACGGCGATTCTACACGCTCCGAACTTTAAATCCAATGGCTCATATACGTCGCTGTCCTGCTCCATCAAAACGTCTTTCCCGACGATCCCGACATCCGCCGCGCCATATTCGACATAGGTCGGCACATCAGTCGGCCGCACGACCAGAAAGGTCATTCCGATCTCCGGACAGGGGAACACCAGCCGTCGACTCTCGGTCGAGAGGCTGCCCAGGGCATATCCCGCTCGGCGAAAGACGTCCAGCGTGAGATCCAACATTTTCCCCTTCGACAAGGCAATCGTCAGCATGGTGTCAGCGAGTCTCGGCCGGGGCCGCTCCCTCTTTGTGACGGGTGATCGTCGCACCCAACCCACGCAGCTTCTCTTCCATCCGCTCATAACCACGATCCAAATGATAGACCCGGAGTATCTCCGTCGTGCCTTCCGCCGCAAGACCAGCCAAGACCAATCCTGCGCTCGCACGAAGATCGGACGCCATTACCGGAGCCCCGGCCAACCTGGTCGGTCCAGTCACCACCGCCCGATTGCCCTCGACCTTAATCTCGGCACCCATCCGCCGCAACTCCTCGACATGCATGAACCTGCTTTCGAACACCGTCTCCGTAATCACACTCGTGCCCTCAGCGACCGTCATCAAGGCCACCATCTGCGCCTGCATGTCGGTAGGAAACCCGGGGTACGGCAATGTCCGAATGTCGATCCCTTTGAGCCGCGATGATGCGTTGAGGTGAATCCGCTCCTTCTCCACCTGCATCTCAACGCCGGCTTCCCGCAGTTTCATCAGTAACGCATCCAAGTGATGCGGGCGGCATCGATTGAGGGTCACCGCTCCACGCGTAATGGCCCCGGCCACGAGATATGTTCCGGTTTCAATGCGATCTGGAATGACGTCGTGATCGCTCCCATGCAACTCACGAACGCCCTCGATCGTGATGACATCCGACCCGGCACCGACGATACGAGCCCCTCGCTTTACGAGAAAATCCGCGAGGTCCACGATCTCCGGTTCCTTCGCAGCGTTTTCAATGACCGTGGTCCCCTGGGCGAGCGACGCGGCCATCATCAAATTCTCTGTTCCGGTGACCGTCGGCGTGTCGCAGTAGATTTGCGCCCCCGTCAACCGCTTCGCTTTGGCGCGAATATACCCGTGTTCCATCGAAACTTCTGCACCCATTTTGGCCAGTCCGGCAAGATGGAGATTGACCGGTCGTGACCCGATCGCGCAGCCACCAGGCATCGACACCGTCGCTTCTCCCCATCGCGCCAACAGCGGCCCCAACACAAGCACGGAAGCCCGCATGGTCTTCACAAGATCGTATGGAGCCTGAGTCGAAGTGATCACATCGGCTTTAATGACCGCACGATTCCCCTCATAGTGAACCTTTGCGCCTAAGATGCCCAAGAGCTTACCCATGGTGACGACATCCACCACGCGGGGCACGTTGGTAATCACGCACTCGCCGCCGCCAAGAATGGTGGAGGCCAAGATCGGCAGTGCGGCATTCTTGGCCCCACTAATCTGGACCTCTCCTCGAAGCGGTATCCCACCGGTGATGACAGTACGATCCATCGTCTTGCCCCTACGTTCCTGCTCGCTCCACAATCACCACACGCTCAAGCCCCGCTTCGTCATAGACTAGTCGATGAAATCTGTACCCGGGTATCTGGTCAACAATCCGGCGCATCGCGCGAGCCTGACCGGCACCAATCTCCATGATTAATGCCCCGCCTGGAGACAGGTATCGACCGGCCTCTTGCAGCAACCGTTCGTGCAATTCCGTCCCCTGGGGACCTGCCACCAGCGCACCTCGCGGCTCGAACAGCCGCACCTCCGGCTGAAGCGTTGCCCAATCAGCCTCCGAAATATAGGGAGGATTCGAGACGATGACGTCAATGCGCCCTTCCAGCTCCTGCCCCGCCAATGGCTCCAGCAAATCGCCTTCCAGCCATGTGATGCGCTCACATACCGCGTGGCGGGCGGCATTCCTCCTGGCAACATCCAGTGAGGGAGTCGACAGATCGGTCGCGATCACCCGCGCACGAGGTCTCAGCCGCGCGATCGCCACGGCAATGCAGCCGGATCCCGTGCAAACATCGACGATGGTGGCCTGTCGCTCAGCAGGAATCCGTTGCGCGACATAGTTCACCAACAACTCGGTCTCCAGCCTCGGGATGAGCACCGCTTGGCTTACATCAAACTCCAGCCCACAAAACTCCTGGGTCCCCAAAATATATTGCAAGGGCTCACGTCCAACCCGCCGCTCGATCAGCCCTCTCGCGGCCACCAGCTCGGTGGGAGACAACAATCGGTCTCGATCGACAACAACCTGATGTGCCGGAAGGCCGAGCACATACTCCACTATCCAAAACGCTTCCTGCCCCGCACTCTCGATGCCGGCCTGTTCCAGCAGCCGTCGCGCCTCGGCGATCACCTCACCGAGCGATGCCTGGCCTGCTGATTGCGGAACGGGGGCCACCGCGTCCATGTTAAGCAACCCCCACTTCTTGCTGACGCTGAGCCTTCAGAGCTTGGACGAGTTCGTCGAGGTCGCCTTCGAGCACCTGTTCCAACTTATGCAAGGTCACCCCGACACGATGATCAGTTACCCGATTCTGCGGGAAATTGTAGGTGCGGATCTTCTCGCTTCGCTCGCCCGTGCCCACCTGAGCCTTGCGATTCTGCGCGATTTCCGCTTCCTGCCTTTCCCGCTCCGCTTCGACGATTCTGGCCCGCAGCGTCCGCATCGCCTTGTTGCGATTCTTCAGCTGCGACCGTTCGTCCTGGCAACTTACCACCACCCCGGTCGGAATATGGGTGATCCTCACTGCCGATTTTGTCGTATTGACGCTCTGGCCGCCGGCACCGGATGAACAGAAGGTGTCGATCCGGAGATCCATGGGATCGATCTGGACATCGACCTCATCCACCTCAGGCATGACAGCGACAGTGACAGTCGATGTGTGAATCCGGCCGCTGGCCTCGGTGACGGGGACACGTTGCACCCGGTGGACCCCGGCCTCGAACTTGAAGTGGCTATAGGCGCCCTTGCCTTCTATCAGCGCGACGACCCCCTTATAGCCCCCGCCCCCGGTTTCTGTTGCTTCGACCACGTCGACCTTGAAGCCTTTGATCTCAGCGTACTTGGTGTACATGCGGAACAACGCTCCGGCGAAAAGCGCAGCCTCATCACCACCGGTCCCGGCACGGATTTCGAGGAGCAGGCTCTTATCGTCTCGCGGGTCTTTGGGAATGAGCAGGTCTTGTGCCTGCTGTTCAATCTCGCGCTGCTGACGTTCGAGCGTGGTACTCTCCTCCGTCGCCATCTTATGCAACTCGACTCCGGCCGTTGGATCTGCGAGAATTTGAGCGGCCTCTTTCAACTGCCTTGCGTTGTCTCGATAGGTTGCAAGAAGTTTGGCCGCCGGTTCGATATCCGTCCGCTCCTTGTTCACCTTACGCAACTGCGAGGGCTGGCTCATCAGAGACGAGTCCATGAGCTGATTCGTCAACTCATCATATCGAGTTGCCAATACTTCCCATTTCTTCAGTAACGCTGCTTCCATGGCACCGTTTCCCTCTGATTCGCCCTCAGCCCCTGACGCACAAAAACAAAGAGACCCTGCCCCTCAGCGAAGCAGGGTCCCTTGTATGGCGTCTTCTCGAGCTACTTTTCTTTCTTCGCGTACTTCTTCTTGAATCGTTCAACGCGCCCTTCGGTATCGATGATTTTCTGCGTCCCCGTGAAAAACGGATGGCAGTTTGAACAGATATCGACATTGATATCGCCGCCCGTCGATCGGGTCTTATATTTATTGCCGCAGGCGCAATGCACCGCGACTTCCCGATACACGGGATGAATACCCTTCTTCATAATTCCCACTCCCCTGACGTCAAAATCATCGACCTTCGCCCATTCGAAGGCCAGTTACTGTACCCTGTCTCAGCGACCGGATACAAGTCGGATGTTATCGATTCATCGACTGTAGAAATTCCTGATTGGTCTTGGTGCCATGCAACTTGTCCATCAGAAACTCCATGGCTTCCATCGTCCCAAGTGGACTCAACACCTTGCGCAGAACCCACATCTTGTTGAGACGATCCTTGTCCACCAACAATTCTTCTTTTCTCGTCCCGGACTGGCTGATATCGATGGCCGGGAAGAGCCGCTTGTCGGCCAGACGGCGATCAAGATGGACTTCCATGTTGCCGGTCCCTTTGAATTCTTCAAAAATGACATCGTCCATCCGGCTGCCGGTGTCGACAAGAGCCGTCGCCATGATTGTCAGACTGCCGCCGTTTTCGATGTTGCGGGCCGCCCCAAAAAACCGCTTCGGGCGCTGGAGCGCGTTCGAGTCCAACCCTCCCGACAACACCTTGCCGCTAGGCGGCGCAATCGTATTATAGGCACGCGCTAAACGGGTAATGCTGTCCAGCAACACCACGACGTCCTTTTTGTGTTCGACCAGCCGCTTCGCCTTTTCAAGGACCATTTCAGCCACCTGAGCATGGCGCTGGGCCGGCTCATCGAAAGTGGAGCTGATGACTTCGGCTTTTACCTGCCGTTGCCAGTCGGTGACTTCTTCCGGCCGCTCGTCGATGAGTAGCACGATCAAGGTCACTTCTTTATGGTTCTTGAGAATGGCCCTGGCGATGGCCTGCAGCATCATTGTTTTTCCGGTTCGGGGGGCCGCGACGATCAGCCCACGCTGGCCTTTACCAATCGGGGTCGTGAGCTCCATCACGCGAGTGCAATATTCTTCGCGGTCGAACTCTAGGTTCAAACGCTCTTCGGGATAGAGCGGCGTCAGGTTGTCGAAGAGAATCTTGTCGCGAGACACTTCGGGATCTTCGAAATTGACCTTCTCGACCTTCAGCAACGCAAAATACCGCTCGCTCTCCTTCGGAGGCCGGATCTGCCCGGATACAGTGTCGCCGGTGCGCAGATTAAACCGCCGAATTTGAGAGGGGGAAATATAAATGTCGTCGGGGCCGGGGAGATAGTTCGAATCGGGAGCACGCAGGAACCCGAACCCATCAGGGAGCGTTTCGAGCACGCCCTCGCCAAAGACCACGCCGTTATTCGCGGTCTGTGCCTGCAGGATCGCAAAAATCAATTCTTGCTTCCGCAGATTGGGTGCGCCATCAATCTTCAGATCGCGCGCCACCTCATTGAGATCGGCGATCGACTTCTGCTTCAGCTCCGCGAGATGCATAACCTCCCCCTTTGTTTGTGTCATGAGTATCCTCTCAAGCCCTCGGCTGCATCGTCATCAGCAGCGCTCGCACGTGGTGAACCATGGGAAATTGTCCAGAAACTGAATGAATGACAATGCGTTGATGATTTATGTCGTGTGTGTCAACTAAAGAGGGTGACCCGTGAAGGACTTACTTGTTTTATGCCCGTCGCTAATCAGGGTACGACTCTGTCTCATGACTGCGGATATTGTCGTAAGCGGGAACTCATGCCGAGCTGATTCGTTTCTATGACCTGAGCAGTTGTGGCTTGTTTCGAGATACGCCCCGGAAGTCTTGTGTGTGGAGAGAACGCTGAGCTGAGATATTATTTTCAGCATAACGCGAGTGGTACGTCTTGTCAATATGTATCACTCTCTTTTTGAACAGCCCCTTTCTCTTCGCCCAGTCAACCGGATCCGCTCTCCCCTGACGATACAATTGCGCCGACACCGCGGTTGCAGCATGAAAGAATGGTGTGCTAAATGAGGGGCTTCTCCAGAGGCACACCATGGCACACGACGATGAACAGGAACAGCACGAGCGAATGTTTACTCTAGCCGAGGCTAATCACCTCATCCCCCAGCTTAATTCCAAGCTGATATCGATCCAGCAAGCCAAGGCTGTATTGGCCCGTACGAAGGAAGAGATCAAGAAAGCCAGCGCAAGAGCTGAGTATGGCGGGGGCAGTACTGTTGGGTACCTGTATATCTCGGGTCTTCAAGAAGTCAGTACGAATCTCCAGGCGATTCAGGAACTGGGCATTCTGGTGAAGGACCTGGATCTCGGTCTCTGTGACTTTCCCCATCTTTGTGACGGCCGAGTGGTCTATCTCTGCTGGAAGCTCGGAGAACAAGAAGTACGCTGGTGGCATGAAACGACCACCGGCTATAAAGATCGCTGCCCGATAGAGGACCTGGCCTGAACTCAAAATTTCGCCTTCCCCTTCGTGGTATCTATGAAATTCGTCATTCTCGGATTCGACGGTCCCGATGGACAAGCCAAGCGAAAAATCTATCGACCGGCGCACCTCGCCAAGATGGAACCCCTCGACGCGCAGGGGCGGGTCGTGCTGGCCGGTCCGCTCACGGATAAGACCGGAAGCCTAATCGTCATCGAAGCGGACTCGCTGGAAGACGCACAACGGTTCGCCCGCGAGGACCCCTATTCAATCCACGGTGTATTTGAACGGGTCGAAGTCCACCCATTTGTTCAAGTCTTTCCGAAGGAACAGTAGCCGAAGGCCTGTCGCTCCGCCCCTCCAACCCTTATTCCCTTTCCTCCATATGCCCCGCTTTGGTTGCATTGCCCCCTCAGCCATCGGGCGGTATAGTTGTATTGTGAAATTTTATCCGCGAATGTTCTATACCTCCCTCATCGCGCTTTTTCTCTGGGGAGTCCCTGCGTTCAGCGCTTCGACGAAAACCGTCATCGCCGACAGCCAATATGTCATGGCCGATGGTGACACCTTGGCCGGCGCAGAAGAAAAAGTTCTCCAGCGAGCCCAGCGAAAGGCCGTGGAGGAAGCGGGCGTCTATCTCGAATCCACATTCCACGATGTAGAAAAAGAATCTGCCGGGAGAAGCACGCAAACCAGTTCGCTGGAAATCAGAACGATTGCCGCCGCCGTCACGGAAACAGAAATCCTTGAATCCAGGCGCTCCTTCGAGCTTGATCGTCCCGTCTTCTTCGTACGCATTCGCGCCACAGTCAATTTAAGCAGTCTGGCGGAGGCAATACGCCGACTTCAATCCGACCAACAACTCGCGCAACACTTTCGCCAACTCCAGCAGGAGAATCTCCAGTTGCGCTCGCAACTGCAAGAGCTTCAACAGCAGCCGATCGGCGTCCGAATGCTGGTCATTGAACCGAACGGAAAGTCCGCCTCACACCAACGGGCACGCGCGATGCTCGAGACCGCTCTCCACACACAGAATCTGCGGGACAAGATCCAGCTCAGCACCGATGCCGCTACCCTCGATGATCACTTCGTCGATCCACTGATTGTGCGAGGCCAAACCTACCTTCGACTCGTCTCACTGGCTTTTTCCCAACAGGTTCAGCCATTGGACTATGCGGACTATCTGGACAAAGCCAGAGCAGACTTCGATCGCGCCGTCATGCTCGACGCCAAGAATGTTTGGGCATGGGTTGGGAAAGGGGATGTACTGACGTGGCTGAAACAGTTTGACGAGGCTGCCGCTGCCTACGAGCAAGTCCTTGAGCTCGATCCGTTTGCCGATATCGCTCGCCAGCGCCTCATCGGCGTATACACGACGCAAGCCCGCCGTCAGGCGGACGCCAGATCTTGGCATCAGGCGTTGGCCACGCTCAAGAAACTCCTCAACGCGCAAACACCTGAAAGTTGGATCCCTTACCAAAAAGAGGCGTATACACTGCGGAGCGAGATCTATCTCAAGCTGAATCAGCCGGAACTGGCAATTGAAGATCTGTCCACTGTTATTCGGGTCGACCCCACCAACGCGGCCGCCCTGGTGACCAGAGCAAAACTTTATCGAGAACGTCTCCAAGGTCGACTCGCCAAGGATGACCTTGAGCGGGCCTGCGTCCTCGGATCAATTCCGGCCTGTGAGCAATTGCCGTAATGCCGCGCAACATCTTGACTTCGCGTCAATATTTCATGCATGAACCAGCTAACTCATGGCAGTTTTAGGCCTACCGATTGGTTTGACAGAGTGAAAGGGCCAATCCTATAATGCGCGCTCCGAAGGGCACTATTGGCTGTCTTAGCGCAGAGTTCGGATCTTAGGACAAAAGGCCTAAGCCTCTCTCGTTCGATAGCCCAAAATTTCGCGGCGGTGGGCCTTCTGCGAGGTTGCAGGGGGCATGCAAAAAGCTTAGAGTGAAGAAGGTCAAGATCATCGGAAAACCTGTGTTTCTCGTTCTCTAACCCCTTGCCGGAGAGTAAGCTGTGATGACTCAGTATCGCGTCCTTCCAGGCCCCGAACATTTCCTTCCTCCATCGGCTGCCAGCATGGGTATCTGTTTGCCGAACCCTGGAGAAGCTCACATCAACGGTGTCATCGTCCCAGAGGAAAAGGCGTACGAAGAAGCAGCGAAGCAATTCCTCATGGCTAAAGTACCGACCATCTTCCCTGGCCCCTTAGTTCTGTGGGCCTGGAACGAGAAGGCGGCCAAGAAGGCCACGGCCATCCGCCACTTGTACAACACGCTTAAGGAATGTGTGCAGCCTGGGCAAACGCCCATGCTGATCCCGATGCCGGACTACCGCCCCAAATACCCCAAGATCAATCCTGAAGTCGAAATCAATCCCAACCACCCGAATCTGACCATCTGGCACAATAAAATCGACTGTTGCATGTTCGTCGGGGTCCACTGCCATCAGGCGAATTTGTCGCTCAAAATCATTCGAGGTGGCACCTCCTGCTACACGATTGCTATGTGTGCTCAGGCCGGCCATGAAGATGCGATGCTCTCATTCCGTGACGCATCGGTGGAAAAGATCATGAAACTGGCCGAGTGGGTGAGAAAGTTGAAAGGGACAGTCCAACCACGGCTGACATCAGCGAAGAGCGGAGCCTCGAACTAAGCCGTTTGAGGTTTTGAAGACAGTGAAAGGAGGCTGATCCATGGCAGACACACACTCAGTCATCGGCACGAAAAATAAAAAAGGGCAGACCTTTACCGACACCTGGAAGATGATGAACGAAGCGCCACGCACGCCGTCGTTCTATACGGGCAGCGAGGTCATCAAGGAAGCGCTTCGGCGGGCCAGTTGTGACGTGATGATCGCGTACCCGATTACACCGCAGAGCGAAGCAGCCGCCTTGATCGGTGAGCTCTTTGCCGAAGGTTATATCGGCGACTACTTCCGCGGCGAGAGCGAATTCGCCGTCATGTCGCAATGTGCAGGAGCGGCCTTCGGCGGGGCTCGCGTATTTACGACGACCGCGGGACCCGGCACGATGCGCGCGATGGAGAACTTCCCGATGTGGTCCGGTGCACGGTTGCCGATTCAGATGATCGTCACCTGCCGCGGCATCAACTCGCCGCTGTCGATTCAACCTGACACCCTCGAGATTGCCTATCTTCTGAATACCGGCATGCTCGTCTGGCATGCGGAAACCGCACAGGACTTCTTCGATTGGATCCTCAAAGGCTACATGGTGTCAGAAGAGCCTGATGTGCACCTTCCTTTGGCACTGTGCTGCGACGGATTCTTCGTGACGCACACCAAGGACGTCGTCAATCTCACCCCAGCCGACATGTGTCTTCCACCCTATGACCCATACCGATCGCCGGTGCCCTGCATGGACATGGAATGTCCGCCAGTCCGGATGATGCGCGATCCGTTTATCATGAAGAGCAACTATATCAGCTATGCCACCCACGCTTCCTGGCAACAAGAAGTCTGGGCGGCGGTGGAACGGTCCCGCAAGCACACGATCAAGTGGCTGAACGGGTTGATCGAGACGGAAAATACCGATGCCGAGATCATCATCGTCGCCTCTGGGACGGCGGTCTCGCAGGGGCGCGAAGCCATCCGGCTCCTCGAGGACGAAGGCATCCGTTGCGGCCTGGTTAAGGTCAAGGTCTTGCGGCCCTGGCCAGGCGAAGAAATCCGTGAAGCTACGAAAAATGCAAAGCACATTATCGTCCCGGAATTCAACGTGACCGGGTGGTTGGCAAAGGAAATTAAGGCCACCATCCCCAACAGTGAACGTGTGCACGCCGGCCCACGTGTCTGCGGAGGCATGACGATGCCACCGGAAATTATTGTCTCAGAAATCAAGACCCTGCTCGGCATGCGCACCATGTCGTTGGCCGGTCGCGGCGGTTGATAGCACCTAAGCAGCAAGAAGCCAACGCCCTGAATAAGACGCACGCACTGAGGAGGCCATTATGAGCAAGGAACGTATCAAGATTTCCGAAGACCTGTACGACATCATGCCGTCCGACTATCAAGACCTGGTCAAGAGCGCGACCTACGGTAAGGAAGACCGGGGCTGGAAAGATATCGGCAACAGCAAGGAACTGATCGAGCAGCACTCCCTCTGCGCCGGCTGCCCGGAATCCATGGCCTTCCGGTACATCCTGGCCTCCTTGCCCAACCCCGAAGACACCGTCATGGTCGGCTCCACCGGCTGCACCAGCTTGGTGTTCCCCATGGTGGCCGTGCACAACATCCACTCCCTCTTCGGTAATCAAAACGCCATCGCCTCCGGCTTGAAGCGCGCCTTAAGCGTCCGCTTCCCAGGACGGACGAAAGACGTGGTCGTGCTCGCCGGCGACGGCGCCACCGTCGATATCGGCCTCGACATGACACTGCAAGCCTGGTTCCGCCAGGAGAAGTTCACCACGATTTGTTTCGATAACGAACTCTACGCCAACACCGGTGGCCAGGAGAGCGGTCTGATGCAGAAGGGGTTCGTGGCCAAGATGGCACCGGTTGGGAAGCTCTTCGACAAGGTCCGTCTGCCGGAAATTGCTCGCGAATCAGGATGCCATTACGTGGTTCAATGCACCGTCAGCAAACCCTCCCTCATTGAGAAGGTGGTCCGGAACGCCGTCATGATCGCACGCGAAATCGGCCCGACCTACCTCCAGCTCTATACGCCTTGCATTCTCGAAATCGGGAAGAACAGCATGGAAGGGCTCCAGGAAATGCGGGACTCGGAAAAACCGACCGAGCGTTTCGCCTACAAGGAGTACATCAGCGAGCCGGCCAAGCAGCTCCTGGCAGAAGTGTCCGCCAAGGACAAGGAAAAGAAGGCCGCTGCCAAGCAGCTCGCCTCTCAGGGAGCCTAATCCGATTCTGGAGGAGAGACGACCATGATCAAGAAAAGACTGAACATCCGGATGTCGGGATTAGGGGGACAGGGCGCCGTCACTGCCGCACATGTCCTGGCCATGGCTGCCAACCGCGACGGCAAGTTTTCGATCTCCAATCCCTTCTTCGGCGCCGAGAAACGCATGGCGCCGGCAGAGAGCTATTGCCGGATAGGCATCGAACGGATCTACGACCGGGGCGAGTTGGTATTCCCCGACGTCATTCAGGTCTTTCACCCCCAGGTCATCACGATGGGGAAGAGCTATACCATGCCCTTCTATTCCGGCGTAAAGGAAGGCGGTCTCGTCATCATCAACTCCGCCCAGGAGTTGCTGTCAACCGACGACATTGAACGGCTCAAGAGCCTGAATGTTGCCTTATTTTACATTGCGGGAACCGAGCTCGCGATCGAGGTGGCCGGCACCGAGTTATCGACGAATATGGCGATGATCGGATCGGTCGCAGGCATTACCAAATGCGTCTCAATGGAATCCCTGGACGGTGCCTTACAGGAACGGTTCGGGAAAAAATTCGTCGCCTCCGGTGGAACCGCCTCCTTGGATGAAGCGATCAAGAAGAAGTTCGCCAAGAAGGAAATGTTGCTGGCTAAGAACCTTGCAACCGTGAAGGCCGCCTATGAAATCGCCAGTGCATGGGCCGAGAAGAATAAGTATGAGTTGCGAGTCGGCAATCCTGCCGTGGCAGCTTAACGAGAGAGAAGGAACCAGCTCGCATGTATAACGTAGCGCAAGTCATTGACGAGAAATGCGTGGCCAAGAAGGGGTGCCGACTGTGCATCATGTATTGTCCGGAGGCCAACTGCCTCGACCTCAATTCAAGCAAGATGGTGGCCGAAGTGATGATTGACCGCTGCAAGGGCTGTGAGCTCTGCGTGGTCGTCTGCGACGCGGCCAAGCATAATGCCATCAGCATGCAGGCCGTCAGCGCCACCGGGCAGCTGATGACCCAAAAGGGTGAGTCCGCAGCCCTTGGGCAAGCCTACCAAGGATAACCATTTCGTGTAGCGGGTCTCCCGCGCAAGACCCCATGGCGCCTGCGCTATGGGGTTTTTTGTTGGTACCGCAGTGGAGGGAACAGATGGAAGCCGAAGACAATGTCATTCATGAACTCCTTCGAGAAATTACCGGGCTGATCAACGAGTACCCGAAAGCGCTTGAACGACGTGCCGCCGATATCCATGCCAGCGGTAAAGACCCGGAACTGGCGCAGACACTCATCAAGGCGGCGGATACTATGCGCGACAGCGGAAATCTCTATCTGACCTGGGCGAAGCACTACGCATCCGTCGCAGCGGGTAATACCGACGCCTCCTCTGATGAGGACGAAACTGAGGATTTCGACGTATAACGAAACAAAGACAAACTGGGCAGCTATTATCCTGATAGAAAAAAGTCTCCCCCCAACCGAAATCTTTTGCTAGAATACGCAGCTTGCAACGGACTCTCTCGTTCCCCGGTAGCTCAGTTGGTAGAGCAGCCGGCTGTTAACCGGCTGGTCGCAGGTTCGAGTCCTGCCCGGGGAGCCACCATCGCAAGGCCTTCGAGACCTCTCTCGAAGGCCTTTGTGGTCCTCCGTACAAGGATCAGCCAGCCCCTGAGTTCCGCCAGGAGCCTGTGACCGACGTTGACGATGTCCGCTCCCCTCGAGACCAAGCAGACCGTCACGGGCACTGACTTCTACTGATCCATCGGTGGCAACATCCAGTTCGCCTCAGCGTCTAACAGAGAGGCGTGGGAAAAAGCACTCCCATCCAAATTTGTCGCGTACTGGCGATTCCTACTGCACAGCCATGGACCGTTTCTTTATGATGACCTCTATGGCACCTGACTGGCGAGATTACACACCCGCAGCCCTGCTTCACAATCCACATCTCATGACACTGGTCCCAGGTTATTGGCCTCGCCAAGCGCTCCTTGACGGAATACCGATCGAGTCGCGGCTCTTCACCACCGAGCCCCACACCCAGTTGCTCGGCTTCTGCCACTGGCAGCAAAACCGCACAGCGTGCCAGACCGTGGTACTCGTGCACGGGCTTGAGGGCTGTAGCGAGTCGCACTACATGCATGGGATTGCATCGAAAGCCTATCGTGCGGGACTGAATGTCATCCGCATGAACCAGCGGAACTGTGGTGGCACCGAGCAACTGACCCCCACCCTGTACAACAGCGGCTTGAGTCAGGACTATCGAGCCATCGTCCATGAATTGGCACGCGTGGATGGATTAGATCGCATCTGGCTTGTCGGCTATTCGATGGGGGGGAATCTCGTCCTGAAAGCAGCCGGAGAAGCCGGCTCGTCAGAAGCGGCGTTGGCAGGCGCGATCGCGGTCTGCCCGAATATCGATCCGACGCAATGCGTCAAAGCTTTGGAACAGCCTCGCAACTGGCTCTATCACCATCATTTCTTAACCCAACTCAAAATGCGCATGCGACGGAAAGCGGTGTTCTTTCCCGGCAAGTGGAACCTCACCGGACTTGACCGCATCCGCATCATCAGCGAATTCGACGACCGCTACACGGCCCCTGACGGCGGATACACGAGCGGAGCCGACTACTACGATCGCGCAGGCGCACGGCACGTATTGGGAAAGATTGCCGTACCGGCCATCATCATCACCGCGCAGGACGATCCGTTTATTCCCTACTCGATGTTTTCCCTCGCGGCAATCCATCAGAATCCCCACATCAGACTAACTGCACCGCAATACGGTGGCCACTGCGGATTCGTGCAGCAATCCCAGCAGGATGAAGACCGTTTTTGGGTAGAGAACCGGATCATCGAATCGGTAAGAGCTTTCCGAGGAGGGGACGACTGGCTGCCCCATAGAATGAGGCAGCCGGATTCACCAAGGGGAGCTACGCCGCTTGCTTTCTGAGTCGGCGCGATTCGACGGCAGCAACTTGAGGCGCGCACTTCCGTACCCACGTCACAATGAGCCAGGCACTGGTGGCCACAATACCGACGATAAACATCCAGTTATAGATCCCTTTCCCTGACTTGCTGAAGAACGGATCGCAGACATAGAGCAACACACCATAGGAAATCGCGACGATCGCGAGTGTCGTCACCGGCAGAATCAATGCCCGGTAGGGCATTAACCACTTCCAGTCGTCCGGCGGTTCCGCCGCCAGTTGGCGAGCCCCAAACCACGCAATCACGAGTGCGCCCCCGTAGCCGATAAACTGCACCAGATCGGAGGCATGAAGCTTCCCGACGGTCGTTTCACGAAAGAGCGGGATGTGTCCCAGAATTACGGCAAACAGAAACGTCAGGATAATCGCGACACCATATTCCATCATCCACTTGCGTGCGTTCATTGCAATCCTCCCCTTCATGGTTCCCATCATCTTAGTCAACAAAGCCATAGAGAAGCTTAGCATCTCCTGAACTCGTCTATTTAATCAATTGGTTACATGCTGACACGGAAAGGATAGGCGCAGGCCAACTCGATCAGGCCGTTTGAAGATGGGCACGCACTTCCTGCACGTAAGTTTTGAACGGATCTGGCATGGGAAAGGGTGCCTGCCCACGCAATTGGAAGATCGACCAGTTGATCACATACGAGGGAGAAAACCGCTCTTCCGGCTTAGGATCAGCCGATTCACCCGGAGGTCCACATGCCAGCAAATGTCGAACGAGTTCACCCCTCCCAAAGGCCCTGGTGTTGCGGGGCGGATGGTCCATGGCCAAGGCAATCGCCTTGTTGGTGGTGAGTCGCGGAACCCGTCCTTCTTCCATGAGACCATAATAAAGCCCCTTGCCTTGATGGAGATTGTGATACTCCAGATCGAGGCTCTTCAGAGCCGCGTCCTCCCAAGTCATCTGTTCCGCCTCACGAAAGGTTTCGAGCAGCCACAACTTCGAGGCCCAATCGACCCGGCCCACCAGCGTCTTGTAGTCCCCGCGGAGATCCTGCAAGACCGTTTCCCATTGATCGAGCACCCAATCGGTTTCATCGTCCTGCCCACGATAGTGTTCTAGAGCCGCCGCGAGAAACGCTTCCTGAATGTCGATCGCAGAGATCGTCTTCCCTGATTGCAGCCGAACGATCCATTGTCGGTCCTGATCCTGTGACAGTTCCTGCATGGCTTCGACCGGTTCATGGATCTCAAGATCGAGCGGCGCATGGCCCTCTTCGATCAGTTGAAGGACCAGCCCTGTCGTACCCAACTTCAAAGCTGTCGCCACCTCGGCCATGTTTGAATCGCCCAGCAGGAGGTGAATGCGACGGTATTGATTCGGGTCGGCCAGTGGTTCATCCCTCGTATTCACGATGGCGCGATTCTGCTGCACCCATTCGAAGAAGTCATTCACGATGTAGTCAGCACGTTGAGAAATCTGAAACGGCATGGCAGGCTGAAGCCCATGACGGTGAGTCGCTCCCCGCGGCACGATGAGCCGATCCATCTGGATCCAAGCGTCCTGAGGGCCAGCCATGCCGACACGCCCGGCTCCCGTAAAGATCTGCCTGGTGACCAGGAAGGTCACCAAGGGCCCGAGGCCGCGCCTTGTAAAGGGAAAGCGTCGCGACACGAGATAGTTCTCGTGTGATCCAAAGGTCGCGTCGGTTTCATGGTCCACATTGTTCTTGATCAACGAAACCGTGTCGTCCAGGCCAAGGTCTCGAATGGTGCCTTGGAGCAACTGATCGCCGGCGCGGTCGGCAGCCACCACATCAGATAGCGACTCACACTCCGGCGAGGCCCACTCCAGATGTCCCATGTCGAGGTACATGCGCCCGGCGTTGGTGAGAAATCCTCCGTTGCCAGGCGGTTCATCATGCCCCCGATGGTGCAGATCGAGAACGCCACGCCGTTGGACGTGAAAGAGATGGTCTCGAATCTTGTGGGCAAACCAGGTGGGAGAATGATCGGGTTGGTCTTGATTCACCAGGAGTCCGTACTCGGTTTCAAGTCCGAAAATGCGGTTCAACACCTCAGTTCACCACGACGGATTGAAGCGCCTTCGGCAGGAGACGTGAAAGATCTGCCTGCTTGAGCGACCGATACTTTGATGTACCAGGAGCCTGGCGTTCAAGGATCGCACATTCGATCGTCCGTCCTGCGGCAGTGCCACGCACGTGCGCCATCAGAGCATCGGCACTTGGAATCGCGGCAGTCGATGAGCCCGCTTTGTTTGCCGGTGGCTCGGTCTCAGCCTGTTGGTCCGTCTCTTCCTCTTGATGTGCTAATGAACCGATCGCCCAGGTACGCAACGCCAAATCCAACGCCTGCGCTAATGACAGCGTCACGGGCATCTGCTCCTTGAGATAGGACGCCATCTTCGTCTGAGCAGCCGGGGTGGCGGCCAGGACCGCACAACCGGTCGCTTCCTCAAACGTACCATCGTAGTTGATCGTCAAGAGCGCGTCCTTCTCCGGCTTCTGCCCCAACTCGGCCACCAGAATGCGCACGATAAACGGCGCCTTGTACACTTCTTCGAACGCCTGCTTAATGACAGGTGCAATGCCGTATTTCACCAGTCTCGATCCCGTGACATCCGACGGCGAACGATTGAAGCCTTCGACATGCGCCATTTCCAGCAAACTAAAGCGAAGCTTTTCCAAATCCGTAGGATGCCCCATTCCGCCCAATGCCAATCGGTCGTAGATCTCATAGAGCTTCGGGGTACCCTTGCTTACAGTCGTCAGAAGGATCCCTCCATCATAGGTCAACGCGACGACCGGGCTCCCCTGCTTAAACTGCTCGTCGAGATACTGACGTCGATTGCCGACTGCTTCCACCCAGCGATAGGGCTCTTCATACATAGCGCACCACCTGTGATTCATAGAGGGGTTTCAATGTCGCATCCGGCACCGTCTGCACACCGGCCCCGGTGATCAACTTGATCACGGGGTAGAGACTTGCCTCCCGGTTGACACCACCAGTCGCCGAATCGAACTCCGCCGCGCTCGTGAGCAATCGTAAGGCCTGAACCATAGCCTGTTCCTCGGCTAACGCATTAAGGGGCTGATCGCCCCAGGTATTCAGATAGTGCAAGATCCCGCGGATCGTGGGGGAGCCGGATCCGGAGACGGCATACTCAACGCCTTCAAACTCCGCCCCGAGGATGTCGTAGAAATAGATCTTGGCCGAGCCCTGCTCCAGATCGTAGCCCGCAAACACCGGGACCACAGCGCCAGTCCCGGCCAAAGCCGCTGGCACATTGTCCTTCAAGAGCTTGGAGACGGCGCGCAATTTGCCATCGAAACTCAAATCCTGCAGCTGCGTTCTCCGGTAGTATTTGAAGGAGTGTTCCAGGACACGGACCATTTCATAAGCGGTCGCCGGGACTCCGGCGATTGCCATCACACTGTGCCGATCAATCTCCAACACCTTGTCCGTGCGATCGTACATCACCATATTGCCGGCGGTCGCGCGACGATCTCCGGCCACCAGCACGCCATCGCGATACTTGAAGGCCAGAATCGTGGTGGCATTCGTTAGCGCATGGCCAGTCCCAACAGCCGTCGGTACGCCGAGTGTATAGCCCTGTTCCTTCAGCAGCTGAAGAAAATCCCCTTGCATCCCCATTATCTTTACCTCACCTTCATTCGCATCTGGCTCCACACCTCCAGGTGGGTGCCGAAGTCAGGGTTAACTGTGCGCATCCAACGAGGGCCTTCCGAGGCCGCGCGTTGCGCGAACAGAAACCCTGGCTCGGTGACCATCCCTATTCTCCCGTTCTCTGCCGATACCGCTCAGCCTGTTTCGGATCGACCTTGCGCATGCGTTTGAGCAAGTTATCTTTATCGGGTGACCCTGTCTCTGGCCGTTTCGGCCCACCGCCCTCTTCAGACGGACTCGGGGCCTTCGGCATCGGGTTGCCCGGCCCTTCACGGCGTTCCGGCGTTGAGATGTAGTTCATGATCGGGACTCCTTTTCTCTGTTCCACGCGTTCAGCGCATCCATCGGGGATGCCGCGCTTTCGAATATCTGTGCGCAGGCTTGCACCGCCTGTGGCTCGAAGAGGTCGCCCATCTCCAATGTTCGCGGAAGCAGCCCACCGCTGAACTGAATACGTTCCCACTGCATCGATTTGATCTGATCAGGAAACCGTCTGACGCAGAGGCCGCGAATGCCCGCCCTGGTATCGGCCGGGCCGGCCACCAAGGCCGACTCCACGTCCTGCTCCGACGTCATCCGCCAGGCCTTCCCCTCTGCCTCAAGCCCCAGGAAGAGCCCACGCGCCGGATTCACATTATGGTACTCCAAATCCAAACTCGCCAGCCAGGGATCATCCCAGCCAATCCGCTCTTCCTGCATAAAGGTTTCCAACAGCCAGAGCTTGGTGACCCAATCAAGCTTCCCGATCAGTTGTCGTCGATCGCCTGTGAGCGACCCTAGCGTGGCGGCCCACTCCTGAATGATCCAATCGGTCTCTGCGTCGACACCGGCCAAATGCTTCTCAGCCGCAAGGCAGTATTGTTCTTGAATGTCGAGGCCGGTGATGGTGCTGCCATTCTTCTGACGAACCGTCGCCTTCAGATCCTGATCGCGAGACAGCTGCTTCACCGCAGTGACGGGGTGTTCCAATTCAATGGTAGGCACGACCTCGCGCGCGATCAATTCCAACGCCAACTGCGTCGTCCCGACTTTCAACGCCGTGCTGTACTCACACATATTGGCATCGCCGATAATAAGGTGGAGCCGCCGATATTTTTCCCGAACCGCGTGCGGTTCGTCCCTCGTGTTCAGAATCGGCCGGTTGTGCATCGTGTCGACGCTCAAATCTGTCTCCATAAAGTCGGCTCGTTGAGAAAGCTGATAGTGGCCCGGCACGAACCCGCTTTCTTGACCTTCCACACCGACTTTCCCTGCTCCAGCAATGACCTGCCGGCTGACCAGGAACGGCAGCAGCCCCGCAGTCAGCGAAGGGAAGGGAGTCGACCGTGATAGGAGATAGTTGTCGTGGCAGCCGTAACTGTGTCCGTGAAAGTCCGTGTTGTTCTTATAGAGCTGCACATGGGGCCCGCCGAGCACATGGTTGCGACGCTCTGCTGCCCGCTGGGCAATGCGCTCTCCTGCGCGGTCATGAGCAAGGATATCTAGTAACTTTCGGCATTCAGGCGTGGAATATTCAGGGTGCGTATGATCGTTATAGAAGCGTGCGCCGTTCGGGAGGACCAGATCGCTCTTCATCTCATGAAACGAAAAAGGCCGATGGGCATCGACCTTGGCGAACTCGTCTTCTTCTTTATCTTGCTGCAGGCCGGAGACCCGAAACCCCCGCGCATCTTCGTGCGGATCTTCACCGCCATAGTCCCAGCGCCGCTCAAACGAAGCCGTCAGATGGGCCCGCACCAGTTCCATCGACTCCACGACCGGATCGACCGCATCCTGGTCTTCCCTGGTAATTCCATACTCTGTTTCGATACCAAACAGTCGCATCTTCGTTTTCGTGTTCTTCTCACCATTCCCAGGGACAGAATCACAATAAGGTGGCTTGGGTGCTCTCGATTGCGCCCATCGAGCGAGCACATTCCGATCGTTCGCGCTCTGGGAGCAAGGAGAGCCCCCAGCCACCTGACCCCTTATATAATCTGTGCTATCAACTTTTCTTCTGCCTGCCGCCCTCTCCGGAACGACGAGACCCCCACCACTTGTTCCGGATTGTGATCAAGCAGCTTGAGCCATTCTTCCGCCGCATCATCCGGCGGCAACATCTCGCCCTGTCGGAATTCTGCGTGAACGGAGTTCACCAGATCGTCCAGGGTCATGCCGCCTTGGTCTGTCCCGCCGGCCGCAATCATGCGATCGATCGCCTGTTCCTTCGCCCGTTGAACGATTGAAGCCAGGATCGCACCGCTGATCAGATCGCCTCGATAGAGGACCTTATTCTGTCCGCTTCTGAGCCTGATCGACAGGAGCCGATTCTCATCGATGCGCGAGAAGATCGCAGAGAGCGCATGCTCGATGAGGTCGGCACAGGCTCTCTTCCGATCCCCGCCGTGCTGATCAATCCATTGCCGGTCCAGAGGCAGGTCATCCGTAAGATACACGTTCAGAATCGCCGCCGCCGAGTCACGATTGGGACGACTCACTTTGATCTTGCGATCGATACGCCCTGGCCGCAGCACAGCCGGGTCGATCAGATCCGGCCGATTCGAGGCGAGAATGATCACCACATCCTGCAAAGACTCAATCCCGTCCATCTCGGCACAGAACATCGGCACCAAGGTGCTGGAGATGTTGAATGAGCGAGACGCCCGTCTCGTGCCGAGAACCGATTCCGCCTCGTCGATGAAAATAAAGGGCAACGCCCCCTCCATCCGGCGAGCGCGGGCCTGGGCGAAGAGATCCCGGACCATCCGTTCCGACTCCCCCAACCACATATTCAGAATTTCTGGCCCCTTGATGTGGAGGAAGGCCCCGCGAGTCACAGGCGGCTTGTCCCCCTTCACACCGGACGAACCCTGGCCTGACTCCCCCACCAGCTTTGACAGGCTGGCGGCTGCCGCTTGTCCGATCAAAGTCTTTCCGCAGCCGGGAGGGCCATAGAGCAGGAAGCCCTTCGGTTGAGTGAACTTGAAGCGCTGAAACGTGTCCGCATGGAGCAAGGGATACTCGATCGCCTTCTGAATGGCCGCGATCGCCTCCGTTTGCCCGCCGATCTGCTCCCACGTGACAGTGGGAACCTCGTCAAGGAGGTGGGACTTGGCTTTCCGGTCTTCCAATTTCTCGATCGCCACATGGAGGCTGGGATCGATACGCACCTCATCGCCTGCCTTCAGATCCACGCCTATCAAATCGCTCGATCGTTGGAGAATCAACACCTGCCGTCCCATCTCCTGCTCGAAACGAAGCCGCCCATCTGCCAACGCCTCCGCCACTTTCAACACGGGCCCATTACGGTCATAGCCCAATATCTTAATCACCGAGTAGGCTTCGTTGACCAGAATCTGGGCACCGATCTTTAACTCGGTTGCCTGCACCCGTGGATCGACCGCGGCATAAAACTCAGCGCCTCCCACCAGGATTCTCGCAAGGCCTTCACCCGGCACCTCGAGCAGGGTGCCGACTCGATTGGCCGGCGCAGTGAGCTTCGCGATGACGTCGGCGACTTTCTTGAATTCGACTTCGCGCTGCTGCTGCGCTGCTTGCCCAAGGATCAAAGCATGGCGCAGCTTGTAGAGGATCTTCTGCCGGGGGTCACTGTCCGGGAATGAGGCAAGACACTCTTCAATAAGCTCAAGCGGATCGGATCCCACGCGCATTGACGGATTCGCGGTATCCTCCGTCTTGCCGTTGGGTTCTGCGTCCTGTGGTTCAGTGGGTCGGCGATCACTCATCGGTGGTCCTCCATGCGGAACAGATGGATGATCCTAACATAGCAACCTCGCGGATTGCCGCTTATCGTAACAGCTCAATTGACGGCTTGGAGGGTCACGGATACACGTTCCCGATGGGTCCCCCGTAAGATTTCGACCGTGACCTGATCGTTGACTTTATGCCGTTCCATCACATCCATAAGCTCGTCCACAGTCTCGACCGGCTTGCCATCGACTGCCGTGATGACGTCGCCCAATTCCACCCGGCCGGTGGCGGTTTCTCGCGCCCCCTTCAACCCGGCCTGCTCCGCTCCGCTGCCACGTGACACCTTGCCGATAATCAGGCCCTTGATTCCCCACCGCTTGGCCATCGCATCGGGAACGAGCGAGACCCCTAATCCAGGACGGATAAGCTTGCCGTGCTTGATCAGCTCCGGAACGATGCGGTTAACCGTGTCGACCGGCACGGCAAAACCGATTCCGGCGAAGGCCCCGCTGGGGCTCATAATCTGCGTATTCACGCCGATCAATCGACCACCACTATCGAGTAGCGGCCCGCCTGAATTTCCGGGATTGATGGCGGCATCGGTCTGAATGACCCCTTCAATCGTCCGGTTCGATAAGGACTTGATCGTCCGCCCCAACGCGCTCACCACGCCGGTCGTCAGCGTGTGATCGAGACCGAACGGATTCCCGATCGCCAATACTTTCTGTCCGACCCGCAAATCCTGCGACGTTCCGACGCTAATGGGCGAGATCGCCTCTTCCGGCGCACGAATCTGCAGCACCGCCACATCGTGATCGGGATCGGCGCCGATGAGCGTGGCCTTATACTCAGTCCGGTCAGCCAGCGTGACCGTGATCGAATTCGCCCCGTAGACGACATGAAAATTCGTGACAATGTGCCCCTGCTTATTCCAGACGAATCCCGAACCGGACCCTTGCGGGACTTCAAAGAGATTGAACGACCAGGGGTCTCGCTGAATCGCGGTATTCGCGATGAACACGACGGATTTCGTCGCCCGCTCGAAGACTGCCATCGTGGCCCGTTCATCCGCGCCCAACTCGGCAGGCGAGGGCGTCACGACGCGCGGCTTCCCTTCAGGGCCGTCGTAGGTCCCGCCCAGCGGCTTTCCCCATTCCGCCATAGACAAAACAGGCCAGAGGCTGATGAGCAGGAGTCCCGCCGAAACGACAAGAAAGACTGGGCCGACTCGTTTCTTCATCGGGATCAATCACCCATGATTTGGATAATGAGTTCCCTCGTCCGTGATCTGGTATCGAAATCGACGACGACGATTTGTTGCCAGGTCCCCAGCAACATCGCCCCGTCCAGGAAGGGGATGGTGACCGATGGCCCTTGGAGCTGACCCCGCAAGTGGCTGTGGCCATTGTCTTCACCGGCATTTTTCGTATTGTGCTGCCAGGCAGGATCGGCCGGCACGGCCCGATCCCAGAAGGCTTTGGTATCGGCCCTGATGCCTGGTTCATCTTCGATGATCATCACCGACGCGGTCGTGTGCTTGATGAACACCGTCACGATCCCGGCCGACAACTTGGTGCCCACGAGGGCATCGACCACGGACTTGGTAATATTTTCGATCTGCGTGTTCCCCTGCATGGGAAGACGCAACGCCACCGTCTTGACCGCCATCTTATGACTCCATTCCTCGGAGGGCACGGCGCTCGCCGCGCGTAAAGGCACAGCCGCGCGCCTCCTCCAGAATTGCATCAAACTCCCCCTGCGCCGTCAAGCGGCGCATCGTCCCCATCACCGTGCCACTCAGAATGCCCTCCTGCTGCAACGTCTCCAAATAGGCAAAGGCATCGACCAACGTTTCCTTCTTCCGCACATAGTAGTCCCGACCACGACGCTGATTGCTGTAGGCTTCAAACTGCTCGCAAGCGACAAGAATCTCTGCCAACTGCCTGACCCAGGGTTTGGCTGATGCCAGCTTCTCCGGATAGTAATAATAGAGCATCACCTGTTGCATCCAAGGCGCCCAGGTCACCCCCATCTTCTTGATGGCGGGCCGAACCATGCGTAGCCGACGGGCAAGCCGACGCGAATATCCCAGCCTCATCTCGACCTGTTCCTCCGCCCAGGCAGTCATTGCGATACCATCGACCTCAAGATCTTTTCGATAACGCCGGAGAAAGGCCTCCGTCTCACGTCCATAGGGAGTGTCTTGGTGTACGGCTCTCCATTCGCCCGGTCTCGTCGGAATCCCGTGCTGCTTGGCCCAGGACCAAATCTTCCCGAAGAGTCGGCGATCAAGCCCGGCACGGCCCAAGTCATGCAGGAGACAAGCGATCTGGTACTGGCGGACCCGCTCCGCTCCGTGGCCCAGCGCCGTGGCAACCGCCGCGCACATGCGCGCAGTCCGCACCGCATGCGGCCGATCGTACCCGCGAATGATCCGGCCAGGGTCAGCAGGGTGCGGGTAATCGTAGAGGCGCATCAACCGGGACAGGAGCGCACGGGAAACCAGGAGCGGGGCACGTCGTGAAATGGATGTCATTCGTGGTGAAGGTGGAAGGGTTGAGCACAACTCCAACTGCGGCGAGAATAGCGTTCGCGGAAAGAGACTGTCAAGATGATCTAACGCGCGGAAGACTCGCTCAACCCGGCGAACTTTGCTATGCTCAGGCAGTTGAGGGCGAGGCGCATCTCACAATCTGAGAAGACAACCATGTCGAGAAATTTGAGCCTCTGGTGGCTGAGGTTCGCAGTCATCCTGCTCGGTCTCTTGTGGCCGATGATGCCCGACAGCACTGCCGGGCCGCTGGATCAGCTCACGGACTTGACCGGCAAGGCCACCGCCGTCGTCACCCTCAAAGGGCGAGATAACTTCAACAGCGAGTATCGCTACGATGTGAGCGTCAAGAACCTGTCTTCCGATACGCTCATCGGCGATTCCCTGTTTGTTGTCCTCGACAAGGTGACCAACATCGGCGGGGATGACCGGGAAAACTTGAACAGCGATCCTATTCTGAGCCGAATGGAAATCTTGGGCCAGGATGGAGAAACCCAGGATGGGAAACCCTACTTCCAAATCCCGGCCGGCTCAACGGCCGACCTGACTCCCTACAGCCAGAGTCTTCCAGCCAGCGTGCGCCTCCGCAACAAGGATTATATGATTGTCTTCACGCCCTCATTCAAAGTGTTCGGGCTCAAACGACCGCCGCCTCTTCCCAAGACGACGGAGAAACCAGGGCCGCCCGCAACAAGCAGCACAAATTCCGTCGACAGGCTGATTCAGTTGTTGATCAAGAAAGGCGTGCTGACGGAAGAAGAGTGGCGAAAGGTCAATCAACCGTGAAAGATCCAGCTTGCAAGGCCTGCCAAGGCAGCTGGCCGAAAGAAGACCATTTCATCGCGGACCTGGGCCTCTCCAAGGCCTATCTGCATGACGATCAATACTTTCACGGCTGGACCGTTGTCGTCTTCAATCGCCACGCGACAGAGCTGTTTCACCTGGCTCCCACGGAGCGGATTCAGCTGATGGAGGAAGTGAATCTGGTCGCCAAAACTCTTGGCCAGATCTATGAGGCCAGAAAGATCAATTACGAACTCCTCGGCAACCAAGTCCCCCACATCCACTGGCACGTCATTCCACGACTCGCGAACGACCCGGCCCCCCTCGAACCAGTCTGGCGCGTGCAGCATGAGCCGGTACGACTGGCCTCACCAGATTTGCAGCACCAGATTCAACTGATTCGGACGACATTGAACCGCAAGGCCTGAGGCATCGCTCTTTCCACTCTCAGCTGAGGATGCGCACGATAAGCTATTGTCCATTCTGCCGTCGCTATGGCGTACCAGTTCGGTAAGAAATCCACCACCCAGACGCCCCGATTTCGATACGCTCGATGCGCACAATCTTCCTCTTCGAGTTTGGAGGTACCGCTAGCTCAGCAGAAAGTTGCATGTTTTTGTCTTCAAAAGACATATCCGGCTTTTCATCCTCAATGAACACCTTCAGTTCCTGCAACGGCATGGCTAGTCTCCTTTTCCTCTAGATTCCGAAGAACACAAAGTCCACCGCCCGCATCAGTGCAGGTTCACCATTCAGTCGCTTAGAAATATCCGCAAGGGCACTCCTAGCTGCTTGAAGCTCCAGCTCCAGTTGGGAGGCTGCCGAGCGTTCATCCTCAGAACCACGCGGAGCCCTCGGCAGGTAGCTCTCAAGAGTCTTGGTAGTCTTCTGCGCGTTGCCAAGATATTCGATGACCTCGGAGAATCCTTTGCGATCGATTTTTGCTCCGACCACAACGGTCGAATCCTTCTGAAGCACGGAAGGAGATGTCAGTTCGTATAGAGTGAACGGATATTTTTCCGGCAACAGGCTAGCCAGCTTATCCAGATCTCCGCGAGTACGATCAGCGTCCGGCCCTTGAATATCCCTGAGAGCCCTATACATGAGAGAGAGTGAAGCGAGGCGATAGACATTGTCAGTTGCATAAGCAGGGATCGTGTACCCTCCGGTGAGTTGAGCAACAGTCGAGATTGGTGGCCCCAACCTTCCTCCCTCAATAATCTGCATGTCGAAGCCAACATATCCGATAACGAGAGGCCGTTCGAATGTTTCACTGAAGGTGACTGCCCTGCTAGTTGCCGTGACAATCTTGACCTTGCCTCCGGGAAGTTCCTCGGTAAGCAACTGGTTAATCGCCTTAATCGCGCCTTCGTAGTTTGCGTCCGCGGCTCCTTGCTTAATCCCTGGAAACTCGAGAGGGCGATCGGCGCCTCCTCGTGCTTCTGCAGATGTAGCGTCGTCATTATTAACCGTTACGCTCACCCGTCCTGTTAAATACACGCGGCTAACCACTCGAAGAAAATGAGATTGCCCGTCACGCGGCGGGTAATTCCGCAGCAGCTTCCGGTTCTGGTCCGCCCAATCCTGTATCAAGCTGGCGAGGTGAGAGTTATCAAGGCCGAATGTGAATGTATCAGCGATCGTCACCGTCCCGTTTGCCTTGCCAGAATTCATCAGCCCAAGGGCGACCGGCACCCCCTGAATTGGAATCGCGAGGTTTAACCCGGATCCGGTGCTAACCGAGAACTGGTAAGTAGGAAAGGCAGCACGGGGTGCCATCTTCCAATTGTTAACTCCATGAGCATCCAGGGTCTGCCATTGAGCTGGGGGAATAGTCGAATCTTGGATCCCATATCGGGAGTTATAAAACTCCTTATATTGAGTAGGGTACAGTCTCACCAGATGTTGGTCGAGAGGGAGAAACCCCTTCTTCTTGTACAGCTTGACCTGGTTTTCAATGGGAGTGCTCACCAATAGCACGTCACCAGGCTGTAGGTCCTCGCTGAGCGGGTACACAGGGATTACCTGGCTTGCCCGAATCACCAGCGCCCAGTCTTTAGCCACCGATTCGAGCTGCTGATTCCGCAGAGTCGTCGTGCAACCAGCATCCGTAAAACTTACCCAAATGATTAGAAATGCGAGGACTTTCAGAGTTCCTCTTGGCTTCATATGTTGTCGACTCATTCTCGTACCCTCCTAACAGGAGAACAAAAGGCCATAGCATGATTGGTCACTTGCTTGAACAATGTCGGATCACTCAATTCCTGCTCGTCCTAAAAGGCTTCGGGATCATCCCCTTCTGAGCCTTGGTGTTTGGCAGGATTGTTCTGATCCAATCTATGAGTGATCATTTCAGTTAGCCTGTTACTTCCCGGGTAGCGATGCCTTGCCATTCGGTTAATTCATTTTGCCCCAATTGTACTCACTTTGAGATGACGCAAATTCTCATACTTCGCCTTAAGCATTGCAAGGGATATTTCCAGAAATGGAAGTATTTTCGATGACTTAGACGATTGTCCTCGTCCCCACGTGCGGGGTCATTAGCGAACGGCACGAGGCATGACTTCTCGCTTATTCGGAATCCTCCACGCATGATCTCACTCAAAACTCTCCAGTGGTATAATGCTCCTCGGCATACACCGGCAGGAGGATCGCAGGGTTCGATGATGTGTCGATTGGTTCTTGTGACCATCCTGTTCGCGTGCCTCGCCGTTCGCCCATCCCTCTATTCGTCGTTCGCGCAGACGCCTGACGAACAACCGTCTCCTCCTTTTATTATGGAGTCCCCTGCTCCCACTCCTCCCGTCGACGAACAACCTCTTTCAGAATTCACCGAGCGTGAGCGGGAAGACGCAGTCTTCATGTTGGGTGAGTTGCGCGGGAACGTGCGCAGGTCTCCGCGGAGCGCAGACGACCGGCTCAAGCTGGCGGAGGGACTCTATCGGATTGGTGATCTCGATACAGCGATCGACGAATGCCGCGTGGCCATCGCACTGAAACCGGATCACGCCCAGGCGCATCTCCAGCTCGGCATGGCCTTGATGGCCAAGCAAGACTGGCGCGCGGCGTTGACGGAATTAAAAGAAGCCGCACGGCTCAATCCGGAATTGACTCAGGCCCACTACAATCTCGGCACCGCCTACTACACGACCGGCAATCTCAAGGCTGCGATTCAGTCCTATCATCAGGCGCTGGTGCTGCAGCCCTCCTTTCCCGATGCCCGCTACCGCCTGGCGCTGGTACTGAAGTTGGCCCATCGCGACCAGGAGTCCGCTCAATTCATGGGGGAAGCAGCCGTGGGCGGCGTTCCACAGGCGCAGTACTTTCTTGGCAATGCCTATCGCACAGGCCAGGGCATTGTAAAGAACGGAACGCTCGCCGTCTATTGGTGGAGCAAGGCGGTCGAATTCGGATCTCAACCGGCCCTCTCTGCTCTCTCCCTGTTCCGCCGCCAGGCCCTGTCCCAGGCCCAGCCGGAACAAGGCCGCCTCGAAGCATTGAAGGCCTTTCAGGGATATCGTGAAAAGCTGTGGGATGACTTCCCCGATCTCACCCGCAACGGCGATAACGAGACAGTGGGGACGACGCTGCTGAAGCTGAATCGAGCCGATTACGCAGTCCCGGTGCTCTTACAGGAAGGCTATGCACTCGGTGACGCCTCGCAGACTGAGCTCGCCCGGCTCTATGAGATTGGCTGGGAGCAGCATCTTCCTCCCTTCGACAAGAACATCCTGACCTGCTTCGAGACCACGGCCGGCGAGGGATTCGGACCGGCCAAGAAAATATTGGCCCGTATCTATGGCAAAGGCCTCGGCGTCAAGCAGGACAGACAGAAAGCCAACACGGTACTCAGGGGTTTGTCGAAGAATGAGATCAAAGCCGTCCTCAACGAGCTGTCTCTAGAACCTTAAAAATCGCCATGCATGACTGGGCCAAAACATGGCGTGTCTTCCTCCAATCAGCCTGGCTCCAAGCCGGCGCGATGGGAGTGGGTGCGACGCTCCTCTCGCTCAACCTCTGGGCCATCGCTCCTGCCACGCTCACCGCGTTAGATTGGACCGCCTACGATACCTGGCTTCGGCACCGCACACCGGTTCCGGTCAGTTCCGCTCTCATCCTCATCACGCGTGATCAAGCCAGCGAAACCAAATTTGGAACAGGCCAATGGGACCGGGCGGTCCTCGCCCGCTGCATCACCGCAGCGCACGAGAGCGGCGCTATGGCGATCGGTCTGGACCATCGCATCGCGCGGCCCAGCCAGGCCCAGCTTGGAGGCGCTGCCAGCGACGCTCTGCTCTTAGAAGCCACCAGAACTGCGGGGCACGTGGTCTATCCGTTTGAGTCCGAGTCGCCGCTGGCCTCGGACGCAACGACCTTGGGTCACCTGCTCGTCTCTCAGAGCCAGGATCACGTCGTGCGCGCGGTGCCCTTGTCCGCCGAACTTAGCGCGCAGACCATTCCATCCTTCGGGCTGCAGCTGTTTGAGTTGGCTCACCCCCAAGTCCGCCCGACCAGCAAAGACACTACAGCCCTCGTGAACTATGCAGGAGACGGTTCCTTGGGAAGCTTGCCTGCCATTTCATTCGCCACTCTGTGGGATGCCCTGGAATCCCATCAAGAAGAACGACTGGATGGGTGGTTCAGGGACAAGGTTGTCGTCTTCCTTCCCGATCCCATGCCACCTGCTACTTGGTCGTTACCGACAGGCCAAGTTGTTACCGGAGCTGTCATCCACCTCCATCTTCTCAATATGCTCCTGACCGATAACCGGGTCTGTCAGCTTGGCGTGATGAGCAGCAACCTCATCACCCTATTGCTCGCAGGCCTCCTCGCCTGGTGCCTGTTGCGTGCGCGCGGGTCACAGGCTCTTGCTTTCGCAGGAGCCATCATCATCGTCTATGGCTGCTTGTTAGTGACCACACTGGCCTTCGCCAACCTGGTTCTCCCCCTAGCGCTCCCTCTCTCCGCTGCGGCCCTCGTGTTCCTCGGCACCACCTTCTGGAGTCACCTCACGGCTAGCGAACGAATGGGCCTCCTCGAACGCGACATGCTCCAGGTGCAGCAGGAAGCGGCGGCTGTGCGAGAAGCCTTGGTCCTGCGTGAGAACCGGGCCGAGGCGCTGCAAGAGGATCTCGATGCAGCGCGTGCCGCTGTTGCACAGTCGACCGGCCGGCAGGAGGATCTCTCGCGCGCTGCAGAAACGCTGCGAACTGAGCTGATCGAAGTGCAGGCGCAGGAAGAAGCAGCCAGACAGAAACTGGACGACTTGGGCCGAGAGTTGGCCGGGCTACGCGCGGTGGCCGGGAGCAGCAGCCAAGTTGGGGGACGCGGAACTGGAACAATTGCGGGACGAATGCCGCCGGCTTGGAATCATCACTCAGAATCATCAACTGCTCGGGCTCTTCCGGGATCTGAAAAAAGGCGCCAAGTCTCAGTTGCCGGTGCTCTTGCTGGGTGAGCCTGGCACGGGCAAGGAACTCTGTGCGCGGGCGATCCATCAGCTGAGTCCGAGATCCGGCAAGCCCTTCATCGCCGTCAACATGGCGGCCATCTCACCAGAGCTGTTCGAGAGCGAACTGTTCGGCCATGTGCGCGGCAGCTTCACCGGCGCCACGATTGATCGGCGCGGGTACTTCGAACTGGCGCATCACGGGACGCTCTTCCTCGATGAGATCGGTGACCTGCGCCTGGAACATCAGGGCAAACTGCTCCGGGTGCTCCAAGAAAAGACCTTCTATCGGGTCGGCGCGACCACCCCGACGACAGTCGATGTCCGCGTAGTGGCTGCGACGAATCGAGATCTCCAGCGGGGTGTGTCGGAAGGCTGGTTCCGCGAGGATTTGTATTTCAGGCTAAAGGGACTGGTGTTTCGGCTGCCGCCGCTTCAGGACCGGACAGACGATATCGGATTGCTGGCCGAACATTGCCTGGCCGACCAAGCCAGGCAGCTTGGACGGGAAGCGCCGACAGCTCACGCAGGAAGCGCTCGACGCGCTGCTTCAACATGAGTGGAAAGGTAATGTCCGAGAACTCCGCCAATGTCTCGAACAAGCAGTCACACTCGCCGAGCAGCCCCTGCTGACGAAAGACGATCTTCGGTTGCAGGCTGCAACGTCCGTGGCCTCGTCAGATCGCGCTCGCGTGCCAAAGATTCTTCCGGAGCCGGCCGGCGATGCCGCCGTGCTCGATTGCCTCCGCCTCAACGACTTCGACATGCAGGCCACGGCAAAAGCCCTTGGGTGGGACAGAAGCACGGTGACGCAGCGGCTCAAGGGATTGTGCTTCCAGGCGCTGGTGAACACAAGCAGCGACAAGGCCCAGGCAGCGGCAACGTTGGCGGGCGATCCCTCCCTCACGAGAACGGTCGAACTCAAACTGATGGACTACTACGATCACCTTTTAGCCACGCTCCAACCCTTCACAACCGTGGAGGAGGCCCTCCTCGACTGCAAGAGGCGCTTCAAGAACCTGCCGGATCGGCACTTCGCTTCGGTCGAAACACTGGTCCGGGAATACTTTCGCAAGGATGGACCAGCTTCACGCGGGCTAAGTAAAGGCGCCTGACTCCTTCTCCGATCCCAGGACTTGCCGCGGGAGGATCGCGGCGAGGTTCCGCGTTACTCACACCCGACCAGATGCCCTTTTCTCACGATACCTTCCGCATCGGCAAAGAAGTGGACCTGGCAGTTGATGGTCCCTCCGTACAGTGTAAGAGGCAGCAGGTGGTATTCGTCGGCCTGACCGGGCATGCGGTCGATCGCATAGTCCCACGCCATCTCGGTCATGCCGTCCTCAACCTCGTGGGGATGGAGATTCGGCGGGCCCAGTTCCAAGTAGAGATCAGTCGTCTTCCCGCCAATCCACCGCTCGATCACATCGTTCCAGGTTTGGTAGGGACCGGCTGCCGTACGTTTCGACCGGTCGGCGGTGCAGCCTCCCGTCAACATCCACAGACAGCCCAGTATCATCGCAACCAGCTTCAACGAAGCCATAGGCCCTCCGATTCTGCGACACCTTTCCCCCTGCTTATTAATTCCCTGGCGAAGGCGGCCCACTGGGGCGAATGCCTGGACGGCCATTCAGCAACAAGTTGGGTCGGCGGACGCAGGATCAAACGCGTCGTCGCGGACGTCCAAGATGAGTTCATAGGGAGCCATGGGCGAAAAATTCGCGCGCAACGCAATGCACTTCCCGACCACATTGGCTTGAACGCTCCGCTCAATAAACGTCGCGAGACGAAGAAGATCCACCAATGGACCGCCAATCCACTGCTCAGTGATTTCCGTTTGATGCGAAGTTCCGAGTTCGAGATTCATGGCAGGTCCGAAGTGCGTGTATTCCGACAGCCGATCGTTCGCCGGATTGGAAGCGTACGAGCGTATCTCGGCTGCGAACTTCCTCAAGCCCTTCACCGACCCGACAATGCGCCACTCTTTCGCAGCACGGTCTCGACCGCAGAAAAACCCCAACTCGCGCCACGCCCGGCGCGTGGCTTCCTTAGCTGCTTCACTCGACATTTCGTTACTCCTCCGATTGCAAACGACGGTTCAAGAATCACCCCGACGCCACTTCATCTTTAGGAACAATCAAAAGAGCCGGCTAGCTTTCAAGCAACGATCGAAACATGATCACTGCATCCTGATAAGTTCCATCGTTCTTCCTCACCGCGCCGGGGATCACACCCAGTTCTTTGAAGCCAAGTTTTTCCCAGAGACGGCGCGCAGACTACATTTTCAGAAAACACAAGGTTGAAGATCACGCTACGGTAGCCGAGTTGCTTGGCGTAGGCCAGCATCGTGGCACCCAACAGCCAACCCAAGCCTTTGTTGCGCCAGTCTGGTGCGACGATGAACCCGGCGTTCGCTACTTGTCTTGCCCGCCCAGGCCAGTTCGGCTTGAGATAGAACGCCCCGGCCATGCCCGCCGCACCGGCACGGTCCGGCACATAGGCCGCCACTGTGCTCTTGCCGCGAAACCAATAGTCCATGAAGTCATCCTGCTCCGGGAACCGGTCATGCGGGTACGACGTCCCCTCTTCGACAATAATCCGGTAGAGGTCTCGTAGGGGCTCGACATCCTGCTGATCGGCCAGCACCAGCTGAACAGGCGAACCGTCTTTGAGTTTCGCGTCGATAGGAAATGTGAGACTCAATCTGCTTGACCTATTTTCTCTGTCTTGTCGTGCAAGGGTTGAGTAAAGGTTCCTGGCACCAGTCTTTGCCTTGCTATAGTTCAAAACAAAATCAGCCGACTGTGGTCACGAAGTTTAGTTCAAAGTCCAATCGGTATCCACCACCTCCCCTTTGCTCCACCAGGATGTTCAAACTGATGGTCCGGCAAGGCCGCAACGACCAAAGAGGCGAGGAGGTGCAAACCGCACTTCGTGTGGGCCGCTCGCCTCTAGAATGGATCTTGGCGAACGGAAAGCCCCCTATAGCGCCTCCGACCTCCGGGAACTCCTCCTTAACCTTGAGCCTCTGAGAGATGCGAGAACGCAGCGGGCGGCCAGTTTCAACATCCTGGGGTGCG
>CAVREB010000009.1:0-334872 GCA_963720035.1 uncultured Nitrospiraceae bacterium | reverse complement strand
GGGAAGAGTCTGTCGCACGAGTGCCACCAGGGCTTGGTGCGTCAACGGTTTGGGAAGAAATGGGAGGCCTCCCTGGCGTATGCCGTACCCTGCCAATTCCTGGTCGATATTGCCGGACATGAGGATCACTCGCAGGTCTTTCCGCATGCGGAGCGCGCGGACGGCAAGTTCATGGCCGTGGACGTTGGGGAATTCGTTGTCGCCGGATGCAAACGAAAACTCTGGCGGGGGCAACACGAGATCAGCCAGCAGTAGATGAATGGGTCCCGGATGATTCTTGCATATCTTCAGGGCCTCCGAGCTGTTTGTCGCAGGCAGGACGGAAAACCCTGCTTGCTCGAGGATCTCGGTACAGAGATGGACGATGGCTGTGTCATCGTCGACGGCTAGGATGGTCTGTTTCTTCGATTGCGGTGAAGCGACATCGAGGGTGGGCATGGCGGAGCTCCTGGCCTACGTGGAGCACAGTATCAGTGATTAGGATAGTCCCTCCCCGGCTAATCTGCCAGCAAAAGATGAATTGTCTTTAACAGGATGCTGAAAAAGTCCGCCAGCTTTGTTCTCGCATCGTTTAGACCCTCAACGTACCCAGAGGGTACGCCTCGGCTCTTCACTCGCTGCGGCCTTGCTGGCCGGCCTTTTTGAGCATCCTGCAGGAATGTTTTCCTGTTGCGGCACACGTGCAGACCATCGACGTACTTGCGTGCCAGCATAGTTTTTCCGCAGCCTATTAAAGCTACAGGCGATGTCGCTGTGAAGGTGGAGGCCTTCTCCTGAAAGGCTCACCGCGCTTCTGATCGCTCCTTCAATCCGGCGAGCCGCGTCTTGTCGAGTGCCACAAACACTGACTTCTCCTGAGACACCGTCACGGCGCCCGGTGCCTGCCCCTTCGCTTTCTTGACCCACTTGCGACGGGTATAGATGATGTCGCCCTTCCCGCTTTTCTTGAGGTCGCTGTACAGCAGGGCCAACGTTGCCGCATCGCGTAAGGTCTCCGGCGGGACGTCGGCTCCTTTTTCGAGGCGCACCACCACATGTGAACCGGGAGTGCCCCGAGCATGGAGCCATAGGTCGTCGCTCTTCGCCACCCCAAACGTCAGCTCGTCGTTCTCGCGCGCGTTTCTTCCGACATATATTGCCAAACCGTCTGATGAGGTGAAGCGGCGGAACGGACCTTGACGTTGTTCCTGATGGCCCTTCCCCCCGCCTGTCCGCATGAGGGTTCTTGCGCGCACGATCAGATGCGGCTTGTCGGGCGGCTGCCAGGTTCCCTGTTCGATGGCAGTGAGTTCTCGCTGCAGGGATTCCAATTCCTTCTGCCCTTCTTCGATGCGTGGTTGCAATTCCCGCTCTGCAGCCAGGTGCTTCCGATGCTTTCGGAAGTAGTCGTCCATATTGCCCTGGGGTGTTTTGGTCTGGTCGAGCGGGATCGTCAGGGTGGGAAGCTCCTCATTGAAATAGTCCACCAGGGTCACGCTGGTCTGGCCCTTGCGGATGGTCCCAAGGTTTGCCTTGATGAGCTCCCCGTAGCGTGCGTAGGTCTTGTACTTCTCTGCCTTGGCGAGGTCTTCGTGCCAGGCTTCAATGCGGCGGCGGAGCTTCTTCATGGATCTTCTGAGTATCCCCGCCCTGGCGTTCCGCACGGTCTCGATGGCTGAAACGGCTTCTGTCGTGTGGTAATGGGCTTCGATGGCAGCCGACAGAGGAAATGGTGATTCTGGGATGTTCTGGCTGAATCGCGCGTGGTCGGCGGCACCTCGTTCCCGTTGCTGATGAGCGGGAGGAACATACAACTGTCCCACAAGATTCTTCACCCCGTTCAGGTCTCGTCGGATACGGCCTGCGTCACCGAGCACGAGGAGGTTCGATGTTTTTCCTGTCAGCTCCGCAACCAGCTTACAGGGACCTTCCTTGGCCGTCAGAGCAAACTGAACGATCCGGTCTCCATGAATCTGTTCGACCTGGTCGATTCGTGCGCCTTGCAGATGGGCACGGAGAAATTGACAGAAGGGTGGAGGTGTCGGTGGATTCTGAAAAGCTGCTGTGGTGAGGTGGAGACGGGCGGTTTCAGGGTGGCATGAGATGAGGAGTCGGTGCGTCCGTCCCGGCGCGCGGATTTCCAGCACCAGCGTACGATCCGTCGGCTGGTAAATTTTTTGAATCCACCCGCTCGCCAGGACCGGCGCGAGCTCTTCGACGACGGCAGCAATCTCTGTCACAGTCAATGCCACAACTTGTCCATTTCAGCCTTCTCTCGTACAGGGCGGCTGATGCGTGAAGACCTCAAGGTGAGAGAAGCAAGTCCTCGTGGTTAGGCCGAGAGTGTTGTCGCCATTTTTCTCGGAAGGGACATTTCCGTCACAGTCGCAGCCATTTTGGCAGAATCTGTGTGTCGATGCACCGGTCGATCGGACGAAATAACGGGCTAGCCAGCGGATTTGTGCTCTGGCATCACGTTTGCTTTATTCCACATGAGACGTTGTGCGGGCCTGCCGGTTTTTGCAGGGGTCAACGTTCAAGGTGTAGGGGGGAGAGGGTACTCCACCTCGGCACAGGAGGGTCCTATGGACTGTACCAGATGCGACGGTCTCATGATTGTCGATAACTTGATCGACATGCAGGAGAGCAGTATTCCTATGTGGATGAAAGGATGGCGATGTGTGTCCTGCGGGAACATTGTCGATCCGCTCATTCAGCGCCATCGGATGATCCAACAGGCGGGAGCTTCGCGGTTGCTCGGAAGAGAAGTTGCCATGCCGCGGCTCCGTCGGTCGCTCAAAGCTACGGCCTGATTGCGGGATTCCTGTCGGACTGTCCGGCGATACCAGCGAGTGCCACCATTGTCGTCTTGCCAGGCCTCGTTGCCTGACCCTGGTGGCACCCCCGTATCCCGGTGTCCCATCGAGTTTTTTCATTCTCACCTGCCGAAAAACTCCCAACCATCAATCTTGCAGCGCGCCCTTCCCTCCGGTAGAGTCTGACTCCTTAACGCCAGAGCGTACGATCTCCATGCCGTTGCTCGATGTGTCCTTGCTGGTTCGTCTGCAAGTAGAGTTTCGCCTGTCGATGAAGCGACTCCTGGGCGATCTCTGCCTGGATTTGGAAAACCAATATGCAGACGTCGCGAAATCGTTGACCTTGCCGGTGGCCTACTTCCGGTTCCTCGGGCAAGCACTTGGACGGGATGCGTACGCCCACTGGAAAGTCGTCGGCTGGATCGAAGCGTTGAATGACCTGGTCTACTTCATCGATCTGTTGCAACAAATTCGAGAGGAGCAGAACCCTCGTGACTTCGCGGCGCAGCTGTTTGCCGAGTGCGAAGAGAAGTTTTTCGAGAACAGTTATCTGGACGATCTATTCCCGCGCGGGGTCTCGCAGGCCTCGGGACTCGAACGGCGACTCACCCAACTCTGCGCCCGCCTCACGCAGGAGCTGACACAGGAATCGCTCTGTCTCGTGCCGGGACTTCCGATGTTATGGTGTGCCTCTCGCAAGATTCCGTCCTGGACTATAGAGGCACAGCTCGGCGGCAACGTCGAACGTGCAGAGATGTTGGGAACGATGGCCGTAGGGATGGGGGGAGGTGGCTACGAGGCTCCTCCCTTGGTGAAGAGATCCCTCAAACAATCGTCCGGCCAGGCCACCATTCTAGTACAGCCCCGAGAGCTGTCCGTGAAGATCGGACGAACCGTGACACCTCTGTGTACGATGAGAGGCAATCGGTTGGAATGGAGCTGGACGAGCCGGCCGCCAGTTGTGGCAATGGAGACTCGATCCGGGGCCATCACAGTCGGGCCGACGCTCGTCTATGGGAAGGACCGCCAGCCTCGTACGGTGGCCTCCACCTCAGCTGATCAAGTGAAACGAATCAAACAGGCATGGACAATCGTACAAGAGGCCTGGCCGGAAGGGCATGAGGTCCTCGCCCTCTTAACCGCCCGGATTATTCCGCTCAAGGCCAAGGGTGTCGTCAGTTTCAGTTACCGCCATCGCCCTGGACTATCCTTTATTAACTGCTTCGACCGGGACAATATCGATCTGATCGACGATTTGATCCACGAGAATAGCCATCACCATTTAAATCTTTTATTGCGCAAGCAGATTCTCTTTCACGGGGATCGCAACCAGCAGATCTTCTATTCCCCCTGGCGCCGCAGCCTGCGTCCGCTCAGAGGCATTCTCCATGCGGCCTTTACGTTTACGATGGGAGCGATGCTCTTCGAACGATTATCAACCTGGGCGTCCGGGGTGGGTGGATCGGCGCGATGGAAAGGAGCAGGACTGACCTCGGGCGATCTGCAGCGAGCCAGGTTTCGCTGTCTTGAGGAAGTGGAATCTGTCCGTTATTCAATTCAGGATTTAGAATACGCCAGCTGGCATCTCAAGTGGCTCACTGGCTCAGGCCAGCGGCTAGTCAAGCAGTTGGCGGAAACGATCGAGCAGGTCGAGCACAACATCGCGCCTCACAGAAAAGCAGTCCTTGCCTCCACATTCGGCCCAGCCCTCCGCAAGCATGTGAAAGAACTCCAGCAAGCCCGCCAGACCTACGGGCCTGTACGGCTGGGCAAAGTCTAGTTTGTAATGGGAAGGCATTTACGAGAGGTGACGATATGCGCTCGGCATTCTTCTCGAACCCGCTAGCCGCGGCCGGAGTCGTCGGCTGGACAATGCAGTCGAGAAGCATGTAGACGTCCATGTTGTTCAAGCGGTAACGGCACGTCAGGGGTTGCTCAGCTCTTCAGTCGCCGCATGTCTTGTCCGAGCAGGGAGATCGTGAGCGTTGCCATGATCGCCTCCTTCGCTTAGATGCTGCGTCTCATAAGTGGAAGGGTATTCTTCAGGAAAGAACTTCATGCGAGTTTCGCGCAGATTCACCGTTTTGTCTAGAAACATAACGGCGTGCGTCTTTGCGTCATGGTATCGGATCGTACGTAGATCGCTATCGCCAATTAGGAGGCATCCCAAAGAGGTCTCCAAGTTGTCCGAGCGCCACCAAGCCTCTTTCAACCGATTTGCCTCAGCTGCGCGCACATGTCCGAACTGTTCATCGAAGTCCGTTTGCCAGGCTATGAAAATTTTCCTGATTCCTCTGCTGCTCTCCAATGGATGTCCTTGGTCTGGAAGGCCGAGAGCATGTCTAAGGTGGAGTGCGCGAGAATCCATTCTATGCTTTCGAGCCTTGCTGTCTGGCCACCTGGCCCCGGTTTCCCTGGGCATAAGAAGCCTGCGATATGTTTCCGCGTGTGGGCTCAACGAAACTATCAATTGTCCTAAATATCTCCTTCCGAGGGTCAAGTAACTGCTCGTTTCTCGTCCCTGAAGAATAAAGCCTTAGTTGAATGTATAGATATTGATAAGCGTTGATGGCGAAAGAACACTGTGATTCGACTTCGTGGAAGTAGAGATACTGGAATCGAGGGTCCATGATGGATTCTTTTCAAGGAATAAGAAAACGTTATCTCAAGAGAGAGGAAGAGCCAAGAAACCTTTTTGGGGATGCAGGATGTTCAAAAATGTTGCCCTCTAGCTGGATAGGGGTTCTCTCGCTTCGCCACTCTTGTGATAGGAGTGCCGACGGATGGATGGTCGGGTTGGGCTAGCGGGCCATAGATAGTGCGAGCGACTGGGATGCTCTCAGCCACGCGGCGCGTCGACAACGAGGCGTACCCGCTGAGGGTACGTCGCAAGGAGACACGCGACTGAGAACGATGCTGGTGGCCTTTTTCAGCAGCCGTCAGGGCTCGACGGTCACGTCCACAAACGCCGGTACACTATCCGCCCCCTTCTTGTCCGTCACCCGCAGCTTGAACCGGTAGGTCCGTTTCTCTGACACGGTCGGCGCGAGGAACGAGGCTTCGGCGTTATTCACGTCCAGCAACGCAATCTTGCTGCCGCGTACCTGGCTCCAGGAGTAGAACAGGGCTTCTCCCTCGGCATCCCGACTCTTCAATCCGCTTAACTTCACCTTCGTTCCAGCTTTGACCGTTTGGTTTGGACCGGCATCCGCGACCGGAGGCTCGTTCGGCTCCTCATTCACGTCGACTGTGACATCGAGCGAGGCCTGTTTGCCGCGGTTGGTGACGGTGATAGCCGTCTTCCCGTTGCCGACAATCTGCAGCAGACCGCTGGACAGCACGTGAATGACCTTGGGGTTCGAGGACTGATAACTTGTGCCGCTGCCCAACGTACTGATCCGGCGGGTCACGCCATCGGTGAACTCACCTACGACAGGCAACTCGAAGATCTTACCCATTGAATCGACGTGACCGAATGCGGAGGATTGTCCTGCCCGTCCGAGATGCAAGGGCTTATCCGTTTCAAAATCGATCAGTGGTCAGGGAGGCCGCGGGCTCTACGTTCACGAGGATTTCATCGAAGACGGATCTCGTCCCCAATCGTCCTCGTGAAATTTCGGCGACCGCCAGCACGCGCATGGGCCCGATGCCGTCCTTCGGGACGCGCAATGGGCCGCCGAAGGCCGGATCTTGGTCGGCGAGTCCGATGAGCGCAACCGGCGCGATAATCGATCCCGTGGCCGTTGCGTCCTCCTGTCCCACCAGGGTCTCGTCCTGCTCGCCATACCAATAATAGCGGACCTGGACGATGCCGGAATCTTTGCCGAGGTCCACGCGGGCGGTGACGGTTGTGCCTGATGTCAGCTTCGCCCCTTCCGTCGGCTCGACGATCTTGAAGGCCAAGGCAGGCGAGGACAGACCCAGCGACATAGCTACCGCCAGGAGAAAACAGCGTCGCGGCCACGTTTCACGCTTCACGGTCACCTCGTCAAGTGGAAGGGGACGTCGGTCAGGATGACACGATCTTTGAACAGCAGTGACGCCTTTAACAGGAGAGCCCGCTGATTGTGCAGGATGTTCTGCCACCAGCGAGCCGGGAGAATTTCCGGAATCACGACGGTGACCCAGGTGTCCGGCTCCTTTTCCAGGATCTCCTCGACGTAGTCGAGGAGGGAAGTCAGGATGGATCGATAGGGCGAGGACAAGACGACGAGGTTGACGCCGCATCCCCACTGGGCCCACTGCATTTCGAGTCGGGCCGTGTTTTCCGGTGTCCACGTCAACTAACACCGCCCGAATTTCTCCCGGCCGGCTTCGGGCATAGTCTACCGCGCGGAGGGCAGCACGGTTCACCCCGCTGATCGGAATAATGACGATATTGCGCCGAGGCATCGGAGGGCGGCCACCTCGTCGGTCGAGTGCGATCTGGTCGGAGACGGCCTTATAGTGCGCGTGAATGCCTCGGAACATCATGATCAGGATCGGGATCAGCACGATGACGATCCAGGCACCATGCATAAACTTAGTGCTGGCGATGATCGCGGTCGCAATGGCGGTGGCGACCGCGCCGATTCCATTAATCATAATTTTCTTCCGCCAATGAGGCCCGCGCTTGCCCAGCCAGCGACGGACCATGCCGACCTGCGAGAGGGTGAACGATAGAAATACCCCGACGGCATAGAGCGGAATCAGTGCGTGGGTGTCACCGCCGAATATCACAATGAGGAAGCACGAGAAGATTCCCAGGATGAGAATGCCATTAGAGAACACCAGGCGGTCGCCCATGAGTTCCATCTGGTGGGGCATGTAGCCGTCGCGGGCCAACAGCGATGCGAGGCGTGGAAATCCGGCGAAGGCACTGTTCGCCGCGAGGATCAAGATCAGCATCGTGGAACCTTGCATCAAATAATAGAGGACCCCTTCGCCGAAGATGGCGCGTGCCACCTGCGAGACGACGGTTTCATTGTCTTTCGGCAGAACACCCAAGTGATATGCCATCGTACTGATGCCGAGGAAGAGTATGCCGAGGATGAGCGCCATCCCGATCATCGTGATGGCGGCGTTCTTCGGTTCCGGGGGGCGAAACGCCTGCACGCCATTCGAGATGACTTCCACGCCGGTGAGTGCCGCACAGCCTGATGAGAAGGCACGGAGCAGGAGAAACAACGACACCGATTCAACCGCGGTTTCAGCGGCCAAGCTCTGAGAGACCACGGGGGTGAGTTGTCCAAACAGGAGTTGATATGTTCCGACGGCCAACATGAGGAGCATGGTCCCGATGAACATGTAGGTCGGGACGGCAAACACTTTCCCCGACTCGCGAACACCGCGCAGGTTGACCAGGAGAACGATCAAGATCGCAAAGACCCCGAGTACCGTGCGGTACGGAAAGAGAAAAGGAATGGCGGAGGTGATCGCGGCAATGCCGGCCGCCACGCTGACCGCGACGGTCAGGACATAATCGATCATCAACGAGGCCGCTGCGGTCAGTCCTGGCCATTGACCCAGGTTCGATTTCGACACGATGTAGGCGCCGCCGCCTCCCGGATATTCGAAAATGATCTGGGAGTAGGAGAGTGTCAAAATCGCAAGCAGGAGGATGATCATGAGACTGATCGGAATCGAGAAATGCGCAAAGGCCAGGCTGGATGGAACGAGGACCAGGAGGATTTCCTCCGTGGCGTATGCGACCGAAGACAGGGCGTCGGAGGAGAACACGGCCAGGGCCAGGCGTTTCGACAGCCGTTGGTGGGCGGCTTGAGCAGTCTTCAGGGGATTACCGACGAGCCAACGCTTCAGAAGCATAGGTTTGATTATCGCACATAAGTGGAGGCCGGCGCATCGAAGAAGAAGCCCCAGCCCGCATTATTCATGAACGCTTCTGCTGCAATCGCCGATCCGCTGCTGCAACGGGCCTTCGGTCGGCGGGCTCGCCCCTCAGACCCTCACCGTACTGCACGAGTAGGCATCGGGTCCTCAGGGCTCCGCGCGCCGGTCTCGCGACGCGGCTTAGCGATTTCGCGGCGAACCGTCATGAATAATGCGGGCTAGACGTCAGAGGCCGAAAGCCTTACTCGTCTCTGCGGCGTGGGATTCCGCATGAGAGGAAATGCGAATCATTTCAGCAGTCGCAAGGGATTTATGGAGGGGTTGACTACTCTATGTGAAGTTCAGTATCTTTCGCCTTCTTATTGAAGATGCCCATCCCTTCGTGACGCGCGGGATGGATGTGTATGAGTCATTTTATCGGGAGATGAAGTTATCGGTTTTAATTTGTAGTTGTTTCACTCACCATATCAAGGAGGCCGGTCCATGTTTATTCACAAGCTACGGGTCTAGTGTGCCTACCCGCATGCTCGGCGCGATGGCGGCGGTGGCCCTGCTCTGGGTCCCCCTCGCATCCGCTGAGAACTCCCTCACAGGCTGAGCAGCAGTCGTCGCAACATGTTGCGATGAACCACCAGCTGCCTGGTTGGGCGGAGAAACTCAAAGGTCAGACGATCGTCGAGGATACGATGGGCGGCAAGCCCGAGCGTTCCGCGATGGTTGAACAGCAGCATCAGCGGATCATGGACCACATGGCCCAGGATCCCCAGCTACAGGGCGTCAACAGCGGTATGTACAACACCTCCTCCATGATGCACCAGTATGGAGCGGGTGGAACGGACATGCTCCTCGTGTCCGATCCTCGCGTGGAGCCGGTGGCGCTGACAGGCGGCGGGAAGTGCCCGGCCACGGCTCCTGTGAAGCAGTACAACGTGTCCGCGATCAACGTCGAGATCACCCTCAACCAGTGGCTCGATTTTTATCCCGGCTACATGTACGTGCTGGATGAGAACCTCGACAAGGTGCGCGCAGAAGAAACCAAGAATAAGGAAGCGCGTGAAAAGGAAGGGTTCGATCCAGGCGCCGTGATTCCAGGCGTGCAGGCTCAATGGATTCAGCCGTTGACGATCCGTGCCAACCAGGGTGACTGCGTCAAGATCAAGCTCTCGAACAAGCTGGATGAAGGCGGCGGACCTGTCAGTCTTCATATTCATGGGTCGAGCATGGTCGTGAGCGCCACCGGAGCCGCAGCGACGACGACCAACACTGATTCCATCGTCGAAGAAAAGAAGACCGGTGAGTTCGAGTGGTACATCCACCCGAACACCCAGGAAGGTGTCCGCCAATTCCATACCTATAGCCAGGACCGTGAGCTGACGGTAATGGGAATGTTCGGGTCCTTCGTGGTCGAACCCCGCGGTTCGTCCTATTGGGAGGCACTCGGCAGCGGTGACGCCACCCCGGCCTCCAGTGGCTGGCAGGTCATGATCAAGAACGGGACCGGTCCCGACTTCCGCGAATTCGTGCTCTATTATCACGAAGTCGGCGACGAAGCGTTCCGCCCGTTGAACAAGAAGGGAGACTTCCTCCCGCAGCGCGATCCGTTGACCGATGCCTACCGTCCCGGTGGCCGCGCGATCAACTATCGTAGCGAGCCGTTCGGCATCAACAACATGCATGTGCAGCACGAGTACTTCGGGTTCGAAGACGAATCGATGGGCTATAGCTCCTATACGTTCGGCGATCCCTCCCCGACGATTCCCCGTTCCTACATCGGCGATCCGGCCAAGTTCCGCTTGGTGCACGGTGGATCGGAAGTCTTCCACTCGCACCATCCCCACGGTGGAACCATTCGGTGGCCGCGCAGCCCGCGGGCGATCGACGACATGAACCTCTGGGCAACTGCAGTGAACGGCCCGGTCAAGTATCCCGTGATTCGTGCCAAGACAGACCGGGTCGACGTCGAAGTCATCGGTCCTTCCGAAGCCCTCGACCTCGAGACGGAGTGCGGTTCCGGTCTCTGCCAGCAGTTGGCCGGTGACTTCCTCTTCCATTGCCACGTCGCGCACCATTATGTGGCGGGCATGTGGGGCTATTGGCGCGTGTACAACACGATCCAGCAGGGAGACTCTGCGGAACGACGTGATGCCGGATCTCCGGAGTTGCCGGATCGCAAGGGCCGGATCAAGACGCCGATTTCCTCGGACAAGTTGGTTGGTCAGACAGTCGATTGGTTCGGCAAGCAATTCACGATTACCGACAAGGGCAAGAGCAATTGGACCACTAACCCTGCCATCGTCAACATTAAGGATTGGGTAGCGATGCAGATGCCCACCATGGGCAAGCCTGGCCACAAGGATGACGAGAAGGGCCAGACTATCTCCTATGACGCGACGGTGTTGGATTGGGCCTGGGACGGCAATCGTGCGATGAGCGAGAAGGAGAGCACGATCGACAATCCCAAGTACAAGTCCACTCATCCTGGTAAGCGGCATCCGATTATGTTCGAGGTCATGACCGGCAAAGTGGCCTGGCCTCACCTGACGCCGCACTTCGGGAAGCGGGTGATGTTTTCCCCGAACCATTCCGGTGCACCCTGGTTGGAGATGATCCGCCGGGATGCGAATGGAGAAGAGAGCAACGACCAGGCGAAGCCAGGTGAGAACGGCGTGTGGAGCCTCTGTCCTGAGAATGCGGGACGGAAGGACTACAACGTCCACTTCATCAAGCTGCCGATCAAGATTGCCAAGGCTCAGGGTAAGGAGCCGGCAGTGGTCGATCCGAACGGATTGATCTACGTGCTCCATGAAGAAGAGGCGGCAATCCGGGCCAACGACGATCTGAAGTATCCGCTGGTCGTCCGCGGCAATATTTACGATTGCTTGGACTGGACCTTGACCAGCGAGTGGGACGACGATGACTACACGAATTTCCAGTCGTCGAAGATCAATACCCACTGGCATTTCCTCCAGTTCGATAACCAAGCGTCTGACGGCGTGATCACCGGTTTCTCCTATGAGCAGTCGGTGCGCCCGTTCACGATGTTGGAAAAGAAGAACAAGAAGGGGCTGCCGGCTCCGATGAACACGGTGCTGACTGCGCCGGCGAAAAAGGGTGCAGCCTCGATCACGGTGAAGAATGCAGGTCAGTACCATGTCGGCACGCTGATTCTTGTCGGTGCCGACAATGTGAAGGGCAATGAAATCTCACGTATCAGTGCAATTAAGGGCAACACGATCACCTTGACGAAGGGATTGAAGAACGATCACCCGGCGAACGACATCGTGACAGTGGAGTTCGTTCGTCAGCGGTTCTGGGTCGATGCGGACGTGGGAACCGTGTTCTGGCACGACCATGCATTCGGCGCGACCACCTGGCCGCATGGCGGGTTCGGGACCTTCATCGCTGAACCGGTTGGATCGACCTATCACGATCCGAAGACCGGGAAGGCGATTCGGAGCGGTCCGATCGCGGACATTCGCACGGTCGAGCCCGTCGGTCATGGGGTGAACAACAGCTTCCGTGAATTGATGGTGCAGTTGCACGATACCGTGCCGCACACGGTCAACATCGTGACCGCGGGCAATCCTCCAGGGCAGCCGATTGAAGTGGCGCTCGAAGCGGGGAAGACCGTGTCCTTCATGATGCCGGAGAAGCTCTATATGACGCCGATGCCGTTCCTGAACGGTGGAACCCATACCACGGGAAGCGGCTTGAACTTCCGGGCGGCTCCGATCGCCCAGCGGTTGGCCACCAATCCGGATGTGTCGCAGGCGTTCAACAGCCAGATCCATGGCGATCCGTACACGCCGCTCCTGAGGGCCTATGTGGGAGACACGATGGTGTTCCGTCTCCTCCACACCCTCATGAACGAGACGATGACCTGGACCATTTCCGGTCATACGTTCTTGAGCGAGCGGTATGCCGGCGATGCGAACCGGAAGAATTCGATGCACGTCGGGATTGCCGAGCGCTACGACCTCGTGGTGCCGCAGGCCGGCGGACCGCGGTTGCAAGCGGGTGACTACATCCACTTCAACGGCCGGTCTTCGAAGTTCTCCGAGGGCGGCTGGGGCATCATCCGTGTCTATGACAAAGAGCAGGCAGACTTGAAGAAGTTGCCGGCCGGGTTCTCCATCAAGGGAGAGATTCCGAAGGCATTGCCGGTCTGTCCGGCTGACGCCCCGGTGAAGAGCTTCAACGTCGTGGCCTTGGATTATCCAGGCGATGAAGTTCAACGCGAAGGCGCCTGAGTCCATCGAAGTGGACTTCGAGCGGAAGATCCAGATCAGCAACCCCGAGGCCAAGATCTATGCCTTGGAGGAAGATACCGCGAAGGTGGCGAGCGGTGCGCATCCCATGCCGCTCACGCTTCGCGTGAACGTCGGCGATTGCGTGAAAGTCAATCTGAAGAACAAGATGAAGGACAGCAAGGCTTCCTTCTCTGCGATCGGATTGGCGTTCGATCCGAAGGATTCAATGGGCCTCAATGTCGGCAACAATGCGGGCGATCAGACGATCGCACCTGGTGCCGAGCGGACCTACACCTACTACGCAGATCCGTTCAATGGTGAAACGACGTCGTTGGTGTGGGATTGGGGCAACGTAATGGTCAACCCGCGCAACGGGTTGTTCGGAGCGGTTGTGGTCGGCCCGAAGGGATCCAAGTATCGGGATCCGAAGACCGGGGCCGATCTCAGCAACAAGAACTCCTGGGCTGCCGACGTGATCATCGATCGCTCGGTGCCGGGAAACGAGACTCGTCCGAACTATCGTGACGTGGCGCTGTTCTTCCAGGACGAAGACAACATCATCGGCACGAGCTTCATGCCGTACGTGCAGAACGTCGCGGGTCTGACCGGTGTCAACTACCGGTCGGAACCATACAAGTATCGTGAGGAGCAGGGCTGCTCGCTGGGCAAGATGTTCCAACCTTGCAAAGCGGACAAGCCTGAAGATCCAGCCACTCCGCTCATCGAAGCGCATGCGGGTGATCCGGTGCGCATCCATGTGATCGGGGCGAACAATGAGCAGAACGGGATGTTCAGCGTTGAAAAGCATGAGTGGCCGATCGAGCCCTTCATGCGCGGCGCGGATGTGATCAGCGTGGTCGAGTTCTCCGGATCGGAGACCCTCGATGCGTTCCTGCCCTCGGCCGGTGGACCGTACCGCCTGCCGGGCGACTATGTGTACAGCAACCAGCGGTTGCCGTACTCCCAGTCCGGGCAGTGGGGCTATGTGCGTGTGTTGCCGTCCGGCGATACGCGGTTGCTGCCTCTCGCTGGCGCCGGTGCAGGAATGAAGAGTGCCTCGGTTGAGCAACCGGTGCAGGTCATTCCGGTCGCAGCGAAGTAAGACCGAGCGTCCTGCCATGTGCGGGATGTGATGAATCGGGAGAAGGGGGAGGCCAACGGCTTCCCCCTTTTTCTTTGGGGAATCCTTTGATAGCATGACCAGAATTATCTCTCTGACGATGTCATGCTGAATTTTGGAGGACTCATGAGAGTGCTGTCTTTCATGTTCTATGCGGTCCTGATGATGGGGGTATCGGCTGTGCCGGCATTGGCGTACGAGGTGATTAATGTTCAGCATGGAGGAACGATTGAAGGAACGATCAGGCTCGATGGCCCGGTGCCGGAACCGAAAGGGTTCAACCTCATCACATTTCCCGATCCGGCCTACTGTGGACGTATCTCAAATGGACGAGGCTGGCGACTGCTCCACGATTTTGTGGTCGGGCCAAAGCATGAACTGAAAGACGCGATTGTATTCTTGGAGGGAGTTGAGGCTGGAAAACCATTCGAGCTGTCCGTCCCCCTGATCGAAGCCAAGGATTGCCAGTTCGCCCCCTTCATGACCATCGTTCGGAATGGTCATGCGGTGGAAGTCATCAACATGGATCCGGTGATGCACGATATCCAAGGCTACGAGACCTCCCTGGAAGCCGGGGCGCGAGTGCTGTTCAATACACCGCTTGTGATGAATTTCCAACATCGGCGGGGAGATATCCACGCGATGCACAACCATGCACCAGGCAAATCGCTGGTGGGACCAATTTACTTGAACAGAGGTCGTCGGACGTTCTATTTGCAATGCGGTTTCCACGCCTACATGGAAAGTTGGGCGATGGCCGTCAACAATCCCTACTATGCATTAACTGATTCAAATGGGAAGTTTACGATCGAGAACATCCCGCCTGGCACCTATCAGTTGGTGGTGTGGCATCCTCAGACCGGCCCTGGCGTCACCAAGATGGTCACGATCCAGCCGGACGGCAAGCTGGTCGAGCAGCTCTCCCTCCTCGCTCCGAAGGGGAACCGTTCCGCCTTCACAGGTGATGGACAATCCCCGCTTCGGCCCGGACACCCTGGGGTACTCAGTCGACATCCAGCCACTCGTAGAGCATCAGCACTGAGTGCCCATGTCCATTACCCTGGGTGAGAAGGCCTGGTGGTGGGGGCTCTGCTTCGGGCTTGCCCTGTGGGTGGGGCAGGAGAGCATGCCTCGGCATGCGGTGGCTGCTGACGCTGCCATTTCACTCGGTAGAGTTCTCCGGTTCGCTCGTCAAGACCGTTAAGGGGAAGCAATACCGGGCACAAGTATTTGCGAAGGAAGACCGTTTGCGGTTGGAGTATAAGTATGCGATTCGAACCGAGCGCGGGTATGCGGCAATCGAAATCATCCGGTTGGACAAATCGGAGACCTGGTATCTGCTGGCGCAACAGAAGGAACTCTTGGTGACAGGGCTGGACCCCGAAGATCTGCTTCCGATTCGCCCAACATTACCGGGGGAGCGGGAACGAGTCCTGATTGGTGACGCAACGGCGGCTGGTCGTGCGACCCAGCTTTTCGAAGTTCAGACAGACCATAATGGTCGAGTCGAGCGGTTCTACGAATGGGTGGATCTGGATACAGGAGTGGTCTTGAAGCTCGTCAGCCGCGATCGTGAGTGGTCATTTGAGTATGAACGGTTCAGACTGTCGCCTCAGCCGGCCTATTACTTTGAAGAGCCGCAGGGATACAAGAAACGCATGACGGCGACTGCGCCGCGAGGACGGGGGTAGGGAGACGATGAGTGAACTGATTACGAGCAGGCGTTCGTGCCGTTGGAGTCTGCTCACCGCAGTTGCAGTTGCCTGGTTCACTGTGTGGAGTGGAGTCTGTCCGTCATCGTTGACTGCCGGGACCTCACCTGTCCCCCAAGAGGCGCAAGAGGCCTACGACAAGAAACAGTACGCACAGGTGCTCGAGCAGTTGGCCAAGCTGGAGAAGGAACAGAGTGCCGCTCCAGCCGTTCGCCGGCTTAGGATCCGCTCCCTCCTCAAGCTCGGCAACCCTAAGGACGCGCTTGGTGAGTACGACAAGCTTGAACTTGCGCTGCAGCAGGATGAGGTACCCCTCCTCCGGGAGGTGGCGCTGGGGTTCATCGTCGTCATGGTGAAGGACATGCGTGAACAAATGCGCGGAGCTGCGTACACCGCGCTCAAAGAGGTGGATTCGGACGATGTCGTCCCCTATTTTGAGGATGGTTTGAGCGATGGGTCAGGACCGGTCCGGGTTCTTGCCGTCGAGGGGCTCGGTCGATCCGAGGCCGGGCGGAAATCGACGAAATTGCGCGCGGCGATCGAGGATCAAGCGGGATCGGTGAAGGCGCGCGTGGTGAAAGTGCTCGGCCGAACGGGCGATCCAGGAGTCATTTCGTTAGTCGAATCGGCGACCAAAGACGAACTCGCCACGGTTCGTATCGCGGCGTATGGCGCCTTGATCAGGCTCGGCAGGAAAGAGGCCTGGACCCAATTGCAGCAGGCCGCAGAGTCGCTGAATCCCGAGGATCGAGCCGACGCGATTCGCACGATAGCCGACTTGAAAGACCAGCGTGGTGCCCCCATTATGATAGAGTCGTTGGCCTATAAACAGCCCTCCGTTCGCGGCGCCGCGGCCAGGGGGCTGGGGCATCTCGGACGAAAAGAAACGCGGGGACAGATCGAGCAGTTGCTGAAAGACCCTATTCCTGCCGTGCGCGAATCTGCGGTGGGGGGGCTGGCGGATATGGGAGGGACAGAATCGGTGCCGGCGCTCACGCAGGCGCTCAGTGACGGCAACTCTACCGTCCGTGCCTCAGCGATTGCCGGGTTGCTCCAGCTTGGCCAGCCTTACTCGACAGTGGCTCCCACCGCAGAATCGCTGGCCCAGCAGAACGATACAGCCATGCGTGCTTCTGTGGCCTATGCCCTTGGGAAGGCGACCAAGGCTAACGCCCCCGGTGCGATCTCTCTTCTGACCAGCCTGACGGCTGATCCGCTTCCCGGTCCGAAGATTGTGGCGCTTCGATCCCTCGGGCATGTGGGGGACCGTGAAATTGTTCCCCTCATGAAGGAAGCCCTGCACGACACGAACGATGCCGTGCGGGCCACCGCGGCAGGGGCGCTGCTTCACCTCCTTCAACAAAAGAAATAGGCTTCTACCTCTGCATTGACACCCCCTTGTTTCAGATTGACAGGGGGGGGTAGAGTTTTGTATACAGACTCGATCTGAACCTAGCCTCGCCAACGCGAATCTCAATTGCGATCGAGTCACCAGGGCGGAATACGTTCCCGTTTCCCCTCATGGCGGTGGTAGGAGACATGGGAGCGAGAGAATTAACTCAGCGGTTATTTGTTCATCACAAGGAGGCAGTCACATGAAGAGTGCATTATCAATCATATTTGGCGTGGCAGCCGTCGCGTTCGTCGCGGCGCCTCTCACCTCGTTTGCAGGCGGAACGATTGCCGGCAAGGTGACCTATGCGGGAAAGTCCGAGCAAAAGGAATTTTCCTTCGCAAAGTTCCCGAACCCGAAGTTCTGCCCGAAAAATCCTCACAAGGAATTGATGGATGGGGATAAGCGGTTTTTGAAGACCGTCGAAGTCGGTAAAGATGGTGGTCTGAAGAACGCGGTTGTGGCTGTGATCGATATCGAAGACAAGGCCTTCGTGGATGGGTACACGGGAACGGAAGTTGTCTCGGAGTTCTGCGAGTTCCTGCCGTTTGCTGGTGTGGTGGTGAATAACAAGTCCTTCAAGGTTGAGAACCATGACGCCGATCCCGATGACCCAAAGTCGGTCCAAGGCGTGCTGCACAATCCTCATAGCTTTGTGGTGAAGGGTACAAGTTCGGCAACCGGCTTCAACATCGGTTTGGCCAAGAAGGGTGACAAGCTCGATAAGCCGGTGGTGTTCCGTGGTGGTGCAGAGAAAGATGGTTTCTACCGGTTACAGTGTGACCAGCATGAGTTTATGCAGGGCTTCTTCCTGCCGGTGGCGAATCCTCACTTTGCCGTGGTGAAGGAAGACGGATCGTTCGAGCTCAAGGATGTGCCGGCCGGGAAGCACAAGGTTGTGGCCTGGCATCCGTTTGCAGCCAAGGGCAAGAAGGTTGAGTTTGACGTGGATGTGCCTGAGGGCGGGACTGCCAACCTCAAGGCAGAAATCAAGTAAGCCGACGTTTCGTATTGGCGGGGTAACCCGCAATCAAAGGGCAGCGGAGCAATCCGCTGCCCTTTGTGTTTGTGCAGCCTGCCGCGCCGAATCAGTTGCCTTGCCTTTCAGTTTCCGATCTAGGTAAGATGCCGACTTTCAAAGCTATTTGCTTGAGGGGATTGGTGTGTCACGAGAGCTCTCGCTCGCAGAAATCTTCCAGCTTGGGTACTACTGGGAGACTAAAATCCTACTCACAGCCGTCAGGCTGGATGTGTTTTCTGCCTTGGATCGGAAGCGGAAAACCCTCCACGAAGTGGCCGGCCGTCTCGGTGTCCATGAGCAGACGCTGGGATTGCTGCTGAATGCCCTCGTCGCGATGCGACTGTTGGAGAAGGACGGGGAATCCTACGGGAATTCGACGGCCGCTGCCACTCATCTGGTCCGCAGCTCTACTCAATATATCGGGCATCTCCTCCTGCTTCACGACGCTGAATGGGACAACTGGGGCAAACTGGAGCAGACGATTCGCACAGGACAGCGGTCGGTCGACCGGCATGTCTTTGAAACCGATCCTGACCTGGGGAGTAACGTGCTGGCAGTACTCCATCGGATCGGACAGCAGAGCGGCCCGGATCTCGCCAAACGGTTGCAACTGAGTGGGCCGGTTCGGTTTCTGGATTTGGGAGGCGGAGCCGGGACGAACGCGATTGCTTTCTGCCAGGCCTATCCGGAGCTGACTGCCACAGTGTTCGATTTGCCTGCGACGCTCCGACTCACGGAACGAACGGTGAAAGAGGCCGGTTTGGAATCGAGGATTGCATTGCTTCCCGGCGATTTCAACAAGGATGGACTTGGCGGACCCTACGATGTGGCTCTGATGTCTGACATTCTGCACTATCAAGATTTTTCGACAAACGCGGCATTGGTGAAGAGGGTCTGGACCAATTTGGCCCCAGGCGGCCGGTTGGTCATCAAGGATCGATTCTTAAATGAGGCAGGAACCGGTCCGGCCTGGACCACCGCGTTCGCGGTCCACATTCTGGTGAACACGGAGCGAGGCGGCTGCTACAAGACGATAGATGCGATCCAGTGGATGAAGGAAGCAGGCTTTCCAACTGTGACAGAGCTGGAGCCGTCAGCGGTCGTGCAGGCCACGAAGTCTGCGTAGACCTGAAAGGTGGACGTGCGACAAGGAACATCATGCTTGAATGGTTGAAACAGCCGGGGTTTTTTGGAACCCACGCTACGGTCGGGGCGGACATGAGTCAGCTCATGGCGACGCTCTTTACGAGTCTCTTCGTGATCGGCTGGATCCAGGCGCGGAGACGTCAGGCGGATGTCCATCATTGGATGATGTTGGGCGGGATGATCGCCATGCTGGGGTTCTTCGTCAGTTACTATCTCTTCCGGCAATTGGGCGTGCTGGCTTTTGAAGGGAAAGAGGGGTTCGGTGGATCTGAAGCCCTCTACCGCAATGTGTTCATCCCTCTCCTCACCTTTCATATCATCCTTGTGGTCATTGGATTGGTCATGGCGGTCTACATGATTGTGCTGGGGTTCCGTGCCCAGGTGATCGAGCAAGGGCGACGGATCTTGAGCGGTCGCATCCTTCAGACGACTTGGGGGAAGGTCGGCATAATCTTCGGTGTCCTCTGCGCGCTGGTGGCGGTCTACCTACTGTATCTGGTGGCCGCAGATCGTTTTCGGATGGGACGGCTCGTTGTCTGGGTCGGACTACTCGCCCTTATCGCGATTGTATTTGCCGTGGAGATGGCGATCCAGCGTGTTTGGCCGGACGGCGGGCAACGCCACCGAACACTTGGACGCTTTACGATGATCATCTACTGCATTCTGTTTATGACCGGAACCACCACCTATACGATGCTCTACCTTCTCTACCCGGGAAAGATTGGATGAGCAGCAGAGCTGATAGCCAATTGCTGATGGCAGAGAGCCAGGAACGCCCATGCTGACCTGTGGCTGTGGTCGTTGGATGCATACTGAGGGGATTGAAGAACGTTCGTACGATGATGGAACGCCCCAGTGGTTCATTCGGACGGAATGTCGCGGCTGTGGGCTAAAAGTGGGGGTCGATGTCCCTGCCGGTCAAACCGATGGGCTGGTCGATCGGGTGATGTGGACCGATGATGCGATCCATCGACTAGATCGCATGCCTCCCTACCTTGCCCCGCTTGTGCGCAGTGAGGTCGAGCAAGATGTGCGGGTGAGAGGAGAACGGGTCGTCACCTACGACACGTTGCTCCGCCCAAGGACCGGCGAGCGCATCGAGTGGGAACCTGAAGCAGAACGTCGCTTGAACAGAGTGCCGGCGCCGGTACGTGCGATGGCCCGCATTGAATTAGAACGGACAGTGGCCGATCGAGGCGAGACGCGCATCACCGTCGCGCTGATGGAAGAAGTGAAAGCGCGCTATTTCGGGATGGGCGCACAGAAGACGTAAGGGGCAAGGCGAAAACAACGGAGGCCCGGTCACCTTACGCCTCACGGAATAAATTATGTTGCATCGAATGGCGTTACGCGTGTTACCCAGCCTCAGTCTAGCCGTCACAGAAGACTCTGTGCGCAAGCAAAAGCGGATCGTCATGTTTGTGCCAGGGTTGGTGGCCTTCGTTGTCTATCGGTTGACCAAGCTTCTGTTGCCGCTTTCGGAACCGCTCGTGTTGCTGATGGTCAGCGGTCTAGTCGCGCTGGTGACGGCGCTGCTAGCCTATCGTGTCGGTCGCGCCACTGCGTGGGGGAGGATTCTCCAAGAGGATGGGAGCCGTCTGCTGACGTGGCTTGGCGGCTGGATCGGGTTTGTGTATGGGGTCCAGTTGTCTCTACTGGTCTTGGCGCTGCTCTGGCTCGTCGGGTATGACTATCTCAAACATCCGGATGGGCCGGCCATGATGGCCATCATCATTTCCTGTACGGCTGTCGCGCGCGACGCTTTTGAGATTGGTCACGTGCGGAAAGTGGCCCTCATGGGTCGTCCATTTCCAACGTTTCCCGACGGGGCGGCCCTCCGCACGATGGTGGGACATCATGCGATGGAACTTGGTCCCTGGGTCGCAGGTGGTCTCGTCGTCGGTGCACTGGCCGCGTCGCTGGGGCATCTCGTCGAGGCGAATCAGGGAGCGGCGCTGGTTCAGTTGTCCGCTGTGGCGGTGCTGGGGGGGCTGGTCGCACTCTGTGCCTACTTTGGCGGGCTTCGTCCACAGGCGTCATGGGTCCAAGGGCTGTTCCAGACGAAGGCGAGCGAATTATTGAAATATTGGTGGTGGCCAGGACTCGCCTTCGCAGCGACCTACTATCTGGTTGCAGCGGGGATTGTGATTTTTCTCTTGAGACAGCCTGGAATTCCCACTCCTTATGCCATGGCCGGGGGCGGATTCGTGACTGGGATGATGGCGCTGTATTGTTACTATCTCGGGTTTCGCCGGCAGGTAGAAGAACAGCAGGGGCAAACGATGTCGACTGCTTTGCTCCGATGTCCCTTTGTGATGGGAATTCTTGGCAAGTCATCTGGTGCGGGCGTCTCAATGACGGCTGGCTCTAAGGTTTAAGTCTATGGTCATGAAGAAGAGAGCGTACGGAGCGGTCTGGTATTCTGTCCTGCTGGTGGTCCTGCTCGCGGTTTCCGGGATTGGCTGGGGGCTGCAGAGCCAATCCTTTGCCGAGGACACTACCGATCTGTATTTCAAGACACTTGGGACCCCTCAGGGGCCGCCGGCCCCTTCTCCCCAGGAGACTGTCTACTCACGCGTCGGGTCGTTCGACAGTCGATTGCTCGTGTGGTTCGTCACGCAACAACATACCTACTTCGGAGGGTTCGTTCTCGCACTGCCGATCTTTTGCGTCTTGCTGGAATTCCTGGGGCTCAGCAGCAGAAAGCCCGCGCTTGCACTTCGCTATGACGGCCTCGCGCGGGATTTGGCAAAGGTCGCCCTCCTTGCCCTGTCAGTGACAGCCGTGGTCGGGAGCCTCATGCTGGGGATGTTTATCTTTTTCTATCCCAGTTTCATGAAGTATATGGGCGGGACGTTCAAGGCCTTTATGCCGGCCTATGCGATCGTGTTTGTCGGAGAATCGCTGCTGCTCATCATCTATTACTACAGTTGGAACCGGATGGCTGAGCCGGCGCTGAAGTGGGTTCACGCATCGATTGGCGTTCTGACCAACCTGTTCGGGGCAGCACTGCTGTTCTTGGCGAACTCCTGGTCAGCCTTCATGATGGCGCCGGCCGGTGTCGATGCGCAGGGGCGGTTTCTGGGGAACGGATGGCATTTGCTCCATTCGGCCCTGTGGAATCCATTAAACGTCCATCGTTTCCTGGCAGACATCATGTCCGGTGGCGCGGTGGTGTTGGCCTATGCCTGCTATCGCTTCTTCATAAGCAAGACCGACGAAGAGCGCGCCTATTTCGACTGGGTGGGGTACGTCTTTTTGTTTGTCACAGTCTGCGCGCTCTTGCCGATGCCCTTCGCCGGCTACTGGTTGATGAGATCGGTCTATGCGTTTAGCCAGAGCATGGGCGTGACGATGATGGGTGGCTTGCTCACCTGGCTCTTCGTGGTGCAGGCCCTCTTGATCGGCGCCCTCTTTCTCGGCGTGAATTATTACCTGTGGCAGAGTATGGCGCGCCTTCGCGGAGGGGAACGGTATCAGCCCTACTACCAGTTGCTGCTCGGGGTGTTGATGTTGGCCCTGTTCATTTGGCTGACGCCGCACACTGTCATGATGTCGGGTAGTGAAGTGAAGGCAATGGGAGGAGCGTCCCATCCCGTGGTCGGTAACTACGGAGTGATGTCGGCGAAGAACGGTGCGATCAATATCTTGATTCTCGTGACCACCCTGAGTTTCATCTATTACCGTCGTGCCAATCGAACGATGGTCGTGTCATGGGTCAAGAAAGGGAACATCCTCATCGGCGCGCTGTTCCTCCTGGGATCGCTCAACATAATCGGGCTATCAGTGTACGGGTTTTATCTGCCGGCTAAGATTCGCGTCGGGCTGTCGTCGCCGCAGGCTGCGACGACGTTGACGGTCCTTATAGTTGGTTTGGTGATCAATCGCATGATGCTCAAAGGGGCACTCGTCCATGGGCCGGTCCAATGGGGGAAAATTCCCGTCAGGGGCATGGTGGGCCTGTTCGGATTAGCTGCTGCGTTTTCGTGGGTCATGGGTCTCATGGGCTATATCCGTTCCTCCGGGCGGTTGGCCTGGCATGTGAGTGAGTTGATGGCAGATGTTTCTCCCTGGGCCTTTACACCGGACTTGGCGTTTGCTGCGAAGATGGTGACGCTCAATATGGTGGTCTTTTGGGGCGCGGTGCTCGCTCTATTCTGGATGTGTCAGCGTGATCAGTTGCCTGTGATGGGGGAAGAGTTGGCCGAGGGGAATGCGGCGGTCCTGGCGCCGTCGTCGTCGCAAGAGGCATGATAATCGAAAGGGTTGGGAGTATGACTCGAGGGGTGATCGGTCTGAGCTATCTCGCGGTCGGGCTGGTGGTGTGTGGAAATTTCGTGATGGATGGTGCGGTCTCGGCCCAAAGCCAATCCTTGGTCTTAGAGGATTTTCAGGCAAAAGAAGCGGACGGATTTCCCTCGAATTGGGATCATGAGAATCAACGAAGCCAGTCCAAGGGGCGGGATGCGTACAAGGTTCAGACAGAGAACGGCGCGAATTTTCTGGCGGCGAAGGATGCGGGACAGAGAATCAAGAAAAAGAAGATTGATTGGGACCCGAAGGCCTTTCCTGTTCTCACCTGGCGTTGGCGCCTGCATAAAGCCACCACTGTGGGAACTGAGCCTATTGCGGCGATCTATGCCTCGCTGGATACCGACCTGGTGTTCATCCCAGTGTTTACGAAGTATATCTGGAGTGCCACCAAGCCCGAGGGCACGCTGACCGAAGGGGGCATGTTCAGCGGCTCGGAGATCGTGGTGCAAAGCGGCACCAAGGATGTGGGTCAGTGGTTTGAGGAACGTGTGAACGTCTATGAAGATTTCAAACGGATTCACCAGCATGAACCAGCAGCCAAAGCCTGGGGCATTTCGATCATCGCGGGGCCCGGCGTAGAAATTGATTTTGGTTCGATGGTCGCAAGCGCAGGACGCTAGAAAAATGGACCGCTGTTAGCATGACCGAGTCTGGCACGGAGCAAGGTGTACCTTTGAAGGTGATTGATATCCTGTTCGGCGTGGCCGTGATGGGGACCGTCGGAACGCTTATCGGGCTCATTATGGGCGGCGGCATTATGCCGCTTGCGAGTGGAGCGGGGCTCGTGCTCGGCGGGGTCATCGGGTTTATGGGAGGGCGACGTTTCCTGGTGAGTATTTTGGTGGGAACTCTGTTGGGCGGAGCGCTTGCCTGGTTCATTGCCGGTCCAGAGAGAATATCCGTGGGCGCGGGGGCCGGCGCTGCCATGGGTGGGTTTCTCGGTGTGCAGATTTCGATGTTGCTGGATATGCGCGCGGCAAAGAAAGCCGCATCTGAGCCGGCTGATCCCTCCGTGTCACGCACAATTGAAGGAGCATGAGACGCGATGGAAAATAGGGGGGTACTCATCGGTTCGATCATTTTTGTTTTTACGTCGTTCGTCCTGATGATCGGCTTGCTGGTCTATGAGTCGTACAAGGCGAAGAAGATGAAAGAACTTGCTCTGTCGATCAAGACCGAGGCTCGCCCTGCGCAGAGCAGCGCTCCCTCGCAGGATTTTTCCATGTATAAAACGAAGATGGGTGATGAAGGCCGTGAAATGGTGCAGGTTCCCGAAGGCCCGTTCATCATGGGCAGCAAGGATGGCGATCCTGACGAAGCGCCGGAGCGTCAAGTGTTTCTCAAGGCCTTCTATCTCGACAAGAAGGAGGTGTCGCAAGAGGAATACGCACGGTTCGCCAGAATGACGAAGCGACCGCTGCCTAAGATTGAAGTGTTTGAAGACGACCAATCCAAGCTGCTGAAACCCGAGTTTGCAGCGATGAGCGTGTCATGGGACGAGGCGGTGGCCTATTGCAAATGGGCGGGAAAGCGGCTTCCCACCGAAGCGGAATGGGAAAAAGCCGGCCGTGGTGAAGGAAAACGGAAGTACGCGTGGGGTGACACTTTTGTCAATGGCCGCGCCAATGCCAATGTGGATGGAAGTGAAGACGGGTATCGGTATCTCGCGCCCCCTGGATCGTTCGAGACCGGACGAAGCCCTTACGGAATCTATGACATGACCGGGAACGTCGCGGAATGGGTCGCGGATTCGTACGATGAACACTACTACCAGAAAGCACCCTACCGCGATCCGAAAGGACCGGAAACCGCAGATTTGAAAGTCGTGCGCGGAGGATCGTGGCGAGAGACTGAGCATAATGCTCGGCTATCCAAACGATTCGCTGCGAAGCATTGGCGGGCTGATATTACGATCGGGTTTCGCTGCGCGAGCGATATGGAGGTAGGAGACAGCCCCGCGGCGTCATAACAGACATGCTCGAAACCAAATTCAAGGTCGCGTTTCTTCTTGCCGTCCTCGCATTTGCTGCGCTCCCCATCATAGGAATTATCCGTGGCACCACGCTGACTCCGTTTGAAAAGTCTCCTGGAGCTTCCCAGGATTCCGCTCCATCAGAGCCGCTCGATCCCGCTCAGGATTCTCGTGAAGAACCAGTCCGCGAAGAAATGGTCTCGATTCCGGCAGGACCCTTCATCCGCGGGACCGATCATGGCGGATTTGATGAACAGCCGCAGCGCACGTTGGCGCTGGATGCGTTTGCGATTGATCGGTACGAAGTAACCAACTATCAATACCAGCAATTTGTTGATGCAACCGGACATCGTAAGTCGGGTCCTCCTTCTCGCTACGCCAAGAACATGAGCAGGATGCGTGGCGTCAACCAGCCCGTGGTCTACGTGTCATGGGAGGATGCGGAGGCCTATTGTCGTTGGAAAGGGAAGCGACTTCCAACCGAGGCGGAGTGGGAGAAAGCTATGCGGGGAACGGACGCCCGCCTCTGGCCCTGGGGTAATGTGGAGCAGCCCGAACGGAGCGAATTGGGCCAGGGTGCAGGATGGCCATGATGTCACCGCATCTGTCGGTACCGTTCTGACCGATAAAAGCCCGTATGGCGTCATGGATGGGGCAGGAAATGTGATGGAGTGGGTGGCCGACTGGTATGCGGAAAGCTACTTCAAGGAGGCTCCCGAACAAAACCCACAGAGCCCGGACTATGGCACATTTCGGGTGCTTCGAGGAGGGGGGTACGCGACCACGGGGGCCGATATTCGCATCACCAGCCGGAGCAAGATGGTTCCGGATTTTCGCGATGAAACAATCGGGTTTCGCTGTGCAGTTTCGGGTACGAAATGAGAGAGGAACTGAAGGCGGAAACCATGAGAAACTTACAAGAAATCAAAGTAGTAGAGAATGAGGAACACGGCCAAAATTATATTGACAACCATACCGGCCAAAACTATAATGTCGAACACTTTTGGATTTTTAATCATCGAATTTCCCCTGATTTTTCGTGTGCGGCAAGGAATTTTGAATAACATACGGATATCTGTGTGTCAAGAAATTCGCTGAGCTGATTCGGCCCTTATTATTTCCAGCAGGAGAAGGAGACGCGATGGCAACGGCAACGGCAGATAGCGAGATTAAAATCAGAATCGGGCGGATGATTTTCTACGTCACATGTGCGGTGGGTTTGTGGTTTTTTTATTGGTTCGCAGGAATCCAGTGCCCCTGCTAAGTGAGGGCCGCTCGAATTTCCGGGATTTTTTTTGAATGTCCGCAAGTTCTGAGGGAGGGAGTCCAATGGGTCAGACAATTGTCTATGTGCTTGTGTCGTTGGTAGTTTGCATCGCCTATTTCACGGCAGTTGACCACTTTCTGATGGATTCGCAGGGACTGGACTTTTGGTATCTGTTCCGGAAGTAGGCCCTGAGGTTCATTCTGCGCTGAGTCGAGCTTGCAGGGAATCGTTGTGATGAGTCTTTTTCGGAATGCATTCGATGCATTAAGGAGGTATCCCATGGGTTTAGTAGCCGGGAAGAAGTTGTTCTCAATCATGGCGCTGTGCGCGATGATTGGCCTTCTCCTGCTCCCCATCGCCGTATCGCTTCCGTCACTGGCTATAGGCGCGGATGCGCCTGATGCGGTGAAGAAGGAAGGTGAGGCGAAGGTCGAGAAGGGGAGAGACGTCTATTATAAGACGGAGGGTATTGTCGTCGGTGCCCCTGCTCCGAAGACAGTCGATGGTCCTCGGGATTATCCGCGGTACAACTTCGAGAGTCGCGTGCTGCTCTGGTTTGCGAACCAGCAGCACCTCTATTACGGAAGTTTCGTGCTCGCGGTTCCGATTTTCTGCATGGTTATTGAGTTCATGGGGATGGTGACGAAGGATAAGGCGATGGCGAAGCGGTATGACCACCTTGCCTATGACTTCATCAAGATTAGTCTGACGGCCTATTCGATCACCGCGATTCTGGGCGGTATCCTGATCTTCACCTTCCTGACGCTCTATCCGGCATTCTTCGGCTACTTTCCAGTATCTTCCGGCCGGTCATGCATATCTATGCTCTGATGTTTGTGGCGGAGAGCGGAACCCTTTATATCTATTACTACGGCTGGGACAAGATGACGGAAGGGTTCCTCAAGTGGATTCACTTGAGCATGTCCGTGGTCTTGAACGTCATCGGTACATTGCTCATGATCCTGGCGAATTCCTGGATCGGCTTCATGATGTCGCCGGCCGGCGTCGATGAGCAGGGCCGGTATCTGGGGAATATCTGGCACGTCATTCATACCGCACTCTGGAATCCGCTCAACGTGCATCGCATTTTGGGTAACATGGCGTTCGGCGGCGGTGTCGTGGCGGCCTACGCGGCCTACAAGTTCCTGGCTTCCAAGACGGACGAGGATCGTGCCCACTACGACTGGATGGGCTATATCGCCATGGCGCTTGGCGTGTCGTTTTTGATTCCCTTGCCGTTCGCCGGTTACTGGCTGATGCGCGAGGTGTATGCCTACCGTCAGCAGATGGGGATTACGCTCATGGGTGGTCTCCTGGCTTGGCTCTTCATCATTCAAGCCACCATGATCGGTATTCTCTTCTTGAGCAGCAACTATTATCTCTGGCAGGCGCTTGGTCGGATGCGCGGTGCTGAGAAATATCAACGCTACATTAAGTATCTCGTATTCGTTCTCTGTTGCGGCTTCCTGGTTTTCATTACTCCCCACACGATAGTCATGACTCCAGCTGAGCTCAAGGCCATGGGTGGTCAACAGCACCCGGTGTTGGGAAACTATGGCGTCATGTCGGCCAAGAACGGTGGAATCAACGTCATCATCACCACCACTGTTCTGAGCTTCGTCTGGTACATGCGAGGCAACAAGGTCTCGACGGTGTCCTGGTCGAAGTTCGGCAATATCTTCATGGGTGTCTTCTTCGGCGTCGCCTACTTCAATATTATCGGGCTCGCGATCTACGGATATTACATCCCGGCAAACGTGCGAGTCGGTCTGTCAGTGCCTCAAGTCGCCACGACGCTGTCCTGCCTCTTCTTCATGTTTGCGCTCAACAGCTTCATGATGAAGGGCGCCAAGCAGATGGGGCCCATCGAGTGGGGGAAGATTTCTGTTCGGTCACAATACGCCTTGATCATGCTCGCGACGGCCTTTACCTGGATGATGGGGTTGATGGGGTACATCCGCTCCTCGGTCCGATTGTTCTGGCACGTGAATGAGATCATGCGCGATAACTCTCCCTGGGCTTATACCCATACGGTGGGATTCGCAGCGAACATGATTTCATTCAATGTGCTGTTCTTCTGGGTCAGCATCCTCTTTGTCTTCTGGCTTGGTAGCCTCGGGATAAAGAAGGCGCCAGTTGAAGCAAAGGCAGGGGTTCCAGGCGGCGCACCGCAGCCGGCCGGGGGCCACTAATCATCTTTAGGATCTTGGTTGGGGGAGAGGAGGCGCGGTGTACGTGCCTCCCTCCTACCCAAACCTCAGGAGGTTAAAATCGTGGGCGATCTGATAAATGAAGCTCTCTCAATAGGGTGGCCGCTGCTCGCGCTTCTCGCCGGTCTCCTCGTGTATTCCCAGGTATCCATCAGCGATCCTGTCGCAAAGAAACGCGCGACGTTCAAGCTCTTTATTGGCATGATCGCCGCTTTCATGCTGTTGGTGGCAATTGCGCACTATAAGGCGAGCTTCTATGAAGCGAACCGGATGCTTCCCGTCTCCTTAGTTCTCATCACCGCGATGTGTTTTATGATGGGGATCTATTTCCCAAACCAAGCGGCACTGCTCAAGATTGGTGGCTTCATGTTCTTTGTTGCAGCCGGCCTCTCAGGCTATGGGAATTGGTTGCCGCAGGTCGAAGGTGGATTTCCTCCGAAAGAAGAGAAGATCCAGTTTGAATCGATGAGCGCGCAACAGTTGGCCGATGAAGGTGAGAAGATCATTTTCGGCGGCATTGGGCAAAACAAGGTTCAGGGCGCAATCGGAAAAGGGCAGTGTCCGCTCTGTCATGCTTTCCACAAGGGGATGTTGGGCGAGCGTGCGCCTAACCTTGATGGACTTCCTGAGCGTGCCGGCAAGGAGCGGTTAGAAGATCCAAAGTATAGCAAGGGTAAGCCTCAGGCTAGAGATTATGCCCAAAAAGAGGCATTCCCTGGGTCTGGAACTGCGGAGAATGGCCAGGAGTATATCGCTGAATCCCACTCTTGCCCGAGCTGTTATGTCGTTGTCGGCTACGGCGTGAAGGGTACGAACGATAAAGAGAGCCCGATGCCTGCCATTCACAAGCCACCAATCTCGCTGAGTCTTCCTGAGTTGGCAGCCGTGGACACCTGGTTATATGTCCGTGAAGGGCGCGACGCTCCCACATACGAAGAGATCATCAAATCGTATGAGAAGTTTATTCCCGAAGCTGACCGGCCTAAACAGCAGGAAGATAAGCCGGCAGGTGCCGCAAGCGCGCTCTTAGCTGACGGAACTGAACCAGTCGATCAGATTTTCGCAAAGGCGCAGTGCGTGGTCTGCCATACCATTCCAGGCATCCCTGGCGCAGTTGGCACCCAAGGTCCCAAACTGGAAGAGGGGACGAACGCACCCACCCGAATCAAGGATCCAGCATACAAGGGGAACGCACATAACACTCCGGATTACATCATGGAGTCGGTAGTGTCACCCAGTGCGTACGTTGTAAAAGGATTTCCTGACAACCTGATGCCGAAGGTGTTCGGGCAGAAATTGAGTGCAGGCGCTCTGAAAAAGATCGTCGACTATCTGTCGCAGGTGAAAGCGGGTTCGCCGCCACCGAAGATTTCATAATATTGTCTGTCTACCTCTTTTGTCGAGCAAAGGGAGTTCACCGATGAAAGCACTAATGTCAGTCGGGGCACTCATAGGAGTAATTGGAATACTCCTGCTTGCCGGAATGATCCTGGATATCGTTCCGTCAAATACCGTGCGCCTGGTCGAAGGTTACATGCCGATGCAAGTGCTCTTGGAGCTCGCGCTGTTTGTCGCGGGCTTTACAGGGCTAAGCTACATGTTGGGTTCTATGGGAATGGCGCTCCCTCGCTTCTGGCAGGGGATTTTCTTTTGGGCGTTCATTCTCCTGTATTTGAAGTATCGTGTGTATCCGCCGATTCCATTCAGCGTTCGCGCCATGTACGGGACCGTCTCCCTCGTGGCCGTCTTCATGTGGGTCTCTGCGAACGAAGAAGATTGGAAGAAGTTCAAGCAGCCTATCATGAACATCTTGGATGCCCAGACCGGGGTGAACAAGCTGCTACGTTACGCATATCTGATCGTGTTGCCGATTCTGATCGGCGGGTTCTCCTACAACGCGATGGTCCCGAAATCAGAGGAGCCGATCGAGTTGCGGACGGTGCATCCTGCGCCACCAGCCAGTACCAAGGTTCATGGAAAGACCTACACACTTCAAACGTCGCAGAACCCTTATCGGGTCAATCCTGAAGGAAAGTACGATCAGGAGTATAGCAACGCGAATATTGTCGAACAGGGCATGGGCCGCTTGATGAAGCCGAACGCCAATCCCTTTGATAAGGATGCTCAAGGGTACCTCAAATATGTGCGTGAGGGCGGAGAGATCTTCTTTCAAAACTGCCACTTCTGCCACGGCGATAACCTAAACGGCCGCGGTCTCCATGCCTTCGCATTTAATCCGATCCCGGCAAATTTTACAGACCCGGGAACGATTGCACAGCTACAAGAAACGTTCATCTTCTGGCGCGTGGCCAAGGGTGGAATCGGGTTGCCGAACGAAGGGTTCCCCTGGGCCTCTGTGATGCCACCGTGGGAACAGCATCTGACTGTGGACGAAATCTGGAAAGTCATCCTGTTCGAGTATTGGCACACGGGGTATTACCCCCGGACCTGGGACTAGTCGTTCACGGGAATTTATAGCCAACCTGGATTTACGACATGAGGGAAACCATGAAGAATTCGTTTAGTCTGAAGGCGGGAGCGCTCCTCGCGACTGCCTTTGGAATCATCCTGGCCTCCGGAAGCACCGGGGGCGTGACTCTTGCCGAAGAGGTCCTTCCTGCGGGCTTCAAAAAGGCCGAATTAGCGCCTGAGGCTCCTGCCGACATGATCGAAGCAGGAAAGCGGGTCTATTTCACCAAGTGTGTCTGGTGTCACGGAGTCGATGGCGCGGGGGATGGGCCCGGTGCCGATCGTCTCTGGCCGCGTCCCCGCAACTTCAACCAGGGGACGTTCAAGATTCGGCACACGGCCAGCGGCGAGTTGCCGTTGTTCGATGCCAAGAAACCCACTCCAGGCCAGAACGACCTGTTTGAGACCGTCACGCACGGTCTGCCAGGCTCCGCCATGCCCTCCTGGGAAGGTATTCTGACGGAAGAGCAACGGCTCCAAGTGTTGTCTTTCGTCACCACCCAGCTTGTGAAGGACCGGAAATTTACCGACAAGCAGTCCGAGAGCCAGACCGTGTTGCAGATGGACGACCTGAAGCCGATTGCCGCATCGGAGGAGAGTCTGAAAAAGGGGTCGGAGCTCATTGTCGAGAAGAAGTGTGTCGAATGTCACGGCGCTGACGGCCGTGGTGACGGCAATGCCTTCAATCTGAAAGATGACTGGGGTTTTTCGATCCAACCGGCCGACTGGCACAAGTGCTGGAACTTCAGGGGCAGCCGGCAAGATCCCTATAACGTCAAGAACATCTTCCGGACGTTTTCGACCGGAGTCAACGGCACCCCGATGCCTTCGTTCGCTGACAACACCACGGTCGAAGAACGTTGGCACATTGCCAACTGGGTGAACTTCCTGTGTGAGCGTGAGGCTGATGGGAAGCCCCTCTCGATCGATCCATTGACGGACAAACCGAAGATCAACTTTGTGGTGTCCTCAGGGGTGGTCGAAGGAGAGATTCCGGCAGATCCCGAGCACGAATTGTGGAAGAATCGGGCCAGGCGGTATGTCGCGATGGGTGGTCAGATCACTCACAAGCCCAGAAACTTCGTGAACCGGATCGACGATATCTGGGTGAAGTCACTCTACAACGACCAGCACGTCGTATTCATGTTCCAGTGGGATGATCGGACGAAGAGCGTAGCCGAAGGGAAGTTGCCCTGGCCTCCGACGTCAGTCAATGTCGATGTCAAGGAACAGGATCCGAAGACCGGCGAAGAGGGTTCTATTGCCTCGCATCAGAATAACTACACCGTCTACAACGATGCAATTGCCATGGAAACTGCCGTGAAGTGGAAAGAGCTTCCCGCACCGATTAAGCCGCGGTATCTGTTCGGCAGCAACGAGCAGTACCCAGTCGACATTGTGAAGTGGGAAGCTGATGGATCGCTCCGTGCCTTTGAAGGCACCGGATGGGATAAGGATTTTGGAGAGCGAGATAACTACCAAGAGAATATTAAGATTCTGTTTTCGGAGTGGAAGAATGGCCGATGGACGGTGATGATTCAGCGTCCGTTGGGCAACAAAAAGGATCAGGATTACGACGAAGATACCTTCTTCGAAATGGGACAATACATTCCCACTGTGTTCTTTGCCTGGGACGGCCACAACGGCGACGCAGGACGGAAGATGGCCGTCTCGGCCTTCTACTACACCTTCCTGGAGCCGCCGACGCCTCGCGAAGCCTACATCTATCCGGTTGTGATTGCCTTTGGTGTGGTCCTTCTGGAAGGTTGGGTCCTCACCAGACGATCGAACAAGCGGAAGGGAAAGGCCCTCTAACGTTCGCCTGAACGGAGAGAGTCTGACGAATCAGGAGGGGGTGGGGGTAACCCACCCCCTCTTTCTTTTTGGTCGTCTACATTGAGGGTATGGATGGAGATCGATGTGACCGGCGTCCTGCTCGCCGGGGGCAAAAGTCGGAGAATGGGCGAAGACAAACGGTATCTCGTCTTAGGGGAGCAGACACTCCTTGAACGAGGACTGGCCGTGCTTCGCTCAATCTTTCAGGAGGTACTGGTCGTCATTGCGCAGGACAGTCCCCTGCTCGATGTCGACGTCCGAGTTGTGCGCGACCTGGTACCTGAGTGCGGGAGTCTCGGAGGGTTGTACACCGGGCTCGTGCAGGCAACAACGCCCTATCATCTTCGTGGTCGCATGCGACATGCCCTTTCTCGATCCGGCAGTCATTGCCCAGTTCACAAGTCGAAGAGTCGCCGCAGATATTGTGATGGCGAAACTCGCGGCCGATTACATCCGATGCATGCGTTATATGGCAAACGATGTCTGCCGGTCGTTGAACAGATGATCCGTAGACGACAACTGAAGATCCAAGAGATAGTGTCGCAATCGTCCCTCTTGGTGCGATTTGTCACCGAAGCGGATCTGGTTGCCATCGATCCCACAGGGCGTTCCTTTCAAAATGTGAATACACCGGCAGATCTTGAGGTGGCGCGGTCTCTGCTGGCTAAGCTACCTCCCCCAGGGCAATTGAAGGATTCACCGTGACAAAGACGATCGTGATGATCCATCCCGGCGGCCTTGGCGATGTGCTCTTGGCTGTCCCAGCCATGACCCGGTTGCGGACCCGCTTCCCCAAGCATCGGCTTGTGCTCTGTGCAGAGGCCCAGGTCGCGAAGCTGCTCCTTGCGTGCCGCATCATTGATGAGTGGACCTCTGTGCAGGGGCGAACCTGCCGCTGACTTGTTCTCCGGTGCGGACTCGGTCACAGGTCAGGTCCAGACATGGCTGGAGGACTGCGATCTTGCCATTGGCTGGATGGGGGACCTTGATGGCAAGTTGAGCGAGACACTCAAGGCAGTGGGCGCCCGAGAGGTTATCGTAAAGTCTCCGTTCTCGACTGCGATTCAGGCGACACATCAAGGTGACCGGTTTCTTGAAGCGATCAATGAGGCACCGTTTGACGGCGAGGGGAATGCCCTGTTGACGGTGACAGAACCGCTCCTCGACCTCGGGCAAGCCTGTCTTGAAGCGGCAGGACTCTCGATCGGACAGCCTCTTCTCATCATCCATCCGGGGAGTGGGAGTGCCCATAAGTGTGTGGCATCGGAGATACTCGCGATCTTAGTTGTCGCTGTTCAGAGTTCCGGGGCGACTCCGGTGATTCTAGAAGGGCCGGCAGACCGGGAGCCGGTCGAGCGTCTCCTCCGGTCATGCGTGGACCCACCCATCGTCCTGAAGGGCCTCGATGTTCTCACCGTCGCCGGGGTGCTTGCTCAGGCAAGGCTCTTTGTCGGGCAGGACTCGGGAGTCACACATATGGCGGGACTGATGGGGGTGCGTACGGTTGCTCTGTTTGGGCCGACTGATCCCGCCCGCTGGGCTCCCCGTGGTGCCCATGTCACCGTGGTGCAGGGCGCACCTTGCCTCTGCCAATCTTGGAGCAGCGTCAGCCGGTGCGAGGATAAACCTTGTCTCGAGATGCCGCAGGACCATCTTGTGGCGCTCTGCCTTGCACACCTCGAGGAGGCAGAGGTCCGACAGAGAATCCCACCCAGCTGCCTTGTCACTGATTATCCCGTATGCTAGAGTGACCAGTTCGTTTTCCCTTTCATTGGTAAGGACTTAGGAGCTCTTTTCTTGTCCAGTGGGGTCGTTTATGAAAAGGTTACCGGCGCGCTCCTCGGAGCGCTCAATGGGGCCAAAAAGAAGGGCCAACTGAAGGCGGAGGCTTGGCCTGAACTGAGTCTGGATGCTCCCAAACGGCCTGAATGGGGAGACTTAGCCTCAACGGTCGCCATGTCTCTCGCGGCATCTGAGCAACGAGCGCCCCACGACATAGCCCAAATTATCATCGAGAATCTTTCTCAGCGCGAGCAACTCTTTGACCGAGTCGAGATCGTCAGGCCGGGGTTCCTCAACCTCACGCTCAAGCCTTCCATCTGGCAGGAAGTGCTCAGAGAAATCGAGATGCAAGGATCAGCCTACGGACGAGCCGAGGTGGGGCAGCGACGTCGCGTCCTGGTGGAGTATGTGAGTGCGAATCCGACCGGCCCGTTGCATGTGGGACATGGGCGTGGCGCGGCGGTCGGACAGGCGGTCGCGAATATGCTCAAGGCGGTCGGGTATGACGTCGTGAGTGAGTACTATATCAACGACGCCGGCCGGCAGATGAAATTGTTGGGGGCCTCCGTCTACGCACGGTATAAGGAGTTGTCGAATCGGCCGGTAGAGTTTCCGCCAGAGGGGTATCACGGGGCCTACATCACTGCCGTGGCCGAGCGAGTGAAACAACAGCTCGGGCCAGAGCTGGCTGGACGTGCAGCCATAGAGGTTGAGGAGCGCTGTCGAGCGTTTGCCTATCAGGAACTGCTGGGCCTGATTCGCGAGGATCTGAAATCCTTCGGGATCGAGTTCGAATCGTGGTTCAGCGAGGCCTCTCTCGTGAACTCAGGGGCCGTCCAACAGGTCTTGGATGAATTGAAATCGAAAGATTTCCTGTTTGAGCAGGAAGGTGCCTGGTGGTTCCGGTCGTCTGCGTTCGGTGACGAGAAGGATCGTGTCGTCCGGAAACAGGACGGCGAGTACACCTACCTGGCTTCCGATATTGCGTACCACCAGGATAAGTTGCGGCGCGGATATGATCTGCTTATCGACGTCTGGGGCGCGGATCACCATGGCTACATTCCTCGCATGCAAGCGGTTGTGCAGGCCTATGGGTATCCAAAAGATCGCCTCCAGGTCGTGCTGGTTCAGATGGTGAATCTGTTGCGCGGCGGGAAAAAAGTGGAAATGTCGAAGCGGGCCGGCGAGTTCATCACAATGAGGGAAGTTATCGATGAAGTCGGGGCCGATGCGGCCAAGTTCTTCTTTTTGATGCGCGATTCCGACTCGCATCTCGACTTTGATTTGGAGTTGGCCAAGCAGCGGTCATCCGATAATCCCGTGTACTATGTGCAGTATGCCCATGCCAGGATCGCCAGCCTCTGGCGCGTCGCGGCGGTGCGAGGCATCGCCTGCCCTCTGCCGAGCGAGACGGACTTGACGCGGTTGACGGATCCGGATGAATTGGGGCTGATTCGCAAGCTCTCTGCCTATCCCCCGGTCCTGCAGGGCAGTGCGATGGCCTTCGAGCCTCACCGGATGACCTATTACCTTCAGCAATTGGCCGGGCTGCTGCATACGTTTTATAACAAACACCGGATTCTGCCTCCCGCTGCGGATCGTGACTTGCTGGCGGTCACACCGGAGGGATTAGTCTCAGGCGAGGGGTTGCCGAAAGAGGTGCTGGCCCCTGAACGGACTGCGGCGAGATTGGCGCTGATGAGCGGAATCCAGCAAGTCTTGAAGAACGGACTCAGCGTACTCGGGATTTCCGCACCGGAGCAGATGTAGCAAGCAAGAGGAACTGTGGACTATTCAGTGCAGCAGGCGGATCGGGAGACGAGTGCGCGGTTGGGGAGACTCAGCACCGCCCATGGTGCGGTCGATACACCGGCCTTCATGCCGATTGGGACGTTGGGGCCGGTGAAGGGGATTGATCCAGTCGACCTAGAGCAGCTCGGCTTTCGTCTCATGCTGAACAACGCCTACCACCTCTATCTGCGGCCTGGACACAAGATCGTGGCTGAGATGGGCGGGTTGCATCGGTTCACCGGGTGGCCCGGAGCGATTTTGACGGACAGCGGTGGATTTCAGATTTTCAGTCTCGCGAATCTGTGTAAGGTGACGGACGAGGGCGTGAGCTTTCAGTCGCATCTCGATGGGTCCACGCATTACATCACGCCGGAGACGGCCATCGAGATCGAAGAAGCACTGGGGGCCGATATCATAATGGCGTTCGATCACTGCGTGGCCTTGCCGGCTGAGAAAGAGGTCGTGCGCGATGCGGTGCGACGGACCACCCTCTGGGCACAACGTTGCCAGGCCAGTCGGCGGCGCACGGATCAAGCCCTCTTTGGGATTGTGCAAGGCGGCTTGGACGCAGGGCTTCGCGTGACCTCGGCGCGTGACCTCGTGGGGCTTGGCTTCGAGGGCTATGCGGTCGGGGGGCTCTCGGTGGGAGAATCGAAGGCAGAGATGTATGCCATGTTGGATGTGACCGTGCCTGAGCTGCCGGCTTCAAAGCCGCGGTATTTGATGGGTGTGGGGATGCCGGAGGATTTGATCGAAGGCGCGGCGCGCGGGATCGATCTCTTCGATTGCGTGGTGCCCTCGCGACATGGGCGGACCGGCTCGCTCTTTACGAGTTTTGGGCGAGTGGTGATCAAGCAAGCGCGATATGTTCGGGATGAACAGCCGATCGATCCGGCCTGCGGCTGTCCGGTCTGCGCGCGCTACTCGCGTGCCTATCTGCATCACCTCTTCCAGGTGAAAGAGATGCTGTCATCGAGACTGAATACGATTCACAATCTCTGGTACTTTGCCGATCTGATGGGCCAGGTGCGGTCAGCGATCGCACAGGGGACGTTACGGTCGTTCCGGGATGAGTTCTACCGATCCCGCGACCGAGTTGCATCGGACGTCTCAGCTGCAGACACGGCTGAGTCGATGCGCACCGGCATGCCAGATGGGACTAACCCTGTCGAGGAGGAACCTGATCGTATGGTAATGCAATCGGTCGCATGGGCTCAAGGAATCGGTGGAGGGAGTTCGAGTTCAGGGACGCTCTTGTCTCTCATTCCGTTCGTGCTGATCTTCGTCATTTTCTATTTCTTGCTCATTTTGCCGCAACAAAAGCGCGCGAAACAGCAGAAGGCGTTGCTGGAGGCCCTGAAGAAGGGGGACAAGGTGATCACGGCGTCAGGTATCTGGGGCACCGTGACGAATCTCGGAAAGGAGACGGTGACGCTGCAGATCGCCGATAGTGCGAAGATCCGGATACAACGGGAACATATTGCTCGGTTACGGGCTGACGATGAGGACAAGGATAAGGACTCGTAGTCCGCGAGTGACAAAGGGGTTACAGACAATATGAAAAAAGTGAGTGGGCGGTTAACATTGTTGGCGTTGGTGGTAGTGGTGTCGGTGATCTTCTTTATCCCGTCCTTTCAGCCGCTCTATCAGGCCTTGCCTGACTGGGCGAAGAAGGTGATGCCGAACAAAGGCATTACCTTGGGCCTGGATCTCCAAGGCGGGATTCACCTCGTCATGGAAGTGGACGAAGATCGCGCGGTCGAGATCGCCGTCGATCGATCGGTCGTGTCGCTTCAAGATTTGTTGGTCGATAAGAAAATTCCCGTCGAGTCTGTGATACGGACGGGACCGACCCAGGTCACGATCCAATTCCAAAACGCCGAACTCAAGGCGCAGATCCAGAAGATGATCGATGAGTATCCGACCTTCAACGAGACGGAGTCTGCCGGAACGGCCAATCGGCTGGTGTGGGAGTTGCGGGAGATGGAGGTCAAGCGGATCAAGGATTCCGCGATCAACCAGGCACTGGAAACGATCCGGAACCGGATTGACCAGTTTGGCGTGGCAGAACCGATGGTGCAGCGGCAGGGATTGAAGCAGATCGTCGTGCAGTTGCCCGGCGTCAAAGAGCCCAAGCGCGCCAAGGATCTGATCAAAGAGACGGCGTTGCTCGAATTTAAGATGCTCGATGAGGACAACCAGCTGAAGCTCGATCTCCCAGCCCGTATTCCGAAAGAGAAAGAGGCGGAGGTCCTGAAACAGGCTGAGGCGAAACTGCCCGTAGGCGATCAGATCCTCTTCGAACGGGCAGTCGACAAAGACACCGGCCGCGAATATCGGATTCCCTATCTCGTGAAAAAGCGAGTGATGTTGACCGGCGATGTGCTGAGCGATGCGCGGGTCTCGATCGGTCAATTCAACGATCCCTACGTGTCGATCTCATTTGACGCCAAGGGCGGTCGGGAATTCGAACGGATTACGGGCGACAACGTCAAGAAGCGAATGGCCGTCGTGCTCGACAACACGATCTACTCGGCACCGGTGATTCAGGAGCGCATTACCGGAGGGCGCGCGCAAATCACCGGGACGTTCTCGACGCAAGAGGCGAACGACTTGGCGATTGTCCTCCGGGCCGGCGCCTTGCCGGCTCCGCTCAAGATCATTCAAGACCTCACGGTCGGACCCTCGCTGGGGAAGGATTCGATCGAGAAAGGTGTACAGGCCACGCTGTTTGCCGGTGCCATGGTGGTGGTGTTCATGATCGTGTATTACCGGACGTCCGGGGTGATCGCGGACTTTGCGCTGGCGCTGAATTTGCTCTGTCTTGATCGGAGCCCTCTCCGCGCTGAACGCGACCCTGACCTTGCCGGGGATCGCCGGAATCGTGCTCACGATCGGGATGGGCGTCGATTCGAACGTCCTGATCTTCGAGCGTATTCGTGAAGAGCTGCGACTCGGGAAAGCGGTTCGGCTGGCGGTGGACGGAGGATATGAGAAGGCGCTGCTGACGATTGTCGACTCCCACGTGACCACCCTGATCACGGGGGTGGCGCTGTTCCTCTTCGGCACGGGGCCGATCAAAGGATTTGCCGTGACCTTGTGCCTCGGCATCGGGATTAATCTATTTACGGCCCTGGTGGGAACCAAGGTCATCTTCGACCTCATGAATCAACGACACAAAGTAGAACAGTTAAGCATCTAGTTCGAAGGAGCCGGCATGTTAGAGATTCTCGGAAAAACCAATATCGATTTCATGGGGAAGCGCCGCTTGGCCTTTCTTTTTTCCGGCATCATGGTGGTGCTGGGGCTTGTGGCGGTCATTCAGATCACCAGGGGGTCGGCGAACCTCGGCATCGATTTCGCGGGCGGGACCGCGGTGCAGTTGAAGTTCGATCAAGCAATCAGGATAGACGAAGCGAGAAAAGCCTTGGAGACGAACGGCCTGAGCGATGCCGAGCTGCAAGAGTTCGGTCAGGAGAACAAACTCCTGATCCGCCTGAAGACCTCGACGACCATCGAGGAAAAGGTTGCCGAACGGGTCGTGGCGGTCTTTACGAAGGAGTTTCCCTCGAACCATTTCGTGGTCGATTCCAGCACGGAAATCGGGCCGACCATCGGGCAGAAACTTCAGCAGGATGCCCTAATTGCAGTTCTCATTTCCTTTGCCGGGATCATTCTTTACGTGGCGGCGCGATTTGAGTTTCGATTCGGCATCGCTGCGGCCTTGGCGACCTTCCATGACGTATTGGCGGTGTTGGGCGCCTTTTATATTCTAGATAAGGAAATTACCTTGCTGGTCGTGACGGCATTGCTGACGTTAGCCGGCTATTCGATGACGGATACAGTTGTCGTGTTTGACCGCATCAGAGAAAATCTCCGGATGCGGCGGCGGGACAGCGAAGAGACGATCATCAACAATGCGGTCAACCAAGTCCTGAGCCGCACGATCGTCACCAGTCTGACCGTCGTGTTGGTGCTGATTCCTCTGACGCTGGCCGGCGGAGAGGTCTTGCACGACTTCTCTCTTGCCCTGTTATGGGGGGTGATTTTCGGGACCTATTCGTCCATCTTTGTCGCGAGTCCGTTGCTGTTACTCTGGCCGGGAGCGTCCGGGCGGATGTTGAAACGGAGCTAGCCTGCAGTCGGTTGCGGAGAGGCACGGGCCTGCGACCGGGCCATTCGGACGACTCAGCTGATCGCTGGCATACCCATGACACTCTGGAGTCGGTCTCACAGTCTCCAGCACAAGATCATCACGGCAATCGTGATGGTCGGACTTCTGCCCCTGACCCTTCTGCTTGCGCTCACCTACGTCGAGGAGCGGCGCGCGCTACGCGAAATGACCGGCGCCAACTTCAAAGAAGTCGCCGTCGAAGCCGCTCGCCGCATCGAAATGCAGGTCAGTCGCGGGATGAACGAGACCCAGCAGCTCGCCACGACCCCCTTTCTCCGCACCGCCGTCACCGAAGCCAACCGCACATACGAGGGGAAGGATGCGCAAAGCATCCAGGGCATGATCAAGGATTGGCAGCAGCGGTGGCGTCGACGGGATAAACGCAGCGAGTTTCCCCTCTTCATCAATCGGATCGTCACCAATTACCTTATCCGGTGGCACGATATCCGGAAATCGGACTATGTCGGGATTCTGGTGACCGACCAGCAGGGGGCGCTGGTAGTCAGTTCCATTCCACAAGTGGAGTATTTTTACGGGAAGACGCCCTGGTGGCAAGCGGTGGTGAAAGGGGGAAGCCTCAGGGGCTATGTGAGCGAGATCGCCTTTGATCCAGCTTTCGGGACTCACGTGGTCGTGGTGGCGGCACCCATTGTGGACGATACGAATGGGACGGTGATTGGAGCGGTCACGATTCTGCTGCGTCGAGACACGATCTTTCATGCCATTGCCGAGGTCACCATCGGGGCGACCGGTCACGCAATGCTGTTCAGTTCCGATGGCGTTCCTGTCATTTGTCCGGTCCTGGCTCCGGAAGAGCATACGGTAAGGCCCGAGTTTATCAGTGCCCTCGGTGGGCTGAAAGCTGGTTGGTCTGTTGTGGCGGACGATTCGCATGGGAGCCGGAACGCCTTGATCGGATTTGCCCCGGTTCGCTTCGGCGAGAGCTTGGCACCAGGGAGCCTCGGAGGAAAACAGTGGATAACCGTGGTGCGGCAGGATCCTCAAGAGACCTATGCCCCGCTCGCTGAACTCGTGGCGAAGGTGCTGCTCTATGGGTTGCTCGTGCTGGCGGTGCTCTGGGGGACGGGGGTGGTCGTTGCACGTCGGATTGCCCGTCCCATTCAGTTGTTGCACGACGGGGTGCGTGAAATCGGAAGCGGACGACTGGAGCGGCGACTGGAGCTGAAGACTGGCGATGAAATTGAAGGGCTCGCCGATGCGTTCAACCAGATGGCGACGAATCTGCAACGATCTTTTGCGCAGATCGAACAACGTGTGGTGGATGTGCGTCGCCTGGAAGAAAAGTACCGCGATTTGATCGAACATTCTCCGGAGATGATCTATCAATTGAACCGGAGCGGCCGTTTCGTCCATGTGAACAAGACGGGGCTCGAGAAGCTGAAATACACCCTCGAAGAGATGCTGTCGATGCGCCTCTGGGAGCTCGTGCCGCGTGGCCAGGAGCCACTCGTATTACAATATCTGGAGCGATTGGTGGCAGAAGGGCGCGGTTCGATGGAGACGGTGTTTCTGGCCAAAAACGGTCAGCCGATCGACGTGGAGATTCACGCGACGGCGCTGATCGATCAAGGGCGGGGCGGGCTGGTTCACTCACGCGCGTTTGTGCGAGACGTGACCGAGCGGCGCCGGCTTGAGCAGCAACTGCAAGAATATACGACCAAGCTTGAAGGGGCTGTTTCGGAGCGGACACAACAGTTGGTGGCCTCGCAGGCGCGCTACAAGGCGTTGTTCGACTTGGTGGCGGACTCAGTGTTCATGGTGAATGCGTCCGGAACGATCGTGGCGGTGAACAAACGTGAGGAACTAGCCTTGGGCTATGCAGAGGCGACGGTGGTCGGCCGCAGCCTGTACGAGGTCGTCCTCTCCGGTCACCACGATGCATTGCGCGGGTGGTTTGCCGACATCATCACGGGCCAGCGGAAAGTGTCCACCCAAGAGATCATGGTTCGTCATGCCGCCGGCGAGGAAACCCCCGTCGAAATGGACTTGATTCGAGTCGGAGTGGCTGACCAATTGTTGGTGATGGTGCAGTTACGCGACATTACCGAGCGGAAGCGGCTGGAGCGACAGCTGCAGAGCTATCGGGAAGAGTTGGAGCAGAAAGTAGGGGAGCGTACGCGAGAAATCGAAGAGACCAAGCAGTATCTGGAGAATTTGCTCGAGAATGCGAATGATGTCATCTATACCCTCGATACCGAGCAACGGTTTACCTATGTGAACAGCAAGATCGAAGCATGGGGCTATCGAAAAGAAGATCTACTCGGGCGTCCATACCTGGCCCTTCTGTCCAAGCGGCATCGAGGGAGGCGCCTCAAGAGCACTTTGGATATCGGCGCGAAGCAGGTCTATGAGGTCGAAGTCGTGACTCGCACGGGGGAGCCGAGGGCTGTTATGGTTAGTGTGTCTCCGCTGCATGGGGCCGAAGGCAAGATACTGGGTGTGCTGGGCATTGCGCGCGACATGACCGAGACCAAGAAACTGGAACAGCAGATCCGGAATTCTGAGAAGCTAGCCTCGGTCGGAAGGCTCGCTGCTGGGGTAGCCCACGAAATCAACAATCCTCTCGGGGGCATCCTCAACTGTCTCTACAACTTGCGGAAGGGGACGCTCTCGCCGAGCCGGCAAGAAGAATATCGGGTGTCGATGGAAGATGGTGTGCGGCGTGTGCAAAAGATTGTTCGGCAGCTTCTCGACTTCTCCCAGCAGCATGAGCCGGAGTTTGCATTGACAGACATCAATCACGTCGTCGATCGGGTGTTGGTCTTGACGACGCACCTCTTTGCCCCGAACCGAATCGTGTTGGAAACGGTACTCGGTCATGGGTTGCCCAATGTCATGGTCGATCGGCACATGATTGAGCAGGTGCTGATGAACCTGGTATTGAACGCGGTGCAAGCGATGAAAGACGGAGGGGTGCTGACGATCCGGACATCCGTGGTCGAAGGGGTCTGCCTGATTGAGGTTCGCGATACGGGATCGGGCATTCCGCCGGCGGTCCTGCCGAGGATCTTCGACCCATTTTTTACGACGAAGAGCGAAGGCGAAGGAACCGGCCTCGGCCTGTCGGTCAGTCTCGGCATCGTGGAGCGTCACGGGGGAAAGATCTTGGTGGACAGCGAGGTCGGGAAGGGGACGACATTTACCCTCTATCTTCCCGTCTCGCGAGAACGTTCGTTGCTAGAGAGGGTGTCATGAAGGGGCTCAGGATCCTGCTCGTTGATGACGAGCCGCTGATGCGGCTTTCGATGGTCGATGCGCTGGAGGGGGTCGGCCATGACGTCGAAGCGGCCGGGTCCGGCACGGAAGGTATCGGAGCTGTCCGCCAACGGCCCTTCGATCTCGTCATTACCGATCTGCGGCTGCCCGGCGCGGATGGGCTCACGGTGCTCACCGCGACCAAAGAGCAATCGCCCCACACGGAGGTCGTGGTGATTACCGCCCACGGGTCGGTGGAAACGGCCGTCGGCGCGATGAAGCTCGGTGCGTTCGATTACATCACCAAACCGTTCCAGATGGATGAATTGCTGTTGATCGTCGAGCGGGTGGGCCGCGTGGTGGCTTTGCGGCGCGAGAATCAGGACCTCAAGGAAGTGTTGGAAGACAAGTTCAGCTTCGGGGGGATTCTCGGAACGAACAACCAAATGCGGGCGGTGCTTGAGAAAATCAAGCTGGTTGCAGCAACGGATTCGACCACGCTGATTCTGGGAGAGAGCGGCACCGGCAAGGAGCTGGTCGCTAATGCCATCCATCAAAACAGCGCCCGAAGCCAGTACCCCCTGATCAAGGTCAGCTGTGCGGCGTTGCCGGAAACTTTATTGGAAGCGGAACTCTTCGGCCATGAGAAGGGGGCGTTCACAGGGGCGATGCGGCAGCGGCGTGGGCGATTTGAGTTGGCGCATCGAGGCACGTTGTTCCTCGATGAGATCGGTGAAATCTCGCCGGTCATCCAGGTGAAATTATTGCGGGTTCTCCAGGAGCGGCAGTTTGAACGCGTCGGAGGGAACGACACAATTGACGTCGACGTGCGCCTGGTCTGTGCGACCCAGAAAGACCTGCGGAAGGAAGTCTCTCAGGGACGGTTTCGAGAGGATCTTTTTTATCGGCTCAATGTCGTGCCTGTGGTGATTCCGCCGTTGCGTCAACGGCAGGAAGACATCATGATCATTGCAGAGCATGTGCTGAAGATGTGTGCCGGTAAGATGAATAAGACGTTGAAAGGGTTTTCCCCTGCGGCGCGGGAGCTCTTCTTGCGCTATTCATTCCCCGGGAATGTGCGGGAGTTGGAGAACATGGTTGAGCGTGCGGTGGCCCTGGGGCGGGATCGTGAAGCGATTCAACCGTCCGATCTGTGTGGCTTTCAGTCTTGTCCGTTTACGGGCGGGCTGCCGCAAGAGTCTTGTGGATTCTGTAGTGAAGGGCTGACGGGGCAGAAGCGTGAGGAGCGTCCCCTTACCTCGCTGGCCACGGCGCGGGAACAGTTCGAGCGTGAGTATATTGTGTCGGTCCTCGGGCGGGTGGAGGGTAGCCGGACGACGGCCTCGAAGATTCTCGGTCTCTCGCGCAAAGCCCTCTGGGAGAAGTGCAAGCGCTACGGCATCCCCTCGGCCAAAGACGAACCTGACGAAGCGTAGGGTCTACTCGGTGGCTTCTGTGCCCCCGGCCCAGAGTTTCACCGTGCGATCCCATGACGCACTGGCCAGTTTCATCCCATCCGGTGAGAGGGTAATCCCGCGAACGCCCCCGGTATGGGCTTTGAGCGTTCTGAAGCAACGGCCGTTAGACAAGTCCCAAAACCGGATCGTCGCGTCGTCGCTGGCGCTGATGAGCACCTTGCTGTCCGGCGTGACGGCGAGTGCGCGGACCCAGGCGGTATGGCCTTTCAGCGTCCGTTGTTCCGCCACGTGGGGCATGTCGAATAATTTGATCGTCTGATCACGGCTTCCGGTGATGAGCAGTTTGGCATCGGGGGTAAAGGTCATCGCGCCGATCCAATAGTCCATCGGCTTTTGGAACCCCCCATCGTCTTCGACAAAGTATCCGCGTGTTTCACTGGTATCATCGTTGTCCTGCTTCCAGTGCCCGTTATGCAGGATTTTTTCTTCTCCGCTGGGTAATACTTCCCAGAGCTTGATCTTGCCGATATCCGTTCCACTGGCGAGGTGCATCCCGTCCGGCGAAAAGGCGACGCAGACTGACCAGTGGTGGTCGTACTGGTCCTTGCCGAGGAGGGTCATGAGCTCGGTGCCGGTGGTGACTTCCCAAATCTTGATGTCTTTGTTGTGGCTGCCTCGTGCCAACATGAGGCCGTCTGGCGAGAGGGAGAGGCTGACGACGTTGTGGTCGTAGCGCGTGAAGAGGAGCTTCTTCGATTCGCCAGTGTTCGGATTCCACAACCGGATAGTGCGGTCCTCGCTGGCAGTGGCCAATGTCTGGCCGTCCGGCGTGAAGACGACGGATCGGATGTCCGCCGTATGTCCCCTGAGTGAGCGCAACAAGCGCCCTGTTTCGATGTCCCAAATGCGGACGAGCCGGTCGACTCCCCCGCTGGCGAGGGTCAACCCGTCCGGGGAGAAGGCGACCGACCAGACACCATGCGAATGGCCGCGAAATGTGGTCAGCTCCCGTGCCCCTGCCTTCCAGTATTCGAGGAAATCGACAGGTGCGCTGCCTGCGCCCGGGGATGATGTGAGCGGGGAGGGTGAAGGGGCAAGTTGAGACGCAATCTGATCAGACATGTTTCATAATCCTTACGGTCGGAACAGGATGAAGCGGCCCCCGACGACCGGCTTGATTGCAAATCGGCGATTCGGGCCAGTATAATTCCGGTCGGCTTGAGGTGATCGTAAGAGAAGCCCAGTCATCAAGTCAAGCCGCTATGAAAGCCGGTTGGCATCGCTCGATGGGTGTGCCGACGATGCCAGTTCGGATTGGACGATCAAGGACTATTTATGGAACTTCGTTTTCAGCCTGCGTTGTTGCAAGAGGTGATTGACTCGTTCGTCGAGAAAACGGAACGGGAAGGCGACCCTACCTATTACAAGGAGTTTCACGAACTCGCTGATCCGATCTATGAGAAGTTTACGCTTGATGATCGGGAGAGCGAGTTTAAGAAGCTCTATCAGTATATGTTCGGTACCTGGGGGTTTTCCGACATCATCCGCGACGCCTTCAATGAATATCCCCTCCTTAAAGAAAGAGTTGGCATCGTGCTCGTCAAGGGGGTGCTCAAGGAAGATCAGGAAGGCGTCGATATTCTCAGGAAGTGGGGATCCGTGGAACACGAGATGGCGCGAGAGTTCGAGGAAAAAGGGTTGAAAGGTGTCGGGATAAAGCTCATTCCACGTCGATTCTACGATCCTGCGCTCACGCGCTATTGTCGCCATGAGTTGCTGCATATCTCGGACATGCTGGATCCGGTCTTCGGGTACGATCCCGATACCAAGGTCGGGCAAAACCCCGGCGAAGAAACCCTCATTCTCCATCGCTATCGCATCTTGTGGAGCCTCACCGTGGACAGTCGGCTGACAGCAGCCGGCAAAGAGCCGATGCTGAGGAAGGAAGACCGGTTCAAAGAGTTTCGTTCCTGGTATCGCAAGATTCCCGCCCCACAATTGAAATCGGTGTTCGAAGGGTTGTGGCAGACGAGTTTCTTCACCCACTCGGAATTAATCGAAATGGCTTCCGATACCCTGCGCGTGATGGACCGTGCCGTGGATGTCGAGGGGGGCGAGGTTCCAGAAACAGAAAATAAAGTTATGTTGATGCCGGGATTTCCCTGTCCTCTGTGCCGATTCCCGACTTATTCGTGGGTCGAGGATATGGGTAACAAGCTCGAACCCTACGTGCTCGATTTCATCCGCGAGAATCACCCTGGTTGGGATATTGAGTTCGGGGCCTGCGATCGCTGCGTCGAGGTCTACAAGCTGCGCGCCGACGGCGTCATGTAAGGTCACTCTTGTGGCGAACGATCCGACATATGGCCGGCGAGACTTCCTGAAGGATTCTGTCGTTTCCGTTGCCAAAGCGGCACAGGAATTTGCCAAACACCAAGAGATCGTGCCGGAACAACCAGCTCCACCACCGGTGCGGACGGATTGGTTGCGCCCTCCCGGCGCCGCTGACGAGGCACTGTTTTTGGAGCGATGCACAAAATGCGGCGACTGCGCCAAGGTCTGTCCGTACGGATCGATTACCTTCCATCCGCAGAACGGGACACCGGTGATTTTTGCGGATCAGATGCCGTGCTATCTCTGCGAGGATGTCCCCTGTATTGCGGCCTGTGCCACTGAGGCGTTGCTCCCCGTCGAAGGACGCGAGCAGATACGAATGGGTCTCGCTGTTGTATCGCACCGAGTCTGTACGGCAGGGCAGGGGTGTCATGCCTGCGCGTCTAAATGTCCCACGGATGCGCTATCCATGAATTTCGATACGCAGCGTCTCGTTGTGACGACTGAGCGTTGTGTCGGATGTGGGCTGTGCGAACAAGTGTGTCGAACGGTGAACGATCGCGTGGCCATTCGAGTCACACCGTTTAGATTGTTGGCGCAGTCGCTCTCGTGAGACACAAGAACATGCCTGAGTGCAAGAGGGAAAGTTGGAGAGAAGAGGTGCGTGCCAAGAGGGAGAATAATTTGAGAAATCATGGATTTATCTTATCCCTTGGGAAGGGCGAGATCACGCTTGACAACCCCAGGGCCTTTACCTATCATACGCGAACCTGTGCCAAAGGTTTGACCTCAAATGCCCGGACAGTTCATGCGGGCAACAGGGTAAACCGAGGAGCTGATTCTCATGACGAGTAAACAGCCGGTGCAAACAAGTTCTCCTGCCGTGGCCACGGTCATCCCGACTTCGCCCGCCATTAAAGATTCACCAGCAGTCGAACGTGCCCTCAATCGCAGTAAGCTCTATCTCCTTGTTTCATGGAGCCTGCTCTATCCTGAAGACGATGAGTTCCTTGATTACGTGCAATGCGGAGAATTCGTCGAGGATGGGCGAGCGGCGATCGATGCCTTGGACGTGGCACTCGACGGCATCGGAGGTGAACGGGCCAAGCAAAAGCTGGTGTTGCTGCGCAAGCAGTTCGATCAGATCGAGAAAGTTGTCGCGTCAGAGTGTGTCAACTGGCAACTTAGCGATCTGCAGTCCGAGCATCGCCGAGTGTTCAGTAATGTCATCACCCTCGATTGCCCCCCCTACGAAACGCTCTTCGGAAACGACCACGTGTTTGCCCAATCGCAAGTCATGGGCGATATCGCCGGATTCTATCGTGCGTTCGGGGTGGAATTGTCCAAGGATATCCATGAACGACTGGATCATTTGAGCGTCGAATTCGAGTTCATGCATTTCCTGGCCTACAAAGAATCCTATTCCCGCTGTCACGATGGAGCAGACAAGACCCAGATCGTCCTGGATGCACAGAAAAAGTTTGTCAAGAATCATATCGGCCGGTGGGTCCCGCTGTTTTGCCGGATGTTGGTCAAGAAGGCTGATTCCGGTTTGTACAAACACGTCGCGGACTTGATGGCGGAGTGGATGGATTTCGAAGCCGCGTTCCTGGGCGTTATTCCGCAACCCTACTCGGAAACCGATTATCGGCCTGCGACGTTTAATGCGCCGGAAGGCCAGACGTATGAGTGCGGTGCGCAAGATCAAGGAAATGAGCTGAGTCTCTTGTTGAACGAAGTTGGCGCCGAATCATTTTTGGATAAAAAGGATCAAGGGAAAGACAAGGAGGAGGGGGGGCCGGTCGGAACCGCCTAACCATTGTCCGTATTCATGAGGGTTTCTATTTTTTGTTTGTCGGCAGTTATCTTGGGCCATCGTTCTTAATCTTTTAATCGAGAGGAGGAGTAATCCTATGAGAGTAGTGCAGACACACAGTAAGAGTGTGGTGTTTGGCATTCTTCTCTCTGCATTGATCGTTGGCGTGATGCTGACGATCGGGCAGGTGCCGTTGGCTGTCAGTCAGCCGGTCACGATTCCGGCGAAGGCCATCAAGGGATCGATCCCCATGGACGGCGCGAACCCGGTCTGGGAGAGCGTTCCTGGGGTGATTGTGCCGTTGAGCGGACAGCTGATCACCACGCCGATGCACCCGAATATTTCGGTGAAGTCGGTGTTCGTGAAGGCCATGACCAACGGCAAAGAGCTCGGTCTGCGTATCGAGTGGAGCGATCAGACCAAGAACGATACAACGATTGGTCCCCAGGACTTCCGGGATCAGGCGGCGGTCATGTTCCCAGTCAACACCTCTGGAGCGCCACCCTTCCAGTGTATGGGCCAGTCCGGCGGTACCACCAACATCTGGCGGTGGAACGCAGAGTGGCAGAAGGACCTCGGGAAGGATAGCGCGGGTATCTGGGACGTGGACGACCAATACCCCGGCATTTTCTGGGACTACTATTTCGAAGAGCCAGCGGGCGGCGTGACCTATCCTGACCGGATCGGCCGAAGCCTTGGGCCCTTCAATCCTGGCATCTGGTCGGGGAACATCATGTCCGACCCGACGTTGCGCGTGAGCTCGGTTGAGGATCTGAATGCCAATGGCTTCAGCACCCTGACGACGCAGGCGCACCAGGATGTCATCGGAAACGGTGTGTGGGAACCATCAGGTTCCGTCAAGGGTGGTGGATACTCTGGCCCAACCTGGCGCGTGGTGGTGAAGCGCACGTTGGAAACCGGTGATGCCAACGATACCCAGTTCAAGGCGGGAATGTCTGTGCCCATCGCGTTTGCGGTGTGGGACGGTAACAACGTTGAACGTAACGGCATGAAGGCGCTCTCAACCTGGTTTACCCTGAAGCTTCAGTAGGGGAACCGGTCTCTGGAGAGACCATCTCGTACCGCTAGAGGTACGAGAGATAGCCTAACGAGAAAACCCCAGTCCGGCATCAAGTCGGGCTGGGGTTTCTCTTTTTCTGTGGTAGACCACCTCGTACGATTATTAATCTGTTGGTTCTACCTGTCAGGGGTAGGAGCGGGCCTCAAGGGTTGCATTTGGCCGATGGCGGAGTGTATAAAAAACAGTTGGATTTACTTGAGATAACGTCTTAATTTTTCACCAAGTTGGTAGTGATTCAGCATGAAAGTTTCACTGCTTTTTCCTCCAACGTGGCATCCATCACAGCCCTATTTGAGCCTCCCATCGTTGACGGGGTTTTTGGCTCAAGGCGGCGTTTCCAACGTCTCCCAGCGCGATCTTGGGATCGAACTCTTAGACGCAGTGGTTACCCAATCATACGGGGCAGAGCTCTATCAGGAGTTGGTCGATAAACAGCGAGCCCTTGAGCAGGAGCGAACCGGTGAAACTGGACCGGGAAGTGCCGAGCATTTGGCGAGAGTCGTGGAGTCGCTGGACCGCTTCCCCTATCTCATTGACCGGATTGAGCCGGCCAAGGAGACCCTTCGCGGGGAGGGCTTCTACGATATCGAATCTTACAAGGAAAGTCTCTTTCTCATCGACAAATGGTTGGAGGTGCTCTCCACACTCTATTTCCCGACCCGACTGACGGTCGTGGATAATCAGTTCGGCAGCTGCTCCATCTATTCGTCCAAAGACCTGATGAAGATCATCAGGGATGAAACCCAGAACCCCTATATCAAGCTCTTCCGTGAGCGCTTCATTCAGTCGATTGTCGGTGACCAGCCGGACTTAATCGGCGTCTCGATTACGGCTACCTCGCAGATCATCCCTGGTCTGACACTCTGTCGCTTGATCAAGGAAGCCGCGCCCAACATCCATCTGACCATTGGTGGCAGCATCTTCACCAGACTGGTCGACAACTTGCGTCGCTGCCCGAGTCTATTCGATCTGACCGACGACATCATCGTGTTCGAGGGCGAGACGGCGTTGCTCGAACTGGTCAATCAATTGGCCGGGAAAAAAGATTTCAGCAAAGTTCCCAACCTGATCTATCGCCAAAACGGGAAGATCACGGTCAACCAGCCGTTTTACTCTGAAAATATTAACCAGTTGCCGGCTCCCAATTACGACGGCTTCCCGCTGGGACTGTACCTGTCGCCGGAACCGGTGTTGCCCGTGCAGTTTTCGCGAGGCTGCTACTACAAGGATTGTGCGTTCTGTGCCCTCACGCTGGATCATCAGAACTTCAGGCAGAAAGAGCCGGGACGAACCGTTGAAGAATTGGAATGGCTCAAGCAGCGGTATGGAGCCCAACGCTTCTTCTTTACCGACGAGTGCTTTGCCTTATCGCCGACCAAACGATTGTGCCAGCAGATCATCGATAAGAAGCTGGACATTAAATGGACCTGCGAAATGCGATTCGAGAAGCACCTGACGCGTGAACTCCTGGCGTCGATGCGGGATGCCGGCTGCCTGAAGATCGTATTCGGATTGGAGTCCTTCAACCAGCGCGTGATGGATTTCATGAAGAAAGGGATCAAGCAGGAGTGGGTGCGGCGCATTGCCGACGATTGCGTCGATCTGGGGATCGCGGTGCATTGTTACATCATTGTGGGGTTCCCGACCGAGAAGGAAGAAGAAGCGCGAGAGACGATGAATTTCATCGTCGAGAACAAGCGGCTTAACAGCTCCTACGGATTCTCTTGTCAGCCCTGCCTCTTCGATTTGGAAAAAGAAGCACCGATCATGAGCGACCCGGGTAGTTATGGAATCAGGCGCATCATGCGCCCGTCGGCAGAAGACTTAAGCCTGGGTTTTTTCTATGAAGTATCGGAAGGCATGACGCCGGATGAAGCGGAACGCCTGTATCAGCATGTCTATGAAAAGGTCAGCGAAGTTGTGTGCGAGTTGCCGTTCAACTACTCCATGGCAGACGGGTTGTTGTATATCGCACGCGCCAAGGCCCAGGAAGTGGGCGTGCCGCAGCCGGCGGGATCGTGATGAGCCTGTTCCGTACGACATTGACCCTGTCTTTTCTCGATCGGTATAATTCGGGCCTCCTCTGAGGGTGTACAGCATGATTGCCGCGAATCCCACCATGGACAGGATGACGGGGAAGATCAACGATCAATCCCTCCTGTTCCAGTACACGGTCAAGCTCGTCCTGATCGTCTCCTTCTCGGAATTGATCCTGTATCGGCTCGTGTCGCGGTTAGGGATGCATCTCAGCAAGTTGGCGCAGACGCATGAGTGGATTATCCCGACCTTCACGGCACTGACGGAGATCGGGCAGTGGTTACTCAATGTGGTGGCGATTCTGTTGTTTCTGGCCTTGGGTGTGGGGGTCGTCAATCGGATGGCCGGGCGTGGGTTTGCGGGATCGAATATGATCGTCATCCCCTGTGTGGTGCTCCTGTTGCTCCTCACGGTGGGTTTCTTGTTGATCCCGCCTGCCTTTCTGGGGTCGGCGATTTATAACTTCGTGGCCTTGATCGCGTTGATCTGTCTGATGGTGGAGTACCTCTCTACGCATACTGAATGGTCGCATCGCGCGATGGGCCTCACCTATCTCCTGGGGATCGGGGGATGGTTGTATTACCAGATCGTGTCCACGGTCTATGGTTTTATCGGGACCGTGGCGGCCCCACCATTCGTATACGAGGCCCATCGCGGGGGCGAGGCGCTGATGGTCTTGTCCAGTATCCTGGTGTTTTGGGCCTATGGGCGGGGCGTCTCATTTCGGACGCGCAATCAGCGGCAACGCCGTCGGGCCATCTGGTTTTGGGCGACCGCCGGATCCATTTTCACCCTCATGCTCTTCTTGGATTTTCTGCTCAATCGGTATGACCCCGGGATGGCCAATAACATTCGAAAGGCGGCGGACGGCATCGGGTGGATTTTTCAGTTCGGCATGGGTTACACGTTTTTTCTCCCGTTTGCGCTCTACATGACAGGCTTGTTGTGCTGGTCGTACACGGTCATTAAGTTGCTGACCATGGGGCGACTCGCCGGCTATGGTCTTGGATTGATGTTTATTGCCGGGTATGCACTCCTGTATTCGAACCTGACGTTGATGGTGGTGCTTGGCGTTATGCTCTTGACCATGGACCGGTATCGACGTGACGCGACGGATTCGGCCCCGGCGACGAACGCTCCCATGATTGGCACGCCGGACTCATTGGCGGGCGGACACATTTAACGAACCTTTTTACCATAGGGAATCGTATGAACGAACCAACCTCTTCTGTTTCTGAACAAAGCCAGACCATCGTCGATCCTGGCGATCAGCCGCTGAACCCCGACGAAGAAATCGTCGAGATTGAAAAACTCTTGGCGGCCGAACCCGACGATTTTCAAGCCCGCTGCCGATTGGGCGAGCTGTATTTCAGCAAAGGCCGGATGGACGATGCACTCGTTGAGGTCAAGAAATCGATTGAGATGGCGGAGGGGCTCCGTGCTGAGATGAACCGCTCACTCGCCATGTATTATTCGAATTTGGGCACGATCTACGCGACGAAGGCCATGTCGGATGAAGCGGAAACCGAGTTCAAGCATGCGCTCGACGTGTTCCCTCACGATGTCCTGGCGCTCTTCAATCTTGGCCGGGTCTATGCCGACAAAAAAAAGTTCATGGAGGCCAAGGATTATTACGAGCGCCTCGTGGAAATCACGCCGGACGATCCCATGGCTTGGTACAATCTCGCCGGGGTCTATGTCGAGCTGGATAATCCCCAGGTCTCGGACTACAACACCATCGACATGGCCATTCAGTGCTATATCCGCACGCTCGAACTGGACCCGAAGCATCTGGAGGGCAGTTTCAAGCTGATGGAGTTGGCGATGAATCACAAGAAGACGGATCTCGCCATTAAGGTTATGGAAGATGCCGTCGAGCAGAATCCCGAGGAACCATTGGCCTACTACAATTTGATCAGCGTCTATGACAAGGCCAAGATGTTTGAGCAGGCCGAGCAGGCACGGAATCGGTTGAAGGAACGATTTTCAAAACGGGCAAAAGAGAGCAGCGCATCCTGATTTACCCATTCAGACGGAGGAACACACCATGTTTGGGAGTCTTGGTTTTACAGAGTTGATCCTGATCCTCTTCATCGTGCTGATCATCTTCGGCGCGGGCAAATTGCCGCAGCTGGGAGAAGGGATCGGTAAGGCAATCAAGGGCTTCAAGAAGTCCGTGCATGAGGCGGACGTGATCGAAGCCGAAGCCCAAGCGGCCCAGCAGCAGATGGCCGCTGCTCCGCAGCAAGCGATTCCGGAACCCACCGTGCAAGCAGCAGCGCCCGTGGTGCAGCCGGCCGAGACGGTTCAATCAGCTTCACGCGGCTAACCAGCCGGGATTAGGGCCACAGGGATATGGAAACAGAACTGCAGCTCGCGACCGGCTATATCGAAACCTTCGCAGGTAACGGCAAGGCCCGGAGCACCGGCGATGGAAAGCGGGCGGTCAAATCGGGGATTCCACTACCCCATCACGCCGCACTCGACAAAGACGAAACCTGGTTCTATTTTGCCGAGTCCGGGTCCGATCGCATCCGGCGGGTCAATCTCCGGGAAGGCACGCTCCATAATTTCGCCGGCATCGGTGAAACGTGCTATAGCGGCGACGAAGGCCTCTGTGGGGAAGCCGGGCTCTACTTGCCGCTCGACGTCGCGTTTGACTCCCGCAACGACCTCTATATCTGCGATTCCGGCAGTAACCGCATCCGGAAAGTGGATCACGAGACCGGAATCATCACCTCGATCATCGGCACCGGGCAGCATGGGTTCAACGGAGATGGCCCGGCCCTCGAGGTCAATCTCACCTGGCCGGCCGCAATTGCCTTCGACCCCGACGATGTGATGTACATCGCCGACACCCAGGCGCACCGAATCCGTCGCTACGATCCCAAGACAGGCATGGTGACGACTGTCGCAGGGACCTGGACGGCCGAGGACGAGGCCCGCGAACAGCCGCTCGTTGCGCGGAATCTGGTCGTGCTCTCAGGCGATGCCATCGGCATCGATTTCAGCGACGACCATGGCTGGCTCATGCCGGTTTGTTCAGACGGACTGGACATGTCCATGTATCTCGACGATGGAAAGCCCGCGCTAGAAGCCCGCATCTACGATGTCGTCGGTCTCACGGTGAACGGGAAGGGCGATATTATTTTCGTCGACAAGGGCAGTAATCGCGTGCGCAGCATCGATCACCGCAGCGGCATCATCTCGACAGTGGCCGGCGTGTGCCGGTACGGCTACGACGGTGACGACAAGCCGGCGATCAGAGCCATGCTCCATGCGCCGGAAGCCGTGGTGGTCGATCAGCAGGACAATCTCTACATCTCCGACACGATGAACCATCGCGTGCGCAAGGTGGACGTCGCGACCGGCATGATCACGACGGTCGCGGGCAATGGAGACAGCGGCTACGAAGACAAGAATATGGGTGGTTGCGGCGCCGCGCGCTTCGTGGCAAAAGAATCGGCAGGGACCGTGAAGCATGGAGACGGGCTCCTCGGAGTGGAGGCCGTCGTCAACTCTCCAGTCGGACTCTCACTGGACTCCCAGGGCTATCTCTATATCTGCGAACGGGGCGAAAATAAGATTCGCCGCGTAAAACTCTGGTAGCAATTCGCTTGCAGCCGGATTGGTCTCGCTCGGGCTTTGTGGTATTCTGAGCCCATTACGATGTGCTCGAGCCGGTCACCCGAGGACCTTGCATGGTGCGTACGACGACGAAGATTTCTTCCCGCCCGTTACTTCTGCTGTTTCTCTTCATTCTGGTTGTGGCCGGCGTCTTAGGGGGCTTCGGCGTGCCCCTCGTCAGTTCAGAGGGAATGATTATTCGCGCGCGCCTCGTCGAGGGGGAGTTGCCGACGGGGCCCGAGGATGTCGCCTGGGCCAAGGTCTCGCCGATGACTCTTCCATTGAGCGGTCAGGTGATTACCAGGCCGGTCTGGCCTGAGCCGACCGCGCGAGCCTTGACGGTGCGGTCGCTCCATAACGGCACCGAGATCGCGTTTCTGCTGGAATGGCAGGACAACACGAAGAACGACCGTCTGACGCCGGGGACCTTTCGCGACGGCGTCGCGATCGGGCTGCCGCTCGGCGACGCTCCCTCGTTTTTCTGCATGGGCCAACTCGATCACTACATCAATATCTGGCATTGGAAGGCCGATTGGCAGAGCGATATCGATCGCCGGGCCGCCAAGACTTCCGAGAAAGCTCGCGACGGCGTGCGGACGTTTGAAGTCATTCCGCGCCGGGTCTCTTCGGTCGAGGACCTCATCGGTGGGGGCTTTAGTACCCTGACGACCAAAGAGAAGCAGGGCCGGGTCCAGGGGAAGGCGGCCTGGAAAGACGGGGTGTGGCATGTCGTCATGCGCAGGCCCTTGGTGAGTGAAGAGCAAGAGAACGAAGCCAAGCTGATTCCCGGCAGAGTGCAAACCGTGTCGTTTGCCGTGTGGAACGGTGAGAACAAAGAGCGGAACGGACAGAAAGCTGTCGCGCCCTGGTTTCAGCTGGTAATCGACCCGGTTGTGAAGCTCTAAGTTCCGTGGTGAAATGGTAGTAGCTGTACGGATGAGAGGCACGAACGTTGGAGGATGCTCGGATCAGTTCAGTCAGTGCTCACACAAAGGCCCTTCAGAGTGGAAGGGCCTTTTTCTTGTGTGTCAGCTTGTGCATGGGAGCCCTGGGCGGTCTTGCACCAGCGCCGGTAGGTGCGGCCGCGGATCAGGAGCCGATGACCGTGGACGAAGCCGCGCGGCTGGGTGAAGAATTCGGCGTGATTGTCGGAGACGTGGACGAGGACATCAAGAAAGAATTGAAACTCGAACGGGCGCAGGGAGTTGCGGTGTTCGAAGTGATCGGGAACTCGCGCGCCGACTATGCCGGTATCAAGGTCCGGTCCGTCATCAAGGAAATCGACAAGGCCGAGATCAGAAACATGATTGATTTCGGGAGAGCGATCAAGCGCGGGATGAAAGAGTGTAACTTCACCCTCGGCACCTATGAGCCGGCTGATCCAGGCGATCCGGTCGGGTGGGGTGTGAATTTCCATTTCGTCGGATGCAAGCGGGATTGATGATGTCACGGCGCAGAGGGTACGGACAACGAATCGTTGCAGGCCTCTTTCTCGTGCTCATTGTAGGCGTCATTGGCCTGTATCATGGCCGCGCCATTGCACAGAAGGCAGAGTCCGAGGCTCCGGCCGACTGGGTAGCGGAAATTGAAAAGATCTTCATTCGATCGGAAGACTGCAAACAATGCCACGATCGGCACTATGAAGAGTGGAAAGGCGTGCGCGAACAGACGCCGGACCTCAAGACATTCGGCCGGGTCGATGCGGCGCTCTTGCATGGTACGTCACTGGAGTCGCCGGTCTTCCGCACGGTGTTGGGTGTCTGGCTGCAGACCAATCCGACGGCCGACGAGCGCCGCCGCTGTCTCTCCTGTCACGTGCCGTCGATCACCGTGTTCCCGCAACATGCCGAGAAGATTGTGGCCCAGGTGTTGTCCGGCAAGCCGCAAGTGGAAGGCATCGGCTGCGCCTCCTGCCATCTGATCAAGCAGGTCGAGCAGACACCGAACTCTCCACCGTCCTTTAAGATCGAGCCTGGCAAGATGCTCTACGGGCCCTATGCGGACCCGGAGGAAAATCTCGTCCATCCTGCGACGCAATCCGAACTGTTTCGTGGCGCGAACTATTGCGCCTCCTGCCACTTCGATAAGGTCAAGGATGTGACGAAAAAAGATCTGGCCGGTGAGATCCTGCAGGGGACGATTTGCCAAGACTGCCATATGGAGCCCTCGACCGGCAGTTCCACCTCGAAGCGCGGCGCCATGACCCGTGCAATCGGTCGGCATTGGTTCCGCGGCGTGGTGATTCCCGGTACCCTCCTCAAGAATCGCAACCTGCAGGCCGAATGGATGCCCCGCGTGGATCTTGAGGCCACCAAGTCGGCCTCTGCGGTGGAGGGGACGGCGCTGGTGAAAATCGGCAGCCTTCCTCACAGCTTTCCTGACGGCGACCCGGTGCTCAAGCAGTTCTATCTGATCATGACCGCCAAGGATGCGCAGGGCAAGGTGCTGAAGGAAGAGACTAAGCAGTTTGGCTTGCCCTACGACAAAATTCTCCGGGGTCCGATTCCTGATCCCTTCATCAAGGGCGGCCATACGAGAAAAGTGCCCTTCTCCCTTGCGATCCCGGCCGGCTCGACCGCCGCGTCGATTGAAGCGGTGTTGAACTATGCGTTGATTCCGACGCCCGAACCGGCGCTCAAGGAGAAATATCTGGCGACCTTGGCGACCGATAAAGAGCGGGAGAGCGCGAAGAAGATTTTCGATGAGTATACGCAGCCCCGTCTATTGACCTACCGGGCCAAAACATTCTGAGCAGTCGAAGCAGAAGGACCAGCATGATGGTGCGAGACTCGATCGGTGTGAAGAGAGGAATCGGCGCGGTGATCGTGGTGGTGTCGTTGTTCCTCTCGCACTGGCTCGACAGTGGCACGTTCGCGCAAGAAGCAGCGAAGTCCCAGAGCACCCTCGAAAAGGCCTTTCCGAGTTCCAGCAAGTGCAAACGTTGCCATGAGCGCGTATTTGAAGAGTGGGAAACTTCCCCGCTCTCGCGCTCGATCCATTCCCCGGCCTTCCGCGCCTCGCTCGATGCCTTCTTGGCTTCCCCGGCAGGAAAAGACAAAGCCCTGTGCTTTCGCTGCCATGCGCCGCATGTGCGCGAATTCCCCGAGCAGGCCCAGCTCTTTATCGATCAGGCCAAGGCCGGTGACCCGTCGCTGGATGGGGTGGCCTGCGCGCAATGCCACTTGATCAAGCAGGTCGATCGGACGAAACAACCCCCGGAGCCCAAGTACGAACTCGGGAGCAAGATGCTCTATGGCCCCTATAAGGATTTTGTTCAGAATCTCGCCCACCAGTCGATGGAGCTGGGGCTGTTTCAAAAGTCAGATCTCTGCCTCAATTGCCACCAGTCGGTCCCCTCGGCTGCCAGCTTAGGCAAGACCAACGATCTGCTGGGCAACTGGGATCAGAGCAAGGCCATCAAGTCCGGCAAGGAATGTCAGAGCTGCCACATGCCGGAGCAGGTCGGTGAGTCGGCCAACGGGGAGAAGAAGCGGAAGACCGCCAACCATACCTTCCCAGGTCGTATCGGTAAGCTTCGCCAGGAAGCGGCCAAGCTGGATGTGCAGACCAAGATCGAGGGCGAGAAAACCACGGTCAAGGTGAAGGTGCAGAGTCTCGTCCCGCACAGTCTGCCGACCACCCATCCGGCCTGGGCGACCGTGGTGCTGGATCTGGATATCAAAGGGAAGAATCTGAAGACTGTGTTTACCGACAAGAGGGTCTATGGCCGAGTCTATCAGGATGCCAAGGGCCAGAAGACGAGCTTCGATTTTGAGGCGGTCAAGGTCCTTGAAGATACGGTCTTGAAGCCTGAAGAAACGCGCGTCGAGACCTTTACCTTCCCTACGCCGAAGGAGACCAAGACGTTCGATGTTGAGGTGACCCTCAACTACGCGCCGATCACCGGCCCTGCCCCATTTCTGCAGCGTGTCGAAGCCGAGTCCGCCAAAGGATCGCAAGACCCAGTCTTCCAGCCGATCGAGATCGTCAAATACGCTGAGAATATCTCGGTCAATAAGTAACGTCGTTCGCCGATCGTGTAGCGTGAAGCGCAATTGGATTGAAGCGGGGCTGATTCCTGTTCAAAGCCGAACGACGCTGGGTTGATTTTTCAACACCCGCTAATCGGCGATGATGCTGGAGCCAGGTGACTTCATCTTGAAGATCTGAACGGCGTTGTACATGCCCTTGGCTGGGTGGTTGAGGATGAGGCGGGAATTGGTAATGTGGGTGTCGAGCAACTCGTATTGTCCACCACTGAAATAGATGTCGCAGTCATCGATCGCGCAGTTTTTGTAGACGTGGTTGTCCAATGACAGCTGCGCTTTGCTGAACGTCTGCCCCTCTATCAAAATATAATCCGGCGCCACGCCCACGTGCATTTCCTCCGCCGCGCACTATAACAAAGTCGGCCACCGCCGTAAACCTGTCGCTTTTGGAGGCCAGATGAGCCCGGTCCATTAACCTCTCTGGAACTCGCGATGCAACCGAGCGTAATATCAAGGCACTCACGATAAGTCGAGATTGGTTCAGAAAACAAATCTTTTTTACCATCCATGATATAAATAGTTCCTACGGAATCCTGGCATCTTGACGAGACTCACCTTATCCGCGTAGCCTCTAACCCTGACGTACCAGTTACGTCGACTGCTCTCTCCTACGCGTGTTGCATTCTCCCCCGCGCGATGGAACCCACGGTCCCCGCAGCTCCTACGCCAGCCTCTTTCTGAAGCACGACATTCTTTGATGTCGCACATCACGACTGCCGGCTCATGCTTCAGCGAATCGCAGGTCTGACAGGGACGACGTTCCGGTTCGGTATCGGGATCGTCCCTGGTCAAGCAGGTCGTGGTGTTCTCAACGGAAGGAGTGCAGGCCATGAAATGCTACACCATCGTGATGACGGGTCTTGTGTTGGTCGGAACTTCGGCTCTTGCCGCCGCGAATCCGTCGATGCTGCCCAAGCATTCCGGGTATCCATCGGGCGGAGAGTATGCCAACGATACCGGGCAAAAAAATCTGACCGTTGAACAATCCCTCAACAGCGCCGCCGCGTCAGAGGATGCGCATACGGGCCAGAAGCTGGTCGATCCCAATAATGCCAGGCTACTGAAGCCGCAGGGAGCCGGTCAACTGCCGACGGTTCAAGGGCCTCAAATCAAGATCGAACCGCCGGTCACTGAGTCAACTCGCATGCCCAAGCAGTAACGCCCTGTTCGTGCCAGAGGGAAGGGCCTTCCGCTTGCCCATCCTTTCCCGCACTAGGGGAGGGTGGGGTGAAACAGGAATGGTCCCAGCCGAGGGGCTGGTTGGGGACACTCGGATGCTGAGAAGAGAGGGGTTGCCATGTCACAGCTAGGAACTGTTACTGAGCGGATCCTCGACGCGGTGCACTCTGCTCCAGATTGTGAGCTCGATGACTTGGTGCTGAGCTTACCAGAGCTCACCTGGAACCAGGTGTTTCTTGAAGTCGATCGTTTGAGCCGAACCGGGCAGGTGCGGGTGACGGCGCTGGGTGAGGGAACGTATGTCATCAGGCTGCCAAGTAAGGAGAAACGAACACGAACCCCACATCATCTCCAGTGATACGCGAAACGATGCGAAACACTAGAGTGGCTGTTCCGGGATCTCCGATCGCCCAGACCGATCGCGGACGCCACAGCGGGCCAGGCGTTGACGAGCCTCACGAGTCTGTGGTTCTTCACGCGCGGATCACCAACCGGGCCTCTGAAGGGTCCGAGCGGGGAAGCTGCCTAAAAGGCTAAGCCCTTCATGACTGGCTCCAGGCGGAGCAGGAGACCCTCGGACAGAAGAAAACACGGAATGCCGACATGCTGCATCGTGGTGGATACGCTGGTGCGGAGCAAGACTGACAAATCATCACCCAGGCGATCTCTGAGAAGATCAAGGAGCAGATCGTCGCGAGACAAACGCAACCATTTGCCCCACTCGGCCCTTGCGACCAGATAGTAGCCTTCCTACGATGGGCCCCCTGCGAGGCTCCCATGCCCTTCTCGATTCGTCCCTTCCGTCGCTCTCCTGTGCAATGCTCCGTCACGTACCACGTTGGCCCCTTCCAGGGCCAAGGCACGGTCTGGAATCTTTCGCTGAACGGGTGGAAACTCTCGGGCGATTTGCCGTTGCGAGTTGGGGAGACGTGTTCCTTGACCGTCAATTTGCCGAACCAAGAAAGCATCTTTGTGGTTGCTGCTGGCGTGCGTTGGGCCCGGGGCCAGGAATACGGCCTGGAAACCTTGGTGGTTGAGAAGCAGACGCAGAGTCGGTTGGAGCACTTGATCGAACGACTAGTATAGGAATCCGTCGAGAGCATTCCATGGGTGCCAAGCTGTACACGAGTCTGGCCGCAGTCATTCAGGAGTTAAAGAAGAGAGAGTTCACGGCAAATTTCCCTGGCCGTCTACCATGGCTTTGTGAAGGGTGTAGGTGTCGGTAGGCCGTGCCGAAACCGCGAGCTGTGTCGAGCCCCGGAGTTAACTCATGCACTGCCTTCGTTGTCATGGTCTGATGGTGCCCATCCGGTTGGAGGATGCGGGAAGCTCGACACTTTGCGTCTTCGGCTGGCAATGCCTGCTGTGTGGTGAGGTGATCGACTCCGGCATCGACGCCAATCGGAAAGGTCTCCACGTACCGACGCGGAGCCGGGGGGGTCCTCGATACGGCGTTTCGCTCCTGCAGTAGGGCGGTCTCAGCTACAAGGGGACGAGCACGTGACGCGGTCTCTGGTTCAAGCAACGCCGGAGTCACGATCCCTCCAGCGGTAGTGGGAGATGGCAGTCAGGACACCCAAGCGCTTCATCGTGGGGGGCCTCGCGATGACCCGTCAAACCCTGAGGCCTTGAGCAATAAGGGAGGGACGAACTATGAGACCCTTTCTGTTCATCGGACGCATCGTCATCCTCACATCGCTGGCGCTGATCTGCTGGCTCCCTGCACGGTCAACACAGGCGGCGGTTCATGTGCCTGGAGCGGGCATTCCCGAATTCATGGGAGCGCAGCCCACCTCTGGCCACCACGCACCGACCACAGTGGTTGATCCAGCTCGGGCCACCTGGGTGGACGACATCGCGAATGCGCTGGGCCCCTACTTCAAGGCGCACTATCCTACGTCCGATTTTACCTCGTATCTGAAGAAGTTGACCCTCGTACGGGACGCCGAGGAGCGCGGGGATCGACGAACTGTGGAGGTGGAGATGGGCGCATTCTTCACGATGCTCACCAATCGGAGCCAAGGCATTAGCGAGGGCGCCGCAAATGAGGTAGCGAACTTCGCGCGGGCGATGATGCCGGTCCAGGAGTACGGGATCTTCTTTCCCAATGGGCCAGCGCAGTATGGGACTCCGGCATCACGGCCTGAGTCTGAGCAGGAGAGAAGGAACTAGAGATGCACGTGTGGCGCGACATCGGACCAGAGCTCTCAGTGGGACTCTATCTCATAGCCTGGGTCGTCACTCTTCTAGTGACACACCTTGTTTCGAGATAAGAGCATGGGGGAGCCGCGTCCCCCGCTCGGGCTATTAAGTGTCCCTTCCATCACCGAAACCAGCGTACAAGGAGGTGCTGCATGACACACATCCCTCTGCGCCTCTGTGTGGGATGCGGTCGAGTCTTCGATGAGATTCAACCGAAAGACGGACAACCTCAATGGATGGACGCCCACGCGTATCTGACGAAGTATGGGTTCCACTGGGAGGATCTCGATCGGACGGATGATGCCTGCCCACCCTGCGCGCGAGTGTTTGTCATTGCTCGGCGTCGAGTTCACCCCGAGATGACGCAGGCGACAACCGTGTCGTGAAGAGAGGCCGGATTGTCTTGGGCCGACCTCGTCGTGCGGGCGACTTCGCTGCATTGTTAGCCAAGATTATTGTTGATACGCCTGGTCGCCGGCTGTTGTGCCCCGCTTAAAATGTGGACAGGGAGAATGCGTCGAGGAAGCTACTAGAGATGGGCTGCTTTGGTTCTGGTGACCTCGAATCGCACGGTTCGCAAAGCGCACGGATCGGGGAGTACGACGCTAGAGAGGCCAGAAGTCGAGGCGCGAGAGGTGAGAATCCCTGGGGTATTGCGGAAGGCACGAGTTCCCACCCGTTGGGACGCTACGTGAATTTTCTCTGCTCATCTCCCTTGCGCCTCCTTTGCCTCCCTCCTATGCGGTCGCGCTCGCGCTCGTAACCCACGGCGGCGTAGTACAGCGCGCGATCGAAGAACTGGTCGAGCAGGTGCAGTAGCTCCAGCTCCCCATGTAGATCCTGGGCGCTATCGGACAGACCTTCGCGCTGGACGAATGCGCGCATGTGCTCCTTGGTGGCCGTGATGGCCCAGACGAAATGGCTGTAGGCCACGCCCTGCTGTGCGCGCGCCTCGCCCAGCTCGGTGTAACGCCGCTCCAGCTCGACCTCGGCCTCGGTCTTGTCCAACAGCCAGTCACTCAGGTTGCGGTAGATCTCGCGGGTGCGGGATTCGAGTTCGGTCGCCGGGACCTTGTGGAGATCGCTGCACCGAGGAGAGTTCCAAACCTTCTCGCTTAGCTCGCGGGAAAGCTGTTCGGAGTGATTCTCGATGAGCCGTACCAATCGGATGGCCAGCATGGCGCACCTCCAGATAGAACAAGCGTCTGCGCAGGGGAATTCGCGGACACTTAATTCTGGGCGGAGACCTTACTAGATAGATGGCACCAACGTCAATCAGATGATGGTCAAAGACGGCTGGTGCTGGTGGTATCGGAAGTACGCGCCAGGTGACGCGGTGCTGGAAGGGTTGGAAAAGGAAGCACGAAAGGGGCGGAAAGGCTCTCAGGCCCATTCCAGCCAAAGTTCGGGTTTCGCGCAAACCTTGGCTGGAGTGGGCCTGAGTGAGTCTGAGTGGGGTGGAGGAGGGTGGTGACAACGCTTTCCTAAACCGCTGGTCTAGCCGAAAAAAGTGCGTTGAGTGTTGAGCGAGATTGCCCGGTCTTTTATCTTGATCCGCTCTGGTCATCTGTATAGAATGGCCCACCTTTTCAGGTAGTTAGCTGCACGGATCGATTCTGTAGTATCTCGCGGTTTGCCATCGAACAAGTGTTCATGATGGGCGGAGGCCACGGGGAAATGGGCGACTTAAAAGTCCCCTAACGGGAGGAGAGCACTGTGAGCGACTCAGCGCATTATTACGTTTGCATTGGTAGCGGCGGTAACCGGCATTGCCTACGGCCTGTACCTGGCCATGTGGGTGTTCAAGCTCGACGCCGGGAACCCGAAGATGCAGGAAATTGCGAAGGCCATCCAGGAAGGCGCGAGCGCCTATCTGAACCGCCAGTACCGGACCGTCGGCGTCGTCGCCGCCGTGTTATTCGCCATATTGTGGGGAGCGGGAGCGATCTCCGATAAATTCGGCTTACTGACCGCGGTCGGATTCTTGATCGGCGCCGGCGCTTCGTCGCTGGCCGGGTATGTGGGAATGGTCATCGCGGTGCGGGCGAACGTCCGGACGGCGCAGGCTGCCCATAAGGGGATGAATGCGGCGCTGACCGTGGCGTTCCGTGGCGGTGCGGTGACTGGGCTCTTGTTGATCGGCTTAGGCTTGCTGGCCATCACCACCTTCTATACGGTGGCATCGCAGATTGCGGGCCAGGAGAAGGCGATCCATGCGTTGCTGAGTCTTGGGTTCGGCGGGAGTCTGATTTCGGTGTTTGCCCGTGTAGGCGGTGGTATCTATACCAAAGCGGCGGACGTCGGCGCAGACCTCGTAGGGAAAGTCGAAGCGGGGATTCCGGAGGACGACCCCCGCAACCCGGCAGTTATTGCGGACAACGTGGGAGACAATGTCGGCGATTGCGCCGGTATGGCGGCCGACCTCTTCGAGACCTACGCGGTGACGACGGTGGCGGCGATGGTCTTGGCCTTCACGTTGTTTAAGGGAGTCAGCGCCCCGATTCTGTATCCTCTCGCCCTCGGGGGCGTCACGATTTTCGCGACGATCATCGGTATTTTCTTCGTGAAGGTGAGCGCGGGCGGCGGGATCATGCCGGCCCTCTACAAGGGCTTGTTTGTGGCGGGCGGCATTGCAGCGGTGGCGTTCTATCCCGTGACGAACACGATCATGGCTGGTGTGGGTGGCGTGAGCGGGATGAGCTACTACTTCGCATCGTTGATCGGCTTGGCCGTGACACTCGCACTCGTATTCATCACCGATTACTACACTTCCAAGAGCTATGCGCCGGTGAAGGCCATTGCCAAAGCCAGTGAAACGGGCCATGCGACCAACATCATCGCCGGACTGGCGGTGGGTATGGAGGCGACAGCCTGGCCGGTGGTGGTGATCGGAGGTGCGATTCTCACGAGCTACTGGATTTGCGGCGGCGCAGCAGCGGGCGGTTTGTACGGCGTAGCGACTGCGGCTGTGTCGATGTTGTCGATGGCCGGTATCGTGGTGGCGATCGATGCGTTCGGCCCGATCACAGACAACGCGGGTGGTATTGCGGAGATGGCTCACCTCGGCAAAGAGGTGCGGAACATCACCGATCCATTGGATGCAGTCGGCAACACGACGAAAGCGGTGACCAAGGGCTATGCGATTGGATCGGCTGGTCTCGCGGCGGTGGTGCTGTTCGCTGAATATGCACGTGAGGTGGCAAAAGGAAGTGGGGCGAGCACCTTCGACCTCTCCAATCCTTTCGTTCTGGTCGGACTCTTCTTAGGCGGGATGTTGCCCTTCATCTTCGGGGCCCTCTGTATGAAAGCGGTGGGGGAGGCGGCCGGCCTCGTGGTGGAAGAGGTGCGTAGGCAGTTCCGGACGATCAAAGGGATCATGGAGGGAACCGGCAAGCCAGAATACGGGACTTGCGTGGACATCGTGACGCAGGCGGCGATCAAGAAGATGATGGTGCCTGGATTGATCCCGGTCATCTCGCCCATTTTGGTCGGCACGATCCTGGGGCCGCAGGCATTGGGCGGCATGCTCGTCGGCAGTATTGTCACCGGTCTGTTCGTCGCCATCTCGATGACGAGTGGCGGCGGCGCCTGGGATAACGCCAAGAAGTTTATTGAAGAGCAGGGCAAGAAGGGGACGGACACACACAAGGCGGCGGTGACGGGCGACACGGTCGGTGATCCCTATAAGGACACGGCTGGTCCGGCGATCAATCCGATGATCAAGGTCATCAACATCGTGGCCTTGCTCATCGTGTCCCTGATTGTGTAATAGGGTCGTTCGTGAAGCGCGAATATGGAAGCGATCAGCATTCAGCTGTCAGCTCCGTGCTAATTGCTGAACGCTGACGGCTGATAGCTAAGAACTTACGCCGATTCACGTTTCTACGCTTGGCTTGACGGCTGAAATGACCCTGGAGTAAGGTGATCGCAGGGATCAGGTTGCTGCTGATCCACGAGAGTTTCCCAGAACCACGGGAGGTGCTCGGATGGAAAAACAGGAGCGCAAGCAAGAGCCCAGACGAGAGCCGCAGGGGAAAGACGACGTCAAGGCCAATCCGAAGGTCGTCGAAGCCGGCAAGAAGATGAAAGAAGACATCGATAAGCTGGTCGATGAAATCGACGACGTGCTCGAAAAAAACGCGGAAGAATTCGTCAAGAACTACGTGCAAAAAGGGGGGGAGTAGCACCAGCAGTCTGGTCGACCTACTCCCTCCTTTTCCTTCCTCCCCATTACCACCCGGTGTTCAGGGTCCGACCTCCGTCCCGCAACGTGCGGCTTCACGTTCGCCGGTTTGACAATGCAGAGCTGAGCGGCTATTATCCCTTTAATTCTCAGATAGTTAGCTGCGATCGAAACTCAGAACCATTCGAGAGACCCTCATGAAATCCAAGCTCTGGGTCTTCCGTGATATCAATCTGTCCCAGCGGGCTTCGTTAGTCCGGGCCCTCTCCATTTCTCCTGCCACCGCCTCGCTGTTCCTGGCTCGTGGCGTGACCACGCCGGATGAAGCCACGTCATGGATGTCGCTCCAGGCGCCGCATGATCCGTTTTTGATCCCCGACATGGAGCAGGCGGTCGAACGGTTGCATCGCGCCGTGACGACTCAGGAGCCGATCTGTTTTTATGGCGACTACGATGTCGATGGGATTACGGCGACCAGCGTCTACATGTCGTTCTTTGGGGGGTTGGGTGCACAGGTTTGTGCCTATGTTCCGCATCGTCTCCGCGAAGGCTATGGACTCAATCTTGGCGCCGTTCAGCGCTTGCATGACGAAGGCGTCTTGTTGTTGGTGACCTCCGATTGCGGTACGACCTCACATAAAGAAATCGCATTGGCGGCCCGACTCGGCATGGATGTGGTGGTGACAGACCATCACCAGACCGACGAGGAAATGCCGCCGGCTGTGGCGGTGCTCAACCCTCATCGAGCCGGTGCGCATTACCCTTTTCGCGGTCTCTGTTCCGCAGCGCTGGCCTACAAGGTGGCGCAGGCCTACGAGTTGCGCTATGGGGTCGCCGGGGTGCCGCTGGAGTCGTTGCTCGATCTCGTGGCGTTGGCGACGGTCGCCGACGTCGTTCCGTTGCATGATGAGAATCGAAACTTTGTGCGCGAAGGGCTTGTCCAGTTGTCGCGCGGTGCGCGCTGCGGCATTCGGGCGTTGAAGCAGGTGGCGGGGGTGACGCGGGATTGCACGGCGGAAACGATCGCCTTCAAGTTGGCGCCACGCATCAATGCCGCAGGGCGCTTGGATGATGCCATGTTAGGGGTGCGGTTGTTGACGACCGACAACCCGGCCGAGGCGCAGCAATTGGCCGATCGACTTGAGCAGCTGAATCGGGAACGGCAGCGCCTCGAAGTTGATATCATGGTAGAGGCGCTGGCCTCGTTGAAGGATCAAGAGTTGGCGCCCGCCCTCGTACTGGCCTCTCGACGATGGCATCTCGGGGTTGTCGGTATTGTCGCGGCGCGCTTGGTCGATCGGTTTCAACGTCCGGCGATTGTCATGGCCATCAACGAGCAGGGCATTGCCAAAGGCTCGGCGCGGACGACCGGCGGGTTCGACCTCTATCAAGGATTGGCTTCCTGCCGGGAGATGCTGGAGGCCTTCGGTGGGCATCCGAGTGCCGCAGGCGTGACGATTCGCGAGTCCCGGATCGATGAGTTTCGTGCCAGATTCTCCGATGTGGTCGCCGGGTGGACCCACGACGGTGCCAAGGTCCCGACGTTGAACGTCGATGCCGAGGTGCGTCTGGACGAAGTGAATCTGCAGTTGATCCAGGAAATCTGTTCGCTGCATCCGTTCGGCGCGGGCAATCCGGAGCCCACATTTGCCGTGACCCGTCTCGAAGTGATGGACTCACGTACCGTCGGTGAGAAACATCTGAAAATGACCGTGCGGCAGGGAGCATCGCTGCCGTTCGATAGTATCGGGTTTGGTATGAAGTCGCTGCTCGAGCGGGGCATTCCGTCCCGCGCCCCGGTCGATCTGGCCTTCACGCCTGAACTGAACAGCTGGAACGGCCGTGACCGGATTCAGCTCCGCATTCGCGATATTCGACCGAGTGTGATTGAGTGAGTGAACCATGGTGTACGAGACAGTCACAGATCTCGACCAATTGCTCGATCGGATCAGAAGCTATTCTGCTGATGCCGACCTCGGCCTAGTCCGCAAGGCCTACGATTTTTCTGCGAAAGCGCATAAAGGGCAGCGTCGTCGGTCCGGAGAACCCTACCTTCAACATCCCATCGCCGTCGCCGGAGTCCTCACCTCGCTCAAAACAGATGTGACCGCCATCGTTGCGGGGCTACTGCACGATACTTTGGAAGATACCGTCGCCACGGCTGACGAACTCGAAAAAGAGTTCGGAAAGGACGTGGTGCATCTGGTCGACGGGGTGACCAAGATCGGCAAGATCACGTTTCGGAGCTATGAAGAAAAACAGGCGGAGAATTTCCGCAAGATGGTGCTTTCGATGGCGGACGACATCCGGGTCGTCCTTATCAAGCTCGCCGACCGGCTACACAACATGCGCACCTTGGAACATCTCAGCGCGGCCAAGCGGAAGGAGATCGCCCAGGAGACGCTGGAGATCTATGCGCCGTTGGCAAACCGTCTTGGGATCGGGTGGATCAAGAATGAACTGGAAGACCTGTGTCTCAAGCACCTCAAGCCGGAGGTCTACGAAACTTTGCGTGTCCGTGTGGCGAAACGTGACGAGGATCGTCAGCAGTACATTGATGAAGTCCGCCAGCTCGTGCAGAGGGCCATGCGGGAGAACGGGTTGGTTGGACAAGTCTACGGCCGTCCCAAACATCTCTACGGCATTTACCAAAAGATGAATAAGCAGTCGATTACGTTCGAAGAGGTCTATGACCTGACTGCTCTGCGGATTGTGACGGATCTCAAGATGAACTGCTATGCCGTGCTCGGGGTGATCCATTCACTCTGGCGGCCCGTGCCCGGGCGCTTCAAAGACTACATCGCGATCCCGAAGTCCAACCTCTATCAGTCCCTGCATACGACGGTGGTGGGCCCGAAGGGGGAGCATGTCGAGTTCCAGATCCGCACGGAGGATATGCATCGTATCGCCGAGCACGGCATCGCCGCGCATTGGAAGTATAAGGAACAAGGGCAGGTCGCAGATCGTGACAGCAAGGCTTTCGGCTGGCTCCACCAGTTCGTCGAATGGCAGGAAGATTTGACGGATAACCGGCAGTTCATGGACTCGGTAAAGCTCGATCTCTTTCACGATGTGGTCTATGTGTTCACGCCCAAAGGGATTGTGAAAGAGTTGCCAAAAGGATCGACCCCCGTCGATTTTGCGTTCGCGATTCACACCGAGGTCGGGGACCATTGTGTCGGGGCCAAGGTGGACGGGAAGATCGTTCCGCTTAAGCATCAACTGGCCAGCGGAGATACGGTCGAAATTCTGACCTCATCCACGCAAACGCCGCACAAGGACTGGTTGAAGTTTGTCCGCACCTCGCGCGCGAAGACCAAGATCAAACATTGGATCAAGCTCGAAGAACAGAAGCGAAGTATCGAGATCGGCCGTCGCTTGCTGGAGTCGGAATTCCGACGTCATGGAATGGCGCCGGCCCGGATGTTCAAGTCTGCGGAGCTGTTGGAGGCGGCTCGTCAGTCGAGATTCGATAGCATCGAGGAATTGATCGCAGCCGTGGGCTTTGGCCGCGTGGCGACATCACAGGTTATCGGCAAACTCACGGCCCTGCCATCCGGACCGCAGGAACCGGCTCTGGAACGTCCCGCCCAGCGCAAAGAGATAGGTGGGAAGAGCGACGGCAGTGGCGTACAGGTCAAAGGGTCTCGCGATCTTCTCATGCAGCTGTCGCGCTGTTGTCATCCCGTACCAGGGGACCGCATTCTCGGGTATATCACTCGTGGGCGCGGGCTGACCATCCATGCCGTCGACTGTCCGAATCTTGCGGCCCTGGACTACGATAAGGAACGGTTGGTGGAAGTGGAGTGGGACTCTGCCACGCCTGGCACGCACTCGGTCAAAGTGTCCGTCATGGCTGTCGATAAGACCGGTGTGCTGGCGAATGTGTCCTCCGCGATTGCGGCCTGTCACGCAAACATCAGCCGCGCCGAGATTACGACACGGGAGGATCAGAAAGCTGTGCTGGATTTTGTCGTGGAGGTTTCAGGCACCCAGCACCTCGATCAGGTGCTGAAAGCTGTTGAGCGTGTGGACGGGGTGATTACGGCTCGTCGCCTGCGGGCCTGGCAGGAACGGTCGTAGACAGGATGCTGAAGAAGGCGGCCTTCTCACCCGCCCAACCCCTGCGCGCCGGGATGCGCTTTTCCCGAGCTTCGTTCTTGCCTCGAAAGCATCCTCAACGTAGCCCACTTGGGAAATGAGCTGTCTTGGCAGCTCGGGATGGGCGGGTGAGGAATGCTACGCCTCCGGTGCGTTTATCGGCTGCGGCCTTATGGAACGAACGTTGTGAGCATCCTGCGTGAACATAGCCAGTTACGGAACCCGGAACTGAAGTTTCGACCCCCGCTGCAGTTTCAAACTCTCAGCCCGGCCCCCCGCGAGTTCCAGGACATAGAGGGCCTCGTCATTCGGCCGATATTGGGGACAACTGTCGTCCGTTCTCGTGCAGATCGGGACGTTCTGTTCCATATGGATAATCTGCTTTTTTTCATTCATCCAAATAATATCGAGTGGGATCTTTGTATTCTTCATCCAAAACGTCCAAGCCTGCGCCTGCAGGAACGTGAAGAGCATGCCGCGGTCGGCGCTTAAATGCTCGCGGTACATCAACCCTTCTGCACGCTTTTGGGGCGTGTCGGCTAGTTCCGCATGAATGATGGTGCCCCCCGGGAGGGTAATCGGAATCAGTCCTGACCTGGCTGGATCGCTCCCAGCTTCCGTATAGCAGGGGAGGGAGAGAAGGAGGATGAATAGAAGGGCGAGTGGTCGTCGTCGTTGCACCGCGGCATCCTATCGGCCAGCTGGCGACGAGTCAAGCTGGAGGCCGCGCTCGGCTGCATGGGACGTTGGCGATTTTGAGCGAGGGTGTCTTGCAATCGCGCTGTCGCCTATGCCATCCTCGGCCAGGACAAGCCAGGGAGGAGCGCATGAAAGAAACTCGGAAAGTACATTACGTCAAAGGCGTGTTTGTTTGCCCGAAGTGTCGACAGTCGTACCTGCAAGAAAAGTGGATCGAAGAATGGCGGGTTCGCTGTCACAAGTGTGACTATCGCGGAACGTTGACGGAAGTCTCTGTTGAAGAACGGATGGAAGAGGAAATAGTCCGTCGTTGAACCGGCGCCAATCCTCCGCCTCGTTTCCTTCTCTCTGTGAGTCGATGTTTCCTGATCTTACCTCAATTCTCCGACTCCGCCTCATTGGTTCACTGTTTCTCTGTGCGCTTCTTCTGGTGCTGGCCACCGGCTCCGGCGAGACATTCGCCGACGAGCCGGTCCCGCTGGTGAAGGTGCTTGTGACCTACCATTCGCTCACCGGCAATACCGAACGCATGGCTGAAGCGGTGGTCGATGGCGTGAAGAGCGTTCCCGGCACCGAGGCGCTGCTGAAGCGAGTCGGTCAGGTGACGGCGGATGATTTATTTTCCGCCGATGCGGTCGTGGTCGGATCGCCAGTCTATTGGTCCAACATGTCGGGCGAGGTGAAGACCTTCTTCGATAACTGGCAGTTCAAATTCGGGGTGTTCCCAGAATTTAAGATGAAAAACAAGATCGGCGCGGCTTTTGCCACGGGTGGTCAGGTGTCGAGTGGAAAGGAAGTGACGATGTTGACGATCCTTGCCGCGATGCTAGGGAATCAGATGATCGTCGTCAGTGGGGGCGGGGCCTTCGGTGCATCTGCCACTACGGAAGGCGACAGCCTCGGTATCGACAACAAGGAGATGGCCGACGCCAGGGAATTGGGCCGGCGTGTAGCCGAGGTCGCTGTGAAGATGCAGCGAGGCTCTTATCACTAGTCGGCGTACATCCCCTCCTGCAATCCTGCGTCTTCTCTTTACAATTTTCTGAATCAATGTTGCCGGCGTTGTTCTGCGCGCTTGTGGAAACGAGATTGTCCTAGTCGATGGCGAGTGGATCGGTGTTGCAGGGGTCTTGTAGAGGGGCGGATAGGGGGGAGAAGGCCCTAGCTTCTCACCCCGCTGCGGGAAGGCGCTTGCTGCACACTCGTCGCGATTTGCACAAACTCTCGAATATTCTTTGAGCAGCGGCCGCAGCATCCTGCCTCTTTCAGTCCGAACTTCGCTTTCAGTTGGCAGGGCATGACGATGCCGGCCTGTCCCGCTTCACGGACATCCGAATCAGTAATTCCCTTGCAGAGGCAGAGATACATGGGGCTGTACTCCTTTTTCGTCGAGCAGGGTGCTCGTACGCTGTTAACGATTATGATAACCGTTATCAACTAATAACATAATACGCCTGTCCTCCCCATGTGTCAAGAGGGGACATGGGGCATGGGGGTGATGAGAGAGAGTGGAAACTGCCTATTGTCTTGGAAAGGCGGACGGCTTTACAGCGTTTGTTCCAGCTGATCAACCATCTCGCGGATCGTATCGAACCCCGATTGCCAAAAGTCTTCAGAAGCCATATCGACTCCAACCTTGGCGAGAATCGTCTGCGGCGCCTCCGATCCGCCGGTGCTCAACAGATCCAGGTACTTGGGGACGAACGCGGCCCCTTCTTTCTGATACATCCGGTAGAGGGCGAGGACCAATAAGTTGCCGAAGCTGTAGGCGTAGCAATAGAAGGGACTGGCAAAAATGTGTGGGATGGTCAGCCATTCCCATTGAAACTCATCCGGAACCTTGATTCCTTTTCCAAACTGCTGCCGCACCTCGGCCAGATAGGTCTTGGCCAGATCCTTCACGGTCGCGCCCTGGGCGATCATCTCATGGGCCTGATTCTCAAATTGGACGAAATAGGCTTGCCGGAGGACTGTGGCGTAGATGTCATCCAGTTGGTTGAGCAGGAGCCCCTGCCTTACCTTCTTGTCCCGTTCCTGGTTCATGAGGGCATCGGACAGGATCCGTTCCCCGAACACGGACGCTGTTTCCGCGAGCGGGAGGGTGGAATGGAAGGTAAACATGGAATGCTTCGCCGCCAGCATGCCGTGGACGGCGTGACCCAGCTCATGGGCCATCGTTGCGATATCACGTGCCTCGCCGGTGAAGTTCAGTAGCACGTAAGGGGTCATGCCAGGGACGACGCTGTAACAATAGGCGCCCCCGATTTTCGCAGGCCTTGTGCGCGCGTCGACATGGTGTTCATGAACCACCCGTTCCGCCAATTCAGCTAACTGCGGAGAGAATCCTCGATACGCGTCCAGCACCATTCGGATTGCATCCTGGTAGCGATAAGATTTCTGTTCCGTGCGATGCGGCGCATAGATGTGATAACGGCTCATCGGCTTGATCTTGCACAGGCGAGCCTTGATGTGGAAGTAATCCTGGAAGATGCCCGCGTTTTTCTGACAGACCCTCAGGAGCGAGGCCACGGCTTCATCCGGAATGTCGTTTCCGAGATTGCGGGTGGCAATCGGGGAAGTGAACCGGCGCAGTTGGAGATTCTCCGCTTTCCAGTCGTTGACCAAGGTCTTGTAGATTTCGCCCAGCAGATCGTGCTGATCGGCGTAGACACGGTACAACTCTCGGTAGGCGGCTTCACGCAGCCGGCCTTGCGCATGGCGGAGATAGGATGTCAGTTCCTCACGCGTCATCGTCTTCCGTTTGCCTTTGACGGTGAGCGCGAACGCGAAGCCGTTCGTCACGACGTCATACAGCGAATGGACCGCGCTGCGACCCGTGACGTTCTTGACGTTGATGATCTTCTCTTCCGGCTCAGACAGCGTGTGAGGCTTAAACCGGCGAATGGTTTCGAGGTGATATCGGAATGTGCCTGTTCCGGTCATGAGCCGACGCGCGTTGCCCTCATCGACGCTCTGCCACCACAGGTCGAAAAACAGCAGTCGGTTGTGTAGTGCCGTGAGCCGCTCCTCGACCTTGGTCTTAAACGAACGTGCGGCGAGGTCTTTCGTATTTTCGGAGAACCAGAGGTAGGCATAGGCACTGATCCGGGACGATGCAGCCGCGATGTCTTCACTGAGAGTCAACAGCGGATGGAACATTGATGTCGCCATGGTCGGACTGAGCTGGGCCCGCGCAGATTCTAATTGCGCTACCTTGGACTCGATATCTGCCAGCAGGGTCTCGAAGCGCTGTACCGGCTCCTTCACCAAGTGTGAGAGATCCCAGCGCTCGGAGTAGGTGCGGTTCTGCTTTTTTGCGGGAGAGGTGTTGCGTGAGGTCGAAGTTTTTCGGCTGGTTTTCACAGGCATACGTCGCATCTCCTCCGTCTCGCCCGCATGAATCGTGCGGGTGGGCTTGTTCGGTCACGATCATACCATTCCCGCCTTCGTGGTCGGAGAATTTTCTCTTGCAGGATGCTGAAAAAGTCCGCCAGCGGCGTTCTCGCATCGCTCAGAGGCTCAACGTACTGAAGCGTACGCCTCGCCTCTTCGCTCGCTGCGGCCTTGCTGGACGGCCTTTTTGAGCAGCCTGCAAACTATTCTGTGGTACCACCATACATGAGATTACAGCGGCATATTTTGCGAAAACCGAGGTGTTTGCATTCGAGCTTAGGAGGAATCTTCCATCTGCGGGGGCATTCTCGGTATGATGCGCCAACAGTACGGGAGACCTCATGACCGACCAAGAACTCAACCGGGCAGTCCAATATGTCACCGCCAGTACGTCCTATGGGCGCGACACGGTAGCCGAGATTCTCAAGACGGGATTGAGCGAAATGACTTCGCTGGCCACACAATCGTCGGAGAGATTCGAGCGAGACGTGATGTTGGAATATGTCTGCCGATGGACCATCAAACGCACGGGCCAACCGGAACCATTAGTCAGGGAAATTCTTGGCTGCGCGAGCCGCTGGCTCGATGAAGTGTATGAGGAAATCGCCAAGCGCCAGCCGGAAGCCCTTGGCCTCTCATCCAGTGATGATGATGACGACGAAGGAGCAGATCCGGTTTAGCAGGATGCTGGAAAGTCCGCCAGCAGATGGTGAGATGGCCCGGTGAGTCCCCTGTACTCGCGCAACGTGCGGTCTCAGAAGAACAGGAGGCGAGCAGCCAGACCATCCTTTGTGCTCGCAGAACATGCACGATAATCCGATACGCGCAATAACGGAAAGTCTGGCTGCTTCCCTGAGGCGGACTGGGTAAAACAGGAAGGCCTCGCCCGGGCTAAGGTCACGTCTAGGCGTGCGAGTGGGTGGGCGGTGAAAACGTTGCGCGCAGTGGGGGATCCGTCCGGGCCATCATAGGACCACGTGAACAGGCAAGCGTGGAAGATTCTTCTTTAGTTGGTCGCTGCGGCCTTGCTGGGCAAACTTTTTGAGCATCCTGCTGGGCCGTGTCCTGGTGTCCCAGGCATGTGGACTATTGGATCCCAGATAGCCGACATCATTGTTCCGTAGCCGGTCTAGGCATCGTCGCTCGTGAAGCTGATCAGTAAGGTGTCAATTCTTAGGCAGGCAGCGAGCCTTTGAGTTGTTCGAAATTCTTCGTCACCATCGCGTCGCCGTTTTTCGTGGACACCTCGATGCCGGTGGCGCAGACGGTTCGGCACTCATCGATTCGACCCAGCTTATGCAGTGATTGGGCCAGGGCATAGTAGGCAGCTGAGTAGGTAGGTTTCACCGTGACGCATTGTTGAAGGGCGTTGGCCGCTTCTTCGAAGTTCGCGTCTTCCATATAGGCCTTCCCGAGACCAAACCAGGCCACCTCGTCGATCGGATCAATCGCCAGGACTTTCTTGAGAGGTTCGATGCGGGGATTCGACATTCCTAACTCCTCGTTGGATGGATACTTAAATAACCGTAGCATGCGTTTCCGCTCGTTGTCTACGCGCTTTCCTGCATGTTACGATTCACAAATGTGATGAGTGATACGCGAAGGAGGATGAGTGGGAGTCGGGATCTCTCATTCATCATTACTGATTCCCTCTCACTCGTCACCGATCACTAGGTTGCATCATGGGAAACACCGGACTCGTCTACGATCCACGCTATCTCGACCATGACATGGGGGCCGGGCATCCTGAGTCTCCCAATCGGCTGCGCGCCATCATGCAGCAGCTGGAACAGAGCGGTACGGCGGCTCGGCTGACCAGGATTGAGCCGCGAGAGGCTGAAGACGAATGGATTACGCAGATCCACGAGCCCTCGTATCTCGCGATGCTGAAGGCTCACGCCCCGACGAGTGGGCGGGTCTCGCTGGATCCCGATACTTCAATATCTCCCGGCTCATTGACCGCTGCCTATCTGGCAGCCGGTGGGGCGTTGGCCGCTGTCGATGCGATCATGAGCCAGCAAGTGGACCATGTGTTCTGTGCTGTGAGGCCTCCGGGACACCATGCAGAAGCGGGGCGCGCGATGGGCTTCTGCCTCTTCAATAATGTGGCGATTGCCGCGCGATATGTACAGAAGCGATACGGGCTTCAACGGGTGCTCATCGTCGATTGGGATGTGCATCACGGGAATGGCACGCAGCACAGTTTTGAAGACGATTCCTCCGTCCTGTATTTTAGTCCGCACCAGTATCCGCACTATCCTGGCACAGGCCGTGCGACGGAGCGAGGCAGAGGGGCGGGTGAAGGGTTTACGATCAATGTGCCGATGGAAGCGGGTGACGGCGATGAGGAGTATCGCGCCATCTTTCAGAAATCGCTGATGCCGGCGGCCGAAGCGTTCAAACCGGAATTCGTGATCATCTCAGCCGGCTTCGATGCGCATAAGGACGACCCACTCGCGAGCATGGGGTTGACCGAAGAAGGCTACGAGGACCTCACCGGCATCGTGGCTGGCATCGCCAAGCGCCATGCCAGCGGGCGCATTCTCTCGTCGCTCGAAGGCGGGTATCATTTGACTGCCTTGGCCGCCTCAGTCGATCGCCACATCCAGGCGCTACTAGCCGCATGAAGACCTCTGTCAAAATTCTGCTCGGTGGCGTGCTGGCGGGCGCTGCTCGTCTATCTGTATTACACCGAGATCAAACCGGTCGTGATTTTCGGGTTGCGGTCGGATTACGCCCATGCGATTCCATTTCAAAACATCCCGGAGGGTCTGACGAGCCTGAAGGCTGAGTCTTGTGGCCAGTGCCATCGCGAGATCTACGACGAATGGAAGACGAGTATCCACGCCCATGCCTATGAAGATCCGTTCTTTCAGGCCTATTGGAAAAAGGACAAGAATATTTGGGTGTGCTTGAACTGTCACACGCCGCTGGAAAACCAGCAGCCGACATTGGTGAAAGAGATTCCGCGAGGGCGGGTGGAGAAGGCGGTTCAAGAGCCCAATCCCCGGTACGATCCCGAGTATCAGAAAGAGTCGGTGACCTGCGCGGCCTGTCATGTGAAGGACGGAGTCATCTACGGACCGTTCGAAGACTCCGCCGCGCCGCACCCGACCAAGTTCGATCCGAATTTCAGGACGGCGCAGGTCTGCTATCGCTGTCACAATGTCGTGTCCGGACCGGCCCAGTTTTATAGGATGGGACCCTGCGGGACCTATGCGGAGTACGAAGGCAAATTCTTCATGCAGGAGCGGGGCTTCATTTGCCAGAGTTGCCACATGCCTGAAATCGATCGGCCGGTGGCGGTGAATAGTCCGATCCGGCGTGGACGCCGGCACCTCTGGCGCGGCGGGCACGACCCCGATATGGTGAAGCGGGCAGTGGGAATACAAGTAAGGGCCGATACTGCCTCACCCAAGCCGGGCGATCGAGTCGGATTTACGCTTACGGTGATCAATGCAGGAGCCGGCCATAAGATTCCAACGGGCGATCCCGATCGGTACTTCACGGTGGAGTTTTCCGTGGAAGATCAGCAGGGGCAGGTGCTTGATCACCAAACATCGACGATGGGCCGCTGGATCATGTGGCAGCCGGCCATCGTCGAGTTGTATGATAACCGCCTGTTGCCCTTGGCCAGCCGGGAATACCAGTTTGTGTACCAACTCCCGCCTCAGGTAGAGGGCTTGAAAGTGAAGACCCGCGTGCAGTACCACATCCTGACTGATAAGCAACATGAGATGTTACAGACTAAATATGGGCTGACGGGGAACGATCCCTATCGATTCGTCATTTACGAACGGGAGTTTCCGCTTTCCGGTACGCTTGCGGCGTCGCTGAGTGAGAATGATCAGCCGTCAGCCGCCAGCCGTCAGCCTGATGGGTTGACCTGTAAAGCCGGAGCTGAGGGCTGATTGCCGACCACTGATAGCTCAAACCACAAAAGGAACGACATGAAACACGCGTTGCTTATTGATACCGAAACACTCCAGCAAAACTTGGGGCAGTCCGGCCTGGTGATTATCGACGTACGGGGGCGGGCGGCCTACGAATTTGGCGGCCATATTCCAGGGGCTGTGCATTCGACCTGGCACGAGTATAGCGATCCTAATGCCGTGCCGAAGGGATTGCTCGATCCCGATCGTGGACGCATGGAACAGAAGATCCGTGCCTTGGGCATCAGTCAGGACAGCGAGGTGGTCATCTATTCCAATCCGTTCGACAACTGGGGAGACGAAGGCCGCATGTTCTGGATGTTGGAATATCTCGGACACACGCGTCTGCGTATTCTCGACGGCGGGTGGGTCAAGTGGGTGCAGGAAAAACGGCCGTTCGAGCATGGGTGCGTGACGCCCAAGCCGGGAAGCTTCTACCGTCAAGCCAGTGGCTGCCGTAATCGTCGGCAAAGACGAGCTGAAGCACCTCGTGAAGCAGCCGCATCCGGGCACCGTGATCGTCGATGCACGCAGCCTCGAAGAATATCTTGGGAAAGAGGTTTCGGGGATACCGCGACCCGGTCACATTCCCTCCGCGATTCATCTGGCTTGGACGGGATTTCTTCAACCGAACGCCACGGTGAAAGACCTGCAGACGATCGCAGAGAGTCTCGCCGATAAAGGTCTCACGCAGGATCAAGAGGTCATCTGTTATTGCACCGGAGGTGTCCGTTCAGCCTGGCTCTATTTTGTCCTCAAACTCGCCGGGTATCAGAAGGTCCGCAACTATCCGGGGTCCTGGTGGGAGTGGAGTCGGGATTTTGCCTGTCCGGTGGAAAAAGACGCTAAGGGATTGCAGCAAATTCTGAATGTCGATCCGCAGGTAAGGCCTTCTTGACAGTGAAAAAATGGCTGTGTAAGGTAATCGGAATAGAGAATTCTGCGGATACCGTTCACCCGTCGAACGAAGCTTAACCACTGAGGAGGAACCCATGAAAATGAGAATCCATCGCGGAGCATTGGTCGTTGTGGCGGTTGCCGCGCTTGTTGGTTTCCCGCTGTTCAATGGGCTCGCCCTTGCCGATAACAAGCATGTGAGTGAAGCTTTGGAACATGCCAAGGAAGCAGTGGCGCATGGCAAACAGGGGCATGGGGATGCCTTGGTGCAGCATGCTGAGGGAGCACTCAAACATGCCGAGGCGGCTCAGAAGGATACGAAGAACCCGCATCTGGATGAAGGAGTCAAGCATCTCAAGGAAGCCGTTGCCCATGGCAAGGCAGGTCACGTCGATGTGGCTACAACACATGCCGAAGGCGCGGTCACTCATTTGTCCGAAGTGAAGTAAGTCGTTCAGTCAAAGATCTTTGTTGAACGGGCAGGGGCGACCCTGCCCGTTTTGTTCCGGGAGCATGACGATTATGCTGGTCGGGTTTTTTCAGTTCGCTCCAATGTTCGGCGAGGTGTCGAACAATCTTGATAAGGTTGAGGAGAAACTCGACCAGGCTGACGCCGAACTGATCGTCTTGCCCGAGTTGTTTGCGTCAGGGTATCAGTTCGTATCGCAGCAAGAAGTGATCACCTTGTCAGAGTCGGTGCCGAATGGACCAACTACCCAACGGCTGATCGATCTTGCGAAGCGGCGCCGGATAGTGATTGTCGCTGGTCTTCCGGAACGCGCCGGGGCCGCCTGCTATAACTCTGCCGTGGTGGTCGGCCCGTCCGGGTTTATCGGGTGTTACCGCAAGACACATCTGTTTTTTGAGGAAACACTGTTCTTTACCCCTGGCGACACGGGATTTCAGGTGTGGGATATCGGACCGGCCAAGATTGGCGTGATGATCTGCTTTGATTGGTACTATCCGGAGGCTGCTCGCACGTTGGCGCTCAAGGGGGCAGAGATCATCTGCCATCCTTCGAACCTCGTGTTGCCCGATTGCCCGGATTCCATGCCGGTTCGGTGCCTGGAAAATCGAGTCTTCGCAATTACGAGCAATCGCACAGGGAGCGAGGCGCGAGGCGGTAAAAATCAGCTGACGTTTATCGGGAACAGCGAAATCGTCGCCCCACAGGGCGCAATTCTGCATCGGGCGCCACGGGACCAGGAAGAACTCTCTATCGTCGAAATCGATCCTGCCGCCGCACGAAACAAAGCCATCACGCCCTACAACGATTTGCTCCGCGATCGCCGCGAGTTCCTCTATCACCTGCAGGATACTGAAACGGCCGGTCTTCTCACCCGCCCGACCCCCGCGTGCTGAGATATGCCTTTTCCCATGCGCCCCAGATCTCGACGTATGATGCGCGAGATATGCTAGTCTAGTATGGTGCGATCAGAAGTTCGAAGTTCCGAAATCCTCGAACTTTGGAGCCCGAACCCTCGCCCGTCCCATCAATCTCTCTTGGCATATCAGCAGGGCTCAGTTCGTCGTGCCGCTTGCACGACACAGATCAGCAGGGTAGGATTATAATTATGAAAGCTCCGCTCGGGAAAGGCATCTTCCTTATCGCGGCACCTTCCTTGCGCGATCCGAACTTTCGGCAGACTGTCGTGTTGCTCTGCGAGCACGGGGATGAAGGAGCGCTTGGCGTCGTCGTCAATCGCCCGACGGCGATGTCAGTTTCGGAGGCCTTACCTCAAGTGCCGATCCTTGAAGGCCAACGGCACGTCCTCTTCTCCGGAGGGCCGGTGCAAACGAACCAGGTTATGATGCTCTATCGCTTGGATCAACTGCCTGAAAATTCCCATCATGTCTTCGATGGGATCTGTCTCGGCGGGGATACAGACCTCGTCGATCGTATATTGACCACCAGCGGAGGGCACGACGCATTCCGCGCCTACCTCGGGTATTCCGGTTGGGGCCCAGGGCAATTAGAGTCCGAAATGCAGACCGGTTCCTGGATCGCCCTTCCTGCAGATCCCAATGTCGTGTTCGATAAGGACCCCACGCGTATCTGGCCAGACATTGTGAGCGCTCTGGGTGACGACTATCGCCATTATGCGGATATGCCCTTCGACCCCTCGCTGAATTAGTCTCACGCCTATTCCTTGTCCTGTTCCATTGCAGGCCTCTCGTGCAGGATGGTACGCTGCCTCCTCGTGCGATTAGCTTCCCTGGAGTCGCGCCAAGATGATTAGACGGATTGGCTGTTGGATAGGGCTGGCCCTTCTCGTCGGCGCCTGCTCCGGATGCGGCGTGCTATATACAGTGGTGAAGTCGGAATCCAAACTGGACCGGCTGGCGGTGCCGATGACGAAGGCCGAGGTGATCGACCAGATCGGTCGGCCGGACCGTGTGTTGCGTGATGATGGCCGCCTGCTGGTCTGGGAATATTCCCTCACGGCTCGCAAACAGTGGCTCTATGAGTTAGCTCTCTGCCCGGTCTCGATCTGGATCGGCGGCTGCATTTTCTATCCCTTCACCAACGTCGCTGCCGAACATCAACGCGAATATCCCTACCACATCGTGCTGGTGAACGACGAACTCTGTGCCTGGGGCTCGCCTTCAGCCATTCTGCAGCGTCGCCGCGCCTGTGCCTCGTCCGGCACTGTCGCCCTAGGATCCGGCGGGATGCTCGGACGTCCTGAGCCGGTCGTGACCGGCGTCGGCCCGATCAATCGAGACACGATCGATCGCTATCGTACGATGGCCGTGATGCCGTTCGTTGATGCGGCATCCGCCCGAGGATCCGGCTCGCGTGTTGCCGGAATCATGATGACCTTACTCCTGGATCTGGATATCAATATCGTCGAGCGAGCCAAGCTCGACGAAGTATTCAAAGAACAGGTCGTCCAACTGCATTACGCGGATGATGCCGACGTTTTGAAAGTCGGGAAACTTGTCGGTGCGCACGCGATCGTGGTGGGGGAAGTGCAGCAATGGGAACGAACCGAGGGAGAGCAGGTCAGCCGCGTGTCGCTGGCCTTTCGGATGATCGATGTGGAAAGCGGCTTAGTCCTGTTTAACGGGGAAGGGCATAGTTCTGATGCCACGGCCGATGATCCAGATGGGTTAGCCCGCCTCATCGCGCATCGCATTCTCGCTCGATTCGGATCACAAACCGGGTTGCTCGGGTCCGGACGGATCGGCGTCAATTGGGACTTACAGGAATCAGCCGGCGCTCGCTACTACCTCGTGCGTGAACTCCGCGGTGGCCTGCCTGCCGAGAAAGCGGGCCTCAAGGTCGGTGATAGAGTCGTCGCCTGTAACGGCGCGGTATTATCTGGCGTGTCTTCAGAGCGGGAAGCAAAACGACTCTGTCAGGTTGAGGCAGGGCAGACCCTCCAGTTAGATGTGCGTCGAGGCGGACAGCCAATAGAGATATCCCTGACCGGCGAGAAGCGGCCGGGGCTATAGGCGTTGGCGTACAGTCTGTTCATCAGTAAGCAGGGGGACGAGAAATTGTCCAGTATGAGACGCCGTCACTTTTGCCACCTGTTCCGGGCGTCCTTCTGCCACGATGTGTCCACCCGCCGCTCCGCCTTCCGGCCCTAGGTCGACAATCCAATCCGCTGATTTGATGACGTCGAGGTTGTGTTCCACCACCACCACTGTATTGCCGCTGTTCACCAGCTTCTGCAGCATCGCCAGGAGTTTCTTGATATCCTCGACGTGCAGCCCGGTTGTCGGTTCGTCCATGATGTAGAGCACATTCTTTGCGGACGAATCTTTGAGTTCGGCAGCGATTTTCAGCCGCTGGGCCTCGCCGCCAGAGAGGGTCGTCGCGGATTGGCCGAGGCGGAGATAGCCGAGCCCGATGGACGAGAGCAGGCGGAGTTTTTCCGTGAGCTTGGGCGAACCGCTAAAAAATCCCAGCGCTTCTTCAGCTGTCATCTGCAACACATCATGAATCGTTTTCCCACGATAGCGAATGGATAGGACATTCGGTTTGAATCGCTTTCCATCGCAGGTTTCACAGGTGGCATAGATATCTTCGAAGAAATACATCTCGAGTTTCTCGACGCCGCTCCCTTCGCATCGGTCGCACCGGCCACCGGTGGTATTGAAGGAGAAATGGCCTGGCGTCAGCCCGCGTCTGAGCGCATCGCGCTCGGAAGCGAAGAGGGAGCGAACCTCATCAAATGCTTTCAAGTAGGTGATCGGATTCGAGCGCGGCGTTCGTCCGATCGGTTCTTGATCGATGAGCTTGATGCCGGTCAGATGTTCGATCCCCTTAATCGCGCGAAACTTGCCCATGGGCAGTGACTCGACACGAAAGGCGCGGGCGATGGCTCGGTAGAGCGTGTCTTCGACCAACGTACTCTTACCCGACCCCGAGACGCCGGTGACGCAGACCAACATGCCGAGCGGAACTCTAACGAAGAGATCCTTGAGGTTGTGCTCGCAAGCACCTGCTATGACAAGAAATTTTCCGTTTCCCTTCCGTCGAGATCGTGGGGTTGCAATCTCATCTTCGCCACGCAGGTAGCGCGCCGTGATTGACCGCCGGTCTGCAATGAATTCCTGTTGTGGCGCTGCGCAGATCACCTCACCGCCCTTTTCGCCGGACAAGGGGCCCAGCTCGACAAGATAGTCGGCTGCCAGCATCATCTGGCGATCATGTTCGACGACGACCACCGTGTTGCCCTGGACTGCCAGCTCTCGCAGGATGCTGGCGAGCGTAGCGGTGTCGCGCGGGTGGAGCCCAATGGTCGGTTCGTCGAGGACGTAGAGCGTGCCGACCAGGCGTGCACCGAGTTGATTGGCCAAGGCTGCGCGCTGGGCCTCTCCTCCCGAGAGCGTGCGGGTCTGACGGGAGAGCGTCAGATAGCTGAGGCCCACGCGTAGGAGAAAGCCAAGCTTAGCTGTCAGTTGCCGGAGAATGTCGCGGGCGACCTGTTCTTCATAGGGAGAGAGGGTGAGGGCTGTGATCCAGTCGGCAGCCTCTTCGATCGTGAGCGAAGAAAGCTCATGAATGTCTGAGCCTGAGATCTTCACATAGCGCGCGTCCGGTCTGAGACGAGACCCCTCGCAGCTTGGGCAGGGAACCGGGGTCCGGTAGCGGCTGAGCATCACGCGCACATGCAACTTGTAGCGCTTCCCTTCCAGGTATTCGAAAAATTGTTGCACGCCCTCCATCTTGCCTTCTCCCTGCCAGAGCATCCGCTGGATATTCTGTGGCAGGTCCTTGTAAGGGATGGTGAGGTCGACCCCACGTCGCTTCATGGAGAGGAACATTTGCTTCTGCCACCAATCGCCGCTCGGTTTGCTCCAGGGTTCAATCGCGCCTTGGGCCAGCGACTTGCTGTGGTCGGGAATGACGAGGTCGGGATCGTAACGAAGAATATTGCCGAACCCTTTGCACTCGGGACAGGCGCCGAGTGGATGGTTGAAGGAAAAGAGGACCGGACGAATCGGTTCGAATGTTCGCCCACATTGTTGGCAGCGAAAATCTGTGCTGTAGGTTCGGGGGCCCTGGTCGATGACCTCCACGCGGCACAGGCCCTCGCCCTCGCGAAATGCTGTTTCGATCGCTTCGACGAGGCGGGATCGGTTGTCTTCCCGGATCACCAGCCGATCGAGGATCACATCAAGATGGTCTGGCCTGGTTTTGGGAAGAGTGTGGATCTCGTGGAGATCGAGGATCTCCCTGCCGCACTGCACTCTGGTGAACCCGCGCAGCAAGAGCGATTGGAGAAAGGCCTGGTCCTGTTTCGGCGCCGGTGCTTTGACAGGAAAGAGGATCATCCCTCGTGCGTCGGAGCAATGGTTCAAAAGGTCGTCGACGACGCTGCCTGGGTGAAAGCTACGCGCATCAATGGCGCAGTCGGGGCAGACTGGATGGCCCACTTTGGCGAAGAGGAGTCGCAGGAGGTCGGCAATCTCCGTCGTAGTCCCGACCGTCGAGCGGGCGGTGCGAACGGGGTTCTTCTGCTCGATCGCAATTGCTGGGCGGACGTTGATCAGCCGGTCGACGTCGGGCCGATTGACCTTATCAAGAAACATGCGGGCATAGGTGGAGAGCGATTCCACATAGCGCCATTGGCCTTCGGCGAACAGTGTGTCGAATGCGAGAGAGGATTTCCCCGATCCTGACACCCCCGTGATGGCCGTGACCTGATTGTGGGGGATGCGTAGGGAGATGTTCTTGAGATTGTTTTGCCGTGCTCCTTCGACGATCAGGTCGCTGGAAGGAGCAGGAGGCTGTGTTATGCTTGTCATAGATTATTTGCGTAGGAAAGGAGGAAAGGACATGGTAGCAATCCAGCTGCAGGGGTTCAAGGACGGATCGAGGGGATGGGGAATATAGAATAGTTGTTCCCCCGGAGCGCTCTGACTATTTCCTGGCAATTTCCTCTCACCTCGATTACGCTCGGCGTGGGTTTCACTCACAGGAAGAAATGACCCGTCATGACACAAGCTGCTACTCCAGTGGATTACCTGGGGCTCGGTCGTCAACTCGCGGGGTTGTTGGGCGCGAGTCTTGAAGGTGCCTCAGCCGATGCGATGAAAGAACTGGCCCGGGCCTACGATCCCTCGGCCAACGAGGCCCGCATCAGCGCCGAGGTCTTTATTTTTCACAAATACCTCATCGTGCAAGCTTGTGTCGGGGCGTTTCCCGAATCACATGTCGAACGGGTGATCGGGGGACTGTTTGCCGCGTTGAATGAAAAAGCCACGGGGCTCGAGTTCAGCCAGGAACGGCAGGATGCGATGGAGCAGATGTGGCAGATGCGGGCCAAGCAGTTTGATGCGCCCTTTACAAAGGACCGGGAGCACTTTCTCGACGAAGCCGCCGACCCGACCTATTGGAAACAGTCCATTACCCGGTTTTGCCAGAATGTGTGTGAGATGGAGCATCCACCCGATATTTGGGCCGGTGGCAAAGGGCCCTCGCACGAGGCGAGTCAGTGCGTCACTGCCGCTATCGACCGGCTGGTGTCGGCGATGAGCGAGATGAATCGTTTACACTTCAGCCGCCTCGCCTAGTCCGTCTTCCATTCGACTCCAACTCAACGGCGTCCATGGACTGTGCCGCGTGAAGCGAGATATGCGAGAAAGGTTCGATCCGAAGTTCAAAGTTTGGGGTTCGAGGTTCCGAAAACCTCTAACCCTCGCATGTCACGCTCGTCTCGGGTGGCTATCCTTCGGTGGCGGGAGGGTTATCGGATTGTGAGCTTCAGCAGCCCGACACAACCGAAGTACAGCGTCATGGACAGGGCCATGGCAGGCCAGAAACCGATCCGCGGAACACCATGAATCATGGTGATGACGTATACGATCCAGGGCGGCACAAACCACAAGAGGTTCTTCGCATATCCCACCAACGACTCGCTGCCGCCGTTCAGATAAATTAGAATGAACGTCGCTCCTGTGATGGCAGGGAAGGTGCTGGCAAAGGCGGCGAGGAACGAACGGCCTTGAGACCCGAGGTAGGTAGAGACGCTTACGATGGTGCCGCCCAATAGAAAATACACGGCATACTTCACGAAGTCATTCACGCTGCTCCCTCCTCAAGTTCCTTGAAAAGCTTCCATCGCCTCGCGCTGCAAGGCTTCGCCCTGTCCGGTATACCGGGGTGAGAAGTGAAAGACAACCAGGTCCCGCACCTGGGCCTTGCGTGCCATGAGGCCGGCCTGTCTGGCTGTCAGATGATACCGGTCGCGAGCTTTCTCGGCATCAACGTTCAGGTAGGGCGATTCGCAATAGAGCACGTCTGCGCCCTGAGCGAGGGCGATGATTTTTGCTTCATTCTCTTCATCGAACCGGGCATCGACGACGTAGGCGATCTTTTGCCCGCGTGAGATGGTGCAGAACCGTTCTTTGATCTCGCCCAATATCAGCTCCCGCACTTCGCGGTGGTGCTCGTCATAGAGTGTGGCCGTGAAGCGGAACTCGTCCGGTTGACCCTGCCAGATATATTGTTTCACGTCTTTGAGCCAGGAACCGACCGGCAGGTCCGCCTCGTGGAGCTTCTGCTTGTTCACATTGATGTGGAACTGTTCCTCCAGGGAATAGGCAAACGAGGGAATGCGATGGTTCAAGGAGACCGCGTTTACGGTGAACATGGGATCGTTGAGGACTGTGAATCGGCCTGTGACTGGTTCCGGCGCTAGAGGGCGGGCCGGTTGTTCATCCGGGCGGAACCAATCGGTTGCGCGGAACAGCGCCCGCCGGATTTCCTGAGGGTGAAACTCCTGGACGTCGAGGGTCAGCGGATAGCCATCAACTAGATTCCATGTGTAGCCCTGCAATTTGCCCTGTACATTGTTGATGAGTCCGGGAGGGCCGAATAGTCGGACGGTCTTGCCTCTCCCCAAGGCTACTCGCAGGACTGCATCGAAGCCGATGAAGTGGTCTACGTGCGTATGGGAAATGAAGATGTCGTGGGCACGCAGGAGCCTCGTCGCTCCCAGCCCGTCATTGTGGCCTAGATCAAACAGCAGAGCCCGCTTTGACCAGCGGATCTCCACATAGACCCCGGGGTCTCCGAAGACATCGTTCACCAGAAGACTGGAAAACGAAGGGTTCATGGGCCGCTCACGGCATCAGGGTGACACGGATGGCACAATACATCACCATTACTTCCACGGCGTGAGCGACGATCGTGGCATACAGGTTTTTGGTTTTCAGCCAGATGATTCCCCAGATGAGACCGTCCCATAGAGCGATCCAATGAAGGTGCTGGAAAGTATTCACCATGAAGGGGTCGAATGCAAATGTGATCGCGCTAATTCCCACGGCGATTGTTCCGACCAGTGGGGATAGCTTCGGACCGAGCAGCTGCCTTCCCCAAGTGAGCAGACGTCCAAGTACAAAACCGCGAAAGTTGACTTCGACAAAGATCGCAATACCGCAGATGAACCAGGGGACCATGACCAGGAAGGGGAGTTGGGCATGCGGTGTTGTCTTGAGGAAACTGATGTCATAGCCCAGATGCCGGTAGACAATGAGAATCACGAACGTATTCAGGCAACCGAGAAGCAGGCCTGTCAGGAGTCCCCAGCGTAGGCCATCCCGCACTTTCCCTCTCTCCAGCCCAAACCGGGATACGATATCGCGGTTGTGCGTGGCCCAGAGGCCGAAGGTAAGATAAGCCACGATCTGTGGCGCGAACTGGACGAGTGTCTGTTCTTGGAGCGAGGCGGGAAGGGCGTAAAAGTCGAGCGTGGCGGCGATGGGGAGCAGCGCGAGGGCTGCTCCCTGTTCTTCGGCCTGAGTCGATGGCGCGTGCGGACCAGGCTCAGTCGCCATCATGGAGGCCGTCAGTTTAGTTGGAGATTATAACGGTCGAGTGTGGTGGCTTTGTGTCTCGCGAGGTTGGAGAGCGATTTGTTGTAGTCGACCGTGGCGCGTAACTCGTTTCCTTGGGCTGTCGCGAGATCGCGCTGGAAGTCGAGCACAAAGCGAGTTGTGCTCAGTCCCACCTTCAGGCGCTCTTGCTCCGCCTGCAGCTGTTTCTCAGCCATGATTCTGGCCGATCTGGTGGTTTCGATCCGCTTGAAATCTGTCTGGACGCGTCTCACCGCTTCACGAACGCCCACGATGATCTGCTGCCGCACACTCACGAGCGACGCTTCCGCGTTTTTCGCTTCCAGTTGTCGCTTGTTGTAGGTGCTCCAGGCTGAGCGGTTCCCGAGGGGGTAGCTCAAGACGAGGCCCGCTCCATAATTATAGTAGGTGCCGCTGAAGTTCTTGATTTGCGAATCGTTGAAGTCTTTCCCCAGTCCCGCCATTCCTGTGGTGCCCTGAAACGAGAGGGTCGGGAGAATCTGATTCTTGGCAAACTTGGTGTTGAGATCGCTCGTCTCCATATTCTTCTTCGCCTGGACGATTTCGGGCCGTTGTTCCATGGCGATGTCGATGGCTTCCTGCAGGCTGATGGGTTCCAAGGTTACGGTCGGCTTGTCGAGGGGAGTTAAGCGGAGGTCTTGACGCAAGTCTTCTTCCTCCGGATTGAGCAATCGGCGCAACTGATCTTCCTGGTCTCGAATCGTTTTATCCGCGACCAGTACTTGCTCGACCCGCGATGCGACGGCCGCTTCGGCTTGCAGGACATCGACGATCGACATGATGCCGGCCTTTGCCTTCGCGCGGTTGCTGGCCAAGAGTTCTTGCGCGGCCTTTAAGGCGGCTTCCGCGACTTTCAGGTTCTCATTGGCGAAGACGACTTCCCAATAGGTCTGTTCCACTGTGGCCAGAACCGAGAGGACACGATCGCGAAAGACATGTTCTTCCACAGTGGCATTATTCTGTGCGATGTGGATGAAAGTTTTGGTGACGTCAAACCCTGCGTTGCGGAGAAGAGGTTGCGTGAGGGTGAGTTGGAGTGCACTGGTATAGGCAGGGTTGAATAGGAACCCGGTTGCCAAATTCTGGTTCACATTTATCCGGCTAGGGCTATAGTTCAGGTCGACGTTGCCACCGGTAAGTAGGTTTGACGTTGCATCCAACGTGAGGGAATTGGCGCGTTGATCAAAGGTGGTAATCTGGGTCAAGTCGCCGCCGGTTGCGCCGAACACAGGCCGATTGAGGGGGGTCACGGTCCGGTTGTATTGGCCGTTCGCGCTCAGAGTCGGGTCGAACTTGGCTTTTTCAACGGTTATGTCGGCCAGGCGGCTGTCTTTCGTCTGGCGGCTGATGTTGATGTCCAGGTTATGCTGCAGCGCGCGAATGGCCGCGTCGGCGAGGGAGATGGTTTCGTGTCGTTCGGCAGTCGGGGCCCTGCTTTCATCCGAACCCCAACTGAGACCAGGTGATAGGAACAGGCCTATGCCGACGGCATAGGCAAATGTGCGCCGCCATCCATGTGTGCTGTTACCTTGTTCCATAACGCCCCCTTTGATTTACAAGAACCCTTTGTGCATACTATAATCATTCCGTGCGAACCTGTCATGGACTAACTGCAATGAGATGTCCGGGCCATAGGGTCATGCAATCTAATCTGCCGGCCTCGGTGCTTCCCCCGACGCTGTCTGTGCTGGCCCTGCTCCTCTTCATGCTCCCGCCATTGGACTCGCGAGTGTGGGGCCAATCGGTCTCCAGCGTTCGTTCGTTCGACGGAGGAGTCGCACCCCTGTTCAATCTGACCGGCCTAGGGAATCTCTATATCGACAATCAAGGCACGCAAGGATATATGTACACCCCCGGGAACAATTTCGAATCGTACAGCTTTAGGAATCCCACGACCGGTCAGGCATGGAGCGGAGCTCTGACCACGCTCGGGCCGCAACTCGCGATCGGACTCCTCCAAGGTACCAACCAGAGTGGTACAGGGCTCGTCCTCCCCGGTCCTCCCCGCCAAACCGTGCCCTTGCCATCGCTCCAATCGACCATTCTCGACGATATCCCATAAATCGAGGCATAGAGCATGAGGCCAGAGGTCAGGGGAGCGAACCTCTGACAGATCAACCATTTCTGTCTCACCTAGGTCCTCTTACCCCTAGCCTCGCGCCTGCAGTTATTGCACATTTGCCAGCTGCCAGGCGAGTGTAAGGACATACTGAGCGACGGTTTGCAGAATCTCCGGATTAATCGTGTCGGCGGTGTCGGTGGGTTGATGGAAGTGTGGGTGGACTCCGCCGCTGACGATGGTGATAGTCGGGACACCTGCCTCTTTGAAGGGCACGTGATCGCCGCCGGGGAAAAATCCGTACACGTCCAGCTTGTCGGTAAGCCCCGCAGTCTGTCCCGCCTCTAATGCGACATTCTTGTCCAATCCTGTCACGCCGACTGTGAGCCGTCCGCTTCCGATGCCGGCGTGATCGATGTTGATCATGGTTCTGGTCAAGGTGAGCGGCACTATTGGGCGCTCGATGTATAGCCGAGATCCCACTAGGCCCTGCTCTTCGCCGCTGAAGGAGACAAAGAGAATGGTACGTTTTGGGTGGATGCCGACCTTCGCGAGAGCACGGGCGACTTCCAGCATCACGGCCGTCCCCGATGCGTTGTCATCGGCTCCGGGAAACAAGAGCCCTGCTTGCCGGCCGAAGTGATCCCGATGCGCTCCTATTACGATGACGTCATGCGTCAACTGCAGATCTGTACCTGGGAGTAAGGCGATTACATTTATTAGCGGGTGCTGCTCTTTCTTCGATTCCCATTCGAGGTTCCCGAAGTACTCCGTGCTAAACGACCGAGACTCAGAGGTTCGGTTAAGCTGCTCCTGCAAGCTTCGAAGGTGTCCTTGATTGGAATGGTCGGCGCCAGCAATGATTTGCTCCGTTCGCGGGGTGCTGATCCATGCGCCTGGAAGGTCATCGTGTGTAGGAGAAAGTCCGTAGAAGGCGCTGGGTTGTCCTGTCACGCCGCGTCGCATCTCGTAGGAACTGAGGACCGGTCCAGTTGCGGTTAGATATCCCACTGCCCCTTTCCGGCGGGCGATCCGGACTTTGTCCGCGTGGGTAATTGTTCCTTTGAAGTGGTCCGGTTTGCCTCTCAGGAACAAGACGATGCAATTGTTCACGTCGATTCCAGCATAGTCGTCCAAACCCGCTACTGCATCGACGATCCCATAGCCGACGAACACGATTGGAGCACGGGCATGCGCAGGTGGTGAGTCGAGCACCGGGAGAAAATCCGTCCCGAGTTGCTGATTGTCCGGAATCCTGGCCGTAGAAATGTGTAGCGTGGCCTCTGGGGCAATGACGACAGCTTGGTGTGGCTTCGACATGAAGCCGGTAGGTGGCTCCGAGCCTCCGCCAGGGCCAATCGGAACGTTCAATCCATCCGATGGAATGAAGGCGAGACTGAGCCGTGAAACGCGAAATTGATCGGCGACCCATGCGGCGGATCGGAGATCATCCTCTGATCCGGCTTGCCGTCCATTGAACGTCGGACCACTCAGCGTAGCCACGTCTGCGAGCATCCGTTCGCTCGAGAGGCTGTCGAGCGCACGAAGCAATGCACGATGGACTTCTTCCGATTGTGCGATTCCCTGGGCTCCCAGGGGGAACAGAATGAGGATGATTCCTAGGAGAATGACTCCAACCAAGAAGGAAGAAAAGCTACGCGTCGAGCAGTTCATGCGGTGAGCCTTTCGAAGTGCCGCAGAACTATAACATAGCCTGACAGGTCCGTTGCAGAGCGGCTTCGGGCCAATGTGCTATAACAGATTGCAGGGATGAAGAATCGATGACAGATTTAACCACACAAGCGGACCGTTTCCCAAACCGGCTTATCACACAAGCCAGCCCCTATCTTCGGCAGCATGCGGAGAATCCGGTGGAGTGGTACCCCTGGGGCGAGGAAGCCTTGTCGCGGGCGAGGGCAGAGGACAAGCCGATTCTGTTGTCGATCGGCTACTCGGCCTGTCACTGGTGCCATGTTATGGCACATGAATGTTTCGAAAATGTCGAGATTGCCGGGCTCATGAATCAGCACTTCATCAACGTGAAGGTCGACCGAGAAGAGCGCCCGGACCTGGATGATATCTACCAAAAGTCCGCACAGGTATTTCTGGGACGGGGCGGCGGGTGGCCCCTGACGATGTTTCTGACGCCTGACCAAGAACCGTTTTACGGGGGGACATACTTCCCGCCGGTGCCCCGCTACAATTTGCCGGGATTTCCCGAGGTCATGCGCGGTGTCGTCGAGGCCTATCGGAATCATCGAGACGATGTCCGCAAGAATGTGGAGAAGGTGAGAATCGGGTTGCTCCGAGTCGGAACGCCGCAGCCGTCGGCCGATCCGCTGACGGATCGTTTGCTCGATGAGGCGGCCAAGAACCTAGGGCAGTTTTTCGACCCGGTCCACGGAGGATTCGGTGAAGGACCGAAATTTCCGACCGTCCCCCCGCTCAGCCTGTTGCTGCGTCAGACGGTCCGGACAAAAGACGTCTCCTATCAAGAACAGGTGCTCCTACAGCTGAGAACCATGGCGGCCGGAGGGATCTATGATCATCTCGGCGGCGGGTTCCACCGCTACTCGGTGGACGGCCAGTGGTTGATTCCCCATTTCGAGAAGATGCTTTACGACAACGCGCAGCTGGCGCGGATCTATCTTGATGGGTGGCGTCTCACCAAAGAGGATCGGTTTCGCGAGGTCGTGGAAGAGACCTTGGAGTATGTGCGTCGTGAACTCACGCATCCGGACGGCGCGTTCTTTGCTGCGCAGGATGCCGACAGTGAGGGGCATGAGGGAACCCACTTCGTCTGGGAGCGGGGAGAGATTGCCGCGGTGCTGGGCGTTGACCTGGCTGAGGAGTTCTGTCGGTATTATGGGGTGACGGAGAGCGGCAATTTCGAAGGCAAGAACGTGCTGAATCGGCTTGGCGGCATTCAGCTCACGCCCGAAGCGCAGCATTCGATGCAGCCCGCCAGGATGAAGTTGCTTGCAGCACGAGAGCAGCGAGTGAAGCCGCAGCGGGATGACAACATCCTCACGAGTTGGAATGCGATGATGGTGTCCGCCTATCTCGACGCCTATCACGCGTTCGGGGTTCCCGCCTATCTGTCGGCAGCGGAACGGGCGCTCACATTCCTGCTGGACTATGCGGTCGAGAAGGGGCGAGTTTATCGTACGGTTACGGCGGGTAAGGGGCGCTTGAACGGATATCTGGACGATGCAGCCTGTCTCGCAGCCGCGTTGTTGGACGCGTTTGAGGCGACCTCGCATCGGTGGTATCTGGATCAAGCCCGCGAGGTGACGGACAATCTGCTGGAGCGATACTGGGATGAGGCGTCCGGCGGGTATTTTTTCACAAGCTGCGACCACGAGGCCCTCCTCCATCGCATGAAGTCCGGTACCGATAGTGCGATTCCATCCGGCAATGCCATTGTCGCCTTGGTCTTGTTGCGGCTCTTCTCTTTCACAAGAGACCAGCGGTATCATGACCGGGCTGAGCACCTGTTCCGGGTGTTCAGGAGCGTGATGGAGCACAACGCCTATGGCTCCTCCGCCATGCTCTGCGCGTTGGATTGCTACCTGACGACGCCCCAAGAGATTGTTATTGTCGGGACTCGTGGCGATGCGATGACCGAATCTTTGCTCTCAACCGTCCATCAACGCTATCTGCCGAATCGTGCGGTGCTGGTGGTAGAAGCCTCTCGTGCCGGGGAATCTGACTTGCCGCTCGCCGCAGGGAAGACGAGTGTGAACGGGCAGCCGACGGCGTATGTTTGTCAACGTCAGTCCTGTTCGCCTCCGGTGACGGAGAGCCACCAATTGGACCTGTTATTGTAGGGAGGGTACCGTGGGCGCAAGCGACTCAGGCAAAGGACTGTACGATCACCTCTACCGCCGATTCTTCGAGAATCGTGAGTCGCAGCAGGGCTATGAGTTTCAGCATGCGCCCGGTGGAAGCGCTCCCCCACCAGTCGTCACATTTCGGGATCGTCTTCGATGGTGGACCTGGGATCGGTGGCAACGGCGGAAGACTATCATGGCGGCGCGCGACCGATCCCAGCAGGACATTCTTGATATCAAGGGTCGGCCACCGAAGTAAGAAGACGATCGAGAGGGTAGACGTGAGAGAATGTGGCATAAGCGTGAGGTCTCGACCTATCGGCATGGTCTCCCTGTTACTTGCAGTGGCTGTGATTGCCGGTGAGGGGGGCATTTGTGTCGAGCGGTCCCAAGCGGTTCAAGCTGAGAGCCAGACGGAAAAAGAAGCCAACTTGAAAGGTCAGGCCCAAGGGGAGTTGTTTAATCGGTGGACCTTCGACCAGCAGAAGTCCGGCGAGGCTCCTGCCGGATTCTCGATGCTGGGATTTGGCGAGGGACCGGCTGCGGACTGGACGATCAAGGCGGACCGCGATGCCCCCTCGGCGTCCAACATTCTGGTCGTGAATTCATCGTGCCTGGCTGTGACCTGTTACCGGTTGATGGTCGCCAACGGGTTTCAGTATGAATATCCGGATGTGTCTGTCAGGATGCGATTTCCTCTCGACGCTGCGACGGGAGTGGGCGGAGTGGTGTTTGGGGTGAAGGATGCCACGCACTTCTATGCGGCGGTGGTCGATCTCGCCACGAAGACGTTGGAAGTAAGTCGGGTGGTGGATGGAGAGGAAACGAGACTAGGTCGGTCGTCGATTATGCCCAAGGCGGTTCCCTGGCATACACTGCGTATCCAGCGGAATACCATCTTCAGCAAGGAATTTATCGAAACCTTCTTTGACGGGCAGCTCGTCGTGACGGTTGAAGATCAGTCGCTGGCGATCGGTCAAGTCGGGCTTCTGGTTCGGGGACAAACAGCGTTAGACTTTGATAGCTTACACGCCATTCCGCTTTTCTCTCAGCGTCCGCTTTCTACCCCCGCTGCCTATTAGGTGGGCGCGCGGCAGCGCGGGTGATTGTCTCGTCGCTTGCATTTGAGGGGGCTGAGGAGTAGAGTGCAGCTTGTGTATCATCGCGAAAGGCCTGGTGGTGATACCACAGAGAGTGACAAGGCCTAAGACAGATGTTGTTTTGGTTCTGCGCGGGAATTTGATCGGAAGCCAGCCTTGAGTCGCCATGGTCTTTGCGTCTTCGGCCCATTCCTTCCTCACTTTGTTCTCGAGTCCAAGACAACACATATTCTCAAAGGAGGAACCCAATGGGTTCGAAGATCTACGTCGGGGGTTTGCCGTATTCCACAACTGAGCAGCAGCTGAGCGATTTGTTTGCTGTTCATGGGGCGGTGACATCATCCCGGATTATCACAGATAAGTTTACCGGTCAGTCCCGCGGATTTGGATTCGTGGAAATGTCCTCGGATTCGGAAGCGCAGGCGGCGATCACAGCGCTGAACGGCACTGAGTTGGGCGGCCGCACGTTGACCGTCAACGAAGCGCGTCCCCAGGAGCCTCGCACCGGTGGTGGGGGGGGCGGTCGCGGAGGCGACCGGTACTAAGCCGTAACGAGTGTTTCACACATCGGGGCTGCCTATCCGGCAGCCCCGCTATTTCCTTCCTAGAATTGCCCATCATCTCGATGCGTTTCTCGGCCCTCTGACCAGGCCGGACCGTGCAGTCCCAGGAAGTTTGCCCCGTACAAGGAGTTCTATGTCTACGTTTACTGATATGAATCTACAGCCGTCCCTTGCCCAGCGCCTGATACAGGCAGGCCTGACGACGCCCACGCCGGTGCAAGAGGCTGCCATTCCAGTGGCTCTGGAAGGCCGGGATATTATGGCGCAAGCCAAAACAGGGAGCGGAAAAACACTGGCGTTCTTGCTGCCCATTATCGAACAGGTTATGCGACGGGAGGCCTACGCGCCAGCGCCTGGCCCCTATGCCAAGTCTGGACCAAGCCATTCTTCCGGACCAAAGTTTTTGGTGCTGGCGCCCACTCGGGAACTGGCGCTCCAGATCGAAACGGAGCTACGCAAGTATGCTCCGATGTCCGTGACGTCCATGTCGGTGTACGGCGGGACGCCGATTGAGCGCCAGTACCGGGCATTACAGCGACCGCCAATGGTGGTGGTCGGCACCCCAGGGCGGTTGCTCGACTTGGCCGGCTCCGGTCACTTGAAGTTGGGTGGGGTGACGTTTTTCGTGATGGATGAGGCCGATCAGATGTTGGACCGCGGGTTCTTGCGGGACATTCAACGGATCATTCGTCTCCTCCCGGCTGAGCGCCAGACGCTGCTGTTTTCCGCAACGTTTTCGGGAGACATCCAGACTCTCGCGCAGAGCATGCAGCGCGATCCCGCTCGCATTTCTGTAGACCCAGGGATCAACAGCCCGACGACGATCGTGCATGCCTACTATGTTGTTCCGGGGGACCAGGTGCGCACGCAACTCGTGCATACCTTGCTCCAGACCATGAAGGGCGGGGAGCGGTCGATGGTGTTCTGTGATCAAAAGTATAAGGTGCGACGTTTGGCTGCCCATTTGGGCGGAGAACCGGCTTCGGTCGGTTCGTTGACCGGCAATCATAGTCAGGCGCAGCGGGAAAGGACGCTCGGCGCTTTTCGGGCCGGCCGTATCCGCTCGCTCGTGGCGACCGATGTGGCAGCCAGAGGCCTCGATATCCAGGATGTTGTCCAGGTGATTCACTATGAATTGCCGACCAATCCGAATTCGTATGTCCACCGGACAGGGCGGACTGGTCGGGCGGAGAAGGAGGGGTCGACCTTCTTGATTCTGTCTCAGTCCGAAGAGCGAGAGTATCTTCGAATGGTGAGACAGTTAAAAATCGAGACGAAGAAACTCACGCTTCCCGTATTTGCCGCCCTCCCGTCTCCGGCCCCTATGCCGGTCAGCGAGGAGCAGAATCCTCGCCATCGTCCCCGCCGAAGTGCGGAACCATCGGGTCGACGGTTCCGTGAGGGTGAGAACCGGGGTCCAGTTCATAGACAGGGAGCCTCGGTTGGTGCGTCCAGGCATTCCCGATATTAAGAAACCCCGATGCCATCGGACCCCGGAAGGGGCCGGTGGCGCCTCGTGAGCCTGTCAATGTCTGGCTTGCGTTCTCTCTGTTGTGCGCAGTGCTGTTTTCGATGGTAAGATAACGGCCGAAAGGTCGTCCCATGCCGCCGTTTCAACTCGAAGCTCCATTCAAGCCCTGCGGAGATCAAGGCCAGGCCATCGACAAGTTGGTGGCCGGGATTACGGCTGGCCGGAAGCACCAAACGCTGCTTGGCGTTACTGGATCCGGCAAGACCTTTACCATGGCCAACGTGGTCGCGCAGGTGCAGAAGCCCACCTTGGTTCTGGTCCATAACAAGACGCTGGCCGGTCAACTCTACCAAGAGTTCAAACAGTTTTTCCCCCACAACGCGGTGGAGTATTTCGTCAGCTACTACGACTACTACCAGCCGGAAGCCTATATTCCCCAAAGCAACACGTACATCGCCAAGGATGCCTCCGTCAACGACGCGATCGATCAGATGCGGCACGCGGCGACGGCCGCTCTGCTCCAGAGGAACGATGTGCTGATCGTCTCGTCGGTTTCCTGTATCTACGGCCTGGGGTCGCCGGAGGTCTATCACGAGATGGTGGTCTTCCTCGAAGAGGGGATGGAGATTCGACGGGAGAAGATTCTGGCTAAACTGGTCGAGATTCAATATGCCCGCAACGATATGGATTTCCACCGCGGCACCTTCCGCGCACGCGGTGACGTCATCGAGATTTTTCCGGCTTCGAATGACGCGGTGTCCGTACGGATCGAGTTGTTCGGTGATGTCGTCGACGCCATCCACGAAATTGACCCGCTCACCGGGAAGTCGCTCAGGAAGCTTCCGAAAGTCGTGGTCTATCCGAACACGCACTATCTCATTGCGCCGGATCGGTATGAGCGGGCGATTACAGGCATCGAAGAAGAACTCGAGGAACGCGTCGCCTATTTCAAGAAACAGAATCAGCTCGTAGAAGCCCAGCGGATCGCCCAGCGTACCAAGTTCGACCTTGAAATGATTCGGGCGATGGGGTACTGCCATGGCATCGAGAACTACTCGCGGCATCTCAGTGGGCGCGCACCCGGTGAGCAGCCTCCGACGCTCATAGACTATTTCCCCAAAGACTTTCTGCTGATCGTCGACGAATCTCATGCGACGATTCCCCAAGTGGGTGGGATGTACGAAGGCGACTATTCGCGGAAGCGCACATTGGTCGAGTATGGATTCCGGTTGCCGTCGGCGATCGATAACCGGCCTCTCACCTTCGCCGAATTTGAGCGCTGTCTCACGCAGGTGGTGTGCGTCTCCGCGACGCCAGGCCCCTATGAGCTGGGGCATGCGGCTGGAGAGGTGGTCGAGCAGATCATTCGCCCGACCGGCCTTATGGATCCGCTAATTGAGGTGCGCCCGGCCAAAGGACAGGTGGATCATCTCCTCGGCGAAGTGCGGACTGAAGTGGCGCAGGGGGGGCGTGTGCTGATCACCACCTTGACTAAACGCATGGCGGAGGACTTGAGCGAGTACTACCACGATCTCGGTATCAAGGTTCGGTATCTGCACTCTGACATCAAGACGTTGGAGCGGGCTGAAATCATACGAGATCTGCGGCGCGGGGTTTTCGATGTGCTGGTGGGGATCAATCTCCTCCGCGAAGGGCTGGATCTCCCCGAGGTCACCCTGGTGGCGATTCTCGATGCGGACAAGGAAGGGTATCTTCGATCCTATCGGTCATTGATCCAGACGGCGGGGCGGGCCGCGAGAAACATACATGGCCACGTGATTCTGTACGGTGATGTCGTCACCGATTCTATGCAAATGGCGATCGACGAGACCGGGCGCCGGCGCACGATTCAGGCCGACTATAATGCCAAGCATGGCATCGTGCCTACGAGCATCAAGAAAGACGTCCTGTCCCTCGAATATGCCACGGCGGAAATGGATTACGTACAACTGGATTTGGTTGCGGAGTCGCCGGCCCTCTATGGAACAGAGGAAGTGACCGAACAGATCATCAAACGGCTGGAAATAGAAATGAAGGCCGCCGCCAAACAGTTGGAGTTTGAACGGGCCGCGGCCCTCAGAAACCAAATTCGAGCGTTGAAGATGAGGGAGTTAGAGTTGAAGCCAGAGGTCTAGCCTCCTGCTAGACGTTCTTGTAGAGATAGATGCCAAGAAACATTCCGAGTAGACTGAGCAGATTGATCTTCAGGACGAAGCCAATCGTAAGCTTGATAAGGACCAGATCGATGGTCAGCGGTGGGCTGATGCCGGGGGTAATATTGGTGGCGAAAACCGTCTGGATAGTGCCCTGTGGGGCCATGACCCGGAGAATTTCTCCCAGTACTCCGCCCAATAGCCCGCCGATAAGCACAAAAATGAGCAGAACCCAGGGTGATTTTCTCACAGCAACCGCCTCACAACTCTCTGCGTAGTCTCAGGGGGACAACGGGAGGACCATAGCGAAAGGTCTACAACATGTCAACAAGATGTATGCCTCGCTTTCCCTTGACTTCATCCCGCCTCGTCCTTTAGACTCCCCGATGCTCTTTTGCTAGAATTTTCGAGGCGATCGGAGATCTGGGGCTAAGGCTTCGATTGCCTTTTTCTTTGTAGCGTTATGCTGGATTCTCTCAGCGAAAAATTCGAGAAGATTTTCAAGAAGCTGCGCGGTTCTGGGGTCCTCACCGAACAGAACATCGCGGAAGCCTTGAAAGAAGTTCGTCTCGCGCTGCTCGAAGCCGACGTCAACTTCAAGATCGTCAAGGACTTCATCGAGCGGGTTCGCGAAAAGGCAGTTGGGCAGGAAGTCCTCCAGAGTTTGACCCCTGGGCACCAGGTCGTCAAGGTCGTTTGGGAGGAGTTGCGCGAGATGATGGGCCGCGAGCGAGCCGGCCTGGCTCTGGCCTCGAATCCCCCTACCGTCGTGATGATGGTAGGGCTTCAAGGGGCCGGAAAGACCACGACCTGCGGCAAGCTCGGGCGGTACTTCAAGGCTCAAGGGAAACGGGTTCTCCTGGTTGCGGCAGATCCTCGTCGTCCGGCAGCCGGCGATCAGTTGGCGAGCCTGGGGCGCGACCTTGAGATCGACGTGCATCGATTCGATCAGGCCCAGGCTGCGCAAGCGGATGTCGTCCGCATCTGCCAGGCCGGCGTGGAACGGGGACGGGAGCAGGGGTACGATCTCGTCGTGCTGGATACCGGTGGGCGTCTCCACATCGACGATGAGTTGATGGGGGAGCTGGTGGCAGTAAGAGCCGCCGTGCAACCGCACGAGGTTCTCTTGGTGGCAGATGCCATGACGGGCCAAGACGCGGTCACGATGGCGAGCCAGTTCGATCAACGTATCGGACTGACGGGCGTCATTCTGACCAAGGTTGAAGGCGATGCTCGGGGCGGGGCGGTGCTGTCTATCCGGGCGGTGACCGGCAAGCCGATCAAGTTCTTGGGCGTGGGCGAAAAGCTTGATGCGCTGGAGTTGTTTCATCCAGATCGGATGGCCTCGCGCATCCTCGGAATGGGCGACGTGCTTTCGCTGATCGAAAAGGCCCAAGAGACCTTTACGCTCGAGCAGGCGGAGGATGCCCAGAAGCGGCTGACCGGCAATACGTTCACGCTGGAGGATTTCCGTGCTCAGCTGGGACAGGTCAGTCGCCTGGGCTCGTTGGACCAGATTTTAGGGATGCTGCCGGGCGGTCAGAAGCTCAAGGGGGCGATGGAAGGGCAGGTGCCGGAGCGAGAGATGAAGCGAGTCACGGCGATGATTGACTCGATGACCCTTCGCGAGCGGCGCGATCATACGCTCATCAACGGAAGTAGAAAAAAGCGGATTGCCCGCGGAAGCGGGACGAATGTGCAAGAGGTGAATCGGTTGATTAAACAGTTTCTCTCGGCGAGAAAGATCGCCAAGGTTATGGCAGGGTCGGGAGGGCGCCGACAGCTTGCGCAACTTCTGCGCTCCATGTAAGGGTCGATAACAATCATCACGGGTGCTTCGTACAGAAGGAGGAATCTAGTGGCTGTTCATTTGAGATTGACGAGGACGGGACGACACAAGCGACCACTCTACCGCGTCGTGGCAGCGGATTCTCGGAAGCCGCGCGACGGGCGATTCCTGGAAATTCTTGGGATTTTTGATCCCTTGAAGGAACCGGCTGTGCCGGAGCTGAAGCAGGAGCGGGTGTTGAGCTGGTTGCGCCAGGGAGCCCAGCCGACTGTCACGGTCAAGACGTTGCTCCGTCGCTGTGGCGTGTGGAAGCAGTTTGAGGCAGAGAAAGCGGCAAAGAAGAAAGGCGCCTAATACGTGACAACGGCTCAGGCAGACCTTGTGACTATTGGCAAGATCGAGCGCCACTTTGGCGTAAGAGGCGAGTTCAAGGTACGATCGTTGAGCGATGTGCCTGGCCGGTTGGACCACCTGAAGCAAGTTCAAGTTCTGGAGCCGACGGGACAGATGATCGAGAGGACCGTCACTCATGTTCGGCGCGCCGGCTCGACCTACATCATGAGTCTTGCGGGGGTAACGACGCCGGAGGAAGCCGGGGCGTTGCGTGGGGGATTGATCCAGGTGCCGCGTCGTCCAGCAGCGACATTGGCTGCGGATGTGTATTTTGAATGTGACCTCATTGGGATGACGGTCGAGAACGAACGGGGCGATGAGGTCGGAGTGCTTGAGACGATTTTGGAGATACCGGAGAATCACATCTTCGTCGTTCGCAAGGGGACGGAGGAGGTCCTCATTCCGGCCGCGAAGAGCTTTGTGACCTCGGTAGATCTCGTGCGTCACAGGATGATGGTTCGTGGGATTGACGACTTGGTTGAGGATCGCTATGCGGTGTGACATTTTGACGCTGTTTCCCGACATGGTAGCGCCGGTGCTCGGCCAGAGTATTCTCAAGCGAGCACAAGATAAAGGTCTCTTACACGTTCAGGTGCGGAACTTGCGCGAGTATACGCTCGATCGCCACAAGGTGGCGGACGACGTGCCCTATGGCGGAGGGGCCGGGATGGTGATGAAGGCTGAACCAATCTTGTGCGCGGTGGAACAGATTCAGGCCGACTATGCACGGGCTGGTGAACAGATTCGGTTGCTCTTTCCCTCCCCGCACGGTCGTCCGTTCACGCAGGCCTATGCGAAAAATCTTGCGGCCGATCCGCGTCGACTCGTCATCCTCTGTGGCCATTACGAGGGGGTCGATGAGCGGGTGCGGCTCGCCTTGCACCCGGAAGAAATTTCCGTCGGGGATTACGTGTTGACTGGAGGCGAGTTGCCGGCGCTAGTGCTCATTGATGCCGCAGCCCGTTTGATTCCCGGCGTGTTGGGTGATCCGGAGTCGATCGTGGAAGAGTCGTTCACGGATGCGTTGCTCGAATATCCGCACTATACGAGACCGGCGGAGGTTCGAGGGATGCCCGTGCCAGAGGTATTGCTTTCAGGACATCACGAGGCCATTCGTCTGTGGCGTCGTAAGGAAGCCCTGCGGAGCACCTATCAGAGACGGCCGGATCTGTTGCAAGATCGGGTCTTGAGTCTCGAAGATCAACAATTGCTAGACGAACTTACTCGTGAAGGTGTGCCGGGCACGCCTGTTCGATGTGGGGAGGAGGGGTAGTCTCATGAATCGGCTAGAACGGATACAAGAGTCTTTCACGAAGAAGTCGGCACCCAGTTTTGAAATTGGAGACACCGTCCGCGTGCACGTGAAAGTGGTCGAAGGGGAAAAAGAGCGCATTCAGGTATTCGAAGGTGCGGTGATCGCCCGTAAAGGGTTGCTGAACACGGAGACCTTCACGGTGCGCAAAGTTTCCTACGGCGTCGGCGTGGAACGAATTTTCCCGCTTCATTCGCCGATCGTGACGCGCGTCGAGGTCATGCGCCAGGGCAAGGTGCGTCGGGCCAAGCTGTATTATCTCCGGGGGAAGAAGGGCAAGTTTGCTAAGGTTGAAGATCGGGAGTTCGTCGCGAGCGTAAAGGGGCAGGCTGGAGCCAGCCGTAAGGCTGAATCAACCGAGGAGCCGACCGGAGCCGCCCCGGCTTCGAAGCCCTAGTTCCATACCACGGTTCCGTCGACCACGAGTGTCGGGTGCCCTTTCAATGGACGCATCGCGGGGCCACATCGTTGGACCTACCGACGAATTTGAATTGGAAGCCCGGCGGCGTGGCTATCGCTGTATCGCCGGTTTAGATGAAGCTGGACGGGGCCCTCTGGCGGGCCCTGTCGTCGCGGCGGCGGTGATCCTGCCCACTCGTTGTCGCTTGGTCGGTGTCGACGATTCCAAGCAAATCTCCGAGTCTGAACGAGCGCGACTCTACGAGGTTATTCTCGAGCGAGCACGTGGTGTCGGTGTAGGGGTCGCCACAGAGCAGGAGATCGACCGCCTCAATATCTTGGAAGCGACTCGCCTAGCTATGCGTCGCGCGCTGGCATCGCTGATTCCTCAGGCGGACTGCCTCTTGATCGATGCCGTCACATTGTCGAATCTCGCCATTCCTTCGCGGTCTATCATTAAAGGTGATACGTTGTCGCTCTCGATTGCCGCCGCGTCGATCGTGGCCAAAGTCACGCGCGATCGCATGATGGTGGCGTATCACCGCGCCTATCCTGAGTATAATTTTCTCTCCCATAAAGGGTATGGGACGGATGAGCATTTGCAGCGGCTCGCGCAACATGGTCCCTGCGCCATTCATCGGCGCACGTTTGCTCCGATTGCTCGGCTCTTGAGTGGCCGTCGGGGTGCGGTATCTCTCTCGCGTACTGGCCCGGGCGAATCTCCAGGGACGATTCTGTGACCATCCTTGACCCCAGGAGGCTCTTCGGGCAAGAAGGAGAGACGGCGGCAGAGCAGTATCTGCGGCACAAGGGGTATCGGATCGTGGCACGCAATCTGCGTTCGTCGGTGGGGGAGCTGGACTTAGTGGCAGAAGACGGGCAGGTGCTGGTGTTTGTTGAGGTAAAGGCGCGTCGGACCGATGCATTCGGCGGAGCCGTCCACGCCGTCCATCAACGGAAACAGGAGAAATTGATCCAGTTGGCCTCCCAGTATTTGGCCCGGCACCATCTCAAGGGTCGACAATGCAGATTCGATGTCGTCCTGCTGCAAGGTAGGGGTACCGTCGCCCCGCAGATCGAGCATATTCAGAATGCGTTCGAAGTACCTGGGGACGATCTCCGCTGGTAAGACGACGATGATTCAATTAATCCACATCTCGAAACAGTACGATCAGCGGCCGGCACTCACAGATGTCACCCTCGAGATCGACAAAGGGGAATTTGTCCTCCTCATGGGGCCCAGCGGCGCGGGCAAGTCGACGCTGTTGCGGATGCTCATCGGGGCCGAACGGCCCGATGAGGGACAGATCTTCGTCCACCAGAAAAACGTGACGACGCTCAAGTCGTCTGACATTCCGTATCTGCGCCGCAAGGTGGGAACCGTATTTCAAGACTTTCGACTGTTGCCGAAGAAGTCCGTTTTTGACAATGTGGCGCTGCCCTTGCTGGTGCAAGGAATTTCTTCTGCCGACATTCGTCGGAAAGTCACGGAGGCGTTACGGGCGGTTGGTGTCGAGCATAAGCGAGATCAGCTTCCTGCGGGCCTCTCGACGGGAGAGCAGCAGCGGGTGTGCATTGCGCGCGCGATTGTGAACGGTCCGGTCGTCCTGTTGGCGGATGAGCCGACCGGCAATTTAGACCCCGCCCTGACGTCCGAGATCATCGAACTGTTTAAACTTATTAACGCGCGCGGCACCACCGTCGTGGTAGCGACACATGATCCTCTGGTCATGGCGCAGGTGAATCGGCGGGTGCTCACCTTGTCACAGGGCCGGTTGCTGCCGGAACAGCGGGTGAGGGCGTGAGGACGCTCGCGTATCTCCTCAGAGAATCCTGGGTCAATATGCGGACCAACCGGACGACGACGATGGTGGCCATCTTGACCACGGCTTTTACATTGGCTTGTGTCGGCATCTTCTTGCTGCTCTATGTCAATCTGCGGGCGGCGGCCGGATGGCTTCAGGACGATATTAGGATCATGGTGTACCTTGATGATCGGCTCGCCTCCGAATCAGTCGTTGAGGTGGAGCAGATTTTGCGAGGGCGACCGTGCAGTGGCGTCACTGCTGTTTATCTCGAAAGAGCAGGCGCTGGGAGAGTTCAAGGCGCAATTTCCGTCGGAGTCCCATTTGCTTGAGGGGCTGGGCCAGAATCCCTTGCCGGCCTCCTTCGTGGTGGCTCTCAGCCCCTCGTTCCGGTCGCCGGACGCAGTCAAGCGATGGGCTGAACGGGTCAGGCAGGTCGCCGGCGTCTCCAAGGTTGACTATAATCAAGATTGGATCGACGCCCTCGCGACTGTGATTCGATCGATTGAGTTGGTCGCCATCGGCATCGGGGTCATTCTCTCGGCGGCGGCCGTGACCATTATCGCCAATACCATACGCCTGACACTGTTCGCCCGACGTGATGAGATTGCCATCTTGCGTCTGATCGGGGCCACGACCAGCTTTATCCGAATTCCCTATCTGTTGGAAGGCGCCGTGCTCGGTGCTCTGGGCAGCGCACTCTCACTGGTCATGCTCAAGTTTATGTACGAATTGTTCCGGCAGCAAATGCGAACGACGGGACGATTTGCCGGGCTCGACAACCTCATCGCATTCTTTCCCCCGTCAGTCTGTCTTGCTTTGATTGCGGTGGGGATGGGGCTCGGGTTTGCGGGCAGCTTCGTGTCGATACGGCGATTCGGCGAGGCCAAGGCATGAGGTGCTGGAAGGGACTCAGGGTCGGAGTCATAATCTGCGGGCTGCTGGGTCTTTCTTGGCCAACAGTTGCGGTGGCGGATCCGATTACCGATAAGATTGAGAAAGAACGCAAGGCCCTTGAGCAACTCAAGGATCAGATCGAAGAGAAACGAAAACAGGCCGATGAAGCAGGGAAGAAGCGAGAATCCCTCTTGCAGGGGATCCAGACACTCGACGAACGTTTGTTACACTACCGACAAGCGCATCAGGAGATTAGTCGGAAGTTGCGAAAGAAAGATCAAGAGATCGAGATCATCAATGTGCAGCTAGCCGGTTTGCGCGTCAGTGTGCGAAAACGTCAGGACGCCATTCTGGCTCGGTTGCGGGTTCAGTACATGGAGGGCCGTTTTGGATATTGGAAAATGTTGCTCGCCTCGGACTCATATGGGGATTTCCAGCGGCGGCTCCAGTATCTCTCGGCCGTGTCCGAGCGGGATTATGCTCTCATGGAGACGTTCCGAGCCGATATGACTCGTATGGAACAGGCGGAGCGGCAGCGGGAGGTAGCGCGGGTCGGGATGCTGTCGTATAAGAAAAGTACCGAGAAGCAGCTTGCTGAGATGAAATCGGTCAAGATAGAAAAGAAGGTCTATCTCACCAAGATCACTCATGAAAAAGAATCCTACGAACATGCCCTCCAAGAATTAGAACGGTCCGCGTCGCGTATCGACAGTCTGTTGCGCGAGTTGGAGCAGCGCCGTCGCGCGACAGCGGTCCGACCTCCGACCGGGGGGATCGCCCCACGTGGGGTGAAGGGCGCACTGCCCTGGCCGGCTGACGGGAGCATTATCTCCTTCTTCGGCCGTCAGAAGCATCCGACCTTCAACACCTATGTGCAGCGCAGAGGTATCGAAATTAAGACGGTCGAGGGGAGTGCCATCCACGCAGTGATGCCGGGGTCCGTCGTCTATGCGGACTGGTTGAAAGGGTACGGACTCGTTATAATCCTTGATCACGCGAACGGGTTCTTTTCGCTGTATGCCCATGCATCGAAGATTCTTGCGACGGTGGGAGCACAGGTGGGAGCCGGGCAGGTGATCGGAGAAACAGGCGATACGGGCATGACGGGTGAAAATACTTTATACTTTGAATTGCGCGAGGGGGCGGAGCCGCTTGATCCTCTCCAATGGTTGGCGAGGCGGTAGGGAACGGGAAGAGGAAAGGAAGTCATATCATGGAACAGTATCCCCGACAACGATTCTGGATGTTAGGACCGATGATGGCGGTGGCGTTGATCTTGGGCGTGATGCTCGGCAAGGGGTGGGAGCGGACCGGGCATGCCACGGAAACTTACGAAGAGTTGAAGACGTTCTCTGAGGTATTGACCCAAGTTCAGAAGAATTACGTCGAAGAAACGAAGGTGAAGGACCTCGTTCAGGGGGCCATTCGCGGAATGCTCTCAACCCTCGATCCACATTCGGCCTACATGACGCCGGACATGTATAAGGAAATGCAGGTAGAAACGAAGGGTGAGTTCGGGGGCGTGGGCATTCAGATCGGCGTGAAGGAGAACCGGCTAGCGGTGATTGCGCCCATTGAGGGCACGCCAGCCTACCGAGCGGGGATCAAGTCGGGCGATTTCATAACCAAGGTGAACGACGAGACAACCAAAGACCTCACGCTGATGGATGCGGTTCAGAAGATGCGTGGTCCCAAGGGGTCGAAGGTCAACTTGACGATTCAGCGGGATGGGACTCCCGATCCGCTCCAATTTACGCTCGTCCGCGATACCATTAAGATCGAGAGCGTCAAGTCGAAGGTGCTGGACAATATCGGGTATGTTCGGCTGACGCAATTCCAAGAATCGACGGGGCGGGATTTGAGCAAGGTGCTCAAGCAGTTCAAGGAGCAGAAGCTCCAATCGACGATCCTGGACCTCCGAAACAATCCAGGCGGACTGCTGACGGCAGCCGTTGAGGTGTCCGAGCAGTTTCTCCCCGGCGGCAAGTTGGTGGTCTATACGAAAGGGCGCGAAAGCAAGAAGGACGAGTGGATGTCCAAGGGCAAGGACCAGATGGACGATTCGCCCATGATCGTGCTGGTCAATGAAGGATCGGCGAGTGCGTCTGAGATCGTGGCCGGTGCATTGCAAGACTACGGGCGGGCGGTGATCGTCGGCACAACCTCGTTCGGCAAGGGATCGGTGCAAACGATTCTCCCGCTAGGGGACGGGTCCGGACTCCGCCTCACGACGGCGAAGTATTACACTCCGAAAGGGCGCTCGATCCAATCGACCGGCATTACGCCTGATATCGTCGTGAAGCCCCAAGCGTCGACCACTGTCGCCAAGGCAGGTGAGGCGAAGCCAGGCGAAAAGGAAGGGGAGTCAAAGCAGGCCAAGCCTGTGGTCGTGCCAGGGAAAGATCAACCGGCGCAGAATGGCAAAGGGCAGGAAGAGGCTACGCCGAAGAATGGCACCACCCCTCAACTTCCTCCCGTTGATGTCTCGGGCGAACCTTCGCTTGAGCAGGATGTGCAACTCCAAAAGGCGGTCGAGATGTTGAAGACCTGGAAGATCTTTAAGGAGCTACCTCGCGCGTCTTAATAATGGGGGGCTGTCGTTGTAAGCTGGCGATGGCCTCCAGCAGGCGCTCTTCCGATCCTGAGAACCCCGGAACGGTGCGCAGCATGTGTGATCGCACCAGCTGTTCCAGGTCGGTCAATGTGGTGATGCACAGACGGGTGTAGAGGTAGGCCACGAGTGATTCGGACAGCCCTGGGAGCTGTGCCCAGGCTTTCATGGCCTCTGGAAGTGGTGTCCGTAAGACTTCATATGCCTGGATCGTTCCAGTTCTGAGAAACTCTTCAACCTTATCCGCCAGGTCCCGACCGATTCCTTCGATATCTTCCAGTGCCTGCCGTGAGGCGACCTCTGCAATGTCTTCCTCCAAGGCTTCTATGGCATCTGCTGCCTTCCGATAGGCTCTGACCCGATAGGGGTTCGCCCGCTGGGAAGCTAAACGTTCCGCGATCGATCGAAAGACGGTTGCGACCTGCTGGTTGTGTTGAGGGGGAGACATCATAAGCCTTGGTGGCGGTATACTGACGTGGTCATGGATGCGGAGGCAAGGGGATAGGCAAGACCGGGTTTGTTGACAACGAGATTTCTGGTCCCCTAGGATGGTGGACGATGGCGGAGGCGATTCGAATTCAGGTGAACGGCGAACAGCGGGGCTGTCGGGCTGATGCCACCGTGGGGGATTTGCTGCGCGAACTCGCGATCAAGACCGAGCGTGTGGCGGTGGAACTGAATTTGGAAATCCTTGATCGCAAGGACTTCGATCACCGAAGTCTGAAGCAAGGGGATAGAGTGGAGATCTTGAGCTTCATCGGCGGCGGTGCGCCAGTGGATGCTCAGGTCAAAGGGAGGGGTTTCGTCCATGCAGAATGATCGGTTGATCATTGCCGGTCGTGAGTTGACGTCTCGCCTGTGGGTTGGGACTGGGAAGTATAAGGACTTTCTTGAGACCAAGAAAGCCATTGAGGCGTCGGGAGCCGACGTGGTGACGGTAGCGGTGCGGCGCGTCAATATCACCGATCGCTCCAAAGAGAACCTTCTCGATTATCTCGACCCGAAGAAATATACCATTCTTCCCAACACCGCCGGTTGTTACAACGTGGAAGATGCGGTGCGCTATGCCCGCTTGGCCAGGGCCGCCGGCATATCCGATCTTATTAAGCTGGAAGTGCTCGGCGACGAGAGAACCCTCTTCCCCGACACGGCCGGATTGATCGAGGCGGCAAAGATTCTCGTCAAAGAAGGTTTTATCGTGCTTCCCTATACGAATGACGATCCCATCGTGGCTCAGAAGCTTGTCGACATCGGATGCCCCGCCGTCATGCCGTTGGCGGCGCCGATTGGGTCGGGACTCGGTATCCGCAATCCGTATAACTTAAAAATCATCATGGAAATGATCAATGTGCCGATCATCGTGGATGCCGGCGTCGGGACCGCGTCCGATGCCGCCCTCGCGATGGAGTTAGGGGCGGACGCCGTCCTCATGAACACGGCCATTGCCGGGGCTCAGGATCCCATTGCCATGGCCGAGGCGATGAAATATGCGGTGTATGCCGGTCGGCTTGCATACAAGGCCGGGCGAATCCCGCGAAAACTGTATGCCACAGCCAGTAGCCCCATCGAGGGTATGCTCTGAGTGGTGACTGCTCGCCGAACGTTTCCTTATGCCACAGCTTGAGTCGCGGCTGCTCCTGGTCACGGATCGCCACCAAACCAAGGGGCGCCCGTTGGTTCCCCTTTTGTGGCAGGTGCTCACAGCCGCGGCCCCTGCGATTCAACTCCGTGAGCGCGATCTCTCAGCCAGGGAACTCGTGACGCTTGGCTCGCGAGGTGCAGGCGGTAACTGCCTCGCGCAGGTCCCAGCTTCTCATCAATGATCGGATCGATGTCGCGTTGGCGCTGGAAGGAGTCGGCGTCCATTTGCGCAGCAATAGTCTGCCGGTTCCCGTCGCACGGCAGCTGCTGGGAGCACGGCGTCTCCTGGGTATTTCTGTGCATGCGGTAGAGGAAGCGGTACAGGCGGAATCGCAAGGCGCAGACTACATTGTCTTCGGTCCGGTCTACGAGACGCCATCGAAACAGATGTTCGGTCCGCCGCTTGGTATTGACACCCTTGAGAAGGCTTGTCGACTGGTCCACATCCCGATTATCGGGATCGGCGGAGTCACGGTGGCTCGTGCGCGTGAAATGCGGCAGGCCGGGGCTTTCGGTGTGGCGGTGATCACGGCGATTCTTAGCGCGGCCGATGTGGAGTCGGCGACGCGCGAGTTACTCGATGCCGTGACAAGCTCATCGTAATGTGCGTCACACACGGGTATCGCGTTGCAGGATGCTGTCGTCCGGTTGACCACCCAGGGAACGGGTGATAGAATCCGCGCAGACAAGGACTTCTCGATTCAGCAAGGGGTTTCGCCTTCTTCGAGTGGTGCCATGGCTGGCAAGAAAGAAAGTCCGGGTCGATTCCGGTCTCTCCGAGATTCCGTCACGCATATCACGAAGCGGCTGACAGAAGGAGAAACGGACGTGGGACAACGCAACGACGAACATACTCGCGAGGTGGAAAAGCTTCGCGTGCAGATCCAGTCGATGGAAGAAGAAATCCGTCGGCTCTACCAATCCCGCTACCAGCTCGACCAAGCCACTAAACAGAACGAAACACTCGTCACCACGCTCCAGGAAGCGAAGGTGCAGATCGAAGCATTACGCGCCGAAGTCGAGAAACTGACCGCGCCTCCCTCGACTTACGCCATCTTTTCCAGTTTCAATGCTGACGGAACAGGAAATGTCTATGTGTCCGGAAGGAAGATGAAAGTCAGCGTGCACCCGTCGATCAATGGAAAGGCGTTGCGTAAGGGGCAGGAAGTGATCCTGAATGAAGCGCTGAACGTCATTGAGGTCAAGGGCTTTGATATCCAGGGCGAAGTCGTGCGGCTCAAGGATGTGCTGGAAGGTAATCGTGCCCTGGTCACGTTGCATTTCGACGAAGAAAAGGTTGCAGAACTCGGTGACCCGCTGCTAGCCGAACGTCTGAGTGTCGGCGACCATCTCCTCTATGACCCCCGCTCCGGCTATGTCATCGAAAAGCTGCCGAAATCCGAGGCGGAAGAATTGGTATTGGAGGAAGTGCCCGATGTCGACTATGAGCACATCGGCGGGTTGCAGCATGAGCTGGAGCAAGTCCGGGATGCCGTAGAGTTGCCGTTTCTTCATCCGGCTCTGTTTTCAGAGTACAAGCTGAGCGCGCCTAAGGGGGTCTTGCTCTATGGACCGCCAGGATGCGGAAAAACTTTGATCGCCAAGGCCGTCGCGAATTCGATCGCGAAGAAACTTGGGCATCTCACCGGCAAGGAAGTACGGAGTTACTTCCTGCACGTGAAGGGGCCTGAGTTGCTCAATAAATATGTCGGTGAGTCCGAGCGCCAAGTCCGCGAAGTCTTCAAGAAAGCAAAAGAGCGGGCCGCGGACGGTAATCCGGTCATCGTGTTCTTCGACGAAATGGATGCACTCTTCAGAACGCGAGGGAGCGGGATCTCTTCCGATATCGAATCGACGATCGTCCCGCAGTTTCTCTCGGAGATCGACGGCGTAGAACGACTCCGCAATGTGATCGTGATCGGAGCCAGTAATCGCCAGGATCTCATCGATCCGGCTGTCCTCCGCGCCGGCCGGTTGGATGTCAAGGTGAAAGTGGGGCGTCCTGATGCGGTGGCGGCCAGGGATATTTTCTCGAAGTATCTGAGCATCGACCTGCCGTTTGCCGATGAAGATCTGAAACGTCATGGCGGAGACGCCAAGGCATTGGTCGAACAGATGGCCGATCTCACGGTCGGGGCGATGTACGCCTCCTCGGAAGAGAACAAGTTCATTGAGGTCACCTATGCGAACGGTGAAAAAGAAGTGCTCTACTTCAAGGATTTCGCGAGCGGTGCGCTGATCGAAGGCATCGTGTCGCGCGCGAAGAAGTTTGCCGTCAAGCGGGCGATTGCGAATGAAGGTCGTGGTCTCCGGTCCGAGGACTTGATCCGTGCCATTCGGGAGGAGTTCAAAGAACACGAAGACTTGCCCAACACGACTAATCCTGACGACTGGGCGAAGGTCTCCGGGAAAAAAGGCGAAAAGATCGTGCATCTTCGGACGATCAGTGGCGGTCCGGGGGAGTCGCGTCAGATCGAAACCGTTACGACAGGGCACTATCTCTAAGACGTCACACCCATGCAGGAATCTACCTCGCTGACGACTCCACGCGTACTGGGAACAGAAACAGAATATGGCATCGCGTCTCGCGATCCTGCCGCCGCAGATCCCGTTTCCAATTCAATCGCCGTCATCGGGCATTATCCAGGCTTGCCTGCTCCTCTGGCCGTTTGGGACTATGAAAATGAGAACCCGTTGCTCGATGCGCGAGGATTCGAAGTCGAGGGGGAGCGGGAGCGGCCCAACCCCGAGTACAATCGTCAGCTGAATAAGGTGCTGGCCAATGGAGGCCGCCTCTACGTCGACGGCGCCCATCCGGAATACTCCACGCCTGAGTGTACTAACACACGAGAAATAGTGGCCTTCGAACGAGCCGGCGAACGAATTCTTGCCCAGTGCCTCGAACAGATGGCCCGCGCTACGGGGCGGGATCATTGTGTGGTGTACAAGAACAACTCGGACGGCAAGGGAAACAGCTACGGCTATCACGAAAGTTACTTAATGTCGCGCGCGGTTCCCTTCGAGCGCATCGTGAAGGTGTTGGCGCCGTTCTTCGTGACGCGGCCCATTTTTGCGGGGGCAGGAAAGGTCGGCGCGGAGAATCAGACCAGCCCGACGGATTATCAGATCTCGCAGCGTGCGGATTTCTTCGAGTGCCTCGTCGATCTTAATACGATGGTCCGGCGCCCCATCGTCAACTCACGCGATGAGCCGCATGCGGAGTATGGCAAGTATCGCCGGTTGCACGTGATTGTGGGAGACGCCAACATGGCGGAGGTTTCGACCTACCTCAAGGTCGGCACGTTGGCCATTGTTCTGGACATGCTCGAGGCCGGAGCAGATCTGCCGCAGATCGAGTTGGACGACGCAGTCCGAAGCATCAGGCAGGTCTCACGCGATTTGGGCATGAAGGAGACGCTCAAACTTGCGGGGGGGCGCTCGATGACGGCGGTGGCGATTCAACGAGCCTATTTGAAAGCCGCCATGGGATACTATGCCTGTCACGACATCTCCCAAGTCACAAAAGATATTCTCGTTCGCTGGGAAGACGTTTTGGATAAGTTGGAGCAAGATCCTCGGCTCTTGGTGCGCGAGTTGGATTGGGTGGCAAAACGCCAGATGATGGAATCCTATATAGAGAGAAAGGGCTGTGGGTGGGATGACCCGCGGGTGCGTCTGATGGATCTTCAGTATCACGACGTCCGCCCTGACAAGGGCCTCTACTTTACGCTCGAACGCAGCCACCTGATCGAGCGAATCGTGCAGGATGTCGAGATCGCGCGAGCGGAGTTCAACCCCCCTCCGGGGACGCGCGCCTATTTCCGTGGACGATGTGTCAGCAAGTTTGCGAAATCGCTCTACGGGGCCAGCTGGACCTCGGTGCTCTTCGACGTCGGCAACAACCAGGTCAAACGGGTGCCGTTGATGGACCCGCTCCGAGGCACGGCCTCGCTGACGAGCGACCTCCTTGATCAGGTCGAGACCGTCGACGAATTGCTGACGAAGCTCAAAGCCTAATGAACAAGGACCCCTCGCGATTCACACTATGAAATTGCCATTTCTCCCCAACCACGACGAGCCGAGTTTCTTTGACTTTTTGACCGCGCACCATCCTGCGCTGACTCCGGCCGGCCGTAGTGGATTCCTGCAGGCCCAGGCTTTGGCCGAGCCGATGCGCGGGGCCGGCTCGATGAGCGTTCCTCAGGCCACCACGGTGCTGGCGATCAAGTCTCAACAAGGTGTGGTGATTGCAGGAGATCGCCGGGCGACGGAAGGATTTCAAATCGCCGAGCGCCGGATCGAGAAAGTCTTCAAGATTGATGAGTATTCCGCGATGGCGATCGCCGGCGCGGCCGGTCCATGCGTCGAAATGGCCAAGTTGTTCCAAGTCGAGCTTGAACATTACGAAAAGATAGAAGGCGTACAACTATCCTGTGAGGGGAAGGCCAACAAACTCGGACAGATGGTCAAGGCCAATCTGCCGATGGTCTTTCAGGGGCTGGTCGTCATGCCGCTCTATGTCGGCTACGACCTGATGCGTGCAGAGGGTCGCATCTTCAAGTACGATCTCGCAGGCGGCCGGTACGAAGAGTCGGACTACCATGCCATAGGGTCAGGCGGGAAAGACGCCCGCAATACGATGCGGGAGCATTTTCTCAAAGGCATGGCTGAGCCGGACGCCCTGAAGTTGGCCTTGCTGGCTTTGTACAATGCGGCAGATGATGATGTCGGCACCGGGGGGCCGGATCTCGTGAGGGGCATCTACCCCACCGCGAAGATTGTCAACGAGCGCGGCATCATCGACGTGTCCGAACAGCAGATTCGTGGCATCTATGACGGGTTGATCGCGACCCGCCGTTCCAAGGAGACCTAAACATGCCGATGCCCTATTACGTCTCGCCCGAGCAGATGATGCAGGACAAGGCGGAGTATGCCAAGAAAGGCATCGCCAAAGGCCGTTCTATCATTGCCATCGAATTTGTAAATGGGATTCTCCTCGTCGCGGAGAACCCCAGCGCCTCGTTGTATAAAATCTCCGAGATCTACGACAGCATCGCCTTCGCGGGGGCCGGTAAGTACAGCGAGTTTGAAAATCTCCGGAAGGCCGGCATCAGACACGCGGACCTAAAAGGATTCATGTACAGCCGGGAAGATGTAACGGCCCGCTCTCTTGCGAACGGCTACTCTCAAAGCCTTGGCACCATTTTCAGTCAGGAGCAGAAGCCGCTGGAGGTGGAAATCCTGGTGGTGCAAGTCGGGCACAACGGCCACGCCAACGAGATGTATCGCATTTCCTTCGACGGGAGCATCATCGACGAGCGTACCTTTGCGGTCATCGGAGGCAAGTCCGAGGCCATCCAGGCCCTGTTAAAGGAAAAGGGCCTCACGCAACCTCCTGAGCTGCGAAATGCCCTCGCGCTCTGTATCACCGCGCTCGAACAAATTGGGAACCAGAAGCTCTCTCTCGAGAGCCTGGAAGTGGCGGTTCTGGACCGCACTCGCGACGGCCGAAGATTCCGCCGTCTTTCGCCTGCCGATACCAAGCAGCTCCTCTCGGGGTAGTCCTCTCCCCCCTCTGTAGATCTGGTTCTTCTGTTGAAGAAGGCGGGGCCGGCTGGTATTCTGATTTTACGTCTATGCTACAACCCAGTCCTCTGAGACGACGGATCTTCGGTTTGGAAAATGAGTACGGGCTCATCTTCTCGCCGAATGGGCGGGTATACCTGCCTATGGAGAAGGTGCTGGGCTATATCTTCGAAGGTCTCATTCCCAATAGCTGGCCATCCAACGCCTTTCTGGCGAACGGCGCGCGTTTCTATCAAGACACCGGCTGCCATCCTGAGTATTCCACCCCCGAGTGCGACAACATTCTCGATCTCGTCATCCATGATAAGGCAGGCGAGCGTCTGCTTGAAGCCTGCCTGCCGGCGGCTGAAGAACGGTTGCGGGAAGAAGGTTTGTCCGGGGAAATCTACATTTTCAAGAACAATACGGACTCGCTCGGTAATACCTACGGCTGCCATGAAAATTTTCTCATGCGACGCGACGTCGATTTTTGGAAAGTCACGGAGCAACTCATCCCCTTTTTCGTCACGCGTCAGATCTACAGCGGAGCGGGAAAGGTCCTGAAGGTATCGGGCAAACCGCAGTACTTCATCTCGCAACGAGCGCAACACATTCACGAGAAAACCTCCTCCTCGACTACCTCCTCGCGCAGCATCATCAATACCAGAGACGAGCCGCATGCTGATGCAGAACGCTACCGACGGCTCCATATCATCGTCGGGGATTCCAATATGTCGGAGTTCGTGACCTATTTGAAGGTCGGCACGGCGACGTTGGTGCTGTCCATGATCGAGGAGGGATACGCAGTCCAAGGGATGGAGTTAGAGGACCCCGTGAAAGCCATTCGGGAGATTTCGCGCGATTCCACGGTGAAACGGAAGATCAAACTGGACGATGGCCGCCAGATGACAGCGGTGGAAGTCCAGCGGCTCTATCTGGATCGTGCGCAGGAATATTTGGCCCAGCAGGAGCACGATCCAATCCTCGAGGATGTGTGGCAACGATGGGCCATGGTGCTGGATAAGCTTGAAGAGGACCCGATGCAGCTCGTGCGCGAAATCGATTGGGTGACCAAGCGCCATCTCATCCAGTCCTATATCGATAAGAAGGGCTGCGGCTGGGACGATCCACGGGTCTTCCTGCTCGATCTCCAATATCATGATGTCAAACGGACGCGGGGGTTGTATTATCTAATGGAGTCCCGTGGGCTGATCGAGCGGGTCGTGGCGGAGGAAGCGGTGCAACGGGCCATGTCGACCCCGCCGCAGACCACGCGGGCGAAGGTACGCGGCGATTTCATCCGGTTCGCCCGCGCGAAGAATCGCTCCTATACAGTCGATTGGACCTATCTGAAACTCAATGGCTACTGGGAAGAAACGATTCTCTGTATGGACCCTTTCAGCGCCGTAAATCGACGTGTGGACGAGTTGGTCTCCCAGGTGGCAGGGTTACGGTTCTACCGATGATGATGACTGCTCTCAAACAGACGCAGCTGCGGATTTCGCGACTGGACCGAACGATTATTATGGCCGTCGTGCTGTTGTCCAGCGTGTTTCCTGTCGAGTTGTTCCCCAATACACCTCCTGCGCCGAAGGGCCTTGATGGGCAATACAGCGGTAAGCAGGGGCAGGTGCTGGTGGTCAAGGTGAAGGGCGAAGAGCAGGCCACCGAGGTGAAGGGTACGTTTCTGAGTCGAACGGTTCCGTTTTTCCGGGAATTCAGGCCTGGGGAGCCAGCCGGCTATATCGGGTTGCTCGGGATCGACATGCAAGACGATCCTGGCACCTATGAATTCGCCGTCGAAGTGAAGCAGGGTGAACAGGCGAAGCAGTTGAGCTTTAATGTCCTGGTGGCCAAAGAGAAATTTGCAGTCGAGCATCTGAAGCTGCCGAAGGAGAAGGTCGACCTGGATGAGAAGAGCCTGGCACGGTGGAAAGCCGAGCAGGAGCAGGTCAAACAGGCCTTGGCTGAGAACTCAGGCATGAAGCTGTGGCACAGCAACTTCCTCGAGCCGGTCAATGGGAAGCGCTCCGGGATCTTCGGCAGTGTTCGGATCATGAACGGCCAAGCGCGCAATCCTCATAACGGAGAAGATATCGGCGCGCCGGTGGGGACTGACGTGGCCGCGACGAATGACGGGGTCGTCCGCCTCACCGTCGACCATTTCTTTTCTGGCAGGGGAATCTTTGTCGATCACGGCCTCGGCTTCTATTCGATGTACTTCCACCTGTCGGAAATTCTGGTCAAGGATGGAGATCTGGTGAAGGCCGGCCAGATCATCGGCAAGGTGGGGGCTTCCGGCCGCGCCACCGGCCCGCATCTCCATTGGGGCGTCAAACTCAACGGCGCTCGCGTGAATCCCTATACGCTGCTCGATTTACCCTTTAAGAACGGTGCAGTTCCTGCCAGTAGCGCCTCGACCCCCACACCTGAAACGACATCTGTCCCCGAAGCGGTTCTGGTCAAGTAGGAGGGCTGGCTGTTCAGGCTGGTCAGTCTCGACGGCAGTTCCAATGTGCTGAAAAGTCCGCCAGCGCCACAGACCGTGACGTGTGAAGCGGGGGATAGATAAGAAAGGCACGACGTGGACAGATTGGATTCGCATCTCGTCTCGCCCGTCCCGCTCGGCTGTCCTGCCTGGAGGAGAGTTCCCCGGTTGTGCCACACACAAGCCAGGAAGAGCCGGTCCGAGAGGCATGAAGCGAATCCGCCGGGCACAAGCCAGCACTCTTCTACCGGGCTGCGCCCATCATTCCATTCAACAGATTCGGCAGGTTCTCCGCATTGGGATGGTTCTTCATTGCCTGACCGATGTCGTCAAGCAGGGGACCGGCTTCGGGGTTGAGGTCTCTGATCTTTTGATCGAGATTGCCCGACATCAATTCTTCATGTAGCTGCGCACCGGTCAGTTTGCCTTCTTTCAAGTCTTGTTGAAGGATCTTGCCCAAGGCCTCAACCTTCTTCATCGTCTCAGGCGGCAGCTCGTTAAGGAGCTTGAGAATGTCGGCTTGGTTCTGTCCGCCAAGCGGCATCTGTGCCTGGACAGCGCTGCCCAATACTAGGCAGAGTCCCAGGAAAAGCAGTCTAATGAGTGCCCGCATGATCATCCTCCGTGCAGATGGTGGTGTCGCCATTGACGCGATATCAACAGTATTACAGCACCGCGGTAGGCTGTCAGCAAAATCTAGTAGTTCGACTCGAGGCTCGAAGGGGTCTTGTTGAGTACCGTTGCGGTGGCGCGGGAGAGGGCTTCGTCGTAGGCATGGTCGAGGGTATAGACGCGGAATTGGACCAAGCGGGTGGGTAGCAGGTCTAGGAATTCTTCCAATGGGTCGGTCGAGATGCCTTTGGTGCCAGGGTCGTACACATAGAGGGGATTGCCGCGCCGGTCTTTTGGGTCTGGCCGTGGGTCGAGTGGAGCCATGTCGACGCGGAACTCCACTTTTTTGAGCCGCGCAGGCAATTCCTTTTTGATCTGCTCTTCGAAATGCGCGTGGCTGGGAAAGTCCATGCCTCGTTCCTGGCCCTTTTCTTTGAGCACGGTGCTGTAGGCCATTTTCCATTTTACGTCGCGGACGAGAATCCGCTGCCATTCCGCACCCAGGCGCCGTTCGGTGACATGGCGTGAGGTTTTCCATCCCCGTACCTGTTCAAGCAAAGACCAGTCGGTCAGCGTCAGGTACTCGTCCATCTTCTTTCGAGGATCGTGGGGAAACAGAAGCTTCATGGTGTCGCCGAAGATGTCACGGAGGTGGATGTCGATCGCGCGCGTGGTCCGGTGATAGTAGACGTTGGAATAGAGATACATGCGGGTGTTGAGAAACATCTGCAGGGCAGGAAGGCCTGTCTTATGGATCGTAAATCCTTTGTCCGTGATGATCGTGTAGTGAATGAGTCTGGACAGATCAACCGGGCCGACCGCGACACCGCACATATAGGAGTCGCGCAGGACATAGTCGAGGTTGTCCGCGGTATAGCTGCCTGAAATGACCGGTTGGAGCATGTTGAGCCATCGCGGAATGCGGGAGTTGTCTTTACCCTTTTCCTTGAGAATCACATGGGCGATCTGGTCGGGATTGAGTTCCTCGCCTTTGGCGAAGGGGCCGGACGGGCTGCGCCGGATCTTGCGGATGATCGGACCCAGATGGTCGCGGATGATGATCTGGCCAAGTTTTTCGTGACTGGCATGGAAGGCGTGCAAGTAGTTGTCGTCGAAGAAATGGCAGAACGGGCCGTGGCCGATGTCGTGCGCGAGTGCCGTGACGCGGAGAAATTCTTCGACATAGTTCGCTGACGGGACCTCTTTTACCGCTTTTCTGAGAAACGGATAGAGATGCCGTGCAAAGCGGCCTGCCACGTGCATGGTGCCGAGCGAATGGACGAAGCGGGTATGTTCCGCGGATGGGTATACCCAGCGGGCGCTCTGGAGCTGATAGATGTACCGGAGGCGCTGGACCCAGGGGGAATCGATCAGATCCTTTTCCGTCCGTTCGTGCGGGTCCGCAGTGGAGAAGGGCACGGTGAAGGAGACGTATTGGTGGATTGGATCAGCGATCAGCGCCGACCCATCGTACGGAGCATTGGATTGATGACCGGACTCAGACATGGCAACCGATCTTAGCGTACATCTTGATGGGGCGGCAATGGCTCTGCCTGGTCCGTTGGGTGCAACCGCCGATGCTTGGCCACGAAATAGTAGGCGAGGGGGTAGGCGAGTGCCGCACCGAGGAGACTCAAGACCAATCCACCAAGAAAGAAGGGCACGGCGTAGGGCATGACCTGTTCATAGATCGCGCCGAAACTCACATCATGCCAGTCGAAGGATGGGCTGTCCGAACGGCCGAGCAAGATTGCACCGACCCAGTAGGTGGCACCAAGGATAGGGACGATGGTCCAGGGATTGTTGATGAAGGCGCCTACCATGAGGGCGAGAAAGTTCAGGCCCAATGCCCAGGTGCAGAAGAGCACCATGACGGTGTGCAACCCATAGGTCGGGGAGAAGGCAATGAAGACCCCGATGGCGAATGCCAGCGCCGTTCGCTGCGGTGATTCCTGCAGATGGAGGACCTGTTTCAGCAGCGATCGGAATGAAGGGTATGTGGCCATGGCTGTGGTTGAGGAAGCTGTTTATCTGAAATGTTCGTAACTGGTGTTCGGGAGCCGGCGCCTCTTACCGTCCAGGCCGATCGCCTGGATCCCGTTTCGAGCCGGGCGAATGGTACCGATGCCGGTGATGCGAAATCGATGTAGCTTGGCGGCCCGTTCAACCTGTGCTCGGTGGCGCGGCGATAGGGTAAAGAGCAGTTCATAATCTTCGCCTCCAGTCAGGGCCAGCGCCACCGGGTCGAGCTGCCGGGACGCCGCATAGGCGCGGCAGGCCGGCGATAACGGGAGCGCGCCAAGATCGAGGTCCACTCCGACATGGCTTTCTTCACAGATATGGCGGAGATCGCCGGACAGACCGTCTGAAATATCGATCGCGGAGGTCCCGAGGCGATGGGCACTGAGCCACTGGCCTTCTGCGAGACGTGCAGTCGGATGCAGGTGCCGTCCGATCAGAAATTGCCGGTGCCTGCCTGAGAGTGCAGCGGTGCGAGGGCGCCGTTTCTTGTCCGGCCTCGGTTCGTTCAAGAGCATCAGGCCGGCCAACGCATCGCCGACTGTCCCGGTCACGTAAAGCAGATCTCCGATTCGTGCACCGCTCCGGAACAGCGCCTTGCGGGGAGGGACGGTCCCGACCAGCGTCACGCTGACAAACCATCCGCTGTCGGAGACCGATGTGTCCCCGCCGATGAGTCGTACCTGGTGGGGGAGGCAGGCGGCCATCAACCCTCGGTATAGCTGAAGGACGTGGTGCCTGGTGCCGGTGCGGGGAATGGCCAAGGCGACGAGCAGATACTGCGGAGTTCCTCCCATCGCCGCGATGTCGCTGAGATTCGCCGCTGCGGCGCGAAAACCGATATCAGCCATCGTGGCGATTCGGAGATCAAAGTGGACTCCTTCTGCTAACAAGTCGGTTGTCAGTAAGCTCCACCGGCCGGCTCCTGAGGTGACGACGGCGGCATCGTCGCCGATCCCTCGAATCACCGAAGGAGTACGGCGGCTGTGTCGTCGGTGGAGCGCTCGAATGAGATCGAATTCGTGAATCGTGGAGCGGGCCTTCGGACGAACCGTGGACGCCATGCTAGTGGAGTTGTACGGAAGTCGTTGCCTTGCTGGCCGCGTGCACTGGCAGGGGGCGAGCGGCTCGTCCTGTCTTCGCGCGGGTGGCGTGTTTCTTGTGTTGTGGCTGCGGGGTACGGGGCTTGCCAGTTGGACGTGTAGTTTTCGAGCCCCGGTGGAGAGCCACCTTCATCACATCATCCATCGTATCGGCAAAGACAAGGTGGATACCCTTCAAAATGTGCTTGGGAATCTCGTCGAGATCCTTTTTGTTGCGTTTCGGAAGAATCACGGTGGTGAGTTTGGCTCGTTTGGCCGCCAAAAGTTTTTCCTTCAGCCCTCCGATGGGGAGCACTCGGCCTCGGAGCGTGATCTCGCCTGTCATCGCCAAGTCTCGGCGTACCGGGATTTGTGACAACGTCGAGGCAATGGCGGTGGCCATGGTAATGCCCGCTGACGGCCCGTCCTTGGGAATCGCTCCGGCCGGCACGTGGATATGGAGGTCCTGCGTGGTGAACACATCGGGGTTGATGCCGAGGGTGCGTTCTCGCGACCGGACGTAGCTCAATGCTGCCTGTGCGGATTCCTTCATCACGTCCCCCAGCTGGCCGGTGAGGGTCAATTGCCCCTTGCCCTTCATCGCCGTGGCTTCGATGTAGAGCACGTCGCCGCCGGACTCCGTCCAGGCTAACCCGGTGGCCACGCCAATCTCGTCCACCGTCAATTCCTCTTCGGGCACGAACTTGGGGACGCCGAGATATTTGTGCAGGTTGGCCGGATTGACCGGGAACCCTACGCCTTTGCCTTCCGCCACCTTCTTCGCCACCTTGCGCATGACGTTGGCGATTTCCCGCTCAAGGTTCCGGACGCCGGCTTCCCGCGTATAGTTGGTGATGATCTGACGCACTGCCGGCTCGGCGATGCGAACATGTTTCTCGGTGATGCCGTGTTCGTTGAGTTGCCGAGGAATCAGATATTTCTGGGCGATGCCTAACTTTTCTTCTTCGGTATAACCGGGGATGCCGATCACTTCCATCCGGTCGCGTAAGGCGGGCAAGATGGGGTCGATCAGATTCGCCGTCGTAATGAACATCACGTCGGTCAGGTCGAAAGGCACACCCAGGTAGTGGTCCGTGAACGAGTTGTTCTGTTCCGGGTCGAGCACTTCGAGCAAGGCTGCGGAGGGATCGCCGCGAAAATCCATCCCGACCTTGTCGACTTCATCCAGCATGAAGACCGGGTTGTTAGTGCCGGCTTGTTTCATCCCTTGAATGATGCGGCCGGGCAGGGCGCCGACATAGGTGCGTCGATGACCGCGGATTTCGGCTTCATCACGGACGCCGCCGAGACTGATCCGGACAAACTCGCGACCGAGCGCGCGGGCGATCGACTTTCCGAGCGAGGTCTTCCCGACGCCGGGCGGCCCGACGAAGCAGAGAATTGGACCCTTCATTTTGTCTTTGAGCTTCCGCACGGCGAGATACTCAAGTATCCGTTCCTTGACCTTTTCCAGATCGTAGTGGTCCTCGTTGAGCACTTTGGCGGCAGCCTTGAGGTCGAGGTTGTCCTTCGACCTCTTGGACCAGGGCAGTTCCACGATCCACTCGATGTAGGTCCTGACGGTCGCAGATTCGGCGGTATCCGGGTGCATTTTCTCAAGACGTTTGAGCTGCTTTTCGGTTTCTTTCAGCACCTTCTCCGGCATCTTCAGTTCAGCGATCCGCTTGCGAAACTCGGTGATTTCCTCCGCCCGTTCATCGAGTTCTCCCAGCTCTTTCTGAATAGCCTTGAGTTGCTCGCGCAGGAAGTATTCGCGTTGAGTCTTGTCCATCTCCCCCTTGGCCTGCGCTTGAATCTTCTGCTGCATGGAGAGGACTTCGATTTCCTTGCCGAGGATCTCACTGACGTGCCGGAGACGCTTGATCGGATCGATGACCTCAAGGACGGCCTGGGTGACCTCAACCTTGAGGCCAAGATTGGACGCCACCATATCGGCAAGACGTCCGGGGTCTTCGAGGTTCTCGATGACGACCATCACGTCCGGGATCAAGACTTTGCCGAGACTCACGATCCGTTCGATCTGTTCCTTTACCGTCCGCATGGCGGCTTCGGTTTCAAGGGCGGCACTCGCCGGCTTGTGTTCGGTGAGCTTGTCGATGCGCACGGAGTAGTAGGGCTCAGTCTGAATGTAGCCCGCAATCTTGGCTTTTGAGAGCCCCTGCACGAGAATTTTGATTCGTTCATCGGGCAATTTCAGCATCCGCATGATGATGCCGACAGTGCCGATGGTATGGATATCCTCCGCAGTCGGATTTTCGACATCCAGGGCCTTTTGCGTGGCGAGGAAGATCATTCGATTGCCGGCCAACGCAGCTTCAATCGCTTTGATCGACATTTCACGCCCGACAAACAAGGGAAGGACCATGTAGGGGAAGACGACGATGTCCCGGACCGGCAACAGCGGAAGCTGGTCGGGGATTTCCACGTTCTGGGGTGGCTGCAAGTCTTGTTCGGTCGAGTCGTTCATCGGTGTGGTCTCAGTGTTGTGCTCAGTGGTGAATGAGATGTGACGTCGTGCCTTCGTTGAGTGCCGTGACTAGGCTTTTCGTAATCGTGTCGTGCTGCGTGCTCCGGAAGGTCGCATGCGATTCTGCAGATACTCGTTGAAGTCCGGCCCCAGAGAGGGGTTCTTGAGTGCGAACTCGACGGTCGCAATGAGAAATCCGAGCTTGTCCCCGGCATCGTACCGTTGTCCCTGTATCTCCAGCGCATACATCGGGGACTTCTTCGCCAACTCCAGGAGTGCGTCGGTCAATTGGATCTCACCGTTTTTGCCTGGCTTGGTCTTTCGCAGGATGGAGAAAATCTCCGGCGGCAGGACGTAGCGACCGATGACCGCCAGATTGGACGGGGCTTCGTCCGGCGATGGTTTTTCAATGAGGCCCTCGACTCGATGCAATCCCGCTGAGACGGTTCGAGGCGACACGATCCCGTAGCGGTTGACATCATGGTGGGGCACTTCCTGCACGCCGAGGACCGCACCGTGCCGTTTCTTGTAGGCATGAATGAGTTGTGCGAGGCCGGGCACCGGGGCATCGATGACTTCGTCGCCGAGAATGACCGCAAAGGGTTCGTCACCGATCAGCCGTTGGGCGCAGAGGACCGCATGGCCGAGTCCGAGGGCCTCCGACTGACGGACGTAGCAGAAGTTTGCGAGCGTGGAGATGTGCCGCATCTGGCTCAGGAGTTGCCCTTTGCCGCTGCCCTTGAGGTTTTCTTCCAACTCGACCGACCGGTCGAAATGGTCCTCGATCGCGCGCTTGCCCCGTCCGGTGATGATGATAATGTCTTCGATTCCGGAGGCGACTGCTTCTTCCACGGCGTATTGAATCAGTGGCTTGTCGACGAGCGGCAACATTTCTTTGGGAGACGCTTTCGTCGCGGGAAGGAAGCGAGTACCAAGGCCTGCGGCGGGAATCACGGCTTTGCGCACTTCGAAGCGTGACATGTTTCGATACTATGTGATGGGGTAAGCGAAGTCAAGGAATGCAGGAGCTTACAAGCGGCGCAAGACGATTGCGCAACCGAGCCGTCGTCCGCATGTGTTATGACATGTCCGCTGCACGTCCAGGTGCCTTGCTCACGTGAGACGGGCGAGACTTGTAGGTAAGGCGCAACACAGAGGGCCAGGTTTGCACGTCACGCGAGTCGCGCTGTTCGAGCTTGCCGCGCACCACCCTGTGAGTGTGCGACGAACCTACGCGAATAATGTGGGCTGTCAGCTTTACATTCAAATACTTGCCCAATATAATCCGAGAGTTTTGCACGCATGTTGCCGTAGGTGACGCCTGTGCGCTGAGCGCGTTGGTCTCTCACGCCAGCAACCTTCTATGCCGCCGCCATCCCAGATCCGTGGTGTGTGATTGGGGCAGAGGTGCAGGGTGTGCGGTCACAGCCAAACAAGGTTGCCCATGATGTCGGCCGTATTGTGCGTGTATGGGACTCAGGTCCGGTGAGGAAAACTTGCTGTTTAGCGGGGCCTCGTTGGCTCTTCGTCCTGGTGCTCGTCACCCTGGCGGGCGGCGTGATGCCGGTGCTTACAGTCGCTGCGGAACAGGCCGGGGTCAAAGTGACATCGATTGAGATTCGAGGGAACAAGCGGATCGAGCTGCCGGCGATTGCCGGCCGATTGACGTTGAAGCCCGGCGATCCATACACCCCTGAAAATGTCCGTGGACAAATCAAGATTCTCTACGAAACTGGGTATTTTGAAGATGTGCAGGTAGAGACGGAGTCGGGACCGGGCGGGATGGCCCTGGCCTTTCTGGTCCGCGAGAAGCCGTTTATCACCGAGATCGTGTTCGATGGGAATCAAGAACTAAGCGACGATAAGCTGAAAGAGAAGATCACGATCAAGAGCCAAGCCTTTCTCGATCAGCCGCAGGCCAAAGAGAGTGCGGAGAAGATTCGTCTGGCCTACCAGGAGGACGGCTACTTCAATTGCCAGGTGATCCCGGTTGTGCAGACCCTGGACGAGGATCGGAAGCGCCTGACGTTTTTCGTGAAAGAAGGGGACAAGGCGCGCGTCAAGACGGTCAATTTTGACGGCCTGCACGCGGCGACGAAAGACGAGATGTTCAAGGTGATGGCGACGCGGGAATGGGTTCCCTGGTATGGTCTGGTCACGAAGTTTAAGTTGCCGTCGTTTCTCTCGGATGCCGGCGTTTTGAAGCGGGAAGAAATGAACAACGATGTCGAACGGATCAAAGAGGTCTTGCTCAATAAAGGCTATTTGAACGCCCAGGCCGGGTTGCCGACTGTGGAGCTCAGCGACGATAAGAAATGGTTCATCGTCACCTACGCGGTGATGGAAGGGGAGCCGTTCACCATCGGCGAAATCGGATACCGCGGGAATACGGTGTTCGAAGAGCCGGAACTTCGTGAGGGGCTCAAGATGAAGGAGGGGGAGATCTTTCAGCGTCAGAAAATCCGCGACGAGATTACCCGGTTGAACGATCTCTATGGAAGCAGAGGTTATGCGTTTGCCGATGTCACGCCCAGTGTGACCCCGAACACGGAGGAGCGGACCGCGACCATCATCCTGACCGTCAAGGAAGGGGAGATGATGCGGATCCGTCAGATCAATATCAATGGAAACGAAAAAACCAAAGACAATGTGATTCGTCGTGAAATCCGCGTCGATGAACAGGATGTCATCGATACCCCCTCGTTGAAGCGGAGCTTTCAGCGGCTCAATAACTTGAATTTTTTCGAGACGGTGGAAATTCTTCCTGCGCAAGTAGGTCCGGATAAGGTCGATCTGAATGTCCGCGTGAAAGAAAAGCCGACCGGCCAGTTCAGTATCGGCGGCGGATTCAGCACGTTGGACAAGTTGGTCGCGATCGCCGATATTACGGAAGGGAATCTCGGTGGGAATGGTTGGATGGGACGAATTCGCGGTCAGTTGGGCCAGCAGCGGTCACTAGGGTTGATTACGTTTCGCAACCCCTATTTGAACGATTCCTTGACGTCAATGCAGCTGGATCTCTACAGCAGTCAGACCAACTACGTCACCTATTTTGAGAAGAAAAAAGGTGCCAGCATCACGTTCGGTCGATGGCTTTCTGAGTATGCCACAGGGAGCGTGAGCCTGTTCGCGGAGGAGTTGGATTACAGCGATCCGACGGCCTGATGCGCCGGAGCTCGTCCTTACGCAGTTGGGGAAACAGTCGACCACGGGGTTCCGGACCTCGCTGGCCCGCGACACGAGAGACTACTATTTGGATCCCCGCACCGGTTGGCGAGCCGCTGTGTACTTCGACTTGGGGACGCCGTACCTGGGGGGGAGCAATAACTTCTATAAATACACCCTCGATGTCGTCAAATATACCCCGTTGCCGGCGGATACGCGATTTTCGATCCGTGCTCGCTATGGTGTTGCAGAGGGGCTCCATGGGAAACCGATTCCTCTCACCGAACGCTACTTCGTTGGAGGCATTAATACCATGCGCGGGTTTGTCTTCGGGCGCGCGGGACCTGTGACGGCAAGCGGCTCGCTCCTCGGCGCGGCAAGCGAGTTGATCTTCAACAACGACTTTATCTTCACGATCTCTTCCGATGCGAAGCTGAACGGCGTGATTTTCTTCGACTATGGAAAAGGGTTCGACGATGGTCAAACTGTGACATTCAGGGACTTGCGGAAAACGGCCGGTTTGGAAGGCCGATGGATCTCGCCCTTTGGCCCCCTCCGCGCCGCCTATGGGATTAATCTGGATCCCAACCCAGGAGAACGCAAAGCGGTCTTCGAATTTACGATCGGTTCTCTGTTCTAATGGAACAAGTCTATGACCATGAGTGGGGACGGCGATCAGTTGACGGCGTGATACGAACCATTTTTCTATCGACTTGTCTTGTCATGGGCCTCGCAGTTGTTGCCGGTTGTGCTGCCGGCGGGGCCAAAGTCGAGGGGAAGGTGGGAGTCGTCGATCCAGCCCGCGCTCCTGAGCGAGACGAACGCCGGCAAGAAGGCCAAGGATTCCTTGAGCACATTCTCCAAGAATCGCCAGGCGCTGATAGAGATGGAGGAGAAAGAGCTCCGCCGCATGGAAGAAGATTTTGGGAGGCAGGCCAGTGTGTTGAGCGCGACTGCGAAACGGGAGCGAGAAGAGCAGTTTCGGCGTCGGATGGCGGAGTATCAGCAGAAAGCGGGCGAATTGAACCGGGAGGTCCAGGAAAAGCAGAAAGACGTGCTCGAAGGATTTCGCGAGAAGGTGGAGCTTGTCGTGGGCAAAGTGTCCAAGCGCCTTGGGTTACAGGTCGTCATCGATAAGGGCAAAGGCGGTCCTACCTTATATAGTGAGGAAGGACTTGATATTACCGGTCAAGTGATCGACGAATTTAACCGTGAGTATCCCTAGCAGGCTGCAGAGAACTAGTTGAGAGTCTCTTGAGAATCGCTAGTAGAAATGCCGGAGTGACGGAGGAGAGCCGCGCGAGACAGGCGGGACGATCCAGACGGGCCAGACGAGGGGGGAGCCCAATTTGTCCACGTCGCGCTCCCGTCACGGTCCATGGACGGTGGGGATTTTTCAGCATCCTGCCAGGTGCAGGAGTAGGATGTGTTGTTGGTGAAGAGAGGAGGACTCGATGGAACGAACGAGAACGGCCTGTCTGATCAGTGCGGTGGGATTATGGCTGGCGATGGTGTCGCCGGGGTTGTCGGCTGAGACCTTCAAAGTTGGGGTGATGGACCAACAAGTGGTGATCGAGCAGTCCAAGGCCGGCAAGCGGGCCTTGGAAGAGCTCAAGGCCTACTCCACGACCAGGCAGAAGATTATCAATGCCGACGATCAAGAACTGAAGGAATTGGAACAGACGATTCAAGAGGGGAAATTGACCGACAGTGCGAAGCAAGAGAAGCAGGGTCAGTTCCAGGCCAAGCTGGAAGCCTATCAACGTCGCCTGGCCGACTTCAATCGCGAGATTCAACAGAAGCAGCGTGAGATGACGGTGGACTACTCGAAAAAAGTGAACGCGGCCGCGCAAGTCGTGGCGGAAAAAAACGGGTTCGTCGCGATTATTGACAAGGGGAATGAGGCGATGATCAAGATCGTGCTCTATCATCAGCCTGCGTTGGATGTGACTGATCAGGTGGTGAAGGAGTTTGATCGACAGAATAAGTAGCAGTGGAGGGGATGGAGCCCGATGACCTTCTGTGCTCGCGCAACGCGCGGCCTGAGAAGGTCCTCGCCCGGGCTAATGGCACATTTCAGCGTGCCAGTGGGTGGATGGGTGAGAAAGCTGCGCGCAGTGGAAGATCAATCAGCCCCCTTCCCTGGAGAGATGACAAGCAGGCTTGGAAGGATCATTTGAAGTCTTGCCTATGAGGAGGTTCCGCCGATGTCCGTGATGGAACAAGCCGAAATTCAGTCCCTCTTGCCTCACCGGTATCCCTTTCTCCTGGTCGATCGCGTTCAGGAGTTGGACCCTGAGCGGAGGATCGTAGGGATCAAGAACGTAACGGTCAATGAACCCTTCTTTCAAGGGCATTTTCCTGGACGCCCGGTCATGCCGGGAGTGTTGATTCTCGAAGCCATGGCTCAGGTTGGTGCGCTTCTGGCGTTTAAGTCGATGGGGCACGCCACGCGTCCAATGGTATACCTGACCGGTATCGATGGAGCGAAGTTTCGAAAACCGGTCGTACCCGGTGATCGATTGCGCTTCGAGATCGACGTCGTCAAGAAACGGGCGCCCTTCTGGAAGATGCAGGGCAAGGCTTTTGTCGAGGATGAACTCGTCTGTGAAGCCGAAGTGACCGCCATGGTGACCGAAGAGAAAGACGTGAAACGTAAAGCGTGAAACGAAAAGAAATGTGGCCGGGATCCGCATTGGCGGTTAGCTAATAAGGATTCACAAATTGCGTCTCACTGGAGGTGTGTGTGCAGATTCATGCAAGTGCGATCGTCCACCCCAACGCACAGTTGGCCGCCGACGTCGTCGTGGGTCCATTTTGTGTGATTGGCGAACACGTCACCATCGGGCCGGGGACGCGTCTTGTTTCTCATGTCGCAGTCGATGGCTGGACGGAGATCGGTGCGCGGTGCGAACTGCATCCCTTTGTCTCGGTCGGCTCCCCGCCCCAGCATCTCAGCTATAAGGGCGAACCGACCAAGGTAGTGATCGGCGACGACAACATTCTTCGGGAATATGTCACGGTCAACCGCGCGACGGTTCAAGGCGGGGGAACGACCACCATCGGCTCCAAGAACTTTTTAATGGCCTATGTGCACATTGCCCATGATTGTCATCTCGGCAGCCATCTCATCATGGCCAATGCCGCTACGTTAGCCGGCCACATTACCATCGGCGACTATGCCATCATCGGGGGACTGACCGGTATCCATCAACACGTACGGGTCGGGCCGTACTCCATGGTCGGCGGCTGTTGCGCTCTCGGGCAGGACCTCCCGCCGTTCATGCGGGCTGCGGGGGGCTATCGTGCGCGGATGTATGGCCTCAATTCGGTGGGGTTGCGCCGGCAGGGGTTTTCGACCGATCGGATCTCGGTACTGAAGCGGGCATACGACATGCTCTTCCGATCAGGGCACCGGATCTCTGAAGCGGCCAAGCTCGCGAAGGTCGAGTTCGGAGACCAACCAGACGTCATGACGGTCCTGGGGTTCCTGGAGGGGACCAAGCGCGGCATCTGCCAGTCGGTCGGCAAAGATCAAGAGGATGAGGAGTAGCACCGTGACATCACTGCCTCACATCACCGAAGGCGAGCGGATTGGACTGATTGCCGGCAACGGCCGGTTCCCGATCATCTTCGCGGATAATGCCAAGAGGCTCGGCTATCACGTGTCAGCCGTGGCACATGAAGGCGAGACGGAGCCGGAGTTGGCCGGCCATGTGGATCGGATCCATTGGATCAAGATCGGCCAGCTCAACAAGCTGATCACGGCGTTCAAAGAAGACAGGGTTCATCAGGCCGTGATGTTGGGCGGGATCAAGAAGACCCATATATTTACCACCCTGCGGCCAGATTTTCGCACCCTGGCGTTGGCAACACGTGTGGCGCTTTGGAAAGACGACGACATTCTGCGCGAACTCGCGAAGGAGCTTGAGCGAGAAGGGATTACCATCTGTGAGTCGACCTTCGGGCTTGAGGGGATTCTCGTGGAAGAAGGACCCTTGACCGCACGAACCCCATCGGAGAAAGAGTGGGAGGACATCCGCTACGGGTGGGAAGTGGCGCAGGAAATCGGGCGTCTCGATATCGGGCAGTGCGTCGTGATTAAAGATCGCGTGGTCGTGGCCGTCGAGGCAGTCGAAGGCACCGATGGAGCCATCAAGCGCGGCGGCGAATTGGCGAAGGAGGGAGCAGTGGTGGTCAAGCGATCGAAGCCGCAGCAGGACTTGCGGTTCGATCTCCCGGCCGTGGGACCTCGGACCATCGAGGTGATGGCATCCGTCAAGGCCTCCGTGTTGGCGATCGAAGCCGGTCGGACGATTCTGTTGGATCGAGAGATCGTGTTGGAAAAGGCCCGGTCTGCCCGTATTGCCATTGTCGGGATCACGAAACTCGAACCGAGCAGGAAATGAGCCTCGGAGCATGACACCCTTTAGGGCAGGCGTCATCGGCGTCGGACATCTCGGACAACACCATGCGCGCCTCTATGCCTCCTTGCCAGGAGCGCAGCTCGTCGGTGTGGCAGATCAGTTGGTCGAGCGTGCGCACACGATCGCAGATCGGCATGGGGTACGCGCCTTTCGTACCACCGATGAATTGTTGCCGCACATCGATGTCGTCAGTGTGGCGGTGCCCACGTCAGGCCATTATGCCGTCACAAAAGCCTGTCTAGAAGCGGGCAAACATGTCCTGGTTGAAAAGCCGATTGCCGTCACGCCCGCAGAGGCACAGGAGTTGGTGCAGCTAGCCAAACAGCGGGGCTGTTGTCTACAGGTCGGCCACAGCGAACGGTTTAATCCGGTAATGGTGCTGATGCGTCCCCATATCGGTCGGCCTGTGTTCATCGAATGTCACCGTCTCAGCAGCTTCAGTGAACGGGGGACGGATGTGGATGTGGTGTTAGATCTGATGATTCACGATTTAGATCTCGTGCTGTCCTTGAATCCTGGTCCTGTTGAAGAGGTGCGTGCTGCGGGGGTGGCGGTGTTATCCTCCGCGATCGATATTGCCAACGCCCGCATTCAATTCCAGAGCGGCTGCGTGGCTAACCTGACCTCCAGCCGCGTGTCGACAAATAAGATGCGCCGGCTGCGCCTCTTCCAACGAGACCACTATCTGTCGATCGATTTTCAGACGCGACAAGGGATGATTTGCCGACGTAGCGCCAAGGTCGGGGAGCGGCCGACCGTCGAGGTCGAACATCTGCAGGGTGGAGACGAAGAGCCGTTGAAGCTCCAACTTGAATCGTTTCTTCACGCAGCCAGCACCGGCACGAGGCCGGTGGTGTCTGGTGAGGATGGGGCGGCGGCAGTGGCCGTGGCACATCAGGTCTTGCAGGCCATTGCGGCTTTCGCCGCTCGACATGAAGAAGGGGGCAGAGAGGCATAGGGGGGACGGGACAGAGGGTTAGCCGGCGCAGCGAGATAGAAGGCATGGCTCTTCCCCTCCCTTGCCCTGGTTTTTTGAAGCCATGCGAATTCTGATCGTAACAGGCGAAGCCTCGGGTGATCTCCACGGGGCTCATTTAGCCAAAGCGATTATGGCGCTCGACTCGACGGCCGAGCTGGTCGGCATTGGCGGGGCTGCGATGTGCAACGCGGGTGTGAAACTTGTGCCGGGTGTCCCTCAGTTGGACGTGATGGGATTGGTCGGGCTGTCCGCCATCCCAGCCGTGATCCAGCGCGTGCGCGCCATCCGGCAGGTGCTGAAGGCAGAGGCCTGGGATCTCGTCGTGCTGATCGATAATCCAGGGCTGAACTTTCATTTCGCTCGGGTTGCCAAAGCCGCCGGTCGACGTGTGCTCTACTACATTGCCCCACAATTGTGGGCCTGGCGACCGGGGCGCATGAAGTGGATTCAGCGCCGGGTCGATCATGTCGTCGTCATTCTCCCGTTCGAGCAGGAACTTTATCGCCGGGCAGGAGTTCGTTGTACGTTCGTCGGCCATCCACTGCTTGATGAGGTGGCGCCGCAATATGATCGTGCGAAGCTTCGCAAGGAGCTCGGCCTGGACGAGTCTGCCCGCGTCGTCGGGTTGTTGCCCGGGAGTCGAGTGAGCGAAGTCGAAATGCTCCTGCCGGTGCTCCTCAAGGCGGCTGCCCAACTGGTCGTGGCTGAACCGGGAACGCAATTTGTCCTGGCGCAGGCCTCTTCAATTCACGATAATCTGATCCAGACTCTGCTGCAGCACAGCCCTGTGCCGGTCCGCGTGGTGCACGATCAGGCCAGTGAGGTAATGGCCCTTTCCGACGTGTTGTTGATCGCGTCCGGGACCGCGACCTTGCAAGCGGCGGTGGTGGGGACTCCCATGGTGTTGCTGTACAAGACCTCGCCGGTGACCTATCGGCTCGCGCGTTGGCTAATCAATGTGAAATGGATCGGACTCGTCAATCTGGTGGCAGGCCGATCGGTCGTGCCGGAACTGATTCAGGATGAGGCGACGGCCGAGCGATTGTGTCAGGAAGTTCTGCACCTCTTGCGCAACTCCTTGGCATATAATGAAATGAAAGAAGGGCTGCGACAGGTTCGGCAATCATTGGGGGAACCAGGTGCCTCCCGCCGAGCCGCGCAGGTGGCACTATCTGAATGTCGACGCTAGATCGCTTGAAACGATTATTCGGCTACCTGAAGCCCTATCGGGTCCGGTTGGGTGCCGCGTTCGTCTGCTCGGCGTTGGTGGCGGCCTTCTCCGGCGCCTATGCCTGGCTCGTCAAGCCGGTCCTCGACGAGATTTTCATCAACAAGAACGAAAGCCTCCTGCTCGTTCTCCCGCTCGCGCTCTTCATTGTGTCGGTGCTCAAGAGCGCTTTCAACTACGGGCAAAACTATCTCATGAATTATGTCGGGAATCAGGTGATCACCGACGTTCGACAAGAGTTGTTCGGGAAGCTTATTCGGCTGCCCGTCCCCTATCATGATGTGAACACGTCGGGGCGGTTGGTGTCCCGGGTGGTGAACGACGTTTCGATGATGGCCAATGCGGTGGCCGGGGTGCTGAAGGATGTTTTCCAGCAGGGTCTCACGTTCCTGGCCATGATGGGCGTGGTGTTCTATCAGAATTGGCGGCTGGCCGGTCTCTCGGTGATTGTCATTCCCTTGTCCGTGTTCACGATGGTGCGGATGGGGAAGCGGTTGCGGGCATTGGCGGCAAGCGGCCAGGAGCGGATGGGGGATATGGCCTCCACACTTCAGGAAACGTTAGCCGGCATTCGTATGGTGAAGGCATACGGGCGCGAAGAGGCGGAAGAGGCGCGATTTCAACAGAGCAACCGCGCGTTCCTCAGTACGACGATGAAGGCGATCCAGGTCTCCTCCCTCGGGTCGTCGCATATGGAAGTGATCGGTGTCGTGGGGGTCGCGGCGATTATTTGGTATGGCGGTTTCCTCGTGATCAACGGCTCGATGACGCCAGGAGCGTTTTTCTCGTTTCTGACGGCAATGTTCATGGCCTATACGCCGATTCGCCGGTTGTCCGGTTCCAATAATTCGATTCAACAGGCGCTGGCCGCGGCGGAACGGGTCTTTAGCGTATTGGACATCAAGACCGAGCAGGATGGGGATCGGGGCCAGTTGGAGTTGCCGCGGGTGGCACAGTCGGTGACGTTCGACGACGTGACGTTTCATTATGAGAGTCAGCTGGTGCCGGCTCTCAACAACATCAACCTGACGATTCGCGCCGGAGAAATGGTGGCGCTCGTGGGTAGCAGTGGAAGCGGTAAGACGACTCTGGTGAATCTAATCCCGCGCTTTTACGAGCCGACCACAGGTCGCATTCTCATCGACGGGGTTGATATTCAGTCGTTCACCCTCCGCTCGCTCCGATCGCAGATTGGTATGGTGTCGCAAGATGTGATCCTGTTTGACGACAGCATTCGAAACAACATCGCCTTTGGACGGGAGGACGCGACCGACGAAGACATTATTCAGGCGGCACGATCGGCCTATGCCCATGAATTTGTCGAGCGGCTCCCGCAGGGGTACCAGACGGTCGTCGGTGAGAAAGGGGTGAAACTCTCAGGCGGGGAACGGCAGCGCTTGGCCATTGCCCGGGCGATCCTGCGCGATCCCCCCTTGCTCATTCTCGATGAAGCCACATCGGCGTTGGACACCGAATCCGAGCGGGTCGTCCAGCTGGCGCTCGCTAATTTGATGAAGAATCGGACGACCGTCGTCATCGCCCATCGGCTCTCCACGATTCAACGAGCCGATCGGATCATGGTTCTGGCCCGAGGCTCGATCGTCGAAGTGGGGACGCACGACGAGCTGCTTCGCTGCGGGGGACAGTACCAGCGGCTCCATGCAATGCAGTTCCAGGACGTGCCCGATGCGTAACCCCGCCATGAAGGGAGTCGAGAATTGGCTGAAGCTCTCTGTGCTTCCTCCGATCGGCGCTGCGGTGATTCGAGCGCTGGGGCGATCAATGAGCATTGAGACCAAGGGCCAGGAGTCGATCGATGCGCTGTATCGGGAAGGCAAACGCGTCATCATCGCGTTCTGGCATGCGCGTCAGCTCATGATGCCCCTGACATACCGAGGGACGCAGGCACATATTCTTATCAGCCAACATCAGGACGGAGAAATCATCGCGCGAATTGTCGAACGGTTCGGGTTGAAGGCCGTCCGAGGGTCGAGCACCAGAGGCGGTGTTGAGGCGTTGCGCGAACTGATTCGCTTAGGACGGTCCGGAGTGGATCTCGTGGTGACGCCAGACGGGCCCAAGGGCCCGGCCCAGGTGGCGAAGATGGGCGTCATCCAATTGGCACGGGCCTCAGGCCTGCCGATTGTCCCGTTAGCCTTCGGTTGCTCAAAAAAAAACACTTTGCGAGCTGGGATCGCTTCATGGTTCCGTACCCTTGCTCGCGCGGTCTGTATCTCTGGGGGGCTCCCATCTGGGTGCCGCGCGAGCTAGCTGAGTCAGCTTTGGAGGCCAAACGGCTGGAGCTTGAAGCGACCTTAAACAGGATGACTGCTGAGGTCGATGAGGCAGTCGGCTCATAGCCAGGTTGCTGAATAAGCTCGCCAGCCTTCATGTGGCCGAGTAGGTCAACCCCATGTGGCATCTCCTCTACAATGCGGTATTGCTGATCGCCTCACCAATTATTCTTGCGGTGCTGCTCGCCAAACAACGGTGTCGTCGAGGGTTGTCGCAACGGCTGGGACTAGGAAATAGTCTGTCTGGTCTATTTGGCCCTTCTGATGCATCTCGTCGACCGGACGAACCAGACAGACCAGTCATCTGGGTCCATGCTGTCTCTCTCGGTGAAGTGGTGGCGGTGGCACCGCTCGTCAACGAGCTGCATCGGCGTCATCCCGAGTGCAGCCTGGTGGTCTCGACGGTGACCGAGACTGGACGTGAAGCCGTGGAGCAACGGCTGGCAGGTGTGGCACAGCACTGTTATGCGCCGCTCGATTTTCCCTGGGTCGTCTCCCGTTTCATCGAACGACTGAAACCCTGCCTCTATCTTTTCGTTGAGACCGAACTCTGGCCGAATCTCTTGTGGCAACTGCGTCGCCGTGGAGTGCCGACTGCCCTGGTGAACGGTCGGCTATCGACCAGGTCTTTTGCTCGGCAGCAGTGGGCACCCGTGCGATCGTTCTATCGGACGATGTTGCAGACGCTCAGCCTCTGCCTGATGCAGTCGGACCGGGACGTCGACCGGATCGTTGCGCTGGGAGCAGAGGCCTCTCGAGTCAGGCGGACAGGGAATATCAAGTTCGATCAGCCGACACCGGCCGTCACGGATAGCGGGGCGACGAGGGCTCATCTTGGGCTTCAGGATACGGAACAGTTGTTTGTGGCAGGCAGTACCCATCCCGGTGAAGAAGAGACCCTCGTGGAGTGCTATCGGACGCTTGTGACACGGTATCCATCAGCGGTTTTGCTGCTGGCTCCTCGACACATTGAACGAGTGGAATCGGTGGAAACGATGATTCGGGCGCGCGGGTTCGCCGTACAGCGACGCAGTACGATCGGGCAGACTGGTGCGGTGCGCTACACCGGTCCCCGTGTAGTGGTACTCGACACACGGGGCGAATTGGCTGCGATCTACCGGGAAGCTGTGGTGGCGTTCGTCGGAGGCACGCTCGTTCCGGTTGGTGGCCATAACTTGCTGGAGCCGGCTCTATGGGCGAAGCCGGTATTGTTCGGTCCCTACACCGACCACTGTGCGGAGATTGCAGACCTCTTGATTGAGGCGGGAGGTGGTCGTCGAGTTCTCCAGGCGGAGGACCTCACCCGACAGGTAGTGGCCCTCTTTTCTGATGACGAGGAACGGAAGCGGATGGGCCGGTTGGCTCGTGAGGTGGTCGAACAGAATCAGGGAGCCTTGCAACAGACGCTGGAGGCTATCGACAGGCTGCTGACGCGGCAGCAAGGCAGCAGCGGGTCTCCTCTCGCAGGCCGGTCGATTCCCCTCTTGGCTGGACGATAGCAAACAAGGTGTTGGATCCTGGGACAAAGGTCAGATGGTGGCTGCTGTGGGCCGCAATCCCCTATGGGGTCGTTGCGCGGCTGCGCGCGCTCCTGTACTACTGGGGCTGGTTTGCTCAGCGGAGATTACCGGTTCCCGTGCTGAGTGTCGGGAATCTGACGCTGGGTGGGACGGGGAAAACGCCGGTGGTCATCTTGCTTGCCGAGTGGCTCCTTGCACAGGGGAAACGGGTGGCGATTCTCAGCCGGGGCTATCGACGGACAAGCACGGATCCGTATCTGTTAGTGTCGAATGGTGAGCGCCTGCTGGTCGACCCGAACGAGGCAGGCGATGAGCCATTCTTGATGGGGCAGCGTTGTCCTAAGGCGATCGTGGCCGTTGGCGCTGATCGCTATGAGCTCGGGTATTGGGTCTTGGATCGATTTCCGATTGATTGTCTGATACTCGACGATGGATTTCAGCACCTGGGTCTGTATCGCGACGTGAATCTTCTGTTGGTCGATGCCACGGATGCGGAGGGACTCGCGGCCCTGGTGCCGGCCGGGCGACTCAGGGAACCACTTCAGGCGGCGGCGCGCGCGACCGCGATCGTGGTCACGAGAGCGGACCTGCCGGCTCACGTGACAGAGGTCTGTCACAGGCTGCAGGCCGCGATCGGTCCGATGCCGGCCCCGATCCAGGTGGTCTTTCGTCCGGAGAGTCTCGTGTCGGTGGTAACCGGAGCATCGCAGCCACTCTCCTGGTCGAAGGGAAAGACAGCGCTGCTCTGTAGCGGCGTGGGACATGCCGGGTCAGTTCGTTCCCTCGTCGAGAGAATAGGGATCAAGATTCTGGATGAAGTGGTCTATGTTGATCACCATGCCTATACGAGCCAGGATGTTCAGCAACTGCGAGCCAGAGCGACTGAGCGTAAGGCCGAGCTGGTTGTGACGACGGAGAAAGATGCCTGCAAGCTGGCTTCGTTGCTCCAATCCACCGATAGCTGGTGGGCAGTTCGGCTGACCACGGACGTGACAGCCGGGGAAGATCGGCTCAAGCAAATCCTGTTGAGCCAACTGAACAGCATCCCTTCGGAGGCTTGTGGATAGAGAAGCCATCAAAGGAATTCTTGTGCGCGGACCCAACTGGCTTGGCGATGCGGTGATGTGCGAGCCCGCACTCCGCGGATTGCGAAAGCTGTTTCCTGACGCTCAGATCGCGCTGTTGGTCAAACCGGCTGTGGCCGATCTGTTCGCGGGCCATCCCGCATTGACGCGCGTGCTGACCTACGACACCAAGGGGCGTCATGCGGGGCTCTCCGGTAAGTGGGCGTTGGCCGGGCAGCTGCGGCGGCAAGGTTTCGATCTGGCGGTATTGTTTCAAAATGCATTCGAGGCGGCGTTCCTTACTTTTCTGGCCGGTGTGCCTCGTCGCTATGGGTATGCGACAGACGGACGAAGTCTGCTGTTGTCCGATCCAGTCGCTGCGCCTGATCGCGGCACTCTCGTCCATCAAGTCCGCTATTATTGGGATCTATTGAAGCCGCTGGGCCTCACGGGCGATCCCTTCGCACCGGAACTCGTCGTCTTTCCTGAGGAGGAGCAGGCGATGGCGAGGCGATTCGCTCAGGGCGGTTTGACCGCCACGGACGTGGTCGTCGGGATCAACCCCGGCTCGACTTACGGCGGGGCCAAACGCTGGTTGCCCGAACGGTTTGCCGAGGTCACGGAACGACTCTGCCGCACAGTTCGCGAGTCCCGTGAACAACAGGTCAGCGTGGTCATTTTCGGGGCAAAGGGGGAAGAGCGTTTGGGTCAGGAGATTGCTGCGCGTCTCTCGTCCCGATCCCTGGTCTTGTCCGGGGCGACGACGATCCGCGAATTGATGGCGGCGGTGAAACGGTGCGCCGTGCTCCTCACGAATGATACTGGTCCCATGCACATCGCCTCTTCGTTCCAAGTACCGGTTGTCGCGATCTTCGGACCGACCGATTGGCGCACCACGTCGCCCTTTGGGAGCGCCCATGCCATTGTGCGGCAGCCGGTCGATTGCGCCCCCTGCCTGTTGCGTGAATGTCCCATCGACCATCGTTGCATGACAAGAGTGACTGTTGAGCAGGTGCATGAGGAGGCGGTCAGGCAGCTAGGGGGGCAAGGGGCAAGGGGCAAGGGGCGAGAGGATTTGCAGGTAGACCTCTCGCCTCGTGCCTCTCGCCTCGTGCCTCCAGCGGGGATTGCCCCGCTGGACGGTGTCACCGTCTTTCTGGATCGAGATGGAACATTGAACCACGATCCAGGCTTTCTGAAAGTCGCCGCCGAGCTCAAGTTATTGGCGGGTGTCGGGCCAGCTCTGGCGCGCTTGAAAGGGGCCGGGGCGCGATTGGTCGTCATAACGAACCAATCCGGTGTCGGTCGCGGGATCTTTACGCTCAAGGATCTGGAAGCGATCCATGCGAGATTGGAAGGTCTTTTGGAGCAGGAAGGTGTGGCGCTCGACGCAATTTATTTCTGCCCACACCATCCTGACGATGGCTGCCACTGTCGCAAACCGGAGGTCGGAATGGTAGAGCGGGCTGCGTCAGAGTTGCACCTGGATCTCCGACGATCCTATTTGATCGGCGATCACGCACGCGACATACAATTAGCACACAGGGTGGGCGCCAAGGCCATTCTCATTACGACCGAGCCGGTGGATACACAGGCACTGGGTGCGCTGAGGGCAGCAGAGGCCATGCCGGACGCAGTGGCGAAATCTATGGCCGAAGCAGTTAGCTGGATTTTTGATGACGTGAAGACACGTCCTCCGTTAACCGTTAACCGCTAATCGCTCATAATACCCGACCTGCTTGGTCTTTACGATTCACGTGTCATGAATAACGATTAACGCTCATGGAAGACTATCGACACATCTTGTTGATCAAGCCGAGCTCACTGGGCGACATCGTGCATGCGATGCCGACCTGTGCGGCAATTCATCGCGCCTATCCCAAGGCTCGACTGACCTGGCTGGTCAAGCGCGAATGGGCTGGTCTCGTCGAGCGCATCGACGGGGTGGATCGGGTCTGGTCGGTGGAATCGACGCTCACGGGGTGGCTCTCACAGGTGCCCCCCCTTCGTGCAGAGTGCTTTGATCTCGTCGTGGATCTTCAAGGTCTCTTCCGGAGCGCCGCTATCGGGTGGCTCAGCGGATCTCCTCTGCTTGTAGGATTTGCCAATGGGCGAGAGGGGAGTCCCTGGTTCTATTCGAGGCCCGTGCCGGTTCCGCAAGCGGAGATGCACGCGGTCGATCGCTACCTGTTAGTAGCCAAGACTGTGGGGGCTGTGGAGTCCAGTACGCCGGAGTTTCATTTTCGCATCCCGCAAACCGACCATGATGAGGTCGATCGCCTGTTGAGTCGATCTGGTGTGACGCCTGGAACGAGTTGGGTGGCGATGAATGTCTCTGCCAGGTGGCCGACCAAGCGGTGGCCGGCTGCCTCATTCGCCGAAGTCGCAGATCGGCTGCAGCAAGAAGGATCTGGTGCGGTGGTGATGATCGGTGGTCCTGACGAACGAGCGGATGTCGCAGCTGTGAGGGGACTGATGAAGACCCCTGTCATCGATCTGGTTGGAGCCACGACAGTGGGATTGCTGCCGGCACTGCTGAGCAAGGCGTCGCTGCTGATCACGAACGATTCAGGTCCGATGCATATTGCAGCGGCGGTTGGTACGCCGGTCGTGGCCCTGTTCGGGCCGACGAGTGCGGTTCGGACCGGTCCCTATGGGCTCGGCCATCGAGTACTAGCCACCGAGCTTTCCTGTCGTCCCTGTCTGAGCCGGACCTGTCAGAACCCGGTTCAGTTGGAATGCCTCACTCGTATTAGTCCCGAGCAGGTCTTTGTCGCGGTGCGAGACCAGTTGGCAGTCCATTCGGTGCATCAACACCCATGAAGATCTTCATTTCTGAATCCAGTACCGCCGTTGGGGGACAGGAGCTTGCGGTTCTGCTCCATGCCGAGGGGTTGATCAAGCGAGGGCATGAGCTCCAATTGATCCTTGAACCGGGGAGTCCTATCTGTGCGATGGCTTTGGCGAAGAAGTTGCCGGTCCGGCAAGTCCCGATGAAGCGGTCGCAATACCCGTCCGCCATCCGTACGTTCAGGCGCCTGCTCGTATCGGAACAGCCGGCAATTCTTCAAGTCAACAGCTCGCGGGATAGTTGGATCGGAAGCATTGCCGCCAAGCTCGTGAGCGTGAGACCCAAAGTCATTCGTATCCGCCACATCTCCACTCCGCTGAACAAGAATCTGACGACGCGCCTGCTCTATCGCTGGTTGGTCGATATGGTGGTCGTCACGGGAGGAGAGCGGACCAAGCGAGGGCTCATCGATCGAGACGGGCTGGCCGCCGACCGAGTCGCCGCCTTTCCGATCGGGCTCGATGTGGAGTACTTTCGTCCTGCCCCAGCCGATCCCAATCTCAGGCTGGAGTTAGGTCTGCCGAATGAGCAGCTCCTTGTCGGATTGATTTCGTACCTGCGAACGTATAAAGGGCACGAATATTTTATCGAAGCAGCCAGACAGATTGTGGCGAAGCGCGATGACGTCACGTTCATCATCGTGGGCGAAGGTCCAGAAGAGCAGCCGATCCGAAAGCTCATTGAGCAGCTTGGCTTGACCTCACGGATCAGAATGCTGGGATTCCGCGACGATCTATTGAACGTGTTCCGCTCGCTGGACGTCTTTGTCATCCCGTCGGTGGAAGGGGACACCATCCCGCAAGTGCTTATGCAGGCATTAGCGATGGGACTACCGGTCGTCTCTACGACAGTCGGTTCGATTCCCGACGTCGTCATCGAGGGAGAGACCGGATTTGTCGTTCCTCCGCGCGACGCACAGGCGCTCGCCGACCGAATGCAGGTCTTACTGTCCGATGCCCCGCTTCGAGCCCGTATGGGAGCGAACGGCAGGGCATTGGTCGCGCAATCTTATTCGATCGACAAGATGCTAGACCGGATGGAAACGGTGTATCGCGGGCTGGTGCATACTCGGCAGTCCTAGCATGTCTAAGCTTTCCATCTATGTCATCGCCTACAACGATGAGCCCAACATGCGGGCTTGTCTTGAGTCTGTGGCAGGCTGGGGTGATGAATTGATCGTCGTGGACTCGCACAGCACCGATCGGACCGCTGCGATCAGCCGCGAATTTACCGACAAGGTGTACCAAGTCGACTTTCACGGATTCGGACGACTGCGCAACGAGGCTGTCGCACTCACGACCCATGAGTGGGTCTTCAGCCTGGATAGCGATGAGAGGATGACGCCCGAGTTGCGGGAAGAGATTCGGCTGGTGCTCGACCGCGGACCGGACGCGGATGCCTACTTTGTCCCGAGAAAGAACTATTTTTTAGGCCGGTGGATCAAACATTGCGGCTGGTATCCCGATTATCGGCAGCCGCAATTGTTTCGAAAGGGAAGGTTTCGCTATCGCGAAGAACTTGTCCATGAGAGCTTTGATTGTGACGGGCCGGTCCGGTTTCTCAAGAGTCCCGCGTTGCAGTATCCCTTTCGAGATATCGATCACTACGTGGCGAAGCAGGATCGCTACTCGGATTTGATGGCCCGTCGCATGGTGGAGCAAAGCCTGCGATTCTCCTCCCATCAACTGATCACCCATCCGCTCGGGGCGTTTCTGAAGATGTATGTTCAGCGGGCCGGCTTCCTCGACGGCATGCCTGGCTTGATTCTCTCAGGACTCTATGCCTATTACACCTTCATGAAGTATGCGAAATTCTGGGAATTGGCCAAGGACCGGCAAGTGGGGGTGAGGATATGACGACACAGGTGGTCGAGAGGACGGCGCGATGAGGGTCAGCGGATTTACATTTGTGCGGAACGTTGTGAAGTACGACTATCCGGTCGTGGAGTCGATCCGTTCCATTTTGCCGGTGGTCGATGAGTTCATCGTGAATGTCGGGCGGTGCGACGACGGCACGCTCGAGCTGATTCGCTCGATCGGCGGCCCGAAGATCAAAATCGTGGAATCGGTCTGGGACGAGACGCTACAAAAGGATGGACTGATCTACGCCCAACAGACCAACATCGCATTGTCTCACTGTACCGGGGATTGGGCGTTCTACATTCAGGCCGACGAGGTTGTGCATGAAGACGATTTGCCGATCATCCAAGAGGCGATGCGCCGCCATCTTGGTAACCCCGAAGTGAAAGGGCTCTTGTTCCGGTATCTGCATTTTATCGCGGACTATTGGTCGACGAATCCCTGGTTTTACCACAAGGCTGTGCGGATCATCCGGAACAACGGTGAAGTGGAGTCGTGCGGCGATGCCGTGGGGTTCCATCTTAAGGCCACGCAGCAATATCTTCAGAGCGGACCGAAGGAATGGATTGTCCCATCGGGGGGGCGCGTCTTTCACTATGGGTGGGTGAAGGACCCTAAAACAATGCTGGAAAAAAAACGGGAGCAAGTGTTGGTCTATCATGGAGGCCAGATTCCTGCCACGGAGGCCAAGCAACTTGGGCACGACAGCTTTCAGTTTGAGGACTATGCCATCTTGAAGGAATTCAATGGGTCGCATCCGCTCGTCATGGAGGCACGCCTTGGGTCAGCGAGGCGTTGGGCAACCAGGCGGAATCGGTGGCTCAACTGGAACTTCTACCGGGAAGTCGCTCGCCGAGGATTTCGTGGATAAGGCTGAAGCCGCTGCAGGATGCCAGGAGGTTTGGTTTGTGACTGAGTCAGTCAATAGGCCAACACTGGCGTGTGTTGTCATCACGAAGAACGAGGAACGGAATATTGCCGATTGTCTGGCTTCGATTCGATGGGCGGATGCCCTTATCGTGGTCGATGCGGAAAGCCGTGATCGAACCGTGGATCTGGCCAGGGACTGTGGTGCTAAGGTATTCGTGCGCCCCTGGCCCGGCTTCGGCCCGCAGAAGAATTTCGGGATGGCACAGGCGTCGTCTGACTGGATTCTGATCCTCGATGCCGACGAACGAGTGACCGAGGAACTTCGTGGAGAGGTACGGACCTGCCTCGAGCGATGGAGGCTTGGCGCTCCCGTGGCCTATCGGGTTCCTCGGCGAAACTTTTTTTACGGTGCCTGGGTGCGAAGGGCCGGTGTCTATCCCGATTATCAAGTGCGCCTGTTTCGGCGAGGGATCGCTCAGTATAACGATGTCGCCGTGCATGAAAATCTCATCGTCGATGGAGAGATTGGGACATTGGTCGGGCACCTTGATCATTACACGGAGCGGCGCATTCAGGATCACTTCAAGAAGTTCGGGCTCTATACCACGCTGGCGGCACAGGAGAAGGCCAAGAGGGTTCAGACGGTTCGCTGGATTGACCTGGTCTTCCGTCCCCTGGTGGTATTGGTTAAAACTTATGTCTTGAAACAGGGATTTCGCGACGGAGTGCGCGGACTCATTGTCTCTGTCTTTGCCAGCATGTATACCTTTGTGAAATATGCCAAGCTGTGGGATGCAACCAGACAGCCTGTTTCTCATCCAGGTCGGCGGTAGTGGGTACACGATTGGTACGTGCATGAGTTTGGCGCAATCGGGGTGCGGAGTCTGATGTGTCCGCGTTCGGGGGGGCTTGTCATCGACGAGACCCAGCCATGATTCATTTGAACGATATTTAGCGGGTGCCGCATACCGTGAGAGTGAAGTGCTGGCAACAGAGAAGGGGCGAGGATGAGGATCGGAATCGATGTCAATCCGATAGTGGGCGATATGGGCGGGGTGGGGTGGCATTCTTACCACCTGCTCCGTACGATGCTGGCACAGCAAGAAGGAATCGATTTTCTGGCCTATGCCAAACCGGGCGCTGAGCAGCCTGGTTCTGTGAGGGCGTGGCCGGGCGTAGAGCGGCTCCAGTGGATGAATTCGAGCCGATGGGGGATGGGGAAGCGGGGCTCATCCGATCGATTGGATCTGTACCATGGGACCAACTTTCGGATGCAGACGGTCGGGCGCTATGGCGGGGTCGTGACTATTCACGATCTCTGGCTGGATCGCCACCCCGAGTACTCGAAGAAGATGTTGGGCCAATGGCCGTCATCGTTCAAGACGAGACAAACCGCGCTGCGAGCGAGAAAAACCATCACGGTATCCGAGTTTTCCGCCAGAGAACTGGTGGAGCTCTATGGCTTGAAACGTGAGCACATCAGGGTGATTCCCAATGGAGTGTCGGAGGATTTCGTGCCACGTCGAGATGATCAGGCGATGGCGGAGTTGCGGAAGCGAATCGGTTTGAGGGCCGAGCGCTATGTTTTATTTATCGGAGGGGCAGATCCGCGCAAGAATCATCAGACATTTCTTGAAGGGGCGGAGATGGTGCGGAAGAAACTGGGATCGAGAATGCTGGTCCTCGTTGGCTCGCCCATCCATCCGTTCGGGAATTATGAAGAGACGGCTCGAAGGCGCAGCTTGACGGAGAAGGTGTTGTGCCCGGGCCGGTTGTCTACGAACGATCTGCAGTTGTTGTATTCCTTTGCAGATCTGTTCGTCTTCCCCTCGCTGTACGAAGGGTTTGGGATGCCCGTGTTGGAAGCGATGGCTTGCGGGGCGCCGGTGCTCACGTCCAATTCGACTGCGCTGGCGGAAGTGGCAGGTGATGCGGCGGTAATGGCAGATCCTCAAGATGCTCGGGCGCTCGGCGAGGCGATGATCCGTGTGCTGGAAGATGAGCCGCTACGTGCCGCCTTGAAGGCCAAAGGATTCCAGCGCACGAAGCAGTTCTCATGGGAGCAGGCCGCGACCAAGACCATCGCGCTATACCGGGAGTTGTGTGAAGGGAAAAGCTAATCGCTGATGGCGTAGGGCCAAGGGCGGGCGCGAAGCCAAGAGTTGTGCGTGCTATCAGCAATAAGCGATTAGTTTTTTTTCTATGAGAAGAGTCCTTATCATCAAGCTCCGCTACATCGGCGACGTTTTGTTGGCGACGCCGACCGTGCGAGCCCTCAAAGCTGCGCAACCGGATGTCCATGTCACGATGATGGTGAATCGCGGGACCGAAGATGTGTTGCTGGGAAACCCGGATGTGGACGAGATCATGGTCCTCGACAAAGGGTCTCTGGCGGCACAATGGCGGCTTATCGCCGGACTACGTCGTCGACAATTCGACACAGTGATCGATTTGACGGATGGAGACCGGTCCGCGTTTCTGAGTTGGATCAGCGGGGCGCCGGTTCGAATTGGATTCAACGACGAGCATCGCTGGCGAGGGCAGGGTTACACTCAGGTGGTCCAGCCTGTGCCTGGCGTGCGGCACAGGATTGACCGGGACCTAGCGGCTCTCAAGCTCTTGAAAATCGAAGCAGGCTCAAAGGTTCCTCAGCTTTGGCTGACATCGGAAGATGAGAATCGTGCGAATCAATTGTTGGAACAACTCGGTATTCAGCGATCGCAGTCGATTGTGGTGCTGCAACCCGGGGCACGGTATTGGTTTAAGGCCTGGCCTCCGGAGCGGTTCGCCGAGCTGGCCGATCGTCTTCAGTCCGAGTATAACTGCCAGGTGTTGATCGGAGGCAGTCAACAGGACATCATTCTCGCGCAACAGATTCGGCAGATGGCGAAGAGCAACCTAGTCATTATGGCAGGTCGCACAACCATTAGGCAGTTCGCGGTTATCGCTAAAAAGTCAGCGCTCTTTGTTGGAAGCGATAGCGGCGCAATGCACATTGCCTCGGCAGTGGGCACTCCCGTGGTGGCCTTGTTTGGTCCGTCGAACCCTTTCGAGTGGGGCCCTCGTGGCGGCGGTCCAGCGGATGTCATTTATATGGGATTGGATTGCCGTGACTGCTTCCACCCGACATGTCGTCGGGGCGAAGGCAATTGCATGAAGTTGATAACAGTCGACGCGGTCTATGCTTCGGCGCGGCGCATGCTGGACAAAAAGGAGTGTGTGAGTGGCTGCGCGTAATCCCATCGTGAGCGTCGTCATTCCGATTTTCAACGGGGCGCCGTTCGTGGAGAAGGCGGTGGAAAGTATCCTGGCGCAGGGCATCACGGGCGTGGAAATTATCGTTGTGGACGACGGGTCGACGGATGGCACGCAGGCCGTGTTGGCTGAATTGGCGAAGACCGCCGGTATCATATGGTTTCAGCAGGATCATGGCGGGCCGGCCCGGTCCAGGAACCGAGGCATCAGCGAGGCTTCGGGTGAATTCATCGCGTTGCTGGATTGCGATGACGTGTGGTTGCCGGGCAAGTTGGAGGCTCAGCTCGCCATCATGCGAGCGAGACCAGCGGTGGGAGTGGTTCACACAGACTATGAAGTGGTGAATGAAGAGGGACGGGTCGAGGAACGGGCTCGGGCTCGACACAGCCAAGAGCCGCTGGTCCAGGCATTTGCCGGAGGTCATACGGCGCTTCCCTCGACGCTGTTGATGAGGCGTTCGGTGTTGAATCAAGTCGGCGCTCTCGATCCCGAGCTGTATGGATCCGAGGATTCCGACCTGACGATCCGGCTCCATGCCGTCACGGAATTCGAGTGCGTCGATCGGGTGCTGGTGCGTAAACTCCAGCGGGGGCACGGCTATCGTGATATGGCTTTCGACGAACTGACTCATCGGAAGAAAATTCTCGCGAGCCGACGCCGATTTTTAGAGCGGCTGGATCAACGGCCTGCGTTGACCAGTGAGCAACGGAGGGCCTTGAATCGCGAGTGGGCAAATTTCTTTCTGCTGAGCGGTTTGGTTGCGGAACGGTGCGCACAACCGGCCGAGGCGCGGCAGCAGTATATCCAGGCCATTCGTAAAGCTCCGTTCCGGTTGCGCGGCTATACGCGCCTTTTGCGAGTGCTCCGATCATAAGCTTCATCGTCGATATTGGCTGCGGCATGCACAAGCGGAAAGGAACTGTGGGGATCGATTGTCGCGTCCTGCCCGCCTGCTTCTAGAAACGGTGCCGGCAATATCTGTGGAATGTGTGTGAGGAGATGACCGTGATTATGGAGGCTGTCAAGCCGTGAGCGCCGCCGAGAAACGACCCGCTGTCAGTGTCATCATGCCAATCTATAATGGTGAACGATACGTGCAGGAGGCGCTTGACAGCGTGTTTGCTCAAACGTTCTGTGATTACGACGTTGTGTGTGTCGACGACGGTTCTACTGACCGGTCCCTGCAACTGTTGGAGCAATATGGTTCTCGTCTCATGGTGGTCAGGCAAGCGAATGCTGGTCAGAGTGCTGCGAGAAACCGTGGGGTTCATGCTTCGACCGGTCGGTATCTCGCGTTTCTGGATCAAGACGATCGATGGTATCCGCACAAACTTGCGCAACAGGTGGATCTGCTGGAAACTCGCAACGACGTAGTTCTGGTGTACTGTAACTCGGACCGTATGGATTCTGAAGGACATGTTTTTCAGGAGGGGGCCACGAAGGCAGAACAACCCAGGGCAAAGGAATCTCTCCTTGGGAGGCTGATAGGAGAGGGCTTGGTACTGCCCTCGTCGATGCTCATCAGGCGGAACGTGTTCGAACGAGTGGGGGGATTCGATCCTCTGCTTCGAGGGTTCGAGGATTTTGACCTCTGTGCCAGGCTAACGCAGCAGGGTGGGATCGCGTTTCTTGAAGAATCCGGCATGTGTTATCGGGCGCATGCGGATGGCTTTAATCGAGCCGGTGGTATCACCATCGTTCGCAGTAGAGAACGGTTCTTGTTGCGCATGCGTGAACTTTACGCGGGAGATCTGCAAAAACAATCGTTAATCAATGAAATGCTGGCCGAATGTTATTCGGACTGGGGGATCGACGAGGTGCGGGCAGGTGACCGATCTGTAGGGCGTCAGAGACTCCTCAGATCGCTGGGACATAATCCGCTCAAGTTCAGGACTTATTCTCGCCTCTTCCGGTCTTTCCTCCCTTAAGGGATGCGCGGGCGTTGCAGCTGAGAAGGTAGTGGCGGTGTAAGTGGAGCCAAAGTTTTCACGGGGCAGAACGTGGTAATGCCGTCTGCACCGTGCGGATTCGAGGGAGATAAGATCGCAGCAGCCGAAGAATGGCTTTGTGGTTGAACGGGTGGTATCGCACAGCGTGCCAAAATGCTAGACGGGCATCACGAATCTGTCCCATCTTCAGATGGGACTTTCCAAGGTCACCAAAATACTGTGCCCAGTCGAGTTTCAGCGCTTGCGCTTCTGGTGTGTGGGGTTTGCACGAGGCGCTATGTTTCTCCATGAATCGCCGCCGGCCGATCAATGCCCTTTCCGAGGGAATGTCCCGCGAGGCGTTATGCGCATACAGGCGATGGCTGTAAAGCGGGTGAGGATGATGGAGGATCTCGTATTGTTGGAACAACCGAATGGCCAGATCGATGTCTTCCCAGAGGAACAATTGGTCATCGTAGCCGCCCACGGCATCGAAACTGGCTTTGCGAAACAGAGACCCTGAGGTGGCGACGTCATGTCCACCCCGGAGCATCTGCGTGATACTGCGCGTGTGCTTCATCGCTCCGTCGTATTCGAGAACCTCGCCCGCCTCGTTCACTTGGTAGCCATCGCAGTGAACCACCGCAGCATTCGCGTGGGATTGAAGGATTGGAACTGTTTCCTCAAGGAACGTGGGCTTCCACAAGTCGTCCTGATCCAGGAAGGCGAGAAACACGCCGGTGGCCAGTCGCGCGCCGTCGTTGCGGGCAGCGGCTTGTCCGCCATTAGTCGCACGGCGCAAGTAGCGAGCTTGGGGGTAGCGCAAGACCACGCGAGAGGTCTCATCCGTGGACGCGTCGTCCACGACGATCAATTCGAGATCGTGACAGGTCTGGGCCAGCACGCTCTGGATGGCTTGGTCCAGGTAGCGGGAGGCACCGTTGTATGCTGGAATGATCGTTGAGACGAGAGGCATACGTACCTATGTCTGATGGGTGTCAGATAAACCATGATAGCTGGAATCGTTTGCCGATGAAAGTGTCTTGTGCCGTAACATGATAGTATGCGCACCATAGCGAGGGAGGCAGAATATTGACGAACCACAGTGGCTCGCTTATTTCGAACCCTGCTGAATACGGCACATGAAGATTGTCATCGCCGCATGGCATCTCAAGGATTTTAACGTCGGAATCGGGCGTTATTGTCAGGGCCTGATCGCTGCGCTGGGGCAGGTCGACCAGGAAAACGAGTATCATGTTCTCGTGCCGGAGGCCGTCTCTCAGTTCCCCCAATTCGAAAATGTGCATTGGAAAGTCATACGATTTCCATTCTTTAAGCGCCGAGTGTGGGAGCAAGTTGCCCCTCAGCTTGTTGGACGCTATGACGTGCTACATTTCCCGTACGATTCCTCTGTAGCCTGGAAGCGGGGCAAGTTCGTCATCACCATCCATGACGTGAAGCCACTCATTTTCGGAACTCTGAGACCCCGTCGTGGGTTGAACAATTGCGTCGAGCGGTTGCTGGTCCCGGATCGGCAAAAGCAGGCGGATCATGTACTGACCGTCTCGGAAAGTTCTCGGCGTGATATTATGGAACGACTTCGCTTTCCGGCGGAGCGTGTCAGCGTGGTCTACCCGGGCATTGACCGAGACCAATTCAAGCCGGATTTCTCAGCGCCGTCTCAATCTAATTCCCGCCCCTATATCCTTTGCGTGGCGGGTTCTGACCCCACGAAGAATGTTGAAACACTCTTGGAGGCCTTTGCGCAGCTTCCATGCGAACTGCGTGAGACGCACGATGTGGTATTGGTGGGAGACATGCGGCGCCGTCAGGATGTTCGTGACCGAGTGGGCCAGCTTGACATTGCGGCCCAAACGAAGTTTGCCGGTGTGGTAGCTGACGCCCAGCTCGTCTATCTCTACCAGCATGCCAGAGTGTTCGTGTTCCCTTCACGGTACGAAGGGTTCGGATTCCCGGTGCTTGAAGCGATGGCCTGTGGTTGCCCGGTGATTACGTCCAATGCGTCTTCGCTGCCAGAAGTGGTTGGTGACGCCGCATTATTGGCTGACCCGTCTGACAGCAATGGATTTGTGAAACATCTTGAGCAGGTGCTGGTGGATGAGGAGCTACGTCGCGTGCTACGCGAGAAAGGATTTGGTCGGGCAGCGCAGTTCTCATGGGAGCGGGCGGCGCGAGAGACCTTGCGTGTGTATGAGCGGGTGATGAAGACATGATGCGGACTCTGATTTCAATCGTGGCGGGGTTCTCCGTCAGCCTGACGTGATCGGTGCGCATTCGTCATTTCAACATGGTGACGCACGACGCCAGTATGCGATCCGAAACCAAGGGCTATCCCGCCGAGAATCTTGCCCATTTCAATAAGAAGTGGAACCGAAGTGTCAGAGGCAGTTAGGCCGAACGGCGTTGGTCGGGTGTCAAAGCCGCCTGGCGTCAGCGGTTTGAACGGCTTCGCTACGGCCGTACCTTGGTCGAGAAAAACGAAAACTAACGGGTAAAAGAGATCACCTCTCCCACCAAGTCTCCCGTCTGAGGAGATCCACGGCAACATCGCAGAGTTTTCCAGCTCCAGAAAAGACCGCCGGTCAACGGTGAGTGCGTCCCCGTCCAGGTCCTCGCTGAAAAATTTTCTTGACTACGCTCACAACCTTGTTCATATTGTGAACGTGCAACAAATTTACCCGTATAATTCATGGATTTACAAGGTCAACGAGATCTTCTTCTCCTAAGCGAACTCGATCGCGATGGCGGGGCCACTCAGCGCACCCTTGCCATCAAACTTGGGGTTGCGCTCGGTCTGACCAATCTGTATCTCAAGCGTCTGGCCCGCAAGGGCTACATCAAGATCACGACGATCCCGCGCAATCGAATCAGGTATCTACTGACGCCACAGGGCTTCACAGAAAAGTCACGCTTGACCTATCTCTACATGCAGTATTCCCTCTCGTACTACCGAAACATGCGGACTCGGTTAAAAGAGATGATGTCGACGTTCGACGCCTCTCAGGGCCAGCGGGTTGTGATTTACGGGACGACTGAATTAGCCGAATTGGCCTATCTGTCACTTCGAGAGATGAATATCGACTGTGTGGGATTCATCGATGGAAGTTCGCGTGAGTCGTTCCTCTCTTGCCCGGTTTCTTCGCCGGACAAGATCGCTGGCTGGCAGTTTGACCGGGTGTTGATTGCCGATCTTGAGCATGCGGCTGCCTGTGAAGAGCAATTGGTGCAGTCGGGAGTCCCGCGCGAGAAAGTGATGAAGCTCGGGTTACGTCCGTAGAGCAGACGGCTTCAATCGCCGGGCTGCCGTTTTAGAGGTTTTTTTGCTCGAAGCTGTAAGTGAAAGGGCGGAGCTGTGCCTGAATCTGGGTTATCTGGTTCATACATTTTGTCTTGTCCGAAATAACTAAACAAACGAAACCAACGAAATGAGCCAGCCAAACCCGCTTCACTGGTACGCGTTACGGACGCGGTCGCGTCACGAAAAGGTTGTGCGCGACCAACTCGTAAACCAGGGCATTGAGCCCTTATTGCCGACAGTCAAACGTATGAGTCAATGGAAGGATCGGAAGAAAGAAATTGAAGTCCCGCTTTTCTCAGGATACTGCTTTGTCCGCTTTGCGTTGGAGCAAAAGCTTCCGGTACTCAAGACGATCGGAGTCGTCGACATTGTTGGCGCCAGCCATTGCCCGGAGCCGATCGCTGACGAGGAGATTGCGGCGCTCAAGACCCTGATGGCCAGTGTACTGCCTTACGATTCGCATCCGTATCTGCACGAAGGCATGCAAGTCGAAGTGGTCCGAGGTCCGCTGCAAGGAGTTCGCGGGATTCTCTTGCGTAAAGAAAAGCGCCACCGACTGGTGCTGGGTGTTCGCCTCATCCAGCAAGCCGCAGCCGTGGAGATTGATGTGAACGATGTGGTGCCGGCTTGAAGGAGTCTTCGGGTGGGCGGTGGGGTTTGAGCCGGGCGATCTCCTTTCCGGCAAGGAGCCGGGAGTTCGCGCTCAGCTTGTCGACACAAGAAAGGCCGAGCTGCTCAGCGATTTTGTGATAGAGCCAGGACCTCGATCCACCCACGTTCTCTACGCCGTTTCTCCGGCGTTTACCTCGTCTGCGCCATTTGCGGAGCATGTCGTCAGCTTGGTGAATTTGAGAGAGTGACAATGAAAACTGCAGGATCTGAACGAGCCGTATGGCACTAAGTCGGGAGGCGAGATGACCAGCAAGGAAATAGGAAAATCCATGACTCAAAATGTTGCTGTTGTCGGGGCTGGCTACTGGGGAAAAAATCTCGTGCGGAACTTTCATGACCTGAACGCGCTGGGAGCCATTTGCGACAGCGATCAGGAGCGGTTGGAGTCATTCAGACAGCAATATCCATCGGCGAAGATGTTCAGTGCCTATTCGGATGTGCTGAGAGATGCGACGATACGAGCCGTGGCGATTGCGACGCCGGCCGAGGCGCATGCAGATGCAGTGAGAGAGGCTTTGCTGGCCGGAAAAGATGTATTCGTGGAAAAGCCACTCTGTCTCTCAGTTGAAGAAGGGGAAGGGCTCGTCGCTCTTGCCAAGAAGAAGGGCCGTATCCTGATGGTCGGGGCATCTCCTCTGGTATCACCCGGCCAGTGCTGAAGCTAAAGGAACTAATTGGTGCGGGAGAGTTGGGGAGAATCCAATACATCTACTCTAATCGCTTGAATCTCGGGAAAATTCGGCGTGAAGAAAATATTCTCTGGTCGTTCGCGCCACACGATATCTCGGTGATCTTGGGGCTACTGAACGAAATGCCGGAGAGCGTCATGGCTCAAGGAGGGAACTATCTTCACCACCAGATTGCGGATGTCACGATAAGTCTCCTTTCTTTTGCAAGTGGGGTCAGGGCGCATATCTTTGTCTCGTGGCTACACCCGTTCAAAGAGCAGAAATTGATCGTTGTCGGTGATCGCAAGATGGCCGTGTTCGACGACATGGAGAAGAAGGAAAAGTTACTGCTCTACCCGCACTCCATTGACTGGAGAAACAATATTCCAATCGCAAACAAGGCGGACGCTCAGCCGGTCGAGCTTGACCAGGGAGAGCCCCTTCGCACCGAGTGTCTCCATTTTCTAGATTGCGTTGCCACCAGAACGCGGCCAAGAACCGATGGGGATGAGGGATTGCGCGTATTGTCCGTGCTGCATCGTTGTCAAAAGGCGCTGGAGAAAGAATCACATCGTCAGGAGCGGCACGTACCACCTACGGAGAAGAAATATTTTTCGCACGAGTCGGCATTCGTTGATGACGGCGTCGAGATTGGAGAAGGCACCAGTATTTGGCACACCTCGCACATCCTCAATGGATCGCGAATCGGGAAGAATTGCAAGATCGGTCAGAATGTGGTTGTGGGGCCGAATGTGACCGTGGGTCAGGGAGTCAAAATCCAAAATAACGTGTCAGTCTATGAAGGCGTAACTTTGGAAGACTTCGTATTCTGCGGTCCTTCAATGGTTTTCACCAATGTATTCAACCCGCGAAGCGAGATTCCGCGCATGAAAGAACTGCGATCGACGCTTGTCAAACGTGGGGCTACGCTGGGCGCGAATTCAACCATTCTGTGTGGGATTACGATAGGCCAATATGCCTTCATCGGAGCGGGGGCGGTTGTCACAAAGGATGTCTTGGATCACGCGCTCGTCGTTGGTAATCCAGGTCGAGTGACGGGGTGGATATGCCTGTGCGGCGTGAAACTTCTCGTCAAGGGCAAGAAGGCAACCTGTCCGACCTGCAAAAAACGGTACGCAGTGACTGCAACCGGAATGAAGCCGTCTAATACACACTGAGGAGAATCTATGGGGGTCCCACTACTCGATCTAAAGGCGCATCACGAGCCTCTGCATAAAGAGGTTATGGCTGCGCTGGAGCATACCTTTCGGAGTCAGGCGTTCATTCTCGGACCGGAAGTCGCGAAGTTGGAGGAACGGGTGGCCGCATACTCTCAAGCCAGGTACGGTATCGGCGTGTCGTCCGGCACCGACGCGCTCCTAATCGCACTGATGGCTATTGGGGTGGGTCCTGGAGACGAAGTAATCACAACCCCCTATTCCTTCTTTGCGACAGCGGGAGCTGTCGCACGACTCGGTGCCAAGCCGGTTCTCGTCGATATTGATCCCGTGACATACAATATTGATGCTTCAAAAATCGGCAAAGCGATTACCTCAAAAACCAAAGCCATAATTCCGGTACATCTCTACGGACAGTGCGCAGACATGGCGCCGATTCTTGCTCTCGCGCAACGGCACAACTTCAAGGTCATCGAGGATGCGGCACAGGCAATCGGCTCGGAATACCGTGATGGACGGCGGGCCGGGGGAATGGGAACGGTTGGCTGCCTATCCTTTTTCCCCAGCAAGAACTTGGGTGCTTTAGGGGATGGGGGGATGGTAGTCACGAATGATCAGGAATTGGCTGAGCGAATGAAAGTGTTGCGCGTCCATGGGGGCAAGCCGAAGTACTACCATAAGATTATCGGCGGCAATTTCAGGCTCGATACGATCCAAGCCGCGGTGCTTAATGTGAAACTCAATTACTTGGATGACTGGACGCAGCGGCGCCAGGAGAATGCACGACGTTACGAAGCGCTCTTTCAGCAGAGCGGATTGGTGCCGAAAGGGAAAGTTCGGTTGCCTGCGCCGGTCTATCGCGAATCAGGAGCCAAGCATTACCACATCTACAATCAGTTCGTGCTTCGAGTCGAAAAGCGAGATGACCTCATGGGGTATCTCAAACAAAAAGGGATCGGCACGGAAATCTACTACCCGGTTCCATTTCATCTTCAAGAATGTTTCCGCTACTTAGGTTATAAAGAGGGAGACTTCCCGGAGTCGGAGCGCGCCGCCAAAGAGACCGTCGCAATTCCGATTTATCCAGAGTTAACTTCGGCACAGCAGCTAGAGGTGGTTGAGACCATCACGTCATTTTATGCGTAGCTGAACCGGAACTCGTTTTCGAGAGGAGGGGCTAGGTGGATCTTAGAGGAAAGAAAGTCTTGGTGATCGGAGGAGCTGGGCTTATCGGGTCGCACGCAGTGGATGAGCTCGCCAAAGAGGATGTGGCTGAGATTCGGATCTACGACAACTTTGTGCGCGGCACACAGGAGAATCTCGCGGAAGCGCTACGAGACCCGCGTGTGAAGATCTTCGACATCGGGGGAGATATCTGTCAGACGGACATTCTTGATGTTGCGATGAAGGGGATGGACGGGGTTTTTCACTTTGCGGCACTATGGCTACTGCAATGTCACGAATTTCCACGATCGGCCTTCGACGTAAACGTTCGCGGCACTTTTAATGTCCTGGAGGCGTGCGTCGCAAACAAGATCAAACGCCTGGTGTACTCTTCATCAGCGTCGGTGTATGGAGACGCGGTCGAGGAACCGATGACCGAAGACCATCCGTTTCTCAACAAAAACTTTTATGGAGCCACGAAAATCTGCGGCGAAGCCATGGCCCGCGCTTTTCACCATCGATATGGTCTCAATTTCGTCGGGTTGCGGTATATGAATGTGTATGGTCCCCGGCAGGACTATCGTGGCGCCTACATCGCGGTGATCATGAAAATGCTTGATGCCATCGATCGGGGGAGGGGCCGACGATCCTTGGCGACGGCAGTGAAGCGTTTGATTTCGTCGCGGTAGCTGACTGCGGACGAGCCAACGTCTGTGCCATGAAATCCGAGGCCACTGACCGATTCTACAATGTGGGAACTGGAAAGCGAACGTCGCTCAAGGAACTAGCCGAGATGGTCATTGCCCTCACAGGGTGCAAACATCCGATCAAGTATGCTCCGCGCAGCCAGGCCACCCTGGTTCGAAACAGGATTGGTTCTGCGAAGCGAGCGAGTGCTGAAATAGGGTTTACCGCAAAGGTTGAACTACAGGAGGGATTGGCTCGGTTGATTGCTTGGAGAGCGTCACACAAAGAAGAAGTCGTAGCGCGTCGCGCTGCGGCTGGGTTCTGAGAGGAACGTATGCCTGACCATCGTCAAATTCAGATCGCGGCACCGAGTCTGGGGGAGGAAGAATGGCAAGCCTTAAGGGAGCCGATCGAGAGCGGATGGCTGACCCAAGGTCCGAAAGTCGCCGCATTCGAAAAAGCGTTCGCTGTCCGGCATAGTGTCAAACATGCCATTGCGGTCACCTCCGCCACAACGGGGTTACACCTGGCTCTTGCGGCGTTGGAAATCGGGCCGGGCGATGAAGTGATTGTCCCGGCGTTTACCTGGGTGGCAACGGCCAATGTGGTTGTCTACTGTGGGGCCACACCGATTTTTGTAGACGTCGACCGAATCACCTTCAATCTTGATCTGCAAGATCTCGCGCGGCGCGTGACCACCCGCACGAAGGCAGTTATTCCCGTGCATCTCTTTGGGCTCTGTGCCGATATCGACGCGATCCGAAAGGTTCTTCGGCCTGATATCAGGATCATTGAAGATGCCGCTTGCGCTGCTGGAGCGGCCTGGCAGGGTCGCTCTGCCGGGGCGCTCGGCGATCTCGGCGTGTTTTCATTTCACCCGCGCAAGTCCATCACAACGGGCGAAGGCGGGATGGTGACGACCAATGACGACAAGCTGGCTGAGCGGGCCAAGATGTTGCGTAATCATGGCGCATCCGTCTCCGAAGAGGAACGACATCGAGGGCCCAAGCCCTATCTGCTACCGGAGTTTGATCTGCTCGGGTTCAACTACCGGATGACCGACCTGCAGGGTGCTGTCGGGCTTGTCCAGCTTAAAAAATTGGACCAATTCATCGCTGAGCGGGCACGCATGGCCGCATCAATATCGAACTGAGTTGGCCGACCTGAAATGGCTTCGTCTGCCCAAGGAGCCAGTGAAAGGCCGCCATGCCTGGCAGGCGTTTGTCACCTATGTGGATCCAAAGACGGCGCCTCGCCCGCGCAACGAGATCATGGAAGCCTTGCAGCGAATCGGAATCTCGACACGCCCCGGGACCCATGCCGTACACATGCTGGGCTATTACCGGAAGCAATACGGTCTCCAGCCTGATAATTTCCCTGGCGCCCGCGACTGTGATGCCAACACGATGGCCATTCCGCTGCACAATCGGATGCAGGAAGAAGACGTTGCGTATGTCGTTGAAGCCCTCCGCGGCCTCTAATACCCGTTCTGTAGATGCACCGCCCTGGTTCGCCGAATACCTCGGTATTGTGTTGCCCCCCGAGGGTGGTTTCGTCGAATTGCGAGGCCAAGCCTTCGTGATGCGCGGCGGCATCTTGCGTTCGACGGCCATAGCATCAGAGGCGCAAGGGCAAACGGAAAGGGCGTTCGGGTTCAAGTGGCATCAGCGAGACACATTCGAGAGCGAAGCATCGCTTGCTCGTATGCGAGAGTGGCTCTGGGAACGGTACGGCAAGGTGAGTGAAGCGGCGTGGGTCAAAGAACATGGGGAACAGCCGTTGATCTTGGATGCCGGATGCGGTGCCGGGATGTCGGCGCTGGAGCTGTTTGGGAGCGAATTAGGGAACGCGCGCTATCTCGGTGTGGATATTTCGGCTGCCGTTGATGTGGCGGCAACACGATTTGTAGAACGTGGACTTGTGGGAGGTTTTCTTCAGGCGAATGTGAGTCAGTTACCGCTTGCCCCAAAGTCGGTTGACATCATCTTCTCCGAAGGCGTGCTGCACCACACCGACTCGACGGAAAAGGCCTTCTCTGCGCTGGCTGAGCTCCTGAAGCCAGGTGGTCGTTTCCTGTTCTATGTGTATCGAAGGAAGGGCCCGCTGCGTGAATTCACGGACGACTACATCCGCGACCGGCTTCAGACGATGACTCCTGAGGACGCATGGCAGGCAGTGATGCCCCTGACAAAACTCGGCCGGGTGCTTGGTGAGTTGAACATTGAAGTCGAAGTTCCAGAATCCATTGCGCTGCTCGACATTCCAGCAGGCAAGATCGACCTCCAGCGGTTGTTCTACTGGCACGTCTTCAAGGCGTTCTATCGACCAGACATGACGCTCGATGAGATGAATCACATCAATTTCGATTGGTATGCGCCGCAGAATGCCCGCCGCCATACCGTCGATGAAGTTCGTGGTTGGTGTGCCAAGGCCGGTTTCACGATTGAGCGAGAGCGAGTAGAAGAGGCTGGAATCACCATCATCGCGAAGAAGAAGACCGGCTGACTATGTGCGGCATTACCGGCATTGTAAACCTGAATGGAAATCCTGTGGAATCTGTATTGTTGCGCCGGATGACCGACGCCATCGCCCATCGCGGCCCTGACGGGGAAGGGTTTTTCACCGACGGAGCGGTGGGGATCGGTCATCGTCGACTGTCGATCATTGACCTGTCGCCCGCGGGGCATCAACCCATGCTGACGGCCGACGGACGCTTCGTACTCAGCTACAACGGCGAAGTCTACAATTTCCAGGAACTCAGGGCCGAGTTGGAAGCGATGGGGTATCAGTTCCGTTCGCGGACTGATTCAGAAGTTGTGTTGTATGCCTGGGCGGCGTGGGGGCCGAAGGCGCTTCGATCGTTTGAACGGCATGTTTGCCTTTGCGATCTGGGATCGACGGGCACAAGAGCTGGTCCTCGCGCGAGACCGCTACGGCGTAAAGCCGTTGTACTATACGGAGACTCCCGGCGTGTTCCTCTTCGGCTCAGAAGTCAAAGCCATGCTGGCCCATCCGGATATGAGGGCGGAACTGGATCCCGAAGCGCTGCTGGAATACATGACATTTCAGAATTTTTTTAGAGATCGAACCCTATTCAAAGGGGTGAAGCTGCTACCTGCAGGCTGCTGGCTCACCTTGAAGCCTGATCGCAAGCAATCTCTCGTTCAGCGGTATTGGGATTATGCGTTCACGGAACCAAACAGCGCGGAACCGGTCGATCAGTATGCAGAAGAGCTAGATCGACTCTTTCGGCAGGCTGTCAACCGCCAACTGGTAAGTGATGTGCCGGTGGGTGCATATCTAAGCGGGGGAATGGACTCCGGTTCAATTACTGCGATTGCGGCTCGTCAGATTGACAATTTACGCACCTTCACGATCGGTTTCGACCTACATTCTGCCTCTGGCATCGAACTGGGTTTCGATGAACGAGATGCGGCCGAGCACATGTCCTACCTCTTCAAAACTGAGCATTATGAGATGGTTCTGAAGGCAGGTGATATGGAGCGCGTGTTGCCGCGCATGGTCTGGCATCTCGAAGAGCCGACGAGTCGGTCAGAGCTATCCGAACTTCTTCGCCGCCCAATTAGCCAGCAAGTTCGGAAAAGTGGTGCTGGCCGGGACCGGAGGCGATGAATTGTTCGGAGGGTATCCCTGGCGATACTACCGGGCCGTCGTCAACGATGATTTCGAACACTACATCGATAAGTACTATCGCCTATTGGCAGAGGCTGATTCCGAACACCGTCATTCGCGATGTGTTTCGAGCCGATCTGGCCGAAGGTCGACAAGGTCTGGACGCGTGATATATTCCGCGACGTGTTCAGTCGCCATGCGGCCAGCCTGACACGACCTGAGGATTACATCAACCATTCGCTGTATTTTGAGGCAAAGACCTTTTTGCATGGTCTACTTGTCGTCGAAGACAAGCTCAGCATGGCCCACGGTCTGGAAACGAGGGTGCCCTTTCTCGACAATGATCTCGTCGATTTTGCCATGCGCCTTCCGGTCTCGACCAAGCTCGGCAATCTCGGCGAGGTCGTCCAGCTCAACGAGAACGAGCCTGGGGCCAAAACCAGAGCCTATTTTGAGAAAACGCGCGACGGCAAGCTCCTGCTGCGCCAGGTGATGCAGCGCTATGTACCGGCTTCCGTGACGGATGCAGTCAAACAGGGCTTTTCAGCTCCTGATGCCAGCTGGTTTAAGGGCGAAAGCATCGAGTATGTGCGGCGGAAATTAATGCGAAAAGATGCGGCCTTGTTTAACTTTCTGGATCGTACTGCGATCCAGCGGCTTGTGTCCGAACATCTTGAGGGGAACGTCAATCGTCGACTGCTCATCTGGTCGCTGCTCAGTGTCGAGCAGTGGTGCCGGACTTTCTTGAGGGAAGTATGGCTGGAGACAATCGATGAAAGACTCAGAAAGTCTATCAGAAGACCTTATGGCCCTTTATCGTGACCTCCGCGGGAAAGTACGAGAAAAGTGGAAACGCGATTTACCCCTCGATGAGCTTTTCTCTGATCGCTGGGAGCGAGCCAAAAGCTTGGGGTTTGGAGAAAGCTCCAGCATCTATCACAATAGTTATTTGTATGGGGATGTCAAAGTTGGAAAGTATACGTGGATTGGTCCATTCACCCTGTTGGATGGCTCGGGGGGACTAGAAGTCGGAGACTATTGCAGCATCGGCTCCGGAGTGCACATCTACACACATGACGCAGTCATGTGGGCTCTATCCGGCGGAAAGGCTCCGTATGATCGTGCACCGATCAAGATCGGCAATTGTTGTTACATTGGAGCAAATGCCATTCTCACGAAAGGTGTTCAAATCGGCGATCATTGTTTGGTTGGTGCCGGAGCGTTCGTGAACAAGAGTCTTCCTCCATATTCAATCGGTGTGGGAGTGCCATGTCGAGTGGTCGGCAAAGTGAAGGTCAGTGAATCGGGGTCAGTCAGCCTGGAATATTTCCCTCATTCAATTCCCGCGAATACACCTTGATGAATTGCCCAGCCGCAGTGTTGAGCCAAGAGCACAATATCATCCCTTCGACGTTCCGATATGATTCGTCCCTTGTAACGGGATTAGCATAATGCGGAAGAGGGTACGTCTGTGATGACGCCGTGGGATTTGTTGGCATGCGCGAACACGATTCTGTTTTCAAATGTTTTTTGAATGACCGACGATGAAAATCTTGTTGCTATTCACAATCGCTCGGCTTGATGAACTGCTGGCGAGAGGTAACGTCTGGTACGTACGGCACTATGAGGTACATTTTGATCAGGTGTATGTGGTGTACCTCTTCGGCCGCGAGAAAACGACGATCACGCAAGGGCGAACCCACTTGGTTTCTCTGGCGGGCCGATCCGCCTGGCTGAATCTGCTTCTCGCCCCGTTCCGTCTCTGGGTCTTTGCGCGGCGTATCCATCCAACCAGTTATCTGACGGCGGATCAGGTCTTTGCATGGTGGACTAGTTTTCCGCTGGTGATGCTCCGCCGAGCGAAGATTGTGTTAATGCCCGTGTGTATTCCGGAAGAAATCTACGCGAATACTGGCCAATCACTGACCGTTGTTCTCCCGATCTGGCTCGAACGTGTGTTCATACGATGGAGTTACGCCGTTGTGTCCAGGGTCGTAACTGGAAAGAACATCAGCGTGTACATCAATTGGCTTTCGTCCATGGATGGCTCGAAGAAGAAGCTCCGAATCGTGAAGGTCCTGGTCGACGAACTGCCCTCAACGGAATTCTTCGAGGCTCTGTCGAATTATCATGACCAGGGCAAGGAGGGGGGAGACAACTCAGGGCTGTCTCCTGTCTTGCTCTATGTCGGCAGACTGCATCAGGAAAAAATGGTTTCAGATTTGATCTACATCCTCAGGGAGATTGTGGACGCCGGGCATCAGTCTATGTTGGTTCTTGTGGGTGACGGAGAGGAGAGATCGCACTTGCAAGAATTGGTACAGCGACTCGGTCTCCGTGACAACGTAGAGTTTGTAGGCAGCAAGAAGAGCGGCGAGCTTGTTCGGTTTTACAAATCTGCGGCATTGTTCCTATCGCCCTTGACAGGGACCGCCCTTCGTGAGGCGGCTCTTTGTGGTTTGCCCGTGGTGGCATACAACACAGACTGGGTTCGCGGGATCCTGAAGGATGGAGACAATGCTCTGCTTGCAGAACAGGGCGATAGGCATATATTTGCCCAGCAAGTTATTCGAGCGCTCGGGAACCAGCAATTGAGGGAGTCTCTGGCGCGGAATTTAAAAATTCTAGCAGATCTGATGTGGTCGCCCAAGGGCTTAGAGGCTGGGCTGACAAGTACTTTCGTTTTCGAGGATCGGGCATAGCTAACATACGACAACCACCTGCCGAAAACGATGATAGTTGTAACGAATCTCACAGAATGACATTTCGATGCGCGCTTAGACATGAATGATCTGCATTCGGTATCGTCCAGCGGAACTCTTCCAACTCGTGTCTTAGTTACAGGAGCTGGAGGGTTGGTAGGAAGAGCGGTTGTTAATGCGTTTGGGTCTTTGGGAGTGGAGGTTTGCGCGGTTGTCAGAAGGAAGAATGCAACCGATGTGCACAGCACTGAAATCGATTTGGCCAATTCTGGGGCGAGGCTGATGGAGCTTGTTGGAAGTCCCCCCATGGTCGTAGTGCATTGCGCGGCCGCAGTACCGCATTGGGACAGGTATCCGGATAACGAAGAGACTGCCTCAGCTACGCGGGAAATGGATCTCTCAGTCGTTCAAGCAGCGGAATCCTGGAAAGCGCGTCTAATTTATGTCTCAACTTGTGGGCTGTACGATCCACGTGATCCATCCTGGAAAACAGAAGAGTCCCCGTTGATACCACGCTCGCCTTATTTCTCGGCAAAACTTCATGGCGAATCAGTAGTCAAGAAGTGTGGCGGAATTATCCTTCGAATCTCTGCTCCATATGGTCCGGGCATGAGCCCGATGCTCGTGTTATCGCGCTTCATCAACGGGACAGTTGCGGGGTCTCCAATGCAAGTATGGGGGAAGGGTAGCCGAGAGCAGGACTTTATAGCGGCAAAGGATGTAGCGCAAGCGGTCCTAGCTGCGGCGAGGGTGCGAGAGTCTCGTGTGTCAATGTGGCGGCTGGTATACCTGTAACGATGGCTGGATTAGCGCATGAGGTCATCCGATCTCTAGGAAGGGGAACGATAGAATTCACGGGGCGGGCGGACCCGCAGGAGGGATGGACTACGCGGTACAGTATTATGAAGGCGAAGGAGAGATTGTCGTGGTTGCCCAATTCCGATCTCGTATCAGGAATTCAAGAACTTGCCAGCGAGTTCGTACAGTGAAGCGTGAGAGGGGGCATGAAGAAGTTGAACCTATAATCACCATCGACAATCTGCCTTTCACAATTGGCGTATACGATGTCCCAGCTAATCCTCCGACCTTCCCATCAGTTCTTCCTCTCAGTTTAGGGGTGTCTCTTCGGTCTGGCTTAGTCAGTCAATTACCAAGCGACGATGTCCATCACTTTCTCAACCTTGCATACTCAAGAGGCTCTCTTCTTGGTACGGCTATGGATGATACTCCTTCGGGCAGACCCTACGCCGAAGACTTTCTAGGATTCATCCGGGAGCGATCAACCTCTCCGGCATCCGATTATTGGAAATCGGTGCCGGACGTGGATATCTCTTAAAAAGGTTGCAGGAGGAGGGGGCGAGCGTTCTCGGGATTGAGCCAGGATCTAATCATGTCGCTGCCTGGAACGCATACGAAGTGCCCGTGTTAAATGAATTTTTCCCATCTACCAGCATTACCGAGCGATTCGATTTTATCAGTGGGTATGCTGTGCTGGAGCATATCGAGGGGCTAGATGATTTTTTGCAGGCAGTCCGTCGTCAGCTAAAGCCGGGAGGAATGATAGCGTTTGCCGTTCCTGACTGCGGCGAGTTCATTGCTCAAGGTGATCCTTCCATGCTCGTACACGAACATTGGCATTACTTCACGGCCGAGTCACTGCGGGTGGTAATGGAAACTGCCGGTTTTCGGGTTGTCCATCATCGCCCAGCTGGATACGGCAGTGTACTTTATGTCGCGGCGACGGTTTCAGGTGATGACAATTCACCCTATGGCGCTCAGGAGGAAATCGAAAAGGCCAGGCAGTTTGCGGCCAAGTGCTCCCGGCTTCGGAGATGGGCCGCTCATCAAGTGAGTCGATTAGAAGAGCAGAAACGCTCCTTGGGAGTGTTCGTGCCAGGGCGAGCGCTAGCTCTGTTGCCGCCGCGCTGCGATGTCCGATTCTTTGACGACGATGCACACCTGCATGGACGCTTCTTTCCGCCATTCTCCAGGGCTGTCGAGGATCGGCAGTCCCTCTTGCGGCAGCCGGTTGATGAGCTTTGGATCCTATCGAGGAGTTTTGGACGAAGACTCGCTTCGGATCTTGCTGCCGCCGCGGAGTTGAAGCGGACGCGTATTCGTACCATTGTTGAGATTGCTAGCGAAGCAGGTAACGATGTCGCGGTGTGAGGTCGATCACGGCGGCGAAGGGCAAGCTTTCATGAAGATCGGGTTCGTCTCTGATGCACACGGAAATCCACACGGCTTAGAGTTGTGCCTGGCTGAGTTGAAAAAAGCCCAGGCCGAGGAGGTGTACTTTCTCGGCGATAGCGTCGGGTATCTTCCTCGAGAAGTGGAAGTTATTCGCCTCCTCAAGAGGGAACGAATGAAATGCATCAAAGGAAATCACGATGCGTTGCTCCTCGGGGAGATTGCTATAAAGAACAGCGCTGAGCCTATCTATAGACTGTCTGACGCATTTGCCAGACTTTCGCCCGAGTTGAAGGACTTCATTGCATCATGGCCGCTAACCAGGAATTTAAACGTCTGCGGGAAACGCATCCTCTTAGTGCATGGACGGCCGTCTAATCCATTGGAAGGTTATCTCTATCCTGATGGACCAATACTCCCGAATGAGGCGGGGTCGTACGACGTAGTTGTCATGGGGCATACGCATCGCCCATTCATCAGGCGAGAGCAAGGGGCGCTCTGGTTGAACGTCGGTTCCTGTGGATTGCCGAGGGATATCGGCGGGCTTGCGAGTTGCCTTTTGTATGATGCCGCGACGGATTCCGCAGAAATCCTCCGTGTGCAGATGGATGTGGATGAATTCTTAGGCTCCTGCCCGATGGGCGGTATTGCAAAAGAGGTCGTTGACTGTCTCTACCGAACCAACGGGTCGCCGGTACTAGACTGAGGAGAGGCATGACGAACAAAGTTACGGTGATGGTGACAGGCGTTGGGGGAGGTGGCCACGGAGAGCAAATCCTGAAGGCGCTGCGGTTAGCCGACACCAGTTATGAGGTTATTGGATGCGACATGTCTGAATTCTGCAGGGGGTTCAAGGACGTCGACCATTCATACGTGGTTCCGCCGGCGCGGGACCCACGTTACATCAACAGGATTCTGGAACTCTGCCTAAAACACCGAGTGCAGGCGCTCTTCCACGGATCTGAGCCTGAACTCATGGTCTTGTGCCAGAACCGCAAGGTATTTGAAGCGCGAGGGATCTTTCTCCCCATCAATCCGCAACACGTCATCGATCTGTGCATGTGCAAGTCCAGCACGATCGCATTTCTGCAGGAGCACAAGTTCTCGTATCCCGATACACGGGTGCTGAACAAACTGGATGATATACGGGATTGGGTTGCCTTTCCAGCGATTCTCAAACCCTCCATCGGGAGTGGGGGGAGCGCACACACATTTATCGCCCAAGGCAAGACCGAGCTGGAAATGTTGGCGAGGTACCTCCTTGATCTTCAGGTATGTCAGGAGATTATCGTACAGGAGTACAAGGGAACACCCGAAAGTGAATTTACTGTCGGTGTACTTTTCGATATGGACGGTAATCTGATCAACTCGATCGCGCTAAGGCGAAACCTCGGATCTTCGCTCAGTTGTAGAATCCGTGTTCCCAATCGCACCGGACTCGAGGAGTTTGGCAAGTACTTGGCAGTGAGCACCGGTGTATCGCAAGGCGAGATCGGCAAGTTCCCGGAGGTGACCAGGGCTTGTGAAGCCATTGCGTCTGAATTAGGAGCGAGAGGGGCGATCAATATCCAGTGCCGCCTGCATCGTGGAGAAGTGTACGTGTTCGAGATTAATCCTCGTTTTTCAGGCACGACATCGATTCGGGCCATGGTTGGCTATAATGAGCCGGACCTCCTGGTTAGACGGCATGTGCTTCATGAAGAGATCCCGCGCCAATTTTCATTCCAGCACGCCGTTGTGGTGAGAGGGCTGGATGAAACCCTCTTTCCCCTGCACGATAGCTCAGGATCGTCATTCTCGTAAGAAACCATCCAGAAGTCGAAGCCGCAGAATTCCTGCATGGCAACTTCAACACTATGACTGCAATCCATCCTGTGGCTATCTTTCTTCCTGAGGCGTTGAGGCTGTCGGCATCATTTGGCCTAGATGATGGGGCTAGCCGATGTGTTAAGAGAGAAAGAGCTTGATGGGAGGGCGATCGTCGAATTGCCATGATTAACCTGTGGATGCTCTTCCTGCGCGATGTCTGGGAAAAGTTCCGGTTCCGGATCGTTTCCCTGGTCGCGCTTATGATGGTCAACAGCCTTATGGAAGGGATCGCGCTGGCCCTGCTTATTCCTTTACTCAACCTGGCAGGGATTGGAGCTGGACGTGAGAGTGCGCTTCTCACGTGGTTTCAGAACGTCTTTGCCGCCGCGGGCCTTCCGCTAGAGCTGAAGACGGTCGTCTTGTTGATACTTGGAGTCTCCTTCCTCCAGGGCACGATTTTTCTCGCGCAAAGCTGGTTAGCTTCAAGGCTTCAATACAGGTATATGGCACGCTGGAGGGAAAAGCTCTTCAACAGATACATGGCTGCGAGTTGGCCATTCTTTGTAAAAAGCCGATCGGGTGAACTGATCAACACACTCCTCAGCGAGACAGATCGTCTAGGTGGGGTCTTCTATTTTACAAGCCAGTTGCTGAATGCAGCAATTGTCACGACGGTATATCTGACATTGTCGTTGTATGCGTCATGGCAGGCGACGCTGTTGCTCCTATTGGGAGGGGGGCTCGTCTTTCTCATGACATTTCCATTGGTGAGCAAAAGCTATGCTATAGGCAAGGCTATCGGAGATCATAGCAAGGAGTTGCACTCGCGAATTCAAGAGTTCATTAGCGGAGCGAGACTGGTAAAGGCGACTGCGACAGAGGGACTGGCTCAATCGTGGTTCGGGGGCATCAATCTTCAGCTACAAGAAGCACATTCAAGTGCCGCCTTTCATCCGAGCCTTCTTAAGGCCATCGTGGAATTTTCTGGAATGGCGCTCTTGTGTCTGGTCGTCGTAGCTGGAGCAGTGATCTTTCAGAGCGGTCTGGCCTCAATTCTCATGATCGTGGCCTTGTTCGTCAGACTTGTCCCGAGAATTTTCAGCCTTCAGCAGAATATTCAGCTGCTGGGGTTATACCTGCCATCGATCGGAACCGTGCTCCAGTCAGAGGCGGTTGCTGCTGCCCATGTGGAGTCACTCGGAACAGCCAGTAAGACTTCTCCGCTGTTTTCCGATGGCGTGACGATCTCACTGGAAGATTTGTCTTTCTCCTATGGAAACTGTCTGGTCCTTGATCATGTCACGATGAAATTTCCAAAGGGCAAGACAGTCGGCATTGTAGGGAGTTCCGGCGCAGGCAAGTCAACCCTGGTGGATTGCTTGTTGAGGCTGAATGAGCCCCCGGCGGGTGCCGTCTTGGTGCAAGATGTCTCGATACAGGAGTTGCCGCTGGCTGCGTGGCGGCGTTGCGTCGGATATGTGTCCCAGGAAACGTTTCTCTTTCATGACACAATCCGTAACAATATCCTATGGGGAGCGATGGATGCCGATGACGGTAAGATGATCAAGGCAGCGCAGAAATCCGGGTTGCATGAGTTCATTGAAAGCCTGCCAGATGGCTATGACACGGTTGTTGGTGATCGCGGTGTACGCTTGTCAGGAGGCCAGAAGCAACGATTGGGTTTGGCTCGGGCGCTCGTTCATCATCCGGTTGTACTCATTTTGGACGAGGCGACCAGCGCTCTCGATTCAGAATCGGAGCAGTATGTGCTCGATGCGATCAAGGCTCTCCATGGCGAGATGACCATCATCATGATTGCCCACCGCCTTTCCACGGTGAAAAGTGCTGATCGCATATATGTTCTCGAAGAGGGAAAAGTGGTCGAGGACGGCACATGGGCTGAGTTGTTGGCTAAGAAGACCCGATTCAGCGCGCTGTGGGACCTGCAACAGGCCGGTCATTGATAGTACTGTGGTAAAATCCATAAGATAACCGGTCTGTACTAAGTAGAGGAGCTACCATGACACAATATCTGCCGCGACTCTGGACGCTGCTAAAGGACAGGCCTAAAGGATGGCAATCTCTCCTCTATAATACCGCGATGGCCAAAAGTGGAATCGCCGGCCCGTTGATGATGCCGATCCACATCTCGATTGAGCCTACGAACCTTTGTAACGCCCGATGCCCTGTGTGCGAGACCGGCAATGGCAGCATGGCCCGTAAGGGGGGGATGTTGGATTACGATCTCTACCGGGAGTTTATCGATCAGGTGGCGCCGACCACAGCAGTCATCATGTTCTACTTTATGGGCGAGCCGTTTCTGCATAAACGTTCCTATGACATGATCCGGTATGCCAGGGAGAAAGGTATCTATGTCGAAACATGTACCAACGGGGATTTTGTGGATGCTGAAGGCACGGTGTATTCCGATGTCAATGAAATTAATTTCCAGATTGGGGGGATGACGCAAGCGACGCATGAAGTGTACCGGGTTCGAAGCAATATCGACAAGATTCAGCAAAACCTCTATGCATTGATTGAGGAAAAGAGAAAGCATATTGACTCGAATGTGCAGATCAAGGTCGGGTTTATTGTAATGAAACACAATGAGCATGAAGTGCCGGCCTTTTTGAAATGGGCCAAGGAGATCGGAATCGATCAGGCCAATATCATCGATCCCTGTGTGCGCGATCTTGATGAGGCTGATCGCTTTCTTCCCCAAGACCGCCGCTATTGGTTCTATGACGAAGAGGCTCTCGGTCGCGGGGTATTGAAACCCAAACATGTGCCTCACAACGAATGTACCTGGGTATGGAATACCGTCTTGGTCAATTGGGATGGGTCCGTCGTCCCCTGTTGCCGAGATCCGCATGGGTTGCACATGGTGGGTAATGCCTTCGAGCGCCCACTTCGAGAGATTTGGAATGGACGGGAGATGCGAGGCTTCCGCCAAGCGATCGTGTCTCGGCAGTCCGAGGTTGATATTTGCAAGCTCTGCTCAGGCTTCGGCGTACCGAGATTGCAGCATGAGCAATCCATTGGTTTTGAAATCAAACACCACACCCTCAACATAGACAGGCTCGGATTTCTTGATCAAATCGACGACTTGACCGCTGGTACGGATCTCATATCGATCGGCCGGGGACCATCCAAAGAAATCAAGGACGGAACACCTTCTTGATCTTCGCTCCCTCTAGGGCCCGAAAATACTCCCACGATAGTAATCAGGTGTTTCAGTGACGATTATTTCGTCTGCCGTGGTCGTGTGTTTGGCGCTGCTGCTCCGTCTCCTGCCGAACCGGTTAGCCAAGGGAGTGCTCGGCGTCGACCATTGGTACTGGAAGAGCTATATTGAGACTTACAGGATCAGTAAACGCTTCCCTCCGCAGTTGCCCCAGTATCTACTTGACCAGCATCAGTGGTACCCGCCCGTATTCCCTTTGTTGATCACCGCTCTTCCAGGCTCTTTCTTTACCCGCTTCAATCAGCTCATTGCGATCGCGATCGATCTCCTTCGCATGTCTCTCCTTCTCGCTGCATCCTTTTGGATGACCGGAGGAAATACAATTGCGATGGTCATGGCGGGAATCATCTATGCCACCAGTCCAATTTTGGTGTCGTACAATACGCAACTGAATCCGCGAGGACTTGGTGCTCTGTTCTTGGACTCTGCGCTCTGTCTGTTTTTATGGGCTGTGTCTCTGGACAGCTCTTGGTTGACATGGGGAATCATCGCGGTGTTGGCTGGGGGGATGCTGCTGACTCATAAGATGACCACACAGCTGTTCTGGTTTCTCGCTCTCTCGTTCGGTCTGATCAAAGGGGACGGACGATTCGTCCTTCTGATTCCTCTTTCGATCGGGGCTGCGTTTCTCCTGAGCAGGGGATTTTACATTCATGTTCTGCAGGCTCATTGGGATATCGTCGCCTTCTGGCACAGGAATTGGCGATGGCTCCAGGCGCATACTGTGAAAGAGTCTCCATTTTATGGAGAGCCAGGATTTGAAACTCCCACAAAGTTTTATAGGAAAGGTTTACCGGGGCTTATCAGCCATATTCGCTATCTTGTCGGATTCAGTCCCTCCGCATGGATTATCGTAGCGGCTGCCATTGCAGCCGGGGCACTTTCCGGTGGAGCCTCGGATCAGTTTGTTGTCTTGTGGGGCATCCTCTGTCTGGCGTTCTCTCTCCTGACTCTCTTTGTTCCAATCTTGAAATGTCTCGGGTCAGGATATTTCTACCTCTACAACGCGGCGTTTCCCATTGCGCTAGCCGGCGCGATGCTCCTTCATCACTATCCGGAATGGGCGGGAGTTCTATGGTTGGCAGTTGCGGCGAACCTGCTGGCGTTAGGGTTTTACTATCGCTCTGTGGTGCAGTCTAAGCGAAGCCAACACGATGGAAACTTTGATCAGGCTCTGGAGTTTATCAAGACAGCACCAAAAGGGACCGTGATGTGTCTTCCCCTGCAGTGGTCCGATGTTGTGGCTTACAAGACCGGACAGTCCGTACTGACGGGAGGGCATGGGTACGGGTTCAAGTTATTCGAGCCCTTGTTTCCTCGTTTAATGATGCCGATCCAAGAAGTGGTTCGCAAATTTGACGTGCGGTATTTGCTCACGAAGGATGGCTATCTCACAGATCGTTTTCATAAAGAGCTGTGCCCTGCAGAGGATAATCGCTTCGGGGACTATCATGTGTATATCACGCGGGCATGACCATCGTTATGAACATTTCGATTGGCTTGTTTGCCCCGAGTCGCGATTCGCGGCTGATCCTGGCCCAGACAAGCAGCTATGACATGTCGTGAGGTTCATGAGTCCCTCGATCTCAAGAGCAAACGGAGTGAAGACGTGAGTCAGGGGCACTCGGTTTCGGTTTGGGAAGAATTGGGAGAAGTTCCTTCGCCATCTAACGGAGGAACGGATCGTCCGCGCTCAGAATTCGCTCCTGGAGACGATCGGAAAAGATGCACTGGCTGGAAAAGAGTTTCTGGATATCGGTTGCGGGAGCGGACTATTCAGCCTGGCAGCGAGACGATTGGGGGCAAAGGTTACATCGTTTGATTACGACGCGGACTCAGTACAGTGTGCACAATATTTGAAAGAGCGCTTCTATCCCGATGACGACCAATGGACCATCATGCAAGGGTCCGTCTTAGACCCTGTATTCATGGAGAACCTTGGTCGGTTTGACGTGGTCTATGCCTGGGGGGTTCTCCATCATTCGGGCGATCAGTGGAAAGGATTCGTCCATGCCCTGTCGGCAACCAGGCCTGAAGGAAGACTGCTCGTTGCGCTGTATAACGACCAGGGTTGGGTGAGCCGGTACTGGAAGGCGGTGAAGTGGCTCTATATACATGTTCCGCTCATACGGCCCTTACTTATTGCCTTCTACGCTCCCTACTTTATTGGGCTTCGATGGTGCGTGCGTCTCCTCAGGCGACAGCAGATCCACGAAAGGGGCATGTCTCTTTGGTATGACATGATCGATTGGCTCGGGGGCTGGCCGTTTGAGGTAGCTGCGCCGAAAGACGTTCTGGCTCGCGGCGTGGAGCGGGGATTCCAAGCGATCTATGTCAAGACGGTAGGCCGTCGCCAAGGATGCAATGAGTTTGTTCTTGTGCGAAAGCTGCGGTAAGGAACCGGTTGGATTTCGGATTTTCTTGATCGGCAACAGTGCCAACAGAGCACGATCTTTCCTAATTTTTCGAGCCCCTGCGTTCTCAGGTCTCCGTGATTAACGTGTTGCATCTCATCACGGATCTTGAGACTGGAGGGGCCGAGATGATGCTCGCCAAGCTGGTGGGGGCGATGGACCGCGATCGATTTTCCAATACTGTTGTCTCCCTGACTGACAGAGGTCAGCTAGGTGAACAGATTGAATCATCGGGAGCCGCAGTACACACTTTAGGGATGAAGCGGGGGCGGCCTGATATTTTTGCGTTGCCTCGGTTGATCCGACTGTTAAATACGCTTAACCCGACCATCGTGCAGAGTTGGCTCTATCATGCCGATCTCCTGAGTACCCTGGCGGTGAAGTTTTCCGGCTTGCCGATCTTGGTGTGGAACGTGCGCTGTTCAGATATGGATTTGAAGCGCTATCCTCCCCTCACTCGATGGGTGCAACGGGTGCTTGCGCAGTGGTCTGCTACTCCCGCCGCCGTGATTGTGAATAGCGAAGCTGGGAAGCAGCAACATGAACGGTTAGGGTATCGTCCTCGGCGTTGGGAGGTCATCCCTAATGGGTTCGATACACAGCGTTTCCGTCCAAACTCGAGCGTACGGTTGTCTCTTCGGAAGGAGTGGCACATACCAGACGATGCGGTCATCGTTGCGCTCGTGGCACGTGTCGATCCAATGAAGGACCACGCCACTTTTCTTGATGCGGCTCAAGAGGTAAGCAAGACGAGACAAAATGCGCGCTTTCTCTTAGTCGGCAAGGACACAGAGACGCTGGCGCCGGCTGTTGCTGCGAAAGGTTTGACTGACCTGGTTCGCGTGTTGGGGTATCGGAGCGATATTGAGTGTTTGCTCCCTGGTGTGGATGTGGTGTGCCTCAGTTCTGCATTTGGAGAGGGATTCCCCAATGTGCTCGGTGAAGCGATGGCCTGTGGAATTCCCTGTGTCTCGACGGACGTTGGCGATGCACGCAGCATTATTGGCGATACCGGTTTAGTCGTTCCGGCACGTGCCCCAGCTTCATTGGCCCATGCCATCATTGACTTGATTGATCGGGGGCCTGCCGCGCGTGAGCATCTGGGACGCGCAGCGAGGGCACGGATCGAAACAGAGTATTCCCTGGCAAGAATTGTTGATCGGTATACTGCGCTCTACTCGGAACTCAATTCCATCAACCCATCGGCCCGTTGAAGGTGTCGATGCGTCGCAGCATTTTTATTCTTCGATAGGCGTCGGTACACCAACGAATGTGCGGGATAGCTGGGCTCATGGGTCAGTCCACCACCGAATTAACGTCTAGTATTCGGCAGATGGTGGCATCTATTCGTTACCGAGGCCCGGACGATTCCGGGGTCTGGCTGGACGAAAGGGTAGGGATTGGGCTCGGTCACGCACGGCTCTCTATCTTAGATTTGTCACCTGAGGGGCATCAACCGATGGTGTCCTCCAGTGGGCGCTATGTTCTCTCTTATAATGGTGAAGTCTACAACTTTGCCGAGCTACGATCTGAGTTGGGCGTAGTCGGTCAGAAGTTTCGTGGGCGGTCTGATACAGAAGTCATGCTCGCTGCCTTTGAGGAGTGGGGCATCGAGAAAGCGGTGCAACGATTTGTGGGGATGTTTGCCTTTGCCCTTTGGGACCGGGAGCGACGGACGCTCACGCTCGTCCGCGACCGGATCGGGATTAAACCGCTGTATTTCGGATGGGCAGGAAAGACCTTCCTGTTTGGTTCAGAGCTGAAGGCGCTCCGAGCGTACAAGGACTTCCACCCTGAGATTGACCGCGGGGCGCTTACCTCGTTCATTCGGGTAGGCTATGTACCTGCTCCGCTCTCAATCTACAGACATGTCTATAAATTGTCGGCTGGTTGTTTGCTGACCGTGGGGGAAAAGGAGCTCGAGGCAGCCGAGGGGTTTTCGCCTGATCCAGATTCTCTCCATGCTACATGGAAGCCGGTTCGCTACTGGTCCGCGAAGGAAAGCGCCGAGGCAGGTTGCGCTGCGCCATTCAAGGGATCAGAAGCGGAGGCGATTGAGCACCTCGACGGCCTCCTTCGTCACGCCGTGCGGTTACGGATGATTGCTGATGTTCCGTTGGGGGCGTTTCTGTCCGGCGGGATCGATTCATCTCTGGTAGTGGCACTCATGCAGGCACAGAGCAGTAGGCCGGTCCGAACGTTTACGATCGGATTTCATGAGACGGATTACAATGAAGCGATTCATGCCAAAAACGTCGCACATCATTTAGGAACGGATCATACGGAACTATATGTTTCTTCCGAGCAGGCGCAAGCAGTCATTCCACGGCTGCCAGCCATGTATGACGAACCGTTTGCCGATTCGTCACAAATTCCGACCTTCTTGGTATCTGAGTTGGCTCGCAGGCATGTGACGGTTGCCTTGTCTGGCGATGGAGGGGATGAATTGTTCGCGGGGTATAACCGCTACTTCTGGGGTCGGCGGTTGTGGAGATACCTTAATTGGGTGCCTCGGTCAATCCGAAGTAGTCTGGGAATGGGAATCATGGCCCTGTCACCTGCGACTTGGTCGAGTTTCTCTGAACGGTTTGAGAGATTTCTCCCGACGGTGGCGAATCCCGGTGACAAATTGCACAAGTTGTCTGCTCTGCTGTCGCTGCCGGACCCAGACGCAATGTATCTGGGTATGATCTCGCTATGGAAAGATCCGGCTGAGGTCGTGGTTCAGGGCGTGGAACCACTGACCCCTGTCACAGATCGAGCCAATTGGGCGTCTCTTCCGGATTTTACGATGCGGATGATGTATCTGGATCTCGTCACCTATTTGCCGGATGATATTCTCGTCAAAGTGGATCGGGCCAGTATGGCAGTCAGTCTCGAGGCACGAGTGCCCCTTATCGATCACCGTGTCGTGGAGTTTGCCTGGCGGATTCCCTTGTCGATGAAGATCAAGCAGGAGGGAGAAGGGAAGTGGCTTCTGCGTCAGGTGCTCGGTCGGTATGTTCCACGGGAATTAATCGAGCGGCCGAAGATGGGGTTTGGCGTCCCGCTTGACTCCTGGCTCCGTGGCCCACTGCGGCAATGGGCCGAGTCGCTGTTGGATGCCCATCGTCTGGAGCGGGAGGGATACTTTCATCCCGGTCCGGTCCGACAACGATGGGCGGAGCACCTGTCTGGAAAGCGCAATTGGCAGTATGCACTCTGGAATGTGTTGATGTTTCAGGCCTGGAATGAGCGATAGGGGCATGCGGCCACGGCTCTTGCTGGTCATTACGGAAGATTGGACGTTTTGGGAGATTCGACGTGATCTCGCCCGTATTGCGCTCGATGCTGGTTACGAGGTGACGATTGCCACTCGCGTGACTGCCCATGCCGACCGTATTCGACAAGAAGGCTTCCACCTTGTCCCGATCATGATGCTGCGGGAGAGTCGAAATCCGCTGAGGGAATTGTTGACGTTTTTTGAACTGGTGCGGGTCTATCGCCGAGTCTCTCCGCAGATTGTCCAGCATGTCGCCATGAAGCCTGTGCTTTACGGGTCGTTTGCTGCCTGGATGACCCGCATTCCCGCCGTCATCAATGTCTTTGGGGGGCTCGGCTACGCATTTACCGATCGGCCACAAGAAACCTCCGTTCTTCGTTCCCTGTTGCAGCGGGGGCTCAGGCGGGCTATTGCGCTCAGTCGATCCGTAGTGGTCGTGCAAAACCCGGACGATCGAGATGTGTTGGTACAGGAGAACATCGTCACTTCGTCACAGGTCCGTCTGATTGCTGGGTCTGGCGTCGATGTCCACCGATTTGTGCCAGTCGATCCCCCAGCCGGTGTTCCCATTGTGATGCTGATTGGACGGATGTTGTGGGATAAGGGAGTAGGAGAGTTCGTCGACGCGGTGGTTCGCTTGAAACAGCGAGATGTGCGTGCGCGTTTTGTGCTGGTGGGACGATGCGATCAGGGGAATCCCACCGCGATTGCGGAGGCGCAGCTTCAGCGATGGACTCAGGATCACGGCATTGAATGGTGGGGACATCGCGAGGATCTTCCAGAGGTTATTGGTCGTGCGACGTTGGCGGTATTGCCCTCGTATCGCGAAGGCCTTCCGAAGGTCTTGTTGGAGGCGGCCGCATGCGGCAAAGCGGTCATCGCGACGGACGTGCCTGGCTGCCGTGAAGTAGTCCAACATCAGAAAACGGGCCTGTTAGTCCCAGTGCGAGATCCTGTGGCGCTCGCGGACGCGATCGCCAGTCTCCTTTCCAACCACGGCCTTCGAGCAGCCATGGGTGCCTCAGGGCGCCAATTCGTCGTGCGTGAGCATTCGAAGGAGAAGATCGGGCGCCAGTTTCTAGAGTTGTATCAAGAACGGCTTGGCCTGGCAGGGGACACGTCAGTAGGTCGGTTGCGGAAATTCGCTTAAATCGATGATGCCTTTCTATCTTGCCGCGATCGTCGGTTCCTTTTCATGGTGGATGACAGGATGGCTTGCCAGTACAGGCTCCCCCATTGTGTCACTGGATCATCCCAACGAACGGTCACTTCATCATACGCCAACCCCGAGGACGGGTGGGGTCGCGATCATGGGAGCCCTGTATCTGGGAGTGTTGATCTTCGGACTGGTGGGCTGGACCCGTTCATCGTCAGACGAGTCGATGCCTATGCTCGATTCGACTGGGTGGTCGATTCTTTTGATGACAGGAGTGATCAGCATCGTGTCTTTGCTGGATGACAGACGGGGACTTCCGATTGCGGTGCGGTTTGGGGTTCACTTCCTGGCTTCGGCTCTCCTCGTGATCAGTTCAGGAGTGGTGCTTCCCTCCATAGCAGTTCCCATGCTCGGGTTCATTAAGTTTGGATGGATCGCCGCTCCTTTCACAGTCGTATTTCTCGTCTGGATGGCCAATTTATACAACTTCATGGATGGAATGGACGGGTTTGCCGGGGGCATGACGGTGATCGGATTTGGATTGCTCGGGTATCTGGGCTGGCAGGCGCATCATCCGGTGATCTCTGTCATCGCAACCTTGCAATCTGCTGCAGCGGCGGGATTTCTTGTCCATAATTTCCCTCCGGCGAAGATCTTCATGGGCGATGTCGGAAGTGTGTCCACAGGCTTTCTTGCGGCAGCTTTAATTGTCCTCGGATGTCGTGACGGGGTTTTTGATCTGTGGGTACCGCTTATCGTATTTTCACCTTTTATTCTTGATGCCACAGTGACTTTGGCACGGCGGGCGTTTCATCACGAAAAGGTGTGGGAAGCCCATCGGGACCATTATTATCAGCGATTGGTATTGAGTGGGTGGGGCCACCGGCGGACTGTCTTGGCAGAATATGGGGTGATGACTCTGTGTGGAGCCTTGGCGCTCTTCTATCAGTATGCGTCTGAAGAGTGGCGGCTGGTCGTTCTAGGTGCCTGGGGGATCGTGTTCCTCTCCCTTGCCTTTGCGGTGAAGGGCGTGGAGCAACAGATACAGCCCGTCGGCTCTTGAGAGGATACTCGTGTCAACGACTTCGTCAATTACCATGCCGTCATCCGAGCGGGTGTCCTATTTTGATACGACTCTCCGAGTAGTCCTGGCTATCTATATCGCGGTGCTTCCGTTTAAACAGCTGCTTGTTATCGAGCGAAACGGGTTTATTGCTCTGCTCGGTTTGCTGGTTGTCTGGTGTGTCGTCAATCGGCGCCTGTTCTATGTTCGGACACCGTACGACATGCTCCTGCTGGCCTTTGTCGTCTGGGTCGGACTCACGATCCCATTTGCTGTAGCGCCGCTCTACAGTTTGAAGGAATACGGGAAACTGTTGCAGCATATGGTGGTCTTCTACGCGGTGATTTATTTCTTCAAAGGGCTGCTCTATCGGCAGATGCTCTTGGGTCTGGTCGGGATCATGGCATACGTTATCGCTGTGAAAGGACTCTTACAATTCAATCTCGAAAATCCTCAAGCGGCGCCCTCGTTTCTTCCCGCTGAGGTGTGGCTGACCACATTTCTGATCATGGTCATTCCTTTCGGGTTGGCTGTGGCATTGGGGGAGGGGCCTCCAGTGATACGAACTGGCGGTGCGCTTGCTGTCGGACTCATGACAATCTGCTTGCTTGCGACTCAGTCACGCGCTGGCCTGGTTGCCCTTGTTGGGGAGCTTTGGGTGATTGCCTGGTTCATCCGTTCGATTCCCGCCAAGATTATTGTCGCGCTTGCGACGGGTTGTGCGATCGCCGTCGTCATCGTAGTTTTCAACGCGAGCGCAATCCCTATAACCGGACTAAGCCCCGATATTACGAGCTCGATTCCTCTTAAAAAAGGTTTTTCAACCGTGTTTCACCGGTTTGATATTTGGGGTTTTACCCTGTCTGAGATCGCCAAACACTGGTTGGTGGGGATCGGATATGGGAGCCATAGTTATCTTCTGCTCTATGGCCAGGACCAAGAAGTTGTCATGCCCGGACATGCTGCTATTACGCATGCAGGGACACATAATATCTTTCTCTATCTGGCGCTCCATGTCGGGCTCCCCGGGATGTTGCTGTTTGGGTGGCTCCTTTCGCGGGTCGTTCTAAGGACATCTGCAGAGTACCGACAGGCTCATGATTGGCTGTCAAAAGCCGTACTCGTGGGATCAGTTGTCAGCGTCGTAGGATTGATTCTACGTCTGCAGTTCGATCAAATGCTGGTCGGGTCCTTGGCAGTGCTCTTCTGGGTGCTTCTGGCGATGGCGGTCTTGAGTTACCCGTCGTACAATCAAGCAGCTGAGGAGATTCGAGTCCGAAGGTCTGGAGATTTAACGGAAGTTTAAGTGGCCGGTCAATCGATCAAGTTGAGTAAAAGCCTATGCGAAAAGTCGTGATCTCACTGTTTCATCGTCTCGTCGGCCGCCATGGACAATTCATGCAGCGGTATAGATCAGTTCTTGTGGTCTGCACGCAGCTCGGACTTATTGCGGCGGCGAATGTGGCAGCCTTTGCCCTCCGATTCGAAGGAGATATCCCCCCCGACCATGCACGGCTGTTCCTGCGAGGCCTCCCTATCGTATTGGTTATCTATGCTGTTGGTCTTGCTTCCTTTGGGATTCAGCGCGGCCTCTGGCGATATGTCGGCCTCCATGATTTGGGCCGCATCCTCTGGGCCTCCGTCATTAGTTCTGCGGTGTTCTATGGTGTGGTGCATGGTCTCCTTGGGTGGATAGCCTATCCCCGCTCGGTCATTATTCTCACTGGTGTGCTGAGCGGACTTTTTCTCGCTGGTGTCCGCCTGGCCGTTCGCTGGTTCCGCGAATGGCTTCACGTGCTGAGCCCAACGGCTCGAAGAGTGTTGGTAGTCGGAGCGGGCAATGCCGGTGAGTTGCTGATCAGGGACATGCTGAGCGACGGGGGCTCTCATTACCGACCGGTCGGGTTGGTGGACGACGACCCGATTAAGAGGAAGATGAAGATCCACGGAATTCCCGTCGTAGGGACTATCGAGGATATACCGGGTCTGACTCGAGACCTCGTCGCACACGAGATCATCGTAGCGATTCCATCTGCGTCAACATCATTGAAGCAGCGAATCCTCGCCTCGTCGGAGGGGTGCAAGGTTCCCATTAAGATCCTGCCGAGCGTGAAACAACTGCTGGCGAATCCGGAGGCACTGAGACAGGTCAGGCCGATGAGCCTGGAAGATCTCCTGCAACGTGAACCCATTCAGATGGATCGGCAGGAGTTGCATCCGTTGCTCGAAGGGAAGCGAGTACTCGTGACCGGTGCCGGGGGGTCGATCGGATCTGAGCTCTGCCGGCAGATCGCCCTATACCAGCCGGCCACGTTGATTCTCTTTGAGCGTTATGAGAACGGACTTTTTGCCTTGGATTTGGAGTTGCGGGCACAGTATCCAAAGATCACGATCATCCCGGCCATCGGAGATGTGACGGTTCATGAGCGAGTGGCGGAGGTGCTGCGACAGACGGTTCCTGACCTTGTCTTTCATGCGGGGGCCCACAAGCATGTGCCGCTGATGGAGCTAAATCCGAAGGAGGCCGTCCGCAATAACATTTTTGGAACAAAAGTCGTGGCCGAGGCGGCATTGGCTTATGGGGTCGATCGTTTCGTGCTCATTTCCACAGACAAGGCGGTGAATCCGACGAGTGTCATGGGTGCCACGAAACGAGTGGCCGAAGACCTGGTGCAGAGCCTAAGCCATAGAGGACAGACGAAATTTACGGTAGTCCGATTCGGGAACGTGCTGGGCAGTAACGGGAGTGTCGTCCCGCTGTTTGCGGAGCAGATTCGCAGGGGTGGACCGGTCATGGTGACCCATCCCGAGATCAAACGGTTCTTCATGACGATTCCGGAGGCGGTGCAATTGGTGCTACAGGCCAGCCTCTTGGGACGCGGCGGCGAGGTATTCGTGTTGGATATGGGGGAGCAGGTCAAAGTGGTCGATCTGGCCAGGAATATGATTGTTTTGTCCGGTCTTGTGCCGGACCAGGATATTCAGATTGTGTACAGCGGCTTGCGTCCAGGAGAAAAATTATACGAGGAACTGTTTGAAGAGACGGAACAAGTCGAACCCACGTCCGCACGCAAAGATCCGGCGCGCCATCAGTCCCCCAGCGATTCAATCGGATCGTCTCGATCTGGCAATCACTCATCTTGAGGCTGCAGTGAGTCATGGCGATGATGATGAGTTGATTCGCCGACTCAATGAGGCTGTCCCGAGCTATACACCGATGTCGCTGCGCAACATTGAGCAGACCCATTGAGTGAGCCCCCCAAGACTATTGCCTGTCGAGTCTTTAGAATTATTTTCGATTTGTACGTAAGCACGAAAAGTATACAATCCGGTTCGATCGCAATCCATGCGTTACAACCCCTGTGCGGAAGGAGTTTGTAGAGGATGAGAGGCGTCGTTCTGGCTGGCGGATTAGGAACCAGGTTGCTCCCGCTCACCAAAGTCACCAATAAGCATTTACTGCCGATCTATGATCGGCCCATGATCTACTATCCCATTCAGGCATTAGCCAATGCCGGGATTCAAGAGATCATGCTGGTAACTGGAGGAAACAGCGCGGGAGATTTCCTGAGATTGCTGGGCAACGGGAAAGACTTCGGCCTGAAGCGGCTCAACTATACCTACCAAGAGGGAGAGGGCGGCATTGCCGACGCCCTGCGATTGGCCGAACACTTTGCAGACGGTGAGCCTGTATGTGTGATCTTGGGCGACAATATTATCGAAGGTAACATCGTCCGCGCCGCCGATGCGTTTCGGACGCAGCAGCAGGGGGCAAAAATCCTATTGAAGGAGGTCAAGGACCCGCAACGGTTCGGGGTGCCTATCCTTGAAGGGGGCCGCGTCGTGAGGATTGAGGAGAAACCGGCGAATCCCCGATCGTCGTACGCGGTCACGGGCATGTATTTTTATGACGCGCGCGTATTCGACATCATCAAGACCCTCAAGCCGTCGGGCCGGGGCGAACTCGAAATTACCGACGTCAACAATGCCTATATCGCAGATGGGACACTGACCTGGGATATTTTGGAAGGGTGGTGGACCGATGCAGGGACGATCGAATCCCTCCACCTGGCCAATCAGCTGGTGGCAAAAACCGGCGCGAACAAATTGTAAGGCTCACGCCACGATGAACCCCGAACCTCAAACCCGAACAAGGTCCTAAGATGCGAATCCTCGTAACCGGCGGGGCCGGATTCATCGGGTCGCATCTCGTCCGTCGCCTGGTTGTTCAGAGCGGCCACGAGGTGGTGAATCTCGATGCGCTGAAATACTCCGGCAATCTCGCAAATCTCAAGGCGATCGAGACGCATGCCCGGCATACATTTGTGCATGGGGACATTGGAGATCAGCCCTTGGTCGAACGTCTCATCCGTGAGCATCGAATTGAAGGGGTGATCAATGCTGCAGCGGAAACCCATGTCGATCGGTCTATTCTCGACCCGGGAGCCTTCGCACGGACCGATGTGGTGGGGACCGGCGTGCTGCTTGAAGAAGCCCGTCGTGCCGGCCTGCAGCGATTTCTACAAGTCAGCACAGACGAAGTCTACGGTAGCGTCGAGACCGGGATGTCGATAGAGAGCGATTGCCTGGCCCCGCGGAGTCCCTACTCTGCCAGCAAAGCCGGGGGAGACCTCTTGGCCCTCAGCTACTGGACGACCTATCGGTTCCCCGTGATGGTGACTCGAGGCAGCAATACCTATGGGCCGAATCAGTATCCGGAGAAATTCGTCCCGCTGTTCGTCACCAATGCGATCGACAACCAGCCCCTCCCACTCTATGGGGATGGACGTCAGCGCCGCGATTGGCTGGCTGTGCAGGACCATTGTTCCGCGATCGAGCATGTATTCCTTCGAGGTGAGCCGGGACAGATCTACAACGTCGGCGGGGGCAATGAACGGGAGAATATCACCGTGGCAGAACAGATTGTCGGCCATCTGGGCAAATCCCGCGACCTCATTCGATTGGTGCAGGATCGACCGGGGCATGATCGCCGCTACGCGGTGGATTGCAGCAAATTGCGTCGATTAGGGTGGAGCCCTGGAGTGCCATTTGAAGAGGGATTGCGAGCGACCATCCAATGGTATCAGGAGCATGAGGACTGGTGGCGTTCGATCAAGTCCGGAGAATTTCGCCAGTACTACGAACAGCAGTATCGGCAACGTCTTGACCAGGGCACGGCATGCGGATCCTGATCACGGGCGCGCAGGGGCAATTGGGTCACGCGCTCCAGCAGGCCCTCTCGGGAGAAGACCTGGTCCTCAAAGACCTGCCGGAGTTTGACCTCACGCAATCTGACAGCGAATCCCAGATCGTGGCTGCCCGTCCCTCTGTCATCCTGCATGTCGGCGCCTATACCAATGTCGATGGAGCTGAGCGCGAGCCCGATCGTGCGATGGCGGTGAACGCTCAAGGCACCTCCTTTGTGGCCCGAGCCGCGGCGACGCTCAATGCGCGATTGATCTATATGTCGACGGACTATGTCTTCGATGGAATCCAAGTCGACTCCCTATCGTGAAGAGGACGTGCCCCATCCTATCAATGTGTATGGGCAATCCAAACGAGCGGGGGAAATCGCCGCATTGACGGGCTGCTCCAACACGTTGGTGGTTCGAACGGCCTGGCTCTATGGACATGCCGGGAGTAATTTCGTGAAGACGATCATGCGGTTGGCCGGTCGAGAAGCCGTTCCTCGAGGTGGTGGGAGATCAGCGAGGCTGCCCGACTAATGCGGACGATCTGGCTCTGGTCTTGAAAGATCTACTCACGAGTGACCTGCGCGGAATCTGTCACGTGACGAATACCGGCGATTGTACCTGGCAGGAATTCGCCGAGGCCATTGTGAGCCTCATGGGCCTCTCCACCCCGGTTCGGTCCCATTACGACTGCGCAGATGGGACGTCCCGCGAGGCGTCCCTCCTATTCCGTCCTTGCCCAAGGCCGGTTGGGTACGGTACGAGCGCTGCCTCCCCCATTGGAAAGACGCCCTAGCCAGATTTATGAAAGAGGCTCCTCACCTAGTTTCCACTTCAAGTTAACAGGATGCGGATCGTGCTCGCGCCCCAGCGGTTTTTCCTAATCTCAGTTTTTGGTGTGCAGCGCTAGGCAAGAACCAGTAATATGGCAATAGGCCACACGATGGCTCAACGATCATCAACGCAAAAAACTGCTCGGACCAGAAAGGTATCACGCAAACTGCTCAGTCAGATCCGTCTGTTTGCCACTGATGTCGACGGCGTCTTGACGGATGCAGGGATGTACTATGCCGAGTCCGGCGATGAGTGGAAGAAGTTCAATACGCGCGATGGCATGGGGATCAAGCTGTTGCAGAAGGCAGGAATCATCACCGCCATTGTCACGCAGGAGCGGACCAAGCTGATGGCGCGTCGTGCGGAGAAACTCACGATTCCCGAGCTGCATCAAGGAGTGATGGATAAGTTAACGGTGATCCGGGAGATGGCGGCCAGACATGGGCTCTCGCTCGAGCAAGTGGCCTATATTGGAGACGATGTGAATGATCTTGAAGCATTAAAGGCCGTGGGGTTTTCGGCCTCTCCAGCTGACGGGCTGCCGGATATTGTGGCGGCGGTCGACTATGTCTGTCAGAAAAAAGGTGGGGAGGGGGCGGTACGTGAAATCATTGAGATGATTCTGGCAGCCCAAGGTGCGACGCTCGGCGTTCCAAGCTTCCGGAAAGCGCTCGTAGGTGTAGGAGTAGGAGACTCAGTTTATGGCTTCTCGCAAACGACGAACCTCGAACCTCGAACTGGATAACCACCTGTATCCCGTGATCATGGCCGGCGGCAGCGGCACCAGGTTTTGGCCGCTCAGTCGGCAGTTGTTTCCCAAACAGCTGTTGCGGATTATGGGAGATGAAACGTTGATTCAGCAGACCATGCGCCGGGTGGTCTGTGCTTCTGCACCCAACCGGGTGATGATTTCCACGAATCCTGCCCAAGCAGAGTCCATTCGCGTCCAGTTGAGTGAATGGAAAGACGCGCTCTCAGATAATTTCGTGCTTGAACCGGAAGGGCGCAATACTGCTCCGGCGATTGCCTTGGTGGCCTTAGAACTGGTCCGTCGGGATCCTGACGCGATTATGTTGGTGGTTCCTGCCGATCATATCGTCAAAGGCCAGCGAGCGTTCGATGCGGCGGTATCGTTGGCGGCAACGCTGGCCAAGCAGGACTATCTGGTGACGTTTGGCATCCAGCCGATCCGTCCAGAAACCGGTTACGGTTACATCAGGCCTAACCGGAAAGTGACGCTGGGGAAGCAGGGCACGCTCAAGGGACATCCGGTCAGCCGATTCGTTGAAAAGCCCAATGCCACCAAGGCTGCGCAATATCTCAAGGCTGGGGACTATTACTGGAACAGCGGCATGTTTATTTGGCGCGCCGCGGCGATTCTTGATGAAATCAGCCGCCATCAACCCACCCTCTATCGTGGGATCGAACGGATTGGCCAATTGATGCAGGCAGGGGCGGCCAGACAGGCCATCGACGATGCTTATCGGACACTCACGCCGGTCTCGATCGATACTGGTGTCATGGAGCAATCGAAGAAAGCCGCGATCGTGCCCGTGTCTTTTCAATGGTCTGACGTCGGAAGTTGGGGGAGTCTGGATGAAGTGGCGCCGAAGGATAAGGCCGGCAATGTCGTCGTCGGTCGTGTGGTCGACATCGATAGTCGTCGGTCGATCGTCTATGGGGATCGTCGGCTTGTGGCGACGATCGGACTCACCGACATGGTGGTGGTCGATACGCCGGACGCCACTTTAGTCTGTCCAAAATCCCGCGCGCAAGATGTGAAGCAGTTGGTCGAGATTCTCAAGAAGCAGAAAGCGCCGGAACACCTGGAGCATCTGACCGTGCATCGGCCCTGGGGGTCCTATACGATCCTGGAAGAAGGACTTGGTTACAAAGTGAAGCGCGTGACGGTGAAGCCAGGAGGGCGGCTCTCGCTACAGCTGCACCATCAACGGAGCGAACATTGGGTGGTGATCACTGGGACGGCGCGGGTGACCAGAGGTGACGAGGTCTTCGATCTCAAAAAAGGCCATAGCACGGAAATTCCTATTGAAACTCGACACCGGTTGGAAAACCCCGGTCAAGAGACCCTGCATATCATTGAAGTGCAAAACGGGCCCTATCTTGGAGAAGACGATATTGTCCGGTTTCACGATGACTATGGGAGAACGATAGACAGTGAGCGTCGTAACGTGATCACGATCCGTGAAGTCGTCAGGGTCGGCACTTTCAAACTTTCGACTTGATGACTTTCTGACTTTCCAGCTGATTGAGGAGCTATGGGACTATTTCGCGAATATGATCTGCGTGGCATTGTGGGCCAGGAACTTACTGATTCGATCGCGGAGCAGGTGGGGCGCGCCTACTGCACGTACGTCAAAGACCGCGGGGTGAAGACAATTTCAGTCGGGCGAGATGGCCGGCTGAGTTCCCCCAATCTCTACAAGGCTCTTGTGCGGGGGCTCCTCGCCGGTGGATTGAATGTGGTGGATATCGGCATTTGCCCCTCGCCACTCGTGTATTTTTCTCTGTTTCAGCTACCGGTTGACGGCGGCATCATGATCACCGGAAGCCACAATGCGGCGGAATACAACGGATTTAAGGTCTGCATCGGGAAAGACGCGATTCATGGAGAGGAGATCCAGGCACTTCGAGCGGTAATGGAGGCCGGCTCATTTGTATCTGGAACTGGACAGTCGTCGGAGCATCCCATCATTCCCGACTATCTGGCCTATATCAAGAAAAGCTTCACCCATGTCAACGCCAAGCGCCTGCATGTCGTTATCGACTGCGGAAACGGTGTGGCGGCCTTGGTAGCCAAACAGGCCTTGGAGCTCTTGGGCTGTCGCGTCACAGGTCTCTATTGCGATCTCGACGGAAGATTCCCGAACCATCATCCGGATCCAACGGTCTTAGAGAATCTCGACGATCTGATTCAGGCCGTCAAACAGCACAAAGCCGACGTCGGGATCGGCTACGATGGAGATGCCGATCGCATTGGGACCATCGATGAGCAGGGGAATGTGCTGTGGGGTGATCGCCTGATGGTGGTCTACGCGCGCGATATTCTGGCGGTAAAGCCGGGGAGTACCATCATCTCAGAGGTCAAATCGTCTCAGAGCCTCTATGATGATATTGCGAAGCAGGGGGGGCGACCGATCATGTGGAAAACCGGCCACTCCCTGATCAAGGCGAAGATGAAAAGCGAGCGGGCAGTCTTGGCCGGCGAAATGTCCGGGCACATGTTCTTTGCCGATCGGTACTTCGGGTATGACGACGCAATTTATGCCTCGTGCCGGCTGGTGGAGATTTTGGCCAAGACCACTCGTTCACTCTCCTCGTTGGTGGCGGATCTTCCGAAGACGTCCGTCACCCCTGAGATTCGAGTTGACGTGTCGGATGCTATCAAATTCGAGCTGGTCAGGCATGTGCAGGATCGGTTGGCTGACTGTGCGAAGACCAGCGAGAAGCTTGGCTCGGCCAAGCTGGTGATCCGCGATGTCGTCACCATCGATGGGGTGCGTGCCATCTTCGACGATGGGTGGGGCCTGATCCGAGCCTCGAATACCCAACCGGCCCTCGTGTTACGGTTTGAAGCCACCTCGCCGGAGCGATTGGCCACGATTCGCGCAGTCATCGAAGGTGAATTGGCTGCGGCCAAACGCGCTCTTGGCTGCTAGTTGCCACCAGCCAGCGAGTTTTCCGATATGTGCGGTCTCGCGCCTGGCTCGTGCTGCCTGCCTAATCCTGGGCGCCATGAACGGCGAGGTCTCGTGGGCTGGGCTTAGGAGCCTGTCCGACATTGACCGTTCAATTGCGCAAACGATCGGCGACCATCGGCGTCGTTCTCGGCGCAAAAATCCTCAAGGTATTTCAGCAAATACGCCTCCGGTTGTTCCGGGCCTGCGGTCTCGCATCTGGCCGCACTCCTTCGCTTCGTCACGAACGGCAAAGTCGGACAGGTTCCCAGCGGCGACATTGTTTCAGCGCGACCCTTCCAAGTCGGGGAACGTCTCACTTACGAAATTTCTTGGCTGAATATCACAGCCGGCACAGCCGTGATGGCTGTCAGTGATGCTGGCACGGACGGAGATCAGCGGCTCGTGAAGCTGCTCACCACGGCACAGTCGAGGCCTGCCATCACCAAATTCTTTCCCGTGGATAACCGGGTAGAGTCGATATTGGATCACGCCACGTTGCTTCCGGAGCACTTGACCTTCAGGCGGCGGGAAGGGAAAAAGAAGGAAGACATCGAGTACACATTTCACCAGAAGGAGGGGGCGGTCACGGTTGTCAAAGGCGAGACGACCGAAACGTTGGAGATGCCTCCTGGCACCCAAGACGTCATCTCCTGTCTCTATTATGCGCGCAGCGAGTTATCCCTACAGCCAGGGTCATCTCTGACGATGAACGTGTATCACGATAAGAAGAACCGGAAAGTGGACGTACGCGTTGAGGAGATTGAGACTGTCAGCGGTCCGTGGGGGGAAGTTGAAACGGCTCGTGTGTTGGTCGTCATGCCGTTCCAAGGTCTCTTTCTCAACCAGGGCAACATCCGGGTGTGGTTTACCAACGACGATCGGCGCATTCCGGTTCGGATGAAGGCTAAAGTCATCATCGGGTCGATTGTGGCTGATCTCGTCAGCGGATTGCAGGCCTCTTCACCAACCCAATGAGGGAACCAGCCTTTCGTTGCCCACCCTCTTCAAAACAGTTATACTCGGCTCTATCATGGGACAGTTTCCTCTTACTTTAAGCAGATTTATCATCCAGAAGCAGGCGGCGCATCCGGGGGCGACCGAGGAATTATCGAGTCTTCTGACTCAGATTGGCCTCGTTGGCAAACTCATTGCGCAGGATCTCAGACGCGCAGGGCTCATCAATATCCTGGGAACGACCGGCGAGATTAATGTGCAGGGGGAGACGGTCAAAAAGCTGGATGAGATTGCGAACGAGACCTTTTTGAAGGCGTTTCACCATAGCGGACTTGTGTGCGCACTGGCGTCGGAAGAGATGGAAAAGCCGGTCCTGCTTCCGGAGAATTGGCCGCAGGCCAAGTACATGTTGCTCTTCGATCCTCTCGATGGCTCATCAAACACGGACTGCAACTTGCCGCTCGGTGCGATTTTTTCCGTCTTGAAGTGCGAGAGCAAAGACCGGATGCCGACGGAGGATGACCTTGTTCGCAAGGGAACAGAGCAGGTGGCCGCCGGCTATCTCCTCTATGGTTCAAGCACCATGCTGGTCTATACGGTTGGACAAGGAGTCCACGGGTTTACGTTGGAGCCCGGCATCGGCGAGTATCTCCTGTCTCATGGGCAGATCCGCATGCCTGCTCGCGGTAAGGTTTACGGCGTGAACGAAGGCAACTATCACAAATGGACGACGGGCACGAAGAAGTATGTGGACGACTTGAAGATCCCGGATAAAGCCACGGGACGGCCCTACAGTGTACGCTATTCCGGCTGTCTGGTGGCAGACGTGCACCGGATCCTCCTCGGGGGAGGCATTTATCTCTACCCCGGTGAGCTGAACAAGCCGGAGGGTAAACTTCGGTTGCTGTACGAAGCCAATCCGTTAGCGTGGGTCGTGGAGCAGGCAGGAGGTAGGGCCAGCAATGGCACCATGCGCATCCTTGACGTAGAGGCCAAGCAACTCCATCAACGGGTGCCGTTGATCATTGGGAGTGCGGACGACGTTCGCGACGCGGAACACCATATCCAAGGGCAGGCATAACAGGCTGCGGAACAACTAAGTGGGCACAGCAGAACTTCACTGGTTCGTACGTATGGGACAACAGGAGCACACACCACGCAGGATGCTCAAAAAGTCCGTCCAGCAAGGCCGCAGCGAGTGAAGGGCCGAGGCGTACCCTCTGGGGTACGTTGAGGGTCTGAACGATGCGAGAACGACGCTGGCGTACGTTTTCAGCATCCTGCTAATCACAAGACTCGTTCTGGGAGGAGAGACATGGCTGATCGAGTACAAGAGATTCTGAGCTGGTACAGCAGCGACAACGCCGGAACAAAAACAAATATCGCCCGTTTATTGCGCCATGGCAAATTGGCCGGGACGGGCAAGCTGGTGATTCTGCCCGTGGACCAAGGATTCGAGCATGGTCCGGCAAGGAGCTTTGCCTCCAACCCAGGGGGGTACAATCCTCTCTATCATTTTCAGTTGGCGATCGATGCGGGCTGCAATGCCTACGCCGCTCCGTTGGGATTTCTGGAGGCTGGGGCGAGTCAGTATGCCGGTCAAATCCCGCTCATTTTGAAACTCAATAGCCACGATACGTTGCATGACGACAAAGATCCCATGCCGTCAGTCACCGGGAGCGTCTCGGATGCCCTGCGTCTGGGCTGTGCTGCCGTAGGGTTCACGATCTACCCCGGCTCCGTCCATTGTAATGCGATGTATGAACAGCTCCGTGGGATTGCAGAGGCTGCCAAGGAGTGCGGATTGGCCGTCGTCGTGTGGTCGTACCCCCGGGGTTCCGCGCTGAGCAAGGAAGGGGAAACGGCGGTTGATGTGGTAGCCTATGCGGCTCAGATTGCGGCCCAACTCGGCGCTCATGTCATTAAGGTCAAGCTTCCCACGGCACATCTTGAACAGGCCGCGGCAAAGAAGGTGTACGAATCGGTCAAAGTTCCAATCGCGACCCTGGCGGAGCGAGTCAAACATGTGGTGCAGAGCTCTTTCGATGGGCGCCGGATCGTTATTTTTTCCGGAGGGGCCAAGAGCGAAGACCAGCATGTGTTTGAGGAAGCGCGCGCGATTCGTGACGGCGGCGGGTTTGGCTCCATCATTGGACGGAACTCATTTCAGCGGCCTAAAGCGGAGGCGATGAAGTTTCTCCACACCATCATGGGGATTTATTCCGGCGAGACACAGTGACGTGCCGAGATACATGAGTGTGTGAATCGTTCGGGTCACGAGGGATGAAGGGCAAGGATCACCAATGAAACTCAATCGTGCGTGGCTGGTTCCGTTTACCCTGGTCGCAGTAGGGATTGTTATCGGGATCGTAGTGGCTTCTGACATGGGTTGGTTGCCGACCGGCACGGCAGGGCCTGAGCTGACTCCCGACCCAATCGTCCGTCCCGTTGCCACTGCGCCACAGTTGCCAATGGCAGGGGGGAGCGGGAAAAACTTTGTGGAGATCGCGAAATCAGTGAAGCCGGCGGTCGTCAACATTGCGGCGACGCGGAACGGAAAATCAGGAGAAGGTCCGCAAAGTTCGCCGCTCGACGACCCGTTTTTTCGCAAGTTCTTTGGTGAAGAATTCTTTAAACGTGATGCGCCTCAGCGAGAGCCAAAAGAGCGTGGCCAGGGTTCCGGGGTCATTGTGGAGGCCAATGGTTTAATTATCACCAATAATCATGTGGTGAACAAGGCCGACGAGATTCGGGTCTTCTTGTCCGACAAGCGGGAGTTTAAGGGCAAGTTGATTGGAACCGATGCGAAGACGGATATCGCAGTTGTGAAAATCGAAGCGACAGGGCTCCCAACCATTCCCTGGGCCGATTCAGCCCAGCTCGAGGTCGGGGAGTTTGTGTTGGCAGTGGGGAGTCCGTTCGGGCTTACCCAGACGGTGACGATGGGGATCGTGAGCGCAGTCGGACGAGCCAGTATGGGAATTGCCGAATATGAAGACTTCATCCAGACGGATGCGGCGATCAACCCGGGCAATTCCGGAGGCGCGTTAGTCAACGTGCGTGGCGAGTTGGTCGGGATCAATACGGCCATCTTCAGTCAAAGCGGCGGCAACATGGGTATTGGGTTTGCTGTGCCCAGCAACTTGTCACGCGCCATCATGGATCAGCTGGTACGGACGGGGAAGGTCGTCCGTGGCTGGCTCGGTGTGGCGATTCAAGATTTGACTCCTGAGTTAGCCACACAGTTCGGGATCACCGACACGAAGGGCGTGCTCGTCAGCGATGTCATGGACGACAGTCCTGCGAAGAGGGCGGGATTTGAGCGCGCAGATGTCATTGTCGAATATGACGGCAAGCCGATGGATTCGCCGACGCATTTGCGGAATGCAGTTGCGCAGACTCCGATCGGGAAGAAGGTCTCGGTCAAGTTGATTCGAGAAAAGAAGCCCAAGACGCTTGAGGTCTCGATTGCGGAACAACCGAAATCGTTAGGACAGCCTAGCGCAGAAGAGAGCAGGGAGTCAGCGGTGCCGACGGGGGTCCTCTCGGATCTTGATGTCCGCGAGTTAAATGAGGAACTGACTACTCGGTATGGGTTGAAGGCCACCGAACGTGGCGTAGTAGTGGTCAGGGTCAAGTCAGGAAGCACGGCGGAGGAAATGGGTGTGCGCGAAGGCGATATTATTCTCGAAGTCAATCGCAAGGCTGTGAGCTCGCTCAAGTCCTATGAACGAGCCGCTTCCGGTCTTGCCAAGGATCACGCGGTCCTCTTGCTGATCAAACGGAAGGGCCAAACGATATATCTCACGCTGCGGCCCTAAGGACCGTTCCACCCTGTCTCGCGAGAGGCAGATCATGTGCGAGGAGGTGAAGGTATGGTATCGCGAGCCATATTCGTCCTTCTCAGTGGGTTGGCCGGGATGGCCTTGTTCTTCAAGGCCGAACCAGCCAACGCGTCGTATATGCTGTTTGGGGCCGGTATCGGGGCCGTGACGGGGGGGCTGATCGTCGCAGGGGAGTATGCCTTACGCAATCTTTCATTCGGCATTATTGTGGGAGGAACCGGCGGGCTGGCGGTGGGGCTTCTGCTCACCGGGCTGGTCGAATGGGTCGGCGGTGAGATCTTCGATGTCCAAACCTTCCTGTTTCATATCGGTGGGCTGGTCTTTCTCCTCGGGCTGCCCTATCTTGGGCTGGTTCTCGGAGCGCGGTTCGGGAAGGAGAAATTCCCCAGTTCCGAGCAGAAATTTTTCGAACTGTCCGGTTCGACCGTATGCCCTAAAGTGCTGGATACCAGCGTGATTATCGATGGGCGTGCCGCGGACCTCTGTGAGACCGGATTTCTCGAGGGTACTTTCCTCGTGCCGCATTTCATCCTGGACGAACTCCAGCACATCGCCGACTCCTCCGACTCGCTGAAGCGGGCGCGAGGCCGGCGCGGGCTCGATATCCTGAACAAGATTCAAAAGATGGTCGGCGTCGATGTGCGGATTATTGACGAGGATTTTCCGCATATGAAAGAAGTCGATGCGAAGTTGGTGGTGCTGGCAAAAAAGATGAACGCCAAAATCATCACCAATGATTTGAATCTAAATAAAGTGGCCGAGCTGCAAGGGGTGCGTGTCCTCAACATCAACGAACTCTGCAATGCCCTCCGTCCCGCAGTCTTGCCGGGAGAATCGATCAGGGTGTTTGTGTTGAAGGAAGGGAAGGAAGCCGGACAGGGCGTGGCCTACTTGGATGACGGCACGATGATCGTCGTTGATAATGCCCGGCGCTCTATCGGACGAAATGTGGATGTTGTCGTGACCAGCGTGTTGCAAACCACCGCAGGGCGGATGATTTTTACTCGCCTCAAGGAGGACACTGAGCGAGAGGAGTTGCAAGTCGCGCGTGGCTAGGAACCTGACGAGGGCTACGATTCTGTTGCGCCGAGCGATCCGCGGCCCGCTGCTTCGTTCTCGGCCTGAGAAGATTTTCGACGTATTGCAGGGAAGACGCCTCAAATCTTTTCAAGGCCCGCGGCCTTGCATATGACTACAGCTCGCTCGCCTCGCGTCGAACCGATCCCTCGTCAGGCTCCTCAGGTGGTGGCACTCGTGCCCGCCGCCGGGCGCGGGCTTCGGATGGGTGGCTCCGTCCCCAAACAATTTCTGTCGTTGGGTGGTGAGCCGCTCATCATCCAATCCTTGCGGATCTTGCAAGCCGCTCCAGTGGTCGACCAGATCATTCTTGCCGTTCCGTCTGCGGACATCGAATATTGTGAGACCGAGATCGTCTCGCGGTATCGATTCACCAAAGTGACGAAGGTGGTGGCTGGTGGTGCAGAGCGCCAGGATTCGGTGCGGCATGCGCTCGCTCAGGTTCCCCCAGACACCGACATTGTGCTCATTCACGACGCCGTACGACCGTTTGTGACGCAACGGATGATCGACGAGGTTGTTGCCGCAGCGAGGAAGTATGGGGCGGCGATTATCGCGCTTCCGATGCGGGATACCGTGAAGCAGGTACGGTCGGATGGGATGATTGAGCGAACGGTCGATCGCACGCCCTTGTGGCTCGCCCAAACTCCGCAGGCCTTTCGACGGGACTGGATCGAGACCGCTCACAGGAAAGCGCATGCCGAAGGAATGCGGGCCACCGATGACGCTTTCTTGGTGGAATGGCTCGGGTATTCGGTGGCGGTGGTTGAGGGAAGCGGGGAGAACATCAAAGTGACGAGACCTGAAGACATGGTGATCGGCGAGGCCATTCTGGCGTCGCGGATGACAGGAAGCGGGACAGGTGAGACGTGCGCGAAAAGCGGGACGGGCAAGTCTCGCACCTCGCGTCAGTCCCGCAAAGCCCGCTGACAGATGACGCGTGGCGAATCACGAGGAGAGCCTATGACGATGCGGGTGGGTTGCGGGTACGATATTCATCCATTGGGACCAGGACGAAAACTGATTCTCGGCGGGATCGAGGTGCCGCACAGCAAGGGTTTGTTAGGACATTCCGATTCCGATGCCTTGGTCCATGCCCTCTGCGATGCGCTGCTCGGCGCGATGGGGGAGGGAGATTTAGGAAGACACTATCCCAGCTCTGATCAGCGGTTCAAAGACATTTCGAGCCTCAAATTGTTGGAAGATGTGATCGGGAAGATGCGGCAGAAGGGATATCGGCTGGTGAACGTGGACACCATCATTATTGCGCAGGCTCCCCGGCTCAGTCCTCACCTGGCGGCGATGCAGAAACAGCTCGCGCAGGTGCTCGGTGTTGATCCTGACCTTGTCAATGTGAAGGTGAAGAGCGGAGAGGGAATCGGCATGATCGGTCGGGAGGAAGGGATCGCCGCCCAGGCAGTCTGTTTGATCGAAAGGCCTTCGACAGCGTAAGATGAGGTCATGATGGTGCTGAAAGCTATTAGAGAAGATCTCCGGGCCGTGTTCGACCGAGATCCAGCGGCGACCAGCTGGCTTGAAGTCGTGCTCACCTATGCCGGTTTCCACGCTCTACTGGCCTACCGCGTGTCCCATTGGTTCAAGATTCATCATGTTCCGTTCCTCCCACGCGCCATCTCTCAGATTGCCCGTTGGCTGACGGGGATCGAAATCCATCCATCGGCGAAGATTGGCACAGGATTTTTCATCGACCATGGGATGGGTGTGGTCATCGGCGAGACGGCGGAGATCGGGAACTATGTCACGCTGTTTCAGGGTGTCACGCTTGGTGGAACGGGTAAGGAGCGGGGTAAACGGCACCCGACAGTGGGGAATCATGTCGTGGTCGGGGCAGGGGCCAAGATCCTCGGGGGGATTACGATTGGCGACAACGTGAAGATTGGCGCCAATTCAGTTGTGCTTAAGAATGTCGCCGCCAATTCTACCGTCATTGGAGTGCCGGCTCGAGTGATTAAAACTCAAGGCGAGCGGCTACCCGATGCCACCATGGACCACATCAACCTGCCGGACCCCATTAGTGACCGCCTGATGGCTCTCGAGCAGGAGTTGATCGACCTTCGCAAGAAGCTGGAGAATCAGGACTCCTCCCGCCTGTTCTAGTATGAATTTCACCGAAATGAACTATTGCCAGGTTTCCTCAAGTCGCTGCGGGGATGCGCGTCTTATTCGTGAGATGGTGGTACTGAGGAAAGCCGACGCGGTCCAGGCGGACCTCGTCGGCTGTTGAGATAACGAGTTAGTTAGACAGGCACGTACTCATAAATTTCTTCCGCTCGTCGCCCTTCAGTTTCTTGTCGCCCGCCTCCTTGTTGCATGCTGTCATCTTCTCCTGCTGAGCCGTCTTCCCACTTTTCGCAGGCTTTGCGGAGAGGCATTCTTGCATAAACGCCTTCCGCTCATCGCCCTTCCCTTCACCCAATCCTTTGGCAGTGGCTGCGTCGTTGCACGTCTTCATCTTGTTTTGCTGAGCCGGTGCGGCCATGGCAGACGGCGCGATGCACAGCCCAGACACAAAGAGGGATACCACCACGATGCTGGCTGTCTTCGTCATATGCATCTCCTTTGATAAGAGTGGGTGAAAGACAAACGCCTCCAACATAGCAAATCTCCTCGGGCGTGTCTCTATAAATTTAGGTACCCTACTAATAAGGTTACTGGCGCACTATTGTGAGTTATAGATGGAAACGACGACCAATAGGTTTGAGATTGCTGAGCGAGGGTTCGAGGATTATGGAGCTTCGAATCCCGAGTGGCATACTTCGGCTCATGCATCACACCATGCTCTCGCCGATCCCGCCTTTCCCGCCCGTCGCACATCGCTAGCGTCTCTTGCGTCACGCGCCACGGCCTCTGCCGCTGGTGGATTGTTTCATCACCCTGCTAGTCGTAGTCCACGCGCATGAGACAGAGCCCATGAGGAGGGGCGGTCTGACCTGCTGCAGACCGATCCCGAGCCCTCAGGACCTCTGTGAGACTGTCGGGAGTCCGTTTGTCCAGCCCGACTTCGACCACCGTTCCAACCATCGCGCGAACCATATGCTTCAGAAACCGGTCGGCATAGGCCTCGATGTGGATTTCCTCGCCCTGGCATAGAACGGCGAGTCGTTGTAGATGGCAGATGGGATTGCTGTTGTCTGTGAGGCTTCCCTCGAAGGAGGAAAAGTCTTGCGATCCGATCAGCGTCGCTGCCGCCTGTTGCATGGCAGCCTTATCCAGAGGCCTGTAAATGTGCCAGACGAATGCGCGATCGACAGTGGGGCGGGCAGGACGGTGGAGGATTCGATAGGTGTAGAGCTTGCCTCGTGCATCGTGTTGAGCATGAAAGCGGTCGTCCATGATGGCGGCGGAGCGAACGGCAATATCTTTCGGCAGGACAGCATTGAGCGCTCGCATCCAATTGGACGCGGGCCAATCTCGCTCCGTGCGAAAGCTGGCCACTTGTCCGAGCGCATGCACACCGGAATCCGTACGGCCTGCGCCGATGACCGATACCCTGGCCTGGCTGACCTGATGGATGGCTCGTTCGATGGCCTCTTGGATCGTGGGGTGATCGGGCTGGCGCTGCCAACCGGCATAGCAGGTCCCTTCGTATTCCAAGACTAGCTTGACCGTAGGCATCAACGTGGGGGATAGAACGTTGCAGAGGTCATCGCGTGGCGAGTTTCGCAGAGGCGAGGAATGTTTTGATGCCCTCTTCCAATGCTTCCGCCACGCGCGTCGTGAAGAGGCCGGTTCGGAGCAGGTCTTCTTCAGCAGAGTTTGAGATGTAGGCAATTTCAGCCAGGATGCTGGGCATGCTGGTGAAGCGGAGCACATAGAATGGTGCGGTTTTCACCCCATGGTCCACCAGGGCGTAGTGGCCGTTCAGGTTGGTCACCATGGCCTCCTTGGCGGTCCATGCGAGTTCGAGGGATTCTTCGATCTTCTTCGCCGTCAGGAGATCGGCGACGAGATATTCCCATCCTACGCCGGTGCTGTTGAGGGGAGTTCCATTTTCACGGGCCGCGACTTCGAGTGCCCGTTGATCCTTGGCCTCACCGAAATGGTAGATTTCAATCCCCTTGACGGAGCGTTGGGGGTGCGAATTGACATGGATCGACACGAAGAGATCCGCATCCTGCCCATTGGCAAACTTTGCTCGGTCTTCCAACTCAACGAACTGGTCCCGCTCACGCGTCATGAGGACGCGGATTCCCGGCTGCTTGCTTAAGAGATCGCGCAGTTTTAACGCAACCTTCAACGTAATGTCTTTCTCCTCCGTTCCACGCTGTCCCCGTGCGCCAGGATCTTTCCCCCCGTGCCCTGGATCGATCACGATGGTCTTAAATGATTTGGCCCGTGGCTGAGCCGGCTGTAAAGGAGTGGGAAGTAGAAGTGTCTGATCTGGCGGTGGTTCGACCGCCGGAGTCGTTAGGGGTTCCCTGGGCGGCACGACATCGATGACAAGCCGTGGAGGGTTTGCCAACGTGAGTACCTTATAACTGCGAAATAAACCGGTTGGGAGAGAAACCTCAACAGATCGCTCAGAGGATTGGGTGATAATGAACGGTTTGGCAATCCTGCCAGCGGCAAGTTTCGTCCTGACGGAGGGGCTCAACGTGGCGTTGGGAATTTTGATGGTTACTCCCTCGGCCTGGAGGAGGGGATGCTTGCTGGGACTGGCCTTCGCGTTGAGATCGAGTACGAGCCTCGTCAATCCCGGCGAGCTGGCCGTCCGGAAGTTCTGGACCGTTGTCAGGCCGAGCGCCCGTGGTGCGAGCCGTACCTGGGATGTGCGAGCCCGCTTTGGCTTGGCAGGGGGCTCCTGACGGTCTGTACCCGTTGCCGCAACGGCGTGGCTTGGGTGAAACGGATTGAGGGTAAGACCCGGGAGGGCGGAGAGTCCGACCAGGAAGGCGATGGTGAGGATGCGCCACAGGGCTGATCGCATGGGTATTCACTGCGTATGATGGGATATAGAGTTTTCTCTCAGATGTTCGAGCCGTTGTCAAGGGGATTGGCCATACGAACGATCGACGGAGCCGTTGACAGTGAGCAGTGCGAGCGGTAGGGTTTCTGATCATGGCACTCCACCTGATCGTCGATGGGTACAATCTCTTGGCTCAGACGAGCCGAATCGGTGGCGGGGTGAGCTTGCATTCGGAAATGGCACGCGAGTCCTTCTTGCGCGACCTGGCTGCCTATCGTCAACGAAAATCCCATGCGATTACGGTGGTCTTCGACGGGTGGCAACAGGGATGGGGCACGGAACGGCGGGAGCATCGGCTCGGTCTTGAGGTCATCTTTTCTCGACGGGGAGAAAAGGCCGATCAAGTGATTCAACGTCTGGCTGCCGAATTCGGGTCCGACTGCGCAGTGGTGAGTTCCGATCGTGAGATTATCGACTTTGCCAGGGCACAGGGAGCCTTTGTAATGAAGGCCCAGGAGTTTGCCGGGAAACTGCAAGGGGCGTCGAACTTGACTGGCGTATCCATACACAAAGAACTGGATACGGGAGAGGATCTTCGAGCGAAGCGAGGTCCGGAGAAGCGCGGGAATCCGAGGAAATTGCCCAAGGCGCAGCGGCAGCGCAGCCGACAGCTCAAGCGATTTTGAACAGGCGTTTCGCGTTCTCGGTCGTAATGCGTCCGATAGTCTCGACCGACATGCCTGGCGTATCGGTGTGAAGCTCCGCCAGTTTTTGCGCGACGAAGGACACATAGGCCGGTTCGTTTCGTCTGCCTCGATGAGGGATGGGCGTGAGGTACGGGCAGTCAGTTTCGATCAGGAGACGGTCCAACGGAGCGGTCTTCGCGATGTCTCGGAGCATCGTCGCGCTCTGAAACGTGAGAATGCCGGAGAACGAGAGATAGAACCCTAAGTCCAGCGCATCCTTCGCCAGCCACGCATCCCCTGAAAAACAGTGAAACACCCCGCCGATTTCTGACGCGCGCTCCTCTTTCAAAATCGTCATCGTATCGTCTTGGGCTTCACGCGTATGAATGATCACCGGAAGTTTTAGTTCGCGTGCGAGCTGGATCTGTTCGCGGAATCGCTCTCGCTGCTCTTTGGGCGATGAGTGGTTGTAGTGGTAGTCGAGGCCGATCTCGCCGTAGGCAACGACCTTCTTGTTCCGTGCCACACGACGGAACTCGTTGTACCAGTTATCGAGAATATGCCTCACTTCATGTGGATGGACGCCGATGGATGCATAGACGGAGGGATGTTGCTCCGCCAGCGCGACCGCTGCCTGGCTAGTGGCCAGATCGCATCCGATGGTGACGAAGGCTTCGACACCGGCTTCCCTGGCGCGGGCAATCATCGCCTCGCGATCCTCATTGTAACGGGCATCGTCCAGATGGGTATGGGTGTCGAAGAGCATGTGGTCTCTTGATGGGGAGTCGATCGCGCTAAAGGCCGAGGTCCGGCTAGGCTGGTTTGGTCACGATCATGTCGGCCAGTTCAGTGAGCAGAGCTTCGGTTTCTTCCCAGCCGAGACAGGCATCGGTAATGGAGACGCCGTGGGCGAGGGCGATGCCTTGTTTCCAGGTCTGCTTGCCGGGGTGAAGATTACTTTCGAGCATTAGTCCCATGATGGATTGACGGCCGTCGCGGAATTGGCGGAGGACTTCACGCGCGACTAAACCCTGGCGCCGATGATCTTTGCTGGAGTTGTCATGTGAGCAGTCGATCATGATGGGACGGGCGATGCCTTCGCCGGCCACAGCCTCTTCGGCTTTGGCCACATGCTCAGCGTCGTAGTTTGTTTTTCCGCCGCCGCCGCGCAGCACAATATGGCGATCAGGGTTGCCCATGGTCTTGATGATCGACGTCTGTCCATCGGCGTTGATGCCGACGAAATGATGGGGGGATCGCGCGGCAGTCATGGCATTGACGGCGACTTGCAGGCTGCCTTCTGTTCCGTTCTTGAAGCCGACCGGCATCGAGACGCCGCTGGCCATTTCCCGATGTATCTGGCTTTCTGTGGTGCGGGCCCCGATGGCCGTCCAGCTGATCAGGTCGGCGACGTATTGCGGGCTGATGGGGTCGAGCAATTCAGTCGCGCAGGGCATGCCGGATTGGTTGATCTTCAGCAGTATGGTTCTGGCGAGTTCCATCCCGGTTGCGATGTCGCACGTGCCGTCGAGGTGGGGGTCGTTGATGAGCCCCTTCCAGCCGACAGTGGTCCGGGGTTTCTCAAAATAGGTACGCATGACGATCAGGAGTCGATCGCGCAGGACGTCGGCCACGGGCTTCAGCTTAGCGGCGTATTCATAGGCGCCTTCCGGGTCATGAATGGAGCAGGGGCCAACGATGACGAGGAGCCGGTCAATATCCTGACCATGCAAGATGTTCCGGATGGCTTCCCTGGTCTCCACAACCAGTGCAGCGGCCTGATCGGAAATCGGGAGCTTGGTTTTGATGGCGCGCGGCGATGGTAGCGCCTTGATTTCGATAACGTGTTGATTTTCTATCGGTCTATTCATAGTGTGTCCAATGCCACGCATGGGGGCAGGGGAATTAGATTTGGTCTGCAGCAAAGCTTTAAATTTAACGAATTGCTGGGGAAATGTCCATAGCCGTTGACATAGTAATACGGCTCAGCTTACGTTGATGAAGTTTTGGTGCCGGTTGCAAAATTAGATAGGTGTTCTCGTCCTGACATCATGATGACGCTGCCGATACAACCCAAGCGCCTCATTGGTCTGCTCCGTGCGGGAGTGGCTCTGGGGATGATCTGTATCTTCCTTGGGCTTGCCCCGTTTGCCGTGGCGCAGGATGTCCATCACGAGTTGGCTGCTGCTGACCACGATGGTCACGAGCACTCCGATACCGACCTTTGCCAGTGGGTACAGCATCATACAGCCGGGTCACTTGATCTTGCTGTCCCGAGATTAGCTGTCTGTGAACTGGTCCGGCATCAAGAGCTTCCGTCTGAGTCCGTGCTGCTTTCCGTCGATCTCTCGGTCGTCGGTCCCTCCCGCGCACCTCCCTGCTCCTAACTACCTGAACTGCTTGCAATATGCGCTGCTGCGCCGGTGGACGTTGTCCACGGAAAGCTAGCGCACGCATCATTCATGTCGTATTGAGCTGCAGAGGAACCGATGTTACGCACTATTCGCGTTGGTCCGTGGATTGGACCCATAAGCATTCTTGCCGTGGTGATTTCATGTGTGTCCGGCGCAGGCGACGCTGCCTTTGCATCGGACAACGAAACCCGCACGATCACCGGCCTGGTTCAGAGTCAGGATCTCCGCCGGGTGGATCAAGCCATCGTGCAGGTGCGCGATCAGGAAGGCAACGTCGTGACGCAGGGGGTCACGAACCAGGCCGGAGAATTCACCATGACAGTCCCGCAAGAGGGCACGTATTCCGTCAGCGCAGTTCAGGATACCTACAAGAGCGAATTCGTGGTGGTGAAGATCGGTACTGAGCGGGCGGCTCCGGTGGCTCTCACCCTTGCAGTGACGCAAGAAATTGCACTGGAGATTGTGTCTCCCTTGCCGGCGATTCAATATAAGGCTTCAAGCGAGACGTATCAATTGAGCCGGAAGGACGTCGAAATCCTCCCTCTCGGCAATAACAACACCGTTGCTCAGGTGTTACAGACGGTTCCGAGTGTTGTGTATGGGGCCTTGGGGGAAACCCATATCCGCCAGGACCACGCGAATCAGCAGTTCCGGATCGACGGTGTGCCGATTCCAGAAGGGGTCAGCTCGACCTTCACCGACATGATTTCGCCCCGTATGTGGGAGCGCGCGGATATTATCCTCGGCGGCATGGAGGCCCAGTACGGGAACAAGACCGCGATTGTGGTTGATATAACCAGCAAGAGCGGCACGAAACCGGGCTTTGGTTCATTACAAGTATTCGGTGGCGCGAATCAGGAAGTGACCCCGTCGTTCGAGTATGGAGGCACAATCGGCGAGAAGTTTCGCTTCTATGTCTTGAATAGCTATACGACCACCGCTCGTGGCATTGAGCCGCCTACGCTCGACCGGCCTCCGTTCCATGATCAATCCGAGCGCAACCAGACCTATCTGCGAGGTGACTATCAGCATGACAACCGCAACAGCTTCAGCTGGATTTTTCTGAACTCGATCGCGAAGTATCAGATCCCCACGATTAACAATCTAGAAACAAACCCAGATGTGCTGCCGCTGCTTCAAGCGCAAGACCCCACATTCTCGCCAGTGGCCTCTCAGGCGGTGAACCAGAACCAGAAGGAGAATTCTCAATATACCCACCTGGTCTGGCGCCATGACGTGAACGCCGAAAATTTCTTCCAGCTCGCCGGCTATTTTCGGAATTCCTACGCGAATTTCACCACTGACCCGTTCAACACGCTGGCGTATACGCCCGACGAGCAGACGGCGAATCAGAAGCGGAAGGCCTATTCACTCGGTACGCGGCTCGATCACACGTGGACCCCTAACAAACAACATCTCTTTAAAACGGGTTTCCAATTTCAGTACACCAATGCGCAGAATACGGCCCAGTTCTTTGACTTTGCACTAGACCCAGGCACGGGGTTGCCGGTCGGACCGGTGATTTCCCAAACCGGGGCCAACACCAATGTGCAGGTGCGCGAGGAATTTTGGGTCCAAGACCAATGGAGCCTGAATGATTTCTTGACTTTGAATCTTGGCTTGCGGGGCGACGTGATTCAAAGCTTCTACAATGAAGGACAGGTCAGCCCGCGCATCGGCGTCACCTATAAGTTGAATCGGTCGAACGTGTTTCATGCCTACTATGGCCGGCTGTTTACGCCGCCGAACGTCGAGCAGATCGGGTTCACGAAGTTGAATCTCCAAGACACTACGGCGCAGCCGGAGGACCCGACTGGCTTCAAGCCTCGAGCGGAACGCTCCAACTATTACGAGGTAGGCAGTTACCACGCGCTCAACAACTGGGCCACTCTGGAACTGGCGGCCTATTATAAACGGAGCCATTTCCAGTCCGATGCGGGCCAGTTTGGAACGACCCCAATGCTGAACTTCTTTGCCTTTCAGTGGGGCTATCAAGAGGGCATCGACGGTGCCCTGAAACTGCAAATTACCGACGATTTGAGCGCCCGCGGTAACGTGGCATGGGGCAAGTGCAAAGGCAATGGCTTGCAGTCGGGAAACTACTTGCTGGATACGAAAGAGATCACGGACATCAATACCGCGGGCGGCGTCTTCTGCGACCATTCGCAGACGATGACCAGTTCGGTTGTGGCTGCTTATCGATTCCGAGAGCGGACCACCATGTCGGGCCAGATGCTCTATGGTTCAGGCCTCCGGACCGCTGCGAGCGATGATGCCTTCACCAACTCCTCGCACTACCAGTCATGGACCACGTATAATGCATCAATTACGCACGTGTTCAATCTGCCTTGGGATAAGCAAAAGATTCTGGTGGGGTTTGATGCCCTCAACTTGCTCAATTACAAGTACTTTTACAATCAGGGTGAGGGCAGCATCGGGCTTGGGGTCCCGCACAGTGGGATGCAACGGTCGTTTTTCTTCCGGGCACAGTGGTTCTTCTAGTGGCCGCGAACGGCGGCGGTCATCTTGTGGATTGACTCCCCATACTGATCGCTGATGGCTGATCCTGTAGAGAGCAAGACGTCGACTGGCTAAAAATGAATGTCCTTCGCAGGCTAATGTGTTTCGTTGCTGTCATGATGTGGCTCTTCCCGGCCTGGGCCAGCGCGGTAGAGGGGGATCGCACGACGCATCAGTCGGATCACGACGAGGACGTCGTGGAGCTTCCTGAAGTCCATGTCCACGGGTTGCCGCTCAACAGGGACCAGCAGCTTGGGCCTGTTCCGAAATCCACCCCCTGGCCGACGATCCCTCCCGCGTTGGACGGGAAGGTGATCGATGATTGGATGAAAGCCAGAATGCTCGTCACCAAAGAAGCCAAGGTGACGGTGGTGGTCCTCGAACCGGCGAAGCATCGGGAACTCACCATCGCCGGCATGGCTGCATTGAACAAATGGACCTTCGATCCGCAGATGAAGGGCGATGATCCGGTCGATGGCGAACTCACCGTCCGCATTCATTTCCGCACGAGATGAATGCGAAAGGCTAGGGACATGAAGCAGGTGGCGAGAGGAAAGCGGGTTGTGCAGTCAGTATCCCTTGCCCCTCGCCGCGTGCCTCTTGCCGTCGGTGCTACATGAGTTGGGACGAATCTCTCTTTCGCGCCATCAACGGGTTCGCCGGGCAATCGGCCTGGATAGACGAATTGGCACTCAATCTCTCCAAATCAAGCCTGCTGTGGGTTCCTGGTATCTTGCTGACCGGCTATTGGCTGTGGTTGTCTTGGCGGGAAGCCCTTCTGGGGGCACCAGTCCTGGCTGCGACGATTGGGATTGCCGATTTTCTTGGCGCACGATTGAAGGATCTGATCGCGCGGCCTCGTCCCTGTATGTCGCTGCTGGATATTCATCAGGTGGAAGCCGCTTGCGGAAAAGTGTTCAGCTTCCCCTCAAACCACGCGATCAATACCGCGGTCGCCGCTGCGTTCTTGCAGGTCCTCTATCCCCGTTCAGGCTGGGTGAGTTGGCCACTGGTCGGACTGATCGGTCTGTCGCGTGTGTATATCGGGGCCCACTACTTCACGGACGTGCTGGGAGGCTGGGTGATCGGCGGATTGTTCGGAGCCGGTGCTGCCTGGTTGCTCCTGCGCTACTCTCGTGTTCGCTCTTCAATGGCCAGCCCTGCTGCCTAGCCCCTCTGTGCTCTCGTAGCTTTCAAGACAGCATAATAGTTCTGATTGGCAACGCTCCTGGTCGTAGCCTCGTCCAATCAACACGATCGCGTGGCTCGGCTCATCGAGCAACGTGATAGGCGTAATGGTTGCGTTGCCCGGTGGGGCGTATTGAAATTCTTGAAGTTCCGGTCCCTTGGCAAATCGGAAGAAGCCTTTCGCCCGTTCAAGCTCGGGGGGCAGAGTCTTCATCCAGCGCAGGAATCGTTCAAAGTTCAACGGGCCTGGTAGCCGGACCGTCGTGGCCATTGGATGATACGAGGCCCGTGTGCTCGTCGCGGATGATCGCGGCACGCCGAACTCCACATTCACCATTGGCGCTGGAGAAATGCGGGTAATTGGTTCGAGTAGCGATGAGGGATCGACCCGGGCATGGCTGGTTTCCCAGACCCGGGCGGAGGGATTCTGCTCGACAATCGTCGCTTTGAATCGCTCCCAATGGCCGGCGACATAGAGATCTTTCTTGTTGAGAATCAACTCATCGGCGCAGCGAATCGCCTGCCCGGTGACGAATCCCCCCATACTCTCCTTGTCTGTTGGGATCGGATGGAGCAAGGCGATGACTTTCTCCAAGCGTGCGAGCCGCGCGGTGTAGAGATCCGTGACGCCGTCGATGACTTCGACTGGATCGGCCATGCCGGAGCATTCCAGGATGATGACATCCGACTCATAGTCCCGCACCAGTTGGGCGATTCCCCATGACAGGTCCTCCTTCGTGTCGCAGCAGACGCAGCCGCCGGCCAGGTTCATTACTTGCTCTGCGACGGTGCCGGCGCGCGGGCCGTCGATGCTCACCTCCCCGGCTTCGTTCATCAACACGCCGGCCCGTTTGCCCTGGCTCTTCCAATGTTCAAGCAGCCGCATCAGGAGCGTGGTTTTTCCCGCGCCGAGGGAGCCGCAGAGGACATAAAAGGGGATTGGGGTCGTGGTCATTGGCTCACGTGTGAGGTATAGAAAGTACGAGCAGGTGTCTGCGCGATACCGGATAGATCAGTGGTGCACATGCAAGAGCCCATCATCGCGGTGCTGCTTTGTCAACGTGGTCAGATCGCAGTGGATCTCGTCCGGGTGGCAACAGTCGGTTCCCATCTGAATCGTCATATGTTTGATGCCGAAATCGGCACTGACTTTGGCGCGGATGGCATGCAGCAGGTCATTGGTCATTGCCGAATCATCTCCATCGACCAGTATATGACAAGTCATCATAATCAACCGAGGCTCCACGGCCCAGATATGGAGGTCGTGGACGTTCTTGACGCCGGGAATGGCTTCGATCGTGGCTGCCACGTGCGTGGCGCTAATACTTGGTGGCGTCGATTCCAGCAAGACCTCCAGCGATTCCTTGAACAGCGGCCAGGCCCCTTTTGCAATTGCCACGACGACCAGCAAGCTGACCAGCGGATCGAGAATGGTCCATCCGGTGAAGAGTATGGCCCCGCCGCTGATCACGACGCCCAGCGACACCCAGGCATCACCCAGCATGTGCCAAAAGGCGCTGCGGATATTGAGGTCATCCTTGGCTCCGTGCTGCAACAGGAGTGCGATACTCAGATTGGCTGCGAAACTCAGGGCGGCGATCGCCATGACCCAGGCGCCGTCCACGGGTATGGGCTCCAGTAGCCGTTTGAGTCCAACGATTGTGATGCCGAGGGCCGTGAGCAACAGGACGAACGAATTCAAGAAAGCCGCGATGATGCCGGCCCGGTGATACCCAAATGTTCTGGCTTCTGTGGCAGGCCTGGCCGTGAGTAGATGGGCATAGAGGGCAAGAAAAAGCGAGCCTTGGTCGACGAGGTTATGGCCCGCATCGCTCATGAGCCCGATGCTATTGAGGATCCATCCGCCTATGAACTCAGCGACGATGATCGCCGCGTTCAGTACGAGGGCGAGAGACAGCCGGGAGCGGAGATGTTCGTACGAGGTAAGGGTAGACATCATTGATAGTTTCGCACGGTCCACGCATCACAGCAAGCCTTCAGGGGAGATGGGGCGTGAGGAGCGTCTAGGAAGCAGTCATCAGCACACTCCACGGGACTGAGCACTGAACGCTGAGAGTCCGTTACGGTGCAGCGATCGGTACGAACTCCAGGAAGTACTGGCGCGGCAGGAAGGTGTGTTCTCGAACGAGCCGGTAGCCGGCTTCGGTCAATTCTGCAATCACGGTCTCCCGAGGGACCAGATGCTGTTTCGGGAACCCGAGTTCGCCCGATCGTTCATCATGGTAGAAGTCGATGATGGCGACGCGGCCGCCTGGTTTCAGCGCAGACTTGGTGTCGGAGAAGTATTTCGATCGTTCTTCCAGGTGATGATAGGTGTTGCAGACGAAGAGGAGATCGATTGACTCATAGGGAAGTTTCGGGTTGTCAGGCCGGGCCAGGATGAATTCAGCCGTGTAGGGCCGATGCATGTGGACGATGCTCTCTTCCGTATACTTCAACATCTCCGGTTCCACATCGACCGCATAGACTTTGCCTGTCTCTGTCACCGCCTCGATGAATCGCCGAGTGAAGTAGCCGGAGCCTGATCCGAGATCGGCCACGGTCAGACCCGGTTTCAGAGCGAGTGCCTCAACCACCTCGGCCGGCTTCTGGCTCCGATCCCGTTCCTGACTGTCGAGGTGCTCAAGATACTGTGCGATGTCGTTCGGCCGGCGGTGTTGATGCTGGTCTTGCGCTGATGCTGGGTCTGAGAAGACACTCCAGCAGAGCAGGGTGACGGAGAGCATTGCCCATAGGTTCATCGCCTTCTTCTCCTGACCGATCATCATGGTTTTTTGGATGGCAATCGTTCGCTGAGCACGGGATATTTCGCCTTCCCCACACCAAAGTTTCCGCTGGAGGGGTCGGCCGCCACGACCGGAGGGTGATTCCGTCCGGCGCATCTTTCGGGAGGGGAACGAAGAACGGTGCTTCGAAGCGCGCTCGGTCGCTGCTGTAAAACAACTGAAGTCGTTCGAGAACTCGCTCTCCAATCATCAGCTCGCCGTAGATGTGGATCTTCCGGGAATCCCAGTCCCCGTGCGGACGAACCAGCGCTCCGGACAATGTTCGGACTGATGCACGCAGGATCACATCGTCTTTTGCGATCAACGGTTCACCGGATTTTGGATGTTCGATCTGGACGATGTATCCGTAGAGATGAAGGACAATCCCGTCGTTGGTCGTGTCCTGTCCGGGAACGAGCCACACCGTCGTCGAGGCGCGCTGCGACGACGCGGGGTAGGCGAGTGGGCCTTCGGCGGTCACTTCGACCAGCGTGGGATGGAGCAAGTTGAATGTCGCGGTAAAGGCTGCGGCCGGACTGGAGCTATAGTGCGGCTCCTCCATGAGGCGCGGGGTCCGCATGATTTGGTTCTGGTCGCCGGCTTCGCCTTGCTGAATGCCGGTGGCAAGGATTTGTTTGGTGGCCACGTCGGTGATCGTGACGCGGGCGCTTCCGACCTCCCGACCGAGAACCATCGCGCCGTGGCCCACGACGCGGACTAGGATGGTGGTCGGTCTTGGATCGTTCAGCCCAAGATCGGGCGGGGGGTCGCCTTCAGCAGGGATCGCGAGGCAGGGGAAGGGCGTCAGCGCAGCACCACAGAGAAGCAGCAGCCGGGCTGTGGCAACCCCTAGGTTCATTTCACCTTGGTGCCAGGGTCAACTTCTTCGAGGATGGTGGCAAGGCCGCGGACTTCGCTGTCCCCTGCGGCCAGGACCATGCCTTGCGATTCGATGCCCATGAGCTTCGCGGGCTTGAGGTTGGCGACAATGATGATCGTTTTGCCGATCAAGTCATCCGGTGTGTATTTCTTGCCGATGCCGGCGACGATCTGACGTTGCTCCGTCCCCTCTCCAAGACTGACTTGCAGCTTGAGCAACTTCTCCGACTTTGGGACACGTTCGGCGGTGAGGACCTTCGCGGTCTTGAGCTGAATCTTCATGAACTCGTCGATGGTGATCTGCGCTGGCGACGCCGGTGTTGGTGTCGCAGGGATTGGGGTCTGTGGCGCGGCAGTTGTTGGCGTTGGTATCGCTGTCGTTGGTTGCGGCGGAGTCGTTGCGTCACTCACGGTTTTGGCTCCTTGTGGTTTTGATTCGATGCGTGGGAACAGACTGTGTCCTTTGTCGATCTTTACCTCAGCAAGCGGTGTATCCCATTCATAGGCTGTTTGCATGGTACCGGCTTAGAAAAGTCGAATGAGAGGCCAAGTTGCCGGACTAGTTGCACCGCAGTCTGGGCATGTAGGGAAACAGTGAGGACTGACACAACGCGCAGCGTTTTCGCGACGGTGTTCAGGACAGTCTTGAGTCGTAGGTTTGGTTATCAGGATTCTTGGCGAGATGCCAGGGCTTTGATTCATCGATGAATTCGTCACAGAGCGAGATGATCCAGGCTAGAGATTCTAAGTTGTCTTTGAACCTGAAATGGGAAAGTAGATCATCGGAGGTTAACGTAAGGACCTCTGTTTCCCCCTTTATCGATTCTTCGATTCTTTCAAGCTCCAGTGTGCCTCGATCCGGAACGCTTCCTCCGGAAAAGCGTTCGACCATCGTGAGCGTTCGGCTCAAGAGATTTCCGAGCCCGTTGGCAAGGTCGCTGTTGATCCGAGTGACCATTGCGGCTTGTGAGAAGTCTCCGTCTTGTCCAAACGGCACTTCTCTCAAGAGGAAATAGCGGAAGGCGTCGGCACCGAATTCATCGACCATCTTGTTCGGATCGACGACGTTTCCGCGACTCTTCGACATCTTCTCACCGTCGACGGTCCACCAGCCGTGGGCAAAGATCGTCTCCGGTAGGGGGAGGTTCAGCGCCATTAACATCGTGGACCAATAGACTGCGTGGGTGGTGAGGATGTCTTTGCCGACCAGATGAACCGAGGCAGGCCAGTATCGATTCTGCGACGGGGCCGGGGGAAGATATTCCAATGCCGAGACATAATTGACCAAGGCGTCGAACCAGACATACGTGACGTAGTCTTTGTCGAACGGCAACTCGATGCCCCAGGAGAGTCTTGATTTGGGTCGGGAAATTGACAGGTCTCCGAGCTGTCTGCGTGGTCAAGAATCCCAGGACTTCATTGCGGCGCGACTCAGGGCGGATGAAGTTCGGGATGCTGCTTGATGTGCTCGATCAGGCGATCCTGATACTGGCCCATCTTGAAGAAATAGTTGTGCTCGCTGAGCTGTTCGACCGGGCGTTTGCAGTCGGGACAGAGGCCATTCGGTGACGTCTTTCTCCGTCCAAAACCGTTCATCAAATGTGCAGTACCACCCAGTGTAATCAGCCTTGTAAATCAGTTGGTTGTCATAAAGTTCTTGAAGGTATCGTTGAACCACTGATTTGTGTGGTGCATCCGTCGTCCTGATGAAGGCATCGTTCGAGATGTTCAGCCGTTTCCAGAGTTCCTGAAACTGGGGTGCAAGCTTGTCGCAATGGGCTTGCGGGTCGATGCCGGCTTTGGCCGCGGCCTGCTGAACTTTTTGTCCATGCTCATCGAGCCCGGTGAGAAAGAAGACGTCGCGTCCTCGCAGGCGCCAGTAGCGAGCAAGGACGTCGGCAGCCACGGTGGTATAGGCGTGTCCGATATGCGGCACGTCGTTCACGTAATAGATCGGCGTCGTGATGTAGAAGCTGTTGGGATGACTCATGTGGCGTGACAAAAGATACCAGGTAATAAACGGCGAAAGCTAGGCTGGCAGCGGGACGGACGACGCGGCCACCGCGTCGCGCAGGCGGAGCAAGATCATTTCCAGCGCCATGTGGAGATTGAGGTGCCGCGTGGCGCGCTGTTCGGTCATCTCAATCTCACGGAGCAAGTCCAACAGCGAATCGGTGTTGGCCTGTTGCGCGTAGGCTTCGAGCGTCGTGAGATCGTCGAGGTAGAGCAACTGGTCACGATCTCCTCCGACCTGAATCAAGACGAGGTCGCGGATCCAGCGGGCCAGCCAGGCGAGCATGTCCTGTGCTCGGTCGGCCTTCGCAATCGCTTCGGCCGAGGACAGGAGGGATCCGATCGATTGCAAGGATTGGGGACGGACCAAGTCCACGAGTTCCTGTTGCCGCGCGCGAGTGTCTTTCACCTCGGCGGTGAGGGCTTCCCCGATACGGCCTTCGCTGATGATGGCGAGGAATCGCGCGTCTGCGGGTGGGATTTCGCGTTGCAGGATGAGCGCGGCTTCCACCTGTGTGCGAGCCGGCGTCGTAAAGCGAAGGGCCTGGCAGCGTGACCGGATGGTCGCCGGGAGGGCAGCGGGGCGACTTGAGATTACGAGGAAGAGGCTATGTGCGGGTGGCTCTTCCAGCGTTTTTAATAGCGCGTTGGCCGCGCCGATCGTCATGCGGTCGGCGTCGTTGATCAGACAGATTTTTCTCTCACCGATGAGCGGGCGGTACATGATCTGGTGCTCGATTTCGCGGACCTGCTCAATCTTGATTTGCTGGGTGGCCTGTTCTTGATCCGGCTCGATGACGAAAAAGTCCGGATGCGTGCGGGCCTCGATCTGTTGGCAGGACCGGCAGACGCCACAACTGTCGAGACCTTCCGCCTCGGGAGGCTGTTCGCAGTTGAGTGCTTGCGCGAGGCGAATGGCCGTGAATCGTTTCCCAATCGCGTCCTCGCCGTGAAACAGATAGGCGTGAGCCAGGCGCTCATGGGTGACGGCGGCTTGTAAGAGGGCGATAGATTGTTGATGGCCGATACAGTCGCGAAAGGGCATGCTAACTCCGGCGGCGTGGAGGGCGCGGTCGAGCCATCCAACCTAGCACGATCTCAGTGAGTTCGTCCCGAACTTTTTGCGCTGGTCGATTCGAATTTACGATCGTCATACGGCCAGGTTCTTCGGCGGCGAGTGCCAGAAATCCCCGGCGCACCTTTCGATGAAAACGTTCTGTTTCACGGTCCAGTCGATTCTGTTGTCCGTGATCGGCTCGCCGCCTGGCCAAGCCAACTGAAATTGGGAGGTCGAGTACGATGGTGAGATCTGGTGTCAGCCCGCCGGTTGCGACTTCGTTGGCCGCCCGCAGCCACTGAAGATCAAGTCCGCGCGCGAATCCTTGATAGGCCAACGTGGAATCGGAAAACCGGTCGCATAGCACCACGGTGCCACGTCGCAGTGCCGGCCTGATGAGATGCGCGACGTGCTGAGATCTCGCAGCGAGGATCAGCAGGGCTTCGGCCTGAGGGGTGACTGGTTCCTGTGACGACGCCGTGAGGAGGATGTGACGGATCGCTTCTGCGGTGGCAGTGCCACCCGGTTCTCTGGTTTGGAGTACGCGGTGCCCTGCCTGAGTCAGCACCTCCGCGAGGTGGCGAATGTGTGTACTTTTCCCACTGCCTTCGCCCCCCTCCAGGGTAATGAATAGGCCGCGAGTCTGCTGCTGCTTCGTCCCCATCGTTCAGGCACCATCGCCGGTGAAGAAAACGGGCGGGATGGTATTCCAAGTTGTTGAAAATAGCAAGAAAAGGCTTGCGAGGCCCTGGTAATTCTCTGTATGATGGTCGTCTATGTCCGGCGGATCATATTTATGCTGAAAACCTCGCTAAAACGCTACTTTCTGACAGGCCTGCTCGTGATTATCCCGATTTGGGGAACCGTCCTCATTTTGAAGACCCTGTTCGTGGCCGTTGACGGGATTTTGGGGGATCTCCTGGTCCAGTTGGTGCCGAGTCATTATGTGCCGGGGTTGGGGATTCTGGCGTTGATCGTCTTGGTATTTGTGGCCGGGTTGTTTGCCACCAATTTTATGGGCCGGCAAATCGTCAAGTGGTGGGAGGAATGGTTGAATCGTGTGCCGCTCGTGCGGGGGATCTACTCGACGTTGAAATCCATGATGGATATCTTGTCGTTCTCCGATCATCCGTCATACAACCGCGTCGTGCTGATTCAATTTCCCAAAAATGGCCACTATTGTTTTGCCTTCGTGACGGGTGTGACCAAAGGGAAGATGCAGGATCTTGCGCAGGAACCGCTGATCCATGTGTACGTGCCGACGTCACCGAATCCGACGTCGGGCTATTTTCTGTTGGTGCCGGAGCATGAAGTCACGTCCGTCGATATGAGCGTAGAAGAAGCGATGAAGCTTATCGTCTCGGGCGGGCTCTGCGCACCGTCCGCGTCTCTGGCATCGGCCGTGACTGCCGCGACGAAGCGGGGGACGGTCAAACAGCCTGAAGCGGGAGTGCCGATCGGATGAGTCGTTCACGGGCCACTGAAGCCTCGACGGTCAAGAAGCCGGTTAGCCCCGGCCAGCAGGGGAAGATCCCCGGCCTTGCGGTGGTCGTGATGGCTGCCGGACTTGGGAAGCGCATGCGCTCAAAGCAAGTGAAGGTGTTGCATCCGGTGGCCGGCCAGGCGATGGTGCTCTATTCGATTGGGCTTGGATTGCGCGTTGCCGGGGATCGTGTGGCGGTCGTGGTGGGGCATCAGGCTGATCTGGTTCGCCGGGTGATCGACCGCGCGACGTCAGGAAAGAACGGCGGCTCTCCCGTGGCGATTGTCGAACAACGGGAGCAATTGGGCACAGGCCACGCAGTCTTGCAGAGCCGCCCGGTGTTTGCGGTGGGCGAGCGGGGCGCTCCATCCAGTTATCTGATTCTGAACGGCGATACGCCGCTACTCCAGGAAAGCGACGGTGCGCGAACTCCTTCGTGTCCACAAGGCGGAAGGCGCGACCGTGACCATTCTGACCGCTGTGCTCGAAAACGCAAGCGGATACGGGCGGGTCGTGCGTGCGCACTCAGCTGAGCGGGGTGTTTCTCGTATCGTCGAGGATCGTGACGCCAATGCAGAGGAGCACGCGATCCGTGAAATCAACGTGGGCACCTATGTGGTCGACGGGGAATTTCTCTTCAGCGCCTTGGAAAAACTCGATCCCAGCAATGCCCAAGGTGAATATTATTTGACGGATATCATCCATCTCGCGGCGGATCAGGGACGTCATGTGGCAGCTGTAATCCTCGATAATCCCGACGAAGGGCTTGGAGTGAATACGCGCCGACAGCTCGCCGAAGCCGAGCAGGTGGTGCGGCAGCAGATTCGGGACCGATGGTTGGATGCCGGGGTGACGATGATCGATCCGGCATCAACCTGGATTGACGCGGCGGTCATGATCGGGAAAGACACGGTGCTGTATCCCAACGTGACGATCGAAGGGACAACGGTCATCGGGGAAGATTGTGTGCTGCATTCCAATACCAGACTGACGAATTGCACCGTCGGTAATCGTGTTGAGATCCTCGATCACTGCCTGTTTGCCGATTCTCACATCGAAGACGACGCGCACCTGGGCCCGTTTGTCCATCTGCGTCCCGGTGTGGTGGTGCGGAAGAAGGCCAAGGTCGGGAACTTTGTCGAGATGAAAAAAACCGACCTGGGCGAAGGATCAAAGGCGAACCATCTGAGTTACCTGGGGGACGCAAAGATTGGGAAAGGGGTCAACATCGGTGCCGGCACCATCACCTGTAACTACGACGGTGTGCGGAAGTTTCAGACGGTCATCGGGGATGGTGTTTTTCTCGGCAGTGATACGCAGTTGATCGCACCGGTGACGGTGGGGGCGGGAGCCATCATCGCAGCCGGCACCACGGTCACGGAGGATGTGCCGGCGGATGCCTTGGCGATTGGGCGGGCACCCCAAGTGAATCGTGCAGGGTGGGCCGCGCGTCGGCGGGCCTTGGCGACACAAGCTGATGTCAGCTATGAGCCGTCGTCAACGCCGACGAAGAGGCCTGCAAAGAGCCAGTCGAAAAAGCGGAGGTAGACAACTCGCATGTGTGGAATTGTCGGATACGTGGGCGATCAGGAAGCGGTGCCGATTCTGATCAGCGGTCTCGCCAAGCTGGAGTATCGAGGCTATGACTCAGCCGGCGTCGCGGTGCTGCAGGGCGAAAAGATTGAAGTCCGGCGCAGTGTCGGCAAACTCGCCAATCTTCAAAAGTCGCTCAAGGAAAAAGAACTCAACGGCACCGTAGGGATCGGTCACACCCGATGGGCGACGCACGGGAAGCCCTCGGAGCAAAATGCCCACCCTCACCGCTCGAAAGGCTGCGTGCTCGTGCACAACGGCATCATCGAAAACTATCAGCCGTTGAAACAGCAATTGGAGAAAGAGGGCTACAAATTTCATTCGGAGACGGACACGGAAGTCATGGCGCATCTGATCGATAAATATCTCCAGCAGGGCATGAAGCTGGCCGAGGCGGTACGAGCCGCCACCAAGGATGTGCGAGGGAGTTATGCTCTCGCCGTCATTTCGGAGCGGGAACCGGGGACGATGATTGCGGCGCGCTCTGGATGCCCGCTGGTCGTGGGTAAGACCGCCAAGGCGACCTTCGTCGCGTCCGATGTCATGGCCATGCTCGCCCATACCCGTGACGTGACCTACCTCGAAGAGGGCGATGTGGCGGTCATGACCGCCACTGACATCCATTTCACCGATATCGAGGGACATCCTGTTAAACGGAAATTGACGAAAATCTCCTGGGATGCCTCCGCGGCGGAAAAGAGCGGATTCCCGCACTTCATGTTGAAGGAGATTCACGAACAGCCGCAGACGATACTCGACACGATGCGCGGGCGTTACTCCTACGATACCGGCGAGGCGGATCTGCCGGACATCGGATTGACGCCGAAAGAGTTTGCCGCCGTCGGACGGATCTGGATCGTGGCCTGTGGTACCTCGTGGCACGCGGGGCTGGTGGGGAAGTATCTGTTGGAGGAGATGGTCCGTACGCCGGTGCAGGTCGATATCGGCAGCGAATTCCGCTACCGCGATCCGCTGGTCGGTAAAGACGATCTCTTTATCACGATCTCGCAGTCCGGGGAGACGGCGGACACGCTGGCCGCCGCGCGTGAAGCCAAGGGAAAAGGGGCGCGTGTCGTCTCGATCGTGAACGTAGTGGGCAGTACCCTGGCCCGCGAATCAGACGGCGTCCTCTATACGCATTGCGGGCCTGAAATCGGCGTCGCCTCGACCAAAGCCTTCACCGCGCAGCTCACGGCGCTCTACCTGCTGGCACTGCATTTGGGCCGTGTGCGGGGAGCCTTGTCCGTTGCGGACGGCAAGGCCTGGCTCGATCGCCTCGTCCGGCTTCCTGTGTTGGTCGAGCGGGTGCTCAATCGCGAAGCGGAGATTGTCGCGATTGCCAAGCGGTATTACAAGAAGCGGAACTTCTTGTTCCTCGGTCGCGGCATCAACTATCCGATCGCGCTTGAAGGAGCATTGAAGCTGAAAGAAGTTTCCTATATTCATGCGGAAGGCTACGCCGCGGGAGAGATGAAACACGGCCCGATTGCGCTTATCGATAAGGACATGCCGGTGGTCGTCTTGGCACCGAAGGACCGGTTGTACGAAAAGACCGTGAGCAATCTGATGGAAGTGAAAGCCCGGCGCGCGCCTGTCATCGCGTTCGTCGCGGAAGGCGAGCGGGAATTGGGGAAGATCGCAGATGCGGTGTTCACGATTCCTGACACACATCCCTTGCTGTCACCGATTTTGTTTACGATTCCACTGCAGCTTTTGGCGTATCATATTGCAGTGCTGCGGGGGGCGGATGTGGATCAGCCACGGAATTTGGCCAAAAGTGTCACGGTCGAGTAGCCATGGACAGTTTGTCTGGTTTGTCTCGGGTCAAACGAAAATAAAGTGTCGCCTTCGCCGGTACTATCAGTGACACAGATGAGGGGAACGGCCTGATGTATCAGGCTTTGCTGGTGGCGCGACTCAAGAGGGGGGCTCGTTCCCTGTGGAGGACCCCGAGATAAATGTGTGACGGGCGTGAAAGCAGAACAGCAGGATGATCGGGTATGACTTTCGCGCGCCCGTACTTATGATGTTTTAGGATTTTCGTTACTTGCTTAGCAGCAATCGTTCGAGATTCTCGACGATCCGCTCTGCCGCATTGCCGTCCCATTTCGGAGGGATGGAACCGGTTTTCCACTGTCCCGCCATCAATCGCGCCAGCGCCGGCGGCAATTTGGCCGGATCGGTTCCAACCAGTTCGTTCGTCCCAATCGTGACGGTCTCGGGACGTTCAGTGTTATCACGTAGGGTTAGACAGGGCACGCCCAGCACGGTGGTCTCTTCTGTGATGCCGCCAGAATCGGTAATCACGCCACGAGCATGTTTCACGAGATAGTTGAACTCTAAGTAGCCCAGCGGATCGACATAATTCAGTTGCGGGGTCTTGCTGTCAAGGTCGCGCAGATTCTTGGCGGTACGAGGGTGAACCGGAAATACCACAGGCAACCCGCGCGTACCTTCGGCTATGGCATGGAGCAGCCGTAGCAACTGCTGCTCCCCGTCGACATTTGCCGGGCGATGCAGCGTGACCACAAAGTAGTTGTTTGGCTCAAGCTTCAGCAATTCCCAACATGCCGGTGGACACAAGCGCGGGAGCTGCTTGAGCAGAGTGTCGATCATGGTGTTGCCGACGAAGAAGATGCGATCGTCCGTAATCCCTGCGCGGCGCAGATTCTCGTTGGCGGTTTCGCTAGTGGTGAAAAACCAGTTCGTGATGGAGTCGGTCACCACCCGATTGATTTCCTCTGGCATGGTCCAGTCGCCCGAGCGTATGCCGCCCTCCACATGCGCCACCGGCACTCCCAACTTGCGGGCAGCGATGGAGCAGGCCATGGTCGAGGTCACGTCTCCTACGACCAGGCAGAGGTCGCTCTTCTCTTTCAGCAGGACTTTTTCATACGCCACCATGATGGCGGCGGTCTGTTCAGCCTGGGTGCCGGAGCCTACTTCCAGATTTATATCCGGATCCGGGATGCCGAGCTCTTCGAAGAAGCTACTAGACATGGCGCGGTCGTAATGTTGGCCCGTATGGATCAGACGAAAACGCAATGAACCGCCGCGCGTCTCAGCAGCGTTTAGAGCGTCGATGATCGGCGCAATCTTCATGAAATTGGGCCGCGCCCCTGCGATCAGATCAATCCGCTTCACTGTCTGGCCTCGATCAGCATGAAAACACCCTGGATGGTGCGCCGGTCCTATTGTTGGGAAACGGCGGCGATGAGTTATGGCCGGTCTAGGGCTGGGGGATACGCGGCCTGTTTGAGAAAAACTTAACTGATTCGTTCGTATTGCACAACTTAGAAATGTTTTCTATAAACCGTTACCTCCCGTCTCGCAGAAGTGTCACCCGTGAGTAAAAAGTGTTGAAGCGAAAAATAAAGTGTGGTTCTCGCTCGCACGATCAGTGAGGCACATGAGGGGAACAGGTTGATAAATCAGACATTCCTGTTAGAGCATTTCAACATGCGAGGGGCCAGTTCCCCGTGGTGGACTCCGAGGAAGAAAGTTGTGTGATCTGGGGCTTGTGCGCTACGGTCCTGTCATCGTGTCTCTCGCTCAGCAAGGGCCCGCACCGTGGCCCTTAAGTAATGTTGCCCCTCACGAAGAGAATTCGAAGCGCTGGCCGGAGAGGTCCTCCTGCTCGTCGTTGGATTCAGTCTGGATCTCCGCTCGAATTTCCCTGGAATTTCTATAGGTTCCGTGATATTGTGACCCTAACTATGTGACGGAAAAACGTGACTTTCACCATGGATGAGGTCGACGAATCGGTATAGGTCAACACGTTGTTTCTCGAGAATGGAGTGTGCGCGCAATATCAATGACTTCGAGTGACAGTAGGTAAGAACCGTATCTCTTGAGCACGTCGTTCTCGGGCCTCGTGTTCGTGCGACCTTGTTGCGAGACCATGTTAGACATCCTGGGAGAGAGATCTATATTAATTATGGAAATAACGAAGCAGGAAGTTGAGAAGGTCGCGAAGTTAGCGCGGCTGGAGTTGACGGATATCGAAAAGGCGGCGTTTGCGAAACAGCTGAGCCAGATCCTCACGCATGTGGAGACGTTGAAGCAGTACGACACCAGAGGAGTTGAACCGACGGCGACGGTGCTGGGGCAAGTCAATGTGTTTCGTCCCGATGCCGCGCGGCCGAGCCTGTCCGTCGATCGTGCGGTGGCCAATGCGCCGGAGTCGGCCGACGGGTTCTTTGTGGTTCCGAAAATTATTGAAGACCGACAACCCCTTTAAGTAATGAGGTCCGAATGTTCAGGCAAATGTTGCGGTCGAAAATTCATCGGGCCACGGTGACGGAGTCCTGCCTCGACTACGAGGGCAGTCTTACGATCGATGAGGATCTGATGGAAGCAGCGGGGATTTTGCCCTATGAGGCGATCGTCTGTTCCAATCTGAATAATGGCGAGCGCTTCATGACCTATGCGATGGCGGGCAAACGCGGTGCGGGTGAGATCATCCTCAATGGGCCGACAGCGCGGAAAGGCGCGGTTCGCGATCAGATCATCATCTTCTGTTACGAGTATTACTCAGAAGAGGAAATCAAACGGCATGCTCCCAAGATCATCCAAGTCAACGAGAAGAACCGGATTGTTGCCGGGAACACGAAACACTGATGTCGATTCATAAACTCTCGCTCTACGAACTCCATAAAAAGTTCACTGCCGGCGAAGTGACGGCCACAGAGATCGTTCGTGCCTATGGATTGCGGATCGCCCAGGTGGAGTCCAAGGTGAAGGCCTACATCACGCAGGCCAAAGACACGGCGGTTGCACAAGCCGGCGCGCTCGATGCCTCCTTGAAAGGGTGGCGTAAGACGTCGCCGATGACGGGCATGCCACTGGCGATCAAAGACAATATCTGTACCGAGGGCGTACTCACGACCTGCGCGTCCCGTATGCTCGGAAACTTTGTTCCGCCATACGATGCAACCGTAATTGCCAACCTGCGCGCGCAGGGGTATCTACTCCTCGGGAAGACGAACCTCGATGAGTTCGCGATGGGTTCCTCAACCGAGAATTCCGGCTTTGGATCCAGCCGGAATCCATGGAATCTGCGGTGTGTGCCGGGTGGATCCAGCGGAGGCTCTGCCGCGGCTGTGGCGGCCGACGAATGTGCCGCGGCGTTGGGTTCTGATACCGGCGGGTCGATCCGTCAGCCTGCAGCGTTTTGTGGAGTGGTTGGGCTCAAGCCGACCTATGGGCGGGTCTCTCGGTACGGGTTGATCGCCTTTGCCTCCTCGCTCGATCAAATCGGGCCGATTACAAAAGATGTGACGGATTCCGCCTTCCTCCTTGGAGCCATTGCCGGTCACGATCCGTTGGATTCGACCTCGGCTGATGTTCCGGTGCCGGACTATCTGAAGGCGCTCAAAAAGAAAGATCTCAAGAAGCTGAAGGTCGGTGTGCCGGTCGAGTTCTTTGCGGAGGGGTTGGACCCTCAAGTGGAACAGTCCGTGCGGGCTGCGATCCAGGAACTGCAAGCGCTCGGTGGGGAGATCAAAGAAATTCAGTTGCCGCGGACGGACGCGGCGATAGCCACGTACTATGTGATCGCCACGGCCGAGGCCAGTTCAAATCTGGCCCGATATGACGGCGTGAAGTTCGGGCTTCGTGCCAAAGAGACCAAAGACCTGCTCGAGTTGTATATGAAGACGCGACAGGAAGGTTTTGGGCCTGAGGTGAAACGGCGGATCATGCTGGGGACCTACGTCCTCAGTGCCGGGTATTACGACGCCTATTATGGGAAGGCGCAGGCGGTGCGAACATTGATTCGCCAGGACTTCGAGGCGGCGTTTCAGGATGTCGATCTCATTGTGACGCCCGTGACGCCCACGCCGGCATTCAAGTTTGGGGAGAAGGGCGACGACCCGCTCCAGATGTATTTGTCGGACATTTTCACCATTTCGGTGAACCTTGCCGGTGTGCCGGCTATCTCGTTGCCCTGTGGATTCAGTCAGGCGGGACTTCCCATCGGGTTGCAGATAATCGGTCGCCCCTTCGAAGAGGAGACGCTCTTGCGAGCGGCCCATGCCTACGAACAGAATACGCAATGGCGAGCAAAGAAGCCGGTGATACGGTGAGGTCACGATTCAACTGGTTGCCTGTCTTGGAGGTCCTATGACGATCGTCGAAATGGCCGCGATTCTTGTCGCTGTCGCGTTTGCGGTGCTGGTGGGCTATCTCGTGCCCGTGCTGATTCAAGTGCGCAAGACCGTGGCGGAATCCGAACAGCTTCTGGCAAAAATGAACAACGACTTGCCACCGCTGATCGGCGAACTTCGGTCGATGAGTCAAAACCTCAACGATCTAACTGAGCAAGCCCGCGGGGGAGTCGAACATGCTGCCGTCCTCTTGCACGCGGTCGGGGAAGTGGGGGACTCGGTTCAGCACGTGCACGATGTCGTGAGGGGCTCGAGCGGATCGCTGTTAACCAATGTGGCAAGCGTGGTGGCGGGATTCAAAGCCGCAACCCAAGTCATGAAGGAACGGTTTCGAGAAAATGGAGGGCATCACAATGGCGGATGATCGAGGTTCCTCAGCAGCAGCAGTCGTATTGGCATTCCTGAGTGGCGCGGCGTTGGGCGTGGTGGCGGCGTTGCTGCTGGCCCCACAGACCGGACGCGAGTCGCGCGAGCAGCTGCGCGGCTATGCCCGTCGTGCGGAAGGCGATCTGCGGGATTTAGCTGGCCGCGCAGGCGAAGTGCTGGAAGAAGTCGTGGAGGAGGGGAAGGAATTTGTGGACTCGAAGAAAGCGGTCCTGCGTGAGGCGTTCGACGTCGGTCGTGAAGCGATGCGACGAGAGCGTGACCGGTTGCGTGGAGAGGACCGCAGCTAAGTCGTGACCTATGAAGTCGTCATCGGAGTGGAAGTGCATGCGCAGCTGCGGACAAAGTCCAAGCTGTTTTGCGGATGCGGGACGATGTTCGGGCTCACGGCCAATAGCCAGACCTGTCCCGTGTGTCTAGGACTCCCCGGCACGTTGCCGGTGATCAACCAGGCGGCGGTCGAGATGGCGGTGCGTGCGGGTTTGGCTCTGAACTGCACCATCGCGGCGAACAATCTATTTGCACGCAAGAACTACTTCTATCCGGATCTGCCCAAGGGCTATCAGATTTCGCAATATGAGGCGCCGATCTGCGAGCATGGCTGGATCGAAATTGCGGCGAGTGAAGGCACGAGGCGCGTCCGTATCCGTCGAGCCCATCTGGAAGAAGACGCGGGGAAAAGTGTCCACGTCGCCGGCACCAACGGTAGCCGCGTCGATTTGAATCGGGCTGGTACCCCGCTGCTGGAAATCGTAACGGAGCCGGATCTGCGGTCGGCCGAGGAAGTCGTGACCTATTTGAAGGGGCTCCGCGATGTGCTCATGTATCTCGAAGTCTGCGACGGCAATATGGACGAAGGGAATTTCCGCTGCGAGCCGAATCTCTCGCTCCGTCCGTTGGGCCAGAAGGAATTTGGGACAAAGGTCGAGCTCAAGAACATCAATTCGTTCAAGTTCGTCAAGGATGCCATCGAGTACGAGATCAAGCGCCAGACGAAGGTGTTGAACGAGGGCGGCAAAATCAATCAGGAGACCAGGCTCTGGAATCTCGATCGTGGCGAAACAGCGGTGATGCGTTCCAAGGAAGAGGCGCACGACTATCGCTACTTCCCTGATCCAGATCTGGTGCCCCTCAAGCTCGACAAGGAGTGGATCGAAGGGTGCCGCAAGCACGTGACTGAATTGCCGGCAGCCCGAATGCAGTCGATTTGTCAGCGAGTTTGCGCTGTCCGAGTACGATGCCGGCGTGTTGACGGCGTCGAAGGCGGTGGCCGACTACTTCGAATCCTGTGTGAAGCTGTTCAACCAGCCCAAGACGGTGAGCAATTGGGTGATGGGTGAGCTGACCAGAGAGCTGAATAACTCAGGGACCGACGCGAGTGCCTCGCCGGTCTCGCCTGAACGGCTCGTCAGTCTTCTTCAGTTGGTCGAGCAAGGGACGATCAGTTTGAAAGTCGCGCGCGAGATCTTCCCCGAAGTCTACAGCAGCGGGAAGACTCCGGAACAGATTGTTCAAGAAAAGGGGCTCATTCAAGTATCAGACGAAGGGGCGCTCGACAAGATCATCGACGACGTGCTCGCGAAGAATCCGACGCAGGTGGCGCAGTTCAAAGAGGGCAAGCAGCAAGTGCTCGGATTCCTGGTCGGGCAGGTGATGAAGGAGTCAGGCGGGAAGGCGAATCCGGGGAAGGTGAATGAGTTGCTGAAAAGAAAGTTGCAGTAAAGCGCTAACGAGAGGAAAAAGAGGCATGAGCGCGATTCGAGAGATCAAAGGACGGCAGATTCTGGATTCACGAGGGAATCCGACGATCGAGGCGGAGGTCACGCTGGAGAGCGGGGCGCGTGGGCGGGCAGCGGTGCCGTCCGGGGCCTCGACCGGTGAGAAGGAAGCGATCGAATTGCGCGATGGCGACAAGAAGCGCTGGATGGGGAAAGGCGTCTCGAAGGCCGTGGCCAATATCAGCAAGCTGATCGCACCAGAGCTGTTGGGGAAGGAAGCGTTCGACCAAGTCGGCATCGACCAGACGATGATCGAGCTGGATGGCACGAAAACCAAGGGCAAGCTCGGCGCCAATGCCATTCTCGGTGTGTCGCTGGCCGTGGCAAAGGCGGCGGCGGCGGAAACAGGCCAGCCGCTCTACCGATATCTTGGCGGAACGAATGCGCGAGTGCTGCCGGTGCCGCTCATGAACATCATCAACGGCGGGGCCCATGCCGACAATCGGTTGGACTTGCAAGAGTTCATGATCATGCCGGTAGGGGCGACCAGTTTCAGCGAGGCGTTTCGGATGGCGACGGAGGTGTTCCATACGCTCAAGTCGCTGTTAAAGAAAAAAGGGTTGAACACGGCGGTCGGTGACGAAGGTGGATTTGCGCCGGACCTCCAATCGAATGAAGAGGCGCTCAGCCTGATCATGCAGGCGATCGAGGCGGCCGGCTACAAACCGGGGCGCGACATCGCCCTCGCATTGGACTGTGCGGCCAGCGAACTCTATGAGAAGGGCCGGTACCACCTTGAAGCCGAAAAGAATCCTGAGCGCTCCTCCGAGGAGATGATCAGTTACTACGGGAAGCTCGTGGATCGATATCCGATTCTTTCCATCGAAGATGGATTGAGCGAGTTGGATTGGAAGGGCTGGAAGATGATGACGGAGAAGTTGGGCAAGCGGGTCCAATTGGTCGGAGACGATATCTTCGTGACCAATGTGGAAATCTTTGCCAAAGGGATCAAGGAAGGGATCGCGAATTCCATTCTGATCAAGCTCAACCAGATCGGCACGTTGACAGAAACATTGGAGGCGATTGAGTTGGCGAAACGCTCAGGCTACACGGCGATTATTTCGCATCGTTCCGGGGAAACAGAGGATACGACGATCGCGGACGTTGCAGTCGCGACCAACAGTGGGCTCATCAAGACCGGGTCGCTGTCCAGAACGGATCGTGTGGCCAAGTACAATCAGTTGCTCCGGATCGAGGAAGAGCTGGGTTCAAGCGCAGTCTATCGAGGTCGTGAGGCGGTGCCGGGGCGATACTGATCACGAGCAAACGACGATGATCATTAAGCAGAACAGGGGACGACAGTGGCTCGATTGGCAGCGTCGCATGGTGACGGGCGCGCACTATGTTGGTGCCGCCGCGTGCCTGCTGCTGCTGGTCGCCTTGGTCTTTGGCGGCATGGGTCTGCCGCGCTATTTCTCTATGCGCGAGCACGCCCAACAGCTGGACTTGGACCTTCAGGAATTGCAACGGACGACCCGCACGCTTCGCGGGGAGATCGATCGCCTGGAACACGATCCCGCGAAGATCGAACAGTTGGCGCGAGAACAGCTCGGCTACGTTCGCAAGGGTGAAACCGTGTATCAATTGGTTCCATCACCATCACAAGAGCGGCCACGTCCGTAACACCATGAAGTTTGGCACAGTCGCGATCATTGGACGACCGAACGTCGGCAAGTCGACATTGCTCAATCAATTGCTTGAGCAGAAGATTGCGATTGTCTCGGACAAGCCGCAAACGACGAGAACGAGAATTCTCGGGGTCGTCCACGCACCGGGTGCGCAGATTGCCTTGCTCGATACGCCGGGGCTGCACAAGCCGCAACATCTGCTCAATCGTCGCATGGTCCGCACCACGGTCGACACGCTGGAGGAGGCAGATATCTTATACGTGTTGATGGACACGACAAGTTCGCCTGGTCCCGGTGATCTCTTGGTCATCGATCATGTGAAAGGGGCGATCAGGAAACGTCCGCGTCCGGTAATCCTGGTATTGAACAAGGTGGATCTGGTCAATAAGCTCAAGTTGCTGCCGGTGATGGAAACCTACGCCAGATTATTCGCGTGGACGGACGTGGTGCCGGTGTCGGCTGAAACCGGCGATAATGTCGATCGATTGCTGTCCGTGACCGTGGCCCATCTTCCGGAAGGGGATGCGGGCTATGATGCAGACACCGTCACCGATCAGTCCATGCGGACCTTGGCGGCCGAGATGATTCGAGAGAAGATTTTGCACCAGACATATGAGGAAGTGCCCTACTCGGTTGCCGTGGAGATCGACGAATTTGTCGAGGAGGGGAAGCTGGCACGCATCAGCGCGACGGTGCTGGTCGAGCGAGAGTCTCATAAGGCAATCCTGATCGGGAAGCATGGAGAGAGGCTCAAGGCGGTCGGGACCGATGCACGACGTGACATGGAACAGATCTTTGGGATGAAAGTGTTTCTGCAGCTGTGGGTGAAAGTGCGTGAGGCGTGGCGAGAAGATGAGCACGCCCTCACCGAATTAGGCTACTAGCAGGATTGAGATGCAGCCGACCGAACGTATGACTGAATCGACTCCAGTGGATCCGCGCCCTCGTCCAGGGGACAAAGATCTCCTCCGCGACGCGCCGCGTGACCAGGGCGATCGAGGCCGGACTAAGTCCGACATCGTGCTGTTGTCGGTGCAACGGCTATTGCGGCGGGGTGCCATCACCAATCTCGCGAAGATGCTGGGCCGGATGCATCAGGCCGACGTGGCGAAAGTGATCGTGCATCTGTCGTCCCCCAAAGAAAAGCGGGAAGTTTTCGAACTGGTGCGAGGCGAGTCGAAGCGCGGCCAAGTGTTGAGCGAGCTCGACAGCGACAGTATCAATCAGGTGCTGGCGGACCTCCTGCACTCCGATATCGCCTGGCTGATCAAAGACCTCGGCCCTGACGACGTGGCCTACATCCTCGGGGTTCTGCCGGAAGAACGAGCCAGCCAGATTCTCTCGCTGATGCGGACGGAGGACTCCACGGAAGTTGCCGATCTGCTGAAGTATCCGAAGGATACGGCCGGCGGCATCATGACGACGGAGTTTTTCGCGCTCCCGGAAGATGCGACGGCGCAGGAAACCATCCGACGTCTCCAGCTGGCGACGGATACGGAAATGGTGTTCTATATTTACGTGACCGACAAGGATGAGCACTTGGTCGGGGTGCTCTCTCTGCGGCAGTTGCTGACGGTCCCTCCCACGACGCCGCTTAAGAACATCGCCACGCGCGACGTGATCAGCGTGACGGTCGACATGGACCAGGAAGAAGTCGCCCGTCAGGTGGCGAGTTACAACCTGCTCGCAATTCCTGTCATCGACAAAGACAATAAATTGGTCGGCATTATCACGGTTGACGACGTCGTGGACGTGATCCGGGAAGAAGCGACCGAAGACATGCTCAAGATGGCCGGCGCGATCGAAGAGGACTCGGTCTCGAAATCCTCCAGCATGGCGTCGGCGAAGCACCGGCTCCCATGGCTCTTTACGAATCTGGTCGGCAGTCTGTTGTCGGGCGCGATTCTGTGGGAGTTCCGGTATACGATTCAGGAAGTGGTGGCCATCGTGAGTTTTATTCCGGTCATCGCCGCCATGGGTGGAAACGTGGGCCTCCAGTCCTCGACCCTCATTATTCGCGGATTGGCGACAGGGCTGATCGCGCTGACGGATGTGCGTACCGTGTTTTTCAGGGAAATCAAGGTCGGACTACTGATGGGGTTCGCCTGCGGCGTGATTCTCACGATTGTCGGCTGGATATGGCATCAAGCGTTTCTGGGCATGGTCGTGGGGGTGTCGCTGATTACGGCATTCATGGTCTCGACCAGTATGGCGACGTTCATGCCCATCTTGCTGAAGCGAATGGGGGTGGATCCTGCCGTTGCGGCCGGCCCCTTTGTGACGACGGCCAATGACATCACGGGCATTACTATCTATCTCTCCCTGGCCACGTTGTTCATGGAATATCTTCGCTAATGGGAAAGATCATGCGGTCTGGCAGCCATATGTATCTTCTGCCTCAATGGGGATTTCCCCCATGCCGCTAATCAAGACTACGGCTATCACGCTGAATAGTCGGAAGTGGGGCGACGCGGATCGTATCGTGACCTTCTATACCAAGGAAATGGGCAAGGTTCGCGGTGTGGCGCGAGGGGCTCGTCGGATGAAGAGCCGGCTCGGCGCATCACTCGAACCGCTCACCATCTGCCATCTGAACTTGTTCGAAAAGTCAGGCGATTCGCTTTATCGGGTTTCTCAAGTCGATCTTGTGGAGCCGTTCATGCGGTTTCGCGAAGACTTGACGCTGATGACCGCTGCCGCGCGGATGGTCAATGTGGTGGGTGCCGTGACGCCGGACGGGGACCCTGACCTGCAGCTCTTTGAAACGCTCGAACAGGGCTTGCGCGCATTAGTCACGAGCCAGGACCCGGCGTTGACGGCGCTGTTATTTCAGATTCGGCTGCTGGGCCTCACCGGGTTTCGCCCTCAGACCGATCACTGTGCAGCCTGCGGCAAGGGCCGGTTGATGGGAGAGCCGCAATTTTCGCCTCTGTCAGGAGGCCTGGTCTGTACGGTCTGTGCTGCGCGCCAGGTCTTCCGCTGTATGCCGCTTTCACGAGGGAGCCTGGCGTTTCTGCATCAAGCGTTGAGACTTTCTCCCGCTGTGGTTGATCGATTGAAGGCGGCAGGGCAAGTTCGGCACGAGGTGGAAGACGCGATTGAAGGGTATGTCACGGTTGTTGCAGGCAGGCAACTGCCTCCGGTAAATTTTCTATCATATCCGTCGTGAGGATAAGCCGTTGGTCAGTCGTAGAAGGGAATCTGTGAGCATGACAGAGACCGTGTATGAACCGAGAGACATGGCCTGGGTTGAGAAGGGTGTGCTCGGCATCGAATGGAACGATGGGCACAAGGCTGTCTATCCTGTCCGATATCTCCGCCAACAATGTCCCTGTGCGGCCTGTGTAGACGAGTGGTCTGGTGCACGGCGTTTGCAGCCGGACGATGTGCCCCTCTTGATCATGCTGCAGGATGTGCAGCCGGTCGGACGGTATGCGCTGCAGTTCACCTGGAGTGATGGCCACGATACAGGCATTTACTCTTATGCCCTCCTTCGGCGGCTCTGTCAGTGTGATGTCTGTCAGCCTGTGAAGCCTGTTGAACCAAGGAGCCGACGCCTATTGTGAGCAAATTCGCGGGCATGTTCAGATCGATCTGGTGCGGTGTGCAGCAGGTCCAGGGCCTGGATCGATTGAGGGGCTTGGGATGGGCCGGTGTATTCCTTGTGGTCGCTATCGGGTCGGCTCTCGGTTGCAGCGGCATGCCTCCGTTGGAAGAACAAGAACGCCACGTGCGAGCCAACGAGTTGGTACTCCATAAGTTGACAGCCCGCGCGTTTGTCGGGGCATGGGGGGAGCCGACCTATCAGCATACCGAGTTCATGCAGTTCTTCGGCATGAAAGACGGCTCGCTGATTCCACGGTCGAGGGTAGCGAGCGGAGAACCGCCGCGTGGGTGGGAAGCATGGTATGAGGCTGGAGATAGCCTGTTTCTGGCTTACCCGGATCACGGGTGGCTGGTGGTGTTTTTCGAGGAGCGACTGGTCTATCGCGAGGCGCTGACCGCGGCGCAACTCCATGAGTTGGGGCGGAGCTGGCAACATGAAGACAAGTTTCGCACCAGGTTTGAAGTGCCGGCCGCTCCACCTCCATAATGTGATGCGTTTTGTAGGCCTTCCGTGACCCAGCATCCTCTGAATCTGCTCATGGTTTTTTCCGAAGCGATTCCCTATGCCAAAACCGGTGGTCTCGCCGACGTCGCTGGCGCGCTGCCTCTTGAGTTGGCGAAACTTGGCCATGACGTCATTCTCCTGCTCCCGCGCTATCGTTGCCTGAGTGAGTCAGGACGATCCTTCCGTTCCGTCTGTCAACTTCGTGTGCCGACCCCTCAGGGGTTCGTAGACACGCTGATTGAAGAAGATGTCATTCCCGTCGGCGAGGGGGGGCGCCAGGCGCGGGTGTGGACGATTCGGAACGAGGCCTTCTTCGATCGGCCGGGGCTATATCAAGATCGCGGTATCGACTATCCCGATAATCTCGACCGGTTTTCATTCTTCTGCCGCGCGACGATTGAGGTGATCGCCCATCTCCGAACCGAGTGCCGGTGGAATACCCATATCCTCCATCTGCACGATTGGCAAACAGCCTTGTGCGCGGTCTACCTCAAGACCGTCGATCGAGATCGACCGGAGGTACAGGGAGTGCGCACCGTACTGACGCTGCACAATGTAGGGTATCAAGGCCTCTTCCCCGGAAAGCAATTTGAGAAAACCGGTCTGCCCCCATCGCTGTTTACTCCTGCGGGCCTTGAGTACCACGGATCAGTGAATGCAGCTGAAGGGTGGAATTGTGTTCGCTGATTATGTGACGACGGTCAGTCCCACCTATGCGCGAGAAATCCTCACGCCAGAATTCGGCTTTGGGCTAGAGGGTGTATTGCGCAACCGTGTGGACCGACTCCTGGGCATTCTGAACGGTATCGATATCGAGCGATGGAATCCGGAGACCGATCCCTATCTGCCCGCGAATTATTCAGCGACCGATCGCTCAGGGAAACAGGTGTGTAAACAGGCGCTTCAACGAGAGTTTCAGTTACCCGAAACATCCGTTCCGCTTCTTGGCGTAATTGCACGGCTGACCTCGCAGAAGGGCTTAGATCTTGTGGCGACCATTGTTCCGAGACTGATGGCCATGGATCTGCAGCTGGTGATCTTGGGAACTGGAGAGCCTGAGCTTGAAGTCAAATTTAAGGGGCTTCAGGCACGCTATCCTCATCGTATGGGACTTCGCATCGGGTTCGATGAAGGACTCGCGCATCGCATTGAAGGTGGGGCAGATGTCTTTGTGATGCCATCGCGGTATGAGCCATGTGGCCTGAGCCAGCTCTACAGTCTTCGCTACGGAACGGTTCCCGTAGTCAGAAACACCGGCGGGCTGGCTGATACGGTCGTGCCACTGACTGTGCAGGCTCGGCAGGCAGGATTGGCGACTGGGTTTCATGTTGAAGAGGACAAGGCCGGCGCTCTTCTGACCGTATTGCGTCGAGCTGTGGCGGTGTATCAGGATCGAACGACGTGGGATCATCTGGTTGAGGCAGGGATGAATACAGATGTGTCCTGGTCTCGTTCAGCGAACGCCTATGATCGACTCTTTCAGTCGCTAGTAAGAGAAGGGTAGGCCCACATAGTAATGGGTCACGAGCGGTTTTATTGAGATGAGGTGCGCCGTGAGGAGATGGAAAGAGATGTAAGGAGGCCGGCTAGGGAAGGTTGAGCGTAACCTCAACGATGTTCGGCTCAAGTTCTGAAAGCAGGGTCTTTGCCTGCAGGGTGTAGTAGGCGTACTCAGATTGGGGCTGGTAGCTGAGGACGGTCAGGAGAAGATCTTTGGCGACATCCAGTTTTCCTGCTTCCACGGCGGCGGAGCCGGCCCGCAAGGAGCAGGCTGCGGCCATCGCTTTCACGTCCACCGCAAATCGGGCTGCAGGAGTAGACACGAACTTTTGAAGTTTGCCTGGTAGGGGGAGAACGAAGGCTTCCTGGGTAAGCGACCGATTGGCTGCGCTTGTCAGGGTCAAGGCATCCTCGCTCAGCTGGTCGATACCAGTGGTGGCTTGGCAATGAGAGTAAGTGCCCCACAGGCTCATGAAGCTTCCGTTGTCGATAGCAGCTGCTTTTACTGGTTGACCGGTCTGGCACCCAGCCACTGAAACCAGAATACTAACTAATATTAAGTGAGTGTACTTCATGCTATCCCCGGCTTCGGCCTATTCCTATTCAGACCTACTGCAATAAATAAAGCAGTTTCACTGATGGTACAATGCAATCAATAGACCAAAGCTATATCGCGCAAGTCATTGATTGTAAATGACAAAACTGACAGCTTGGAAATGATCCCTGTGTTGTAGATAGCGCACTATGGTATTTTTGATACGGGTACTGTGGCAGATTACGAATTGAAGATGTGAACGAGGATTCCTGTCCTGGTCGTGGAATTGGTCTTTCTCATGATGTGTTTGATGTGTTCTTTCACAGTCTGTTCGGTAATCTGAAGGGCGTTCGCGATCTCTTTGTTGGTCCACCCCTTTGCCAGGTGCTCGATGACGGATTGTTCGCGATTGGTCAATTGAAACTTTTCCTTGGCTTGATCGGTGTTGAGTTGTTGGCGCCGCGCTAGCTCTTCCAACGTGATCACGAGTCTCGCATACTGGACCCCACCTCGATCCGGCAGACCGAACCCACGCAACAGGATTGGTTGTTCAGGATTACCTGCAACGCGCTTAATCTCGAATTGTTCCCAGTCTTTTGCCTCGGTGCGAATGTGGAGTGCTTTGACAATTTCTCCGCAGAGTTCAGTCAGCGCAGTCGGCAGGACTCCATGGGCAGATTTCAGGTTCCCTCCGCCATGTTCTGCCGCGTTAATCTGCTTTGACAACTCTGAGGCTTGACGATTCATATGGAGGAGTTGCATGGAAGCCGAAAGGACGACAATCCCTGCGCCCGCGCGCTGATCAGCGAGGGTTTCTGTCTGATCGATGGGGGGCGGTAAATCACTCATGGATGGAGGGATGCTTTCGAATTCGTTACAAGAACAATGCTAGACAATCCAATACGTTCTGTTAAGGTAGCACAGAGACGTGAGGAACGTAACTATTGAGTGGAAATAGTACCTAACCCTTTTGGGGGAGTCAACACCCACCTTTGGAGAAATGAGGCCTACATCGTCGGTATTGTCCCCCACTCGTCGCTTTTCCTATACTCTTCGCAGAGAGGTATGACGTCCAGAGAATCCTGAGGCTGCCAGGCGTTGTCAGCGAAAAGCACAAAATAAGGAAGATGTAGTTTCCGCCCAATCTCTAATGCGGTTTTGGCGTTAGGTCTTTTGCATCCAACAATCTCGTAGGGGGGGTCAACGTGGGACAGAATGAGTGGGAATGGCCAATATCGAAGGATTTCCAGAAACATAACGAACGAGTGGCGCTCTTGCGGCCGATTCCGTATGAGATGACTACTCCAGTGGACGATCCCCCGGTATCTGCACACCAGGGGAAAGCGCTGTCGGTCAATATTAGTAGCGGAGGCATGCTGATCTTGATGGATCAGGCCCCGGCGATCGAACAAGTGATGAAGGTCTATGTGCCGACTCCTATAACCGCAGCAGAGACTCCGACCCTCGCGGAAGTGCGGTGGACTAGGAAATTGCCCTTTGGCCCAAACAACGGTGCGGGTCCCTACTTCGTCGGCCTCAAGTTTATGTTCTGAAGTTATAATGCCGAGGAAGACCGGATGGTTATTGTTTCGCAGTACGCAGTAAAGGTGGAGATGTGGAGTCTCATGGAAAAGTGCGATTTCTGGGTAGTAATTTCACGGACAAGCTAAGGAAGACGGGAAATGCAAAAGTGGTATGCAGTAATGGCGAAACCTCGGCAGGAGCAGTCCTCTACCTCTCTCTTAGAGCAAACGGGTATTGAAACCTATTATCCAGAAGTTAATGAATGCTTTACCGTCAGGGGAAGACGATGCGTGCGTCGTTCAGGCCTCTTTCCTGGATACTTCTTTGCGAGGTTTGACTACGGCAAACAGTATCGGACAGTATCCTATTGCAGAGGAGTACGGAAGATCGTTACCTTCGGTCAAGTCCCAGCAGAAGTTGAGTCATGTTTGCTCGATGATATACGTAGAGGATTGAGCCAGCAAGACTTGATCTCTATGCCAAGGTTTACGCATGGAGAAGTTGTTCGCATTAGCTATGGACCGTTAGCTGGTGTCGAGGGGGTGTTCGATTCTTCCCTGTCCGGGGAAGAACGAGTCGTCGTGTTATTGCGGGCCCTTTCCTACCAGAGCCGAGCAGTATTAAAGCTTTCTGATATCGAACGGATTTCAGAAGCTGTGTTAGTATAAGTTCGTTGTCGATTCATTTCCGCGGTGTCGTTCGAAGAGGTATGGCCTCTAATGGGCGGTAGCTTGTCTTGTATATAGCTCGTTACAGGAGTAAAGAGCATGCGAATCGTCAAGTCTTTGGCTATGATTCTTGGAGTTTGGTTAGGTGTCTTAATCGCATCGGCCCCGGCTATTGCCCAGGATATAGATACTAAGAAGCTTCACTCAGTTTCATCGAAAGCAGCTTCTGGGCGCAGGGGACAAAGCTCTCTTAACAGTCACGCCGGAGTATATTATCGGTCCTGAGGATATCTTAGAAATTACAGTGTGGAAGAATGCGGATCTTTCCAAGACAGTGCAGGTAAGACCGGACGGAAGGATCTCTCTTGCCGCTGTTGGGAGATATTTCTGCTGTGGCGAAGACACCTGTTCAATTGACCGAGGAGATTTCTGCAGGGCTCAGAGGCTTATATGGAAAATCCCACGATCTCGGTCATGGTAAAGGAAGTCATGAGTTATCAGATTTACGTGCTCGGAGAAGTCAATCACCCTGGAAAATTCCCATTAAAGAGTAAAACGACCCTCTTGCAGGGAATTACGGTGGCTGGAGGATTTACAGCCATGGCAGCACGGAACAAGATTGTCATGTTCCGTTTTAGCAAGGACGGAGAAGGGCAGACAAAGCTCAAGGCCAGTTATGACGACATTGTTGTACGCGATGGGTCAAGCCAGAATATCGAATTAAAGCCGGGCGATCAGATCGTCGTCCCGTCTGAAACGATGGTGGTATTGCCCAGTCGCTAACGAGAACCAAACGTAACTTCAAATGTTGCAAGAGCCGATGACTACGGCGGGCTATGGAATAAACTGAGACGTTTGGGAGAGGCAAGACGAACGATGAGGGAAAGCATCGGTAAGTTGGGCGGCCATGTTCTCGTAGCCGCATTCCTGGTGGCCGTGCAAGTCTGGGCAGGAGGCTGCCTTCAGCAGGATGTGCAGTACCGAGGGATGGCTGTCCCTCCCACTGAGTTTCTCATCGGTCCAGAGGATGTCTTGGTAGTTACAGTCTGGCGCAATCAGGAATTGTCCAAGGAGGTCATCGTCAGGCCAGATGGGAAAATTTCAATGCCTCTTCTGGGGGATATTATGGCCGCTGGCCTCACAGCTCGAAGCTCTTTCAAAACAACTGGCTGATAGACTGGCCGAATTCATGTCCACACCGACCGTGTCAGTTCAAGTCAAAGAGATCAATAGTTACCATATCTTTGCAGTCGGCGAAGTCGGAAATCCTGGGAAGATTGTTCTCAAGTCGTATACCAGTGTGCTCCAAGGAATATCCTATGCGGGCGGTTTTACACTCTTCGCCTCCCGTAATAATGTCCATGTTCTTCGCAACGTCAAGAACGGGCAAGGAGAAACGAAGCAGGTGATGATTCCCGTGCCCTATCAAGACATTGTGCAAGGAAAGAATCTGGAAGCCAATATTATCCTGAAGGCTGGTGACGTCATTGTGGTACCGTGACGGTGGCCTGCGCGGAAGAGAAGCCGTCATTGCCCTATTCACTGTCATCATTATCGAAGGCTTGATGGGGGCTGCCGTTTCTGCCCAGACCCAGATCCCGACCCAGACCATGATCATTCCAACTCTTACCGTGTCGGAGGCGTATGACTCGAATGTGTTCAATGCGCCGAAATCGAGCTTGCCTCCTGGTTCCAAGCCTGAAGATTACATTACAACGCTAACCCCTATGATCACTATGGCCCATATCGGCTCACTGATACAAAGCAATCTCTCGGTGGGCGCGCTGGTGACCAGATATCTCGAGAATAAAGACTTTGACTATACAGGCTACAATGCGGCTGGTCGGTTAAATCTACTGCAGCTAGCCCAACAGAAAATGTCGCAACGTATGACGAATTTAGGCGTGACCGGTACATATCAATATACCAATGCGATGAATGCGTTTGGGAGCGCCCCCCAACAATTTGGGGGAAACTTTGGCGCGACCCCAACTTCAGTATTAAATTCAGGGGTAGTCACGAATCGAGTGGCGGTCAACACTGCGAATGTATTCATTAATGGAGGCTATCTACTCACTCCCACTACCACTCTGACAGGATCATACAACTACACGAGCATATTTTACGGGGATCAATCCGGAGACGTGAATAATCAGCTGTTCGATACAACTGGAAATTCAGCATCAATCGGCCTGAATACGCGGCTGAACCCGATGGACACTGTGGGGGCGATGGCGTCAATATCGCATTATGGTCAAAGTCAAGGCAGCAACGGAGCACAGGGTTCATTTACCACCCCTAGTGGAACAATCAACTGGACCCGCATGTGGACCCAAAAGTTGAATAGCACATTGACAGGCGGAGCAATTCTTATCCTGCCTATCGCGTCGACAGTTCCTGGGCAGAGCACGAAAACAGAAGTTGCGCCGACCGGTACGGCTAGCATTAACTACACTTCTTTCTCGCAAGAGCTCAGAGCAGCTGGTTCTGCTGCAGGGCCCTTCGAAGGTTTGCCCCCAATGTTAGGGAGTCTAGCTCCGGGAGGGCTAGTTCAGGCTGGGCAGTATCGCGCGTCCCTCGTCGCTGGCTATAGTGTATATCCAAGCACTGCTTTTGCTTCAGGTCCACTCAAATCAGTTCTTGCCGGCGCAAACGTTTCAGGAGGGATCACGCCAAAGCTCACAGGCCAAGCGGGAATGAACTTCGCTCATGGTTCTTCGACCGCATCCTCGGCGACACTTCACCTATGACAGTTTTGGGGTAACCGTTGGGGCTAGATACCTTCTGGGACCTATACTCGTGAGCCTAACTTATAATTACCTGTATTTTTCGAACACGGATTCGAGCCAAGGCGAGTCTATCTTCTCAAAGAATATGGTTCTGCTGGCGCTCTCCTATGCGTTGACGAGCCAATCCTTCTTTAAAATGGACACGTTTGGATATGGAGGAACTCCAGGTTCTGTTGAGAGTATTTCTGCTCCATCAGGTGCTGGGACCGGAGGTAGCCCCTCCGGAGATGGATCTGGAATCTTGAGGAAGGAGTAGGGGGAGTGTTTACCGGTCTGAATACCCCTGAAGACTATTTCAGGGTAATAAACAATCATAAGTGGATGATCATTGTTCCAATTGTGCTGTGCGTCAGCATTGCCGCAGGGCTTTGCCAATGGCTGCCAAAAAGCTATCGGTCCAGCACGCTGCTCTACTTCCAGGAACAGAAGGTGAAGTATGTGAAGGGTGTCGATGCTCCCGAGCCGGGGGAAGCGACTCAAAGGCCGGAACTCGCAATGGTGACGCGTATCGACGCAATGAAAGAGGTGCTATATAGGCGGGAGTTGCTAACGCAGGTGGCGGAAGAATTTCATCTCTATGGTTATGATAAAAACACCGCCACCCTTGAACAAGCCAATGGTGTAGCGTCACGCCTGCGGGGTTTGGTTCAGATAGATGCCAAGGAAGCGCCTCTCCTGAGAGTGTCCTTTTCACATGAGGAGCCCACCGTTGCAAGAGCGGTGATGACAAGGTTGGCTGATCTATTTGTGGAGGAAAATACAAAAGCTCGCAACGCGATTACTCAAAGTTCAGCTGAGTTTCTGCAGCATGAGTTGGACCTACTGAAGGTGCAGCTGGAAGTGAAAGAACGGGCTATCGCACAATTCAAAAAGTCTCATCTAGGTGCAGTTGCCCGAGCAAATGGGCTCAAACCTTCAGGCGATAGATCGGTTGGAGAACGAGGTAACGGCTCAGCGGGAAATGGAGAAGTCTATAAGTCTTCGTCTGGAATCTGTGGATAAGGCCATCAGAGAATATGAAGATCCTGCGAGTGATGTAGGTCCCAGGCGTGCAGAAAAGGATCCCCGGCTGGCGAAGATCAGGGAGCTTGAGCGGACAATGGCAGGTTTTCAGTCAATGTACAAAGAGTCATATCCCGACGTTGCCCGCGTCAAAAATGAGCTTAGGCAATTGAAGGCGATGACTACCGAGGAGTATATCGCGCTCTACGTAGAACCAGAGCCGGCCGAGGTCGAGGGGGGTAAAAAAGGAAAGCGTAAGGTTGTCGATCCGTATAAGGCAGAGTTGCTGAAGCAGCGTGAAGATGCATTGCGCGAGATGGAGCTTGTTCGCCGTCGGCAAGTTCGTATCGCCGAGGATATTAAGAAGTATGAATTAAGAATCCAAGGCACGACAGTGCATCAACAAGAACTCATGTCAATACAACGAGACTATGAGAATCTGCAGAGGAACTATCAGTCGCTCCTGGAGAAGAAGCTAGCTGTCGGAATGGCAGGAGACCTCGAACAAAAACGCCACGGGACGCAAATGCGTATCGTCGAGCCAGCCAACTTGCCTTCATGGCCTGAGAAACCGAATCTAATCCTTGTGGTGTTCGGTGGATTGGCTGTCGGCTGCGCTCTGGGGTTTGGGAGTGCATTCGGTATCGAAATAATGCGACGGGGATTTGTGTCCGCAGAAGAAATAGAGATCACCTTGGGGCTTCCGGTACTAGCCGCGATTTCGCAGTTTGAATCTGCTTTGCCCGATTCAGCGAAGACGCCAGCATGGCAGTCTCGCCGTCAGGAACGGCTGTTGATGTTGCCGGGGTTAAAGAAGGAAGGATCGTCCGTTCCTACGGAGGCGCAGTTTGCTGTAGGCCCGGAATTGGTTGCGATGTGGTATCCCAGATCTGCTGTGGCGGAACAGTATCGGGTTGCAGCCACGAGACTGGGTCTGGTTGCGGGTAAGCAGAAGAGCACGGTTGTCTCCATGGCCAGTGCGCTGATGGGCGAGGGGAAAACATCCACGGCCGTCAATTTAGCGTATGTGCTTTCTCGAGACCTCAATAGGAAAACGGTCCTCGTAGATTGTGATTTGAAGAGGCCGATGGTCCATGCCTATGCCGGGATGGAGTCAACTGCGGGGTTGACTGAAGTCTTGCTCGGTCACAAGACTCTGGACGAATGCCTTGAATACCACGAACAGTTGGGGGTTTGGGTTCTCCGTGCTGGGATTGCGGGACCAGGAACCGCCGCGCTTTCGCATGTGGATCGATTGTCAGAACTTATTCAGGGACTTCGCGAGAGGTTTGAGTATATTGTGCTCGATGCTCCGCCGTTGTTGTCGGTTGCAGAGGCCATGCTGATTGTGCGTATAGCAGATGTCGTGGTGCATATCATTCGTGCGCGTTCTACTCCCCGCGATGCTGTAGCCAGCGCAATCAAGATGATCGGGCAAGAAAAAGCCGTGGCCGTGGTTCTCAATGGTGTTGAAGCGAAGGATGCTCCGTACTCGTACTATAACTATAGCAACAGGGTGTATGAGTCTCAGCGTAAACAGCTCCGATAGGTCTGCGCCTATCGGCACAGTACCATTTACGATTGATCATGCTCCCAAGGCGATCTTTCGCGTGCCGGGCTTGCGAAGACGCATTTTGATCTTGGGGGTTGGCTCCCTGGCTCAGCAGCTGTCTCAAGTGCTTCTTTCCCGCAGTAAGAGGTATACGGATCTTGTAGGCCTCATCACCAAGGACAGTGAACGAGTGGGAGATGAGTTGGTCGGAACAAAGATTGTGGGGACCATTAGTCAACTTTTCTCCGTTGTTGAGCGAGACTGTGTTGATACCATCGCGGTATGCTTGGAGGACCGGCGTGCGGTGTTACCCGTTCAAACGTTACTTGAATTGAAGGCTGCGGGCATCGATATCTGGGATGGGCACCACCTATTCGAAGAAGAATCCGGACGCCTACCCATCAACGACTTGAGTCCAAGCGCGATTATATTTTCAAGAAATTTCAAACAGGGGATTGTTGTTAAGACGATCAAGCGTTCGATGGATCTGTGCATCTCACTCATAGGGCTTGTGGTTGCGCTGCCTCTCATGGCGGTGATCGCAATTCTCATCAAACTTGATTCGCCAGGACCAGTGTTCTATCAGCAGGTACGTGTCGGACTTCGTGCCCGGCCATACATGATTTGGAAATTTCGCTCGATGTTCACCGACGCCGAAAAGGGGGGAGCCAGATGGGCCTCGGAAAAAGACCCTCGGGTCTCGCGCGTGGGTTGGTATTTGCGAAAATGGCGGCTTGATGAAATCCCACAGCTCATTAATGTGATCAGGGGGGAAATGAGTCTGGTCGGCCCTCGACCTGAGCGTCCGGTGTTTGTTCAGGAACTCAGGGGGGTCATCCCATTCTACGATATTCGACATGCGGTCAGACCTGGAATCACGGGCTGGGCTCAGACGCAATTTCGTTATGGGGCTTCGCCAGAAGACTCCCATGTGAAGCTGCAATACGATCTGTACTATGTGAAGTATATATCGATGCAGTTGGACTTGCGGATCATGGTGGAAACGATTCGGGTAATCCTTTGTGGTGAGGGCGCCCGATGACGATGGTGAGTGGCGGACATGTCCACTGCCTGTCGTTTGATGTGGAAGAACACTTCCAGGTTTCGGCATTCTGGTCCGAGGCCAGAAGACAACAATGGGACAGGTATGAGAGCCGGGTCGAGAACAATACGAGAAAGCTTGCGGAACTGCTGTCCAAGCATGACACGAAAGCCACGTTTTTTGTCCTTGGGTGGGTGGCTGAACGATACCCAGGGTTGGTCAAGATGCTAGTGAGAGAGGGGCACGAGATTGCCTCGCATGGTTATGGCCACGAACTGGTTACAGCCCTATCTCCAGAGCAATTTCGTCATGATGTAAGAAGAGCAAAGTCTATCCTGGAAGATCTGACGGGGAGTCCTGTCCTTGGGTATCGAGCCCCTAGTTTCTCCATCACGGCCGAATCCCAGTGGGCACTATCGATCTTAGTTGAAGAAGGTTACAGATACGATTCCAGCATGTATGATCGGTTTCAACGATCCGAGAACGCCAGAGCGAGTAACGGGATTGTTCAAATAGATACGGCTGCGGGAAGGATATGGGAAATATCTCCTTCCACTCTGAATGTGTGGGGTTTTCAAGTTCCTGTGGCGGGTGGCGGCTATTTTCGTCTGTTCCCCTATGCGGCGTCTAAGACACTCTTGCAAAGGCTTGAGAAGCAGGGTGCTAAGCTCGTGATGTATCTCCATCCCTGGGAGATCGATCCCGAGCAGCCTCGTATGGATGGGCCATGGATATCACAATTTCGGCACTACCTGAACCTGCAGAAGACGGAGAAGCGTCTGAGCCGCACTGCTGGCAGATTTTCAGTTTGGCCCCATTAGAGACATCGTGTGTCCGTCAGTGCGAATGTATCAGGAAAAAGATGTTTTGGTCGGTATGATCGATAAACTATATTAACGTGCGTACGAGCTTTTGCTCTGATCCTCATTTCAAGGGAATAATATTGAGGAAATAACAGGGCACTCATCCCAAGATTGAATCCGTGTAAGACGCTCCTACGATAAAAGCCGGCCACAATCTGATCGTACTTGTCCACAAGATGCGTAGCCCATTGAGGTGATAGACGTGAAAAGAGTTCATCCTTTGTCGTCATTGAGCCCAGCAAGAGTTGGTTCGACCTCAAACTTAAGGCGTTCTGGGACTATCGTGAGCTGCTCTTTTTTCTTGCATGGCGTGATCTCAAGACTCGGTATTCACAGACCGTCATCGGGTTGGCCTGGGCGATTGTCCAACCGGTCGGATGATGCTGGTGTTTACGATCATTTTCAGTAACTTTGCCAAACTCCCGTCAGACGGAATGCCGTATCCCCTCTTTGTCTATGCGGCTCTTTTGCCGTGGACTTATTTTTCAAGAAGTCTCGATAGGAGCAGCTTCAGTGTGGTGGCGGAATCGAACCTCATTACCAAAGTGTACTTTCCCCGCCTTATTGTGCCGATTTCGGCCACGCTCGTGGGGTTGGTCGATTTCGCGATTGCCTTTTTTCTTCTTCTTGTGATGATGGTGTTCTACGGGGTGATGCCGTCGTGGAAACTGGCACTCTTCCTTCCCATCTTTCTGCTCTAACCATCCTGACATCACTTGCGGTGAGCTTGTGGCTAGCGGCTCTGTTTGTCCGATTTCGCGATATTGGGGCTGCGATGCCATTGGTGACGCAGATATGGATGTTTACCTCTCCCGTCGTCTATCCATAAGCCTAGTGCCGGAACAATGGCATTGGCTCTATAACCTCAATCCGATGGCGGGAGTCATAGAGGGATTTCGATGGGCGTTACTGAAGACGTCTCCCCCGGCTCTCGGTGGAATGGCCGGACGGTTGTGTGTGTGGTTGTCCTCCTCCTCTTGGGCATGTCGTATTTCAATCGAATGGCACGCAAGTTTGCGGATGTGATCTGATCCCTTCGGATGGCCGCTCGGATCATCCCTTGTGGTTAAAACCGAAAAGTGACAACCAATTCTATGGAAGGTCAAAGGTAGCGTGACATGAGTAATGTGACTATCCGGGCTGAAAATCTCTCGAAAAAGTACATGATATCCGTCAACAAGGACGCTCAAGGCGGATCATTGGCGGAGCGTTTGAATGATGGGACTAAGAAATTGCTCACGTTACGGTCGCCCTTCAGTGCGCGGAATTTGGTGAAGGAAGAACTGTGGCCGGTCAAAGATGTCTCGTTCGAAATTCGTGCGGGAGAGGTCGTCGGCATTATCGGTCGAAATGGGGCGGGGAAAAGTACGCTCCTGAAGATCCTGTCTCGCATCATAGAGCCCACTAGCGGCCGAGCCGAAATCTTCGGGCGCATCGGAACGTTGCTGGAGGTCGGTACCGGGTTTCACGCCGAGCTGACGGGACGGGAAAACATTTATCTCAGCGGGATCATCTTGGGGATGAAGAAGACAGAAATTGATCGGAAGTTCGACGAAATTGTAGAGTTCGCCGGGATCGCCAAGTTCATCGATACGCCGGTAAAGCGCTATTCCAGCGGGATGTATGTCAGGCTGGCTTTTGCTGTGGGTGCCCACCTCGAACCGGAAATTCTGATTGTCGATGAAGTGCTGGCGGTCGGAGACGCGCAATTCCAAAAGAAATGTCTTGAGAAGATGAAGGACATCGGTGAGCACGGTCGGACGGTGTTGTTTGTCTCCCATAATCTGCATGCCATCACGCGGCTGTGTAAGAGAGTGATCTTGCTGGATCAGGGGAAAGTGATCGCCGACGGATCAGCACACGAGGTGGTGGGCACCTATATGCATGCCGGAGCTTCCACGCGAGGCTCCAAGGAGTGGACGGATCTCTCGACTGCTCCCGGCTGCGACGTTGCTCGGCTTTGCGCCGTTCGAGTGAAAACTGTAGAAGGACGGATTCCCGATGTCATCGATATACGTCAAACTTTCGCAATTGAGCTGGAGATCGAGGTGCTGCAACCAGGCTGGGTGCTCACCCCAAATATCGAGATTTATTCCGATGACGGGGAATGCATCTTTGAATCGTTCGATTTGGATCCTGACTGGCAGCGCTGTCCGCGTCCGGTCGGGAGATACGTTTCGACGGCATGGATTCCAGGCAACCTTCTCTCGGAGGGAGTCCACGTTATGAACGCGAACTGTATATCGTTCGAACCGCACCGGGTGCTGATCAAGGCCGAGGAGGCCGTCGGGTTTTTGGTCGTTGATAGCCACGATGGCGACTCGGCCCGTGGCGACTTTAAGGGTGAAATGTTAGGAGTGGTCAGGCCTATGCTGAAGTGGACCACGCAGTTTGTTCCTCACCAGGAAAGTGCCAATATCAGGCGAGGCTAGGAGGGCAAGGCATCATGAAAGCAGTAATACTCGCAGGTGGAATGGGTACGAGGTTGAGTGAAGAAACGCAGCTTCGCCCTAAGCCGATGGTCGAAATAGGCGGCAAGCCGATTCTTTGGCACATCATGAAGATCTATGCGACTCATGGCATCAACGAATTTATCATTGCCCTCGGATACAAGAGCGAGATGATCAAGGAGTATTTCCTCAACTTCTATGCCTTCAACAAAGACATCTCGGTTGATCTTGGAAGTGGAAAGACCACGATCCATGACGGTAAGCAACATGAGGATTGGAGGGTGCATCTCGTGGATACCGGTGTGCACACCCAGACCGGGGGCCGCTTGAGGCGTCTGGAGAAGTGGCTTGAAAAAGACGAGACGTTTCTCTTTACATACGGTGATGGAGTCGCAGACATCGACATCCAGGCACTCATGAAGTTCCACCATTCCCATGGGAAGCTTGCCACAGTCACCTCCGTGTTGCCGCCTGCCCGATTCGGCCGCTTGGAATACGACCAGGACCTGATTACCGGTTTCAAGGAAAAGCCGCATGGTGAAGAGGGCTGGATCAACGGCGGGTTCTATGTGCTGCAACGCAAGGCGATCGATTACATCGCCGGCGATGACACGATCTGGGAGCGCGAGCCCATTGAACAGCTCACTAAGGACCACCAACTCACGGGCTACCGGCACGACCGCTTCTGGTCCTGTATGGATACCTTGCGAGAAAAGAATTATTTGGAAGAGCTGTGGCAATCGTCGAAGGCCCCATGGAAGATCTGGTAGGACGCCATGCGATCGGATTTTCTCGTCATCGGTGGTGGAGTCATCGGGCTGAACATTGCGCGGGCACTGCGACGAACATTTTCCGGCGCATCGGTGCATCTCCTCGAAAAAGAATCTGATTGCGGACTGCATGCAAGCGGTCGTAATAGCGGTGTGTTGCACGCCGGGTTCTATTACTCCCCCGATAGTCTCAAGGCCAAGTTTACGTGGAGGGGCAACCGCCTGCTGACTGAATACTGCGAGGAGAAACAGATTCCGCTCAACAAATGCGGGAAGTTGGTCGTGGCTAAGGACCATGCCGATCATGCGGGGTTGGACGAGCTTCTCAGAAGGGGACGTGCGAACGGGATCCCCCTTGAGGAGATTACTGAGAAGGAAGCCAAGTCTATCGAGCCTCGCGTGAAGACCTGCGAACGGGCGTTGTTTTCCCCGGCGACCTCGACCGTTGATCCTTCACTGGTGATGCAGGCCATGAAGAAGGACGCGGTTGACGAAGGCGTGCAGCTGCACTGCGGTGTCCGATATCTCGGATCATCCAAGGGGCAGGTGACGACGACTCACGGTACGCACGACGTCGGGTATGTCGTGAACGCAGCTGGACTCTATGCCGACCGCATCGCGCGCGATTACGGATTCTCCGAGCGCTATCGAATCCTCCCCTTCAAAGGGCTCTACCTCTATTCAAGTGAACCGGCTGGGTCGATTCGCACAAACATCTATCCCGTTCCAGACTTGAAAAATCCATTCCTGGGTGTCCACTTCACGGTGGCTGCCAGCGGGAAGGCCAAGATCGGTCCCACGGCCATTCCAGGATTGTGGCGAGAGCATTATGGTGGAATGGCGAATTTTCGCTGGGACGAATTCCTCGAAGTGGCTATGCGAGGGGTGGGCTTACTGGCCAACGCCAATTTCGACTTTAAGACCCTCGCAGTTCAGGAGATAGCGAAGTACTCAAAATCGAAAATGATCTCCCTCGCCAGTCAGTTGGCGGAGGGAGTCAAATCCGAGCATTACCAGAGCTGGGGGAAACCTGGAATTCGAGCACAACTTGTCGATATTGCAAAGCGCAAACTCGAAATGGATTTTGTTTTGGAGGGCGATCGTCATTCAATGCATGTATTGAATGCCGTCTCTCCGGCATTTACCTGTGGGATTCCTTTTTCAGAGCATGTGTGCGAGCGCATCCAAGCGGTATTGAACTGAGGGGGCAAGCATGAAGATCGTCATCACAGGAAACATGGGCTATGTCGGACCATTGGTGTTGCGTCGCTTACGTGAGTCTCATCCAGGCGCAGAACTTATCGGCTACGACGCGGGCTACTTTGCGCACTGCTTGACGGGTCCATCTCGTTTCCCGGAAACTCGAGCTGATATTCAGTACTTTGGAGACATCAGAAGGGTATCCCCAGAGGTCCTCAAGGGAGTGGATGCGGTTGTTCACCTTTGCGCAATCTCTAACGATCCCATGGGAGCTCTCTTTGAGGATGTCACGCTCGAGATCAATCATCGAGCCAGTATCGATCTCGCTAACAAGGCGAAGCGGGCTGGGGTCAAGAAGTTTGTATTTGCGTCAAGTTGCAGTGTGTATGGATTTGCAGAAGGCGGTCCACGTCGAGAAGAGGACGCGCTCAATCCCCTAACGGCGTATGCCAAATCGAAGGTCAATACAGAACGAGATCTCACATTGCTTGCTTCTGAGACCTTCACCGCAACGTGCCTCCGGTTTGCAACAGCTTGCGGGATGAGCGATCGTCTGCGGCTGGATCTTGTATTGAACGATTTCGTCGCTGGCGCCTTGGTTTCCAAGCGCATCAATATTTTGAGCGATGGCACTCCGTGGCGCCCCCTGATTCACGTGAAAGATATGGCGCGGGCAATCGATTGGGCTGTGCAGCGAGACCATCGGGACGGTGGAACCTGTCTGACGCTAAACGTGGGGAGCGATGCCTGGAACTATCAAGTAAAGGATTTGGCGGCAGCGGTGGCGAAGCTCATTCCCAACGTGGAGGTGTCGATCAATAAGGACGCACAGCCCGATAAGCGCTCTTACCGGGTGAATTTCGACAAGTTCACCAAGTTGGCGCAAGGATTCTTGCCCGCCGTGGATCTTCATGGTGCCGTGGTGGATCTTCGTGATGGTCTCATGGCCATGAAATTTGTGGATCCGGATTTCCGGACGGGTGAATTCATGCGGCTGGTGACCTTGCGGCGGCTTCGTGAAAGTGGTCAGTTAACCGACGACCTTGTCTGGAAGGACCGCCCTAATCGGTAAGGCGATCGGCATAGTGAGCTTGGATCCCATGAGGATGACGAGGGGGATATGCACAACATGAGTCGTTCACACTGCCGCTCATGCGGTACGACGTTAGAGCACACGTTCGTCGACCTCGGCATGTCGCCGTTGGCCAATTCCTATGTCAAACTGGAGCAGCTCAAGCGCATGGAGCCGTTCTACCCACTCCACGCGTACGTATGTAAGAAGTGTTTGCTCGTCCAGCTGGAACAGTTTTCCACCCCGGGCGATATCTTTTCTGACTATGCCTATTTTTCTTCCTTTTCAGATTCGTGGCTGGCGCATGCGAAGGCCTACGTCAACATGATTGTCGAGCGTTTCCGTCTTGACCAGAAAACGAAGGTGGTTGAGATTGCCAGTAATGATGGATACCTCCTGCAAAATTTTGTGGCGCGAGGGATCCCAGTACTTGGGGTTGAGCCAGCAGCCAATGTGGCAGAGGTGGCAAAGAAAAATGGGATCAATACTCGAGTGGCCTTCTTTGGGGAAAAAACGGCTCTTGATCTCCGAGAAGATGGATGGTCGGCTGATCTCATCATCGGCAACAACGTGCTTGCTCACGTTCCTGATTTGAACGATTTCGTGCAGGGTCTCAAGATTCTTCTGAAGCCAACGGGGCTGATCACCATGGAGTTTCCTCATCTGCTTCAGCTGATGGAGCAGAATCAGTTCGATACCATCTACCACGAACACTTCTCCTACTTTTCATTTCTGGCTGTCGAACAAGTGTTTGCCCGTCATGGTATGAAACTGTTCGATGTGGAAGAATTGCCGACGCACGGCGGGTCGCTCAGAATCTATGCCTGCCACGAGCAAGATGCATCGAAGCCCATAGGGGCCCGTGCGCGGGAGCTGAAATCTCGAGAAGAGGCCGCCGGGTTCGGCCGACTAGATCACTATCTCTCGTTTGGTCCGCAGGTCGAGGCGACCAAGAGAAGGCTCTTGTCCTTTCTGATTGCCGCCAAACAAGACGGGAAGCGGGTCGTTGGGTACGGTGCTCCGGCCAAGGGCAATACCCTGCTCAATTATTGTGGGGTACGAACAGATCTTATCGACTATACGGTTGACCGGAGCCCTCATAAACAAGGTCATTTCCTCCCGGGAGTGCACATTCCCATCTATGCGCCTGAGCAGATTCGTCAGACTCGCCCAGACTATCTTCTGATTCTGCCTTGGAATCTCCGAGAAGAGGTCATGCAACAGATGGGCTTCATCCGCGAGTGGGGAGGGAAGTTCGTCGTGCCTATCCCGGAAGTGCAAGTGTACCCATGATCTTCACAGGAAACAATCCTCAAAGGTGCGTTCGTGATTGAGCCAGAGTTTGTGAAAGACGAGCGGGGGATGTTCGCAAGGACCTGGTGCCAAAAAGAGTTTGAGGCACAGGGGCTCAAGGTCACGTGGGTTCAAAGTAGTATCTCGGTGAACAGTCGCAAAGGGACATTGCGGGGGATGCATTATCAAGTCGTGCCGCACGAAGAAGTGAAACTTGTGCGCTGTACGATGGGTGCGATCTACGATGTGATCATCGATTTGCGACCAGCGTCACCGACGTATTGCCATCATGTCGGTGTGATGCTGTCGTCTCAGAATCGTCGGATGCTCTACATCCCAGAACAGTTTGCCCACGGGTTCCTGACACTCGAAGACAATAGTGAAGTGTCCTACTGCATTTCTGAGTTCTATGCGCCTGCAAGTGCACGTGGGTTCCGATGGGACGATCCAATCTTCCGCATCGAATGGCCTGAGCCCTTCACGGTCATGTCAGAAAAGGATCGAACCTGGCCGACATTCTCCCCGAATGGCAACACGTGAACATGCATACTGACGGCACTCTTAAGACGCTGGGATCTCAAGACCCTGGCAGAGCGATGCTTGATTTCATAGCGGAACTTTATCCGATATGCCGGAGCATTACCGGCGAGGGGGTTCGGGAAACGCTCCGACTGATCCAGAAGCGAATTCCGCTTGAAATGTATGAGGTCCCGAGCGGGACCAACGTGTTCGATTGGACAGTCCCGCTCGAGTGGAACGTGTCGGATGCCTATATTAAGAATGCAGGCTGGAGTGCGTGTGGTCGATTTCAAGGCCAACAATCTACACGTCATGAGCTACAGCTCACCACTGAAAAGAGAATGACGCTTGAAGAACTCAACCCCCACTTGTTCAGTCTTCCGGATCATCCTGAGTGGATTCCCTATCGAACATCCTACTATCAGGAGAACTGGGGGTTCTGCCTATCCCACAAAGAATCGCGAGTTGCTGACAAATGAGCGAGTACGAGGTCGTGATCGACTCCAGCCTTCTGCCTGGATCATTGACCTATGGTGAGAGCTATCTGCCGGGAGAGACTTCGGACGAGGTTCTCGTTTCATGTCATGTCTGTCATCCGTCGTTGTGCAACGACAATCTTTCCGGTATAGCGGTAGCGGTACTGCTGGCTCAGACGATGGCTGCTCGTCACGGCGATATTCCTATCGGTTTCTGTTTATTCCTGGAACCATCGGGTCGATCACGTGGCTGGCTCGGAATGAAGATATCGTTTCGCGCATAAAGCACGGGTTAGTTTTGACTGGGGTAGGCGATGCTGGGAAGGTCACATACAAAAGGAGTCGTCAAGGTCATGCTGAGATTGACCGTGCGATGACCCAGGTTCTCAAGGATTCGGGCGATCCGCATGCCATCATCGACTTTTTCCCCTACGGGTATGACGAACGACAATATTGCTCTCCAGGGTTCGACCTAGCCGTAGGCTGTTTCATGAGAACGCCTCACGGCGAGTATCCTGAGTATCACTCCTCTGCAGATAATCTGGATTTTGTGAAGGCAGACTCACTCGCGCGATCATTCTCGCGATGCTTGGAGGCATTCGAGCTGCTGGAGCACAATCGGACCTATCTAAACCAGAACCCGAAATGTGAGCCGCAATTGGGGCGTCGGGGACTGTATCGGGCCGTTGCCGGTCAGCAGGAGAAGCAGTCGAAGGAATTGGCTCTCTTATGGGTCCTGAACGCGTCTGATGGGCGCCATACGTTGCTTGATATCGCGGAGCGTGCCGATCTGCCGTTCCGTCGGATTCAAGCTGCGGCAGAGGCGCTAGTGGAGGTTGGATTGTTGAAAGAATGTCGGAGGCCGGGTAACACATAATGGAGAGGGCATCATGAACAACACCGTCTATTATGACCCTCCGTTTTCGGACGATGAACGACGTGCAGCTCTGTTCGACGGTCAACTGCTTCGTGTATTCGCCGACTAAGAGTACGCTCGCGTTTATCGAGTTCGCACGCAAATTGATTAAGGAGGCGTTCGCGTCGCTCGATCCAGAGACAGCCCAATTCGATATGTCGGTCGAGCAATACGCTGAAATATTAGTGAAACTCAAGCCAGGCTTCATTCACCATCCCGAGTCCAAGCGACTCATTCAGGATATCCTGGGTGAAATGGGCTGTGACCTGACAAGACCTATTTTGATGTGCCGAAGATGCGCAGCTCCACGAGTGATAACTATTTGACGACAGGGATTGCCTATGCCTGGCATCCGCATCGGGACACTTGGTATTCCGCTCCGTCCTGTCAGATCAATTGCTGGATCCCGATCTTTGGAATTCGCCCGACAATGCGATGGCGTTCCATCCTCCCTATTGGAATCAACCGCTGCAAGAATAGTTCGAAAGGCTACAATTACTATCTATGGAATCAAAAATACCGCGGCGATCACATCGGACAGTTTCTCAGGGAGGATCCGCGTCCTCTTCCGAAACCGACCCAACCGCTCGATCTCGACCCGCAAATCCGGTTGATCTGTCCACCGGGCGGGATCATCCTGTTTTCTGCGGCACAGTTGCATTCGAGTGTGCCTAATACTTCTGGACTGACTCGCTTCAGTATCGATTTTCGTGTGGTGAACTTGGATGATGTGGTGGCGAAAAGAGGGGCGCCGAGAGTAGATGAGGAATGCACTGGAACCACAATGAGGGATTATCTGCGGGGAACGGACTTCTCGCACATCCCTGATGAACTCGTGGCACTCTATGACGACGGTACTGCAGTCTAAAGGAGTTCTGACCTTTCAACACAATAGCCCCGGCCATCGGGAAATTGGTTAGTGATGGGGGAATTGAGCGGAAATGTTATCGGATTGGTTCCGGCGGCTGGAAAGGGGAAGCGCCTAGGACCTTTACCGTGCAGCAAGGAATTGGTCCCCATCGCCTTTCAGAAGGATGGGCACACTAGCGAGCCACGTGCCAAAGTTGCTGGCGAATACCTCCTGGAAAAGTTTCGACATGCGGGGATACCGCTAGCCTTCATCATCCTTCGCGAGGGGAAGTGGGACATTCCGGCGTACTTTCGAGACGGGAAAAGTGTCGGTCTGAAATTGGCTTATGTGGTCATCACAGATTCCTGTGGGCCGCCAGACACCCTCGACCGTGCGTACAGCTTTGTCTCCGAAAAAGTCGTCGCGTTTGGGTTCCCTGATATTCTCTTCACCCCGGACGATGTCTTCACTCAGTTATTGCGGAAACAACGTACAGGGCAGGCCGATCTCGTGCTCGGCCTCTTTCCAGCCCACGATCACCGGCTCATGGATATGGTCAGAGTCGATGACAGTGGCCGGGTGACAGAACTTGTCTTGAAACCGTTGCAAACTGATCTCCACTATGCGTGGATCTGCGCTGTGTGGACGCCGACGTTTACGGAATTCCTACACGAGTTCGTATCGTCCGATGAGGCCCATCGCTGCCGGCGACAGATTGAGCACAAGATCGACCCGCAAGGTGACTTGCCGGTCGGGGCAGTGATTCAGGCTGCGATCCGCCAAGGGCTCCGGGTCGACGGCGTGACGTTCCCTACGGGAACCTACATCGATATTGGTACCCCGGGAGATCTGGCAAAGGCGCTTCTGATGTATCGTTGAATCAAGAAGCAGGGAGATGGCGTGGTTGTTCCTTTGATGCAGCATTAATCGGAGGCTTACGTGGCTCAATTGCAAAAACCTGAATTCGTGTATATGGGCGGAGCGCTGCGTCGTTGGGAGGAGGCTGTCCTTCATGTCGGTTGCGAGGCCGTGACTCGCAGTCTGAACGTGTTCGAAGGTATCAAGGGGTACTGGCAACCGAACGGACAGTTCGGCATCCTTCAGCTCAAATGCCACTATAAACGACTATGTCGGTCCGCCCGGCTTTTACATATCCCCTTCGACCACTCTTTTGAGCAGTATAGCGACGCAATCTTTGAATTGATGGGAGCGCTGCTGAAGCCCGACTTGGATATGTGGGCGCGAACGACCCTGTTTGCAATTGATGGCCATTGGGGAGAAGGGACGGTATCCGATCTGGTCGTGACGGCCTACCATCAGGATAAACAGGTGCCCTCACCCATCTGCATCGGAACGAGCACGTGGCAACGGAGCAGCGACATATCGCTCCCCGCTCGGATCAAAACCGGGACAAACTATCAGGTTGCCCGACTGGCAAGAATGGAGGGGCGGACGCGAGGTTGTCAGGAAATGGTGCTCCTCAATCAATGGGGACGTGTCGCGGAAGCCACGGGATCTTGCGTGTTGATGGTGCGCGATGGGACCATTTATTCTCCTCCTTCGACGGAGGGTGCGCTTGAAAGCATTACGCTCGATATCATCGAAGCACTGGCCCGGTCTCTCTCATTCCCTTTGTTCGGCGACCAATCGAACGCACAGAGCTTGTTGGTGGCAGATGAAATCGGTATCTGCGGCACCTTGGCGGAGTTGACCTTGGTACGATCCGTCGATGGACAGCCGCTGGCAGAGAAAGGGCCGATGCTGGGGGCTCTACAGCGGCGCTATTTCGAGGCGATTCGAGGGATAGTGCCACATCCCTACGTTGAACTCACAACAGTGCCGTCCCGGTCGAAGGTGGCTGTCTAAAATCCATTAGGACAAAACAATGATGCAGAAGCTAGTTCATAGCTAGTTCTGCTGTACTATCGCTCTGCGCTTAAAGGGGAGGAGTAATTGACGTTCAGAAGTCACTCGCCCGTGAAATGCGCTCATGCTAGTGTGTACACAAGAGATGAACGATACTTCTTCGAAACCTGATGTTGAAACTGAACTGGCATTGACCGCGTTTTTGGATGCGACTGGCAGGCTGACGTTGGCCCTGTGGCGGCGCCGATCCAAGTCGAGAAGTGATCGTGCACTCTGACTTAGGGCAGCCAATGCACGAGTAGCGAGTGCAGCGATTCCTAACTGACCACCAACTCGCCGCCATGATAGCCGTCGCGGATATTGCCATCAAAACGCGGTGGCCGAGGGAACACGTGCAGCAGGACGTGTTTGGCTATATCGAGCTGTTCTGCAATTCTATGAGACTGCAGGGCTGTACAGGCAACTGGTCGCCGACCGACTAGAGCAGCAGCGTCGTGTCAAAGTGAGGACTGGCTTGGAACCGGGAGGCATTTCATGTCGAGCTTGCTATGCTTCCATCTCACTAATTCCTCTCATCTATAGACTCGAGTCGTTGCGGGATTCGTTGCTTCCCGATTCCCGGTCATGAATCACCCGACGTGTTTCCATGGCAGGGTCCGAGAAAAGGAGCTCTTCATGAAGATGCCTCTGGTCACTGTAGGAATCCCCGTATACAAGCGCCTGAGATTTCTTCCGGAGGCCGTGCAATCGGTAGCCGCACAGGATTATCAGAATATTGAGTTGATCGTATCGGACAACGGAGTGAATGGGACGGCTGTCCCCGAATTGGTCGGACAATATTACAAACGACCGTTTCGGTTCAGACAAAACCCTTCAACAATCAATGCTACGCTGCATTACAATCAGATCGTTCAGGAGGCCACAGGTGATTACGTTGTCCTGCTCGGAGATGACGACGAGATCAGCCCGAACTTTGTTTCGGATTTAATGGATGTTGTTCAACGACATCCGAACATCACTGTGGCGATTCCCAAGCAGGAACTGATAGATGAAGAGGGAAGAACTACTCGAGCGTCCTTTGACAGCGTGCCGGAATTTTTTTCTGGAGAAGATTTCATCAAAGCCTGGTGTCGTGGGACCTACGGATGGCTGACGTTCTCCACCGTTCTGATGAAGACATCGGAAGTGCGGCGTTGTGGGGGGTTTGTGGTGATTCCGACAGGAAACGGCGATGAGGACGCGCTTTTAATTAAGATGGCGTTGGATCATTCCATAGGAGTGAGTACTCGTTCAACGATAAGAAAACGCCATTATCCCACGAGCCTTGGATATTCGTGCACCTATCCGGAGTTGACGGATGCGGTCAGGCATTTTATCCGATTTCTTGATACGGATGAGATCTTGCGAGACTACGCCAAGGGCAACGCAGCGAAGTGGAGGGAGCTTCGAGGATTAATTGTGGAGATGATGTGGAAGATGTGCTACGGCAGATGGAAGGATTTTTATCGCACCCGCCTTTCGTCGTTACAATGGTTCGCCGTCTCTCTCAGCATGCCGTGGATCCCTGCCTATTACAGCACCGTAGGACGAACGCTCTGGGAAGAATTGAAATTTGCCATCCTCACAAATCTCAAAAGTCGATTGCCGTGGCTCAAGAAGCTGCTCCAGGTCTTCCGCAAAATTCGACTCGATCACGTAAAGCGCCGTTTGATGCGTCGATCCGAAGGCCAGGACATTTTGTTGCAAAGATATGTGCGCGTGCATGGAAAACATCTAGACGTGACGAATCCACAGAAGTTTACTGAGAAACTGTTCTGTAGAATGATTTCCCTGAATCGAAGGGAAAATCCTAAATTTACCCAGCTTGTGGATAAGTATACGGCGAGAGCTTTTGTGGGTGGCAAGGTGGGAGAGCAGCATTTAGTCAAGCTCTTATGGCACGGGAAAGACCCTAGAGCTATCCCTTTTGACACCTTACCAGCAGAGTACGTTATCAAGACAAATCACGGTTCCGGACAAATTATTGTTGTCAAAGGAAAGGCCGATCGAAGCGACGTAATTAGCAGATTGTCGGCCTGGTTGAAAAGCAATTATTATTGGTCGTATCGAGAATATCACTACTATCACATCAAACCGAGGGTAATGATTGAAGAGTATCTAAGAAACCAGGACGGTAGCGGACCTCAGGACTATAGATTCTGGTGTTTCAATGGAATTCCAGAGGTTATCCAGGTCGACAATATTGCTCATGACATAAACCCTTTTTTTGACACTAAATGGAATCAACTCGATCTGTACTACAGAGAGGGTGCATCTCGACCGGCTATTGCAAAGCCAATTAACTTTGAACAGATGATTTCAATAGCATCGCGGCTGTCGGCTGGTTTTGATTTCGTACGCGTGGATTTATACAACATAGATGGGAAAATATATTTTGGAGAGTTAACCTTTACGCCTACGGCGGGTGAGTTAAAGTTGCGACCAGACAGTTGGGATTTGAAGTTAGGGGAGAAATGGGAGATGTCGTTGAGTGCTTGACGGTCCGATCGATATTGCAAAGATCAGGAACGCCCTGATTAGCCTCAAACCATAGAAGAAGTGCAGTCTTGGTTCAAGAGGTTGAATTATCGGATAGTCGAGTGCGGTAGGGGGATGGAGCAACATTGTCGATTGTGGACGTCGGTGATTGAAGGCGGGGGAAGAAGCGCGTGAAGATTGTTCATCTCAGTACGTGGGACACCACCGGAGGGGCGGCGCTGGCCACATACCGTCTCCACCGAGGATTGCAGCGGGTGGGACATGAATCCTCCATGTTCACAGCCACGCGGAGCAGTCTCGATCCAACGGTAGTCACCTTTATCCCGCCCACTGATTTGGTCAGTCGCCTGAGACGGCGCTTGCGGCGAGATCGGATCGCTCGTGACTTTGCTCAATATCGGACTTCGCGACCGGCCGGCTTCGAGCCGTTCAGCGACGATCGAAGTTGCCATGGAGTAACGATTCTTGGCCAGTTGCCTCCCTCAGATGTCATCAACCTCCACTGGATCGCTGGCTTTGTCGACTACGAAGCCTTTTTTGGTTCCATTCCTCACCAGACGCCCATCGTGTGGCGGTTGGCCGATATGAATCCCTTCACAGGCGGCTGTCACTATGATCACGATTGTCGTCAGTTTATGACTGGATGCGGGGCGTGCCCTCAACTGGGATCGACGGACCGGAAGGATCTCTCTCGACAGGTTTGGAAGCGAAAGGAGGCGGTCTTTGGATTGTTGGAGAAGAAGCGGCTTCACATCGTCGTGCTCTGTCGCTGGATGTTTGAATTAGTCAAACACAGTCCTTTGTTGTCTCGGTTTCCTGTGACGTTGATTCCGAATGGCGTCGACCTAGATGAGTTTGCTCCGCGCGACCGGTGTCTCGCGCGGGAGGTTCTCGGCATTCCCCAAGGAGCACAGGTCGTCATGTTCGTATCTGACGACATGACGAATCGACGAAAGGGTTTCTCCTTGCTCTCGCAATCGCTGTCAGGGCTGGTGCAGACCCACGATCTCTTCTTGGTTTCAGTCGGCAAAGGGAAACGGCCGGAAACCGGTCCAATCCCGTGTTTACATATGGGCCACGTCACCCACGATCGATGGCTATCCTTGATCTATAGTGCCGCGGATGTGTTCGTGATCCCGTCGCTACAGGATAATCTCCCCAATACCGTGCTCGAATCCATGGCCTGTGGCACCCCGGTGATTGGGTTTGCGGTTGGAGGTATTGCCGATATGGTCCGGCCAGGAGTCACAGGCATTTTGGTTCCTCCGTCCGATGTGGGCGGATTGCGCGTCGCTATCAGCGATCTTCTACATGATCCAGTGAGACTGGCAGCAATGCGCGACAACTGTCGTCGAATCGCGGTCGAAGAATACTCCCGCGAACTGCAGGTCCGCCGGTATGCTGAACTCTACAAGTCGCTTGTCTGACTCAAAAGCCGACGAACACATGAGTCAGTTGGGTAACACTGAGTCCAGAGCCCAGGTGTGATTCGTTTCGTAACTTGAATAGTACGCTGATGTGCGGGCTTCATAGGGCTCAAGAACGTAGTTATGGTACAGAGCGAAGATAACAACCCCTCCTGTTCACTGTTCCATCGAGGGATCCTGGGCTGCTTGTGCATCGCAGAGGTCCTGACGCTTGCTGCAATTGCGACATTGTATCGGGCCGCGGGAAAGCCCGACACGGCATCGTTCTTATGGAGCCGGCCCGGTATCTTGTTCCTGTGTCTCATGGCGGGAGCCGTAATTTCGCTTTGTGGTGCAGCGTATCAGACGCTCACGGTCCAAAAACAAGACTACGGACGCATTCGAAGGACTGTTGCCGTCAATGTGGTCGCATTCGTCGGGGTGCTCATCCTAGGTGAAGTTGTTGTCCGGGCGTTTGTTACGGAGAGTCTGAGGGGACCGGTGCTTGCCGGTGTGGAGTTACGGCCTTACGTATGGAAGGAGATCGCGGAACGTTTTGCCAAGCGGATCAATGAGGAGGAGCAACGGAACGAACAATTCTTTGTCTTCGATTCGCTCCTCGGCTGGACCGTTAAACCCAATAGTACCGGCGAGAGAGGATTGTTTCGGAGTAGTGCGGAAGGTATCAGGAGCCCTAAGGTCGGTATCGAGTACGCGAGTACCAATCCTGCCTGTCGTATCGCCTTGGTTGGGGATTCCTTTGTCTTCGGTGAGGAGAGTGAATTTGAGAGAACATGGGGACATCAGTTGGAACTTAGTCTTAATAACGGATGTCAGGTTCTCAACTTTGGTGTGCCGGGATATGGAATTGGACAAATTTATTTGCGCTACAACAAAGATGTAGCATCCTTTCACCCCGATGTCGTCATTGTGGGATTCACCGACGCCGTATTCCGGACACTGGGTGTCTATGGCCTGCTCACATTCGCCCCGGGGTATATTCCATGGTCAATCCCGCGATTTGTGCTGGAATCGCAGCAACCAAAACTCGTGAACGTCCCCCTGATTCGCCCCGAGGCTATCTACTCGACTCCGTCCATTGAGGATCTGCCGCACATCCGCAATGCGTGGAACTATGCACCGAACGAGTGGGAAATGCCGGGCTGGCGGCAACTGTCTCGGTCATATTTGTTTCGCACGTATGTAACCTTTTCCCCCCTGTGGTCTCAATCCAGACCGGAGGTTTCGGGAGATGAGCTACGCAGGGTGAATGCTGCACTGTTCACAAAGATCAGAGACGACATTAGGTCAAATGGATCGATTCCGCTTTTCGTCTATTTCCCTCAGAAGAATAATTTCGAAGATTCCAATTATGGGTCTACTGCAACGCAGGAGATTCTTCGAAAGAACGGTTTTGATTACGTCGATCTAACTCCTTGTCTCAAAAGAATCGATTCTGACAGGCGCTTCTTGATGAGCGGAGGGCATTATACTTCGGAAGGAGAATCAGCGGTGGCTCAATGCCTGAGCCCTACGGTACGGGAATATCTGACCAGAGCAGACTGGCAGAACGGTGAACAGAGAAGAACATCGCACCTGAAAGCTCTTTCAGCAGGCGCTTTTTAAAATGTTTCCTCAAGCAGACCGCGGGTGTTGAGATAGGAGAGCCTCACGAAGATGACGAAGCCTATGTCCATTAAGCTTTCGCTTGGAGCGCTGTATTTAACTGAAGTGTGTTTTGTCCTTGTCGTTCAGAGCCTCTACCATTTCAGTAGGAAGGGCGATGCACTCTCATTTCTATCCAGTCGACCCGGACTCCTTTGCGTGGTGGGAGTCTTGGGTTTTCTTGTATCGGCGGGCATTATCCTCCAGCAGTGGCAGATGGACAAAAAACAGTTTATCAAGCTAGCAATCATGAATCTGGTTGTTGTGATTGTTATCGTGGTTCCTGCGGAGCTGGTGCTTCGCGCTGTCTCCTTGCATAGTCAAGGTTGGACTCTGCTGGGAAACATAAAATTATATCCCCGTAGCTGGTCCAGCCTTGCCGAAGAGAATCTCCGCATACTCGATGAAGCCAGCAAGAAACCAACCTTCCTTGTTTATGATGACCAACTGGGCTGGACGATCGGTTCAAGCCGACGCAGTGAAAATGGTCTGTATTTCAGCAGCGTTGAAGGGATTCGAAGTGCGACAATCGACACGACTTTTGCCGACCGATCTGCTTCCTATCGGATCGCGCTCCTCGGCGACTCGTTCATGTTTGGGGAGGAGGTGCCTTTTGAAAGCTCCCTGGGCTATCAACTTGAAGCCGCACTTGGCTCCGGATTTCAGGTTCTGAACTTTGGGGTCCCGGGGTATGGTGTGGATCAAATGTACTTGAGGTACGAGAAAGACGTGCGTCAGTGGAACCCAGACGTGGTGATTCTTGGATTTACAGATGACGATATTATCAGAAGCATGATGGTCTATCCCTTCATCGGAAGGAGATTGGCAGATGCCCTGGTCCAAGCCTCGTTTAAGCTTCAAGAGAAAGGTCTCGCCCTCCTCAATGAGCCGACTGTGCCTCCTGAAAGAATCTTCTCCGTAAATACCGTGCAGGGGTTGCCCTTGATCCGCTATGACCAATATTACTGCGACTGCGATTGGGAACGCAGCGTATTGGAAGCCGTTCTATCGCTCTTATATATTTCGCTCGCTCATCTCCCTTTACCCTCGATGGGAGGTCGAACGGGATGAAACTTCCAACGAAACCCGTCGAGCAATACATAATGAGATCTTCCGGTCGTTTGTCGACAAGGTGAAATCTACGGGTTCAATTCCAATAATTTCGCTATTGCCTGGCTACGACTTAATTACATGAGCCCAGAGGCCGCGTCTTCATCGAGAGAGCACATCTATTTTGACGGAAGCCGGGATGGATTATTTTGACTCTACCTCATGTCTGGAGAGAGTGAATCCTCATGACCGATTTGTGACACTTGCGGGCTGGTCACTATTCACGAACAGGGAATGAGGCGATCGCTCAATGTCTCGCCAAAAGCGTTTTAAAAGCGCTCTCCTCGGCACGGCCGCACTCTCAATGAAAACCAAACTTGTACACGAAGTAAATCTTGATTTGATTGAGGCCAGTACGTGCTAAAGAGCTTGAGGCAGACATTTTCGACTTCATTGAACGGCTCTCAGCAGGACGGAGCCCGTTGGTATGACATTCTTGCCCTTGTTGTCTGTCTAGGTGTAGGCCTTCTCTCATTTGCCATCGGAACCTCTCGCGAAGTCGGCCATTGGGGGGTCGAGACCGACTTCTTGCATCGCGATGTCAGTAATGCGCAAAATGTTCTGTCTGGACAACCCTACACGGACCAGCATTATCCGCCAGGCTACGCCTACGTGCTTGCCGGCGTCTCCCTCCTCACTCATGACTTCTTTAAGGCCGGAATCATTATTTCTGTTGTGGCGAGTACCTTGCTGGGAATGCTCAGTTACGGGATCGTCACCATCTTATTCGATCGGCGTCTTGCATTCGTTACGACACTGTTTGTTCTTTTCGCATTGCTGCCAGATTCATTTGAGGCGGAAACAGATGTACTTGCGAATTGTTTGTTGCTACTCCCGCTTTGGATTCTTCTTCGTCGTGAGCCGACGATCGGCATATGCGTTCAAGCAGGCCTTACTGCGGGTCTGGCGTTCCTAGTACGATATAACTCGATCTTCATCATCGTCGGGATTCCATTGACGTTGCTGTTTTATAGTCCCGCAGAGGATGTGATCCGGGAAAAAATTCTTAGGATTGTAGTATTTGCCACTGCGGCGCTGACTGTGACAGCACCATGGTTGCTCGTCAACTGGCAATATCATGGTAATCCGTTCGCTAGCGATCTTCCTGGACAGGTAGCTGCACACTTCTACGACCAGAAAGGGGATGGGAGTACTTTAAGAATCCAGCAGATGCAACAACAATTTGGTTCGTACTGGAATGTGTTCTTGTACGATCCAGAGCGATTGGTCCGGAGATTCATGAAGGATGTCTTGTACGACCGTCCGCTCAAGATGACAGGGTCTATTATCGGCTTCCCTGCCTATCTATTCGCAGGCGCAGGGATACTCTTGTATCTGAGGAACCTGACCAGGCCTCGGGCGGCGTTCTTAACGGTGTGTGGCCTCGGATACCTTCTACATGGTCTCGCCGGTTTTGCCGATCGCTTCTATTTGTTCTTATACCCACTGCTATTTCTTTTTGTCGGGCTCGCGGTATTTGAGCTCGGCAGGATACCGGTGTGGTTACAGAAAGTCCCTAGGGTATGGAATCTGAGCTGGCCGGTTGTGACGTGTCTCCTGATAGTGTCGGTATATACGAGCTTCGTTCACGTCAGGGGATTCTTTAGTACTGTGCCCGTGCATCTGTTGGATGCGGCCAAAGTATTGAAAACACTTGCGTCGCCAGGCGATGCAATCATGTGTTTGAAGCCGCATCTCGCGTATTTGGCAAAGCTGAAAATTGTGTTTATTGAGGGACCCGACACCATTGAGAAATATTTGCAGCGAGCAAGGGAGCGCAATGTCCGTTTCATTGTATACAGCGAGTTTGAAGAGCAGTATTGGGGGGGGATGCACGCTCTACACGATCCGGCCCTGATGCCAAAGGAGTTCCGTGTGGTTTATGAGCATGTCCCGACGAAGACAGTGGTTTATGAGATCACGCTTACTTCAGACCATCGATAGAATGTAAGTGGAGGACCATTGAGGGGATATTGTCAGGCGGCCAGGAGTGCTTCGGTAATCCAGGTGAAATATCAGGTTGCATTATGTTCTGAATGAGCACGAGAAGGGCAGGGACCGGACTTTTCGAAAGGCCAGCCGATAGGTTGCGAAAAATAGATGAGAGAGGTTCTCATCGATCGCTAACGGACTTCCGTGCGGCCAGGTAGGAACGAAGATACGTGAGGGATCTTTACGGCCTCAGAGACCCTTCAGGTGGACTAAGTATCGCACATTGGGTAAGATTTCACCCCCATGCATTAGCTTGATCGTCGCTAAGCCAAAAGGGGATGAGGATGAAGGTCTCAATCATTATGCCGGCGTACAATGAAGCAGGCACAATTGCCGAGATGATTGGTAAGGTTCAGGCTGTGGATGTGGGTTTCCCCAAAGAAGTGATCATTGTGGACGATGCTTCCGTCGACGGAACGAAGGATGTCCTGAAAGCCTTTATCGGGAGAAAGCAATGTCCGAGTGGTCTTTCATGAAATGGAACCAAGGGAAAGGGGCCGCGATCAGAACAGCGCTTGCGTATGTGACGGGTGATATTGTTGTCATCCAGGATGCCGATCTGGAGTATGACCCGCACGACCTCCCGCATGTAATTGGCCCGATTGTCAGTGGGAAAGCTGATGTCGTGTATGGGAACCGCTTCCATGGGGACGCGCATCGGGTTTTGTACTTCTGGCACTCTATCGGGAATGGAGTGCTGACTTTGGCGTGCAACATGTTGACTAATCTTAACTTGAGCGACATGGAAGTCGGGTACAAGGCGTTCCGCGCGGATGTTATTTGCCGCATGCGTTTACGGTCCGATCGCTTTGGGTTTGAGCCGGAGGTTACGGCGAAGGTGGCAAAGCTTGGGTGTCGTATCTTTGAAGTACCGATCTCTTACTACGGCAGAACTTATGCCGAAGGCAAAAAGATTTCATGGAAAGATGGCATCGCGGCGTTGTGGTTTATTGTGCGGTACAGATTTGGTGATTGATGGTTGTGCTCCGCAGCATCGTCAACGCACTTTAGAACTATGCCGATCAAGGAAGAGGGATATCCCAGTACCGAACTACCATCATTTGACAATGCTCCCAATTATTATGCAGCGATCTTGAAATACTTTGCTCCTTACCTCGGTGGCCATGTCGTAGAGGTGGGCGCGGGGATTGGAACGTTCTCGCAATGCCTCTTGAGCTTTCCTCAGATTACGACACTCACCCTTGTCGAGCCTGCCAAGAACTTGTTTCCGATACTGCGTAAGAAGCTATCCGGGAATTCGAAAGTACGGTTCGTGAACGGGAATTTGCAAAGTGTTGCCAGTTCCCTCTCGTGTGATTCTGTGGTGTTGATCAATGTGCTGGAGCATGTCGAAAATGACGAAGAACTCTTGAGCACGATTCATCGGGTCCTTAAGCCAGGAGGAACTATGTTGCTGTTTGTGCCGGCAATGCCAGGCCTTTATGGGGCTCTCGACGAAAACTTCGGGCACATCCGGAGATATCGGAAGGGCGAACTGGGTTCATTGCTGACGAAGGTGGGATTCCAGGTCGGATGCCTTCGATACTTCAATCTTCCAGGGATTCTTAGTTGGTTTGTCTTTGGGAAAATCTTCAGGTGTAAATCGTTGAATCCGTGGAGCGTCTGGCTTTACGACCGATTGTTCATGAGTTGGATTCCAAGATGCGAGCGCGTATGGGAGCCTGCTATCGGACAAAGCCTTCTTGCGGTTGCCCAAAAACGGCCTTGAAGACAATAGGAGTTCAAGACGAAGGAGTGGTGTAGGTGATTCATAGTCGCATCAGAGCTATTTCCCCCCGTTGTCAGACACAGCCTGTGCAGAAGAATTTGGAATGAAATGTGGCACGCAGTGGCACAGTAATCCCGCGGTACGTACAGCAGTCTTGCTGGTTCTTGTCGCTGTGACATTCTTTCTCGTAGGGCTCGACAAAGTTAATGAGGCCTCTGATCCTAGTTTTGAAGATACCCAGGCATTCTTACAGGTGGCCTTGTTCATCAAAGAAAATGGGGGAGTCTCAAATTTCCTTCATCTCTGCATGACCGGAGAGTATGAGGCAGACGTACAGAAGCCACTGTACCCTCTACTGTTGTCCACGTTTGCCTCAAAAGAATTGGTGTTTTTTGAGAAAGCGCGAGTTCTTTCGCTTGTCATGGGTCTTCTGGTTGTTGTTACATTCTTCTATATTAGTAGAGACCTCTACGGCGATGACGTCGGGTATCTGGGGGCGGGATGGTTAGCAGTTAATTCGACCTTTCTCCGTGTCTCCTCGCATGTTCAGTGTGAGACGACTCTGATTCTGTTCATGCTCTTGAGCCTGTATTGCATGATGAAAGGCTCTGAAAATGAGCGGTACTGGATTGTGGCTGGATTGTTCGGTGGGCTCGCGTACCTGGCGAAAGGCACAGGGTTGATGCTCATCCCAGTGTTTATCGTTGCTTCGCTCTTGAGTCATGGGCCAAAGATCATCAGAAGGACATATTTCTGGATGTTCTTTGTGCTGTTCTTTCTAATCTCATCTCCACTGGTAGCAAGGAATATGCTGCTCTATGGAGAGCCGACACACGAAAGCGCCAACTATCATGCTCTATGGCTCGATAGTTGGGACGAGATCTATCTCCCGAAATATCAGCTTGTACGACAGTATCCGGAAGTCACTTGGGAAGGGACCGCGTTACCGACCATGAGGTCATATATTGCATCGCACACCCTCTCGGAAATTATCACTAGAGCCGCAAGGGGAATATCGCGCGAGTTCCGCATGTTCGTCAGTAGTATGGAGCCGCTCCTTTATATGGAAGGGATCGGCTGGCTTGTGCTTCTGTTCTTTTGCATTGGACTAGCTCTGGAAATAAGGACTCAACGAATACTCTACGTGGTCTTTTTTATGGCGGCGATATTCTTCCCATTTGCCTGGATGAATCAATCCGTTCCAGCGATTCGATTCATTTCCGTTCTGATCCCGTTCGTCTGTCTGTATTCCGCACTCGGATTCACCCGTGCACTCAGCTATCTCGATGATACCGTCTTTCAGAAGATACTGGGCGTGTCAACACGCAAATGGCTTCCAGCTTTCTTGGGAGTGTTTTTTGTGCTCATTGCAGGATATGCGGTGGTGACTCAGGAAGTTCATTTGCCGGAAAATCCTGCACCGCTGTCTGAAGATTTCGTTGAGGTATCAACCTGGATCGAGACAAAGCTTCATAACCATGACCTTCTTCTGATGGGCACGGGCAACCCATATGATATCTATGCCTGGCACGTTGGGCTGCGAGGAAAGATCGCCATCTGGAGGCCTGAGATGTCAGTGTTTGAACAGGGAGGTATCCAGTTATTGAATCAGATGTTAGAGAACGAGAGCGCAGGGCCAGGACGATATGTGATTATTTACAAGGACGATATCCTTCGATCTGGCTTTCTGGCTGAGTATTTTACTTATGATGGTGTTAATGGCATAAGAGAATTGCAGCCTATCGAAGGATGGAAGCTTGTCTACAAGCATTCACAAAATTCCAACCATTTTTCTGATCTACCGATTAGATAAATCGGAAGATGGCTCATCCGAAGCCAGTTGAGGAGCCGAATTGCTCGCCAACCTCTGAGAATGGACCGCTGCCTCATGTTCAGCGAAAAGAGTAACTAAGTCGGGGTGCTGGGTGCGAGTTCTCTGGAAGGGATATGCAGGGCTCATTCTTCCTGTGGTTAGTTTGTTAACCATCAGCTGTTCGTTTTTGCCCCACACCACGATCCGTGAAGGCCATGTCCAAGCTGCATTCTACGTAGCTCCCTCCTCCATGGGAGGTTCTGACGTTAATCCGGGAACATTGAGCGAACCGTTTTTAACGCTGGAGAGGGCGAGAAATGCAGTCCGGAACATCAACCAGGATATGACAGGAAATGTCATTGTGTATTTGAGAGGCGGTACCTATGAGCTAGAGGAACCGCTTGTTTTCCAAGCTCATGATTCGGGTCAAAACGGCTATCGTGTGATGTACACGGCTTATCCTGGGGAGAATCCTGTCATCACCGGCGGGGAGCGGATATCCGGATGGATCCCCGTCGGAAATGGCGTTTATAAGGCCAGCACCAATGGCCTTCAATTCCGTCAGCTGTATGTGAACGGACAACCTGGAATTCGGGCCAGGACTCCGAATGAGGGTAACTTCAACAGACTCCACCATTGGGATGAGTCGGATCGGAGCATCGTTGTGGTTGGTTCGGAGCTGCCGAATCTTTCAATCCTTGACGGAGTTGAAGTGGTTATCCACAAGGAATGGACACAAAACAACCTGCGACTTAAATCTGTACTCCCGTCATGATTCCGAGGCTCGCCTGATCCCATCGGAACCGGATCGAACAAAGGCGTTCAGTAGTTCCCAATATTTGCGAAAGAACGGCCAAAGTTACTATTTGGAGAACGCATTTGAATTCTTGGATGCAGAGGGCGAGTGGTACTTGAGGGCTGCGAGCAATGAGAGTCTTCTACAAGCCACGCGCCGGCGAGGATGTATCAACCATATTCGCTGTCGCGCCTAAACTCGTCCAACTTATTCGACTCCAAGGCGCTCCTGAAGCTCCGGTAAAAAACATTGACTTCCGTAGCATTATTTTTGAGTGCTCGACTTGGCTTCAGCCGAGCGATGAGGGATTTGCAAGTCGACTAGGCAGACAACATCTTAAAAGGAAGCAAGCCGTGAAAACCTCACCTTCCCGGTGCAATCCATGTCCAGAATGCAAAGAGCATTCGGTTTGAGGGCAATGTATTTCGCAATCTCGGCGCGACGGCCGTCGTTCTTTGGTCAGGTGTACACAGCAGTGCCTTTCATGGGCAATACTTTCAGAAACATCAGCGCCTCTGGTATCTCAATAGGGATGGATCTTGAAAAGCACCCTGCAGACTCCTTCACAGACCTGCCGGCGATAACTTGATCAGCAACAATCTGATAGCCAAAGTTGGCCGTGACTATCACAGCAGTGTTGGAATTTTCGCCGGACTACCGGAAGGGCTCGTTATTGAAAATAATGAATTGGCGGACATGCCGTATACAGGGATCAGCCGTTGGCTGGGGATGGACACTTGAAAAGTACACCACTAAAGAACAATCTGATCAAGCGGAATCGCATTCATAATGTGATGAGTCTGTTAGCCGATGGAGCCGGAATCTACACTTTGTCAAAGCAGCCAGGGACGCACATCGCTGAGAATTACATTTTTGATATTGCCCGCTCTCAGTGGGCCGGAGACTTTCCTATTTCGGGCATTTATCTGGATGAGGGAAGCAGTCAGATTCAGCTCACCGACAATCTCCTTGAAAACGTTCCCATAGGCATCGATTTGCATCGGGCGGAATATAACACGGTGATCAATAACATGGCTTCATACCAAGGACGCGGAGGGTCTTCGTACAACGACTTCATCCGGAAAGGCGACATTGACCCTGAAGCCATCAGAGCCAATGCAGGGATTGATCGAACGTATACTCCTGCAGTTTATGACAACACCCCTCCCGCCTTGATACCTGCATCCGTTTACTCAACGAGTGCGGCGAGATCGCGAGGTGTCTGGCCCTATGCCGATAGTCCCTACGTAAGCTCCCAGAAAAAGTGGACGCCTTCAACTTAAGATAGACAGCGGGTGATGGAAAAGTTACCTCGACAGAAGAATACGGAGGAATTCCGTGAGTTAACCGTGCGGTTCGTCATCGAAAAAGCGCTGACGAATTCGGATGCGGCGAGATGTCTCGCCATTTCGGACATGACACCTCGCGAACAGGGTGTTTCGTGCACGGCATGGGCAGCTGGTGGGGCTGGTGAGACTTGCCGGACCGTCCCCGTCACGGATCTTGAGGCGGAGGTGTCCGGTCATAAACACGATCTGGCGGAGCTCGCATGGAGCGCGACCTTTAAAATAGCCGCTATTAGCATTGCCAAGCCACAACAGCTGCCCGCTAGGCACTCATGACGGCGCTGTGAAAGAAGAATCCGTTAGGGCTGATGTGCCGGGTGCTTGCGGTTTCCTGAATTGGCTATCATGCCTGAAGTTGGTTGGCCCCCCGGTTTTGATGCCAACTTAATGGAGAGTTTCCGGCATAATTGCCTTGGGACGGGAAAGGGGGATGCCGCGAAACGGAAACGCTTCAGTCTCGAGCAGATTGTGGCGGTAGTCAAGCAGGCGAAACGGGGACCCCCAGTGGCACACGTCGGACATGCTGGAACGTCAAAGCAGTCATCATCTCTGCTTAAGGATGAGTCTTTATGAGACTCACGTATGAGAGGGATAGGTCAACCATTTGAATTCAATGGTCTCAAGCGATGCCCTTCTGCAGACTCTGCATTTGAGAGGCGGGGGAAAGAGGTTTTCGACCCCTCTTACCATGCGGATCAATTGGTTTCAGCGGAATAAGATCGAATGCGCTATCCGGGCTCGCACGTGATTAATATGAGGACACTATCATGAAGGTGCTTATCATCTCTGCCGCTTTCCCGCCCATGCGCGCTGGAGAGGCAGAACATGCGCTGCATTTATGCACACATCTCGCTTCTCGAGGCGCAGATGTGCATCTGTTGACCACAAAGGGTCAACGTGCTCCAGAATCGGGTTCGTTTCATATTCATGCCGCGATGAAAAGCTGGTCATGGTTGAATGCCCCCACGCTCGTCAGTACGCTCAGAAAGATTCAGCCAGACCTTGTACTATTGATCTACACTGCGTGGATTTATGAATCGCACCCCATGATTACCTTTGCCCCGACGATCGTGAAGCGAGTGCTGGGGAAGGTGTCCTTCATTACTCAAATTGAGACAATCAAGGAGGAAGACCGGTTGCAGACGTTTGCAACGAGGGTAATCCGAAAGCTTGTCAAATACGGAGCGGGTAGCGCTGGTGTGGACTATGTGATGGGAACGTTGTATCGAGATAGCGATCGGCTTATCGTCTTGAGCGAACGTCACTTGATACAACTGTGTGCTCAGCTTCCTGAGGTGGCTTCGAAGACCGAAGTGATTCCACCACCTCCGCTCATCCCGATGTGTGCCGATGCGCAAACCGCCAGGAATCAAGGACGCGCACGGCTGGCGCTGGACCGGGACCACTTTCTTCTCGCATACTTTGGCTACGTCGACTATACGAAGGGAGTTGAAACCCTACTGCAGGCAGTTCAACTTGTGACCAAGCAGGCGGATAATGTGCGGCTCGTCATGATCGGTGGAGGGCGAGGGACCGCGAAGAACGCATCAGACCACCGTGGAGAATTTATCGCTAGCTATGCTCATGAGATGCAATTGCTCTCTGAACGTCTGGGCCTTGCTGACAAGGTCACGTGGCTGCCGGGATATAGCTCAGGCAGTCAAGAGGCGTCTATGTACCTGTATGCGGCTGACGTCTGTGTGCTACCGTTTGACCAGGGAGTCATACTGAGTCGAAGCTCACTGGCTGCCGCAGCTGCGCATGGGCTTCCCATCATCACAACTCGTGGGGAGACGTTGGAGAGTCCGTTCCGAGACCGCGAAAACGTGTTCTTGTGCCGTCCGAAGGATCCTGAGGAACTGGCACTGGCTATTTCGTCAATCATGAAGAATCCCACGCTCCTTCAGGATCTAAGAATTGGCGCCTGTCAGCTCGCTGAAGAGTGGTTTTCCTGGGATAAGGCGGTGGCGCGAACGATCGGAGTGTTTCAGAGGGAGTCTCATCCGTAAGAAATATGTGATCAACCTTAGCCCAATACTGGTGAGGATTGGTAGGAGCGGACTTCCAGCTGAACAGAAACCTGGAATGTTTCGATAGGGTAATCAAAGGCTTAGGAAATCTTGCCGAACTCCGCCGTAGTTCATTAATAGCACTTATGAAAGTGTTGAGTGATTTCCAGCGCTCTATGTAGCATCGGGCATTTCAGATCCTAAGTAGCTTGCCAATAGGATTTCCTAGTTCGGAGAGTTTGAAAAGTGAAAGTCGTGCACATCAGCCCTCTGTACTACCCTAGCATCGGAGGGGCGGAGTCTCACCTGAAGGAACTTTGTGAAGGGCTGGCGAAGCGTGGACATGAAGTAACGGTTCTCACAGCCAACACACGCCGGTCGTCGGATCTTTGGCCAGGCAGGTCAGCAGGGTTACCGGAAATTGAAACAATCAATGGGGTTAGGATTGTTAGGCTAGAGCCAGAAGGGGGTATTCTCGGCAGACTTGTAAGATTAAGCCTTAAATTGCCTGGTGGCTGTCGACTTTTCAATAGCGTACTCTCTCCGTCAGGTCTAGACCTACTGACCCAAGGGCCGAGAACGTATGGCATGATTCCGTGGGTCTATACGTCAGAAGCAGACTTATTTGTGACCATGAATTGGTACTGGCCTCCCGCCTACTATGCGTATTTGGCAAGGAGGTTGAAAGCATTCAAGCTTATTGGAATACCGCTGTTTCATACGGCAGAAGATTGGTCCAATCGTGATGTGTATTCCAGTATGCTTCGGTCGTGCGACGGGGTCATCACGAACACCAAACATGAAGCTGATTTTGCCAGCAGGCGTGGGGCAAAGAGGGTATTTTCAGTTGGAGTCGGTATCCACCCGGAAAACTTTGAAAAGAAAGACGGCCAGCAGCTGCGGGCCGCGCACGGTCTTGTAGGAAAGCCTGTTGTGGGGTTTATTGGAAGGCCAGCTGCCAACAAAGGTGTCGGAGTCGTCATTGAGGCCATGAAATATGTGTGGAAGCGGAATAGCGAGGTGGCATTGTTGCTTGCCGGTCCTGACGCGTCATCTTCAGGGGTAGATGAAATCCGTCTTCATGAATTGAGCCCCTTGCAAAGAGCGCGTGTCATCAGAATCTCTAATTTTAGCGACGAGGAGAAAGCATCGATTTTCGACGCGCTCGATGTCTTTGTACTTCCATCAGTGGCAGAATCGTTTGGTATTGCCTACCTTGAGGCGTGGATGTGTGGGAAGCCAGTTATTGGTGCCGACATTGGTCCTACGAGGGACGTAATCGCTGATGGTGTCGATGGTGTCCTCGTCAAGCCGAATGACCCAACTGCGCTTGCAGAAAATATCATCGCATTGCTCTCCAACCCTCTAAGGCGAGAACAGATGGGACAGAGCGGGCGCGAGAAAACCCTCGTGCGATTCACATGGGACCGTATCATTGACCAGACGGAACAAGTTTACCTTCAGGTAGGGGATAGGGCAACAAAGGATCCAGGGGCAGATCGTGTCTCGAAATAGCGAAGGAATATTGGCAGGAACGTCGATCTCGCGGATTATGAAGGCGGTCATCTGTTCTCGGAAGCTTCTTCGAAGGACAAGCAATTGCTCTTGCCGATAGTGCTCACCTCTCCGGTCGCCATTCTTTGGTATCGGGCTATCAGTTCAATCGTCAATGGTGGTGAAGGCTTTTATGAAGCGAACACGCTGTCAGAATAATCCGATGGCCTTCCTGCGTGGGGCCATGTGGTTAACATTTGCGGTGAGTACGTATGCGACTGGTTCGCTTTTTACTTTAAGCGGCGATAAAGCTTATGCCGCCGGGTCCATAGTTGTCACAGTGGATTTTGGATCAATCAAAGGACCAGCCACACATCGTGCGAGCGGATTCTTGAATACCATATCGGCAGATCTACCGCGGATCAGCCCGAGGATCAGCTCATCCGGCTCCTGACGACCCAAGTTATTTCGGCTGCATGCCAGGGAGGCGCTACACCCGCGATCTATCGGCGGCTGACAGGCTATGGGGCCGATATTCAAAGTGTCATTTCGGACGCCTACGGCTATCCTGGGTCTTCCGGTATCTGGCCAGGTGACGGAGGAGACTGGACGAGATGGGAGCATCTGGTCGAAGAACTGGTACGGGAGGCTGATACCAAGGAGTTCCAACTCCTATGGGATATTTGGAACGAGCCGGATCACAATCAATTTTGGGATCGGGGTGCGGAACAATTTTTCGAAACTTGGAAGCGAGCAGTCATCACAATCCGACGAGTTGACCCAACGGCCGTCATCGTCGGTCCAAGCCTTGCCAACGGGCCTTGTCACTACCTCTATGGCTTTCTCCTCTCTGCTCATGCCGACAATGTATTGCCGGACATCATCTCCTGGCACGATATGAGTCTCGATCATCCAGATGATGTCTCCGATGTGCGGCAATTCATGGCAAAGCAAGGGATTCCCCCAAGGCCGATTTCCATCAATGAATTCCAGTATTCCGAAGGAAAACATCGGCCGGGACTCACGGTCTGGTGGTTGGCCCATATGGAGACAGAGGCTCCAGAAAGCGCGTCATATGCTTGCTGGCCAGACCCGGCCGGTTACTCCGATTGCGACTCACCGACGCTCGACGGTCTCCTGACACGAGATGGAGAGCCTCGAGCGGTCTGGTTTGCGCACAAGGGATACGCTGATATTACGGGGCTGCTAGTGGAGGTCGGGGTTTCGGAAGCCGGTATAGCCGGGATTGCAGGCGCCAATGAAGCCGTCCAAACAGCCCGATTGATCCTCGGAAGAAAGGAGATTTCCCATGGTTCGGAAGGAACCGAGGTTGAGGTGGTGTTTCGGAACTTGGATCTAGTGAGCTATTTGGGTGAGGAGGGAAAAGTCTTCGTGCGCGCGGCACGCATTCCCGATTCAGGTACCGCTTCGCTGGAAGGTTATGAGGTAGCTATGGCTGATGAGTGCCTGGTACGTGATAACGAGGTCCGCGTCCGTCTCCGAGATTTTGGAGCTTGGGAAGCCTATACGGTTGTACTCGGAAGAGAGGCACGTAGCGATTCCGAGTGGCACAGTATAAAAATAGAGAGTTTCCACATGCCTCATGTATTGAGAGAAAGGACGTTGAAAGGTGAAACTTCCGATGATTCCTATGAGACACGAATCTTCGAACACAATTTATCCTGCTCCCATGATTTTGAGACCACGCCGACGACATGGTCCCGGGCTGGACCGAGGACGTGGACGTGGCATCAGAATCGGCGGATCCGATCGACCGATGAAGGGCCAAACGGCGCGTGGCGTTGGTGGTCAGCTATCCTGAAGGGCGAGACGTCCGTCGGCGAGGCGGCTCGGACGCATGGGCTGACCGTTGGGTGAGATGTGTCTGTCAGAAGACGTTTACAGACGTTTGAGGAAGCGCGGCGCATCATTCAGGATTGGATTCAGTGGTACAACCAGGAAGGAAGGCGAGTCCTTCAAGAAGATGCTCCCAGGCATGGCAAGATCATTGAGATCGAGCAACGAGTGGCCCGGGAGTGGAAGACGACGAAGGAGAAGGAAATGGTTGAGGACCAGCTCCTTAAAGCAACTGTGATAGGGAGGGTGATATGACGAGTGTTCGAGAGGAAGTACAACAATTGAAATGGGTGCATACTATTGATTTGGGCAATGGAATTGTCACACCGGGCGCGTGGTCACCGAACCCCCTTATTCTGGCAGCCTTTTCCGATATGGATTTTGTCGGCAAAAAAGTCCTGGATATCGGTTGCTGGGATGGTTTATGGACTTTCGAAGCTGAAAGGCGGGGGGCATCAGAAGTATATGCGACTGATTGCATCTCCCAAAGATGGGGTACGACATCGACATTTGACTTGGCCCGTAAGGCTTTGCGTTCAAAATCACACTACGACCCTAATATCTCAGTCTTTGATATTGGCAGATTGGGTGTGCATGATTTCAATGTGGCCATCTTTTGTGGAATTTACTATCACCTCAGGGATCCACTGCTGGCCTTCTCACGTCTTAGGCAAGTGATGGCCGAGGGCGCCCTTATGGTCGTTGAGGGAGATGTGATTTATGATGTCGACGACGCATATGCAAAATTCTTTTATCGCAGCATATGGAATAAAGATCCATCAAACTGGTGGATTCCTACCATACCTTGCCTGCGCGAATGGATCGAGTCATCTTATTTTGAAATCGTTAAGGAGTATCCACTGAAGCCCCCTTCCTCGCAAAAATTCTCCCTAGGCCTAGAGAATCTTTTTAGAACTCATACAGAACCTAAGGTAGGTAGATATGTGATAACTGCTCGGGCGGTCAGGAGGAATGACAGCAAGTATTATTATCCTGATCCTGAGCTCGGCCGATTCGATACCAGAGCATAAGGTCGCGCAGCGCTTGATCTTGTATGTTGACGTCTCCCCCGAAGTTCTCATTTGCCACTGTCTCTTTGACGGGGGGTACGGCGCTGGGCGAGGTCCCATAGCCAAAAGTTCTTCTTTGGCACCATCTCCTTGACAGTAGAGATTTAGCTATGAAAATAGGAATTTTCGATCACATGTCGAGCAAGCTTGGGGGAGGGCAATTAGTTGCTGCAGAAATGGCAGCCCAATTGTCCCGAGAGCATGAGGTGGACCTGATTCATAGTGGGGAAGGATATACTTTGTCGAGTTTGGCCAAAGCATTTGAAGTAGATCTTAGCCGTGTAAGAGAGAGGATAGTCAAGGGATCCCATGAGAGTTTTAACCTCCCCGGTAAACAGTCGACCTGGATCTATCTGCGCGACGGCCTTAAGTCGAATCGTGAGTTAACGCAGCCGTATGATCTCTTCGTCTATTCCGGTCATAGCGTTCCTCCGTTTTCATTCGCCAAAAGAGGGCTGATTTATTGCCATTTCCCATTCGAAGGCTGCCCGAGCGAAACGCTCAGTTCAGTGGAAGGATTCAAGCGGAAGTCCCTGTGGAGCCGGTGGATGCACCTGGCTGCTCACGATTGTTTGTGGCGATACCGAATGAGTGGCTATCAAACAATTCTAGCAAATTCTATGTTTACTGCCCATTGGATCAAGCAGGTTTGGAAGAAAGAAGCAGAGGTCGTGTATCCCCCTGTTTCGTTGCAGGTTCCGAAAGTGGAAAAGCGCAACGTGATTGTGTCGATCGGGCGGTTTATCGATGGCCACAACAGCAAGAATCATGTACAACAGCTCAAAGCGTTTGGCGAGTTTCTGCGCAAAGTAGAAGGCGGCTGGAGTCTCAAACTCATCGGTTTCTGCACATTGGCATCCAAGGAAGTGGCGTACCTTGATGAATTGCGGCAACTAGCGACGGGGTTTCCCGTAGAGTTCGTCGTAAATGCGGAACGGGCCGCAGTGTTGCACCATCTCGCTGAAGCGAAGCTTTTTTGGCACACCGCCGGCGTGACAGGCACTGGGGAAACAGCTCCTGCCCAAATGGAGCACTTCGGCATTGCGACGGTTGAAGCCATGTTGGCAGGATGTGTTCCTCTGGCCCCAGCCCACGGAGGTCAAGTGGAAATCGTCGAACATGGACTGAGCGGGTATCTCTGTCGCGATACTGAGGAGCTTGTTGAGTATAGCGCCCGTCTTGCCGGCAATCAGCAGCTACTCAATGAGATGGGTCGTCGGGCAGTGGACCGAGGGCGCGTGTTTAATCAGTCAATGTTTTCTCAGCGGATTGCTCAGGTGGTCGGTGGGTACATGACTGGGTTAGGTGGCTCGATCATCGGGGCCCCCTCGGACCGCGCGTGGGCGCGATGGCGACGCGGCGCCAGCTCTCATCGTCGTGTGGGCGGCGCCCTGACGTCAAGAGGGCAGAAGATCGTGCGGCCGGCGCGCGCGTCTCCACCCCGACCCCCGCGCCGCGGCGAATCTGGCGAGGGGCGGGCGATCCGCCTCGGCTCAGGCGATGGGCGGCCGCGCGCTCGCCCAGGGCCGCGCGCGCTCGAACGCGGCGGCAGCCCGGAGCACGGTGGCGTCGTCGAACCGGCGGCCGACGATCTGGAGCCCGACGGGCAGCCCGGCACGCGTGAACCCGCACGGGACGGACGCCGCAGGCTGCCCGGTCAAGTTGAAGGGGTAGGTGAACGGGAGCCACGCGTAGGGCGCCACCGGCTTTCCCGCCACCTCGCCCGGGCTGTCGAGCCCGAGCGGGAACGCCGGGCACGAGACGGTCGGCGTGAGCAGGAGGTCGTACCGCTCGAAGAAGGCGCGCGGGTGCTGCCACCACGCGAGCCGGTCGAACCACGCCTGCACGTACTTCGCCGGGGAGTTGGCGAGCGTGGTCTCGATGATCCGGTAAAGCCCCGGATCGATGTCGGCGCGCCGGTCGCGGAAGGGTGCCAGCCGCGTCGCGAGCCCCCCGCAGAAGATGTCGTACCAGCACTCGCCCGGCGAGGGCCAGCGCGGCGCCGCCGCCTCTACCCGGCAGCCGAGGTCCCGGAAGACCCGCGCCGCCTTGGCCGCCGCCCGGCGCACCTCGGGGTCGACCGCCTCCGCGAACCCGAGGTCATCGGCGTAGGCGACCCGCAGCCCCTTGATCCCGTTGCGAATCGCCCGGACGTAATCCACGCCGTCACGGGGCAGCGAGTAGGGGTCGCGCTCGTCGGGCCCGGCCGAAACCTGGAGCATGAGGGCGGCGTCCGCGACGGTCCGGGTCATCGGCCCGATGTGGGACAGGCTCCACGTCGCACTCGCCGGGTACGTCGGGATCCGACCGTAGGAGGGCTTGTGGCCGAAGATGCCGGCGAATGATGCGGGGATTCGGATCGACCCGCCGCCGTCGGTGCCGATCGCCAGCGGCGCCAGCCCGGCTGCGATCGCCGCCGACGCGCCGCCGCTCGAGCCGCCCGGCGTCCGGTCGAGGCGCCACGGGTTCTTCGTCGCCCCGAAGAGGAGGTTGTGAGTGGCGCCGAGCCACCCGAAGGTCGGCGTGTTCGTCTTGCCGATCATGATCGCCCCCGCGGCCGTGAGCCGCGCCACCATCGGCGCGTCCTCGGCCGGGACGTTGTCCGCGTAGAGGGGAGTCCCGAAGGTGGTGCGGATCCCCCTGGTCACGACGAGGTCCTTCACCGAGAAGGGCACGCCGTGGAGGGGCCCGAGCGTGACGCTCCGCTTCCCCAGGGCCCGCTCGGCCGCCTTCGCGGCCCGCTCCGCCTCGTTAGCGGTCACGGTGACGAACGCGTTCAGGAGCGGGTTGACCCGCTCGATCCGCTCCAGCACCGCGTCCACGACCTCGACCGGCGAGACCTTCTTCTTGCGGATCTGCGCGGCCAGCTCGGTGGCGGACAGCCAGCAGAGGTCGTCAGAGCCCATGCGGGGCGCCTCCTCGGCGAAGAGTGTGACTCGCGCCGCCGTCTCCGGTCGGCGGGTGACGGCCATCTTAGCACCAGGCGCTCGCGCCCAGAATCGCCCGGTCGCCGACAGCCGGTCCGCGAGCGTTCACGCGGGGATCCGGAGCGCGAGTCGGCCGTCGACGGACGGTGACCCCGCAGCCGACTCCCGGGCGCTGCGCGGCGGGACCACTCGGGCGACACGGCCCGGTCCTCGCGGCACACATGTAGCACCACGCGCCGTGACCCGCGTCGTGGACGAAACCGAAGGGTGGCGATTACCTGCCCTGCCGGGGGGGTGAGGTGATCCATCTCGCCGGGCCGGGAGAACGGCGCCCTCCCACCCGCGGGCAGGTCCACCTCGAAGGCGTTGAGAATCCCCGCGATCATCCCGTAGTAGCCGGCCAGTGTTACCAGCTCGATCAGTCCCGGTCGGCCCAGCTCGGCCTCGGCCCGGGTGAACTCGGCGGCCGTGAGACCACGACGGCGGAAGAGCGCCCGCACCGTCTCGACGAGCACGTACCTCCCGCGCGGTGAGGTCCACCGTGGCCCGACCGTCCTGGACGATCGCGATCGCCTCGGGTCGCGTCCCCGCGCGGCGGGCGATCGGCTCGTGGGCCGCCCACTCGTACGGGGCCTCGGCCTCCCGGCCGGCGGCCAGGATCGCCAGCTCGCGGTCGGCGCCCGGGAGCATGGAGTGGAAGCGGAGCTGCTCACCGAGGGCGCCCACGCGCTCGGCGAGAGCCGGGTGATGGAGGAGGACGCCGTAGGGTCCGCGGAGTGCACCCCGCGTCGTCGCGATGCGGTCGTAGATCGCCTGCCCCTCGGCGTCGAGACCGTCGCGGGTCACCTCGGGAATCCGGGTCATCGTGGGATCACCTCACTCCCTCAAGGTGGCAGCCAGCATCGCGGGAGTATCCCGCTCCACTTCCGAGCCTGTCAAGGCACCCCGGCGCCGCCCTTCCGGGCGACGTGCGGGCACAAGGCTCAGGAGTGCGGCCGCCAGCGCGACGGCCGCCGCCAGCGCGAACGTCTCCGCGAACGCCGCCGGGGCGGCCTCGCCCGCCCCGGTGCCGCGGACGGCGAGACGCGCCTCGTAAGCCGCGGTCGTGCCGATCGCGCCGGCGATGATCCCGCCGGTGCGCATGAGGGCGAAGAGGCTCCCCGCGATTCCCTGACGATCCGCCGGCAGGGCCGCCATGACGTAGTGCATGTTGGGCACGAGGAACAGCCCGTAGCCGGCGCCGCCGAGAATGAAGACCCCCGCGATCGCGAGGGGTGACGAGGAGGCGTCGAGCCGGCCCGTCAGGACGAGGCCGAGGGCCAGACCTCCCGAGCGCCGCCGCCGCGAATCCCCGACCGATGCCCCGATCGGCGAGACGTCCGGCGATGGGGGTGGCCAGCGCCCAGGCGAGCGGACCCAGAGCGAACAGGAGGCCCCCGGGGCCCGGGGAGAGGCCACGACGCCCGAGAAGGTAGTACGGCACGAGGAGCCACACGGAGAACCAGGCGGCGTTGGCCAGGAGCTGCGCCAGGTTGGCGACCACGAAACCCGGCACATCGGCGATCGCGGGGCCCCGAGGCGACGGCGCCCGCGTCGCATCCACCTGGGCGCCGCGCGGCAGCCAGGCTCTCGCCAGGGCGAGGGCCCCCACGGTCAGGGGAAACCGTGCGAGGTAGACCACCCGCCAGCCCAGGAGGCCGACGAGGGCGCCACCCGCGAGAGGCCCGATGACCATGCCGAGGCTCGCCGCAAGTCCGAGCCGGCCGAGCGCGCGTCCCCGGCGGCCAGCCGGGGTCGCGAGAGTGACGAGGGCCGGCGCGCTCGCGAGAACGAGCGCCGCCGCGGCCCCCTGGAGGGTCCGCGCCACGAGAAGCCAACCGTACGAGGGGGCCGCGCCGCACAAGAGATACGCCGTGCCGCTGGCCGCGAGCCCGGCCCGGAAGACCCGGGCGTGGCCGACCCGGTCCGCGAGCCGGCCGGCCGGCAGAGCCCGAGGGCGAACGTCGCCATGTAGGTGATGACCACCCACTGGATGGCCGTTGCCGGCACGGCGAACGCCGCCGAGATCGCCGGGAACGCGATGTTGACGGCCGAGTCCAGCATGACCGGCAGGAGCCCGGAAGCGGCGACGAGCCCGGCCCGGCGAGCGCGCGACGCATCTCGCTCGTCTGCCAGCGTCGGCGGAATCGTACTGTCACCCGACATCCTCGGCCGGCGGCCGCCGTCAGACTCGAGTGGCGCGGCCGGCCCAGTACGGGTCGCGCAGCAGCCGCTTCACCAGCTTCCCCGCGCTGTCCCGGGGCAAGTCCTCCTCGAAGGACACCTGACGCGGGACCTTGTAGCCCGCGAGATGCTCGCGCGCCAGGCGCACGACCTCCTCGGCGGTGAGCGCCTGTCCCGGTTCCAACTGGACGGCGGCGTGAACCCGCTCGCCCCATGCGTCGTCCGGGACACCGAAGACGGCCACGTCCCGGATCTTCGGATGGCGATGGAGGACGTCCTCGATCTCGGCCGGATAGATGTTGACGCCGCCCGAGATGATCATGTCGCGCTTGCGGTCGCAGATGTAGACGAACCCCTCGTCGTCCCGATAGGCCACGTCGCCCACCGAGTACCAGTCGCCCCGGCGCATCTCCGCCGTGGCCTCCGGTTTCCTCCAGTACTCGTCGAACATGCCCGGATGACGCCGGACGTAGAGCTCGCCCGGGTGGCCGACGCCGACGGGCTGCCCCGCCTCGTCGAGGATGGCCACCTCGAGGCCGGCCGCGACCCGACCGCATGAGCCGGGCTTCCGCAGCACGTCCTCGGGACGCAGGATGGTGTTGATCCCCAGCTCCGTCGATCCGTAGAACTCGTAGAGCACCGGCCCGAAGTGCCGGATGACGTCCTCCTTCACGCGCATGGGACAGGGCGCCGCGGCCACCACGATCACCCGCATGGACGAGACGTCGTAGCGGGCGCGCACGTCGGGAGGCAGGTCCACGATCCGCTGGAGCAGGGTGGGCGCCATGAACGTGCTGGTGCACCGGAAGCGCGCGATCGCCGCGAGGGCGGCCTCCGGATCGAAGCGCGGCATCACCACCACCGGGCAGCCGAGGAAGTGCGCGTAGAGGGCGAACCCGCCGGGCGCCGAGTGGTACAGCGGTCCCGCGACCAAGTGCACGTGCGAGGGATCGGCGAGGTCCAGCTCGGACAGACGCGCCATCACGCTGGCGGGATCGACGACGTGGCGGAGGGCGCCCTTGGGCTTCCCCGTGGTCCCCGCCGTGTAGACCATCGAGCCGCCGCTGGCGGCGGCGGGAGCTGCGGCGCCGCCCCCCGCCAGGAGGTCGGCCAGCGGGCGCGCCCAGGGCCGCCGCTCCTGACCGATGAGGACAAAGTGGCGGACGAAGGGCACCGTGGCACGTAACCGCTCCACCACGGGCACGAACGAGTCATCCACGAACACCACGGTGGCCTCGGCGTCGGCCAGGATGTAGCGCACCTCCTCCCCGGTGAGCCGGTGGTTCATGGGGATGGCCACCGCGCCCGTCGCGCGGATCGCCGCGCCGGCGAGGAGGTTCTCGATGGAGTTGGCCGCGTACACGATGGCGTGCGCGCCAGGCCGCACGCCCATGGTCGTCAGCGCGCCGACGAGGCGATCACGCGCCTCGTGGAAGGCGGCCCACGAGAGCTGGCGATCATCCTGGATCACCGCAGGCCGGTCCGGCGTCCGCGCCGCGTGGCGGGCGACGAGGTCAACGGACGCCGGCGGGGCCGGGTCGCTCATCGCCTCACGAGCGGGGTCAGACCGCTGAGCGCCACACGTCCCCGGCTCAGTCGAGCACGCCCCGCCACCCCCCCTGCCCCCCCTCCCCACCTGACCGGGGGAAGGGGGGGTGGCGACGCGGCCGCGATTCGTTCACGGGCTCTCAGCTCCGGGGTGGCGGGAGGTGGATGGGCCGGCCGAGGAACAGCTCGGCCGCCTCGCCGAGGGTCTCCCCGAGCGTCGGATGGGTGTGGATCGTCCCTGCGAGGTCTTCGGCGACGGCGCCGAGCTCGATCCCGAGGGTGCCCTCGGCCAGGAGGTCGCCGGCGTGGGGGCCGACCAGGCCGACCCCGAGGAGCCGGCCGGTGGCCGCCTCGAAGACGAGCTTCGTGAGCCCGTCCGTCCGGCCCATCGCCACCGCGCGCCCCGAGGCCGACCACGGGACCTTGACCGCGCGGACGGCGATCCCTCGCTCCGTGGCTGCCGCCTCGCCGAGGCCGCTCCACGCGACCTCGGGGTCGGTGAAGACGACCGCAGGGATCGCCTGCGGCTCGAAGGCCGTGGGCCGGCCCGCGATCGCCTCGGCGGCGACGAGCCCCTCCGCGATCGCCTTGTGGGCGAGCATCGGCTCCCCCGCGGCGTCGCCGATCGCGAAGATCCGGCGATCCGTGGTCTGCCGGCGGGCGTCGACGGTCAGGAACCCTCGGGGGTCGCGCTGCACGCCGGTGTGCTCCAGGCCGAGGTCGTCCGTGCTGGGCCGCCGGCCGACCGCGACGAGCACCTGGTCGACCTCGAGCCGCGCCGGCGCGCCGTCCCCGGCCAGCTCGACCTGGACGGCGCCTGCATCCTCCTGCATGGCCGTCACCTTGGTCCTCAGGTAGATGGCCTGGAAGCGCTTGGCGAGCCGCCGCTGGAGCGGGGCCACGAGGTCCCGATCCACGCCCGGGAGGAGCCCGTCGAGCAGCTCCACCACCGTCACCACGGCGCCCAGCGCTGCGTAGACCGTCCCGAGCTCGAGGCCGATGTAGCCGCCACCGACGACCAGGAGACGCGACGGGACCGACGGCAGGGCGAGCGCAGCCGTCGAGTCCGAGATCCGCGGCCCCGGCGTCAAGCCGGGCAGGGTCGCGGGCCGTGAGCCCGTCGCCACGATCGCGTGCTTGAAGTGGAGCGTGGCCGGCGGCGCGTCCTCGCGCGAGACGCGGACGGAGTGGTCTTCGGCGAAGCGCCCGTGGCCGGCCACGACGTCGACCCCTCGGGCCCGGGCCAGAGTCGCGAGACCCTGCGAGAGGCGCCGGATCGCTCCGTCCTTCCACGCCCGCAGCCGCGCCACGTCGATCGAAGGAGCCCCGAAGGTCGCCCCGGCGGCGGCCGCCTCCGCGGCGTCGTGGATCAGCGCCGCCGTGCCCAGGAGCGCCTTCGAGGGGATGCACCCGACGTGGAGACACTCGCCCCCGAGCTCGCCGCGCGCCTCGACGATCACGGTCTCGTGACCGAGGTCGGCGGCTCGGAAGGCCGCGGCGTAACCGCCCGGGCCGCCCCCCAGGACGACGAGATCGACGTCCCGGGGCAGCTCTCCCATCACCACGGCAAGGTCACGCTTCCAGCAGGAGGCGCTCCGGGGCTTCCAGGAGGCGGACCAGGGCGGCCGAGAAGCGCGCCGCCTCCATGCCGTCGATGACGCGGTGGTCGAAGGCGAGCGAGAGCGGCAGGACGAGCCGCGGCACGACCTGGCCCTCCCGGACGACGGGCGTCTGGCGCGCGCGCCCGACCCCGAGGATGGCGACCTCGGGGTAGTTGATGATGGGAGTCGCGCCCGTCCCGCCGAGGGCGCCGGTGTTGGTAACCGTGAACGTGCCGCCCCTGAGGTCCTCGATCGAGGCGCGTCCCTCCCGTGTCCGCGCCACCAGCGCGGCCAGCTCCGTCGCGAGCGGTCGGAGGGGCTTCCGCTCGACATCGCGAAGGACCGGGACGACGAGCCCCCGCTCGGTGTCGGTCGCGACGCCGATGTGGTAGTACCGCTTCAGGACCAGCTCACCCGTCGTGTGGTCCAGACTCGCGTTGAAGCGAGGGTGGTCGCAGAGAACCTCTGACGCCGCCCGGACGAGACACGCCGTCAGCGTCAGCGTGTCGTCCCAGACCGCCACGAGCCGGCGGCGCATCGCCTCGAGGTCGGTGATGTCCGCCTGGTCGTGCTGGGTCACGTGGGGGATCGCGGCCCACGCGATCGCGAGGTGCTCGGCACTTCGGCGACGGACGCTCCGGAGTGGCTCCCGCTCGACCGGCCCCCACTGCTCGAAGCGAGGAAGCGGCGGAAGCGTCGTCGGCGCGACGAGCGGATGGAGAGGCTTGGGCGGCGCCTCCGGGCCAGCCGCGGGCCGCGGCCGGCCGGCGTCGACCGCTGGGCTCGTGGCTCGGGCGACGGGTCCCGCGCCGGCACCTGCCGGCGCGGGCGCCGCGGCCGCCGCACGGACATCGTCGTCGGTGATCCGTCCGCCCGGGCCGCCTCCTCGGAGGTGGGCGAGATCGACATGGAGCTCACGGGCCAGCCGGCGTGTGGCCGGCGTGGCCGCGGGCGGCATGCCGCTGGGCACGGGCGACGGAGGCGCAGCGGGCGCGGGCCCGGGAGAAGCCCCGGGGGTCACCGTTGAGGCTTCCCTTCCCGGCGGCCGAGCCGCGGCCGCGGGCGTGCCCGCGGCCGTCGCGGCGTCCCCGAAGCTCAACAGCACCGCACCCACCTTGATCCGCTCGCCCGGGCGGACGTGGACCCGCGCCACCCTGCCGCCATGGGGCGACGGGAGCTCCACCTGCGCCTTCTCGGTCTCGACGAGGAGCACCGCCTGATCCTCCGCGATCTCGTCGCCCTCGGCGACGAGAACACGGACCACCTCGGCCTCGGTCAACCCCTCGCCCAGGTCCGGCAGCCGAAACTCCTTCGTCATGGTCGCCACGATCCTACACCGGGCCCCCGGCCCGGCGGACCGGCACCTCGAAGGACGCCCGGAAGTCCAGGCCCCGCGTCATCTGGAAGACGACGTCGCTCGACAGGGCTGACCAGCAAAGGGCCACGGCGCCCCGCCGCCACACCTCGCCCCCGTTGCCACTCGGGATCCGCATGGACCCGCCGCGCGCATGCCCCGATCCTGCTACGAGCGGCACACCGGGTCAAGGAACGCGCCGAGACCGCCGGGCCCCCTTGGGCCGGACGCCGCGCTTGGCGTATGATCGGCACCGGCCGCGCGCGGATACGGACGGGCCGGCCGGGGAGACCGTGAGATGCGCCTGACCCCGACCGAGATGGACCGCCTCCTGGTGTTCACGGCCGCCGAGCTGGCGCGCCGGCGGCGGGCCAAGGGCTGGCGCCTGAACCACCCGGAGGCGCTCGCGCTGATCGCCGACGAGATGCACGAGGCAACCCGCGGCGGGGCCTCGTACGAGGAGGTCCTCGCCGTGGGATCGAGCGTCCTCACGGAGGACGACGTCCTCGACGGCGTCGCCGAGCTGATCGGAGCGGTCCGGATCGAGTGCCTCTTCGGAGACGGCATGCGCGTGCTCCACGTCGAGCGACCCATCCGCCCGCGCCGGGAGCGCCCGGCGTGAGGCCCGGCGAGACCCTCCTCGGCGAGGGTGGGATCGAGCTCAACGCCGGCCGGCCCACGGTCGAGGTCGACGTTCTGAACACCTCGGCCCACACCATCTTCATCAGCTCCCACTTCCCGTTCTTCGAGGTCAACCGCCGCCTGGTCTTCGACCGCGCCCCCGCCTGGGGCATGCACCTGGACGTCCCGGCGGGTGATTCCGTCCGCTGGCACCCGGGGGAGACGAAGCGTGTCCGCCTGGTCGCCTTCGGTGGCGGTCGCCGTCTGCTCGGCTTCAATCGGCTGACGGAGGGTGAGGCGCGGCCCGAGCGGCTCGCCGAGGGGCTCGCACGGGTCCAGGCGGCCGGCTTCGGTCACCGCCCCGGCACTCCGGAGGCGCAGCATGGCCGCTAGGCTGACGCGGGAGGAATACGCCGCGCGGTACGGCCCGACGGCGGGCGACCGAATCCGGCTCGGCGACACCGACCTCCTCCTCCTCGTCGAGCGGGACGAGACTGCCTACGGCGACGAGATCCTCCGCGGCTGGGCCAAGACGATGCGCGCCGGCCTCATGCTCCGGGACGATCCTACCGGAGACAGCGAGCTCGACCTGATCGTCACCAACGTGGTGGTGCTCGACCCGGTGCTGGGCGTCCGCAAGGCGAACATCGGGGTCAAGGACGGTGTGATCGTCGGCATCGGCCGGGCCGGGAATCCCGACATCGTCGACGACCCCGACCTCGTGCTGGGCACCAACACCGTGCCGGTGTACGGCCAGGGCTACCTGGCGACCCCGGGCGGCATCGACACGCACGTGCATCTGGTCCAGCCGCGTCTCGTGCCCGTCGCCCTCGCCTCCGGCATGACGACGCTCGTCACCGGCGGTCTCGACCAGAACCCGGCCGTGAACCTCCACCGGATGTTCCTCGCCTTCGAGGGCCAGCCGGTCAACCTGGGGGTCCTCGGTCGCGCCGCGAGCCACTCCGCCCCGCCCCTGGTCCGCCAGATCGAGGCCGGGGCGTGCGGACTCAAGGTCCACGAGGACTACGCGGGCTATCCCACGATCGTCGACCAGGCGCTGACGGTCGCCGAGGCCTACGACATCGCGATCGCGATGCACACCGACGGGATCAACGAGTCGTGCGAGCTCGACGAGACGGTGGCCGCCCTGGCGGGCCGCACGGTGCACGCCTATCACGTCGAGGGGATCGGCGGCGGCCACGCCCCCGACATCCTGGCCATCGCGGGGGTCGGCCACGTCATCGGCTCCTCGACCACCCCGACCATCCCCTACGGGCGGAACGTCGTGGCCGAGCACCACGCCATGATGTGGTCGGTCCACGGCATGAATCCCCGCGTCCCGAGCGACCGGGCCATGATCGTCGAGCGCATCCGCGACTCGACGATGCGGGCCGAGAGTGCGCTCCACGAGCTGGGCGCGATCAGTATCATCAACTCCGATTCCCAGGGCATGGGACGCATCGGCGAGGTCGTCCGGCGCACCTGGCAGCTCGCCCACCAGATGAAGCGCCTTCGAGGCGGAGCGCCGCCCCACGACAACCCGCGGATCCTCCAGTACCTCGCCAAGTACACGATCAACCCCGCCCGCACCCACGGGATCGACCGGTGGGTCGGGTCGCTGGAGCCCGGAAAGATGGCCGACATCGTGCTGTGGCGCCCGGAGTTCTTCGGAGTCAAGCCCGAGTTGGTCATCAAGGGGGGTTATCCGGCCTGGGGCGCCGTCGGGGAGGCGAACGCCTCCATCCAGGGAAGCGAGCCCGTCGTGTACGCGCCCCACTGGGGTGGGACCGGCGTGGCGGCGGCCAGCCTGGCAGCGAATTTCGTGTCGGCGGCGGCAGTGAGTGGCCCCGCCCTCCGCCGGCTCGCGACGCGGCGGCGTGCCCTTCCCGTGGCGGGCACCCGCCGGGTCCAGAAGCGCGACATGCTCTACAACCAGGCGAACCCGCGGATCGAGGTCGATCCCGGCACCGCGGAGATCGCGATCGACGGACAGCCCCTGCCGGCGCTCCCCACCGAGGATGTGCCGCTGAACCGCCGCTACTTCCTCATGTAGTGCCGTGGTCGAGACCCGTCGCCGGGCGTCGTCCTCGCTCGGCTCCCGGCCCTCAACGTACAGGAGTACGCCTCGGGCCGGAACCTCGCTGCGTCCTATCGACGGCCTTCGGCCTGTGGGCCCGGCTCGGGTCTCGACCACGGCACGAGTGATCGAAGGGAGATACTCCTCGATGACGCATCCCGAGCCCGTCGACAGCATGATGTACCCGCGCTACTCCGGGATCGCGACCTTCATGCGGCTGCCTCACATGTCGGACCCCCGCCAGCCTCGACGTCGCGTTCGTGGGGGTGCCGTTCGACACCAGCGGCGGCGTACCGGGTAGGCGCCCGGCTCGCGCCCCGGACCATCCGCAACGCCTCCAGCCAGGTACGCATTCATCATCCGATCTACGACGTCACCGTCCACCGGAAGATCCGCATCGCGGACTACGGCGACGTCCGGACGACGCCGTTCGAGATCGAGAAAACGTTCACGTGGATCACCCGCGGAGTTCGACGCGATCTACCGGGCCGGTGCACGCACGATCGCGGTCGGCGGGGACCACGGCATCACCTACCCGATCCTGCGCGCGGTCGCGAAGCACCACGGGCCGCTCGCCATCGTCCACATCGACGCCCACACCGACACCCTCGACACCCAGTTCGGCCACAAGCTCACCCACGCCACGACGTTCCGGCGCGCGCACGAGGACGAGCTACTCATTCCGGCAAGGTCGTCTAGATGGGCATCCGGGGAAGCCTCTTCTACCCCGACGACCTCAAGTGGTCGAAGGACCACTACCGGATGATGCCGGCTCACGAGATCCACCGCCGTGACGGATGGACGGAGTGGTCGCCGAGGTGCAGCGGGATCGTGGGGGCGCGCCGCTCTACTTCACGTTCGACATCGACGGCATGGACCCCTCCTACGCGCCGGGCACCGGCGTGCCGGAGATCGGCGGCCTGACGAACTGGCAGGTCATGCAGATCATCCGCGGGCTCGTCGGGCTGCGCCTCGTCGGCGCCGACCTCGTGGAGGTGTCCCCGCCCTGCGACACGAACGACCTCACGTCGATCACCGCCGCCCACATGCTCTTCGAGATCGCGTCCGTCTTCGCGGCCAACGCCGACCGCGACGACACGCGGGCGGGGACCGCTCGGCCCCCGCGAGCCCATCGTGGCCGGACGGCCAGACGGGCGCGAAGAACCCGGACCGGCTAGCCCGGACGGTCTTCAGCCTGTGGGCAGCAGGCGCCCCCGGCCGCGCACCCGCACTTCGTGAGCAAGCCGGGCCCGTGGGTCGGGTGCGGTGCCCGGCAGCGGCGGCGGACTACCGCGCGATCGAGGGAACCCGTCGGCCGGCGTGGCGGAGGCGCGCGCTGCCGCGTCGGCTCGCCCAGCCGAGCCAGAGGATGCCGGAGCCCACGAGGAGTACGGTCTGCGGGCTCGGGCGCCTCCGCCAAGGCGTCCAGTGCCTGGAGGTCGAGCGCACGGGGCTCGAGATCAGCCGTCGCGGCGACCTGCACCAGCTGCTCCAGAACGCCGGAAGCCGCCGCAGTCGGCGGCAGGACGAGGCTATCGAGGAACGCGGGACTCGCCGGCACGGCCCCACGGGAACTTCCGGACGAACCGCCGGCCGTCCCTACTGTGCCGCCGCTCGCCGACCCCCCGCCGGATACGCGCCAGCGGCGTCCCCGTCGGTACCGCCCGCGGCTACCAGGCCTCCGCCGCCGCTGCCCCCGCCCGTGCCCTCATCCCCGGACCCCGAGCCCACGCGAACAGCGAGGGCGCCCAGGCGCTCCCCAGCGCGTCCTCCGTGGTGGAAGTGCCGCCCTGCCAGTCCCGCGCACCCTCGCCCGATCCGCCGGTCCCGCCGGCCACCTCCGCGGCGAGGATCACGCTCGCATCGAGACCGCTCGCACCGAGACCAAAGGCCGTGAGCACGAGCGCGGACGCCGGAATCTCGTCGAATCCCACCGCGCCCGCCCGGAGACTCCCCGCACCAAGCCCTCGACTCACGTCTCCACTCACGCCGGTTCTTCCGGTCAGGTCTGGCCCAGGCGACACGCCGGGGGCCTGGCCACTAGTCCGCAGCAGGTTGTGCGCAACGATGACGGGAGTCAGGAGCATCACGACCGCCCCGAGCGCCAGACAGGTCGCCCCGGCAATCGTCGCAACGCGAAGGCGCGGCCGAAACCGCGCGGCCACGACCACGAGAGCAGCGCTGACCGCGAGAAACCCTCCCGCCAGCCCGAGCGTCCAGGGCCCAGGGAGGCTGCTGCTCACGGGGGAAGAGCGGGGACTCCTTCTCGAGGGGAGACGACACCACGAGGGCATCCGAGGACACGGCCGGCACAGTCGTTGCGTCCGGCAGTGGCCAACTCTCGAGCATCGAGCTCGTCTCCTGCGAAGTTCCGGGGCGACCGGATCGGCCCAGATCGACAGCGGGAGCCCGAGCATCCAGACCGACAGGAGGGTGAGTCGGACCCAGCGCACGCTCATAGTGACAATGCTCCCTTTGCCCTCGTGGGGCGTACCGTCGACCCCGCTGGTGTACCCCTCTAAGGTTGGCTGGCCGGGGATCACTTGTCAACCCCCCCTGGAGGGTCGCGGCGGTGCCCCGGGAGGCGCCCGCCCGGGCTGTCTCCCGCGACGTGGGCCGCGACGGTCACCTGGGGGGACGACCGGCTCACGAGGTATCCTCGGCGGGGTGGGGGTCGGACAGACCCGAGTCGCGGCGCTTGCCGCCACCGTCCGGCACGGGAGCCGGGCGACCAGGCGGTCCACCTCACCGGGGAGAAAGCGGGACGCATGATGGGCAAGAGTCTCTACATGGTGGTCGAGCACTTCAGGAACGCAGACGCCGTCCCCGTCTACCGGCGCTTCCGGGAACATGGCCGACTGGCGCCGGAGGGGCTCGGCTACGTGGCGAGCTGGGTGGACGAGAAGCTCACACCCGTTGCTTCCAGCTCATGGAGACGGACGACCGCGCGCTCCTGGACGCGTGGATGGCGAACTGGACTGACCTCGTCGCCTTCGAGGTATACCCGGTCATCACCTCGGGGGAGGCCGCCGAGCGGATCGCGCCCAGGCTCTGACCTCCGATCCGCGTCCGGGCGGCGGGACCCAGGCGGGAGGGGGCCGCTCGTTCAGTAGCCCGCGCGCCGAGCGGCGCGCGTGGCCTCGCCCGCGTCGATCTCGTCCTGGAACATTCCCACGTGGAGCGGACACGGGGGCGCGTTGGCGTCGACATACTGGCAGTCGGCCTGGTTGCACTGCACGAAGTAGCCGGACGGTCGAGTGAGCCCGCTCGGCCGGGTCAACCGGATGAGCACGGACTCCGATACTACCGGGCACCAGAACTCGCGGGATCGACTTGAACGCATTCTCTCTCGCCTCTCGTGCTCGTCGAGTCGAGACCTGTCGACCCAGCACCCGGCCGCGGACCTCCGCGACATGAAGCCCGCGCGATCGATGATGACCGCCGCGGGACTCGACCGACCTCCCGAGGACCCGGACCGCTGGGTTGATCCTTCCGCGTCGACGATTCGTGCCTCTGACACGCGGAAGCGTCATCGGAGGCTAGGCCGAGATTCGTCTCGCCGGACGATCGAACCAGGCAGGGCAACCGTACCGACCGGAGGATACCACGCCCGGACGGTCTATCGCACTGACTCCCACGCGCCGCCGTGAACCGCGCTGGGCGAGCGAGACGACCGGGAGAGGGCGGCGAAGCCCCCCGGGGGTCAAAAGGCGAGCGTCTCGCGGACCGCGCGAAGCACGCGGTCGGCGTCGGGGAGCCAGCCGCGCTCGCGCGCAAAGCCCGGGTAGACCACGTCGTAGGCGGTCACCCGGCGAACCGGCGCCTGGAGCTGCAGGAAGGCCGTCTCGCTGATCCGCGCCATGACCTCGGCGCCGACGCCGCAGTTCCGCTGGGCTTCGTGGGCGACGACGGCCCGTCCAGTCTTCTTCACGGAGGCGGCGATCGTCTCCGTGTCCATCGGCGAAATCGAGATGAGGTCGATGACCTCCACCCCCACGCCGTCCTCGGCCAGGATCCGATCGGCGACCTCCAGGCATTTCCCGAGCATGGCACCGAAGGCGATGACCGTCAGACCCATGCCCTCGCGGGCGACGTGCGCCTTGCCGATCGATCACCTCTCCTCGCCCTCCGGGACCTCCTCCTTGAACGCGCGGTAGAGCGCCTTTGGCTCGAAGAAGATCACCGGGTCGGGGTCGCGGATGGCGCTGACCAGCAGCGCCCGCGCGGTGCGCGGACCCGACGGCATCGACCACCTTCACGCCGGGGGAGTGGGCGTAGTCGCCTCGCCGCTCTCGGAGTGGTGCTCGATGGCCCGGACCCCGCCGCCGTACGGCATGCGGACCACCAGCGGGACGTGTAGCGCCCCCGCGTGCGCGACCGGAGCGCGCGGCGTGGTTTTCGAGCTGGTGGAAGGCCTGGAAGGAGAAGCCGTCGAACTGCGATCTCCGGCGACCGGCTTGAAGCCCGTGATCGCCATGCCGATCGCCGTGCCCGACGATCGCGGCCTCGGCAAGCGGCGTATCGATCACGCGCTTCTCGCCGAACTCCTGGAGGAGTCCCTCGGTGACCCGGAAGACGCCCTCGTCGACGCCGACGTCCTGCCCAGCACCACCACGTCGTCGTCCTGGTCCATCTCCTCTGGAGCGCCAGGTTGATGCGCCTTGACCATGGTCAGCTTGGCCACGCCGCCGTCCTTCGTTGGCCGCGCGGGTCGGCCGGCCATTCCCGAGCTGGCCGTTGCCGAGTCGCGCCAGTCGCGCTGGAGCTCCTCGCGCTGCGCCTCGAGCTCCGGCGGCGGCTCCGCGTACACGTGGTCGAAGCCGTCGGGCAGCTCGGCGTGCCCGAGCCTCGGCCCGCTCGACCGCCGCCGCGGATCTCCGGCCTCGACGTCGGCCTCCAGCCGCGCTGCGCCGCGTCGTCGAGCAGGCCCTTGTTCTCGAGATAGTTGCGGAAGCGCGGCATCGGCTCCCTGGCCTCCCACTCCTTGACCTCGGCCTCGTCCGCGGTACTTCGTCGGGATCGTCGGCAGTCGTGTGCAGCGCAGCCGGTAGGTCACGCGCCTCGATCGAGCGTCGGGCCGCCGCCGGTACGCGCCCGCTCGACCGCCTCCCGGGTCGCGACGTAGATCGCGAGCAGGTCGTTGCCGTCGACCTGGACGCCGGGGAAGCCGTAGGCGACCGCCTTCTGCGCGATCGTCTTGGACGCGGGTCTGCTTGGCCGCGCGGCATCGAGATCGCCCACTCGTTGTTCTGGCAGACGAAGACCACCGGCGCCTGAAGACGCCGGCGAAGTTCATCGCCTCCTGCAGTCGCCGTGAGACGTGCCGCCGTCGCCGAAGTAGCGAGGTGGACGTCGCCTCGCCCTTGTACCGCCCGCGTAGGCGATGCCGACCGCGTGCGGGCACCTGCGAGCGATGGGGATGCAGAGCGGCAAGTCCCGGACCCGTCCGGCACCCGGTTGCCCTCCTCGTAGCCGGCGTACCAGAGGACGATGTTCTCCAGCGGCCAGCCGCGCCACATGTAGGCCGGCCACTCGCGGAAGTACGGCACGAGCCAGTCCTTCGTCGCGCAGCGCGTAGGCGCTCCCCAGCACGGCGGCCTCCTGGCCCCGTCGGCCCGAAGGTGCCGATCCGGCCCTGGCGCTGGAGACGGAGCATCCGCTCGTCAAAGCGACGGGCGAGGAGGAACGTGCGGTAGAGTCGGCGGAGGTCGTCGGGGGGAATCGCGGGCTCGAGGTCGGTGTCGATCGTGCCGTCCTCGGCGAGGATGGACAGCTGCTCGACTACGGGAATGTCGACGGTCGTGCGCGGCACCGGCGCCCCCTTGTCTCTGTGTCCAGGCTCATTGTCCATCAGGGACCCTCATGGGTCAATTCTTTGCGGGAGCCTGTGACCGCGGGACTTGCGTTCGCGCTTCCTACCGCTGGCGTCGGTCCTTCCAGAGCCCGAGGAGCAGCGTCAGGAGCGCCAGTCCCAGCTCGTCCACGAACGGCAAGGGGTCCGGCAGGACGAAATCCGCGAGCGTCAGGATGGCCAGGAGGACGAACAGCCCGGGGAACCTGAGCCCGAGCCGCCGAAGCAGCAGCCCAAAGAACGAGACGCGGGAGGGCGAGGGCGCCCGGATCATCGCCCCAAGTGTACGATCGAACCGTCATGGTGTGGTACGGGTGGCTCGGCCTGGCTGTCATGCTCCTGAACGAGGGGCTGCTCCCCTGGCAGATCGAGCCGCTCGCCCGCTGGTTCACGCCCGTGATGTGGACCGGCTACGTCCTCCTCGTCGATGCGCTCATGCTCCGCCGTCGAGGCGCCTCCCTCCTCCATGACCGGCCGCGCGAGGCGTTCTTCATGGCCACCCTCTCGATCCCGCTCTGGCTGGTCTTCGAGGGCTATAACGTCCGTCTGATGAACTGGGCCTACTTCGGCGTTCCGGAGACTCCCTGGGTGGCCGCGGTCGCCTACGCTTGGGCCTTCGCGACGATCTGGCCCGCGCTCTTCGTGACGGCGGCGTTGCTGGGCGCCGCCGATCCGGCGCCGGCCGGGCCCCCCGGAGCGCGGGGCGTCCTGTCTCCAATCCTGGTCGTCTCGATCACGGTCGGCGCGGTGTTCCTCGTGGTCCCGCCGCTCTTGCCCGCCGCGGTGCGCCCGTGGACCTTCGGCTTCGTCTGGCTCGGCGGGGTCCTCGCGCTCGATCCCCTGAACTTCCGGATGGGCCGGCCCTCCTTCCTCCTGGCGTGGCAGCGGGGCGACCGGGCATTCGTGGGTCGGTGGCTCCTCGCGGGACTCCTCTGCGGGCTCCTCTGGGAGTTCTGGAATTACTGGGCGCTGGCCCGGTGGCGCTACATCGGAGTCCCCGTCTTCCCGTCGGTGAAGCTCTGAGATGCCCGTCGTGGGCTATCTCGGCTTTCCGCCATTCGCGCTCGGGGCCTTCGCGATGTATCATTTCGTCCGGCCGCAGGCCGGGGCGCCGGCCTGTGAAGCCCCCTGACCCACCCGAGCCCAGCCCCAGGAGGATGAGAGCACCGTGGCAAAGAAGTCACCGAAGAGCTCCGGAACCAAGAAGGTCTCGAGCCGGACGAAGAAGGTGCCCGCCAAGCCCATGGCCCCCCGAAAGGCCCCGGCGACCCCCATGACCAAGGTGGCCAGCGCTCCACCGCCGGCACGGCCGGCAGCCTCCCCCAAAAAGGCGCCGCCAGGCAGGACCGCCGCTCGTCAGAGCGTGACACCGCGACCGGTCGTCGCGGCCGCGCCCATCCGGGAGGCGTCGCTGCTCGAGCAGGCCGAGCGCCTCCGCGACGCCATCCAGCGAAGCAAGCTCACGCACCCGAACCCCTGGGTCTACACGACCAAAGCCCGCGAGTGGGGTCAGCGAGCGCAGGCCCTGGTGGATGGGATTGCGGGATCGGGCGAGAACGCCGGGCAACGCAAGGCTCTCGAGACGCTGGCCGCCGCGGTCGAGGGTGATCGGGACTTCCGCGAAGCGCGAGGCCTCTTCTAGCGGCGTGGCCGAGACCCGTCGCCGGGTCGTCCTCGCTCGGTCCCGGCCCTCCCACAGGCCGAAGGCCGTCGAAGAGGACAGGAGTACGCCTCGGGCCGGAACCTCGGCTACATCCTAGCCCGGCTCGGGTCTCGGCCACGCCCCACTTCGCCCACACACGGAAGAGGCGGCACAGGAACTCCGCTGACGGGGAGCCTGTAAGCCGGGTTACGGGCGCAGCGCGGCGTCCAGGCGCGCACGGAATCCCGTGAGGCGCTCGACAGGCTCGTTCGCGAACACGAAGCGGACGTAGCGGGCCGCGCGCTCGCTGCCCCAGTTGACCATCGGCGTGGCCGCGACCTGACCGCGCTCCATGAGGCGCTTGGAGGCCTCCGGGCCGTCGAGCGCCGAATCCGGTCACGTCGAGCAGCATCGACCACCCGCCGCGCGGGATGACGACCGGCAAGCCGGCGAGCTCGGCGAGCAGAGTGTCGCGCCGGCGCTGCCACTCGGTCACCGACTGGGCGAGACCGTCATCCGGCGCGTCGAGCGCCGCGGCCGCCGCGCGGCATGCCGATCCCCACCTGGCACACCACGTTCGAGATGCTCACGCGGCCCACGTGCGGCACCACGGTGCGAGGGCCGACGACCCACCCGACCCGCCACCCGATCATCCGGTACTCCTTCGAGACGCTGCCGACGGTGATCGTGCGATCCCGCATGCCGGGCAGGCTCGCCGGATGGACGTAGGGCGTGTCGTCGTACAGGATGCGCTCCATGGCCGCGTCATCGAGGAGCCAGAGTCGTGCCGAGCGCAGAAACGCGCGATCTCCGTCCCACTCCTCGGCGGAGAGCACCGCGCCGGACGGCATGGACGGACTCATCGCCAGGACGACGCGGGTCCGGCTCGATCCCGCCTTCCGGAGCTCGTCGAGATCGAGGCGCCACGCCCCGCCGACCAGGCGGAGCGGGACGAAGCGCGGGACGCCCCCCGCCAGCCGCACCCGGTTGATGAGGCCGACGTAGATCGGATCGGTGAGGATGACCTCGTCGCCGGGGTCGAGCGTGGCGAGCAGCACGTTGAGGATGCCGCTCAGGCCGCCGGCGGAGATCACGCACTCGGTCCGCCAGTCGTAGGTGTGCCCGCTCAGTCGTCCGACGTGCCGCGCCGCGGCCATTCGCAGCCGGTCGATCCCGAAGAACGGCAGGTAGCTGTTGGCGTCGTCGAGCTCGATGGCCGTGCGGGTCGCTTCCACGGCAGCCTGCGGGGGTCGGAGGTCGGTGTCCAGGTTCTCGAGTCGCAGGACCCTCGGGTCACGGCCCGCGGCCTGGTCGGCCAGGTCACCCATGGCCTCGACGCCGATCCGCGTGACGTGCTGGAGTCTGGACGCGATCCGCACGGGGCCAGCTCCTGGGCGTTGGCGCGGGGCTCGCCGGCTACAGTGACAGCTCGGCCATGAGGCGAATCGCCTCCGGCTGCCTGGTCGCGACGATGAGCGGTCGTCACGCCGGCCTCGCGCCAGCGCGGGAGGCGCTCCGCGATCCGCTCGCGCGGGCCGCAGAGCGCGACCTCGTCCACCAGCGCGTCGGGCACCGCCGCCTCGGCCTCGGCCCGCTTCCCGGCGAGGTAGAGGTCCTGGAACCGCCGCGCCGCCACCTCGTAGCCGTACCGACACGCCAGGTCGAAGTAGAAGTTCGTCCCGCGCGCCCCCATGCCTCCGAGATAGAGAGCCAGGCGCGGCTTGACCGCGGCACGGCACGCGGCCACGTCCGGACCGAGGACGACCGCGACGCTCGGGGCGACGTCGAACGTCTCCCGGCCGGGCGACGTCCGGCGGGCGAACCCCGCCTCGAGCGCCGCGCGGAAGAGGCCGGCACGGGCCGGCGAGAAGAAGGCCGGGAGCCACCCGTCGGCGACCTCGGCGGCCAGGGCCACGCTCTTCGGTCCGATGGCGGCCAGGTAGATCGGGAGGGCCGCCCGGCCATGGAGGATCGACCGGAGGGGCTTGCCCAGTCCGGTCGCGTCAGGCCCACGATACGGGATCTGGTAGTAAGGGCCCGCATGCTCGAGCGGCTTCTCGCGGGCGAGGATCGCGCGCACGATCGCGACATACTCCCGGGTCCGCACCAGCGGCTTGCCGAACGGCTGGCCGTGCCAGCCCTCCACCACCTGGGGCCCCGAGACCCCGAGCCCCAGGAGGGCGCGGCCCCCGGACAGGGCGTCGAGCGTCATCGCGGTCATCGCCGTCATCGCCGGCGTCCGCGCCGCCATCTGCATGATGGCGGTCCCCAAGCGGATCCGGTAGGTGACCGCGCCCACCCAGGCCAGCGGCGTCACCGCATCCGAGCCGTACGCCTCGGCGCTCCACACCGAGTGGTAGCCGAGCCGGTCGGCGTCCTGGACGCACTGGACGTCCACGACCACCTGGGCCCCCGAGTACCCCATGTTCAGACCCAGCCGCATCAGGCGCCCCCTCTCCCACGGTCGAGAAACGCGGCGATCGCCCGTCCTACCCGGTCACCGGCCTCCTCCTGAGGAAATGCCCCGCCGCCTCGACGACCTCGGCCGGGCGCCGGGCACGAGCCAGTGAGCCGTGAACGGGTAGTCGGGAGGATTGCGAAAGCGCGCCTCCGGCGTGCGGACGACCGGCGCCGTCATCGCCGGAGACTCTCCCGCAGCAACCGGCCGAAGTCAAGCGCGCGCCGCGCGGCTCTCCGCTCCCGGGGCGCCTTGACAGCGTCCAGGCGCGGACACCATCCTTCGTCGAGGGACCGATGGCGACCACGAGCGGGCGACCACGCACCGATCCCCCGGTTCTGACCCACTCGTGGGGCGCGAGGCGGCCGGCGGACTCGTGAGCGTCGGACCCTCGGCGATCCCTCGGTCCCGACCGCTGCCGCCCCCGCCGAAGCCGACGCGGAGGGCCGTGCGCGTCTCCGGCGGCTCACGATCTTCTTCGCGGTGGTCTACGCCGTGCAAGGCCTGGCGGAGCCGAAGGCCGGTCTCGCCGCCCAGCCCATCTTCTTTCTGCTCAAGGACGAGCTTCGCCTCTCGGCGTCCGAGACCGCGACGTTCCTGGCCCTGGTCGGTATCGCCTGGAACGTGAAACCGCTGTACGGCCTGACGTCGGAATCTCCTCCCGCTCTGGGGCTACCGGCGGCGGTCGTACCTCTTCGCGATGACCGCCCTCACCGCCACCGGCTGGCTGGCCCTCGGGTTGCTGCCTCGCTACCCCTACTGGCCGACGCTCTGGCTGCTGGGCCTGACCGGCCTCGGTCTCGCCTTCACCGACGTCCTCTGCGACGCGGTCATGGTGGAGGAAGGCAAACCGCGCGGGCTGACCGGCCGCTTCCAGTCGATCCAGTGGTCGGCCATCTACGCGTCGAGCCTCCTCGCCGGTGTGGGCGGCGGCTACCTCTCGGCCCACGTCGCCTACTCGCGGAGCTTCCTTCTCATGGCGACCTTCCCCGTGCTGTCCTTCGCCGCCTCGGCCTATGCCGTCCGGGAGGCGCGCACCCGGTTCGACCGGGCCACCGTCGGGGCGACGCTCCGGGCGATCGGCGCGGGGCTCGGGGCGGGCACGCTCTGGCGGGCGGCGGTGTTCATCTTCCTCTGGACCTTCCGCCCCTCGTTCGGCGTGCCCCTCGAGTACCACATGGTCGACGTGCTCGGGATCTCCAAGATCCAGCTCGGGCTCCTCGCGACCCTCGGAAGCGGCGCGGCGATGGCCGGGGCCATCGCGTTCGGCCGCTATGCGACGGGCGTCCCGCTGCGCCGCCTCCTGAACCTCGCAATCGCCATCGAGGTCGCGGGCACCCTCGCCTACTACGGCCTCGTGGGCTGGTGGTCGGCCGTCGTCCTCACGCTCACCGTCGGCTTCGTCTCCGCCGTGGCGCTCCTCGCCACGCTCGATCTGGCGGCCCGCTCGGTGCCCACACGGGCGGAGGGGACGTTCTTCGCGGCCCTCATGTCCGTCAACAACATCGGCACCACGGGCTCGACCTGGCTCGGCGGGCTCCTCTACGACCGCGTGGGTCTCGGCTGGCTGATCGCGCTCAGCGCGGTGTCGGCCGCGGTCTGCTGGCTGCTCGTCCCGTGGATGCGGCTCCCGGCCGATGGGGCTCGGAGCGGCCGGGCGACGTGACGAGCCTCACTGCGCTCAAGAGGCCTTCGTGCGGGGCGCCGTTCGCGGGCGTTCGCGCTCTCAGTCTCGCGTGACTTCCCCGCGGCGCTGGAGGTGGGGCTCGAAGGCCCGCGGGTCGACGTCGATCCCGAGACCCGGGCCCTGGGGCACCTCGAGCATGCCGTCGGGACCGATCACCGGCGCGCCCCACAGCTCCCGGAGAGGGTTCGGCGACTGATCGTACTCGAACCACGGGTACGGCATCGCCGTGTGACTGCGGTAACCGGGGAGGACGGCGCAGAGCTGCAGCGAGGCGTAGAGGTTGATCGCCGTCCCCCAGACGTGCGGGACCACCGGGACCTCCCAGGCCGCGGCGAGGGCGGCGATCCGCGCGACCTCGGTGAAGCCGCCGGCGATCGACAGGTCGGGCTGGGCGGCGTCGAGGGCGTTCCGCTCGAGGAAGGATCGGAAGGCCCGGACCCCCCCGAGGGCCTCGCCGCCCACGACCGCGAGACCGAGCGCGCCCGCGACGTGCGCGTAGCCCTCGACGTCGTCGGGGGCCACCGGCTCCTCCAGCCAGGCGAAGCCCTCGGCCTCGAGCTGGCGCCCCGCCTCGATCGCGGGACGCACCGTGTACCCCTGATTGGCGTCGGCCAGCAGGATGACCTCGGGGCCGACGACCTTCCGCACCGCGCTGGCGGCGCGCCCGTCGGCGTCGGGATCGACCCCGACCTTCATCTTCAGCGCGCGGAACCCGGGCGCGATGATCCGCTCGACCTCTCGCCGGTAGTTCCGGTAGGGATCACGGCCGGGGCGCAGATAGGGCCCGCTCGCGTAGGCCGGCACGCGCGTGCGGACCGGGCCGCCGAGAAGGCGCGCGATCGGTTGGCCGAGAGCGCGGCCCCGCAGATCCCACAGCGCGAGGTCGACCGCCGAGAGCGCCATGAGCCCCGGTCCCTGCCGCTCGTAGCCGAGCCGGTCGTGCATCGAGGCCCAGAGGCGCTGGTACTCGAACGGGTCCTGACCGAGGACGGCGGGGCCGAGCGTGGTCTCGATGATCGTCCAGGCCGCGGCCGGCGAGTGCCAGGTCTCACCCCACCCCGAAAGGCCCTCGTCGCTCCGGAGCTCGACCAGAAGCGCCGCGCGCCGGTCGAAGAACGCGGTCGCGTTGCCCTGCGGCTCGGGGAGTCGACACTCCAGGAGGTGGAGTCGGATGGCATCGATCTTCACGGCTGGCGCCCCATCCGGGCCATCTCGTCCTCGGCCGAGCGCGGGAGCTCGAGGGCGTGAGCCCAGGCGTGCTGCTCCTCGGACGTGAGGCGTTCCTGCGCGGCCGCGGACATTCCCGGCTGGAGTCGCTCGTACAGCGCCCGGATGTCCGAGGCGCTGCCGAGAGCCGGTTCCGCGGCGGCATCCCCGGGCGCGAGACCGCCCACGACCAGCGCCATGATGAGGAACCAGAAGCCCGTCCTGGCCATCGTGTCCTCCCGCGGTGGCGAAGTGCGATCCGCTCCCATGCTCCCGCCGCGCGCGCGCCGGTGTCAAGCGTCGACCAGACCGAGGCGCTCGGCAGATTCGTCCGGCGGCCGCGCCGGTGCGGCCGCCGGTCACGTCCGACGCCAAGCAGACGGCGGGACGAGGACGTAACTCGATAACCAGCCGGCAAGACCTGCCAGGACGATCGTGCCCGTCCACAGGTGAATCGTCCACCACGTACCGACCGTCAGGAGCACGGCCAAGACGTAGAACAGGAAAAGGAGCAGCGGCACGGCGAAGGCGAAGGTGCGAAGGGCTGCGGGACGCGCCACCGACGGCCGGAGGCGCCACGCCAGCCCGTCTGCCGCCAGCCCCGCGAGAGCCGACGCCGCGATCAGCGGATAGGGGCCGGTCGCCAGGTACTTGTCGTGCATGAACGTCATCAGGGTCACGTTGATCGACAGCATCAACGTCAGACTGCCCCGGGCCAGTCCCCCGCTCCGCAGAATGACCAGCACGAGACCCGTCACGAGCACCGACGTGAACAGGATGCTCGTCACTCCGATCGCCTGGTGAGGATACCCGTGACCACGCAGTGGCCGGTCGGCGGCGGCCATCCACGTCAAGCCGAACGGACTCGCGTACTCCGTGAAGAAGGTCAGGAGCGACAGGACCCACGTCGCCGACAGGATCATCGGCAAGTCCCCGCGCCACCCCCGGTCCTCGGGGCCGGACCGATGCAGGGCGGCCCGGAGCGGTCCGCTGAGCATCAAGCCCCCGCCGACGGCCAGCACGAGGTGCGTGGGGCTCAGCAACGCCTCCACGCCGACCTCGACGCCGAAGAACGCGTGCCAGACCATGTCCGACAATCCGCCCGCGAGGAAGACCGCCGCCCCGGCGAGCGAGAGCCCGTAGCCGACGGGCAGCGCCCTGGTCAGGGCGTGGCCCTGACGCCGATGCCGGACGAACGTCGCCGCCAGGACGCCGGCTTGTGCCAGGAAGCTTCCGTACAGCACGGCGTGCCATGGCGTGAAGAAGGTCTCCAGCTCCCGGACGTGGATGTGAGCCCAGCCGTCAAGATAGAGACCGCCCACCAACCCCCCGCCCAGGAGGGCCATCGTCCACTCGAAGCGACGGCTGGCCGGGGGCGGAGACGGGAGAGCCCGGGCGACCGGCTCGCCCGGGCTCGATGGAGCGTCAGCGGCGATCGTCACGCCGCGATTGTACCCGCCGGCGCGGTCGTGCTTCGGTCCGGGACTGGATGGTCAGCTCTTGAGCGCGTCAGGCACCGGCATCCCGAGGGTCGTCAGCACTTCGACCGCCTTGGTCTTGACGGGCCCGGCCTTCGCGAGCGCATCCGTGACGTTACCCCCCTTGAACGCGTCCGTGGCTGCGGTCCATCCCTGGGTGAGGTCGGACAGACCCTGCTTGGCCGCCGCGAGCTTGTCCGCCGTCATGCCGGCGGGGAGCTTCTTGGCCTGGGACAGCACGTCGACGCGGCTCTTGATCGCGTCGACGACCTTGGGCATCCCGGCGCTCATGCCCTCCCACGCCCGGGTCAGCTCCGCCTTCTTCGCCGCCGCGGCGGCGGCCAGCTCGCGGGCCTTGGGCGTCAAGGCCTGGGCGTCCGCCAGGGCCCCCTTGTAGTCGCCCTTGCTGGCCTTCTCCTTCGCCGAGGCCAGCGAGGCCTCGAGCGCCCGCGCCTGGTCGGGCACGTAGCGGCTGGCTTCGACCTTCGCGGCGTTGACCGCCTCCTCCGCGGCCTTGATGGCAGCCTCGGCGGGCGCCTTGTCGCTGGCGCAGCTCGCAAGGAGCCAGCCGGCAAGAACCAGGGACAGGAATGCACGGATGTGACGGCGCATGGAGCGTCCTCCTCGTCCGGCGAACCCGGACCGCTCTGGGGTGATCGGCCGGGGCCTCAGGGAATCCGCAGCTTCTGACCGACCCGAATCAGATTCGGGTCCTTGAGCACGTCCTTGTTGGCGTCGAAGATCTTCGGGTACAGGCTGCCGTCGCCGTAGTAGCGCTCCGCGATCTTCCACAGCGTTTCGCCCTTCGTCACCTCGTGCCACTGGGTCGCGTCCCACGCGTCGCCGCCGCTACCTTGGGGGTTCTGCTTCGCGTCCATGTACCCCTTTCTCCTCTCAGACGCCGTTAGGCGTCGTGCACGGCGATTGCCCCGGGCGTCGCGAGGCTCGCCGGTCGTCGACGCGATCTCGCGAAGACCGTAGCTCGCTCGAGCGGCACTCGCCATAGGCCTTGGGTCATATGGCCTCCACCTCGTTCCGGTGGCGCCTAGAACTTGATCTTGGGTGCAGCCTCGCTCCCGGGCGCGGCCTCGAAGAACGGCTTCTCGCGGAATCCCCGGAAGGACGCGACCATGCTGTCCGGGACCGTCTTGACCTGGGTGTTGTAGGCCCGCACGGCTTCGTTGAAGCCGCGCCGCTCCTGGGTGATGCCGTTCTCGGTGCTCTCGAGCTGGCTCTGCAGCGCCAGGAAGTTCTGGTTCGACTTGAGCTCCGGGTAGCGCTCCACGGTCACGAGGAGCCGGCCCAGGGCGCCGCCCAGCTCGCTCTGTGCCTGCTGGAACCGCCGGAGAGCCTGGGGGTCGTTGAGCATCTCGGGCGAGAGCTTGACCTGGGAGGCGCTCGCGCGGGCCTTGGTCACTTCTTCCAGAACGGTCCGCTCCTGCGCGGCGAACCCCTTGACCGTCTCCACGAGGTTCGGGATCAGGTCGGCCCGCCGCTGATAGGCCGCCTGGACCTGCGCCCACTTCTCGTTGACGTTCTGCTCCGACGCCACAAGCCGATTGTTGATCCCGGTTCCCCACACGAGGATGGCGATGACCACCACCGCGACGACAGCCAGGATTCCCAGCGCCTTGCCCACGCCCCTCCCCCTTCGCGTCTCCGCGCCCGCTCGACCGGGCTCCCCGATGCCGCTCCCGTGAGCCGCACGCCCCTCGGCTGCACGCCGCGCCGGCTCACCCGGCGTCGCGGCGCTCTCCAGTGTCGCCCAATCCCGTCGCGGCTGCCAGGGTTCCGAATCGCGCTCCCGCGCTTTGCCTGTTGACGGACCCAGAGTTCGCGTGTATGAGGGTCCCGGACCAGGCCACGCTGACAGATCGCGCTCGACGGCCGTTGAGCACGCCGTTCTTGGAGCGGCACACCGGGGTGGTGTGTCTCCGCGCGCCGCACGGTCAGTCATCGACGAGAGCGGGGCGCGCGCTTGAGCCTCCGGGTCGACCCGCGCGAAGCCGGCCGTGAACCCGGACCATCCCCGCTGGACGAAGGTCGCCATTGCCCTCGTCCTGTCGGCGTCGCTGATCGCGCTGATCACGTTCCTCCATTACGGCGCCACGTGGGACGAGGAGCACTCGCTCGGTCAAGGCGAGCGCGTGCTGCGATGGTACCTGTCGGGATTCGCGGATCGCCGCGCGATCGACGAGCACAATTTCCGCTACTACGGCGGGTTCTTCAACGTCCTGGTGCAGCTCACCTCCAGACTCGGAGGCCTGCCCCTCTACGAGACGTCCCACCTGGTCACCGCGATCTTCGGGCTGACCGGTCTCGCACTGACCTACTGGGTGGGATCGCGTGTCGCCGATCGTCTGGCCGGCCTGATCGCGGTGGTGTTCCTGTGGACGACCCCGCTCTACTACGGGCACTCGTTCAACAACCCGAAGGATCTGCCCTTCGCCGTGATGAGCCTGGCCTCGTTCGCCGCGATGGTAGCCTGCTGGGATCATCTGCCGCGGCTGCCGGCGCGGCTGTGGCTTGCCACCGCGGTGACGCTGGGGCTGGCGCTCGGCATCCGGGTCGGGGGCGTGCTCAACTTCGCCTGGCTGGCCCTCTCGTGGGCCGCGTGGCTGGTCACGCGCGCGTATCCGTTTACCCCGGGACGGCGGCACGACGCCGCTGCGGCGCTCCGGCCGCTGGCCGTCAACGGACTCCGGATTGCCGGTGGCGCATGGCTCGTGATGCTGGTGTGGTGGCCGTACGCGCAGGTGGACCCGATTCGCAACCCGGTGGACGCGCTGGGGGCGACGGCCAGGTTCCGCGACTGGGTCAAGCCGGTCCGCTTCATGGGCCTTGACATCCCGTCGGACCAGCTGCCCTGGTGGTACGTGCCCGTATGGTTCGGCGTGACGCTGCCGGAATTCTACTTCGTGGCCGGCCTCCTCGGCCTTCTCCTGCTGCCCAGCGCCGTGGCGTCCCTCATCGGCGGCACCGCGCGGCCGCGCCAGGCGGTGTTCCTCCTCCTCGCGACGCTGGCCGTCGCCGTGCCCGTATCGATGGCGATCACGTCGAGGGCCATCCTGTACGACGGGATCCGACATCTGCTGTTCGTCGTGCCGCTCATGGCGATCCTCGCCGGCGCCGCGGTCTCCGGGTTCCTCCAGCGTCTGGGGCGCTCGCGTCTCCGTGGCCCCGTGCTCGCCGTTGTGGCCGGGTGCGTCCTCGTCACCGTCGTCGACATGGTGAGACTGCACCCCTATCAGAGCGTGTACTTCAACCGGGCCTTCGGGGGCGGATTGGGTCACGCGGCAGCCCGATTCGAGACCGACTACTGGGGACAGTCGTACAAGGAAGCGGTGGACTGGGTGGCCGCCCATTACCGTCCGGCCACCACGGAAAAGATTCGCGTCGCCAACTGCAGCAAGCCGTTCCTCTCCGCGTACTACCTGGAGAAGACGCCGGAGCTCCGGGCGCGCTTCCTCCCCGTCGACCCGGGCGCCCGGCCTCACCTGATGCTCGCCACGACGCGGTGGTCGTGCCATCAACTGATCAAGGGCCGCGTCCTCCACGTGGTGGAGCGATCGGGCGCCCCGCTGTGCTACGTGATCGAGGTCCAGGCCCCGCCCGCCGCCGGCGCCGCCCCCTCTTGATGGCGCCCCTCCGGCGTCGCATCCTAGAACCACGCCCCCCCGTGGGTGGCTTGCCGGGGGGACGGGAGGGTCCGATGGCGTCGCGCGGACGCGGCCCCACGAGCCCACGAGCCCCGGCCCCATGATCGAGGAGGAGAGCGCATGACCGCCCTGAAAGACCTCGACACGCCCGTCGTCACCGTGCATCTCGACGTGATGGAGGACAACATCCGTCGCGTCCAGGCACACCTGGACGGGCACGGGATCGGCAACCGTCCTCACATCAAGACCCACAAGATCCCGGCGATCGGCCGGATGCAGCTCGGGGCCGGGGCGAGCGGCATCGTCTGCCAGAAGATCGGCGAGATCGAGGTCTTCGCCGACCACGGCGTCGCGCCCGACGTCCTCCTGACCTACAACATCCTGGGGCGCTCGAAGACCGACCGCCTGATGGCGGTGGCCCGGCGGGTCGAGCGGCTGACCGTCGTCCTCGACAACGAGGTGGTGGCGCGCGGTCTCTCGGAGGCCGGCCAGCGTCACGGGACGGACGTGCGGTTCCTGGTCGAGTGCGACACCGGGTTCGGCCGGAACGGCGTCCAGACCCCCGAGGCCACGTTCGACCTCGCGCGGGCGGTCATGAAGCTGCCGCGGATGGACTTCCAGGGGCTCATGACCTTCCCGAACCGGGATCCGGACACCCGGCTCTACTTCGAGCGGGCGCTCGGCCTGTTCAAAGGCGCCGGCATCCCGGTGCCGATCGTGTCGGGAGGTGGGACCCCGGCCCTCTTCAGCGTCGAGAAGGTCCCGATGCTCACCGAGCACCGGGCGGGCACCTGCGTCTACAACGACGCGATGGTGGTGCGGTCGGGCACCGCGACCTGGGCGAACTGCGCGATGCGGGTCCGCGCGACGGTCGTGAGCCGCCCGACCGAGTCACGCGCGATCCTCGACTGCGGGACCAAGGTCCTGACCTCCGACCAGTACGGCATGACGGGCTTCGGCCACGTCATGGAGTACCCGGAGGCCGTGATCACCGCCCTGTCGGAAGAGCACGGGACCGTAGACCTGTCCGCCTGCCGGGAGCGGCCCCGGGTCGGCGACGTAGTCGACGTCGTGCCGAATCACTGCTGCGTCGTCACCAACATGGTGGACGAGGTCTACGGGGTCCGCGGCGGCCGGCTCGAGGTCGTGTGGCCGGTCGCGGCCCGCGGGAAGGTGCGGTGACGGCGATGGCCCGCCTCGGTGTCGCGCTCCTCGGCGCCGGTCGCCTCGGCGCCGCCCACGCCCGGACGCTCGCCAGCCAGCCCGAGGTCCGCTTGGCGGTCGTCGCCGACCCGCAGCCCGCTGCGCGCGAGCTGGGCGCGCGGTACGGCGCCCGGACGGTGGCCGACCCGCGGGAGGCGATCCTCGACCCCGAGGTCGAGGCCGTCGTCGTCGTCACACCCACCGGGACGCACGCCGAGCTGATCGAGGCGGCCGCGCGCGCGGGCAAGCCGGTGTTCTGCGAGAAGCCGGTCGCCCTCGACGTCCCCTCGACCGAGCGGGCCATCGCGGTGGCCCGCGAACGCGGCGTGCCGCTCCAGATCGGATTCCAGCGCCGCTACGACGCCGGGTTCGTCGACGCGCGGCGGCGGATCGCGGCCGGTGAGCTCGGTCGACTTCACCTCCTACGGTTCGTGAGCCACGACCCGTACCCGCCGCCGCTCCACTACATCGCGAGCTGCGGAGGACAGTTCGTCGACATGGGCATCCACGACATCGACATGGCGCGGTTCCTCTCGGGGGAGGAGATCGTGGAAGTCTCGGGCATGGGGACCGCCCTCGGGTCGGCCGCCGAGGCCTTCCGCGCCGCCGGCGACTGGGACACGGTCGTGCTGACGATGCGCTTCGCCTCGGGCGCGCTCGGGACGGTGGCCAATTCCCGGCAGTCGGGGTACGGCTACGACATCCACACCGAGATCCTGGGCGACGGCGGCGGGCTCAAGGTCGGCTACGAGCGCCACACTCCCATCACGCGCTACGACCGGGCCGGCGCCCACCACGACTATGTCCCGTTCTTTCCCGAGCGCTTCGCCCAGGCGTACGCCGCAGAGCTCCAGGCCTTCGTCGAGGCGATCCGGACGGGCCGGCCGGTCACGCCGACCGGCGAGGACGGCCTCGCGGCGCTGCGCGTGGCGCTGGCGGCGACGGAATCCGCGAAGAAGGGCGGGCAACCGCTCCGCGTGTGACGGCGGGGGCCGGCGTTCCGACCCGGTCGTCACCTGGCGCTGGCGCGCGGGCGTCGGTGGCCGGCCGGGCGCGCGACGTGTATCATGAGCGTTCTATGCCGCCTCAGTACATCTTCACGATGCGGGACCTCCGGAAGGTGGTCCCGCCCAAGCGCGAGATCCTCCGCGGGATCAACCTGGCCTTCTTCCCCGGCGCCAAGATCGGCGTCCTCGGCGCCAACGGCGCGGGAAAGTCCACGCTCCTCCGGATCATGGCCGGCGTGGACGACGATTTCCTGGGCGAGGCGCGCCCCGCCGACGGGATCCGCATCGGCTACCTCTCCCAGGAGCCGCGGCTCGATGCGGCGAAGAACGTCCTCGGGAACGTGGAGGAGGGCGTCGCCACGACCCGTGCGCTCCTGCGCGACTTCGAGGCCGTCTCGGCGCGCTTCGCCGAGCCCCTGGCGGACGACGCGATGGAGAAGCTCCTCGCCGAGCAGGCGCGCCTCCAGGACGCGATCGAGGCGCAGAACGGGTGGGAGCTGGACCGGACGGTGGAGATCGCGATGGACGCCCTCCGCGTCCCGCCGGGCGACCAGGACGTCGGGACGCTGTCGGGCGGCGAGGCCCGGCGGGTCGCACTCTGCCGGCTCCTGCTCGAGCGGCCGGACATGCTCCTGCTCGACGAGCCGACGAACCACCTCGACGCCGAGTCGGTGGCGTGGCTCGAGCGCTTCCTCCACGAGTACCCCGGCACCGTCGTCGCGGTGACCCATGACCGCTACTTCCTCGACAACGTGGCGGGCTGGATCCTCGAGCTGGACCGGGGCCACGGGATCCCGTGGCAGGGCAACTACTCGTCCTGGCTCGAGCAGAAGCAGGCCCGGCTGGCCCGCGAGGAGCGGGCGGAGGCCGCCCGCCAGCGGACCCTCGAGCGGGAGCTGGAGTGGATCCGGATGGCGCCCCGGGCGCGCCAGGCGAAGTCCAAGGCCCGCGTGACGGCCTACGAGACGCTCTTCCAGCAGGAGGCCGAGCGGCGCACCGACGACGTCGAGATCGTGGTCCCGCCGGGCCCACGCCTCGGTGACGTGGTCGTCGTGGCCGAGCACGTGATCAAGGGCTATGGCGACCGTGTCCTGATCGACGACCTCTCGTTCTCGCTGCCGCGCGGGGCGATCGTCGGCGTCGTCGGCCCGAACGGCGCCGGGAAGACGACCCTCTTCCGGATGATCGTCGGCGAGGAGAAGCCCGACCGGGGCGTGATCCGCGTGGGGGACACGGTCATCCCCGCCTACGTGGATCAGGCGCGGGACGCCCTCGACCCGGCGCGGAACGTCTGGGAAGAGATCTCGGGGGGCGCCGACATGCTGACCCTCGGCAAGCGTCAGCTCGCCTCGCGGAGCTACGTGGCGTCCTTCAACTTCAAGGGCGCCGACCAGCAGAAGCGGATCGGGGACCTCTCCGGCGGCGAGCGGAACCGGGTGCACCTCGCCAAGCTCCTGCGGCGTGGCGGCAACCTGCTCCTGCTCGACGAGCCGACGAACGACCTCGACGTCGACACGCTCCGCGCGCTGGAGGACGCGCTCCTGGCCTTCGTGGGGTGCGTGGTCGTGATCAGCCACGACCGGTGGTTCCTCGACCGCATCGCGACCCACATCCTCGCCTTCGAGGACGAAGGCCGCGTCGTCTGGTCGGAAGGGAACTACGCCGACTACGAGGCCGACCGGAAGAAGCGTCTCGGGGCCGAGGCCGAGCGGCCTCACCGCCTCCGCTACAAGCCCCTCCACCGCGCCTGACCGACCGCCCGCCCCGGATCAGTCGTCACCGCTGCCGCTCGGTCCGACGGAGGCGGCCTCCCTCCCTCCCGGTCACGGCGCCGAGGTGCGGCAAGCCGGCTCCGGCGAGGCGGTCACCACGGCGGCCTCATCACCAGTGCAGGTCCTCGTCACCCGGCTACGGCGGCGGTCCCTCCCTGATGGCTCGCACCTCGATAGAGTGGCCCGCCCGCACCAACGGATGGCGATCAGCGATCGACAGCGCCTCCTCGCGGCTGCTCGTCTCGACGATGCTGTACCCGCCCAATTGTTCCTTGGTCTCGGCGTAGGGAACGCGGCCGAACCGACCACGAAGAGATTCGGATGATCGTGCGCGCGGAGCTCGGCGTCGACCACGGAGGCGCGCGGATCCGCCCCCATCCGTGCCGTACCACCCATCACCGCGCTGTCCGCAATGGGGCCCTGCTGTGTGATCTCGGTCGCGGACAACTCGGCCATGATCTGGTCCTGGAGCCTCCGCGCCTCGGCGAGCCCCACGAGTGCGTAGGGATCGAACCGGAAGTGGATCCGCGGCCGAGGAATCCCCAGAGGGTCGAGACGATCCATCGCGGGCGTCACGCGGTTCTGCGGATCGGGCCAGCGCACGACGGCGAGCCGCAGTCCGCGCGACGGCGCGCTCGAAATCACGAGATTCTGAGTTCCGAGGCGGCCCTCGCTGCCGATCGATCGCTCGACGCGACGCTCCGGGAGGATCGGCAACACGATGACGAACGTCGTCCCGCGACCGGGCTGGGTACGGAAGGTGACCGCGCCGCCGTGATCCTCGACGATCTTGTGGGTGATGGCGAGCCCCAGACCGGTCCCGCCGGACTTGGTCGTGAAGAAGGGGTTGAACACGTTGCTGGCGTATTCGGGCCGGATCCCGCTCCCCGTGTCCTCGATCTCGACGGCGAGGCGGTCCGCCGGGCGGCCCCCCGCCATCAGCCCGCCGGCGCCATCCTCCGGCCTGACGCGCACGGTTAGCGTGCCGCCTGGCTCCATCGCGTCGACGGCGTTGCCCACCAGGTTGACCAGCGCCTGGTAGAGGTGCTCGGCGTCGGCCGGAACCGGGGGCAGGCCCACCGCGTACTCCCGGGCCACACGGACGTGCCGCGCCTCGATGGAGTCAGCGTGGAGCTCGAGGGCCTGGTCGGTCAGCTCGGTCAGGTGGACCGGAACGAGGGCGAGCCGCGTCGGCCGGGCGAGCCGGAGGAGACCATCCACGATCGCGTTGATCCGCTCCAGCTCACGGGGCACGACCGATTGGAACCGCTGCCGGAAGCGCTCGTCGGCATAGCGCCGGGCCACGTGGCGGCTGAACGTCATGATCGCGGTCAGCGGGTTCTTGATCTCGTGGGCGAGGCCTGCGGCGAGCGTGCCGAGCGCGGCGAGACGGTCGGAGCGCCGGAGCTGCTCCTCGAGCTGACGCACGGGCGTCAGGTCTCGGAGCACCGCGACGACGCCGAGGGAGTGGCCCTCCGCGCCGCGGAGAGGCGATACCGTTGCCTCGATGGGCACCGGCGGCGCACCCTGCCGCACGAGGCTCAGCGGGACGGCCGGCACGCCGATCCGGGTCCGCAGCGTCTCGAGGAGGAGGTCCCGCAGCTCGGCGAAGTGCCCGAACACTTCGGTGCAGGCTCGCCCACGCGCCCCCCCGACGAGGACCCCGGCGAGGGCGCCGGCCGCGGGGTTCAGCATGACCACGCGGCCGTCCAGGTCGAGCGTGATGATGCCGGTCCCCAGCGAGCTGAGGATGTGGTCCGTGTAGCTCTTGAGGTCCGACAGCTCGGCGAACCGCTGTCGCAGCGCGGCGTCGGCAGCGGTCAGCTCGGCCCGCTGCTGACCGAGCTGACGCGCCATCTCGTTGAAGGCGAGGGCCAGGCGACCGATCTCGTCGGACGTGACCAGCTCGATCCGCTGGTCGAGGTCTCCCCGGGCGACCGCCGCGACGCCGTCGGCGAGCTGGCGGACCGGCCGGGCGATGCGGCGGGCCAGGAGCGCGGTGGCGAGGCCGCCGACGAGCAGCGCCGCGCCCGCGACCAGCGCCAGCTCGCGCCGCGTGGCGAAGATCTGCGCTTCCATCCGGCGCCGGGACAGCCCGATCCGCGCCGTGCCCCAGCGCTGGCCCTCGACCAGAACCGGCACCGCGAAGTCATAGAGAGCCTCACCGCCTGGTCCCACGCCGGGTTGGATGATCGGCGCCTGGGCGAGGGCCCGCACGGATATGGGGTCGTCCAGCGGTGCGCCTACGAGCTCCGGCTGCCGGCTATGGGCTGCGACCTGCCCCGCGCGGTCGAGGACGACGGCGTAGACGACGTCGTCGTTCTCCGCGTCGATGCGGGCAACGATCTGTTCGAGGGCCGTGAAATGGTAGAGGAGGAGCGGGCCGGTCGAGATCGCGGCGAGGTTATGGGCGAGAACCATCTCCCGGCGCTCGACCTCCTCGATGATGGCCGTCCGTTGCCGGCGACCGACCAAGCCCGTCACCGCCAGCATCAGGACCGCGATGACCAAGAAGGTCCCGAGGAGAAGCTTGGTCCGGAGGGAGACGAACCGCCGGGGGGTCCGCAAAGGAGTCACGGGCTCCTACCGTGGGCGCTCCAGCCAAATCTTGCGGAACGGGATGTAGGAGTCGCCGAGACCGCTCACCTCGATGTTTCTCACGTACGGCTGGAACAGCCGCTCGTAGGTCTGATGCAGAATCGGGATGACCGGTGCATCGTCGAGGATCAGCTCCTCGGCACGGCGGTAGATCTCGACCCGGCGCGGCAGGTCCGGCTCGCGCCGTGCCTTGTCCAGCAGGGCGTCGGCGGCCGGGTTCGCATACCCCATGTAGTTCCACGGGCTGGCGGAGTAGAAGAGCTTGAAGAGGAAGTTCTCGGGATCCGGAACGTCAGCGTACCAGCCGCGGAGGAACACCGGAAGCCTCCGCTCGACCATCTTCTTCGAGAAGGCCGGCCAGTCGAGAAGGTACTCGAACTCCACCTGGATACCCCACGGCCTCCAGGTCCTTCCGGATTCGATCGTGCTCCCTGACCACTTCGTCCGACTTCACACTGGACCAGATGACGATGGGCGGCAAGCCTCGCCCCCGGGTACCCGGCCTGAGCCAGGAGCTCCCGCGCTCGGGCCGGATCGTAGGCCAGTCCCTTGAGGTATGGATTGTATCCGAGGGTCCCCGTGGGCAGGATGCCCCGCGCCAAAGCATGCCGCCCGAGCCAAATCTCCGACACGATCGCCTCGCGATCGATCGCGTGGGTCATTGCCTGGCGCACACGGCGGTCGTCGAGCGGCTTGGTCCTCGTGTTGAGGCCGTAGTGGCGGAGGTGGAACATCGGCCGCCGCACGTAGTTGTACCGCTGACTGGCGACGACCTGACGGTAGTCTCGGGTCGGAATCGGGCTGTCCTCGAGGCCGCCGCTCTGGAACTCCTGGAACATCTGTTCCAGCTGGGTGCCGGGGAAGATCCGATAGACGAGGCGGACCAGACGAGGCGGGCCGTCGAAGTAGTCGGGATTCGCGGCCAGCACGATCTCCTTGCCTCGCTCCCACCGGACGAACCTGAAGGGGCCCGTCCCGACCGGCCGGCGACCGAACGCCTCGTCCTGCTGCTCGACGAGCCTCGCGCGGGCCGATCCTCGCGTGGCCGACGCGAGGACGGACACGAACGGCACCGCGCGCCTCCGTCAGGGGACGCGGACCGTGTGTCGGTCCAGGGCGACCAGCCCGGAAATCTCCTTGCTCTTCCCCTCCCGGAACTCGGGAGCCCCCGGACCCCGAGAAAGAGATCGGCAAAGCCCGACTTCGTCTTGGGGTCGCAGAACCCGCGTGAACGAGAAGACGACGTCGTCGGCGGTGACCTCGCGCCCGTGATGGAACCTCACGCCCTTCCGGAGCGTGAAGGTCCAGGTGAGGCCGTCGCGGGAGGCAATCCAGAACTGGGCCAGCGCCGGCGTGATGTTGAGGGTCTGGTCGAACTGGACGAGGCCATCGAAGATCTGCTGGGAGACAGCAAGACTGTACACGTCCCGGATGCGCCCGGGGTCGAGTGTGGCAGGATCATTACCGAGGGGGCGGCGGTAGGTTCCCCCCTCCTGGGCAGGTGACTTCTCCTGCTGCGACTGGGCCAACGCTGACCACACGAGAACCGCGAGCAGCGCGGCAAGCCCTAACGAGTACCCGTTAAGCCTCCTCCTCGCTCCGGCAGAAGCGATCCTCATAGGCCAAGGGTAGTCGACGACGTGGCGCAGAGACTAGAAAAGACCACCGCCGCTCCCGGCATTCCCTAGGCCTGGATCACTTACCCCGAGTTCGTTCCCTCTCGATCACGGTCGCCGCGAGTTCGAACGATCCGATCGCAGCCGACAACTGTCGAACTCTGGGCGCTCAGTCGCCGCCCTCCGAGGCGTTCCCGATCGCCTGGAACACGCCCATCGAGTTCGTCCCGGACTCGATCACCGGGGCCACCAGCATGAACGACGCGAGCACCACGAGGATAGCAGCTACCTTGGCCATGTCAGACCTCCTTCATCGTTCGCCCGTCGCTTGCCCGGAGCACCGCGACCCAGCGTCGCGGCCACCGGTCCTCGCACAACTATCTTTCCTGAGACTTTTCCTAGAGCAACTCTGAGACCAGAAGAGGACGCCCGCCTGACTTCCCGACGAAACCTCAGGAATTGCAGGAGAAATCAGACCGGGCCGCATAGACCGTCAGGATGGGCCGCTTGGGGCGACTGCACGGCCGGCTGTGCACCGAAGCCTGGACGCTGACCGGCGGGACATCGAAAAACATCGGCGGTCCAGCTACTTGCGACTCAATGCACAGGAAACTGTGCACTTTGCACACCGCACAGTGCACCGATTCCTCACGGCTCTCCCCACGTCTCGCCGCCGGCGGGACGGATCCCCCACGCTGCGAGGCGGGCCTTGAGGGAGTTCCGGTGCAGTCCGAGAAGTCGAGCGGCGTGGGTCTGGTTCCAGTGAACCCGCTCGAGCACCCGGAGCACCACCTGACGCTCGAACTGCTCGCGAGCCTCCTTCAGCGGGACGACGGCCGGATCCTCATCGAGGCTCCGCTGGTCGGGGAGTACCAGATCAAGCGGCAGGTCCTTGACCTCGACCACGGGGCGCTCCACCAGCGCGACCGAGCGCTCGACGAGGTTCTGCAGCTCTCGCACGTTGCCCGGCCACGCGTGCGACCGCAGGACCTCGAGCGCGGCCGGGGAGACGCCCGCGATCTGCCGGTGGAACTGGCGGTTGTACTTGCGGATGAAGTAGTCGACGAGGGGCGGGATGTCCTCCTTCCGGTCGCGGAGCGGCGGGACCGTGATCTGGACGACATTGAGCCGGTAATAGAGGTCCTCCCGGAGCACCCCGGCCTGGATCGCCCGTCGCACGTCGGCGTTGGTGGCAGCGATCACGCGCACGTCGATCGGGATGCGCCGCGTCCCGCCGACCCGCTCGATCTCGCGCTCCTGCAGCACGCGCAGGATCTTGGCCTGGAGGTCGACACGGAGGGTGGCGATCTCGTCGAGAAAGAGCGTCCCCCCGTGGGCCAGCTCGAAGCGTCCGAGCTTCTTGGAGGCCGCGCCGGTGAAAGCGCCCTTCTCGTGGCCGAACAGGTCGGACTCGATGAGTGTCTCCGAGATCGCCGCGACGTTGACAGGGACGAAGGGGCCGTCCCGGCGCGGCCCCTGGCGGTGGATCGCCCGCGCCACCAGCTCCTTCCCGGTGCCGCTCTCGCCGACGATCAGCACGGTCAGCGGATTCCGCGCCACGGTCGCCACGAGCTGGTAGAGCTGCTGCATCACCGGGCTCTGTCCCACCAGCTCGTCGAAGTCGTGCTCGCGGGCCAGCTCGCTCCGGAGATACACGACCTCCCGGTCCAGCGCCTGCTTCTCGACGGCCCGCCGGACCAGCGGGACGATCTCCTCCTCCTCGAACGGCTTGGTCAGGTAGTCGAAGGCCCCGAGCTTCATGGCCGCGACGGCCGACCGCACAGTCTGGACCGCGGTCACGAGAATCACCTCGACCCGGTCGTCGAGAGCCTTGATGCGCTCGAGCACCTCGATCCCGTCCATGCCGGGAAGACGAAGGTCGAGCAGGACCAGAATCCACCGGCGCGGATTGGAGGACCTCGAGCGCCTGGCCCCCGTCGGCGGCGTCGATCAGTTCGTAGTCATCCTCCAGGATGAGCCGGAACGACTCCCGCACGCCTGGGTCGTCATCCACCAGCAGGACGACGGGCCGACTGCCCCGGCCGCTGCCCCCGACCGCGCCCGCCATCAGCTCTCCAGGTGGGTCGTTGCGCGCCTCGGCTGGCCCGGAGCGGTCATGAGCCCTTCCGCCCATCCGGCTCGTACAGGACGAGTCGCATGGGCGTGGGGCGGTGGGCGTTCGTCGGCGTGATGTCGGAGGGGCACGCCGAGTTCGCCGCGATCACGTCGATCTCGGCCTGGAGATCGACGTAGTCGCCGGGCGAGGACGGCGCCGCCATCGGACGCACCGATCCATCAGCCCGGACCGGCCACTGCATGAAGAAGGAGAAGGAGCAGGGGATGTCCTCGATGTCGACTCCCCATGGCGCCAGCGCCGCCGCCAGGTTCGACCGGCAGCTCCGGTGGGGGTCGGCGTAGTCGAGACGGTCCCGGTAGTACTCCTCGCTGCACGAGCCGCAGATGAGGTCGTGAACGCCCACCGTGTCCGCCACGAGGCGCATCAGCGGCCGGCCGCGGTCGGAGACGAGCGCGGCGCCCACTCCCGGATAGATCGTGCGGTTGAACAGGATCGTGGTCTGGGACGAGTAGCGCTCGCGGAGGTCCTCGCGATTCAAGCAGATGAAGTCGCCGACCTGCTGGCCCTCGATGTCGACGACGCGGAGCACCAGCCCCCGCGGCACCTCGAGCGCGGCGCCGTGGCATGCCGGGATCTCCACCGTCCGGACCACGCGGCCCGGTACCGGGTCCCGCCCGGTCAACATCCCGCTCATGGCCACCCCCCCCAGGCATCCTGCCGAGCCCGTCGGGAGCGTATCACAAGGCCTGCACGGTATCATGGCGGCTCGGCCCGGCGGTGCGCGCCGGGTTTGCGCCCGCAGCACGAACCGGGAGCACGTTCGTCACGGGCATCATGCCCGGGATTCAAGGAGGTGACGATGGAACGCCTTCTGGACAAGGTGGTCATGGTGACCGGTGCGGGCGGCGAGCACGGCTTCGGGCGGGCGATCGCCCGGCGGTGCGCCGCGGAGGGGGCCGACCTGGTCCTCACGGACATCTCGCCGGCAGGCATCCGGGTGATCAACACGAAGCCGGGGGACGGCTTCCGTGGGCTCGAGGCCGTGGCGGCCGAGGTGCGGCAGACGGGACGCCGCGCGATCACCGCCCTCGTCGACGTCCGCGTCGCAAGCCAGGTCGCCGCCGCCGTTGCCGCGGCGGTCACGGCCTTCGGCCGGATCGACGTCCTCGTGAACAACGCCGCCGCGCCTCCCGGAGCCGACCGGGCGCCGGTCGCCAAGCTCCCCGAGGAGGCGTGGCACGTCGTCCTCGAGACCAATCTCACCGGCACGTACCTGTGTTCGAAGGCCGTGGCCGCGGAGATGCTGGGCATGCGGGTCCGTGGGCGGATCATCAACATGTCCTCGAACTGCGGCAAGGTCGGTTACGCGGGCATGGCGGCGTACTGCGCGTCGAAGTTCGGCGTGATCGGCTTCACGCAGGCCCTCGCGATGGAGCTGGCGCCGGCCGGCATCACCGTCAACGCCATCTGCCCGGGTTCCGCCGACACCGACCGCCTGGACTTCCTCGGCCGGCGCCCCGACGGAAGCTACGACGAGACGCTCCGGGCCCAGGCCATCGCGGCCCGGGGGGCCGCGATCCCGCTCGGCCGCGTCGCGACACCGGAGGACGTCGCCGAGCTCACCGTGTTTCTCGCCTCCGACGCGGCCGGCTACGTGACGGGCCAGGCCATCAACCTGGCCGGCGGGGCGATCATGCACTGATCTTCCCCGGGCCCGGTCATTGCGCTATCTTGGCCCATCTGGCAGGATGACGTCGATGGCTTGTGACTACGTTCACATGCTGGGTCGCCGGTGGGTCGTCGCGACCCTGGCGGTGAGCATCCCGGTGCTGGGGGGCTGTGGTCTCGAGTCGCCGGCCACCACGCTCCTGCCCAAGTCCGACTTCGGATGGCTGAGCCACCGGCTCTTCCTCCAGATCCTGGCCTGGGACGTCGCGATCTTCCTGGTGGTGCAGATCCTGCTCCTCGTCGCCGTCGTCCGGTTCCGCGAGCGTGACCCGAAGGCGATCCCCCGCCAGGTTCGGGGCAACGCGATGCTCGAGCTCACGTGGACGGTGATTCCGGCGCTGATCCTGGCGTTCATCGCGTTCCCGACGGTGGGGGCGATCTTCCGATCCCAGGCCGCGCCGCCGAAGGACGCTCTCCGCATCCGCGTCATCGGGCATCAGTGGTGGTGGGAGTTCCGGTACCCGGACCTCGGCATCGTGACCGCGAGCGACCTCCACCTTCCTGCCGGCCGGCCGGTGAGTCTCGAGATCGAGTCCGTGGACGTGATCCACAGCTTCTGGGTCCCGCAGCTCGGAGGGAAGCGCGACGCCATCCCGGGCGGCCGGACCCGGATCGTCCTCACCGCCGACACCACCGGCGAGTTCTACGGGCAGTGCGCCGAGTTCTGCGGTGCGTCCCACGCCAACATGCGCCATCGCGCGATCGTGGATACCCGGGAGGGCTTCGAGGCCTGGGTCGCGGGCCAGACGGCTCCACCGGCCACACCCGCGGACGGCACGCCGGCGGCCGCCGGTCTCAAGCTCTACCAGACGGGCACGTGCGTCGGCTGCCACACGATCCAGGGCGTGTCCGCGGGCATGATCGGCCCCGACCTCACCCACTTCGGCTCACGGAAGACGATCGCCGGCGGCATCGTGCCCAACACGTCGGAGCACCTGGCCCGCTGGCTCCGGAGCTCGTCCGCGCTCAAGCCGGGCTCCCTCATGCCGGACCAGAAGCTCGCGGAATCGGACGTCGCGGCGCTCGTCGCCTACCTCCAGAGCCTGAAGTGACGACGACCGCCAGCGTCGCGGCCGCCGCCCACGCCGTCTCCCACGCCGACGACCGCGGGCTCGCGTCCTGGCTCACGACGGTCGACCACAAGCGGATCGGGCTCCTCTACGGGGGCAAGCGGCCTGGCCTTCTTCCTGATCGGCGGGCTGGAGGCGCTCCTGATCCGCCTCCAGCTCGCCCGGCCCGAGGGACAGGTGGTCAGCGCCCAGACGTACAACGAGCTGTTCACCATGCACGGCACCACGATGATCTTCCTCGCGGTGATGCCGCTGTCGGCCGCGTTCTTCAATTTCCTGGTGCCGCTCATGATCGGCGCGCGCGACGTGGCGTTCCCCCGGCTGAACGCCTTCTCCTACTGGGTATTCCTGCTGGGCGGCCTCTTCATCAACGCCAGCTGGCTCGTCGGCGCGCGCCGGACGCGGGCTGGTTCGGCTACGCGCCGCTGACGACCAGGCCGCTTCTCGATCGGGCCCGACGCCGACTTCTGGCTGCTCGGCCTCCTGTTCCTCGGCAGCTCGACGCATCGTGGCGTCGCTGAACTTCCTCGACACCATCGTCAACCTCCGGGCGCCCGGAATGACCTTCCTGCGGCATGCCGCTCTTCGTCTGGACGACCCTCGTCACCGACGTACTGATCCTGCTCGCCTTCCCGCCGGTGACGGTCGCCCTGATCTTGCTCGGGTTCGACCGCGTTCCTCGGGACCTCGTTCTACGTGCCCGGGGGCGGCGGCTCGCCGGTCCTCTGGCAGCACCTCTTCTGGATCTTCGGCCACCCCGAGGTCTACATCCTCATCCTGCCGGCGATGGGCATCGTCTCCGAGGTCCTGCCGACCTTCGCGCGGAAGCCGCTCTTCGGCTACGCGGCGATGGTCTACGCCACCGCGCTGATCGGCTTCATGGGCTTCGGCGTGTGGGCCCACCACATGTTCGCGGTCGGGATGGGACCGATCGCCGACTGCGGCCTTCGCGCTCACGACCATGCTCATCGCGATCCCGACCGGGGTGAAGATCTTCAACTGGATCGCGACCCTCTGGGGCGGCTCGCTGCGCTTCCGGACCGCGATGTACTTCGCGATCGGCTTCATCGGCGATGTTCATCATCGGCGGGCTCTCGGGCATCATGCACGCCTCGCCCCCGGTCGACCTCCAGCAGACCGACTCCTACTTCGTCGTCGCCCACTTCCACTACGTGCTGTTCGGCGGCACGATGCTCGGGCTCTTCGCCGGTATCTACTACTGGTTCCCGAAGGTCGACGGGCCGCCTCCTCGACGAGCGGCTCGGCCAGCTTCACTTCTGGCTCATGCTGATCGGCTTCAACCTGACGTTCTTCCCGATGCACTTCCTCGGCCTCATGGGCATGCCGCGGCGGATCTACACCTACGCCCCCGGGCTCGGCTGGGACTTCTGGAACCTGGTCTCGACGATCGGCGCGATCACCCAGGGCGTGTCGCTGGTGGTCTTCCTGGCGAACGTGGTCACCACCCTCCGTCGGGGGCCGGCGGCGGGGGCCGACCCCTGGGACGGGCGGACCCTCGAGTGGGCGATCCCCTCCCCGCCCCCGGTCTACAACTTCGCGACGCTGCCGACGGTCCTCCGCCGCGACGCCCTCTGGCTCACCAAGCATCCGGACGCCCGAGGCGGAGGTCTCGCCGATCCCGCGGCCCTGGTGAGCGCCCGCGGGCCGATCCACATGCCCGACCCGTCGGCGTGGCCGCTCCTCACGGCCCTCGCGATGGTCGTGATGACGGCGGGCGCGCTCGTCCACGTGGCCGTGATGGCGCTCGGGGCCGTGTTGACCCTGGCGGCGGCCCTCGCCTTCGCCCTCGAGCTGGTCCCGGCCCGGGCTGCCGGGGCTGACCGGGCCGATCGTGACGCCGACGACGTCCACCGAGACGATCTCCACGTCGGCGCCACCGGACTCGACCACCGAAAGATCGTGGTGTGGACCTTCATCGGATCGGAGTGCCTCTTCTTCGGCACGCTGATCTCGACCTACCTGGTCTACCGGGGCCGGAGCCTCGCCGGGCCGTACCCGCACGAGATCCTATCCATCCCGCTCACCTCGGTCAGCACGTTCGTCCTGCTGATGAGCATCGCTCACGATGGTGCTCGGCGTCGCGGCGATCCAGCAGGGGGACATCGGGGCACCCGGCGCTGGCTCCTGGCGACCGTGCTCCTCGGCAGCCTCTTTCTCGCGGGCCAGGTCTACGAGTTCAATCACTTCGTCCACGAGGGCCTGGGGCTCACGACCAACCTCTTCGCCTCGACGTTCTACGTGATGATGGGCTTCCACGGCGCTCACGTCACGGTCGGCGTCATCTGGCTCCTGACGCTCTGGGTCCTGGTACACGGGGCCGGCTGGAGCGGCGACAGGAAGCCCTGAGTCGAGATCGCCGGCCTCTACTGGCACTTCGTCGACGTCGTGTGGATCGCCATCTTCACCCTCGTCTACCTGATCCAGTAGGATGAGCCCATGACGAGCCCGGCGGCTTCTCGCGCCGACGCGCCAGACGGCGCTCCGGCGGTCCATCGCGGAGTCGGGCCGCGAACCTACCTCGTGGTGGCCACATTCCTCGTCGCGATCACCGCCATGGAGGTCTGGGTCTTCTACATCCCGGCGCTGGCCGGGGTCCTCGTCCCGATCCTCCTGATCCTGTCGGCGGCCAAGTTCATCCTGGTCGCGATGTTCTACATGCACCTCCGCTTCGACCACGCGTGGTTCTCGTACCTCTTCGCCATCCCGCTCGTCATCGCAATCGGGCTGGCGATCGCTCTCCTCTGGCTGTTCCACCACTTCGGGACCACCGGACTGCTCGGAATCCCGGGCATCGGCGGCGGCTGACCCGGATGCCGGCCCGGGCGCCACTCATGACCGGGCGGCCAGGGGCCGCAGGGCACCCCCCGAGGGGTCCCGAATCGACCGGCTTCCACTGGCATCCGGAGGTCGTCCTCGGGCTCGAGGCCCTGCTGGCGGGGTACGCTTTGGTCGTCGGCCCGCTCCGGCGACGCTTCGGTTGGGGGCCTCCGGTGAGCCGCGGCCAGATCGCCGCCTTCGCGAGCGGGGTGGGTGTCCTCGCGCTCGCCCTGCTCGGCCCGCTGGCCGAGTGGGCGGAGCACGTCGCACTATCCGCTCACATGGCCCAGCACCTCCTGCTCCTCTCCGTCGTGCCCGTGCTCTGGCTCCTGGGCACACCGGCGTGGCTTCACGGCCCGATCGCGGGGTGGCGATTTCTCGATCGCCTGGGCTACCGGCTGACCCGGCCGGTCGTCGCTCTCGGCCTGGCGTCGGCCGTCCAGGTCGTCTGGCACCTCCCGGGCCCCTTCGCCGCCGCACTCGATCTCCCGGGGACTCACGGGCTCGAGCACGTCTCGTTCCTGGCCACGGCGTTACTCCTCTGGTGGCCGGTGGCTGGCCCGTGGACCGAGTGGCCGCGGCCGAGCCCCCCGCCCGGCTCCTCTACCTCTTCGTCGCGACGGTCCCGATGATGGCGATCGCGGCGCCGATCACGCTGGCGGAGGATCTCCTCTACCCGTTCTATGCTCGCCCGGCGGCGCCCTGGCCGCTCGATCCCCGGGCGGACCAGGAGGTCGCCGGGCTCCTGATGTGGATCGGGGGCATGCTGGGTCACCTGGTCGCGGGCACCGTGGTGTTCTTCCGCTGGGCGGGCCGCCAGACCGGCGACGACGAGGCACGGCCCCTTCCGGAGGAGGCGAGGGCACATGGCGCTTGACCGGCGGGTCGCACGCGAGGGCGTGATCGCCGGTCTCATCGGCGCCGCGGCGGTCGCGCTCCTGTTCCTGGTCTTCGACGCCGCCAGCGGCGTCCGGCTCCAGACGCCGGCGATCCTCGGCTCGGTCATCTTCAAGGGAGCGCGCGCCACCCTGCGGTCGCCGTCACCGCCGCGCCGGTCATCGGCTACACGATCCTCCACGGGCTTGCGTTCGTGGTGGTGGGGCTCGTCGCCGCCTGGCCGTCGCCGGCGCGGAACGGGAGCCGGCCATGCTGCTCGCGCTCCTGATCTTCTTCGTGGCGTTCGAGGTCTTCTTCTTGGCGCTGATCGCCTTCCTGGCGCTGCCCGTCCTGGGCGTCTTGGCGTGGTGGAAGATCCTCATCGGGAACTTCCTGGCCTCGATGGCGATGCTCGGTTACTTCTACGTCCGGCACCGCGGCCTCGCCCGGACCCTCCTCGGGCGGTGGGTCGACGTCGTCCGGGAGGGCATGGTGGCGGGCCTCCTCGGGGCGTCGGTGTCGCCGTGTGGTTCCTGATCTACGACTCGGTGCGGCGGGTACCCGCTCCGCACCCCCGCCCTCCTGGGGGCGGCCGTCCTCCAGGGTCTCCGGGACCCCCAGCAGCTCATCGTCCGGATGGACGTGGTCGTCGGCTACACGGTGCTCCACTTCGCGGCGTTCGCCGTCTTCGGCATCGTGGTCGCGACCTCCTCCTGGCTGCCGAGAGGGAGCCGCGACTCTTGCTGGTCCTCTCGCATCCTGTTCCTCCGCTTCCAGCTCTTCTTCGGCTTCCTCCAGGCGCTGGACGAGCACCTGGTCGGCGCGCTGGCGTGGTGGACCGTGCACTTCGGCAACCTCCTGGCCTCGGTCGTCATCATCGTGACGTCTCTCCCGCGGCCACCGCGCCCTCGGCACCCGCCTCCTCGACGCGCTGGACCAAGGACTGATCCGACGCCGGCCCGCCCCCTCTTGGGGGAGAGGGCCGGGCCGGCGGTGCTCCTCTCAGCCTCCGCGATGCCGGGAGGAGAAAGACTTCGCTGTCGGTGCCGATCGGCTCGAGCAGGGCGTCCTGGAGATCTGGCCGTCGATGGCGACCGCGACGCCGCTCTCGAGATGCGGTGCGAGCGCCGGATGGAGCTCGCCGAGCTGCCGGAGAGGCTGGTGCACGGACGGTGCTGATAGATCGAACTCGGCGACGTCGCGGGTCACCTGCGCGAGGTCGCCGACCAGCACCGTACTTCCCGGCCATGCCACTCGCGGCTCAGGCCGTTGAGGCCCTTCTCCTTGAAGCGCCTTCAGCACCCGCGGCGGCGACATCGGCAGCTCGCGGAAGCGCACGCCGGTGGCGCCGCGCATCGCGTTGGCGACGGCCCCGAGCGGCGGGACGATCGGCGTCTCGCCGACGCCGCGCACGCCGTAGGGATGCTCGGGTTGGCGACCTCGACCAGGATCGCGTCGATCATCGGCACGTCCGAGGCCACCGGCATGCGGTAGTCGAGGAACCCCGCGTTCTGCAGCTTGCCGTCGGCGCCGTAGATGTACTCCTCGTTGAGCGCCCAGCCGATGCCCTGCACCGCCCCGCCCTGGTACTGCCCCTCGACGTAGGCCGGATGCAGCGCCCGGCCCGCGTCCTGAGCCACCGTGTAGCGCAGGATCGTCGCGCGCCCGGTCTCCGGGTCCACCTCGAGGTCCACCAGGTGCGTGCCGAAGCTCGGGCCCGCGCCCTGGGCGTTGATGCGGCCGACGCCGCCGATGGGTCCGCCGGTCTTGCCGGCGGTCTTGGCGAAGTCCGCGATGGCCATCGGCTTGACCTTCTCGGCGAGCGCGCCGAGCGGCCGCACGGAACCGCCCGAGAACTCGACCTGGTCCGGCTTGGCCTCCCAGAGCTTGCAGGCCCGCGCGCAGAGATCGGCCTTGATCTGCTTGGCCGCCTCCACGATGGCCATCGAGCCCGAGAAGGCCGAGCGGCTGCCGCCGGTGAGGAAGTTGAAGCCGAGCGAGCCGGTGTCGCCGATGATCGGCCGCACCTTGTCGTACGGGCACCCCCAGCTCGTCGGCCGCGACCACCGAGGCCAGCGAGGCGCGCAACCCGCCGATGTCGCGGCGTGCCGGCCATCAGCGAGATCGTACCGTCCTCGTTGACGGTGAGCGAGACGGTGGTCTCGCCGCCGATGTTGAACCAGAAGCCGGACGCCACCCGCGGCCCTGCCACTTCCGGAGCGGGGTGTTCCAGTGCTCGGTCTTCTTGATCGCGTTCAGCGTCTCCTCGAGCCCGATAGGACCGAACTGGGGCGTAGGCCGCCTTCGTGCCCTCGCGCGCCGCGTTCATCATCCGCAGCTCGATCGGGTCGAGGCCGAGCTTCTCCCGGCCATTGTCCACCACGCTCTCGACCGCGTACTCCGAGATCGGCGCGCCGGGGGCCCGGTACGCGGCGACCTTCGGGCGGTTCGACACCACGTCGTAGCCGATCACGTGCACGTTCTCGACCATAGGGCGCTACGCGCACATGGTGCCGGGCTGCACCGGCGAGCCCTGGAAGGCGCCCGCCTGGCAGGTACTTGAGCTCTGCTGCGCCGGCCACGAACTTGCCGTCCTTGGTGGCGCCCATCTTGACCCGCACGGTGGCGCCGGAGGTCGGGCCCGAGGCCTTGAACACCTCCTCGCGCGACATGACCATCTTCACCGGGCGCTTGGCCTTCCGGGACAGCGCGATGGCGAGCGGCTCGAGGTAGACCACCGTCTTGCCGCCGAACCCGCCACCGATCTCGGTGGCGGTGACGCGGACCTTGCCCATGTCGAGGCCGAGCAGCCGCGCGCAGTGGGCGCGCACGATGTAGTGGCCCTGGGTGGTCCAGAGCTCGGTGGCGCCGTCCTCCGAGACGGTGGCCAGCGCGGCGTGGGGCTCGATGTAGCCCTGGTGGACGGGCGCGGTCTTGAACTCGCGCTCGATGACGACGTCGGCCTTCTTGAAGCCGGCCTCGACGTCGCCCTGCTTGATCTCGATGCGCTTGGCGATGTTCGAGGGCTTGTCCGGCTTGGGCTCGACCCCGACCGTGAAGAGATCGTCGTGGAGCAGCGGGGCGCCGGGTCGCATGGCCTCGACCACGTCGATGACGTGGGGCAGCACCTCGTACTTCACGTCGATCAGCTTGAGCGCGCGCCGTGCAATGGCGACGCTGGTTGCGGCCACCGCGGCCACCGCGTGGCCCTCGTAGAGCGCCTTCTCGCGGGCCATCACGTTCCGCACCACGTCCTTGTAGTTCATCATCATCTCGCCGGCCGGGATGAACTCCGACGGCTGGTCGGCAAAGTCGTCCCGGGTGACGACGGCCTTCACGCCCGGCAGCGCCTCGGCCTTGGCGGTGTCGATCGAGATGATGCGCGCGTGCGGGTGTGGGCTTCGGAGCACGCGGCCGACGAGCTGGCCGGGCAGGTTGAAGTCGGCGCCGAAGCGGGCGCGCCCGGTCACCTTGTCCACGCCGTCCGGGCGGATCGTGCGCGTGCCGACGTAGTGCTGCCCGTTCTCCTGGGAGTGTCCGTTCGTCTCGGCCATGCCTATCCTCTTCTCATCGACGCGGCGGTGTCCATCACCGCGGTCACGATCTTGTCGTACCCGGTGCACCGGCAGAGGTTGCCGGCCAGCCAGTAGCGCACTCACGCTCGGTCGGGTTCGGCGTCTTCTCGAGCAGGGCCTTGCTGGCCACCAGGAAGCCCGGCGTGCAGATGCCGCACTGGAGCGCGGCGGCCTCCAGGAACCGCTGCTGGAGCGGATGGAGCGACTCGCCCCGGGCCATGCCCTCGATCGTCTCGACCTTCCGCCCGGACACCTCGCAGCCCAGCACGAGACAGGAGCAAACGAGCCGGCCGTCGAGCATCACGCTGCAGGCGCCGCAGTCGCCAGAGGCGCAGCCTTCCTTGCTGCCGGTCAGGTGGAGCGTCTCGCGAAGCACGTCAAGCAGCGTCTCCTCCGTCTCGCACAGGAATTCCACCGCGTCTCCGTTCACCGTCGCTTCGATATGATGCTTGGCCATCAGTTCGCCCTCGCTCGGTCCAGCGCGATCAGGGCGGTCCGCCGGGCCAGCACGGCCGCCACGTCGATGCGGAACTCGATGGTGCCTCGCTTGTCGTCGATTGGTCGGCAGGCCGCGCGCGCCGCCGCCTCGAGCCGGTCCTGCGCCGCCCTGTCCAGCCGGCTCCCGATGATGGCCTGGGCTGCCTCCGGCACGAGCAGCACCCGCGCCGCCACTGCGCCCAGGCTCACCCGGGCCCCGGTGATGATCCCGCCGCCGTCGAGGCTCAAGCTTACCCCCGCCCCGACCACCGCGATATCCATTTCCGTGCGAGGGATGAAGCGCAGGTAGGCATCGCTTGCGCGCGGGGGCCGGGGCGGCAGCAGGAACGAGACGACGATCTCGCCCTTGGTCAGCGCCAGCCGGCGGGGCCCGAGCATGACGTCCTCGACCGCGCAGGTCCCGCCGGCCCTGGGGCCCGGCCAGGGTGGCCACCGCTCCCGCCGCGATCAGCGCCGGCACGCTGTCGGCGGCCGGCGAGCCATTGCAGAGGTTGCCGCCCAGCGTGGCGCGGCCCTGCACCTGGGTGGAGCCGATGAGGTTGGCGGCCTCCACCACTCCCGGCCACGCCCGCTTGAGCCGGGTGTGCTCCCTGAGCTCCGCCCCCGTCACCGCGGCCCCGATGCGCCAGCCGCCCTTGTCCTCGGTGACCGCCCGGGTCTCCGGGATCTTCTTGATGTCCACGATCAGCTCGGGGTCAGACCACCTCGGCGCGCATCTGCACCAGGAGATCGGTCCCCCCGGCCAGCACCCGCGCCTCGCCCTTGGCTCCCGCGAGCAGGGCCACGACCCCCTCCAGTGATTCCGGTGCTTCGTATCGCATCGTCTCTCGTCTCCTCTATGCCCCTATGCTTTGGCCAACATCATACCTCAGCGCCGGAGCTTGATGTCCTCGTCGCCTCGTGCTTCTTCCGGCAGAGACGGCGACCGGCTGCGCCGCGAAGTGCGAGTCCTGGTGCCGGCGGGGTCCAGGGCCGGCCCAGCCGGACAGGACACCTCGCGACGGCGCGCCCCGTCGGCTCCAGTCGGAGCCCGCAATGACTGGAGGTCACGGCCGCTGGTGAGAGGCGTCCCTCCGGGGTGGCATCGCCCCAGACTCCGGGGCCCCCGCCCACCGAGCCGCCGTCTGCATTGTCGTGGACCTGGCTCCTGGCCCCTCGGGGGTGGCAACCCACCGGGGCCACGAACCCACCGCCAGAAGGGCTGCCGGCGGCGCTTTGAACGGCCTTCGGCGCGGTAGTCCCGCGGTCTGGGCGGCGCTATCCGGGGCGGCGCCGCCCTGGTATCCTGGATGCTGTGGGGTTCCCTCCCGTCTGGATCCGGACCGCGTCCGAGGTCGAGGCGCTTGCCCATGACCTGGACGGCACGCCCGCGGTGGCGCTCGACACCGAGGCGGACAGCCTCCACCACTACCCCGAGCGCCTCTGCCTGGTCCAGCTCGGCGACCCGGATGGGCGGGTGTTCTTCCTCGACGCCCTGGCCTTGCCGGACCTCGAGCCCCTCCGGGCATTCTGCGCCGGATCCCGAACGGTCAAGGTGTTCCACAGCGGAGACAACGACATCGTCCACCTCAAGCGTCGGTTCGGGCTCGAGTTCAGCCGCGTGTCCGATACGATGCTGGCCGCGCGATTCCTGGGAGTCCGCGAGCTCGGGCTGGAGCGGCTCCTGGCCAAGTACCTCGATGTTCAGCCGGTCCGGTCCCAGCAGAAGACCGACTGGGCCCGGCGGCCCCTGTCGGAAGCGCAGGAGGCGTACGCCGCCGAGGATGTCCGTCACCTGATCCCCCTCCGCGAGCGCCTCGTGGCCGAGCTGAGAGCCTCGGACGGGAGGGGTGGCTCCGCGAGGAATGCGAGGCCCTCGCGACGATCCCCGTCCCCGAGCGCCCGTCCGACGAGGATGGGTACCGGAGGGTCCGTGGCGCGTCCCGCCTCGATGGGCGCGGCCTGGCCACCCTCCGTGCCCTCTACGCCCAGCGCGAGACGTGGGCCCGCGCCGAGCGGAGGCCCCCGTTCAAGGTGCTGAGCCCGGAGACCCTGCTCGCCCTCGCGGCGGCGCCACCCGCCGACCGGGCGGCGCTGGCCAGCATGCCCGGCGTCACCCCGAGGCTGGTCGAGCGCTACGGAGAGGGCATCCTCGATGCGCTCCTCCGCGGCCGGGCCGGGCCCGTGCCCGAGCCGCCGCGCGGGCCGAGGATCGCGCGCCCGGTGGTGACGGCCGACACGCGCCAGCGCGCGGAGGGGCTGCGCCGCTGGCGGGCCCTGGCGTCGGAGCAGACCGGACTCGACCCCGGTGTGCTCCTGCCCCAGCGGCTGATCGACGTGCTGGCCCTCGCCCCGCCCGTCGACCTCTTCGCGCTCGGGGCCGTCCCCGGCTTCCGCCGCTGGCGGACGGAGGCGTTCGGCCAGGGAGATCCTGGCCGCGCTCCGGGCCGCCTGACCGCCGCCACCCTCGACCTCAGGAGGCGCGACCGCATGGCAGGGACACTCCGTGTGGGCGTGATTGGTACCGGCTTCGGCGCCACCGTCCAAATCCCTGCATTCCAGGCGCACCCGCGCGTCGAGGTGGTCGCGGTGGCGAGCGGCCAGCCGGGGAAGGCGCGCCGCATCGCCGACCAGTTCGCGGTCCGGCACGCCTTCGACGACTGGCGCGCGCTGACCGCCGCCGACCTGGACCTCGTCAGCATCACGACGCCGCCCCACCTCCACCGCCCGATGACGCTCGCCGCGGTGGCCGGACGCCGCCACGTGCTCTGCGAGAAGCCGATGGCGCTCTCGACGGCCGAGGCCCTCGAGATGGTGGCGGCGGCCGAGCGCGCCCAGGTCGTCCACGTCATCGACCACGAGCTGCGCTTCAACCCGAACCGCCGCCGCGCCAAGGCCCTGATCGACGCGGGCTTCGTCGGCGAACCCCGCCACGCCCTAGTCACGCTCACGGGCGCCGGGCGCCTCGACCCGGACAAGCCCTGGAGCTGGTGGTTCGACGCCGAGCGGGGCGGCGGGCTCCTCGGGGCCGTCGGCTCGCACCAGATCGATCTCCTCCGCTACTGGCTCGGCGAGGTCGAGATGGTGACTGGGACGGTGGACGCCTATGTCAAGGACCGCCCGGCCCCGGAGGGCGGGGGTCGCCGGCCGGTCACGGCCGACGACTTCACGACCTTCGCCTTGCGCCTCCGCGGGGGCGCCGTGGCGACCGTGCTGCTGACCGTGGTGGCGACGCATCCGACGGGCCCCCGAATCGAGGTGTGGGGCGACGACGGGGTCCTGGTCCTCGACGAGACCGAGCGGCTCTGGGGCGCCAAACGCGGGAAGCCGCTCGAGGACCTGACCGAGCCCGAGACGCTGACCCTACCGCCCGGCATGGAGTACGTGGCCCTCTGGGGCCTCTCGTTCGTCCGGCTGGTGGACCACATCGCGGGCGCCATCCTGGACGGAAAGCCCGTGGCGCCAGCCGCGACGTTCCGCGACGGAGCGGCCGTCCAGCAGGTCATCGACGCGGTTCGACAGGCCGCGCGGGGAGGCTGGGTGCGAGTATCGGGTGGCTAACGCGTGGACATGCGCCGGGCGAGCCCGCCGCCGGTCATCAGCCCTTTCCTGCCCTCACCTTCCGCGAAATCGACGAACCGGAGAATCTGCTCTCGATACGTGTGGCGGAAGGTGCCGCAGCGGTTCTCGTATTGCAGTGGGTCCATGCCGTGGTGGGCGCAGCCGCCCATGCAGACCGGCAAGGCGACACAGCCCCGGCACTCCTCGTCGCCGAACGGGTCGTACTTCATCCACTTGGCGAGCCGCCCGTTCGTCTGCTTGTAGTCGCGGACGTTGCCGATGACCTCCAGGGGGTTGCCGACGGAGTCCCAGCACTTGTACAGCTCGCCCTTGCTCCCGACCACCAGCTCGTTGGCCCGCACCGCCGTGCACGGGGCGCCGGTCGGGCGCGGCAGATTGGGACTGCCAAAGCCATAGCGCGCCGCCAGCTGGTTGAACCCCAGCTCAGCGCGCGCAAAGTCCGGGTTCGTGAAGCAGGCGTCGGCTGAACGATGCCGACGGCGCCGGCGCAAAGTCGGCGACACCGACGATCTGGCCGACATAGATGCCAACCTTGCCCGACAAGCCCTGATCGGCCAGGATCTGAAGCAACTCCTCGGTGTGAGGGAAGTTCTCCCTGTCGACGTTGATGCGGATCGTGATCGGCAGATAGTTGATGGCGTGGTGCAGGTTCTTGATGATGCCCCAGAAGCTGGGCTTCCCGCCGGCCCGCGGACGCATGCTGTCGTGGATCTCCGGCGGTCCGTCCAGACAGACCTGAGCGTGACTCACGCGGCGGTCCCGCAAGTCGATGCACGTCTCTTCATCGAGGAGATAGCCGTTGGTCGTGATGTCGGCGCGGTAGTCGACACCGGCCCTGTCACAGCGCTCGATGAAGGCGTCCGAGAGCGCCAGCAGCGGCTTCTTGCCGACCAGCGGCTCGCCGCCGAACCAGGTGACGTGGAAGCTGCGTATCCTTGGCAGCTGGTCATCCAGGACCTCGAGGACGGCCTGCCGCACCTCGTCGTCCATGATCGAGGGATGCTTGGCCTCGAAGCAGTACGGGCAATCGAAGTTGCAGCCGAGGCTGGTGACCATGGTGAGGGCGAAGTGGGAGGTGTCGTGGCGACTGCCCTCATAGCGCTTGGATAGCATCGCGACTTCGTCGCTGCCGTCGGGGACCAGCATGCGGCCGCTGGCCATGTTCACGAGAAGCTTCGGTGAGCACCCCGAGTCCGCCTCGCCGGCGAGAAAGCGGCGAAGGGCTGCATAGTCGTCCTTGGGTACCCGCAGGAGGGAGCCGCTCACGCCGTTGTACACGTAGGCGGCATCGGCCCGGTCGGTCCAGATGTTATAGCGTGACTCTTTCATGGCCCATCCTCTCTGGCCCGCTCCCGCGGCGCAGAAGATGTCCGAATCCCACGTGTTCCCTCAGCCGAGCCGGCAAATCTTGCACGTCCCTCGCCACCAGCATGGATGTGTGGAAAGCGCGCCACAGGTGATCAGCCGGCAGAAGGCGGATACCTCGAACTCGGTCTCGTGCAGCCTGCTCAGGAGCTGTTCGAGCGCCTCCTGAAGCTCGGGGCTCAGCTGCGCCCCTTCACCCACCGCGACGTGTAGGTGCACCTCGCCGGGTGCGGGCGGCTCTAGCAGCCAGCGCAGGTCCTCAGGCGGCTCAGCTTGACTGGCCATCATCGGTCCTCCTCGCTTGATCGGGCGCCGAGCACGTTCGGCAGGGCGCACCCTGATACGGGCCGAGTCTTCCTGACCTTCCCCGAGACACGGTTACAGAACTCCCGCGGCACGGGCGACCGCCGCGGCGCGGGCGGGATCGACGGGGCCGGTCGTCCGGCCGTCCCGCTTGACCCAGGTCCCGACGATCGCGCCATCGGCCACGGCAAGGAGGGCCTTCACGGTGTCCGGGGTCACGCCCGAGCCCACCAGGATCGGCCGGTCGGGCACGGCAGCGCGGACGCGCTCCACGTCAGCGAGCGGCGTCGGCTCCCCGGTCGCGACGCCCGAAACCACCAGCGCGTCAGCCAGTCCCCGGTACGCGGCGTCCTTCGCGACCTGCACCGGCTCCAGGGCGGCCAGCGGGACCGCGTGCTTGCCGCCCACGTCCACGAAGAGGCGCGTGGCGGTCCCGAGGAGCCGCCGGTACCGGAGCGTGCCGTAGGCGTCACCCTGGATGACGCCCTGGTCCCCGACCACGGCGCCCACGTGCACGTTGACCCGGACGAAAAGGGCCCCGGTCGCCGCGGCCACCGCGAGCGCCGCCTGGGCGTCGTTTTTCAGGGCGTTGATGCCGATGGGGAGCCGGACCGCCCGCCGCACCTCGGCGGCCGCGACCGCGAGCGCCGCCACCGTCGCCGGGTCCACCCGGCCGGGGCTGAACGGCGCGTCACCGAAGTTCTCGATCAGGCACGCGTGGAAACCGCTGGCCTCCAGCGCGCGGGCGTCGGCGACCGCGTGCTCGACGACCGCGTCGAAGGACCCGCCCCAGCGCGGGCTTCCGGGCAGCGGCAGGAGGTGGACCATCCCGATCAGTGCCCGCGGGACATCTGGCAGGACGGCGAGGGTCACGGGGGCGGGGCCGCCGGCGAGCGAGCGGCGGAGCGCCCCTCAGGCCCGTGCCGCGCCAGGTCGTTCCCGAACAGCTCCGCGCGGCCGGCCACCAGGCCGAGCGCCGCCGTCCAGGCGTGGGCCTCCCCTTCCGTGAACGCCGCCCGTGTACGGTGGTCGTGCTTGTCGATGAAGCCCCGCAGCTCCTCGCGAAGCCGGTCGAGCTTGGGGAGGGTCCGCGCGGCAAGCCGCCTGCCGCCGCCCCGCCCCACGCTCGGACGGCGGAGCGCCAGCTCGAGGTGCGGGAGGCAGAGCCCGTCCGAGCTCTCGTACGCGAGATCGAGCGGGGGCTCGCCGATCCCGGTCTCCAGGGTGTCCAGGTAGCCGCGCTCGGCTCGGATCAGCTCGACGCACGTCGGGCATCGCCCCGGCCGCGGCCGCGTCGGCACGACTCGCTTCGCGCCGGCGCGACCCAGGAGCGCGCGCCAGCCCCGGCCCCCGCCGGCATCGGGCAGCGCCGTCGTCGCGTCGGCGAGCCACTCGCGTGCCCGTCCGACGAGCGCCTCGTACACGATGGCGGCGCCGAGGGCCGCGTCCCCCACGTCGGGGAGCGCCGCGGCGTGGGTGGCGCAGAAGCCCCACGCGGCGCCGAGCCGGCCCCGCGTCTCGGGGTCCGTGACATGCTCGGCCAGGAGCGCGCCGAGGTGTCGGCGCGCCGCGTCGCGGAGGCAGCGGCAGACCGGGCAGCCGGGCAGGCGGCAGGCGTCGACGAGCTGGTGACACCCGACGAAGGGCGAAGGGGTCGGTCGGGTGTGGGGCTCGCGGGAGGCATCACCATCCCGCGCGGGGCGCGCCGCCTCGACCGCGGGCCTCGACGATTTCACGGTCCCAGGCGGGTGGTCAGATACTCGAGGATCAGCGGCCGCGTCTCCGCGGTGATCGGCGCCCCGTAGGTGATCATCCGGTCGACGATGGTTTCCCACGTGGCCCGATCGAGTCGCTGCTGAGCGACCATCTCGGGCGCGTGGCACATGATGCACGCGCCGAGGACCAGCGGCATGTGCGGGTCGGGGGGGAGGGGATTGCCCTGGCCGACCGCCCAACCGGCCGCGAGCCCGAAGCCCAGGCCGCCGGCGAGAGCGCCGATGAGTAAGGCCTCGGCCCTACGTGACATTCACCCGCACGGCGTGGATCACGTTCCAGCGATAGC
>CAVREB010000008.1:0-155562 GCA_963720035.1 uncultured Nitrospiraceae bacterium | reverse complement strand
ACCGCGTCTTCTTCTGCAATAGCGGCTCCGAGGCGAACGAGGCGGCGATCAAGCTGGCGCGCAAGTGGGCCGGCTTGCAGCAGCCGGCGCGCGGGCGGGGAATCGTGGCCGCCTACAAGTCCTTCCACGGCCGCACCCTGGGCTCCCTGGCCGCGACCGGACAGGAGCACTACCAGAAGAGCTTCCTGCCCATGGTGCCGGGCTTCTACTACGTCCCCTTCGGCGACCTGGAGTGCCCTGGAGAAGGCCGTGACCGACGGATCTGCGCGGTGATACTGGAGCCGATTCAAGGCGAGAGCGGGGTGATCGTTCCGCCGGAGGAGTACCTCCCCGGCGTACGTCGGCTCTGCACCGAGCGCGGGGTCCTGCTCATTCTCGACGAGGTGCAGACCGGCCTGGGCCGGACGGGCAAGTGGTTTGGCCATCGAGCACTGGGGAATCACGCCCGACGTCATGACCCTGGCCAAGGCGCTGGGGTCGGGCCTGCCCATTGGGGCCTGTCTGGCGACCGAGGAGTCGCGCGCGTCTTCGAGCCGGGGGACCACGCCTCGACTTTCGGGGGGAACCATTTGGCGTGCGCCGCGGCGCTGGCGACTCTGGAGGTCATCGAGGAGGGGTCGCCGATCGCGCCGCGCGCAGCCGGCCGGGGCCTTGCTCCGACGGGCTGCGCGCCGTGCAGAAGAAGCATCCGGCGATCGGCCGGGGAGGTCAGGGGCCGGGGCCTGCTCGTCGCCATGGACATGAAGGGGCCGGTGGGCGACGTGGTGTCGGCCCGCCCGCGAGCGTGGCCTGCCGTGCTGACCGCAGGAGACAATGCGCTGCGCCTGCGCCGCCCCTCGTCGTCGATCGCGGCGAGATCGACGCAGGGCCTGGAGATCATCGACCGCGCGCTCGAGGCGCGGCGGTGAACCACTTCCTGTCGATCCGGGATCTCGACCGGGAGCGACGTTCCGCGCCTGTTCGCGCTGATCGCCGATCTCAAGGCCAAGCAGAAGGCGCGAGATCGGGTCACGCCGCTCGCCGGTCGGACGATGGCCCTCATCTTCGAGAAGCCGTCGCTGCGGACCCGCGTGACCTTCGAGGTGGCGATGACCCAGCTCGGCGGGGCGGCCGTCTACCTCGCCACCAGCGAGATCGGATGGGCACGCGCGAGTCCGTGCCGGACGTGGCGCGAAACCTGTCGCGCTGGGTGGACGTGGTGACGGCGCGCGTCTTCGCCCATCGAACGCTCGAGCAGCTCGCCGAGCATGCCGCGGTGCCGGTCATCAACGGGCTCTCCGACCTCGAGCACCCCTGTCAGGCGGTGGCCGACTTCTTCACGCTGTGGGAGCGGGGGCTCGACCTGGCAGCCGCTCCGCCTGGCGTGGGTGGGCGACGGCAACAACGTCTGCCATTCGATCCTCCCTCCGGCTTCCCTGTGCGGGACGACGAGCGTCGTGGGCCACGCCGCCCGAGTCTTCGGCCCCCGCCAGGACGTGGCTCGAGGTATGGCCGGGCCCTCGGCGGTCGACGTGGACCCCTGACCCTCGGAGCCTCGCGAGGCCATCGAGGGCGCGGACGTGATCTACACGGATACCTGGATCAGCATGGGCCAGGAGGCGGACCGGGAGCAGCGTCTGGAGGCCTTCCAGCGCTACCAGCTCAACGAGACGCTGGTGGGCTTCGCGCCCCCCCGGGCCCTCGTGATGCATTGCCTTCCCGCCCACCGCGGCGAGGAGATCACCGATGAGGTGGTGGACGGGCCGCGAGCGTGATCTTCGACCAGGCGGAAAATCGGCTGCACGCTCAGAAGGCGCATCACAGCCATGCTCCTCGATGGCGCCTGACCGGGCCGCTGTCAAGCAAGGACAGGTCATGGAGAAGAGCGTAAAGAAGGTAGTGCTGGCCTACTCGGGCGGGCTGGACACCTCCGTCATTCTCCGGTGGCTGATCGAGACCTACCGCTGCGAGGTCGTGGCCTTCGGCGCCGACCTCGGCCAGGGCGAGGACTGATCCGCGCTCGACGAGAAGGCGCTCCACACCGGGGCGGCAAAGGTGACATCGAGGACCTGCGGGAGGAGTTCGTCCGGGATTTTGTCTTCCCCATGCTGCGCGCCAATGCCGTATACGAGGGGCAATATCTGCTGGGAACCTCGATCGCCCGGCCGCTCATCGCCAAGCAGCAGGTCGAGGTGGCGCGCCGGAGAAGGGGCGGACGCGGTGAGCCACGGCGCGACGGGCAAGGGCAATGACCAGGTGCGCTTCGAGCTCACCTATGCCGCGCTCGCCCCCGAGCTCGCGGTGATCGCCCCGTGGCGCGAGTGGGATCTCGACTCGCGGACGGCCTTGATCGAGTTCGCGCGCGCGCCACGACATTCCCGTGCCCGTGACGACGGAACGGCCGTACTCCACCGACCGCAATCTCTTCCACATCTCCTTCGAGGGCGGCATCCTCGAGGACCCGTGGACGGAGCCGCCGCCCAAGATGTACCTGCTGACGAATTCGCCGGAGTCCGCGCCCGACGTGCCCGTCTACGTCGAGATCGACTACGAGGAGGGCAACCCCGTCGCGGTGGACGGTCGGCGCCTCGGCCCCGTGGCGCTGCTCGAGGCCCTCAACCGGCTGGGCGGCGAGCACGGCATCGGCCGCGTGGACCTCGTGGAGAACCGCTACGTCGGCATGAAGTCGCGGGGCGTGTACGAGACGCCGGGCGGCACCATCCTGCACGCGGCGCACCGGGCGATCGAGTCGCTGACCCTCGACCGCGAGGTGCTGCACCTGCGCGACTCGCTCGTGCCGCGCTACGCCGAGATGATCTACTACGGCTTCTGGTTCGCGCCCGAGCGCGAGGCTGCTGCAGGGACTGATCGACCAGGTCCAGCGCGACGTGACGGGCACGGTCCGGCTCAAGCTCTACAAGGGCACGGTGACGGTGGCGGGCCGGAAGTCGCCGCGCTCGCTCTATCGGACCGACTTCGTCACCTTCGAGGCGGACCGGGTCTACCGGCAGCAGGACGCCGAGGGCTTCATCAACCTCAACGCGCTCCGGCTCAAGATCCGCGCGCTCCGCGACCGCGATCGGTAGCTCGGCCGGCTCCATGCGCGTGCACGTGGCCCTGACGCCGGCCGAGTTTCCGGGCCTCGCCCTCGGGGACCGGCGCCGCCGTCGTGGTCGACGTGCTCCGGGCGACGACCACGGTGGTGGCGGCCTGCGCGGCGGGCTGCGCGCGCGTCGTTCCCGTGGCCGACCGCGACGCCGCGCTGGCCGCCGCCGCCCAGTACCCCGCGGGCGAGGTCCTCCTCGCCGGCGAGCGGGGCGGCGCCATGATCGCGGGGTTCGACCTCGGCAATTCCCCGCTCGAGTACGTCACGCGGAGCGCGTGGCCGGCCGCACGCTCGTCTTCACCACGACCAACGGCACCGAGGCCATGCTGCACGCGCGGAGGGCGCCGGCGGCCGCGGTCGCCGCCCTCGTCAATGTGGCGGCGGCCGCGCGATGGGCGCTCGACCAGGACCGGGACCTCACCGTGCTGTGCGCGGGCGAGCGCCGGGCCTTCTCGCTCGAGGACGCGGTGTGCGCCGGCCTCCTCGTGGGCCACGTGCTCGCGGAGGCGGGATCGGCGGATCTCACCGACGCGGCGCTGGCGGCGATGCGCCTGGGCGAGCACTACGCGCCGCGGCTCGACCGGCTCGCCGTCGAATCCGAATGGGGGCGCAAGCTCGCCCGGCAGGGACGGGCCGCCGACCTCGACGTCTGCTTGCGCCTCGACACGTCGCGCCTGGTGCCGGTGTTCGAGGGCGGTGTCATCGTCCCGGGGCCCCGGGTGCCGAGCGCGGAGCCGGCGCAGGAGCGCGTGCGGTGAACGTGCCCATCGCGCTGACGCTGGTCCGGATCGTGCTGGTCCCGCTCGTCATCGTCTTCCTGATCTCCTCCGACCGCGTCCACGTCCTGATCGCCGCCGTCATCTTCATCGCCGCCTCCCTCACCGACTGGCTCGACGGCCGCATGGCGCGCCGCTGGAACCAGGTCACGCGGCTCGGCACCCTGCTCGACCCCGTCGCCGACAAGCTCCTCGTCGCGGCGGCGCTGATCGCGCTCGTGCAGATCGACATGGTGGACGCCTGGGTCGCCGTCGTGATCATCGGGCGCGAGCTGGCGGTGACCGGGCTTGCGCGGCGTCGCGCTGTCCATGGGCGTAGTGGTGCCCGCCTCGGGCTTCGGCAAGGCCAAGACGGTCAGCCAGTACGTCATGATCACCGCTCCTCATCCTCGAGAAGGGGGTGCCCGGCGAGTTCATGCCGTTCCGCCTCGTGGCGACGGGCATCGTGTGGGTGACGGTCGGCCTCACCGTGCTGTCGGGCGCGGACTACTTCTATCGCTTCTTTCTCAGCACCGGCTTCAAGGCGCTCGTCAAGGACCGCGAGCGCTGGCCGTGAGGCTCTGGGGCGCGCTCGCCGCCTACCTGATCGGCGCGATCCCCGTCGGCTATGTCGTGGCGCGGCTCCGCGGTGGGGTGGACATCCGGCGCGCGGGCAGCGGCAACATCGGCGCCACCAATGTGCTGAGAACCCTCGGCAAGGGCGCCGGCGATCGCCACCCTGCTCGGCGACATCGCGAAGGGATTCGCCGCGGTGCAGCGTCGCGCGCGCCGCGGATGCCGCGCCCGCGTGGGCGGCGGCGGGCGCGGTGCTCGCCATCGTCGGAAACTGCTGGCCCGTCTTCTTGCGGTTCCGCGGCGGCAAGGGCGTGGCCACCGGGTTCGGCGCGTTCCTCGCGCTCGCGCCGTGGGCGACGGGACCGGCCGCCCTCGTGTGGGTCCTCGTGGTCGCGACCTTCCGCTATGTCTCGCTGGGCTCCGTGATGGCGTGCCTGTGCCTGCCTCTCGGCGTGGCGGTTCTCGGCTATCCGTGGGCCTACACGGCGGCGGCCGTCGCCGCCGCGATCATCATCATCTATCGCCATCGGGAGAACGTCGCGCGCCTGCTCAGCGGCTCCGAGTCTCGGCTGGGCCAGCGGGCGACGTCGGCCTGACCGCCGTGGACGCATGAGCGATTCGGCCGCGGTGGCCGTCGTCGGGGCGGGGAGCTGGGGCACGGCGCTCGCGCTCCACGTCGCGCGCCTGGGCCGGCGCGTGCGCCTGTGGGCTCGCGATCCGCGGGTTGGCCCGGGACATCGAGCGGACCGGCGAGAACGCCGCTATCTGCCGGGCATTCCGCTGCCCGGAGTCGAGGTCACCGCGTCCGGGGAGCGCGCCCTGTCGGGGGCGGCGGTCGTCATCGTCGCGGTGCCCTCTCACGGGATCGAGGGCGTGCTCGCGTCCTTGAGCCCGCTGATGCCGCCGACCGCCGCCATCGTGTCCGCGACGAAGGGGCTCGATCCCCGGTGCGGGCGTCCGATCTCCCGACTCCTCGAAGCGATGCTGCCGGGCCGACCGATCGCCGTGCTCTCGGGTCCCTCCTTCGCGCGCGAGGTGGCGATGGGCCAGCCGACCGCGCTCGTCATCGCGGCCTCCGACGGCAATCTCGCGCGCCGGCTCCAGCGGGACCTCTCGGCGAAGGCATTCCGCCTCTACACCAACCGCGACGTGCTGGGTGTCGAGCTCGGCGGCGCGCTGAAGAACGTGATGGCGCTCGCCACGGGCCTGTGCGACGGCCTCGGCCTCGGCGAGAATGCCCGGGCCGCGCTGATCACCAGGGGCCTCGCGGAGATGGTTCGGCTCGGCGTGGCGCTCGGCGCTCGGCCCGCGACCTTTGCCGGCCTCGCCGGCCTCGGCGACCTCGTCCTGACATGCACGGGTACCCTGAGCCGGAATCGGGCCCTCGGCCGGGAGATCGCGCGAGGGCCGGAGCCTCGCCGAGGCCGAGGGGGCCACGCCGCATGGTCGCCGAGGGAGTGCGCACGACGGCGTCGGCGCTTCGGCTGGCGCGCGGGGTGGCGATCCCGATGCCGATCTGCGAGGAGGTGGGCGCGGTGCTCTTCCGCGGCAAGCCCGTGCGCGAGGCCCTCGAGGACCTGCTCGCGCGCGATCCGCAGGCCCGAGGAGGAGGCGGACGCCCTTGCCTGAGCTGCGCCGGGATCCCGTGGTGGGCCGCTGGGTGATCATCTCGACCGAGCGCGCCCGTCGTCCCTCGGACTTTCCCGCCATGCGCTGGCAGCCGAAGGGCGGGCCGCTGCGTCTTCTGCGCCGGGCAGGAATCGCAGAACGCCCGACGAGGTCTGGTCGCTGCGGCCCGACGGGAGCCCGCCGAACCGCCCGGGCTGGCTCGTTCGCGTCGTGCCCAACAAGTTCCCGGCGCTGCGCATCGAGGGCGAGCTCGAGCGGTCAGGGGAGGGGCTCTACGATCGGATGAACGGCGTGGGCGCCCACGAGGTCGTGATCGAGGCGCCCGCCCACGACGCGGTCATCGAGCGGCTGCCCACGGCCCATCTCGCGGAGGTCCTGCGCGCCTACCGCGAGCGGATCCGCGACCTCGCGAAGGACCCCCGCCTCGAGTACGTGATGGTCTTCAAGAACCACGGCGATCCCGCCGGCGCCTCGCTCGAGCACACCCATTCCCAGCTGATCGCGACCCCCATCGTGCCCAGCATGGTCGAGGAGGAGCTGGCGGGCGCCATCCAGCACTACCGGATCAAGCAGCGCTGCATCTGGTGCGACATCGTCCACCAGGAGCGCCGGGACGGCGGCCGCGGTGATCCGGGAGGCCGGGGGCTTCGTGGCCATCGCGCCCTTCGCGCCGCGCTTTCCGTTCGAGACCTGGATCCTGCCGATTGCCCACCAGTCGAGCTTCGAGGCCACGCCGGTCGGAGGATCTCGGGCCCTGGCGGGCTCCTGGCCGACGATCCTGGGGGCGATGGCGCGCTACCTGGGCGATCCCCCGTACAACTTCATGCTGCACACGCGCCCCGCTGCGCGACGGCGGCGCTCGACCACTTCCACTGGCACCTGGAGATCATCCCGAAGCTGACCCGGGTGGCGGGGTTCGAGTGGGGCACGGGCTTCTTCATCAACCCGACCCCGCCCGAGGAGGCGGCCGAATACCTTCGCGGCGAGGTCCCGAGGCCGAGGCGGCCGAGCCCGTAAGTTGACACCGTACAAGGCCCTTTGTTACAATCCGCGACGGTGTTCGGGCAGGGGTGCGGGAATAGCTCAGTGGTAGAGCACCACCTTGCCAAGGTGGATGTCGCGGGTTCGAATCCCGTTTCCCGCTCCATTTTTTTTGGCCAGTGGCGGCGTAGCCAAGTGGCTAAGGCGGAGGTCTGCAAAACCTCTATTCAGCGGTTCGAATCCGCTCGCCGCCTCCATACCGACGGATCGGCCGGGGTGGCGGAACTGGTAGACGCAACGGACTTAAAATCCGCTGTCCCGCAAGGGACGTGCGGGTTCGATTCCCTCCCTCGGCACCATGGGCAGACATGCAGTTCAAATCGGGGACCATGGCCAATGGTCCGGGGCCAGGGAGGGAGTTACGTGCAGACCTTGAAGGTGGTCCGAAAGACCTTCACGATGCTGAGCGAGAAGCGTACCCAGGTTCTCGACATCACCAAGCAGATTCGCGACATCATGCTGAGCGCCGACGTCAAGGAGGGCATCCTCCTGGTCAATTCGCTCCACACGACTTGCGCGCTGTTCGTGAACGAGTTCCAGGGTGCCCTCGTGGAGGATCTCAAGACCATGCTCGATCGTCTGGTCGCCGAGGACGGCGGCTACAAGCATGACGATCCGCGGTTCTCCGACTGCGAGCGCGGCAACGCCGCTTCGCACCTCCGGGCTGCCCTCCTGGGCCGGAGCGTGGCGGTGGGAATCAGCGGCGGCGAGCTCTCGCTCGGGCGCTTCCAGTCCATCCTGTTCGCCGAGCTCGACGGGCCCCGTTCGCGGAGCATCGACATCCAGATCATGGGGGTCTGACCTCACGTCCAGCTCTGACACTCGTCTCGCGGCGCCGGCTCGTCGGGCGCCTCTCGATCCGCCGGTGGTAGACTGACCCCATGTCCTGGCCGCTCAAGAAGAAGGCGCGGGCCCTCGTCGATGGAGAAGACGGGGTGGCCCGCAAGGAATGGGGCGGCCGTGTGTCCGTCGCCCTGGTCTACCCGAACACGTACGCGGTCGGGATGTCGAACCTCGGCTTCCAGACGATCTACGAGCACCTCAACAACCTGCCCCATGCCGTCTGTGAGCGGGTGTTCTTCCCCGACCCCGAGGACGTCGACGAGTATGCGCGAACCGGCACGGCGCCATTCTCGCTCGAATCGCAGCGTCCCCTGACTGACTTCGATCTCGTCGGCTTCTCGATCACGTATGAGGGCGACTACATCAACGTCGCTCGGCTCCTGCGGATGGCAGGTTTACCGCTGCGCGCGGGGGATCGGCGCCCTACCGATCCCGTGGTGCTGATGGGTGGCGTGTGCGCCTTCTCCAATCCTGAACCGATGGCGCCGTTCATGGACGCCATCGTGGTGGGGGAGGGGGAGGAGGCGGTGGCCGAGCTCATCGACGCCTATCGCGCCGCCCAGGATGGCGATGGCGCCTCGCGCCGCCGCCGGGTCATCGAGGCCTGGAAGCTCCTCGCCGGCGTCTACGTGCCCGACGCGTACCACGTGGCCTACGCCGCCGATGGCCGGATCGAGTCGGTGACAGCGGGGGACGCGTCCGTCCCCACGGTCGTCGTCAAGCGCCGCCTCAAGGACGTCAATCGGTTCGAGACGCGATCCACGCTGAAGACGCCGCGGGCCGAGTACGGGCACATGGAGCTCCTGGAGGTCGGCAAGGGCTGCGGACGCGGCTGTCGATTCTGTCTCGAGGGCCAGGTCTACCGCCCCGTCCGCCACCGCAGTCTCGACTCGCTGCGCGCCTCCGTGGCCGAGATCGCGAGGAACGGTGGCAAGCGGGTGGGGCTGGTCGGAGCGTGCGTGTCGGACTACCCGTGGATCGGCGACTTGATGAAGGTCCTCGACGAATACGGTGTCGAGGTCTCGATCTCGTCGCTGCGCGCGGACAGCCTCACCGAGGACCTCGTCGCGTCGCTCCAGCGCGGGGGCCACCGCACACTGACGATGGCTCCCGAAGCGGGGACGGAGCGGCTGCGCGAGGTAACGCGAAAGGTCATCAGCGACGACCAGCTCTTCGCAGCGTGTGATCTCCTCCGGCGATACGGCATCCCCAACCTCAAGTGCTACTTCATGATTGGCCTCCCCACGGAGACCCTCGAAGATGTCGCCGCCATCCCGGGCCTGGCCGAGCGCCTGCTCGAGCGGTTGCGGGTGCCTGGGCCGGATGGCCACCCGTTCGGCAAGCTCACGCTGTCGGTGTCCTCGTTCGTGCCGAAGCCGTGGACGCCGTTTCAGTGGGCGGCGTTCGACGATGTCCGGAGCCTCGAGGAGAAGCTCGAGATCATCAAGCGAGGCGCGCGGCGGCTGTCCGTTCGCGTCGTGCACGAGAACCCGCGGGAAGCGGGACTGCAGGCTCTCCTCGCCCGCGGCGACCGCCGACTCGCGGACTTCATCGAGACGGCGGCGGCCCTCGACGGCGATTGGCGCCGGGCGCTCAGAAGCTGGGAGGGCGATCCCGCGCTCTACACGCGCCTCCGCGACGTGTCCGAGACCTTTCCCTGGGACCACCTAGACGTCGGCGTCCGGAAGACGGGTCTGCTGCGGGAGTGGCAGCGTGTCGGGCTCGGCGAGCCCGCCTCCGTGTAGGGCCGAATGGCGCGCGTGCGCGTAGGGCAGACGGCAGATGTGCCTGCGGGCGAGGGCCGCGTCATCGACGCGGATGGGCGAACGCTCGCGCTCTTCAACGTGGGCGGCGCCTACTACGCCGTCGACAATGGCTGCCCGCATCGCGGTGGCCCGCTCGGGGAGGGCGATCTCGACGGCGCTCTCGTCGCCTGTCCCTGGCATGGCTGGCGCTGGGACGTCACGACCGGGGCCAATGCCAATAACCCCGCGGTGCGCGTGCCCTGTTTTCCCGTGACCGTCGAGCGCGGCGAGATCTTCGTCGAGCTGCCGTGACCGGGCCTGCCATGATCGCCGACCAGTTCGGGCGCCGCCTCCGGAATCTGCGCATCTCCGTGACCGACCGGTGCAATCTGCGCTGCAACTACTGCATGCCGGAAGAGGAGTACGCCTGGCTGCCGCGGGAAGACATCCTCGCGTTCGAGGAGATCGGCCAGCTCGTCGACGTGTTCGTCGCCCTCGGTGTGGACAAGGTGCGTCTCACCGGGGGCGAGCCGCTTCTGCGGAAGGACCTGCCCCGCCTCGTCGCGATGCTCGCCGCGCGTGCGGGGCTCACCGACCTTGCCATGACCACCAATGGGGTTCTCCTCGCCGAGCAGGCGGCGGCGCTGCGCAGCGCCGGACTGGGCCGGGTCACCGTCAGCCTCGACACCTTGCGGCCGGACCGGTTCAGGGCGCTCACGCGGCGCGATACCCACGCGCGCGTGCTCGAGGGGATCGCCGCCGTCCGTGAGGCAGGCTGGCCGGGCCTCAAGATCGACACGGTGGTGATCCGCGGGGTCAATGACGACGAATTGGTGGACCTCATCGAGTACGGACGCCGGGTGGACGGCGAGGTCCGATTCATCGAATACATGGACGTGGGGGGCGCCACCGCGTGGTCTATGGACCAGGTGGTATCGCGAGCCGCGATGCTGCGGATACTGGCCGCGCGCTACGGGACGATCGAGTCCATCCGGGAGGGGGGCTCGGCCCCTGCAGAGCGCTTCCGACTGCCGGACGGAACGATCTTCGGCATCATCGCGTCGACCACCCAGCCGTTCTGCCAATCCTGCGACCGCAGCCGCCTCACCGCCGACGGCATGTGGTACCTGTGCCTGTATTCCTGGTCACGTCCTGACTTTTCATGGAGGCAAGAGCCGTCTCTCGCAGTATTGGAGCCCCCGGATGCAGCCTGACTGTCAGGTTAAGGAATCCGAATGGGTAGATCAGTTACAAAACCGGCTCACCGATGCGGTCACGAGCCATATGGTGGCTGACGTACCACTGGGAGCATTCCTCAGCGGCGGTGTGGATTCAGGCTCGATGGTCTCGATCATGGCCCGACATTCTTCGGTCCCCGTGAGGACCTTTACCGTAGGATTCAAATCCGGTTCCGGGCGATTCGATGAAAGAGGGGCTGCAAGAGCAGTAGTTAACCAATATCGAACTCACCATCATGAGTGCTTGCTTGAGGCCGATGTCGAAGAATTGTTTCCACGAGTGGTCGGCGCTATCGATGAGCCTTTTGCGGATTCATCGGCTATTCCTAACTGGCTTGTCTGCCAGGAGACCGCACGCCACGTCAAGGTAGCCTTGTCTGGGCTTGGCGGGGATGAACTATTTGGCGGGTATGAACGATATCTTGGCTTAACATTGGGCGAAAGCTACATGAAAATACCTAGTTTCCTTCGTCGTGCGGTGGCCGTCCTCTTACGCCATTGGCCTGCGGGAGATGGATTCTCCTATGCGGGAGATAGGATCCGACGTTTCGCTGAGGCCGGCGAGTTGCCTCTTGCAGAGCGGTACAGAAGATTTATTGCGGCATTCGAGGATGTAGGGCAGATTCTACATCCTGACATGCGCTCGGCAGGTATTGCCTCACGGTATAGTCAGATCGTCAAAGCATTACAGTTTGCGCATCCCATCGATTTCGGCATGTTGGTCGATTTTCAGCTCTACTTGCCTGATGATCTCCTACGGTTGAGTGATCAAATTAGCATGGCACATTCTCTAGAAGTACGAGTGCCGTTCATGGATCATGAGTTGATCGAGTTTGTGTTCCGTATTCCGGCTCGCTATAAGATACGGGGACTGAAAAAGAAATACATTCTGAAGCGAGCCGTTGCATCCTGGTTGCCCGAGGGTCATGTGTCTCGGCCAAAACAAGGGTTTTCCATTCCTCTTGGAGAGTGGCTGCGGGGCAGTTTGCGAACGATGACCTATGATCTCGTGGAAAGTCGCCGTTGCAAGGAATCGCCCTGGATCAATTATGGATATCTCCGTCGAATCATGGATGAACATATGAGAGGTGATTCGAACCACGAGGTGCGTCTTTGGGGTGTACTTTGTTTTCTAGAATGGGAACGCCAACAGTTTACGCCAACGTTTAATTAGGCTTGGGGAGGAGTCCGGCGATGAATTTGCGGGCCATACTTCGTAGAACATTGAAAGAAGTACTGCCCGGCTTTCTGCTGCGCCAATTCAAGGCCGTCTATTATGCCAATACATACAAGGCGTTTGACGAAACGAGAGAGCCGGACCTGGCGATTGTAAGAAAGCTCGTCAGAATTGGAGATAGGGTGGTCGATGTAGGGGCGAACGTCGGTCTCTACACTGTGACTCTTTCGCGCCTGGTAGGTGACTCGGGAAAGGTCTACAGTTTCGAGCCGTTTCCGGAAACGTTAGAGACCCTCACAAACGTCATACGGAGGTTGTCACTGAAGAATGTCGTCACGCGAGGATGCGCGGTGTCCGATTCTGTCGGACAGGGTACGATGGAAGTGCCTCTTTATGAGGAAGGGGGAGAGAATTTGTACCAGGCAAGACTCGCGACTGGGAGGCCGACTACGCATAGGAGATGTGTTGTGGAAATATGTACGCTCGACTCTCTGTTCGGAACTCCGGACATTGATAGAATTGACTTCATCAAGATCGATGTCGAGGGACATGAACTTCAAGTGATACAAGGGGGGCGTCGCGTGCTCGGTCGGTTTAAGCCATCCCTACTGGTTGAAATCTCCGGAAATCCCGATGATAACAACTCGGCTTCATTCAGACTTGTCGAGGAGTTAGGAAAATTTGGGTACGGTCCATATTGGTTCGACGGAAACAACCTAAGGGCTCGTGCGCAGGGCGACCGGAGCGTGAACTACTTTTTTTTGACAGATGTTCATCGCCTGGAGCTAGACTAGTTTCTCGGGGTTCGCGATTCGCTAGGACGACTACCTTACACAAAGCGGACCCGGCTCCCGATCCTGATCACGAAGGAGGTTTTTGTGCAATATCGTCTATTGGATTTGTTGTGTTGTCCGTCCTGCAAAGGCGATCTTACTATTGAAGACTTTGAGTCTGCCCAACGCCAGCCTTCTGCCTCACTGACAGGCAAGCGGTGCCAAGATCGCTGTGCTTATGTCGAAGCTGGCCTATCAAAAGAACCAGATTGCTTGGCTTGTAGCAAAATTGAAATCACGGAAGGGCTGGTGAGTTGCAATAAGTGCGGGGGGAAAAATCCAATCATCAATGGTGTGCCTAGATTTCTACCAGACGAGCTCCAGCAAGAGGTGGTTGATCGGTACCCTCAGTATTTCGTGAGGTATGAAGCGAAGATGTCACCATACCTCTCGAAAACGCAACAAGACAAGGTGGGCAAGCTCAAGGCACAGACTATGAGTAGTTTTGGGTACGAATGGAACGAGTTTGCTGAGTACGACGCTCAAAACTTCTTAGAGCTCATTTATCCCATCCAGCCGGACTATTTCTCAAATAAGCTTGGATTGGACTGTGGTTGTGGCGCTGGGCGTCATACACAGCAGGCTCTGACATACGGGGCAGAAATGGTCGCAATGGACCTCAGTTGGGCAGTCGACGCGGCTTACAAAAAGAATCTACCCACGGCCTATGCAATGGTGGTGCAGTGTGACGTATTCAACTTACCGTTCAAACACAAGCGGTTCGATTTTATCTATTCTTTGGGTGTACTGCATCATACGACCAATCCCCCCAAATCGTTTGACTCCTTGGTGCCACTGTTGAAACCTGGTGGCGGGATCATGGTGTGGATTTACTCCAGTACCAGAAAATTTGTCCTCTTTGCCCTTAAGTTGGTGAGAATGGTGACATTACGTTTGCCAAATATCATGATCAAATGGACCTCATTCGCAGCGGCATCTGTAGACTATGGTCTGTTCGTTTGGCCATACAAAATACTGCAAAATGTTCCGGGTCTTGGTCCAGTCCTGAGGACGATCGCACCGCCGAGGGTTAAGGGCTATGCGAAGTATGACTTTCATGTGAGTTACACGGATTGGTTTGACCGGCTTTCATACCCTTGCGTGAACTACTACAACGGTGAACAGGTTCGAGAATGGTATGAGCGCAACGGCTTGACCGATTTGAAGATATCTCCCACTGGACCATTCGCCTGGCGTGGCTTTGGTGTTAAGCCAGTGGTCAAATAGCATGGTGTTACTACCCTTGGCGACTGTCCCCACTCGCTGCTTTTCAGCTGCAGCGGTGGGTTGGGGTTCGAAGAGACGGATGCGTGTTCAACCATCCTTCTTGTCGTTCGGTGATTAAACGATTCAGTGAAAGATTCGATTAGGCAAACGAGTTGCACTTTCCCGGATTATCAGTGCTCGAGATGGAGACCAGGACCGTCCTACCGAGCCTCGTCTAGTTGGTAATCGGCCAAGGCCTCATCCGGACCGATGAAATTCCAAAGCTCCTCTATCGCCGTCCTCACCATGTCGAGCAGCCAGCTTATCTTGAGGCCAGTTGGAACAGCGGGCGGGTTTACGTCGCCGCCCCCACCACCTTGTGCGAATTGCGCAGAGTTCCACGTTGTATCCATCGAGAAGTCATCGAGCCAGAGCGCGCCGCCGTCGTCGGCCCCCGCGCAGCCAGAGCAGTTGATTTGCGAATAGGGGTTCGTGCCCGCCATGCCCCAGGCCTGAACCGGGGCCGTCGTGACGGACGCGAGGTTCCAATTACAGCACCAACTGAACCCGGTCAGTCGTCCGACCAGGCTGCCGTTGACCCAGAGGGCGAATTCGCCGTCGAAGGTGCGCGCTTCGTTGACCTGCCAATTCACGCCGTTCGCCGACGAGTTGAGCTTGTATTCGACGATGAATTCGTTCCAGTTTTGCAACGCCGTGTTCGTCTGGGGGTCAAAGTTATAGTTGATGACCTGGCAATCGTCGCCAGAGGGATGGCTGGGGCTGAACATGTCGCAACTGCTCACAGAGAAGGCGTAGGGGTACATGTGCATGGTATCGAGGATGTACGATCCCGGTACCGGGTTGAGTCTCTTCCGCTCCCACTTCATCACGGTGAACGACTGGTGGCGGCTCCAATGGAAGCCGCTATCGAACTTCATCCAGAAGCGGTGGAAATAGCGCCCTCCAGGAGCCAGGGGAATATCACAAATTGGCTTGATGCCCGCGTCTCCTTGGGTGTTGCCGCCGATATAACTCCGCATCGAGCCCGTCCCCCCGTGCTTGATAGTCGTGTCGATCGCGCCGTGAACATCCGTGGGGTCAGGGGGCCCACAGGAACTCACCGTGGAATCGGCGTTCCAGTTGAAGAGATTGGCCGCGGGCGAAGGGCTGACAGATACAAGCAGCCATAGTGGTATGGCAAGCAGGATGCTTAATTTCAAGTAGTTGTGTTTGCAATGAAAGACTGTCATTCTAGATTTGTCCTTGGTTAAGGGTGGATAATCATGACGGTAAGTTTTGCTGTCATTACCAATGACAGCTCAGTTCTGTTGTTGCCCTGACGGAATCAGATCCGAACTTCGACAGCCAATCCGTGCGGTCGAAATCACTATATTGTCGAAATATCTCGTGCGTTCGGCGGGAGCGCCTCCGTTCCAGTAATTCTCGAAAAATACTGCGTTAATCCCATAGTTCTTCCACGTTGAGCGCCAATCTAAATTGCTCTTGCTGGTCTCCGGTCTATCATCAATCCAAAGCTCAAATAGGCCGTCAGACTGACCTGGAGTATTCAGTTTCGCATGAGCCTCAATGCAATACCATTTTCCCGAGGCATCTTGAAAAAGAGGGGTGGAGCCCCGAGACAGGCCGAGCCACCTGATATTCTGGAAGTCATTGTATTTTGTTGTTGCGAGGTTGCCGTTTGTGTCGATTCCTGTTGCAGGATCAAGATCCAGCGTGCTGGTACCATTGCCCCACACATGGCCAATCATCCCCTGAGCCCAATTGGATGATGCCATAGTAGTAACCCTTGAAAGTTTGTAAGGGCTTCCAGTCCACCCCACTTGTTGCTTCACATAAATTCTCCAGTATATCTCCTCAAAGTCAACAGTCGAATGGCTTTGAGAAAAGACAGGATTTCTTCCAAACATCCGCTTCAGGCTTCCTGCCTCCGCTTCACCTTTCTGCCATTTTACTTGGACGCCCGCTGATCCTTCAAATCCAATCCCGGAGAGACGAACGAAATCACCCGCATTGTCGTCATAATCAAAGTATTTCTGGCCTAAAGGAACCGAATCTTCGAAGTCATCGCACCAGATAATGGGAGGTCTTGGACTCGAACCACCTGGACAGAAAGATTCTGCCCCCCATGCCATGGAGCAACACGACATGGTCAAGGCGAAGATGCTGCTCGAGAGAATCGATCGGTTGTGCATCAGCGGTAGTCCTCTTTCTTCTAGAAAATGCTCTTACTGACTTCATTCGAACGGAGGCTTTCGTTTCCGGCTGAGTCATAGGAGGTGATGACGAAAAAGTACGTCGTTCCCGACTGAAGACCCGCTGCAATGTAGGTTAGTACATTTCCTTGGAGTGTTGCAATCGGTGCCCCGTATCCACCAGAAGTCGTTGCGCGGTAGATTTTGTACCCGGCCAAGTCGCTATCCGTATTGGCAGTCCATGTCAACGTGGCGGATGAGGTCGCCGGGGCGCTGACTGTCAGCGTGACGGCGACCGTTTTCGAAGAGGTGCCGGCTGCGCTAACAGTGAGATTGCCGGTATACGTTCCAGCGGCGAGTCCAGCTGTATTCACAGTTGTCGTCAACGTGCTGCTGCCACTTCCTGATGCAGGGATCACTGCCAGCCACGCGGCATCATCGCTTACCGTCCAGTTCAATGTTCCGCCTGAGTTTGTGAGAGAAATATTCTGATTTGCCGGATTTGCGGCTCCCTGTGTCGCCGCATAGCTGAGACTTGATGGGCTCAAGTTGATGGTTGGCGCTGCCGTGACGGTGAACGTCACAGGGACGGTCGACGTTCGATGCTCCGGTCGCGCTCGAGTGTGACGTTCCCGTTATAGCTACCGGCCGTCAGGATTCCCGTGGCTGGGCTCACGGTTACGGCGCCATTCCCGGTGCCAGAGGCCGGACTGAGCGACAACCAGGTCATGCTATCACTGGCGCTCCAGCTCAAGGTTCCGCCCCCGGTGTTGCTGATGCTCAGAGTTTGGGCTGCCGGATTGCTCCCCCCTTGCTGGGCCGTAAAGGACAGACTGGTCGGACTCGTCCCGATGGCGGGCGGTACCGGCGCTGCCGTGACGGTGAGCGCCACCGGGACAGTGACCGTTGTCGCCCCGGTGGCGGTGAGTGTGATCATGCCACTATAGCTGCCTGCTGTGAGTGTGGCCGTGTTCACTGTCAGCGTGACGGGGCCGTTCCCGGTGCCCGAAGCCGGCGACAACGTCAACCAGGCAGCATTGTCGCTGGCGCTCCAGCTCAAGGTTCCGCCCCCGGTGTTGCTGATGCTCAGGGTTTGGGCCGCCGGATTGGCTCCCGCCTGGGCTGTGAAGGAGAAGCTTGCGGGACTCGCTCCAATGGCGGGAGGCACGGGAGCGGTTGGTGACGGTAAACGCTACGGGGACCGTGACAGAAGAAGCCCCGCTGGCGCTGAGTATCACTGTGCCACTATAGCTACCCGCGGTCAGGGTTCCGGTCGTGACGCTCACGGTCACGGTGCCAGCTCCAGTTCCAGAGGCCGGACTGAGCGACAACCAGGTCATGCTATCACTGGCGCTCCAGCTCAAGGTTCCGCCCCCCGTGTTGCTGATGCTCAGGGTTTGGGCTGCCGGATTGCTCCCGCCTTGCTGGGCCGTAAAGGACAGACTGATCGGACTCGTTCCGATCGCGGGATTGACTGAAACTACTGTTGCCGAAGGCTGCGACACCATGTCCGCAGCCAATTTGCGCAGCGTTCGCCCATTGGCTTTTCCGTTTCCTGAGTTAGACGAGTTGCCCGCGCTAGCAGTAGCGGCCAGCGGGCTGGTTCCGGTTGGTGTCGTGCCAGCTGCAAGGGATCCCGTGGTTGTCGCTGACGACGGTGCGACGCTCATGGTCGCAAGAGGCACGGCTACCCCGACGCTGCTGCTGAGCGAGGACGGCTGCTTCGATAGAGAAGTCGTGTTGTCGCTTTGTAGCGACGTTGGGGTCGTTGGCACGGAGCTGACAGGGGAGGAGCCGGACGGAGAAGGTGCGACGGACGCGACGGGAGCGGTTCTGTGGCTTTCGAATCAGTCGGTGCGGCTTGCGGATCGAGGGTTGCGCGTCTATCTTCTGAGTGCCTATTCCGCTGGATTGCTGGCTGACAGTTCCTGTCAGCTGCTGGGCGGAGGCGGAGGGAATAGGCTGAAATTGTGACAGTAGGGCTGTCGCGAAACCATATAAGATCACGTGCGTCATCATAAGGAGAGGCTGGCGTATCACTTGGTGCATGGTCTAGGTCCTCCGTATTTCACTACCCGCCGCTGCACGTATCAATTGAAGCTCATTTCCATTCATCGCCCAATAAGGGCAGGGGATCCGATCACGATACGTCTTGAATCGGATATGCATTGCCTGTGGAGGAGGTTGAGCAAGAGCAATGCCCCGGTTCGCACATAGGACCGATCGACTCTAAAAGTTCGAATTAATTTGTCAAAACAATAGCTTGAAGTATCCAGCTACAAAAATTGCCAAGATAAGCGCGAGAGGGGCAGGTGTATGTGTGAAAGGGAACGTCCAAAGATTTGAACATATAATGTTTATCATTCACTATTATGCGCAACATATTGAAGTATATAGATTGTTTTGTTTATAACTAAAGGTATTTGTCGAGAACTAAGCGAGAGTATACGGTTTTCAGATAGTACGACAATGTGTTCTTGCCCTATTGGCCTGGGAAGCTGGAAATTAGGAAGTATGCGGCGAGGATTCACTCACGATAAAAAAAGGATTTGTGCTGTTAGTCAGTCGGGAGAAATGGCGTAGCCATATTTTTCAATGTCTCATCGGCAGCCGATGTGTTTGCCGGATAGTATCTAGCGTGGATGGATGTACTCCACGCTTTCTTCTATAGGAATTACTCTCGGTGCACCCGAGGCACTGTTTGAGGAAACAAGTTGTTGTCGGTAAACTTGAGTATGAAAATGAGAAGGTTAGGTGGAACATGTTCTTCAAACATGGAAAGGTTTCTTGCGCCGAACTCACTCGATTTCGTTGACGGAAACGCGACGTTCTGCCATTCTGATTGAAACCGATGGAGGGGGTTCATGTCTCAAGCGAAAGAAAAGCACGAAAGATTGCAGTTGTTGGACTCGGCTATGTGGGCCTTCCGATTGCTGTCGCATTCGGGAAGCGGCAGCGAGTGATCGGTTTTGATATCAACAAGGCAAAGATCGCGGAGTTACAAAAGGGCCTTGACCGTACCGGTGAAGTGTCTTCCGCGGATCTGAAAGCAACAGACGTTCAATACACATTTCAGCCCAGCGATCTCAAGGCGGCGGATTTCATCATCGTGGCCGTACCCACGCCGATCAATGAAGCTCTTCAGCCGGATTTGACGGCTCTTCGCAAATCATCCGAACTGATCGGCGCCAATCTCTCACCCGGATCGATTGTGGTCTTCGAGTCGACGGTCTACCCTGGAGCCACTGAGGAAGTGTGCCAGCCGATTCTCGAACAGGCCTCCGGGATGAAGTGTGGAGTGGATTTCAAGCTCGGGTATTCGCCTGAGCGCATCAATCCAGGCGATAAAGAACATACGCTGGAAAAAATCATCAAGGTCGTGTCAGCCCAAGATGACGCGTCGCTGGAGATTGTCGCGAACACCTACGAACTCGTGGTCAAGGCGGGGATTCATCGGGCTTCCAGCATTAAAGTGGCGGAAGCGGCGAAGGTGATTGAAAATACCCAGCGGGATTTGAACATCGCGCTGATGAATGAGTTGGCGCTCATTTTTCACCGTCTTGGAATTGATACCAAGTCTGTTCTGGATGCGGCGGGAACTAAATGGAACTTTCTGAAATTTTCTCCGGGACTCGTTGGCGGACATTGTATTGGTGTGGACCCCTATTATCTGACCGCGAAGGCTGAATCGGTCGGCTATCATCCCCAGGTGATTCTGGCCGGTCGGCGCATCAATAACGGGATGGGGAAGTTCGTCGCGGAACAAACGATGAAGCTGCTCGGTCAGCTTCCCCGGCCAGTCAACGATCTCAAGGTGGCAGTCTTAGGCCTCACGTTTAAGGAGAATGTGCCGGATCTGCGCAACAGCAGGGTGCCCGATATCATTCAGGAGTTGCGCGAGTACGGGGTTCAAGTATTGGTGCATGATCCGATCGCGGAGCCGGAAGAGGCGGTCGCTGAATACGGAATTCATCTGCAGCAGTGGAACGATCTGAAGAACGTCGATGGACTCATCATTGCGGTGGCCCACCGTGCGTATGCGGAGATGGGCCTGCAGGGATTGCTCAAGCCCCTTCGAAATCAGCAGGAGGGAGTGGTCATTGATGTGAAGAGCCTGCTTGATCGGGCTAAGCTCTCATCCTCGTTGAAGTACTGGCGTCTATAAGGGGGCAGCAGGCCACCTTGATCTGCATCCAGCACCAGGGTCTTTCCCTCAATACGTATGAAGTAGCGGGAAGCTGGGCTCTTCACACTGGGAAGTCCCCTGTAGGATACAGCAGACAGGAGGACACCCGTCTTTCCCTGTCAGCAGAGATTGTGATTCTCATTGCCCCACTTTACAGAGGCTGCTATAGAGTGCCTATGGCATGGAAATTCCAAGTAGTTTCCCTGGCTCCCTCTTTTGACGTTGGCCTTGTCGTGTGACCGAATGAATAGCCTGAGCAATAACATCGTGAGACATACGGCAGTGGGGATGTGGTGTGCCATTGGAATAATGGTTTTCCTCGCTGGGTGCGCCTATCTTAACTCTCCCGACGTGAAACGAGGCGATCAGCAACTGGCTGCAGGGAATTGGGAAGAAGCCAGTCTCGCCTACAAGGAAGCTCTGAAAGATGATCCCTTTAATCCCACACTACAGAACAAATACCTGATGGCTCGAGAACGAGCTGCAGCCTCGTATGAGGAGCGAGGACGGGCGTATCTCAAAGAACATCAGCCTGACTCCGCGATGGAACAATTCAAGCGAGCACTCACCATCGAACCGTCCAGTCTCGAGCATCAATCGGGCTTGCTTGAAGCGCTTCGCTTGAAAGATGCACGCGGCCAGAATCGAGAGGCAGATCGCCTCGCCCAGCTCGGTCGGACCGACGAGGCCATGGAAGCCTATGCCAAAGCAGCTGAGCTGGATCCCTCGTTCAAGGAACCGCTCGAGAGTATTTCCAAACTCACCGAGGAGCAGCAGGCGCTGAACCGTGACGATCGGCGTAAGCAACCGGTGACACTGCGGTTTCGCAATGCCGGGCTCAAAGAGGTTTTGGAAGGGATTGGAAAGGCCGGAGGAATCAATCTCATTTTCGACAAGGATATCCGAAATGACCCCGTGACCATTAGCATTCAGGATACGCCGTTCGAAGAGGCCTTCAATCTCATCCTCAACAGCAATAACCTGTTCACCCGTACCGTCGCCCCAGGCGTCATGATTGTCAGCCCCAATACCAAGCAGAAGCAGGAGCAGTATCAAGATCTGATGATCCGGACGTTCTATTTGTCCAACGCCAAAGCGAAAGACATGGTGGTGTTGTTGAAGACCCTGCTCGATCCCAAACGGATGCAAGCCAATGAACAATTGAACACGATTGTCATCCGGGACCAACCGGAAAAGCTGGAGATGGCTGAGAAGATCATCTTGGCCAACGACCGCCTGGACTCCGAAGTTCTTTTTGATGTTGAGATTCTGGAAGTCGATCGCACGACAAATCAGACTTATGGTCTGACCTATCCCAAATCAGTCGCAGCCGCCATCGTACCTCCGGGGTTTACCGGAACGATCGCCGGAGAACTGGCACAGACGTTCACGTATAGTCAGCTCACCAGCCTTGGTAAGGACAGTTACATCTTTAAGCTTCCGACCAACATCCAGCTGGATTTCTTTAAGCAGATCACCGATGCCAAGACCCTTGCCGCCCCGAAAGTTCGCGTCGTCAACAACAAGAAGGCGGAGGTTAACATTGGGAATAAGCAGCCGATCCTGCTTTCCACAACGAATGTCTTGCCGGGTCAAGCGGCAACAGGGGCAGTTCCGACGACCTCGACGGTGACCTCGATCGAATTCCGCGACACCGGAGTCAAATTGACCGTTGAGCCTTCCATCCATCTGGGAAATGAACTTACCCTGAAGATGAAAATTGAAGTCATTAGTCTTGGCCAGCAAGTTACGCTCCAACTCAATCCCCCGATCACCCAGTTTACGTTCGGCAATCGGTCGGCGGAAACCATGCTCAATATCAGAGATGGCGAAACCATTGTTTTGGGAGGGCTGCTCCAAGAGCAGGATCAAAAAATCCGCACCACCATCCCATGGATCGGCGATCTCCCCTTCATCGGCAATCTCTTGAGTTCTTTTCAAACCCAACGGGTCACCACCGAGGTAATCCTGACGATCACGCCGCACATCATTCAAGGCATGACTCCTCCCGGGCTCAGTAAGCAGGTGTTCTGGTCAGGGACGGATTCAACCTTTGCCACGAGCCCGCTGTATACCCCGCAGGGCAAGAAGATTTCCATGATGGGAGGTGGGGTTTCCGGTGCGGGGTTCTCCTCGTCGGGGGAAACGGCGAAAGGGGGAACGGCAGGGAAGGCCGCTGCAGCGTCGCTCATCCCATTGGCTTCGGTAGGAGCGGTAGCCTCGATCAGGCCAGACGAGTCGGTGGTTCAAATGGGAAAAGAATTTAAGCTTGCCATCAATGACGAACGTCTTCGTCCCACGACGGAAGGCGTATTTCAGCTTCAGTATGATCCAAAGGTGCTGGAACTCAGAACGCTCCTGAATGGTGAAGTCATACAGCCAGCCGGCACAGGCGAGCAGGCGTCTAGCAGCCCGGAAACGCCAGCGGGAACGGTTGCCTTCAAAGTCGCACCATCAGCGAGACAGGCAGGCGGGCGGACCGTAACGGTTACCTTCTTCGCCAAGGCGCCTGGTGTGTCTCCTGTGCGTGTGGGGTTGGTGGATTCCGCCGCGGAAACATCCACGGCATCGTCCCAAGAAGGAAAAGGTATCGTGAGGGTCCGGTGAAAGAGTCAGGCGTGACCCTCTTGGAACTCCTGATCACGCTGACAATTGTGATGGTCCTCGCTTCTGTCGCTATGCCGCTCAGCCGCCTGTCGGCGAAACGGACTCACGAAATAGAACTGCGGCAGCATTTGAGGATCATGCGGGCTGCCATCGACACATTTAAGCTGGAGTGGAATCGCGACGGCGACACATTATTGGGGCCCGCCTGCATGAAGAACAAGCTCACGTGCAAAGACGTGACGAGTCTCTACGGTTATCCGAAGTCGCTGGATATGCTGTTGGGGATCAAGCTCACCAGTGAAGAAGCGACGGTCAGGGGCACGACGACGAAGCGCTATCTGAGGAGTCTTCCCATTGATCCCCTGACCGGTAAGGCTGATTGGTTGTTCCGATGTTATAAAGATGCGCCGAACGCATTAAGATGGTGCGGGGAGGACGTCTACGACGTCATGACTCAGAGTCAGGACCTGGCATTAGATGGAACGAAGTATCGAGATTGGTAAGCGTGGAGCACGGGGCTCAGATGGTTTCACCCTGATCGAGCTGATGATCGTCGTATCGATTATCGGCATTCTCGCTACCTTGGCGGTGCCCTCATACCAATCGTCGGTCGTGAAGGCCAAAGAGGCTGCGTTGCGTCAGGATCTCTCGACACTTCGCGATGTGCTGGATCAGCACAAGGCAGACCAGGGAAAGTATCCTCCGTCTCTGTCGGCATTGGTGGCCGCCGGGTATCTCCGGGGACTCCCAAAGGATCCCTTCACCGGTGCCACGACCACATGGCAAGAGATTACGGATCCTGTCGAGAATGGGGTAGTCGACGTTTTTTCAGGAGCCGAGTTTGTGGGGACGGATGGGACACCATATAACCGTTGGTAGCGATATCCATGCATGATGCTCATGGTAGTTTGACAAACATTTCAGTCCGAACGGCTCGCGCATACCTTCCGACAGTGCGGGTGGGAGCCCTGTGCGCGATCGGCTTCGCTTCAGCCCTGTTTGTGGGTTGCGGCGAACTCGAGCCGATGCGTGAGCCGGAGGTGGTCGATCTTGAGCTGACCACAGATACATTAAAGGCGTCGGTGCGAGATGCTCAGCGGACGGTAGCAGAGTTGCGGGCTGACATCGAGGCGCGGCGCAGGGAATTGGCAGAAGCTCAGGTCGCTCGAGCGCAGCTTGAAGGGCGGGTCAGGGAGGCGGAACGACGGGTCATCGAAGCACGGCAGGTGATCGAGTTGCAGCGGGAGGAACTAGCCGCAGCTCGGACAGAGCGGGAGCGCGTGTCCCGAAGCAGTCTTCAATTGCAAGGCCAGATGAAACAGCTCCAGAAGCAGCTCTCGAGAAGGGGGGGATCGGGCTCTGCTAGTGACGGACAGGAGGCCACCCCACTCCCGTCCAGCGGTGCGATACGCAAAGGCCAGAAGGCGATGCAGGTTCCCGCACAAGGAAGTCAGCCCTCAGAATATCTGGAGACGCCTCGGATGGTGGCGACCCCGGCAGCTATCAGGCAAGGTGCCAGCCAATCGTGAGCCCTCGTCAGAGGTTGAGTACCAGAAGGCTCCAACTCAATATGTTTCCGTGAAACCTGGTGATACGCTCTGGAGCATCGCGCAGAAGTATCGCGTCAATGTGGAACATCTGCGGACGCTCAATCAATTGACCGACAACAGGATTGAAATTGGTCAGGCCCTGTGGTTACCAAACGGTCGGCCTATGTCTGGGGGCGGAGCCGACAAGGTCGCGTCAAGGCCTTAAGCCTACATTCCTGTTATCCGCCTGATATTCTTGCACGTCTTACCATGCCTGTATTTGCTTACAGAGTGGCCCGCCCTGATGGCTCAACCCTCGATGGACAGATTGAGGGAGAGGAAGAACATCTTGTCCGGGCCAAACTGGAGGGGCAGGGCTTTCTCGTCTTTCGGTTGCAGCGACGGGGTGCGGCCACAAGCGGTTTTGGTCTCGGGTTGCAGGCGTTTGGAAAGCTCCCGCTGCGGGAATTCTTGGTGTTCAATCAAGAGCTGCTCGCCCTCGTGAAAGCCGGCCTTCCCGTGTTACGGGTGTGGGATCTCTTGATCGAGCGAGCCAACCATACAGGATTTCAGCAGGCCTTGCGGATGGTCCGTCAAGATATTCGTGGAGGGGCGTCGGCTTCGGAAGCGCTGGCAAAATACCCGATCCATTTTTCAGAATTGTATATCGCGACGATCAAAGCCGGAGAACAATCGGGAAATGTGGCCGAGGTGCTGCAGCGATACATTGCCTACCTGAAGCAGATGATCGGGCTTCGTCAGAAGGTCTCAAAAGCGCTTGCGTATCCTGGTTTTCTCGTGCTTGTCGGGATTGCCGTCATCGGGTTTCTGTTGACGTACGTCGTGCCGACGTTCGTGTCAGTCTATGCGGAGACGTCGAAATCCTTACCGGCTGCCACGCAACTGTTGCTTGATTTGGTGACGGGGGGCAAAGCCTACGTGCTTCCTGGATTCGTGGGGCTTGCCGTTCTTGGGCTCGCAGGTCGTGCGTACTATTCGACACCGACGGGGCGGCTCGCCGTGGATCGGCTGTTAATGAGCCTGCCCGTCTTGGGACCGATTTTCGTGAAGCATTATACGGTCCAGCTCACACGCACCCTCGCGACGATCCTTGCGGGAGGCACCCCGCTTGTGGATGCGTTGTCCATTGCACGGGGCGCCATCTCCAATCGGTATGTGTCGGTCGGAGTTGCGCGTGCGGTCGAGGAAATCCGCGAAGGGACGACCCTGGCAGCCGCACTTGATCGCCCCAAAGTATTTCCAAAATTGGCAGTGGAGATGTTGTCGGTCGGGGAGGAAACCGGATCGTTGCCCACGATGTTGAATGACGTGGCTGAATTCTATGAAGGAGACCTGGATCTCCGGCTCACGCAATTGACGACGTGGATTGAACCGGTGATGCTTCTGATTATGGGGGTCTTAGTTGGTGCGATCGTCATTATCATGTATCTGCCGGTGTTTCAAATGGCTGGAACGGTATAGCGCTGTATGCCGTAATCGCGCGATCCGGTTTGCACTCATGGGTTGAGGAGTAATTAAGAAGCTATGGCACGGACTGTGACCCGACAAACGCTGGCGGATGTTCTCGTTCGGCTGGGGATTCTGCCGAAACAGACTCTCGACCAACTGCTCAGCCGACTGGGTGGCGTGACGGCAACCCTCGGTCAGACCTTGGTGAGCGAGGGGCTTCTCTCTGAGGATCAGCTGGCCCGTGCGCTGGCGGCCCAGTATGACTTGCCCTGTGATCTTCTGACGGAATTCCGGGTCGACCAATCGTTCTATGAATCCATGTCGGTGAAACTCATGCAGCGGCATCCTTTTATACCGATTACAGAAGACCAAGGCCGCCTGACCATTGCCATCTCCGATCCGCAGAATCTCCTGGCACTGGATGAGTTGGAGCTGCTCTTGGAGCGTCCGTTGGACCTGGTGGTGAGCCCGAGAAGTGCGATCCTGGCGGCATTGGAACGCAGTGAAGGCTCCAGTCAAGCCCTTCGGGAGCTTGAGGCTGAGTATCGATCCGTGTTGGTGAAGGAGGACGAGCGGGGAGAGGAAGTTCTCACGATCGATCACACGGGAGAGGATCAAAGTCCTGCGGTTAAACTGCTGGATTCGATCCTCCTGAGCGCGATGCAGCGTCGGGCCAGCGATATTCACATTGAAGCCGCCGATCGTGCCACCAAGGTGAAATTGCGGGTTGATGGAATTCTCGTTCCGGCGATGGAGCCGCTCGATATCCGCCTCCATGCGCCGTTGGTCTCGCGGCTGAAAGTCATGTCGGATCTGGACATTGCGGAGCGGCGGGTGCCGCAAGATGGAAGCTTTCGGATGCGGCTGGAGCGAAAGACCGTCGATTTTCGTGTCTCAATCCTCCCGAGTGTGTTCGGTGAATCCGTCGTCATTCGTATTCTCGACCGCGAGGCGATCACCACGGGTGTCTCGACATTGCGGTTGGAACGACTGGGGTTCAATGAGGAAGATCTTAAGCGTTTTCGGCGCGCGATCACGCGGCCCTATGGCATGGTGCTGGTGACCGGTCCGACCGGAAGTGGAAAGACGACGACGCTGTACGCGGCGATTACGGAGATGAATATCAAGGACAACAAGCTGATCACGATCGAAGATCCGGTCGAATATCAGCTGTCGGGGGTCGTGCAAATTCCCGTGAATGAGAAGAAAGGCCTGACCTTCGCGCGGGGGCTTCGATCCATCTTGCGACATGACCCTGACAAGATCATGGTCGGTGAGATCCGCGATGGAGAGACTGCACAAATAGCCATCCAATCGTCGCTCACCGGCCACTTAGTCTTGACGACGGTGCACGCAAACAACGTGTTTGATGTTATCGGACGATTTGCCTCAATGGGAATCGATGCCTACAACTTTTTGGCTGCGCTGAATTGTGTGTTGGCGCAACGGCTTGTTCGAATGGTGTGTCTTGCCTGTCGAGTAGAGGTCAAGCTCGACAAAGTGCTGGCGGAAGAATCCGGCCTCGATTTCGAGGAATATAAGGATGTTCCGTTTTATGAAGGGAAAGGATGCCAGGAGTGCCATGGCACCGGGTATCGCGGACGAAAATGCATCACGGAATTTCTGGATCTGAACGATGAAATCAAAGAAATGATTCTTGCCGAGCGTCCCTTGTCCGAGATCCGCTATCGTGCGGTGACCGGCGGGATGATCACCTTGCGGCAGTCCGCCCTCAGAAAGGTGCTGGAAGGTTCCACCACTTTGCGCGAGATCAATCGAGTGACGTTTAGCGAGGAAGGATAAGTGATGTGGGGGCTTACCACTGGTCGTCCTCGGCACTGCTTGAAAATAGGAGCGCAGGCCCTCGCCTGGGGAGAAGCCGTCCGCACCTGGCGGGGGCGTTATCGCTACCGCTGTGTCCTCTCGCCGACACCGACCGGGGCCATCAAGCTGTCTCCTATGGATCTGAATCTGACAGACATGTCTGCGGTAGAAAGTCGTCTTCGGTCACTGGCAGGGCCAAGTCGAGATCTCCGGTTCGCAGGGCGTGTATGGCTGTCTGCCATCCCGCGCCCGATCGTGTTGTTGTTGCCAGATCTGTCGGTGCGCGCGACAGTATTACAGCTGGAACAACTTCCGGCGCGGGCGGAAGAGCAAGAGGCGCTGATTCGCTGGCGCCTGGGGCAGGAACAGCTGTTGCCCCTGGCCGGGGCCAAGATTGTCTGGCAAGGGTTCCCCTCACAGGGCGCGGGAGACGAGCGTTCCCATGCGGTCCTTGTCGTGGCGATTCAAGAAGCCATCTTGAAGCAATACGAGTCCCTCTGTGAATCGGTCGGGTTGCTTCCGCAGGAAGTCGGTGTGACCAGCTTTCGTCTGTTTAATCTCTGGCTGAAAGCTGAAGGTGCCCGGAAAGGGTTGGGCCGTGATTTACTCTGGGTCAGCGTATCGGACGGCGGGTTGACCTGCTTCGTCATGCAGGAAGGCCGATTGGTTTTTGTTCGGACCAAGCTGTTGAGCGCCGATGGTTTGCAGGGTGAAGAAGACTCTGGTGAAGACCTGATCGACAGAATTGTCGTGGAATGTGCGGCGTCTCTTCGTGCCTGCCGTGAGCATCATCCCGGCCTGAACGTGACGAAGATTGTCTTTGCCAGCGATCGCCCATTTCCGACGCTTGAACAGGCGCTGAACAGCGAACTCGGCCTGTCGACTGAGAGACTGGATTGGGAGGCTGTCGAACGGTTGGGGTGGACTCATGATGGGGGCAGTACGTCATGGGCGACGCTCCCTGTCGTGGCGGGGGTAATGTAGATGATGATACCTGGACGGGCATTCCTTCGTGCCATCGCCGGCAGGGCGAACAGTTTCCAGATGAAGCCAGGAGGGGCGCGGTATTTTCACATTGATCTGAGTAGCCGCTACCGCTGGTATGTCGCGCCAACTCGCTTGCTGCTGGTTACGCTCAGTGGGATCTTAGGTGTCTCAATCCTCTGGGCGGTGAGCCAGACCGTGATGACGATGGGCGACCGGCACGACTTGCAAGCGCGCCTCGATCATGTTCGCATGCAAGATCATCAGCTCTTAGCCGAGGCCCAAAAGGAAGGCATTGATCTTTCCGGGCCTTCATTGCAGCAGCTGCCGGCTGAAGTCAGTTTAGCGAACCAGTTGCTCACAAAACGGAATTTTTCCTGGACACAGTTTCTGTCCGCTCTTGAAGCGGCAATCCCCCAGCATGTGTCGATTAAGAGTATACGCCTGGATCCCGGGAGCGCGGTCGTACACATCACAGGGTTAGCTGTGACGGTCGAAGATGTGACGTCATTGACTGTCAGATTGCAAGACCACGCCATCTTCCGCGACCCTGTGCTGGGCCAGCATCGGGTGGGGCCAGATGGCTTGGTCGAGTTCGACCTCACGCTGCGTTATCGGCAGCCAGTTGTATAGAGCGTCATGATGGATTTCATCCTCCAGCAGTTGCGAAAACCCTACGGGATCTTGATTCCATGGCTTGCGTTGGTGTTGCTGTTGGCCGGAGTCTTATGGGCGGTCCGCACCGTTGGGATCGATGGGACCGAGCAGAGTCGGGCGAAATTAGAGTCGGGATGGAATCAAGCCCGTCAAGAGCTTCAGTCGCCATAAGGAGGCTCAGAAAGCGCGGAAGGATCTTGCGCAGGTCTGGTCGGTCTTGCCGGTTGAGCGGGATTTTGCTCCCTTGGCGCTGGGCATTACTGAGGAGGCGAAGCGTAATCGTGTCATCCTCCCGGCGCTCTCCTACAAGACTGAACCCACGCCGGTAGCCAATACGAGTAAGGGTGTGCTTCAGGGCACGATGACCGGTCGTTACGAGGATCTTCGCCGGTTTCTCTATGACGTGGAGACGGCCGAGGAACTGGTGTACATCGAGGACTTGGAGCTTGTGCGCTCGGGCGCTCAGCAGGACCAGACGTTGACCTTCAACATTAAGATCGCCACGTACCTTCGTGGCGAGTCCGGTAAGGCCACGGTTCAGTAGCGTCTAGATACGATGACGATGAATCAAAAGAAGGCGGCGGCATTGGCCACTCTTGGTCTGCTCTGGGGTGGGATTCTTGCCTGGGAATGGCTGACCATTGAACCGCCTGTGCGTGTGCCGCTGACGAATGTGAGTGGCCCTGCCTCCACGCCCCGGGCCCCCCGTGGAACAGTTGATGGGTTGCACGTGCACCTCGATCTCCTTGCAGCAGCTCGGACTCAACGAGAGATGACCTTCACGACACCACGCAATATCTTTGCATCGCCTCGCCCTGATGACTCGGGGGCTGCTCGCGCAAACCAGCCAGCGCCTCGATTCCGGGTCGGAGCAGGCACTGCACCGACAAGTGGTTCTCGACGGATTGGCGCAATTCCACTATCTCGGGTTTGTGCGAATGGAGGAGGGGTTTCGGAAAAATGGTGAACTGGCCGTGCTCACGAAGAATGACGACCTCCATGTCGTCAGGACCGGAGAAACTGTAGAAGATCACGTCGTGGTGAAGGCTATCACGCAAGAGAGTGTAACGTTGCAAGACCGCCAGTCACGAGTGGAATATACGGTGATGCTCTCCGAAGAAGCACCGCTACAGCCTTAGCAGGATGCTGAAAAAGCCCGCCAGCGTCGTTCTCGCATCGCTCAGAGGCTCAACGTACCGAAGCGTACGCCTCGCCTCTTCGCTCGCTGCGGCCTTGCCCGCGGAACGGCGCGTCTTGGCGCGCCGGGGTTGGGCGGGTGAGAATTCAGGTCTTTTTGAGCATCCTGCGGGAGTGTTCTCCTGTTGTCCCACGATGTGCGGACCATGAAGTTCTGGCGTGATCACAATAGTCTTTCCGAAGCCTGCTAGCATTTCAATGCTCATGAGCCGCCGGCATTACAGCATGAACGAGCGAGGGGTGACCTACCTCATGCTCATGTTCGCGATCGTACTCATCGGTATTGCTACGACCGCTGCAGCGAAACAATGGAAGGTCATCGTCCAGCGGGAGCTTGAGGCGGATCTCTTGGCCAAAGGGATAGAGATTCAGAATGCCCTCGCATTCTATTCCGCGACGATCAAGGCAGGCCGCGTGATGCCGGGAGAGGTCTACCCCCAGACATTGGCCGATCTCACGAGATTACCCAAACCCTTCTTGCGCAAGGTCTATCTTGACCCCATGGGGCATGGAGAATGGGAATATCTTCGGGCGCCGACAGGCGGCATCATGGGGGTTCGGAGCAAGAGCCACGCGAAGCCATTCCGGCAGCACGATTTTCCCCCTGATGTCCGGCATTTCGAGGGACGTGCCACCTATCATGATTGGATCTTCCAGCACCCGAATCCCTCATCAGCTCCGATCGTGCCACAAGGGACTGCACCCAGTCCTGTGGCGCCAGCAACGCCGGGATCGCCGATAACTCCTGGCGGAACCGTTCCAGTTGCCCAGCCAACTCAGGGGCAGCCGACCGTGAATCCGTAACTCCTGCCGGCTTTCCCTATCGATTCTGGTAAATCTTATGGCATTCGCGATGAGAGAAGCGTAAAAGAGGAATCATCGTATGCGTATTCTTATTACAGGCGGAGCCGGGTTTCTCGGGAGTCATCTCTCCGATTTGCTGCTGCAGGCCGGACATTCCGTGATCTGCATGGACAACCTCGTCACCGGACGGATGGACAACCTCGCCCACTTACTCGGGCATGAGCGGTTCTCCTTTATTAAATACGATGTCTGCGACTACCTCCATGTCGAAGGTCCACTCGATGCCGTGATGCATTTTGCTTCGCCCGCCAGTCCGCAAGACTATATGGAGTATCCAATTGCGACGCTGAAGGTCGGGGCCTTGGGTACGCATAAGGCTCTAGGACTAGCCAAGGCGAAGGGCGCGAGGTTCCTCTTGGCCAGCACGTCGGAAGTCTATGGGGACCCGCTCGTGAATCCTCAGCCTGAATCCTATTGGGGCAACGTCAACCCCATCAGCCCCCGTGGCGTGTACGACGAGGCCAAGCGATTTGCAGAAGCCATCACGATGGCCTATCACCGCTATCATGCGGTCGATACCAGGATTGTGCGTATCTTTAATACGTTCGGCCCCCGCATGCGGCCGCACGATGGCCGGGTCGTCTCCAACTTTATCGTTCAAGCGCTCCAGGGAAAGCCGCTCAGCGTATTCGGCGATGGGTCCCAGACCAGGAGCTTCTGCTATGTCGATGACCTGGTCCGCGGCATAACATCATTGCTTATGCTGGACTCAGACAAGACGATCGAGCAACGGACGGACCGAAAATTTCTTCTCAGGCAGGAAGTGGCCGAGAACGGATCCAGCATGCATGAACCCGTGAATATCGGAAACCCGCGTGAGTTGACCGTCTTGGAGATCGCGAAATTGGTATTGAAACTCACCAGTTCATCGAGCCAAATCACCCATCATCCGCTGCCGGCCGATGATCCAAAAGTCAGACGGCCCGATATCTCCCGGGCGCGCGCGCTCCTGAAATGGGAACCCCAAGTACGGCTCGAGGATGCCCTCCTTCGCACGATCGAATACTTCAAAAAAGTGATTTAGCCTCGTCGTTGGCGTGATATGTCGCGATCTTGCGTCAATCCGAAGGGTAAACGGCCCACAATGGCCGCCTTGACCGCGTTGAAACTCCCGCTGTATCCTGTCCCTGTCCTAACGTCATGAGGTAAGAGTCTTTTCTTATGCTGTCTGACCAAAGAAACCAGGCGGAAGTGTCGGTCGAACCCATCGAATCGACGGGCGTGGAAGAGGTTGCGCCCATACCGATTCCAGAGTATGTCGATGAATTGGTCACGCGAGCCAAACGTGCCGCTGGTCGGCTGGCTACTCTCTCGACTGCAGTGAAGAACCGGGCCCTTCTCGCGATGGCAGAGGCGCTGGAAGAGCAGAAGGATGCGCTGCTCGCCGCGAATGAACTGGATCTGGAGGCCTTCGGGACTGAGCCGGAGAAACAGGCAATGGCGGATCGGCTGCGTCTGACGTCCGAGAGGATCGTCGAGATGGCGGCAGGCTTGCGCGAGGTGGCAGCGCTCCCTGATCCACTCGGTGCCATGCCGAAGATGTGGACAAGGCCGAACGGGATGCAGGTGGGGCGTGTGCGGGTTCCGATTGGCGTCATTGGAATTATTTATGAGTCCCGCCCGAACGTCACGGCCGATTCCGCCGCGCTTTGTTTGAAGTCCGGGAACGCCTGCGTGCTGCGGGGAGGGAGCGAGGCGATCCATTCGAATACGGCGATTGCGACGGTATTGTCAGAGGCGGCAGAGAAAGCCGGTGTCCCGGCCGGGGCGATCAGCTTTGTCGCGCGGCCCGATCGTGAGCTGGTTCCGCTTCTGCTCAAGCAAGATCGCTACATTGATCTGATCATCCCGCGCGGCGGCGAATCGCTGATGCGCGTCGTCACTGAGCATGCCACGATCCCTGTCATCAAACACGACGCCGGCGTGTGTCATATCTATGTCGATGCGGATGCCGATCCGGCCATGGCGGAGCGGATCTGTTTCAACGCGAAGGTGCAGCGGCCGTCGACTTGTAATGCGGTGGAGACTCTTTTGGTTCATCAGGGCATTGCGCGTAACTGGCTCGCCCCATTCATTGATAAGTTGGTGGAAGCCAAGGTCGAGGTCCGCGGGTGCCAGAAAACCTGTCAGCTGTCATCGTCGGCCAAACCAGCGAGCGACGAAGATTTCGGAAAAGAATTTCTCGATCTCACCGTGGCGGTGAAAGTGGTGAAGAACGTCGATGAGGCGATGGAACATATTGCCAAGTATGGCTCACACCATACGGAAGCCATCGTGACATCCGACTATCCGAAGGCCATGCGGTTTCTGCGCGAGGTTGACGCCAGCGCGGTGTTGGTGAACGCCTCGACCAGGTTGAACGATGGTTATCAGTTCGGGCTGGGAGCAGAAATCGGGATCAGTACGTCCCGCATCCATGCCCGAGGCCCGATGGGGCTGGAAGAATTGACCTGCTTCAAGTTTATCGTGTTGGGGAGCGGGCAAGTCCGCGAGTAGATGTCCTCCGATCCACGTCGTGCCGCATTGACAACCTCCGGTCATCTTCGCTTTTCAACCAATCTTCCCTTCGCACAGGATCTCGAACAGGCGGGCGGGCGAGTTGTCCGCCAGGCCACCGGGCATCTTGTCTTCTACCGCCCGGATGGTCGCCGCTTTCTGGCGACCGATCCAGAAGGAAACCCGTTACATGAATGCGAGTGGGGGACCGATGCCACAGGCAATGTAATCCTCCGCCGCGCTCGGATACGTTTAGATTGGGGGCAATGGGTCGGGTTGAAGCCGGCTGGATTGGTGAATGAAACCAGCCTCGATCTCGCCAGTAAACCTGGCTGGCAACGGCTCACAGCCGACGATTTGCGCGCGATGGCCGCGCAGGCGCTTCGGGTCCCGATCGAGGAAGTCCGATTTTTCTATCGGGATGAAGATCTCTTGATCGGGCCGACGGGCAAAGCGACGATCCGCCAGAGGAAAGATGCCTTCTATGTGATTCAGGACGGGGATTTCGAGCGAGCCAGCTTCATGTCCTGTATGGGGGCGATGAGCTGGCCCTCTATCGATTTTCTCCCGGTCGTCGAACTCTTTAAGTCACTGTTGCCGGGAACCGGGTCTGCGGTCTTTGAACTGATTCGCGGACTCTACGACGATCAGAATGAGGGGAACGCAACTCCCCGACCCTTGCAATACCGAGGTATTCCCACCTATCCGTCGGAAGCAGCCTTCCGCTTGTTTAGTAGCTTCTTTACCCCGCAGGCGCCCGGGGGAAATAACCCGTTCACCCTCTTCATGAATCCCGAACGGTCCAATCAAGTCATCTGGCTGCCGGCTGGTACCATGCCGACTCGATATTTCGATCAGCGCGCGGGGGCCTGCCTTACCCTCCAAGGCCGCTTATTGCACAAGGTGACGGTGGCGTCAGATTCCTCCGGGCTGTCCTATATGAGCCCGAAAGGCCGTCGATTTGTCCCCTGCGATCGGAGCGCAGAGATTGCCGGAGCGCATGTCGTCCTGAAGGATCGAGATCGTAAGACCTTGTTGGCCGTGCCCCTGCCGCAAGGGAGTCTGGAACGGTCTGGTGAGCCAGTGGCCATAAGCCCGGTCGACTGGCGGTCAGTCTTTGTCCAGGGAGTTCCGGCTATCCCTCCTGCCGACGCTTTCGGGGCGGTGTTGCTCTATCCGGAAGACGAATCCGAAATCGGTGAGTGCGCGGCGCAACCCTTCGTGGCCGATTACTTACAAGATCTTGGCGAACAGGATCGGGAAATCGGCGCGGTCCTTTCGCATGCCAAGCGCGTCCTCATCGACAATGGCGATGCTGTGATTGCGACCTGCATCATGTTTGATCAGCCGAGAGACTATACCGTGCTCGTCCGGCAGCCGGCCTTTGCGCAAAAGCAAGCACAACAACTCTGGACCGTCTGTGCTGAGTTACAGCGGTGGGACTGGCTCTCACACATTCGATTCCTGTCGGACCGAGGGCAGTATGATCGGGAAGCTCCGCACTCCTATGATTTGGTCTACCACTGGGTACCCTATGACAGGGGGGACCTACCGGCCAGCCTGGCCGAACGCATGAAGGACATCAGCCAAACTCTTCGGGGAGGAGGCAATGCGTTCGTCATCGGTCCCGCACAGCTGGGCCGGCTTGGTTCGTCTCATGGCCTCCATGTCTGTTGGGAAGAACTGGTCGAACAGCTTCCCACGTTTCGAATGCATCGCACGATCCTGCCGAAAGCAAGACTGAAGGCCGGTCTGACATTGTTTCACATGAAGAAGGTCTAACGTGGTTGCACTGGTTGTCCCAGATCGATTACGGTTGTCAAGATGAGCGATCCGACTCCAGAACAGGTTGCAAGCGAGGAGCACACCGACAAGATCGTCATCTATTGGGAACGGGAGTATTCGACTGCCATCGCGCCGGAGCGACTGAAGCTCGACTTCATGCCGCATCGGCCGTTGTTGTCCGGGATGTCGCTGAACGAACAGCGGACGGTGGCGGTGGAAGGTTACAAAGTGATCCCCGACGATTGTGGACCAGTGCGAACAGTGGGCCAATACGGCTGGCTCATTCGGTCTCCGGCGGACTGCAAGATTCGCCGAACGGCTGATGGGGTCAAGTGGCAAGCGCCGCCGATCTTGCCGGAAGAGCGGATCCTCGGCTACAAGTCGTTTTCAGGAACCTATGTCGATTTGATCTTGAACAGCGGGTATCCCAAGCTCTGCTGCGGTATTCGGTTTTACTATCCCAAGCAGGTGGGACTGATGATGAAAGACGTGCCCAACCACTTCTATCACTATCCAGAACGGACGTTTTTTGTGTGGGAGGGGATTAAGACTCAAGAGTATAAACGCACGCCGAATGTGTACGACTGGCTCCCTGACTATGACGCCTTCACCGCCAACTTTCTATTGCAATTGACCAAGCCGACGACCATCAGGCGGGGTGATCCCATCGGCATCGTGGTACCGGTGCTCCTCCCGAAACAGTTCACATTAGAAGAACTCAAGCCCCGCGGGTGACCTCTTCACCGAGATGGTTTCCATCCGATCGTCCATCTGGTCCAAAGACAAAAGACGCACGAGTGTTGTGGAGAGGGGACCACGAGTCTCGCCTTGCGGCTTGACAGAATTCATCCGGCCTAAGTAAGATGAGGGAACCTTTAATGCTCATCCCGCGAGGTGAGCAAGGAGTGCCCGTGGGCTTCAATCAAGTTTGTCTCCGTCGACACCCCCAAACCTTCTCGTCGGATCTCGATGAGAGGGTTTTTTTATGCGCGGAATCAAGACCATGAGCACCACTCCACAGGATCGACCACAGGAACGGCTGGTGATGGACGCGGGAGACATTGCGCGGGCGGTCACCCGTATTGCCCATGAAATTCTCGAACGGAATAAAAACGTAGCGGCTCTGGCGTTGGTCGGGATTCGAACCGGCGGGGTGCATCTGGCCCATCGACTGGTGAGGCGTATCCAAGAGATTGAAGCGGCCTCGGTGCCGATCGGCGAACTTGATATTACTCTCTATCGGGACGACCTCTCCTTACGGAAGGAGCAGCCGATTCTCCGCAAGACGTCGGTCCCGTTTGATATTTCCGACAAGTTCATTGTGTTGGTCGATGACGTGTTGTTTACGGGTCGAACCATTCGCGCGGCGATGGATGGGTTGATCGATCTGGGGCGACCGGCAGAAATTCAACTTGCCGTCTTGGTCGACCGAGGCCATCGTCAGCTGCCGATCAAGGCGACGTACATCGGGAAAAATATTCCGACGTCACGGGAAGAAAAGATCCAGGTGCTCTTGGAAGAGGAAGGCGAAGATGATCGGGTGGTGATCTTCAAGGCCTAGCCCGCATAATTCATGACGGTTCGTCGCGAAATCGCATAGAAGCCGCGTTGCGAGACCGGCGCGCGGAGCCCGAGGACCCGAGCGTACTCGAGCAGTTCCGTGAGGGGCTGAGGGCGAGCCCTGCCTCTGGCCGCAGGCCTCGTCGTCGCAGTCGATCGGCGATTGCAGCAGAAGCGTTCATGAATCATGCGGGCTAAGGTGGAGGGAACGATGAGTCTCAAACGCAAAGACCTCTTGAGCCTAGCCCCTTTGTCGGTGGATGAGATCGGGTTAATTTTACAGACGGCCGATTCGTTCAAGGAAGTGAGCGGTCGGGATATCAAGAAGGTCCCGGCACTGCGGGGCCGCACCGTGGTCAATCTGTTCTTTGAGCCCAGTACCAGGACACGCACGTCATTCGAGTTGGCGGCGAAACGGCTGAGCGCAGATGTGATCAACTTTTCGCCGTCGTCGAGCAGCGTGGTCAAAGGGGAAACGTTGCTCGATACCGCGCGCAATATCGAGGCGATGCAGGCGGACATTATTGTCTTGCGACATCCCTCGGCCGGTGCGGCCGAGGCCCTAGCCCGCGGGGTGAAGTCTTCTGTGATCAATGCAGGAGACGGGTGGCATGAGCATCCGACGCAAGGCCTCCTGGATCTCTATACCATTCGCGAACGGGGCTTGTCGTTCGAGGGGCTTCGGGTGGCGATCGTCGGAGATGTCGCCCATAGCCGTGTGGCGCGTTCGAACATTCACGCGTTGGTCAAGTTGGGAGCGGAGGTTCGGGTGGCGGGGCCGCCGACGATGATGCCCTCTGGGTTGGATAAGCTGGGTGTGCGCGTCTACTACAATCTCGACGAGGCGCTGCGCGGCGTGCAGGTCATCATGATGTTGCGATTGCAGCTGGAACGGCAGGGGATTGCGCTGTTTCCGACCATCCGCGAATATACGCGGCTCTATGGGTTGACGGCCGAGCGGGTCAAGTTGGCCGATCCCGGGGCGATTGTAATGCATCCAGGGCCGATCAATCGCGGGGTCGAGATTGCTCCGGAGGTGGCCGATAGTTTGTCGTCAGTGATTCTGGATCAGGTCGCGAATGGCGTGGCCGTTCGCATGGGTATTCTCTATCTCATGTCAGGAGCGAACTGAATCGTGACTATTCACATTGCAGGCGGGCACGTGATCGATCCGGGGCGGTTCAATGGCGTGGCCGATGTGCTGATCGATGAGGGCCGGGTTGTCGCGGTGGGGCCTAATCTCAAGGTTCCCGCGGGAGCTACGAAGATTGACGCCAGGGGACGACTGGTCCTCCCAGGTTTTGTCGATCTCCACGTCCATTTCCGGGAGCCGGGCTTCGAATACAAAGAGTCGATCCAGAGCGGAGCAGCTGCGGCGGTGGCCGGTGGCTTCACCTCGGTCTGTTGCATGCCAAATACGAATCCCGTGAATGATAACCAAGCGATTACGGAGTTCATGCTCGATCGTGCGAAGTCGGCCGGGCTGGCGAATGTGTTTCCGATCGGAGCGATCACGAAAGGCTCGGAAGGGAAGGAGTTGGCGGAGATCGGCGACTTGCGACGTGCCGGCTGTGTCGCCATTTCCGATGACGGGAAGCCGGTGATGAACAGCCTGGTCATGCGGCGAGCGATGGAGTACGCTCTGGCCTTCGACGTTCCGGTGGTCGATCATTGCGAAGATCTGCATCTTGCCGAGGGGGGCTGTATGAATGAAGGGGTCATCTCGACCGAATTGGGGCTCCCCGGGATGCCGTCTGCGGCGGAAGATGTGATGGTGGCTCGTAATGTCGCCTTGGCGGAACTGACCGGGGCGCGGCTGCATCTGGCCCATATCAGCACAGAGGGATCGGCCCGGATGGTGCGAGAGGCTAAGTCCCGCGGGCTAAAAGTAACGGCCGAAGCCTGCCCCCATCACTTTACCATCACGGAGGAAGTGGTTCGAGGATACAACACCTATGCCAAAATGAATCCCCCGCTCAGGACATGGAAGGACGTGCAAGCGATTAAGGAAGGTCTCCGCGACGGCACGATTGATGTTATCGCCACGGATCATGCGCCGCATGCCACTCAGGAAAAACAACTGGGTTTTGCGGAAGCGCCGTTCGGCATCGTCGGACTGGAAACGGCGCTGCCGTTGACTTTCGCGTTGGTCGATGAAGGGGTCTTGTCGTTGGAGTCGGCTGTCGATAAGTTGAGTACGGCTCCGGCGAAGGTGTTTGGATTGGCCAAAGGCACATTGGCTGTCGGGGCCGATGCCGATGTGACGATTGTCGATCAGCAGGAACAGTGGGAAGTCGATCCGGCCAGGTTTTTCTCAAAGAGCCGAAACACGCCGTTTGCCGGATGGAAGGTGAAGGGGCGGGTGAGGACGACCATCGTGGGTGGCCGGGTAGTATTTGAGGCCAGCCAGGCGGCGGGATAGCGCGGTGCAGCGTCAATCCCGATGGGGCCTGGTTTGTTGCCTGACCCTTGAATGGCTGGCACTGGGAGTATGGGTCGGCGGGTTGCTGGTGCTCATCGGAGCGGTCATTCCAGCAGTCTTCAATACGTTCGGCGGGCAGGATACAGGTGGATTTTTTCTGACGCGAGCGTTTGAGGGCTATAATCATTTCGTGATCGGGGCGCTGGCGGTCTTGTGTGCCGGATCGTGGTATCGTTGGTGGAGTGGCGATCAGTTGGTGGCGGTCAGCCGGGGCGAGATGGCGTTGTTGGTAGGGATGACGGTGATTGCCGGAATCATTATTCTGTGGCTGCATCCACAGGCTGCGTCGCTCCAAGCTCAGGCCTTCGCGGTGAAAGAGGAAGCGGCGAGGAAGGCAGCTTTCGATGCATTTTTCCGCATCCATATGCCGGTCCGGTCGCTATACATGGTGAATCTTGTGCTGGGAATCCTACTGACCGGAATCAAGGTCAAACGGTCGCTGTATCGGGACGGAGTGCTTACGTGAAAAAAGCATTATTGGCATTGGCAGATGGCACGCTCTTCGAGGGCCGTGCCCTCGGATACGAAGGGGAAACAGTTGGCGAAGTCGTGTTTAACACGGCTATGACCGGCTATCAGGAAGTCTTGACCGATCCCTCGTACAAAGGACAGATCATCACGATGACCTGTCCCCACATTGGAAACTACGGGATGACACCGGAGGATGTCGAGTCGCGGCGGGTCTGGGCCGAAGGATTTATCGTCAAAGAGGCGAGTGTACTCGCCAGCAACTGGCGCAGCCGACAACAGTTACAAGACTATTTGCAGGAGGCGAAGATCGTCGCCATCGAGGGGATGGATACCAGGGCCCTCACTCGCCACTTGCGCGAACATGGTTCACAGCAGGGCCTGATTACCCATATCGAGGTGGATGGTCGCCGAGCCGTTGAGAAGGCGAGGAAGGCCCCCAGCATCATGGGCCGTGATCTGGCGACAACCGTTACCTGCGAGAAGGCGTACCAGTGGGCGGAAGGATCGGGCGAGTGGGTTCGCCCGGTCGGCGACCAAGACTCGTGTCGTTGCGAACAGACGCTGGCATGTCGTCGCCTATGATTTCGGGGTGAAACTGAATATTCTTCGCCAACTCGTGGATGTGGGCTGTGACGTGACCGTCGTCCCGGCCTCAACCACCGCGACGCAGGTTGAAGCCCTCAAGCCAGATGGCGTCTTCCTGTCGAACGGTCCGGGGGATCCGGAGGGAGTGCCGTATGCGATCGAGGCGGTGCGGCAACTGATCGGACGCCATCCGGTCTTCGGCATTTGTTTAGGACACCAGATTCTCGGCCTCGCGCTGGGGCTCAAGACTTATAAGTTGAAGTTCGGCCATCATGGGGCGAACCATCCTGTCATGGACCTCCGTACGAGACAAGTCGAGATCACCTCGCAGAACCACAATTTCGCGGTACAAGTAACCAACTCGATCACCGCAATTCCGGATCGACCGCCCGTCATAGATACGGCGTTCGGAAAGGTCGCGGTGACTCATATGAGTCTGAACGATCACTCGAACGAAGGATTGGCCTGTGTTGATCGTCCGGTGTTTTCGGTGCAGTATCACCCGGAGGCGTCTCCCGGACCCCATGACTCGGGCTATTTATTCACCGAGTTTATTCAGTTGATGGAGAAACGGCATGCATAGACTTTACGCGATGTTTGGTCGGCTCTGCCTCCTCGCAGTTCTGTTTCTGCAATCCAGTTGCATCACGGTCAATCTTATCGAGCCAGCGGGGCCGGTGCAGGAAGTGCAGCTCAGCGGCACGGGCGATGGAAAAGTGCTGTTGCTCGATCTGTCGGGGGTGATTAGCTCGCAAGATAAAGACGGCATCATTCCGCAGCCCAACATGTTGGCCACGTTCAGGGAAGAGCTGACGAGGGCCTCGAAGGACGACAAGGTCAAAGCCGTGGTCGTTCGAATCAACAGTCCGGGAGGAACCGTGACCGCATCGGACATCCTGTATCACGAGTTACGGGACTTCAAAACCAAGAGGAAGGTTCCCGTGATTGCCTCGATGATGGATGTGGCGGCGTCAGGGGGCTACTACCTGGCCATGGCGGCGGACAGTGTTTTGGTCCATCCCTCGACTGTGACAGGCAGTATCGGCGTCATCATGCTGACCGTCAATGCCAGGGGATTGCTCGAAAAAGTGGGTGTCGAAGCCAACGCCATCACGTCCGGCCCCCGCAAGGACATGGGCTCACCCTTTCGGGTCATGACGCCAGAGGAGCGGGGAATCTTTCAAAGCGTGATTGACTCGTTCTATCAACGGTTCCTGACAGTGGTACAGGAGGGGCGTCCTAATCTGTCGCCTGAGCAAATCAAGAAGCTAGCCGATGGACGGATCTATTCCGGAGATCAGGCCAAGGCGGCAGGTTTGATCGACGAGATCGGGTATCTTGATGACGCGATCGAAATGGCCAAGAAGAAAGCGGGTCTAACGGAGGCGCGGGTCGTGACCTATGGGCGTCGGGGAGAATATCAAAATAATATCTATTCACGCCTGTTCGGGACGAGCTCGGGCATCACTGGGTTAGCGAATTTGGATTTGCTGTCGATGGTCCGGGGTGGAACGCCACAGTTCATGTATCTCTGGATGCCATAGGATGTCATGGCACGTGTCTCTGATAACAGGCTCCGTTGCGACGCAAACTCAATCGAGCGAGCGTTAACGACGCAGATCGGACGCCGGGCGATGCTGGCATTGGGCGCCCATGGGGCGATGAGCCTCTGCAAGGCCCTTGGGGTCGGGGCTGCCCTGAGTCTGTTCGGCAGCCTTACCGGTTGCTATCGCGCGCCGGGAACAGCCCGCGACCAGGTAATCTTTTTCTCCGAAGAGCAGGAACTGCAATTCGGATTGAGCGCATATCGCGAGGTGTTGCGGGCCGCGCCTCTCAGTGACAACCCAGAAGTGAATGAGTTGGTGCATCGCGTGGGACGAAAAATCGCTGAAGCAGCCAATAAGCCCGAGTATCAGTGGGAGTTCGCGGTCATTCAAGACGACAAGATGGTCAATGCGTTCGCGCTCCCTGGTGGGAAGGTTGCCATCTTCACCGGGATTCTCAAAACTACGAAAGACGATGCTGGATTGGCAACGGTGATGGGTCATGAGGTCGCGCATGCGTTGCAGCGTCACGGGGTGGAGCGGATGAGCCGGAGCATCTTGGACCAAATTGCGCAATTGGGCGCATTGGGTGCGGCGGCATCCGGACATGCCAATCCCGGTGCGATCCAGGGCTTGTTGGGGGCGTACGGGGTCAATGTGTCGTTGCCCTTCAATCGGAAACAAGAATCAGAAGCCGACTACATCGGACTTCGATTGATGGCGCAGGCCGGGTACGATCCGCGTGAAGCCGTGCCGTTTTGGGAGCGCATGAGCGGCTGTCCGAGGCAGATGATTGGCAAGGTCTGCTTTCGCTCGCAACAGGCAATACCTGAGTTTCTTTCCACCCATCCGTCCGATTTGACACGTATCAATCAGATCGAAGCCTGGCTGCCCGAGGCGCTCCGGTACTATCACGGCCCGGGCGGTGGGGCAGCGCCTCCGGCCCCCGCGCCATACCAGCCGACGATCGGGCCGATGCCACAAACCAGTTAACGCTGAAACGAGGTTTCCGTGCCAAGGCGAACAGATATCAAGTCCATTTTGTTGATCGGGTCCGGGCCGATCGTGATCGGTCAGGCCTGCGAGTTCGACTATTCCGGCACGCAGGCCTGCAAAGCACTGAAAGAAGAAGGCTACCGGGTGATCCTCATCAACAGTAACCCGGCGACGATCATGACCGATCCTGAGTTGGCGGATCGGACCTATGTGGAGCCGATCACGGTTGAGGTTGTTGAGAAAGTGATCGAGCGAGAACGTCCCGATGCCCTGCTCCCGACCATGGGAGGACAGACCGCGTTGAATGCGACGATGGAATTGGTCAAGCGGGGGACGCTCGAAAAATACGGAGTCAAGTTGATCGGCGCGTCCGCCGAGGCGATTCATAAGGCCGAGGATCGCGAAGCCTTCAAACATGCGATGCAGCGAATCGGGTTGCGAGTGCCAGCCAGCGGCACGGCACATCACCGTGAAGAAGCCATCAGGATCCTCGAACAGATCGGATTTCCGGCGATCATTCGGCCCGTCGTTCACCATGGGCGGGACCGGCGGGAACATCGCCTACAACCGGGAAGAGTTCGAGAAGCTGATCGATTGGGCATTGGCCATGAGTCCGGTCAGCCAAGTTCTGATTGAGGAATCGGTTATCGGGTGGAAAGAATACGAACTTGAGGTGATGCGGGATCTCAAGGACAATGTCGTCATTGTCTGTCCGATCGAAAACCTGGACCCGATGGGTGTGCATACGGGTGACAGCATCACGGTCGCGCCGGCCATGACGCTCTCGGACAAAGAGTATCAGCGCATGCGGGATGCCGCGGTCCGGATCATGCGTGAGATCGGCGTCGATACCGGCGGATCGAACGTCCAATTCGGCTTGGATCCCAAGAACGGCGACATGGTGGTCATCGAAATGAACCCGCGTGTGTCGAGGAGTTCCGCGCTTGCGTCGAAAGCGACGGGGTTTCCGATCGCCAAGATTGCCGCGAAGCTTGCCGTGGGCTACACGTTGGATGAAATTACCAATGACATCACCGGTGTGACAAAAGCCTCATTCGAACCCACGATCGACTATGTGGTAGTGAAGATTCCTCGCTTCGCCTTCCAGAAGTTTCGAGGGGCCGATCCGACCCTTACGACGCAGATGAAATCGGTGGGTGAAGTGATGGCCATCGGGCGGACCTTTAAAGAGGCCTTGCAGAAGGCGATTCGCTCGCTGGAGTTGAACATGAACGGGCTCTCCTCGAGGGAGGGGTTGGACTGCGGCATTCCCGAAGGATTCGATCGGCAACAGGCGTTGGAACGGGTACGCCAACAACTGCGGACCCCGATTGCGGAACGTCTATGGCACATGGCGGATGGCATGCGTCTCGGCCTGTCTAATGACGACCTGTTTGCCCTTACGAAGATCGATCCCTGGTTTTTGGAGCAGATCCGAGAGCTGATGCGATTTGAAGCGTTACTGGTCAGCCAGGCGGGAAAGAAACCAGCTGCGCTTGAGGAATCGCTTCTGTGGCAGGCCAAGGAACTTGGTTTTTCAGACGATCGAATCGCACAGCTCACCGGCGTGACCTCAGTCTCGGTCCGGAAGCAGCGGACCCGGGCCGGCCAGGGTAGACGAGGGGTGACTTATAAACGAGTCGACACCTGCGCTGCAGAGTTTGAAGCTCATACCCCGTATCTCTATTCGACATATGGAAGCGAATGTGAGGCACGCCCGACAGACCGGAAGAAAGTAATCATCCTCGGCGGGGGGCCGAATCGTATCGGGCAGGGGATCGAATTCGACTACTGTTGTGTTCATGCGGCCATGGCGCTTCGCGAAGAGGGTATCGAATCGATCATGGTGAATTGCAACCCCGAAACGGTGAGCACAGACTATGACACCTCGGACCGACTCTATTTTGAGCCGTTGACTGAGGAAGACGTCCTCAACATCGTGGAGCGTGAACAGCCGTTGGGAGTCGTGTTACAGTTCGGCGGGCAGACGCCCCTCAAGCTCGCGCTGCCTTTGTCCAAGGCCGGAGTGCGAATTTTGGGCACGAGTCCCGAGGCGATCGATCGGGCGGAAGATCGAGAACGATTCCGCGACCTCTTGAATAAGCTCGGGCTTCGCCAAGCGGAGAGTGGCATGGCCAGATCCGTAGACGAGGCCCTTCGGATCGCCTCGCAGATCAGCTATCCGGTCATGGTGCGGCCTTCGTATGTGTTAGGCGGGCGATCCATGCAGATCGTCTACGATGAGTCCGGCTTGCTGGAGTATATGGGATCGGCGGTCAAAGCCTCGCCGAAACATCCCGTGCTGATCGACAAGTATCTGTCGGATGCGATTGAAGTCGATGCCGACGCCATTTCAGATGGGACGAACGTCGTGGTGGCCGGGATCATGGAACATATCGAGGAAGCCGGAGTCCATTCGGGGGACTCGGCCTGTTCGTTGCCGCCCTATTCCCTCGGTCAGAGCGTGGTCGAAGAGATTCGTCGGCAAATGAAGGCGTTGGCTCTCGAGCTTGGCGTGATCGGCCTGATGAATGCGCAATTTGCCATCAAAGACGACACGATCTATGTGCTGGAGGTCAATCCTCGAGGCTCGCGCACCGTGCCGTTCGTCAGCAAAGCCATCGGTGTGCCGCTGGCCAAGCTGGCCATGAAGACCATGGTGGGCAAGACCCTTCCGGAGCTGGGGTTGATCGAAGCCCCTAGCCCCGCTCACTTGTCCGTGAAAGAATCCGTCTTTCCCTTTAATAAGTTCCCGGGAGTGGACGTCCTCCTGGGTCCGGAGATGAAGTCCACCGGGGAAGTGATGGGCATCGACCAGGATTTTGGATGGGCCTTCGCGAAATCTCAAGCAGGAGCCGGTGCGCCGTTGCCGAAGGGAGGCACGGCATTCATCAGCGTGAAGGAGACCGATCGTCCGGCGGCTTTGGAAGTCGTGCAACAGCTCCAGCGGCTGGGGTTTTCCGTTCAAGCCACGAGTGGAACGGCGGCATATTTGCGTGACCATGGAGTCCATGCGGAAACCGTGCACAAGGTCAAGGAAGGTCGTCCGCATGTCGTCGACCATATCAAGAACGGGCAGGTGGCCTTGGTCGTGAACACCGTGCGCACCGCGGCCTCACATGCTGATTCATTGTCGATCCGCCGGGAGGCCCTGAACAAAGGGCTGGCCTACTATACGACCATACGGGGGGCACGAGCGGCGGTCATGGGCATTGAAGCGATACTCAAGAAACAGCTCACCATTCGATCACTGCAGGAATATCACCACCACTCATAGGGGACGCCACAAACCATGCCGACACCGATCACGAGGAAGGGGCACGAGGCGCTCAAAGCAGAGCTCGATCGTTTGCGCAAAGTCGAGCGTGCCAAGAATATCGAAGCCATTGCTGAAGCCCGCGCCCATGGCGATTTGAGCGAAAATGCAGAATACGATGCCGCCAAAGAACGGCAGGGATTCATCGAGTCGCGCATTGTAGAACTGCAGTCGAAGCTGGCCGACGCCCGCATCATCGAAACGGCCGGGCGCATCTCCGACACCATCGTGTTTGGCGCCACGGTGCTCGTGATTGAACAGGAGTCGCAGTCGAAACGAGAGTATACGCTGGTGGGACAGGATGAAGCCGATATGAAAGTGAACCGCATCTCGATTCAGTCTCCGGTCGGCAAGGCGCTGATCGGCAAGCGAGTCGGCGATTTCGTCGAGGTCAAGACGCCGGTCAAGATGGTCGAATACGAAGTGGTGGAGATTCGCTTCGAGGAGCTATAGCCCGCATTACTCATGAACACTTCTGCTGCAATCGCGGATTCGCCGCTGCGACAAGCCTGGACGCGGTTGGCACGCGCCCAGGCAGGCGGGCTCGCCGCTCGGTCGGTCAACATACTGTTTCAAGTATGCCTCTCTCCCTCGCGGGCTCGGCTCTGGAGCCTGCCTCGCCCACTCTTACAAGGGGGCCAGCCCCCTTGTAGAATCCCCACGAAGGGGGCGCACCCCCTTCGGAACTCCCGGGCGTGGCAGAGCCCCGCCTTGCAGCTCCGCGCGCCTGTCTCGCTGGGCGACTGCGCGATTTCGCGACGAACCGTCATGAATAATGCGGGCTAGCATGCCGCAACCTTCGGGGCTCATCACGCTGTTGACCGATTTCGGCGATCGGGACTCTTTCGTGGCGAGCATGAAGGGGGTGATCCTCACGATCAATCCCCAGGCTACTATCGTCGATCTATCCCACCACATCGCTCCTCATGCAGTCGACGAAGCGGCCTATTTTCTCAAATCCTGCTATCGACATTTTCCTGAAGGCACCGTGCATGTGGCCGTCGTCGATCCCGGCGTCGGCAGCGCGCGGCGCCCCCTCATCGCACAGAGCGAGCGGTATTTCTTTCTAGCTCCTGACAACGGACTCTTGACGCACATCCTCGCCGACAACAGCGAGATGGAAGTGCGTGCGATTGAGAATGAGGACTATCGGCTGACATCACCAGGCCACACCTTCGATGGACGCGATCTCTTCGCCCCGGCCGCGGCATGGCTGACCAGGCAACAGCCCTTCACATCCTTCGGGCGACTCGTCAACGACTGCAAGACCTTCACGATCTCGAAGCCGAAATGGGAATCGATGGCCTTGGTTGGAGAAATCGTCCTCGTTGATCGATTCGGCAATCTTATTTCCAACCTGACCACTGACCACGTGAAGGAAATTCGAGAAGTCATGAAGCGACCCAACCCGTTGATCCGCATCGCCGGCCACACGATCGACGGACTCGTCGGGAGCTATCATGAAGGGGATGCGCATATGCCCCATGCATTGATCAATAGTAATGGCCAGCTAGAGATTTTTCTGAAAGAGTCCAGTGCCGCATTGTTGCTCCACCTTGGCAGGAAAGAAGCCGTCAGACTTACTTGAGCGCGGGGGGTGACGTGACTGTCGCAATCGACTGATGCAGAATCGCCACCATGCGAGTGAGTGTCCTGTCATCGGTCGAGAGGGGCGGCATCAGCACCATGATGTGTCCCAGGGGTCTGAGTAGGAGACCGCGGCGTCTCGCCTCCGCTGTAACTCGATGGCCCATTCGAGCTTCGAGGGGGTAGGGTTTCCGTGTCTGCTTATCCGCCACCAATTCGATGGCCGCCATGAATCCCCGTTGCCGGATGTCACCCACATGGGGCAGTTGCCAGAGTGGCTCAAGGAGTCGCGCCATCGTCTTGATTTTGGGTTGCAGTCGAGCGAGCGTCTTCTCTTTCCTGAACACCTCGAGGTTGGCCAGCGCCACAGCGCAGCCGAGCGGATTGCCGGTATAGCTGTGACCGTGGAAGAATGTTTTAAAGTCTTCGTATGTTCCGAGAAACGCATTGTAGATCTCCTCGGTGGTCAGAGTGGCGGCCAACGGCATGTAGCCACCGGTCAGGCCTTTGCTGATCGCCATCAAGTCCGGCGTCACCCCCTCATGCTGGCAGGCGAACATCTTGCCGGTCCGGCCGAAGCCGGTGGCCACTTCATCAGCGATGAGCAACACGTCGTAGCGCGTGCAGAGCTCACGCACTTTCTTTAAGTAGCCGGGTGGGGCTGTGATCATGCCTGCGGCGGCTTGTACGAGTGGCTCGATGATGAAGCCGGCCAGTTCACGGTGACGCTCTTTGAGGATCCGTTCAATCGGATCGAGGCAGGCCATATGGCATGAAGGGTAGGTCAGATTGAGCGGGCAGCGATAGCAATAGGGAGGGTCGGCTTCGAGGGTGGGGAATAGCAGTGCCTTGAATCGTGAATGGAAGAGCTCGATGTTGCCCACGCTGACTGCGCCAATGGTATCGCCGTGATAGGCCAGCTTCAAATGAAGAAAGGTGTGTTTGGGGCCGGCCTCAGGACGTCGTTGCTGCCAGTATTGGACCGCCATTTTGAGCGCCACTTCGACTGCCGTTGATCCATTGTCGGAATAAAACACGCGTTTCAGGCCTTTGGGCGCGATCCGAATGAGTTCACGCGCGAGCTGAATCGCCGGTGGATTGGAGAGTCCGAGCAAGGTGGAGTGGGCGAGGCGGTCCAACTGGTTCTTCATGGCACGGTCGAGTGAAGGATGGCGATGCCCATGCAGATTCACCCAGACGGAGGAGATCCCGTCGAGATACCTCTTCCCTTCCGTATCGATCAGGTAGGGCCCTCTCCCCCGCTCGATAATGAGCGGCTCCTCCTGCTCCCATTCCTGCATCTGTGTGAAGGGATGCCAGAGGTAGGTCCGGTCCCAATTAGTGAGTGTGGTCGTGCGATTTTTCTTGGCTGTGGTCATACGAGTACGCAAGAAACAGGTGTGGAGGACAGATCGCAGGAGCCAACGAGAAATCAGTGCGCGGCGCGGATTATACGAGGGGGTGATTGCTTTGACAACCTGGGGGCCAGTAACTATAATAAACCGATTTTATTGGGAAATGAGTTAGGATTTGCAAAGCCTCATACGCAATTTCTCGATTATCGCCCATATCGATCACGGCAAATCAACCCTCGCTGACCGGTTCCTGGAAGCCACGGGCGCTGTCACGGCCCGAGAATCGAAAGACCAGATTCTCGACGCGATGGACCTGGAGCGTGAACGCGGAATCACGATCAAGGCCCACGCGGTCGCGGTCCGCTATAAGGCCAAGGATGGGAAGACATATGCCTTGCATTTGATCGATACGCCGGGTCACGTTGACTTTACCTATGAAGTCTCGCGGAGCCTGGCTGCTTGCGAAGGTGCGCTCTTACTTGTCGATGCGACGCAGGGAGTACAGGCTCAGACTATTGCCAATGTGAATCTGGCGATGGCCAATAACCTCACGATTATTCCGGTCATCAATAAGATCGATCTCGCGAGCGCCGATCTGGAAGGCACCAAGCAGTCGATTGCCGATGTACTGATGCTGGATGCGACCAATGCACTGCCGATCAGTGCCAAAGAGGGAAAGGGCGTACAAGAGGTGCTGGAGGCGGTCATTGCGCGGATTCCCGCACCGTCTGGCGATCCTCAGGCACCGCTCAAAGCGCTCATCTTTGACTCCTGGTTTGATAACTATCAGGGCGTGATCGTGCTGACGAGAGTTGTGGATGGAGCCCTGCGGCCAGGAATGAAGATCACGGTTATGTCGAACAACCGGACGTTCGAAGTGATGGAAGTCGGCCAATTCACCCCGAAACGAACCAAAAAGACCGAGCTGTTGACCGGCGAAGTCGGGTACCTCTGCGCGAACATGAGAGAAGTCGCAGACGTCAAAATCGGCGATACCCTCACGGATGCGCTGTCGCCGACAAGCGCGCCCTTCCCCGGGTATAAAGAAGTGAAGCCATTGGTGTTCTGCGGGCTCTATCCCACCGACACCGCCCGGTACGAAGATCTGCGCGATGCGCTGGTCAAGCTGCGGTTGAACGACTCCTCATTCGTCTACGAGCCGGAGACGTCGCTCGCTTTGGGATTCGGGTTTCGATGCGGCTTCCTGGGTCTCCTGCATATGGAAATCATCCAGGAGAGGCTCGAACGTGAATATAACCTGACGCTCCTCACCACTGCGCCGACCGTCGTCTATCGTGTATTGACGACCAAGGGCGAGGTGCTGGAGGTCAATAATCCGTCACAGCTCCCTCCTCCCAGCAGTATCGATTCTTTTGAAGAGCCGTTCATTCTGGCGTCGGTCATTACTCCCGAACGGTACATGGGAGCCATTCTCAAGCTGTGTCAGGAGCGCCGAGGCATTCAGCGGAGCATTCACTTTCTCGATCCGACGCGGGTGACGATCAGTTACGAAATGCCGCTCAACGAAGTCATCCTCGATTTTTACGATAAGCTCAAGTCTCGCACGCAGGGCTATGCCTCGCTCGACTATGAGCTGCTCGGTTATCGCGAGTCCGATCTCGTGCGGCTCGATATTCTCTTGAACGGCGAGGCGGTCGATGCGTTATCATTTATCACCCATAAAGATCGTTCTGTGCAGCGCGGGCGTCAACTTGCCGAGAAAATGAAGGAGCTCATTCCCCGGCAGATGTACGAGATCGCCATCCAAGCGGCGATCGGAAGCAAGATCATCGCCCGTGAGACGATCGGGGCCATGAAGAAGAACGTCCTGGCGAAATGCTACGGCGGAGATATCACGCGGAAACGCAAGCTCCTCGAGAAACAGAAGGAAGGAAAGAAGCGTATGAAATCAGTGGGGAACGTGGAAGTGCCGCAAGAGGCATTCCTCGCGATCTTGAAAGTCGGTGATGAATGAGTGGGGAGACGAATCGTCCCTCATCGGACGACCTTACCTCCGCAACCCAAGAGGGGCGAGCGGATGCTGCGGGAGCGCCTGCGGTGTTCGACGAACCGTCGACGCGGTCACAGCTTGGCAGGAAATCGCTCTTTCGCGAGTACGCGGAAGCCATTGTTGTGGCGATGCTTCTGGCCTTCGCGATCCGGGTGTTTGTCGTTCAAGCCTTCAAGATTCCTTCCGGCTCGATGATCCCCACCTTGTTAATCGGGGATCATATCCTGGTCAGCAAGTTGTCCTATGGCATCCAATGGCCCAGCCAGTGCAAATTCCAAGCGACCTTTCCTCCCGTCAATTGTTACGCCTCCCAGGCGCTCATCGAATTCGGCAAGCCGCAGCGAGGAGACGTGATCGTGTTCCGGTTTCCCGAAGACGAGGAAAAGGATTTCATCAAACGCATCGTGGGGGGGCCTGGCGATACCGTACAGGTTCGCAACAAAGCCATCCTTGTCAATGGGATTGTGCTCGATGATAAACTGTTCACTCAACGGATCGACCCTGGGATCATCGATGGCACCATCAATCCGCGCGACAATTTCGGGCCGGTGACCGTGCCGGAGGGCGCCTACTTCGTGATGGGCGACAATCGCGACCAAAGCCTGGACAGCCGGTTTTGGGGTTTCGTGCGCGAGGAAAAAATCCGCGGCAAGGCCTTCCGTATTTACTGGTCGTGGAGCGGACAAGGTCAATGGACGGAGTGGGTGAGATGGGATCGATTCGGCAAAGCCATCCAATAGGTAAAACAACGCGCCAGGCGACGGGCTCCGGGGCTCATGGCGGGGGTGCGGCATCCCCTAAAGTGCTCCGGCAGTACATATCGCGGTTCCCGCAAGCCTCGGTGCTCGTCATCGGCGACCTCATTCTCGATCATTTTATCTGGGGCCGTGTGAGCCGCATTTCGCCGGAAGCCCCGGTCCCGGTGGTCCATGTCGATTCTGAATCCTTGAGGCTCGGCGGCGCCGCCAATGTCTTCAATAACATTCTGGCCTTGGGAGGGAAAGCGGATCTCTGCGGCGTCATCGGTTCTGACGAATCAGGCCGGATGCTCCTCAAAGAGTTGGGAGCAACCCGTTCAGGGCGCGGAGGGGTGGTGATCGACCAGGACCGGCCGACCACGAGAAAGTCCCGCGTCATTGCCCATAATCAGCAGATCGTGCGGTACGACGTGGAGCGACGCGCTGAACTCAAGCCGGCAATGCAACGGCGGATTCTCCGCTACGTTGAATCGCGGTTACGGGATCTGTCCTGTCTCGTGGTGTCGGACTATGCCAAGGGAGTGGTGAGCGCCACCTTGATGTCGGATCTCACGCGGCTTGCCGCACTTCGCGGGATACCCCTCGTCGTCGATCCGAAAGTTGAACACTTCAGCTACTACAAAGGGGCGACGGTCATCACGCCGAACCACCTTGAAGCGACACAAGCCGCCGGTGTGCACGGCGATGACGATCAGGCCAGCAACGAGGCAGGCGCGATCATCCGACAACGTTTGGGATGCCAAGCAGTGCTCATTACGCGTGGCGAAAAAGGAATGAGTTTGTACGAGGGAGACGGCGTCTCCTGGCACATTCCTACACAGGCCCGTCAGGTCTACGACGTCACCGGCGCAGGCGATACCGTGGTCGGGACGTTGGCCCTCGCGCTGTCGACCGGTGCCTCGATGAGAGATGCGGCGGCACTGGCCAACTACGCTGCGGGCATTGTGGTGGGCATGGTCGGCACCGCGACCCTGTCGGCACAGCAGCTCTCGGAGGCCCTCGGCCATGACTAAGGCTGCGGCATCCGTGACGGTGGTGATTCCGGCCCGGTACGGGTCGTCGCGCTTTCCAGGCAAACCCCTCGTCATGCTGGGTCGGAAGCCCATGATCCAGCATGTGTATGAACAAGCGGCGGCCTGTCGTGTTGTGACGGAGGTCCTGGTCGCCACCGATGACGAACGGATCAAACAGGCCGTGGAAGGATTCGGCGGGCGCGCCGTGATGATGGCCGGTGACTATCGGACAGGCACCGATCGAGTCGCCGGGGTGGCGCGCATGTTCGGCGGAAACTATTTTTTGAATCTACAAGGAGATGAGATCCCGCTGCAGCCGGACTTGTTGGCGGACCTCATTGATCCCTTCATCAAGAGCGGCGTAGGAATGGGCACGCTGAAGCGCACGATCGATTCGACGGAGGATGTCCACAATCCCTCGGTGGTGAAGGTGGTCACGGACCAGCTCGGCAACGCGCTCTATTTCTCGCGCGCACCGATTCCGTTGGTGCGGGACGACGCCAGCCGCAGGGCCGTCAAAGGGTTGCATTACATCCACCTGGGTCTGTACATGTACCGGCGCGACATCTTGCTGAAGCTGGCCTCCCTTCCGACCGGAAAATTGGAGGAGGCGGAAAAGCTCGAGCAGTTGCGTGCGTTGGAGCACGGGATTGCCATCAAAGTCTGGGAAACCACACATGCTTCCTTGCGGGTGGATACGCCGGAAGATGTCGAATCGGTGGCGGAGAAGCTCCAGCAGTGTGACGTCATCAAGCGCGAGTCTGGCCTGCTGAAGGCAGCCCCTTCCAGGTAAATGGTGGCATGCGTGTCAGAATTAGACGATTCGACAAGATGGGGGCAACGATGAGCAAGTTTATTTTTGTCACAGGCGGAGTGGTCTCCTCTCTGGGGAAAGGACTCGCCTCGGCCTCGATCGGCAACCTGCTCGAGAGTCGAGGGTTGAAGATCACGTTCCTCAAGCTCGATCCCTACATCAATGTCGATCCCGGCACGATGAATCCCTATCAACATGGGGAAGTCTACGTGACGGACGACGGTGCGGAAACAGACCTGGACCTCGGCCACTATGAACGGTACACGTCCCTGACCCTCACCAAGGAAAATAACTACACGACCGGCAGGATCTACCATTCGGTCATCACGAAAGAACGTCGCGGCGACTACCTCGGCGGGACGGTGCAGGTGGTGCCCCACGTCACCGACGAGATCAAACAGTGCATCATGCGCATCTCCCAGGGGATGGACGTCACGATCGTGGAGATCGGCGGCACGGTCGGCGACATCGAGAGCTTGCCATTCCTCGAAGCGATTCGCCAGATGCCCTACGACGTAGGCCGCGAGAACGTGCTCTATGTCCATCTCACGCTGGTGCCTTACATCGGGGCAGCAGGTGAGCTGAAGACCAAACCGACACAGCACTCCGTCAACAAGCTCCGGGAGATCGGTATTCAGCCGCATATCCTCCTCTGCCGGACCGATCGGTACCTCCCGCCGGAACTCAAGGGCAAGATCGCGATGTTCTGCAACGTCGAAAAGGACGCGGTGATCACGGCTAAGGATGTGGATACGATCTATGAAGTGCCGATCGTGTTCCGGAAGGAAGGGCTGGACGAGCTGATCGTGCGCCTGCTTCATCTCGAGACCGGTCCGCCGAACCTGCGCGAATGGGACGCGATGGTCCAGAAGATCAAGCATCCCAAGCATGAAGTCTCAGTCGCCCTGGTCGGCAAGTACGCGGGTTTGAAGGAATGTTACAAGAGCCTCGCGGAATCGCTCGTCCATGGCGGGATCGACCATGAAACGAAGGTGAACATCCAGTGGATCGAATCGGAGGAGATTGAACGGCAAGGGACTGAGCGCATCCTGCGCGAGGTCGATGGCATTTTAGTTCCCGGCGGGTTCGGCGCACGCGGGATTGAAGGGAAAATCGCCTCGATTCGATTTGCACGGGAACACCAGATTCCATTTCTCGGCTTGTGTCTGGGCATGCAGTGCGCGACGATCGAATTTGCGAGGAACGTCGCAGGGATGGCAGGCGCAAACAGCTCGGAATTCGACGAGGCCTCCCCCTACCCCGTCATTCATTTGATGTCGGATCAGCAGTCCGTCAGCGACAAGGGCGGGACGATGCGGCTCGGGTCCTATGTCTGTAAGCTCGGGGAGGGAACCCTGGCCCAAAAGATGTACGGAGTGAGCGAAGTGCGCGAGCGCCATCGACACCGGTACGAATTCAACAATGAATACCGTGAGCAATTGCTCGCCAAGGGACTCGTGCTGAGCGGGCTGTCGCCGGACGGCCGGCTTGTCGAGATTGTGGAACTGAAGAACCACCCCTGGTTCCTGGCGACGCAGTTCCATCCGGAATATAATTCGCGGCCACACCGTCCGCATCCGTTGTTTAGCGGATTTGTGGGAGCGGCGTTGCGGCGCAAATGCGGCCTCTAGGTTGAGATGCTGAAAGCAGCTTCCAACGGCGTTCTCGGCTCATCGAAATCCTCTACGTACCCCAGAGGGTACGCCTCCGGTTTCGACTCGCCTGCGGCCTGGTTGGAAAGCCGGTTTGAGCATCTCACGTGAAACATGATTAAGAAATCCATGACGCACGAAGTCAAAATCGGTTCATTCAAAGTCGGCGCGGGCCATCGGCCATTTCTGATTGCCGGGCCCTGTGTAATCGAAAGCGAACAGCTCGTGCTGGAGACGGCGGGGCGCATCGCTGAGATCACCAAGTCCCTGGGTATGCCCTATATCTTCAAATCGTCCTTCGACAAAGCGAACCGGACCTCGATCACATCGTATCGCGGACCTGGTCTTGAAAAAGGCCTGGCGGTGCTGAAGAAGGTCAAGGATCAGCTGGGCCTTCCTGTCTTGACGGACGTCCACACTGAAGAACAGGCGACCGAGGCAGGGAAAGTCGTGGACGTGCTCCAGATTCCCGCGTTCCTCTGCAGGCAGACCGACTTACTCATCGCGGCGGCGAACACCGGTAAAGTGGTAAATGTAAAGAAGGGCCAGTTCCTCTCGCCCCAAGAAATGGGCAACGCGGTGAAAAAAGTGGAGGAGGCAGGAAACCAGCGGATCATCCTGACCGAACGAGGATCGTCCTTCGGCTACAACAATCTCGTCGTCGATATGAGGTCCTTCCCAGTCCTTCGGAGCTTCGGCTACCCGGTAGTCTTTGACGCCACCCATAGCGTGCAGTTGCCTGGCGGCGGGGGAACCAAATCCAGCGGCCAGCGTGAATTCGTCGAGCCCTTGGCCTGCGCGGCAGCCGGCGCGGGAGTCGATGGCTTCTTCATGGAGGTCCATCCCAATCCCGACGAGGCCTTGTCGGACGGACCCAATATGGTGCCACTCCATCTACTCAAATCTTTGCTTGAACGGGTCATGCGAATATGCGAAGCGTCACAGCCAAGAAAGTAACCAAGCAAAAGGGCGCCCGGGCTGCGACGCCGAAGGGCAGAACCAGCCTCGAGGTAGGCCGGCGTGTGCTGAACATCGAAGCGCGTGCTGTCCAGGCCCTCATTCAACGTCTCGATGGCGGTTTCTCGGAGGCCGTGGACCTGCTCTATGTCTGCAAGGGCAAAGTCGTCGTCTCGGGCATGGGCAAGTCCGGTTTGATCGGACAGAAGATCGCCGCCACGATGGCGAGCACCGGGACGCCTTCGTTTTTTCTCCATCCAGCCGAAGGGCTCCATGGCGACCTTGGCATGCTGGCGCGCGGCGATGTGCTCATTGCGATTTCGAATAGCGGAGAGACGCAGGAGATTCTGCAACTCCTGCCCTTCATGGAGCGCATGGCGATTCCTGTCGTGGCGATCGTCGGCCGCAAGGGTTCGACTCTGGCCAAGAATAGCGCCGTCGTGTTGGATGTGTCCGTCGCGGAAGAGGCTTGCCCCATGGGGCTTGCGCCGACTGCGAGCACGACCGCGACGCTCGCGATGGGCGACGCTTTGGCCGTGGCCTTGCTCGAGAAGCGCGGGTTCAAGGAGCACGACTTTGCGCAGTTCCATCCAGGAGGGACGCTCGGACGTCGTTTGCTGGTGAAAGTGCGGGACGTGATGCATGCCGGGGTGGAATTGCCCCAGGTGCAGGAAACGGTCTCAGCCTCGGTAGCCCTTCTGGAAATGTCGGCCAAGAAACTCGGCATGACCACGGTCGTCGATCGAGCCGGTTCACTTGTGGGGGTCATTACCGACGGCGACCTGCGGCGTTTTGTTCAGCAGGGTGGGGATTTTTCTAAGGGGACAGCGGGGTCGTTGGCCTCGCGCCATCCCAAATTGATTGGAGCAGATGAATTGGCAGCCAAGGCGGTCGAAATGATGGAGCGCTATTCCATCACTACGCTCGTCGTCACAGACAATGCCAAGCGCATTATCGGGGTCGTACATCTGCATGACTTGCTCAAACATGGCATTGTTTAACGGAATAGGTCACTGATGCATCGCGTACTGGCGGTATGGAAATCGGTCGGGCAGGAATCGCTCAACCTGCCGAATTTCATTACGCTTACACGCATCCTCTTGATCCCTGTCTTCGTGATGCTGTTTGCCACGCCGACCCCGGATCGATCCCTCAGTGCGGCCCTCGTCTTTGCCATCGCAGCGGTCACCGATTTGTTGGATGGCTATCTCGCTCGCCGTAACGGCCAAGTGACCACCCTCGGGAAGCTGCTCGATCCCATCGCCGATAAGTTGTTGGTCCTCTCCGCCTTGATTCTCCTGGTCAACATTGATCGCGTGAGTGCACTGGTCGCGATATTGATCATCGCGCGCGAGGTTGCGGTCACGGGCATTCGCGCTATTGCCGCAGGCGAAGGGATGGTGATCTCGGCTGAGACGACAGGTAAGTACAAGATGGCGCTGCAAGTGACGGCGATTGTGTTGTTGATCCTCGAGGGCACGTTCTTGGCTGATCTCGGGAATCTGCACCTGGCCGGTATCGTCACGCTCTATCTGTCGCTGGTGTTGGGCTACATTTCTGGCGGCCAGTATGTGTGGAGTTTTTGGAAGCAGGTCGTAGCCAAGGGGCTTTGACAGGATGCTGAAAACGCCCGCCAGCTTCGTTCTCGGCTCATCGAAATCCTCAACGTGCCCCCGAGGGTACGCCTCCGGTATCGACTCGCCTGCGGCCTTGCTGGACGGCCGTTTTGAGCATCCTGTGTGGGCCTTGCTAGTTCTTTGGGCTTGTGCACCTCCCTTACTGATTCCTTAATCCATGAACGAAGACTTCCTCTGGGTTCTGATGGCGATGGCCGGCTATCTGCTGGGCGCGGTGCCCTTCGGCGTGGTCGTGTCGAAAGCGCTGGGACTGCCAGATCCGCGCACGGTCGGGAGCAAGAATGTCGGCTTCACCAACGTGCTCCGAGTGTCGGGCAAGAAAGCCGGCATCCTGACGTTGATCGGCGACATGGGCAAGGGGTGGGTGATGGGGTGGGCTGCCATGCATTGGCTCACCGATGAGCGATTCATCATGCTCGTGGCGCTATCGGCAATCCTGGGCCATATCTTCTCACTGTTCCTGAACTTCAAAGGAGGGAAGGGTGTGGCGACAGCCTTGGGAGTGGTGCTGGGCCTGTCGCCCTCGATCGGACTCCTCTTGTTGTTGATCTGGCTGGGGGCGGTAGCGATCTGGCACTATTCATCCGGTGGTGCGCTGGCGGCCTTCGGGTGTTTTCCGGTCGTGGCGATCGTGAACGAGCAGAGGCAGGAGTTTTTTGTCTTTTCTCTGATCGTTAGCACGCTGATCTGGGTGAAGCACAAGGATAATATCGTCCGGCTCTGGAAGGGGACAGAAGGTAAAATAGGGAAACGGAAGAATTGAAGAGGTATCGGTCCGCTCCTCCCGGAGCGCACAGTTGCTCTGCACAGAAAATCATCAGGCTCCATCCCCTTTGCCGCTCCGGGAGCAAAGAAAGCTCCTCGCGCCGCACCTTCATTGACTCTCCTCCTACCCCTCCATATAATGCCGCTCCATAAGTAGATTTTGACTGCCTTTCCAGACAGTTATGACTTCTTTCTCCAAGGCATCTCTGGCGGAAAAATGGGACAGAGTCCGTGCGGAACTATCCCATGCCTTTTCGACCAAATCCAAGGCCGAGCTGTTCACAATTGATGACCTCGCGCTGCTTGAACGGGTGGCCGATGCGGTGGTGAAACGGGGCATGGCTGCTCCTGCCACGGTGTTTCTCGAGTCACTTGGGCCCATGAACTTTCTCGGCAGCCAGGCTCTGTATTTCCTGACCCCGATCGTTGAATGGGCGTTTAACGCCAAGGAAGTCGAACAGGTGGCTCGGTTGCTTGAACGACGAGATACGATCTCTCGCCTCATTACCCTCATTGAAACGAAGTCTGCTCTCCAGGCTCCTCAAGGAGCCTCCGCTCGATGAGTGTGCCGAGCTCAGTGCCCATCAAGCCGGTGATCACCCATCCCCGCAATGTCATTGTCGCTACCGACTGTGGCAGCACCACGACCAAAGCCATTTTGATTGAGAAGGTCGGCGACGAATACCGGCAGACCTATCGCGGTGAAGCGCCGACGACGGTGGAAGCGCCGTTCGAAGACGTGACGCGCGGGGTGCTGAACGCGATTGCGGAAATTGAGGAACTCTCCGGCAGGAAGATCCTCGACGGTGACAAGATCATCACGCCCTGTCGCGATGCGAAGACTGGTGTCGACATCTACATCTCCACCAGCAGCGCGGGCGGCGGGTTGCAGATGATGGTGACCGGGGTGGTGCAGAACATGACGGGGGAAAGCGCGCAACGGGCCGCGCTCGGGGCTGGCGCGATCGTCATCGATGTGTTGGCCTCGAACGACGGTCGGTTGCCGCATGAAAAGATCGAGCGAATTCGTACGATGCGACCGGACATGATTTTGATGTCCGGCGGGACGGACGGCGGGGCGGTCACCCATGTGGTCGAGATGGCGGAGTACATTTCGGCGGCGGACCCACGCCCCCGGTTCGGGGCGACCTACAAGCTCCCGTTGATTTACGCGGGAAACAAAGACGCGCAGCCGCAAGTGAAGACCATCCTGGGCGAGAAGACCGCGCTGGTGCTGACCGACAACATTCGTCCGGTGTTGGAACGGGAGAATCTCGCGCCCGCGCGGAACAAGATTCACGACCTGTTTCTCGAACATGTCATGCAGCAAGCGCCGGGCTACAAGAAGCTGATCGAGATGGCCGGTGCGCCGATCATGCCGACGCCGGCGGCGGTCGGCGTGATCATGGAAACGATCGCCAAGCGGGAGCATCTGAACTTGATCGGGGTGGATATCGGCGGTGCGACCACGGACGTGTTCTCGGTCTTCGAGGGACTCTTCAATCGGACCGTCAGCGCGAACCTCGGGATGTCGTACAGTATTTCCAACGTGCTGGCGGAGGCAGGGCTCGCCAATATCATGCGCTGGGTGCCGTTCACGATCGACGAACAGTCGCTCCGCAATCGGATCAAGAACAAGATGGTCCGGCCGACGACGATTCCTCAGACGTTGGACGAACTGCAGATCGAACATGCGATTGCCCGCGAGGCGCTCCGGCTCGCCTTGATCCATCACAAATCCCTTGCGACGGCGCTCAAAGGGGTGCAGCAGGAGCGCACGATCTCGGATGTGTTCGAACAGCAGCAGTCCGGCAAGACCCTGATCGACATGCTCAAGCTCGATTTGATCGTCGGGAGCGGCGGGATTCTGTCCCATGCGCCGCGCCGCGTGCAATCGATGCTGATGATGGTGGATGCCTATGAACCGCTGGGGGTGACGAGGCTCTCAGTCGATAGCATCTTCATGATGCCGCATCTCGGCGTGCTCTCGACGATCGATGAGAAGGCGGCGACCGATGTCTTCGTCCGTGATTGCATGGTTTACTTGGGGACCTGTGTCTCGCCGATCGGGCAGGGGAAGGACGGGGAACGGTGCGGGGACTATGCCATTACCTTCCCGGATGGTCGAGTGGACCAGGGGCAACTCTCGTTCGGCGATCTGCGAATAATTCCACTGGCCAGCGATCAGAAGGCCTCGATCACGGTTCAGCCGGCGAAACATGTGAACCTCGGGGCAGGAGCAGGAGTTTCGGTCACGCGAGAAGTGCAAGGCGGTGTGGTGGGACTCTTGCTCGACGGACGCGGGCGTCCGTTGCAGTTGCCGACCGACCACGATGCCAGAGTCGCAGCGCTGACGAAATGGTATCAGGCGGTGGATCTGTATCCGAAAGCAGGCTTGAGGTCGAAGGCTCGAGGCTAAGGAGAAGCCGAGTCGCTAAAATTCCTTGCTGAAGGCTAGACCTCGACTTTAACTTAGCGTTTTAAGATATGGCGCATTCCTATACACCAGGCTTAACCGTCACAGAACAGGCCGTAGTTCGTCGTCGACGGATGTTATCGCTGCCAGGCAGCGTGCTGGTCACAACCGGGGAGACTGTGCGCGCGAATCAGACGGTGGCTCGTGCGGAATTGCCAGGGAAGGTCTATCCCCTGAATCTCGCCAATCAATTGGGCGTGGCGCCGGACGAGATCCACGAATATTTGATCAAGAAGGCCGGCGACCAGGTGCAGAAGGACGAGATCCTGGCCGAGAACAAACCGCTCATTAAGTGGTTTAAGACAGAAATCCTCTCGCCGATCACCGGCGTCGTGGAATCCGTCTCGAATGTCACCGGGCAGGTGCTGTTGCGGGAGCCGCCGCGCGTACTGGAATTGCAGGGCTATGTCGACGGGCTCATTGTCGAGGTGATTCCGCAACAGGGCGTCGTGGTCGAGACGAATTGCAGCCTGGTGCAGGGCATCTTCGGCATCGGCGGTGAAACCCGGGGCGAGATCGTGATCGCGGTGACGGCGCCGGATGAAGTGCTCACACCTCGTCACCTCACCGCGGACATGAAAGGCAAGGTTGTCGTGGGCGGGTCCTTCATTTCTTCTGACGCGCTGGTTCGAGCGAAAGAGGTGGGGGTTGCAGGCTTGGTTATTGGCGGCATTCATGATAAGGATTTGCGCGCCCTCCTGGGCTATGACCTTGGTGTGGCCATCACTGGCACGGAACAGGTCGGCTTTACCCTGATTCTCACCGAAGGGTTCGGCACCATCCCTATGGCCGGCAAAACATTCAATCTCCTCTCCGCCCATGCGGGGCAACAGGCCTCGATTTCAGGCGCCACGCAAATTCGTGCCGGCGTCATTCGACCGGAAATCATCATTCCCAAGGGCGCAGGCGTATCAGACGGTCGTGGCACGGCCACCGTTCCCGAGCGGGGAGGCATCCGAATCGGCGACCAGGTTCGCATCATTCGAGACCCGTTGTTTGGCAAGATCGGCGAAGTCGCGAGTCTGCCGTCCGATCTCCAGAAGATTCCGACCGAGAGTGATGTGCGCGTGATGGAAGTCCGCTTTGCCGACGGCAGCAAGGCCATGATCCCGCGCGCGAACATTGAATTGATTGAAGGGGCCTGACCGGTGAGGGCAGAGGGTCTCCGACAGAATGTCCTGAGAGCGGTCCTGGCCCTGGCCACCGTCATGCTTGGCTGGCAGGGTTTGGCTCACGCACAACCCGATGCGCAGACGAAGAAGACTCTCTCGCCCCCGCAAGATGTTCGTGCGTTCGATACCCCCAGCGATGGCGGCGGCAGTCTGACCGTGGTCTGGTCCCCCGCTCCCTACGATAGTGCCGCGACCAGGTATCAGGTCTTGCTCAGCGAGGGAACCACGGTGCCGGATCTTGCTGCGATGAAAGTCGTGGCGGAGTTCCCCGCGAACCAGCACTATGTCCGTGAATCCAAGTGGCCCTGGTGGACGAGGCCTGCTACACCAGAGCAGCACCAGCTTACGCTGAGGAATGGGAGGGGAGTCGAGCTCAAAAACGGGACTACCTACAGCATCACCGTGGCTGCCGTGCTGAATGACGATCGTGGGATCGCCCAGCCGGTGCAGGCCACGCCACAACCGAACTGGATGAACTGGAATCAGATCAATAATCTCGTGCTGGCGCTCCTGTTCGGCGGCATCGTGTTCTACGCCATCAGTACGGCCAGAAAGCGGGAGATCTTCTTACGTCGCATACCAGGCCTCGATGCCGTGGATGAGGCCATCGGCCGCGCGACCGAGCTGGGCAAGCCGATCCTCTACCTCACCGGTGCCCACGACATGAGCGATCCCTCAACCATTGCCGCGGCGGTCATTCTCGGGCGCGTGGCCAAACGCACGGCGGCATATGAGACCGATTTGCTCGTGCCCCACCGCGATCCGATTACCATGGCCGTCTGCCAGGAAATTACGAAACAAGCTTACCTGGAAGCAGGCAAGCCCGATCTCTACAAGGAAGATTCGAATTTCTTCATTACGTCGGATCAATTCAGCTATACCGCGGCGGTGGACGGCATCATGCTGCGCAAAAAACCGGCGGCGAATTTCTTTATGGGGGCCTACTTCGCCGAGGCGTTGCTGTTGACTGAAACAGGCGCGAGCACCGGCGCGATCCAAATTGCCGGGACGGATTCCGATCACCAGCTCCCGTTCTTTGTCACTACCTGTGACTATACCTTGATCGGGGAGGAACTCTACGCCGCCAGCGCCTATCTCTCCAGAGAACCGGTTCAGGTCGGCACGCTACGAGGACAGGACATCGGCAAGGCGCTCATCCTCGGCATCCTCGGCGTCGGGACCGTCCTGGCCACTCTCGGGGTCATGCTCGACGTTCAGTGGCCGCAATTATTTCTGGATGTGTTCAAGGACGTGAAATGATCTTTCTCCGCCGACAGCTCCCGCTCCTGATCACGCTCATCACTGGACTGGTGTTCGCGGCGCAATACTATGTGCCGCACCCGGCATCGGAGCAGATGCTGACCTCCGTCACCAAGTGGCTCCAGATCATCGGCGGGTTCGCGCTGGTGCTAGGCGTCAGCAGCCTGTTCCACGTCCATGCGATTAAGATCCGGCGAAAAGAAGCGGGCTGGGGCTATAGTTTCGTCCTCTATGTCAGCATGCTGGGTACCATTGCGGTCGGCCTGTGGTCGAACGGGAAGGAAGCTGTCGACGGCACTATGACGGCCTTCGGGTGGATCTATAACTTCATGATGGTCCCGCTGCAGGGGACGATGTTCGCCATTCTCGCGTTCTTCATCGCCTCGGCAGCCTATCGGTCGTTCCGCGCGCGGAGTCGCGAGGCGGCAGTGCTGCTCATTGCGGCGATGATCGTCATGATGGGCCGCGTCCCGCTCGGAGAATATCTCATCCCGCTCAGCGGCGACCTGTCCCAGTGGATCTTGAACGTGCTGAACGCGTCAGTGCGACGTGCGATCCTGATCGGCGTCAGCCTCGGCACGGTCGCGCTCTCTATCAAGATTATCTTCGGCATGGAACGGTCGTATCTGGGCGGGGGCAAAGAGTGATGACAAGCGATCAGCTATCAGCCGTCAGCTCTCAGCTCCGGAATCGACGGTTCGTCTGTTGCCTGAAGGCTGATTGCTGATCGCTTGCACCGTTGGCACGAAGGAGCGACCGTGAGTTTCGCTGAACGCATGTTGAAGATCGACCGGCGGATCATCTTCCTGGTGATCGGCCTCTGTACGCTCTTGCCGCTGCTCTATCCGGTCGGACTTCCGATCAAGATTTCGCCGGAGGTGCGCGGGGTGTACGACTACATCGAGTCGCTCCCTGAGGGGTCCGTGTTTCTGCTCTCGCTGGACTTCGATCCGGCGTCGAAGCCTGAGCTGCATCCCCAATCGATTTCGTTGCTGCGTCATGCCTTCAGGAAGAACCTGCGCGTGATCGGCGATGACGCTCTGGGTCTCCGGCACCGGCTTGGCTGACCAGATCATCACGCAGGTCGCCCGCGAGATGGGCAAGGAAAGCGGGAAGGATTATGTGTTCCTTGGGTGGAGCCCCGGCGGCAGCGCCGTCATCATCAACATGGGACAGGACCTCTATGGCGCGTTCCCGGCCGACTACAACGGCAAACCCACGAAGGGACTGCCGGTGCTCCAAGGCATCACCAACCTGCGCGATGTGAGCTATGCCGTCAGCCTGGGCGCCGGCAATCCCGGCGTGGAAGCCTGGTACGTGTTCGGCAAAGACAAGTACAAGTTCGAACTCGGCGGCGGCTGCACCGGCGTGATGGCGCCGGGATTGTATCCGCTCCTGCGCAGCGGCCAGATCAACGGCCTGATTGGCGGCTTGCGGGGCGCAGCGGAATACGAAACCCTCATCGGCCAGAAGGGCAGGGCCATTGCCGGCATGGATGCGCAATCGGCCACCCATCTCGCCATCATCGTGCTCGTGATCATCTGCAATCTGTTCTATTTCTCGTTGCGAAAACAGGCCAAACAACAGGGCCACTCGGGAGCGTGAGGACCTATGCCGCTTGAAACCATCATCGGGGCGTGGGTGGCGACGGGGTTGACCCTCTTCATCTTCTCGTTCCTTTATAAGGACAACCCGCTGTTCAAGCTGGCGGAGAATCTCTACGTCGGCGTGTCGGTCGGCTATACCATCGTCAAGACCTACGACACCGTGATCGTGCACCTCATCTGGAAGCCGATCGTCGAGAACGGGGAGTGGGCGCTGTTGATTCCGGTCGCCATCGGGACGCTCATGCTCACGCGTTATGTCCCGAAAGCCGCCTGGCTCTCGCGGTATGCGTTTGCCTTCATTGTGGGCGTCGGGTCGGGGCTCGCCATCCCGCGTGTCATTTCCTCCTACATCCTCAAACAGATCGAAGACACGGTCCGCCCGCTCATGGTGCTGGTGCCGGGAGAGGGTCTCACCTTTACGTTGAACCTCCTCAACCCGGCCAGCAGTCTGAACACCATCATCATTCTGATCGGTGTCAGTTCCGTGTTGTTCTACTTTTTCTTCTCCGTCGAGCACACGGGGCCAGGCAAGGCCGTGGCCCGGACAGGAATCCTCTTCCTGATGATCGCGTTCGGCGCGGCCTTCGGCTACACCGTGATGGCCCGCATGTCGCTCTTGATCGGGCGATTGACCGATCTCATCGAGTTCACCGATCCCTCCTATGGCAGGCCGAGCCTCTGGCTCTTGGGATTGACCATCCTCACCTTGGTGGTGATGGCCCGCCGGCCACAGCATGCAGCCTCCTGAGACGCACAGGATGCTGGTCCGAGGATAAGTCCGCTTGAGATCCCACTGAAGAATAGGTTCTTCCGTAAACCTGCAACCTCAATTTACCTGCCCAGCGGTTGCAGCTTCGGTAAATGCTTGGTTACAATGGCGCTCCATTAAGGAGCCTCATGACTACTACACCAAGCACCACGAACGACCCCAAACAGTATCCCGCTCTTCGCAATCTGCAATTTTCGCCGATCAAAGAAGGTGAGGAGCAGTACATGGTCCTCTGGGACCCGACGGGACTGAGTAAGGAAAAGCTCGTTCTGCCGCTCAACTATTTTTTCATCATTCAGCATTTCGACGGCGAGCATTCGCTGGCTGAAATCGGGGCGCTCTATCTCAAACGATTCGGTGAATTTCTCGTTCCCAGCAAGATGGATCAGCTGGTCTCCGACCTGAATGAGAAGCTGTTCTTGGAAGGTCAGCGTGCTGAGGACGCTCGCTGGCTGGCTCGGGAGGCCTATCGGCAGAGCCCGCTGCGCCGCGCGTCGTTTGCCGGGCGGGGGTACGAAGCAGACGGCGCGAAATTGAAAAAACAGATCGACGGATTTCTTTACGTCGAAAGAAGGACCGGACTTCAAACCGTCAGAGCATGCGGGAAAAAAGATCAAAGGCCTCGTCGCACCGACCTACGACCTGAAACAAGCAGGGCCGATCTATGCCTGGGCCTATAAAGAGCTGCAAGATTCGGAGCAGCCGGATCTGTTCGTCATCATCGGCACGGCCTCTGCCGGATTGGACCATGTGTTTGCCGTGACGGATAAGGATTTCGAGACGCCTCTCGGTGTCGTGTCCGCCGACCAACCGATCCTGAGTCAGCTCAAGGCCAAGCTCCCGACCTTCTTTGAAGACGATCTCTGCCATCAAGCGGAGCAGGCCGTGGAGTTTCAGCTCCCGTTTCTTCAGGAGGTCGTGGGGAGCAAGAAGCCCTTCACCATCGTCCCGATCTTGAGTTCTTTCTCCGCGGCGAGCCTGGGGGATCCGACCGTTCGCCAATCGGTCGACCAGTTTTTGACCGGGCTTCGAGAGGTACTCACGCAATCGGGCAGGGCCTACTGCGTGATCGCAGCGGGAGAGCTGGCTCATCTGGGCATGCGTTACGGAGACAAGGCGCCTCCGACGGACTTCTCCTTTCATCGCTGCATGCAGTTCGACCTGGAAATGTTGAAGCCGGTGGAGGAGCGACAGCCGGAAGAATTCGCCAACTACATCAGGAAAGAACAGGACCAGCGCCGGATCTCCGGCTTCTCACCCATCTATTCCTTGCTGCGGTTGATCGAGGCGGAGAGTGGGCAGGTGTTACGCTACGACCGCGGGATCACCGATCAGTTCAACTCGACGGTGACGTATGCCAGCATGGCCTTCTTCTAGGCAGGCTGCTGAAAAAGGAGCGGGGTAGCTGGGACGATCCCCGTGCTCGCGCAACGCGCGGCCTGCGAAGGCCCTCGTTGGACGCGCGCAGTTGGGATCATCCCAGCCACCCCTTAGTAAGTGATAGATCGTTGCGGCCTCGTTGGACGACCTGTTTGAGCGGCCTGTTCTTGTTTAATTCATTCGAGGCAGGGTGACTGAGTAGGCTGGTGCGTATCGACCTGGGCTCTTCTGATTTTTCACCTTTTCCATAGGGAGTGACAACGGTCCTTCACTGCGCGCTTCTTCCTGCCCCTACTTCATTTCCAAGGGTAGTCTGGTTGATCCTCTAGTGCGCGCGTCGAATGCGCACCTTCTGAGCGTGCGCATTCCGCGAGCAGGTACTATCAGACTGCCTTCTCGCTTCAGGATCCTGCTATCGCTAATCAACTCGTCGCAGCAGAAGGATTTTCTGCATTCGATAGCAGCTCGCTATCACAGGAGAGCGGGCCTGATGATCTTCTCGCTCGCGAACGCGCGCCGACGAAGGGCCTGTGCTGAGTGCCGCGCGTTGCACCGAGGCGCAGCCGATGACCACTCTCGTCCGAGCTCGCAGAACTCGCACGCTGAAACTGTGCTCGTCCGATGCGCGCAGTCAAAGGCTGCCTTGGCCACTCCCCTAAATTGAGTGAGAGTATTGAAAGGCCCTCGCTCGGATAAAGCGCGTTTTCGCGCGCTGAGGTTCTGTGACGGCAGCCAAGCAGCCGGAGTCTTCGCTGGGCGCGCAGTACGGTAATGGCTGGCGCCGCTGTCGAAATATTGCGCGCAGTTGGATCATCCACCCACCCCTTAGTAGACGGTAGTTAGCTGCGGCCTTGCTGGATGTCTGTTTGAGCAGCCTGTTCGTGCTGTACTCATTCGAGGTAGCGGGACTGAGTAGGCTTCACTGGGCACATCAACCGAGGCCCTTCCGATTCTTCACCTGCTCCATAGGGAGGCAAACTGTCCTTCACTGCGCGCATCGAACGACCACTGTTTTATCGTGGGGGCTCTGCGAGCAAGAAGGATGGGCTGCTCCCTCTCTCACTCTTTGACCGTCACCGTCATCGGGATCGGCTCCAGGGGATTGTCGCAGTCGTCTCGGGCGGCGGCGACGATCTTGTCCACCACCTCCATGCCCCGAAAGACCTCGCCGAAGACGGTGTAGGTTCGGTCCAGCCCGCTGCTGTCCGCGACACAGATATAGAACTGCGAGCCGTTATCGTTGGGGTCCCGCGTGCTGTTGCTCTCGCGTGGGACCTTGGCCATGCCGATCGCGCCCCGTTTATGCGGCCGATCGCTGGTTTCCGGATTCAACCAGTAGCCGGGACTGCCAGAACCGTGCAGGGAACGGTCTGGATTCTTGCTCAGCGGATCGCCGCCCTGAATGATGAATCCGGGAACGACGCGATGGAAGGTGGTTCCATCATAAAACCCCATCTTAGCGAGCTTGAGAAAGTTCTCGACGTGACGCGGAGCGTCGTCCGGGTAGAACCGGATCTTGATCTCGCCGAACGGCGTCGTAATGGTGACGCGCGGATCGATTTTTTGAAATTGCATGGTCTAATCAATGTAGCAAGGGCGTTCCTTCGGAGGCAAGGCCCCGAAGAAGTTCTGAGTTCTGAGTGCTAGTTCAGAGTGTTGACGATTGGGAGTTACGGTGAAATCCTCCACCAACTCAGAATCTCAACTCAGAACGTGTCCTGCCCAGTCCCTTGCCCGGGTCAATCTTGAACCACATGAGCCCGCCCACGATGGCCACGGTTGCGGCCACGCCTAACGAGACCGGCCAGCCCCACTGATGGGCCAGCCATGGCGTCAGGGTCGGGGAAATCGCGCCGCCGATATTGGCGCCGGTGTTCATGAGCCCTGACAACGTCCCTGCATGGGCTTTGGACAGATCGGTCGTCGAGGCCCAGTAGGCGCCGACCGCAAAATAGAGCCAGCCCGCGCCGAATGACAGACTGGTGATCGCCAGAAAGGGAGAATCGACGACGCCACCAAGCGCAATCGCGGACCCAGCCAGGACCATGCCGGTCATGCCGGCCACAGCCCGTCCGGTGGTGAGACCGTAGCGGGCCGCGAGTCGATCGGTCACCCAGCCGCCCAGGGGACAAAAAACCAACATGGCCAAGAAAGGGAGCCGAGGCATAGATTCCGCCGCGGAGCACATCGAATCCTCGAACGTTCACGAGATACAAGTAGAACCAGGACAGATAGACGTAGGCGACATAGCCGAGGCAACTGTAGCTGATCACCAGCCACCAGATGGTGGGGGTCCGTCTGAATGTTCGCCAGGGCACGGCGGTGGTGGCTGGTAGTCGGCTCACGCTTGAGCAGGGCCTGTTCACCTGCATTCACCCAGGGATGTTCGTGCGGATGGTTGCGCGACAGGAGCCACCAGAGGAGTCCCATCCCGATTCCAAGCAGGCTCGCGAGATAGAACACGGTCTGCCATCCCCAGTTCACCATCACCCAGGCGGCAATGGGCGGGGTCATGGCGGAACCTAATCCGATGCCTCCGATCGCGATCCCGATGCCGAAGCCTCGCGCCTCAGCCGGGAACCAGTTGGTGACGGCGCGATTGAAGGCAGGCAGCGCCACGGCTTCTCCCATCCCCAGGCAGAACCGCACGAGCATCAAGCGCTCCGACAATCCCGACGAGGCTCGCGAGCGAGGATGCGGCGACCATGGCCGTCAACGCCGTGCAGATCGACCACCAGAGGAGCGCGACGGTGAGCACCACTCTGGCTCCCCAGCGATCGGCCAGCCATCCACCGGGAATCTGAAAGAGGGCGTAGCCGACGACGAAGGCCGAGAAGACCCAGCCCATCTCTTGATCGGTCATCCCATAGGCCGGCATCATCTGACGCGCGGTCACTGAAATATTGACGCGGTCGATATAGGTCACGACGCTGATGAAAAAGAGCAAGGCGAGGATGAGCCAGCGTATTCGTGAGGGGCGAGTCGTCAGTGTTGTTCACAAGGTTGGGTCGTGCGGTCTGTCCATCGGAATGTCGGTGCCGGATTATAACGACTCCCGGCTCGCGTCACTACTAGCAGGATGCTGAAAAAGTCCGCCAGCGTTACTGGAAGGTTAAGGCTGAGGCTGAGGTGAAGAAAGTCAGGTCTTCGCTCAAGCTTGACCTCGACCTTAGCCTACCTCACTCGCTGCAGCCTCGCTGGACGAACTTTTTGAGCATCCTGCAGGGTCGTATACCGTCATATCAGGCAGGCCGGCATCGTTTTTCCGTAGCCTGCTTGCCTCGCTCATCCCGACTGTCTCGCGCGGCTATCCTGCTGGGTCGTGACCGTCGCGGCGGTGCGGACGGTTTCCTCATCCTGCTGAAAGTTGAACGGGAGGAGCTGAGAAACCCCTGTCAAGACGCAGACTTAGTAGCTTTCATGCAGGTGATTCGGTAAGATGACCTACCCGCAGAAATGATGCGGTTTACCCACCGGGCTTGATCGATCCAGGGAGCAGAAGTGGTCCGAAGTCGCGTTTGTCGTCGCCCTGATTGTCCTTCTGCTGATCGGCGGCGGCGCGTTTCTCATGTTCTCGCCCTACCTGACCGGCGACGAATATCTCAAAGATTTTTTCCTCCAGCAGCTGGAGCACAGTATCGGACGCAAGATCGACGTCCATCGCATTAAGCTGGTCCTTTTCCCCCGTATCCGATTGGAACTGACGCAGGTCGCGATTCACGATCGGAATTCCGATGACATCTTGTTATCGGCCAAGAAGCTGGATTTGGTCTTGCGGCTTCTCCCTCTGCTGCGCAAACAGGTGGTGGGGAAGCGGCTGCTCATCGAAGAACCGACCTTAACACTTCGGCGCGATCGCGGCGGGCACTGGAATCTCCTCGATCAGGTCGTCCAGGGGGGCGCAGCCGATCGCGATGCCGTGCAGACGATCAGCCGGATTTTCCGCATCCGTGAAGCGACGCTGGTGAACGGGAAGTTGGTCATCATCGACGACGCACGCCCCGACGGGGCTCGATCGATCGCATTCGAGTCGGTGGAGGCGGCGCTAGTCATCAGACCGGAGCGCGGGCAGGCGGATCTGCATATCTCTGCCGGTCATGCAGGCGGCAAAGGCCTCTCTGCCATCTCCCTAGCCGGGATGATCAGCACCTGCCCAGCGGCAGACGTTGGCGATCGAAAACTCCCCTGCTTCGCAGGTCATGCTCCAATTCGATGGCACACTCGAAGCGGCCAATCTAAGTCTTCGGGAGGTGGCGGATTTCTTCGGGCCGCGCCCTGTTCCGGAGCAGTTGCAGGGTGCCGTCAATGTTCACAGTCTCGTTCGGGCCGTGCCCGGCGTTGCGGGCTATGATGTGGTGTTGTCAGATCTGTCTGCGAATCTCGAACAGTTGAGGCTCGCAGGCCAAGCAAGCCTCTCCGGTCTTCTGACACCTCAGCCCACGTTTGCAGTGAATTTTGCCGCATCCCCGATCCAATTAAGCCAGTTGCTCACGACCGTGCCGGCCGAGTGGGTGCATCCGCAGCTGCCGGCGGTGATCCAGGACCGGCAGATCGACGGGATGGTGGAGATTGTCTCGGCCACCGTCACGGGATCGTCGGTGGCGGGGCCGCAGCTGTCGTTGACGGGGGAATTTCGCGTGAAACAGGGGCAAGCCCTGATCGGAGAGAGTCGTGTTCCTGCCAAGGATTTGGCGGCGGTGGTGTCGGTCGAAGCCGGTCGTCTCAGGGTGTCGAATCTGAGCGGACTCTATGGCACGATTCATATGAATGAGAGTAAGGCGCTGGTCTCATTTTTGGAGGCGGGGCCGTGGCTTGAAATGGACATTGTCGGGACGATGGCCGCTGCAGATCTGTTGCAGTATCTTGCGAAGACTGTCACCTCCGAACATCTGTCGCGTGCCTTTGCCACCTCGCGTGACGTCGAAGGAATGGCCAGTCCCACGTTTCGTTTGGTCGGCCCGCTCAATCAGGCTGGCGGCGTCACCTTTGCCGGGGGAGAGATTACCGTTCAGCGCGTCAGTCTGACACATCCGTTGTTGCCCGAGCGGCTGACGGCCCTGCAGGGCCGGTTCGTGCTGTCGGATGGCGGGACCATGTTCGATCAGGTGACGGGACATATGGGTGATCTGGCTGTGCAGATCAGCGGGGGCATCACGGGGGGCAGTGGCAGCAGCTTTCAGGATTTCCTGATTCGGGTCAATGGCGATGCGGGCCATATGGCCAAGTTGCTGCCCTCGAAAGCCATTCCAGCCGGGATGATCGATGGCTTGGCCAACGGCGCCGTGGTGTTGACCGGGCCGACCCTGTCGCCGCACATACGGGGTGAGGTCGTCCTGACCGAATCGAAAGTGACGCTTCCCGGTCTGGTCGAAAAACCGATCGGCGCCCAGGCCACGGTGGAATTCGAAGGCAGGATTCCACAGGCCTCCGGGGTCTTCGCTCGATCGGCTCGAGCTGATCGTGCCGCCGATCCGACTGCCGGTCAAAGGCAAGATTCAACTGGGTGAACGATTCTCCATCGACGCGGCGCTTTCGACCGGCACGCTGTCATTGTCCCGCGTGCCGGAATGGATTGCGAAGGGAGGGTTTGAGGCGGGGAATATCGAATTGTCGCTCGATATGAAGGGAAAGGATCTCGATTGGAAAGCCTGGAGAACCACCGGGTGGCTCGCGTTGACCAACGGCCTGATGAACGCCAAGGGAGCCGAGGGGCCCATCCAGGATTTGTATCTGCGGGTTCAACTTGTGCGGAACGGCGCGGAGATCAAGAGATTGTCGTTTCGCCTGCTAGACAGCGACGTCGCGCTGGAAGGGACGATCCGCAACTGGACGGCGAAACCCACGATTACCGCTAAGATCGAATCCAATCAGATGGATCTCGACCTCCTCATCCCGAAAGGCGAACGGTCGCCGATCCGAGAATTTCTGGAAACTCTTGCAGCCACCAGCAAGGTCTCTGCAACCGCGTCAATGGCGCGCGGCCATTACAAACATCTCAAATTCGGGAGTCTCTCCGCCCGGATCACGATTCAAGACGGCGTACTCGATGTGGATCGTTTGTCCGGCCAATCGACTAGTGGGGAAATGGCCGGACGTATCGTGGTGCAACTGCCTCGTCACGAGCCGGCGGACGCCGAGATCTCAGTTCGGGCGACGGGTTTGCTGGTGAAAGATGTGCTGAAATTATTGGGCTCGAAAGGGGGAGATGGCGACGGGGGAAATTCGGGTGACGGGGACGATCCGCGGGCATGGGAGGAATCCGCACGGGCTCGCTCCCACGCTGAACGGCAAGGTGGATGTTCTGCTCAACAACGGTCACATTCTTAAATCACAGGAACGGGCGGTCTGGAAAATCATCAGCATTCTGAATCTGCCGGCGGTGCTGCAGGGGAAGGTAGATCTGGAGAAAGAGGGCCTGCCCTACAACAAGATCACAGCGACGATACTCGCGCGGAACGGGCTATTCGAGACTGAGAACCTGATCATTGATAGTCCGATCCTCAAGATTACCGCAGCCGGCAATTATGATTTACCGACGGATCAAACGACATGGTCTGGGCCGTCAGTCCGTTCGGGTCGTACTCGCAATTTCTGAAAACCATTCCACTCTTCGGGCGGCTCTTTGCCGGTGACCGCAAAGGAGTCGCCACGGCGCTGTTCTCCGTCAAAGGGTCCATCGAGGATCCGGAGGTGACGTACCTGCCGATGAAGTCGCTCGCCAAGGCGTGACGGGCCTGGCGCAACTCGCGTTTGACGTGTTGAAGAACACCGTGATGCTGCCGATCGATTTCGTGACGCCTGATGAGGACAAAGGCGCCGAGCAAGGACTCGATCTTCCGCCGGAATCAGTACCGGCCACGCCTTGACCGACCTCCCCCTCACGTGCTAGATTCCGATCCCATTCACTATGGCGTCATCCACTCCTCAGTCTCAACGTGCCACGGTCTTCATCGCTGCCAGCGAGACCGACGCGAATCTCTACTACGCGACGAAATTTGTCGCGCCGGACCCCTTCATCTATTTGGAAATCAAAGGGGAGCGGATTCTGGTGATGAGCGATCTCGAAATGGATCGGGCGAAGAGCCAATCGTCCGTCGATCGGGTGCTCTCGTACTCGGAAGTCGAAGGACGGGCAAAGACGCAACGGCATCGCTGAGCCAGGCACGGTCGAAGTCGTCCATATCCTTCTTGCGAGAAGCCGGCATCACACAGATCCTGGTCCCGGCGAATTTCCCATTTGGCCATGCCGTCAAGTTCCAGTCCTTGGGGTATCAGCTGCATCCGAAGCGGGATCCGTTCTACGAACAGCGTGTGGTGAAAACCGCCGAAGAAGTCCGCTATATCGAAGCCGCCCAGCGCGCGACCGAACAAGCGGTGGCGGCCGCCCAGACCATGCTGCGGCAGGCATCGATCAACGAGGATCAACTGTGGTTCGACGGGATGCCGCTGACGTCGGAGCGAGTGAAGAAGCTGATCAATGTGACATTGATGGAGTGCGATTGCGTCGCCCAACATACCATCGTCGCCGGGGGAGAGCAGGCCTGCGATCCGCACAACGAAGGTAGCGGGCCGTTGCCGGCTCGACCGCAGCATTATCTTCGACGTGTTTCCCGTTCGGCCACCAACCGGTATTTTGCCGACATGTCCAGAACCGTGGTGCGCGGGACCCCGAGCTCCGAGCTGAAGCGGCTCTATCAGACGGTCTTGGATGCGCAGGAAGAGGCCATCACGAAAGTCAAAGACGGGGCGGACGGGAAGAGGATTCATCAAGGGATCTGCGCCCGGTTTGAAAAAGCCGGGTACAAGACAGGACTGGTGAACGGGCGCATGCAGGGCTACTTTCACGGCACCGGCCACGGGGTCGGACTCGACATTCATGAAGTGCCCGCGCATCAGCCGCACCGGGTCACTGCTCCAGGAAGGCCACGTCGTGACCGTCGAACCGGGTCTCGTACTATCCGGGTCTTGGGGCCATCCGCATCGAGGACATGGTGCTCGTCACGAACGATGGGTGTCGCAATCTGACGAACTTTCCCGAAGACGTTCGAACTGGGCTAACATGAGCTATCAGCCTCAGCGATCAGCTGTCAGCTCGCTGATGGCTGACTGCTGAGGGCTGAACGCCTCCCATGCGCCTCACCTTCACCATTCAACGATTCAATCCCGAAGTCGATTCCACACCCGCATCCTCAAGAGATTCCGCCTCGACGTCGGGCGCGGGATGACGGTCCTCGACGCGCTCATCCGCATCAAGAACGAGTGCGACGGCAGCTTGGCGCTTCGCTATTCCTGCCGCTCGGCCATTTGCGGATCCTGCGCGATGAAGATCAACGGCGGCGAGAAACTGGCCTGCCGCACCTCCCTCCGCAAAGAACTGGAACGACACGGGCGGATCACGCGTCGCCCCGCTCCGCAACCTGCCGGTGATCAAGGACCTGGTCGTGGATATGGCGTCGTTCTGGGAGAAGATTCGGGATGTGCATCCATGGCTTACCGCGTCGCGCGAGCCGCAGAAACGCTATGGCCCGACGGCGCAGCTGACGATCCTTCCGAAGGATTCGCAGTTTCACAACGTCGATGCCTGCATCATGTGCGGCGCCTGCGTCGCGGCCTGTACCGTGCATGAGGTCTCGAAGGGGTTTGCCGGGCCTGCAGCCTGGCGAAGGCCGATCGTTTCCTCTCCGACCCGCGCGAGCCCTCTCGGCGATACGCAGCGGGCGCGGCTCGGCTGTCCAAGACGAGAACGGGATCTGGGACTGCACGCGCTGCAACTATCTGTGTGGAGGTCTGTCCCAAAGATGTCAAACCGATGGAGGCGATCATCCGCCTTGCGACGGGCCTCGCTCGGATCGGCGGGTTGGCAAGACAGGCGGCGCGCGTCACATCGCTTGGCTTTGTATCGATCTAGTCGAACAGCAAGGGCGTCTGAACGAAAGCGATCATGCCGCTCAAGGTGATCGGGTTCGAGTCGCGTGACTTCCTCAGCATCCTGCCTCTGGGCATCAAGATGTTCACTAAAGGGAAAATGCCCAATCCATTGGAGCATCGCGATTCCGGGTTCGGCGCACGCGTGCGGCACCTATTCGGCGAACGAACGTCCACGCCGTTGCAGCGCTGCGTCCATGGCCGGAGCCTTCCAATTTCTTGAAAATGTGGCCCTGGCCGATCTGGATTCGAAGCCGAGGGGGAGTCGTTCGAGGAGGTTTTTGCGGCGCGACGAAGGCTGTACTAGAGGTATGGCGAACCCTGGCACGTGTCGGGCAACCGGGAGCGCGCGTGGAACGACCGCGTGGACCCGATCGGCGAACTGCTCTTCGATTGGTTATCCGATTTGGTCTATCTGGAAGGACGCGGCGGGATCGTATTTAGCCGAGCGGTGATCTCCGCTCACCCTGACGCGGGGGGGGACGTCTGGCTATTACGGGCACAGCTGATCGGTGCGCCGGTGAATCAGTCAGACCCAGGAACTCCGCGCCGATGTGAAAGGGGTGACGAAACATTTGTACCGCGCTGACCAGGAGGTGGGCGCTGGACGGCGAGGGTGGTGCTGGACATATGAAATTGAACACCGACATGACGGTCACTCGTATTATCCGACGAGGTGTGGGAGATTCCCGCATGGAAAAACCCGGCATGCTGGTGCCGGCCCGCATCTACGCGACCGGGGCCATTCTCCAGGCCATGGATCCGGCGTCTTTGAGCAAGTGACCAATGTAGCCTGCCTGCCCGGCATCCGCCGCTATGCGCTCTGCATGCCGGACGGCCATTGGGGCTATGGATTTCCGATCGGCGGGTGTCGCCGCGTTCGATGTGCAGGACGGAATCATTTCGCCCGGCGGTGTCGGCTACGACATCAATTGCGGCATGCGGCTGATTCGAACGGACCTCACGCTGGCGGACGTGCAGCCATACCTCGACCAAGCTGATGACCGAGCTGTTCCGGAAAGTGCCGGCCGGCGTCGGGGCAAGCGGATTTGTGTCGACTCCATCGGCGGCGAACTTCGACGGGTGATGACCAAAGGGGCCAAGTGGTGTGTCGAGCAGGGGTACGGGTGGCATGGGACTTGGAACGGATGGAGGAAGGCGGCTGCATCCCCGGTGCCGATCCCGTCAAAGTCAGCGATCACGCGGTGACAGCGCGGCATCAACCAGCTGGGGACGCTGGGTCGGGCAATCACTACCTCGAAGTGCAGGTAGTATCGAACGACCGGATCTTCGATCCGGACGTAGCGGCGGCGCTTGGCATCACCGGACACGACCAGATTGTCGTCATGGTGCATTGCGGCTCGCGCGGGTTCGGCCATCAGGTGGCGAGCGACTTTCTCAAGGTGTTCGAAAAGGCGATGCGGCGCTACGGCATTACCGTGAAGGATCAGCAACTGGCCTGCGCGCCGTTTCGATCTCCCGAGGGGCCAGGAGTATTTCTCCGCCATGAACTGTGCCGCGAACACGGCATTTGCCAATCGCCAAGTCATTACGCATCAGATCCGCGAGGCCTTCGCGACGGTCTTCGGTCGGTCGGCCGAGGCACTGGGGATGGAGTTGGTGTATGACGTGGCGCATAACATCGCCAAGGTCGAACGGTACGCCGAAGGGGAGTTGGTGGTGCATCGTAAAGGAGCGACCAGGGCGTTTGGGCCGGGGAGTCCGGAGCTACCAGAAACGTTTCGACAGACTGGTCAGCCGGTCATCTGTGGCGGCTCGATGGAGACCGGCTCATATCTGTTGGTGGGGACAGATCAAGCGGTGCGCGACACGTTCGGCTCGACGATGCACGGGTCCGGAAGAACGATGTCCCGCGCGCAAGCAAAGAGAACGGTTTGCGGCGAGCAACTGCAGCAGGAGATGAAAAAACGCGGCATCCTCGTCAAGGCCGTCTCGATGTCGGGCCTCGCGGAGGAGGCCGGCCTGGCCTACAAGAACATATCTGAAGTTGTGGAGTCGGTCGATCGTGCGGGAATTACAAAAAAGGTGGCGGAATTGCGTCCCATTGGCAATATAAAGGGGTAATCGCAGAAGGAGTGTCACATGGACAAACGGCAGCATCCCCGGTTTCCCGCCAGGTTCCACAGTTCCTTTACCTCCGTCACTGTGGTCAGTGGGGAGGGCGACGTGGTCGATTTGTCGCTGCGTGGCTGCTGCGTGGAATGCAAGACGTCCGTGCATCCTGGAAGCACGCTCACGATACGCGTGCATATGCTGTCGGACGAACCCCCGATCACCATCGGCGAAGCCGTCGTGAGGTGGACGCGCGAGGGCCGCTTCGGTATCGAATTCCTCTCGTTGGTTCCTGAAGAATGGGCTCGTTTGCAACACACAGTGACGCAGTTGGAACTGCACCCCTACCAGAAGAAGCCGACTGACGAGACGTCCGAGGTGGCGTAACAGCAGGAATCGGCCAAGCCTGCTTAGCCGGCATAACCTTTTCGATACTTGTGTTTCCTTTGCCGGACGGCACTCCTGTCCGCTCCCGTCCCGCTGCTTGACCCAGATCCCCCTCCATCGGGTACCTCAGTAGATTGGGCCGATCACTCCTCGTCCGATGAGCGCGTTTTCTTGCCTTCCGTTCAGCGCCTGATAGAGTGCATCGTAGGTAGACCTGCGCAAGTAGGTCTTAGGCGCATACGCCTATGCCTCATCGGGGCGTGGCATGTCTTGGTTTACAAAGAGAGTTAACTTCGATGATCCGGATGAGGACTAGACTCATGTGGAGGAATCATTGCGGATCATTGACTTGCCCTTCAAGATCCACCCGGACAACCGGTGGCATGAATCTCATGGAAGGCAGCAGTGTACGTACCGGTCTGCGGTACGGTGACAGTGATTGCCAGGATGCAATCCCAGGATCACGGTTCGTGAATCAGAGAGGGGCCGGTTTCCTGAAATCGTTCCCGGAACAGTCCCGGTTTTCAACCCCTCACACGCATGACCTCTCATGAGTGACGTCTAGAGTCTCTTGAACCTCTCGTGGGTCCTGCTCTGCGCCGGGCTTGTCCTGATGATGCAGGCAGGATTCATCTGCCTCGAGACCGGTTTGGCGCGGGCGAAGAACAGTATTAACGTCGCGATCAAGCGCGTTGTCGATTTCTGCATTGCCTCGATCATCTTCTGGCTGTTCGGCTATGCCCTCATGTTTGGCACCAGCGCCTGGGGGGTGTTGGGAACCGACCACTTCTTGTTCGGAGAGTCGGCATCCCCTCAGGATCTTGCGTTTTTCTTGTTTCAGCTCCTGTTTTGCGCGACCGCCACGACCATCATTTCCGGTGGCGTAGCTGAGCGCATGCGTTTCCATGCCTATCTGTTGGTCTCTGTGCTGATCTCCTCGGTTATCTATCCCGTCATCGGCCATTGGGTGTGGGCAGCCGGCGGAGCTGGCTCGCCGGCTGGATTTCTGAAAAGCCATGGGTTCCTCGACTTTGCGGGATCGACCGTCGTGCATTCCATGGGGGGATGGGTCTCCTTGGCGGCGATCCTCGTCGTAGGCCCTCGCCTGGGTCGGTTCAATCCGGCGAACCGCATTCCGATCCATGGGCATAATCTGCCCATGGCGGCATTAGGGATGTTTCTGATGTGGTTCGGGTGGTTCGGATTCAACGGCGGAAGTACGTATGAGGTGGACCGACAGGTGTCGGTCATTTTTGTAAATACGGCACTGGCCGGAGCGGCCGGCGGGCTCGGAGCATTGGGAGCCAGTTGGTGGCTCCTGCATCGGGCCGACGTCCCCGCACTGATGAACGGCGTCTTGGCCGGACTCGTCGCGATCACTGCGTCGGCCAACATCATGACCCCTGGCCGTTCAATCCTGATCGCCCTTCTGGCCGGCATCCTCTGTACGAAGGCGACTCAGTGGTTGGAACGATGGGAAATTGACGACGTCGTCGGCGCGGTTCCGGTGCATGCGTTCTGCGGAGCCTGGGGGACCATTGCGGTGGCCCTGTTCGGCAATTCGCAAGGATGGGCCACAGGCCTGGACCGCTGGGGGCAGCTCCAGATTCAGGTTGCCGGAGCCGCGATCTGTTTCCTCTATGCGTTCGGCGTGGGGTACGTGCTGTTTTCCCTGTTGAACAAGGTGTATCCGCTCCGAGTCAGCGCGGAAGACGAGCGAATCGGACTCAACATGACCGAACATGGCGTAAGCACCGCCTTGCTCGACCTCGCGGGTGAGATGGAAGGCCAGCGCAGCCGAGGCGACTTTTCACGGCACGTGTCTGTCGAACCCCATACGGAAGTCGGTCAAATCGCCATGGAATACAACCGAGTGCTCGATACCGTCAATACCGAGTCTCAGCTGCGAGAAGATGCAATCGTGGCGCTTCGTGCAAATAAAGAGAACACGCGCATGATCATTGATTATGCGTCGGACGCTATCGTTATCGTGGATGCTCAGGGCCTAATCACTGACTGGAACCCCCACGCGCATCGAACGTTCGGATGGTCGAAGTGTGAGGTGCTGGGCCGGCCGATGACGCAAACGATTATTCCTCCCGCATATCGTGATGAGTACCAAGAGGGATTGAGGCGATTGAACTCCATGGGGGAGTGGCCCCTCAAGAATCAACGGGTGGAGACTACCGCCCTGCATCGTGAGGGGCATGAGTTTCCCGTTGAGCTCACGATCGTCCCGCTCTTTCGTGGAGAGACCTATTCTTTGAGTCTGTTCATTCGTGATATCTCGGAGCGGAAGCAAGCCGATCACGAGCGGGCTCAACAGGCGACGAGACTGCTGAAGCAACAGGCGGCGCTCGCCGGACTGACGCGGAGCGAAATCTTCCAGATCCCGGATCTGCTGTCGCCGCTCCAGCATCTACTTGAAGTGACGGCCAGGACGCTCGAGGTGGAACGGATCAGTATCTGGCGTTTTACCCAGGACCGAACCGCCATTCGCTGCCTGAACTTGTATGAGTTAACTGCGGATCGTCATTCAGCCGGCGTCGAACTCCGAGCGGAGCACTACCCTCGGTACTTTCAATCACTGGTCCAGGAATCGACGATTGCAGCCGAAGATGCCCGCCATGACCAGCGGACGAGTGAGTTCTCCGAGAGTTATCTGCTGCCGCTGGGGATCACTTCGATGCTGGACGTCCCGATCCGTTTGTTCGGCAACATAGAAGGCGTGCTCTGTCACGAACATGTGGGACCCCGACGCCAATGGATGCACGATGAGCAGCTGTTCGTGACGGCGATCGCGAACCTCATTGCCTTAGCGTATGAGCAATGGGAACGCAAACAAGTAGAAGAGGAATTGCAGCAAGAAACCGGTCTCGTGCAGGTCCTGCAACGCGTCGCGATAGCCGCGAATGAGGCGAGTTCAGTGGATCAAGCGCTTCAAATCGCGCTGGATCATATCTGTGAGTATACCGGTTGGCCGGTGGGACATGTCTATTTTCGTCATGAGGATGGGCGCGATGTTCTTTGCCCCACGACCCTCTGGCATCTTGACAGGCCCGAGCGCTTCGAGACCTTTCGTGCCATTACAGAAAAGACGGATTTCGATATTGGACGAGGACTTCCCGGTCGAGTTCTTGCCTCTGCTTCTGCCGCCTGGATCTTTGACGTGACGAAGGACGCCGACTTTCCTCGGGCTCAGCTGGCAAAGGATATCGGCGTCAAGGGAGGATTTGCCTTCCCCATCGTGGTTGGCGGCGGCGTGGCTGCGGTCATGGAATTCTTCTCGGAGCAGAATGCTGCGCCCAACGCGCGCCTGTTGGATATGATGCAGGTGATCGGGACGCAGCTGGGGCGTGTCATTGAGCGGGCCAGGGCGGATTACGCGTTGAGACAGTCCAAGCATACGCTTACAGAGACAAAGAATTTCCTCGACTCGGTGATCGAGAACCTTCCCAGTATGGTGTTTGTGAAGGATGCTGCGGATCTGCGATTCGTGCGCTTCAATAAGGCCGGTGAAGAGTTGACGGGATATTCCAGAGCGGACTTGCTAGGCAAGTCGGATTATGACTTTTTCCCTCAAGAGCAAGCCGACTTCTTTGTGGCGCGAGATCGTGAGGTGCTGGCAAGCAGGCAATTGCTGGATATCGCCGAAGAGCCGATTCACACGAAGGTCCATGGAGTCCGGATTCTTCACACCAAGAAAATGCCTCTTCTCGACGAGGAGGGGATCCCGCAATTCATCTTGGGGATTTCAGAGGACATCACCGAGCAAAAACAAGCGGAGATCGAGTTGCGGAAGGCCACAGCGGCGGCGGAAGCGGCAAGTGTGGCGAAGACGATGTTTTTGGCCAATATGAGTCATGAAATCCGCACCCCGATGAACGGCATCTTGGGATGTCAGAATTGACTGCTTCGGACGGCATTGAACGATCGGCAGTTACAGCTGGCACGACGATCCATCGTTCCGGAGTCGCCTTGCTGGCAATCATCAATGACATCCTCGACTTTTCCAAGATCGAAGCGGGCAAGATGGGTTTGGAAGCCATTGCATTCGACTTGCGAGAATTGGTTGAGGAGGCGGTGGTCTTGTTTTCCGAACCGGCCAGAGCAAAGGGATTGGAATTGTCCTGCTGTTTCGGAAACGGCTGTCCCGATCGAGTGGTCGGAGATCCTGTCCGTCTCCGTCAGATTATCCTGAACTTGATCGGAAATGCCGTGAAGTTTACGCAGCGGGGGCGAGTCCACGTGGCGGTCGATTGCTGTGCCGAACAGGCAGTGCCGGGCATGTTGACGTTCAAGGTGGTAGATACGGGGATTGGGATTGATTCCTCCGTACAGTCCACCATCTTCGACCATTTTTCACAGGCCGATGGCTCGACCACACGGAAGTTTGGAGGAACGGGGCTCGGGTTGGCCATTGTGAAGCAACTGGTCCTGCTCATGCAGGGTGAGGTGGGGGTCGAGAGCCGTCTCGGTGAAGGGTCCACCTTCTGGCTGACGATCCCTCTACAAAGTGACGGTGAGTCGCAGTCTGGTCTGGTATCTGGTGCCACGATTCATGAGAAATCTCATAGCGAGGGTGATCAAAGAGGGCGAGGGGCTCGAGGGAAGGATCTGGTGCTCGCACATGATCGCGCGGGCTCACCGTCACATTCGCCAGAGACAGGTCGAGGCTACTTCCTGCTCGCCGAGGATAACCCCATCAATCGGGAAGTGGCAGTCGGAATGTTGGAAGAGCTCGGTCATCACGTGGAAGTCGCGGATAATGGCCGCGAAGCAGCAGAGGCGGTCAAGACCAGAGCGTACGACCTGATTTTCATGGATTGTCACATGCCCGAGATGGACGGATTTGCCGCGACTCAGGCGATTCGTCGGTACCAGGAGGCTCTGGACCCTCCTCTGCGCGTTCCGATTGTCGCACTGACTGCCAATGCCATGGTCGGAGACCGTGATCGGTGTCTCGCGGTCGGTATGGATGACTATCTAAGCAAGCCGTTTACGCTGCAGCAACTCGAGGCCGTCATCAAACGATGGCTGCCGGCTTCTCTCTGCACTGCCCCTCCCTCGTCCGGGGGTCTTCGGCAAGGGACTTCTGCCCCTCCTCACTTCGTACGGTCGGCAATCTTGGAGCGTCAAGCGCTCGACGCCATTCGGTCGCTCCAACGCAATGGCCGACCGGATTTTCTCGCTCGATTGATTGAGAAGTATGTCGCGTCATCAAAGGAGCATGTCGCGACGATCCGACGTGCGGTGGCATCCGGAGACGCCTCGGCGCTCTGGCAGGCGGCCCATGCGTTGAGGTCGAGCAGCGGCATGATGGGCGCATCCATGTTTGCGGAGTTGTGTCGAGAGCTTGAGGCGTTAGGACGGGCTGCGACACTCGATCGAGTCCCTGAAGTGCTGAGCAAGCTGGAAGCAACCTATCCGGGCGTATGCGCGGCTCTCGAAGCAGAACGGGGAAAGAACACTGATATGGAATCGCAAGGAGAACGAGCGGCGCCGCTAGCTCTTGTCGTCGACGACGACGGGTTTGTCAGGATGGTCGTGCGCGAAACGCTGGAACAGTCTGGGCTTGAGGTCTGCGAGGCGGAGAGCGGGGAACAGGCGTTGGAGCTCTTTGCTGCCTTTCGTCCGGACATCGTGGTCCTGGATGTCATGATGCCTGGTCTCGACGGGTTTGCCACCTGTGCGAAGTTGCGCGGGTCTGTCGGAGGCAGCCGTGTCCCCATTCTGATCATGACGGGTCTCGACAATGCTGAGTCGATCGCCCATGCCTACGAACAGGGCGCGACGGATTTCATCACGAAACCGCTCAATGCCGTGATCTTAAGTCATCGGGTGCGATATATGTTGCGCGGCAGCCACACCTTGGATGCCCTGATCAAAAGTGAAGCTCGACTCGGATTAGCACAGCGGATCGCGAAGATCGGCAACTGGGAATGGCGTCCGGACACGAATCAGTTTACCGCGTCAGCTGAACTCTGTCGTCTGATGGGCATTCGGTCGCAGGACTTTGCCGGAACCTTCGACGCGTTTATCCAGCTCGTGCATGCAGAAGACCGTCATCGTGTCGATGAGGCCCTGAGGCGCATCCTGAGCAAGCGAGTCCCGTGCGATATCGACCATCGTCTTATCCTGCCGAACGGAGCGGATTTTACGGTCAATCTCCAGGCAGAGGCGGTGTTCGATGACCAGATGAAGGCGCTTTCAATCGTCGGGACGGCGCAAGATATCACCGATCGGAAACAGTCTGAGCGAGAGATTCATCGCTTGGCCTATTTCGACAGCCTGACCGGGACTGCCGAACCGTGTCTTGTTCAAAGATCGTGTCGAGCAGGCCCTCTTGCATGCCCGCCGCTACCGCACCACGTTGGCGATGCTCTTTCTGGACTTGGATCGCTTTAAGGTCATTAACGATACGTTGGGTCACAATATCGGTGACTTACTGCTGAAGAGCGTGGCCGACCGTCTGGCCGAATCTGTGCGGTACAGTGATTCCGTCGGCCGGCTGCGGGCGAAGGAAGAGAATCATTCACTCGCGCGATTGGGCGGCGATGAGTTTACCGTGCTTCTCACGAATCTGCGCGATGCCAGGATGCCGGAACAGTTCGGCGCGCCGCATTGCGGAGTCGCTGGCGCAATCCTTCTCTATCGAAGGGCGGGAAATCTTCGTCACGGTCAGTGTAGGGATCGCGATCTTTCCAGTTGATGGAGATTCGGTCGATGCCTTGCTGAAGAATGCGGACAGCGCGATGTATCACGCCAAGGAGCAGGGCCGGAACAACTTTCAGTTCTATTCCGCCACCCTGAATGCCGCCGCGAATGAGCGGTTGATCTTGGAAGGAGAACTCCGCCATGCCATAAAGCGGGAGGAGTTCGTGGTGTATTACCACCCGCAGATCGATCTTCGGACGAGCGGGATTATCGGCGCGGAGGCGTTGGTGCGCTGGCGGCATCCCCAGCGGGGGCTCCTGCCTCCCGAAGAATTTCTTCCGGCTGCAATGGATACGGGTCTGATCAGAGCGATCGATGAGTGGGTACTGCGAACGGCCTGTCGTCAGAATCAGGATTGGCAGCTGCGTGGCTTGTTGCCGGTGCGCATTGCCGTCAATATCTCCCACTCACTCTTTCACGGCAACTCCTTGCTGTCCGTGGTGGAAGCGGCACTCCGCCAGACCGGATTGACGCCGGCTTGCCTGGAGCTGGAATTGACGGAATCCATTGCAATGCGCAACGTGGACGTCTCGATCGCCATGCTCACCGCATTAAAGGCGATGGGGGTGCAACTCTCGATCGACGACTTTGGAACCGGCTATCTCGTCGCTCAGCTACCTGCAACGTCTTCCGATCGACACGGTGAAGATCGATCAATCATTTATCAAAGAGATTCTAACGCAGGCCGGTCCGGTTCCCATTGTTCGTGCGATCATCGCGATGGCTCACAGCCTCAAGCTGTTTGTGCTGGCTGAAGGGGTCGAACAGGAGGCTCAGCGAAGGCTGCTGCTTGAGCAGGGCTGCGATCAGGCTCAAGGCTATCTCTTCGGTCGGCCGATGCCGGCGGATGAGTTTGCCTCGTTGCTTCCGCCCAGTCCATCTGCGCAAAGCCGGTTGATTCACACCCTTTTCACGACTCATAGAAAGGGATGTTCGGTATCTATGGCCGAAGGCGATAGCCATAGAGTAGCGTGATGTTGATCCGTCGGCTGAGATAGTCGTCCTTGAAGGCAATCTCGTCGGTTTCGTGGAAGAGATCGGAGTTGAATACGACCGCTCGATTGGTTCGATAGGGAATCTTCACCCTCTGCGCGCCCACCTGCTTGAGCCAGGCAAGAATCTTCGGCTTGTTCTTGTCGCTGTTGTATTCCTGAAAGTTCCAGTCCCGCGGCGCTTCCTTGTCGTACACAACCAGCCCGCCGGTTTCCTGGCTGAGGTTGGCCTTGTCAGGGGTAATCCAGAAGTTCACGTTGACCGCCGCGGCGTCGGCATGGATGTTGAGGCCGCGGCGCGCACTGTCGTGCTTGAATGCCCAGGCTTGAGTGAGTCGGTGCTGCTTGAAGATGCGGGGAAATTTCACCCGTAACTCCTCGGCGATTTGGAGGAGCAGGGGCGAGGCGAATCCGTCGCCCAGAAAGGCCCCTATATATCCGTTCTCGTAATCCTTCTTCCAGATCGTGGATTCCCAACAGAATCGGTGCAGTGCCTCCAGCGCCTCCTGTTTCAGAAGCCCGTCGATATATGTAACCTCCGGTTGCTTGGCCAGGTAGCGGGATTCTACTGCTTCGACATCCAAGGCAGGATGGAGTGCGCCATCCGGGAGACGCGGGTTCGGGGCTCGATAGAGGAGCCGATTGAATGAGGCGGCGACGGGTGTGAGATCATGGGGGGAAATGGGAATCCGATTGCCATGATCGGGGCGGCTGTCCAATTCGTCGCGGAGTCGTTGGAGCGCCTGGAGGTAGGGGCGATGCTCGTCGTTCAGGAGTTGTCGATCGAAGAGATATCGAATCTGTTCGAGATCATGTTTAATACGTGAGCGATAGACAAAGAGGTCGGTCACAGGGCGGGCATGGTCATGCTTGGCCGTGGCCGCGCGCTGGAGACAGTCAACTGCCTTGTCGTCCTCTCCTGTCCACGACCAGGCGATGCCGAGATTGTAGAGGGCTTTCAAATAGCCTGGCATGATCGTGAGGGCCTGTGTGAAGGAAGCAATCGCCTCCTTCAGCATTCCAGTTTCCATCAAGGCCAGGCCAAGATTGTTGAGCGCTTCGATATGCGTCGGTTTCAACTGAATGGCCTGACGATAGGAGGCCAGCGCGCGCTCCATCGACCCCTGTTCCTTCAAGGCGACGCCGAGGTTGTTATGGGTATCGGCATGCGACGGATTGAGTGCGAGGGCCTGTTGATACGCCTCAATGGATTCAGGGAGAGCACCGCGGTCTTTGAGCACATTGCCCAGGTTGATCCAGGCTTCAAGGTGCCGTGGATTCAACGTGACGGCCTGTCGATAGGCGCGGATGGCTTCGTCCGGGCGAGCGGCCTTCTGAGTCACCACGCCGAGGTTGAACCAATAGAGCGGTGAAGCCGGTGCTTGTTCGATGGCGCGGGAGATCATGGTCATGGCGTCGTCGAGTCGGTTGAGTCGATAGAGCAAGAGGCCGAGATGGTGCAACGCGTCGGGATGGTTCGGGGCCATGTCGAGAGCCCGCCGATAGGCCATTTCTGCCTGCTGAAGTCGCCCGCCTTGCAGATGTGCGGTGCCTTCATTCAGCAAGGTGCGGATGGCGGATGCATCAGGGCTCCGGCCTGTCTGTGCGTCTGGCTTGGCGTGGCCCATGGTCTGATCGGTCTCTGATGGGTGACTGGTGATGAAACCACTTCCAGCCTAGCTGAAAGTGAGGGGTAGGGTCAAAGGGTAGCGGGGGAGGGCCACACCTGATTTTTGCGGGGCGTCTGGCATATACTCGCGTCGCGAATCACATGGAAAGGGTCCGTATGAAGTACGCGCTGTATCCTGGTTGTGCGGCACAAGGAGCGACTCCGGAACTCTATCAATCGACGAGGGCGATCATTGGTCGATTGGGAATTGAGGTCATCGAACTCGCTGCCGCTGCCTGTTGCGGCGCCGGGGTGGTGACAGAAGCGCATCCCGATATGGCGCTGGCGCTCAACGCCAGGACGTTTGCGCAAGCCGAGGCGCTTGGACTGGACGTCATGACGATCTGCGGCACCTGCCAAGGGGTGATGAGCGCGGCCAATCGACGATTGAAGACCGAGCCTGGGACCCTGGACCGCATCAACGCCCTCCTGGCACCAGAAGGTCTGGCCTACCAAGGTCATGTCCAGGTCAAACATCTGTTATGGATTGTGGTGCGAGATATCGGTCTGGCCCGCCTGGGTGCCCTGGTCTCCGTGCCGATGGGAGACTTCCGCATCGCCCCGTTTTACGGCTGCTACATCCTGCGTCCATCGTGGGATCTGGGGTTCGACGATCCTGAGAATCCACAATCCCTCGAGCGTGTCATCAAGGCCGTCGGTGGCGAACCTGTGGCCTATGCCGGGAGAACCAAATGTTGCGGGTTTCCCATCATCCTCGAAAAGGAAGCCATTGCCGTGGCCATGGCAGGGACACACATGAAAGAGGCCAAGGAGCAGGGGGCTGACTTTATGGTGACGCCCTGTCCTCTCTGTCACATGAGTCTGGATATTTATCAGGATCGGGCTGGCCGTGCGGTGAATACCGAACTCCATTTGCCGATTTTGCATGTGCCGCAGTTGCTTGGTCTGGCGATGGGGCTTCCGCCCAAGGACTTGGGGCTCTCGCATCATTTGATCTCGGTCGATTCCATTCTGGCGACGCTTGCGCGTGGTCGAACGCATTCGTAACCCTCCTGGAGGAGTTGGCGCATGAACGTGGTAAATTTATCTGATTATCAGCAGTTTAGCAGTGAGAAGATGAAGAAGAACAATATGTTTCAGACGCCACGATTCTTCTGCGACATCTACTGCTTCGAGCCGGGGCAGGAACAGAAGGGGCATATCCACGGCGAGCAGGATAAGGTGTATCTTGTACTCGAAGGACAGGGCACGTTTCAGGTCGGGTCAGAGAAACAGGTGCTGAGTCCAGGGCAGGGGACCATGGCGCCGGCCGGGGAGGAGCATGGCGTGAAGAATCACACAGGCCAGCGTCTCAAAGTCTTAGTGTTCGTGTCGCCGAATCCTTCGTGAGCGCCCGTTACTCTTCATGCCTTTTTTGAGGCGCCGATCCAGCGCGAATCTAGTGAGGCCGAGATACCTGGCGGCAGTCGTTTTATTGTAATCCGACAACCGAAGCACTTCCTGAATGATCGCATGCTCGATATCGGCCAGGGATTGTTTCCCTAATTTCGATTCGAGCCTGAGCATGCGTTCTTCTCCCCCCACGACGGTCACCGCCACTGAGTCCGGTCTCTGTCGCAGTTCGGCAGGGAGGTTGTCCACTGTCAGCATCTTGCCATGGCAGAAGATCATGGCCCGTTCGATGATATTGTGCAGCTCACGAATGTTCCCTGGATACGCATACTCCCGCAACAGCGTCATGGCATCCGGCTCGATATCAACGACGTCTTTCCCGAACTCCTTGCCGTATCGGATGACTGCCCTTTGGCATAAGGGCGCAATGTCCTCAACTCGTCTCCGCAACGGAGGCAGCTCGAAGGAGACCACGTTTAAACGGAAATAGAGATCTTCTCGAAAGCGCCCTTCTGCCACCGCTTTTTTGAGGTCACGATTGGTCGCGGCGATGAGCCGAAAATCCACCCCGATATCATCTGTTCCCCCAAGACGTCGAATGGTGCGTTCTTGAATCACCCGTAACAGCTTGGCCTGCATGGTCAGATCCAAGTCACCGATCTCGTCGAGGAACAAGCTCCCGCCCTCCGCCTTTTCGAGCAGCCCGATCTTTCGCTGGACTGCCCCGGTGAAGGCCCCTCGTTCAAAACCAAACAATTCGCTCTCGAACAGTTCTCGTGGGAGGGCGGTACAGTTCACGCCGATAAAGGGTCCCGAGGCACGCGCCCCATTGTGATGCAGGACACGCGCAAGATACTCTTTTCCCGTTCCTGTCTCGCCCAGGAGCAGCACCGAAGACTTCGGATTCGAGGCCACATCCCGGACTTGGGACAGCACCTGTTGCATGACTGGACTGCGTGCTTCCACGTTGGATAGCGCATATTGGCTGTCATGATGCTCGGTCTCCACTGCAAGACGCAGGCGCAGGCTCAACAGATCGATCGCACGATCGAGCACCGGCTCCATCGCATCCAGCTCGACGGTCTTGATGAGGAAATCATAGGCTCCGAGCTTCATGGCATCGACCGCGTCTTGAACGGTGCCATAGGCCGTCAGCAAGATGATCAGGGTGTGGGGGGCCAGCGGACGCAGCTTTCTGAGAGTTTCCAGTCCGCTGAGACCTGGCATCTTGAGGTCGAGAAGGATCAGATCAGGAATCTCTTGACGCAGCGCAGCCAGCAGAGCGTCGCCCGACTCAAATCCAACAACCCGATGTTGTTTTCGAGTCAGCCGCTTGATGATCGCGTTGCGAATTGCCGGTTCATCATCGGTCACGAAGATGGTCAGTTGCATGCGTTAGCCCTTGAAGAAATGGAATTCCTGGCGGAGCGGAACCCAGATTCTGACGCTCGTCCCTTTCCCGACTTCGCTGGTGATCTGGATCTCGCCCCCATGACTCTCGATGATGTTACGGCAGATAGCCAGCCCCAACCCCGTTCCATGCCGCTTCCCGCTCGTAAAAAATGGTTCGAACACATGCGCTAATGCTTTATCGGGAATCCCGATTCCGTGATCCGTTATCTTGATCACGATGCCTGCATTCTGGCCGCGGGGGAGCTCAAAGGCGGTCACATCGATGGCTGTTCCATCATGGGAGGCGTCAATCGCGTTGTGAAAGATGTTCAAGAAGACTTGCTTGAGTTGGTCATGATCCGCATGAAGTGGAGCCAGGGTAGGCGAGAGAAACTTGTCCACCCGAAGATGTTTGGCAGCCAGGGATGTATCGAGCAACTTCACAACCTCGTCCACAAGATCGCTCAGAGGGTACAGCACCGGAGCGAGTTCCCGTGGACGAGCATAATCGATGATCTGATTGACAATGCGATCCAGTCGTTTGGTCTCTTTTAAAATCATTTCCAAATCGGCGTGCCGCGGGTCCGACGCGTCAAATTCGTCCAGTAGGAGAAACGCGTTGGAACCGATCCCCACCAGTGGATTCCTGATTTCATGGGCAATCCCTGCCGCCACCTGGCCCAGCGTTGCCAGCCGCTCGGATCGACTGAGGCGGGTCTGCATCTGATCCAGAGCTGTGATGTCGATATTGAATCCGATATAGATCGCAGGTTGGCTTGTCCCATACTCGAGGGGAATCCGGCGGCTCAATACCTTCCGCAGGGTCCCATTCGCATGAAGAAACCGAAAGACCGTCTCGTACGGTTGTGTTTCCGCAACCGCCTGAGCAAACTCAGACATCACACGTTCTCGATCCTCTGGATGAATCCACTGGCGAAACGCAGACGGATCGGTGAGGTGATCCGGATCAAGACCGGCGAGGACTTGGTTGTAGCGGTTGCTGAACGTAATCTCCGTCCCCTTGGTCGTAAAAATGCCGAAGGGGGCGTTGTCCACCAGCCCACGATACTTCGATTCCGACGCGGATAGATTGTCATTGAGCACACGGAGGGCCGCTTCGGAATGCTCGACCTGATCGAGGTGACTCTGAATCTGAACGCCCATCTGGTGCATGACCCTGGTCAGATATCCAATCTCATCCCTTCGCTCGAGCACCGGGATGCCCGAGAGAGACCCCGTTGGCGAGGATCCGACCGCTTTGGCCAGGCTGACCAGTGGGCCGGCGATCGAGCGGGCGATCAGATATAACGTGGAGGCGACGAGCCCCAGGGTGAGGATCCCTCCGACTAATATCACCATGAGTGTGGTGGTCCGGTCATGACTCAGCTGGGCAAGCCTTGTCACCACTCGTTGCTGTTCGAGCTGGTCAAACGTCACCATCAACTCTCGAATCCTGACCATGATCGTCCGGCCGCGTCCTTCTTCGATATACTGGAGCGCCCTCTCACGATGCCCTCTCTTGGCCTCTTCGATGAGTTCTACTTTCTCGATGATGAGTTGTTTCACCAGGGACTGAACTTCAAAAAAATGCAAGCGGTGGGGGGCTTCATCAGAGACCAGCCTGGTGAGTTCCTCTCCGACGGAAAAAATGCCTTCTTGCGCCGTGCGGAATGGGCGAAGGTATGGGCTCTGGAGCGTCAACAGATATCCGCGAAAACTCGTTTCGAGATCGACGATCAGCCGCATGTACTGGGCTGCCGATTTCTGCGTAAGGTATAAACGGTTGAGCTGCTCTTCTTCCCGCTCGACTGTTTGTACGCTTTCAAACGTCACGATACTGAGCAGGATAAGAGCAGTCAGCGGAATGAAGGAAACCAGCAGCAGTTTCCTTCCGATCGGAAGATCGTTGAACAGGTGAGTCAGATACTCGCGCATAGGCTCTCCAGGATGGTCAGAGTATCCTAAGGTCGAGATGTTTGATTGTCAAAAAGAGGAACCCCTGTCTCACTCTATTCGTCTCCTCGAGGGCCACTGGCTCGTTCGCAAGGTCGTCGAAGGGGAGATGACGCGGTAGAGCGAGCGTCCGATCCTTTTCAGGAAGGGGATTCGAAGTAGCATCTCACCGCACCCCACCCCACGCTTCATCCCGTTACTCGATACGACCAGGAACGATTGATGAGCACAGTGCTTCCTCTCGAACCGTCACAAGGACTTGCCGTCCTACGCGACTGTTTCAGGCGCAGTAACTTCCCGCAATTCCCAGGGAAGGTCACCGGCAGTCAAGATTTTCCCCTTGCACAAAATCATCGCCCGCTCGATGACGTTCTGCAGTTCGCGCACATTGCCAGGAAAGGGATGCCGCTCTAGAACGGCGATCGCTGCCGGATCGATCTCTACCACTTCCTTGCCGAGCTCCATCCCGTATTTCACCATGAACCGTTTGCTGAGTGGCACAATGTCCTCAATACCGTTGCGGAGCGGGGGCACTCGGAATGCAAAGACATTGAGACGATAGAAGAGATCCTCTCGGAACCGTCCCGCAGCCACTTCCTGCTTCAGGTCTCGGCTCGAAGCCGCAATCACACGGAAATCCCCTGTGATGTCTTCGGTCCCTCCTACACGACTGAACGATCGATCCTGCAGAACCCCCAACAGCTTTGCCTGCATCGTCAAATTGAGATCGCCGATCTCGTCCAGAAGCAACGTACCGGTTTCTGCCTGCTCCAGCAGACCAAGTTTGCGCCGCTCCGCGCCGGCGAAGGCCCCCCGTTCGTACCCGAAAAGATCACGCTCGAACAGTTCTGGCGAAATGGCCGTGCAATTGATCTTCACAAACGGACCCTTTGCGCGCGGGCTGTTATGGTGAATTACCCGCGCCAGAAATTCTTTCCCCGCCCCGGTTTCTCCCGTCAGGAGGACTGTCGTCTTCGGATTCTGTGCCGCGTCGCGCAGCTGCGCGAGGAGATTTTTCATCGACGCGCTGCTCGCGACGAGTCCGGCCAATGCATATTGATTGGCGTCATGCTCGGCTGCATACGCCACCCGGCGGCGCAGCAGGAGATACTCTAACGCCCGGTCAACGACCGGTTCTACACCCTCAAGGTCCACGGTCTTGATGAGGAAATCATAGGCCCCGAGCTTCATGGCCTCGACCGCATCTTCGACTGTTCCATAGGCAGTCAGGATGATCACCACCGCATCTCGCGCTTTTGTGCGAAGAGCCTCCAGAACCTCGATCCCCGTCATTCCTGGCATCTTGAGGTCGAGGAGAATCAGATCGGGGAGGTCTTGCTCTACCGCGGCCAACAGCTCATCTCCAGACTGGAAGGCCCTGACTCGATGCTGGCGCCGGGACAGTCGCTTCACAATCGCGTTACGAAGCGCTGGCTCATCATCTGTGACAAAGATACTGGCTTGCATAGGCGGTACTCCTTTACTTACCTGAATCTATTGAATTGGTGTTCAAGCTGCTCGACCATCAATTATCTCCATCGCCCGCGACTGCCAGGCGAGCACAGCGGTGATCACGTGCATCTTCTCAGCCAGTTTCGGGAAGTCGGTACGGATGACGTCGGCAGCGAATCTGGACAGGAAGCGGCTCTTGAGTTCGGTGCGGGCATGGTCGACGCCAATTTCGCGGTAAGGCGTCTCGGCGAGCAGCAGAAAACCGTCATCAGGGATACGACCGGCTCGCATATTGGCCTCGATGATGCCGGCGGCCTTGCGGATAGGGTCAGCAAGGTCGGGACTGTAGGGACCGATGATGAGCGCCAGGTTGGGCATGTGCAGCCAGTCGAACCCGCGTCCGATGCAAATCATCCACTCGCGATGCTCGATGTTGAGTTCGCGGTTGGTTTGCCTGACTCCAGCGATGTGAGCGATGTTGCCCCGCACCAGCGGCAAGAGATCCTGACGCATCTGGTCTGGCATGTCCGGATATAGCCGTCCCAGCAACGCCGGGAGGGTGTCGTGATCTGTGGAGGAGACCGTGGAAAGGTCCAGGATTTCTCCATCATTGCCGTGAAGCACAAGGGCGTCTTCATCGGTTTCGAACCCGCATACCAGGGGATACACCGTGCCGTGACCTGTGCCGAAGACGGCTTCTACCTGTCGTTGGATCTCGAACGTGTGGCTGCGGGCGGCATTGGTGTCGTAGTCAAATCCGGCACAACCGCGGAGGGGGTCGCCTTTGGAGTAATGGTAGGTAACGAGCGCCAGGGTGCGTCGTCCCTGTCCTGCCACGCTCTGCACATGCTCTGTTAATACTTCTCCGAGGTGCGGCCAGCCCAGGTGGAAGCGACCGCCGAGATTGCGGAATGGCAGCATGATGCCGTACGGCGTGTTGGTGGCCACCGGGATATTGATGCGTCCGTCCATGCACTTGAATGCCACGATGTCGGTGGGATGTTTCGCATGGTAGCGGCTGCGCGCAAGCCACGACTCGGGACTCTTGAACTCCTGGGAGTGACGGTCAGCATGATGAATCAGCCAGTCAATCCGTTCTTGGATGGGCATACCATGAATGCTTACGTCATCTTTGCTCGCATGCGTCAGAGTCGAATTCGTCATGGTTGCATTGTCCCTCGTCGTTCGGAGTTCACGATCCCTGGTTCAGCCAGTAGGGTCATCGCTTGGCGAAGCACCGCGACAACATGAGGAGTAGAGAGGATACGTTTCATCTTTTCCTGTCTCCGGATCGCCACGATTCAGCCTCCAACAAATTCAGAGTCGTCGTCCTCAATGATACCAGCGTCTTCAGCCTTACACCTGCGCACAAGCCTCGTGCCTTCATGCGAACGCCATGAGGGTGTGGGGCGGATTCACGCGGTAGGCCAGTACGTGGTCCGAAAACGAGCGAAAATGATCCATCCCCACGATGGCGCAGGTATGGCCGGCCTCGATGCATTGATCCTGAAAATGGTGCAAATACTCCATCGAGGTGTGGTCGATAACTTGTCCCGCCAAGATGATCAAGAAGTTGGCTTTGGAGTTCGAGGGAACGACGAGTGTTTCGTTAAGCGCCTTGTCGAGCTTCATCAGATTCATGCAAGTGACCGAGGACAGGTAGATTTTGTAGGGGTTCTTCATCTCTCCGACCGTGCCCCGTATCGCGCTCATCGCAACGGTCATCACACTGTACCGCTCACGAGAGCCGCGGCTGTCTCCAATTCTGATGACTGGATTGCTGAACAATTCTGTGAGCGCAGCCCACAGCAGCCTGGGGGTCCGGCTGAGGAAAGACTCGCCAGCCGAGGTCTCCTGGGCTGAAGCCCTTACCAGATCAATACAGAGCACAACGATCTTCGTCAGCGTGCCAAGCGCCACTCCTTCCAAGAGGTCTGAGGTATACAGCGTGACCACGACGGTGACCACCGCGATCAACAGCTGTTCCTTGCCGACCGCGAGGATCTTCTGGAAGATCCTGGGGGCGCATAGTTGCCATCCGATCCAGACGAGCAAGGCCGCCAGGACCGAGAGTGGAATCAGATTGATAAGCCCTGTCCCGAACCACAAGAAGAGCGCGAGAAAACAGGCATAGTAAAAGTTGGCCCAAAGGGTTCGTCCCCCGGCCAGGATGTTGGTCGTGCTTTTCACCCCGCCGGGGATGATGGTCAGGCCGCCGGCCAGACTGGACAGGATGTTGGAGACCCCCATGGCCCGCAAGGTCACGTTGGGATCCGATTTTCTATGAAACGGGTCGATCTTATCGACCGCGGCGATTGTGGCCAGCGACTCCGTGCCATCGATGAGGGTGAGCGTGATAATCGTGGCCAAGAGAGCCATCCACAAGTCCTGACTCTGCCATGCTTCGGCAAAGTGAGGAAAGTGAATGCCATGTTGGAAAATATCGAGGGGCACATGGACCAGGTATTCCTGCGGGAATTGCAGCAGCCAGCCAGCTATGCCGCCCAGGCCGACGACCAGGAGTGGCGGTGGGATGAGCGTCGCCCACCGTTCTTTTCTGCCGGATAGTAAAAAGAGTAGGACCAAGGAAAGACCTCCGACGAGGAAGACCGCTGGATTCATCTCATGGATATCTTGCGGAATCGCCAGGATGGCAGCTGGAATGGATTTGGCCGACGGCAACTGGTCCCCCAGGAGCATCGGGAGTTGTTTGATGATGATCAGCATGCCGATCGCGCTCAACATGCCTTCGACCACCGAGACTGGGAAATAGAGGGCGAAGCGCCCAGCGCGCAAGAGACTCAACAGCACCTGGACTCCGCCGGTCAGACAAATCGCCACCAGCACGAGAGGATAGCCTACCGTTAAGTCTCCATGGCCGAGTGCAATCATGCCGGCCAGCAGTGCAGGAGCAAGACCGGCGGCTGGTCCGCTGATGGTCACATAGGCTCCACCGAGGAAGGGGAAAACCAACCCTGCGATGATAGCCGAGATCACACCGGTGATGGGCGGCGCACCGGAGGCCACCGCGATACCCAGCGAGAGGGGAAGCCCAATGAGTGCGACCTGTAATCCCGCTAACAGGTCGTAACGCCAATGCTTCAGTCCGCGCACCCCGTTCTGGGGTTTCTCCATCGCCGAAGTCAGCGGTTCATGAGACGACATGCCATTCCTCCTGAATGTCCGGCTCCTCTGCGATTACTTACAAGTCCCCACGCCTCACAATTTTCCCAGGAGGAGGTCAGTTCACTGTCCCTTTTGGTTGAAACCTTCGAGCAGTTCAACCAAACCTGCTTAATTAGCGGCGAGTCACTATCTGCCGTTGAGCGTCATGATTGCCCGGTTCGGGAGATCGGACGAGAAGAACCAGCCGAGTAACACAAGCGCGAGCGTGAGTAGGGCGACCACGACCGTCATCTTGACAGTGCTGACAAGCAGATCGGTACCTTCTGCCAGGACCGTTCGCAATAACGGGGGTATTGTCATCTGCCTTGTTTGTGGCTCCATGGTTGTCTACTCATTTCGCGAGAATGAGACACCTTGTCAGATGGTAGTCTGCACAACTGATGCCATTGGAGGCAGCTCCTGCTAGGCGCGGACACAGGAATCTAGTACGAATATTAGCAGACAATATTGGAGGGAAAAAAGCGCTGATGAGTTGCAAGAGAAGCTAGTGTCACAATCAAGACATTGCATGAGCGGTATCGCACTGCGCGCACAGTGCGAAGTCGCCCATCATGGTAGATATGAGAGGGTTCAGGATTACGTCGTTCGATCGTCACAAGACAATGAGACGGAACGATATGAACTTACCAATATGATCGATCGACAGTTGGCAGTTTCCTGCTTGAGGCGCCTGGCGGGAGTTCAGGGGGAGAAATTGAGACGCTCCGATCATTTATTGGCACTGGTTCAACCGGCTGGTGTGTTGAATCCAATGGTTTCTGTCCACTATGGACCAGTGGTGTTGAGCAGGTCCCGATTATGCTGACTGAGAGGCAACGCTGAGAGGCTTCCCACAAGGTGGCGCCACGGTAGCCTGAAGCCCTCTTATGTCATGGTATATAGGATCCACTACGCTAGGGGGTTGGTGTCATAAGAAAGATGTGCGGTTTTCCGTCAGTTGCGATTCCGATCCCGGCAATCTGGCCTCGATCATTGATGCAGCGGGGGGTCAGAGTCTTCCACCCGGATCCCTGCGGAATAAGAGTATTGAGATCGATCATTTTCCCTTGGCTATAGAGAAAGCCGCGCGAGCCACTAGTCCCGATGATTTGCCCCGCCTCATTGATGGCAAGAGCAGTACTCTCCTGACCCTCTAGCGTCCCCAGGTCCGTCATCTTCCCCTCCGTATAGAGAAACGCATGCATCTTGTTGGAGCCTGCTACGTTTGCACTCCCTACGACGTGGCCACGGTCGTTGATGCTGTTCGCGCGACTATCAGTTCCGCCCAGCGTCCCCAGGTCCGTCATCCTGCCTTGCTGGTACAAGAAGGCATGAGTCTCGTCACTGTAGGTGCTGGCATAGCCGACAATCTGACCGATGTTGTTGATATCGGTTGCCGCACTTTCTTTGCCCCCCAGGGTGCCTAAATCCGTCAGTGTACGGCCTCGATACATATATGCGTGTCGCTCGGAGGGGAAATCGGAGCCGGGCACTGGAATGAGCGTGTACCATCCCACCGCCTCAGTCAAATCGTTCACCGCCAACGCAATCCCCGGCGGCCTCACAAACGCGGCGAGATCCACGAACTTGCCGTCGTGATAGAAAAAAGCGTCGCGGCCAATGTTCCCCACAATCTGGCCTTTAGCATTGATGTCCATGGCCCGACAGCCGATTCCACCGCAATTACCGAGGTCGATGATTTTTTTTCCGTCAAACCACCATCCCGTGTTTCTGGTCGAACTGACCGGGATGGCTCCGGCCAATTGACCGTTGTTGTTCAGGCTTTCGACCGTGCCGCCAACTGCAATCGCCCCAATATCCTTGATGGTGTATTTGTCCGCTGCCGTCGCCAAAGCTGCGACACTCAAGCATGCAACCAATGCACAGAGGCCGATGGACCAACGCATGCGCATCTCTTTCATCAGATTGACCTCCTCCACTCTCTCATTTCACGACGTCGAGAGGAATCGACACACTAATTGCACCGGCCAGATCGCCCTCTTCGGCTCCTTCTTTGCGATAACCGGAAATGTCCAACTCCCCAGCCGGTCCACCATGACAGGTCAAACAGTCTCTTGTGTAATAGATGGGGGTCAGTACTCGCAGTGTCTTGTTTCCGGTCTCCATGTCACTAATCGTGACGGATTGACTCGGCTGGGTCAGTAAACGTCGAAGCACGGCTTCCTCATACGGATCAGGCGCATTCTTGGGGTTGCGGGGCTGGAGCGTCGTCTGCTTCAAATGGATGCCTGAACGGGCTGAAAACCGACCAGCCACCCGGCTGCCGAAGGTGGCCGGGATAAAGTTCTTATACCCGACTCCTTGCTGGTTAATCACCGGCTGCGCTTCTGCGACGACTTCCTTGCTCGCCTCTAAGAGCGCGCGTAAGAGGTTCGTCATACCCTCAGGCAAGTGAGCCGACGGTCGGCTTTGTCAGATCCACACCAGTGCGGGTTCGAAATTCGTTGATGACTTGGCGCTCGAATACCTCCGGCGTAAATCCCTTGTCGCCCTTATTCGGATTGTCAATCAACGATTGATTGCGATCGATGACCACTCGCCCGGTACTCAGTAGCATGGCGATCAGGCGCGCCGTTTCTTCCGCTTGATAGGGTGTGATCTCTGCCTCCGCATAAGACCCCATGATGCCTAAGACACCGGCGATGGTGATCATCAGGATTTTCCGTGCAACGCACTTCATACTCGCCTCCTCCACCTTCTCGTCTAAGCCGACGCGTTGCTGTGCAACGCGCCGCAGAAATTGTTCAGATTCCGCATACGACAGTGAGTTCCCTGGGCGCGCGGCCACGCCGAGGGCTGCTTGGAAGGTTCATGACCCCGACGAAGCAGGCGCGCGACTCATCACCTCAACCTCATGCTGAAAGGCCGTGATTGCATAATCCGGTTGAAGGGTCCGCTCGACCTCTTGGAGAATGAGCTGTGCCACGGCCTTGGGTACGATCAGGAGCATTTTGAAGCTCTGGTCGCTCTCGAGTTGACCTGTGCGGTTGCCATGTTTGCCCCACCCTGAGGCGACATCTTCAATGGTGTAGCCCTGAGCTCCCGCCCGTTCGACCAATTCTTTCAGCGTCGGTTCCATGACACGTTCGGTAATGATGGTCAGCAATATCGCTTTTTCCATGGGCATGTGAATCTTCCCTCTCGTCCGTATCCCGCCGATCACGATCCGAATACCAGTTTCGCGAGCCAAAAATATAGAGGGATTCCCATCGCAATATTGAATGGGAACGTAATTCCCAGCGAAGCCGTGAGGTAGAACGAGGGGTTGGCTTCCGGGAGTGAGATGCGCATCGCGGCTGGTGCGGCAATGTAAGATGCGCTCGCGGCCATGACGCCCAACATTGTGGCGCCGCCGACGCTCAGCCCGACAAAGCCACCGAGCAGCACCCCGATTGTCCCGTCAATAATCGGCATACAGATCGCAAAGGCGATAAGGAACGCACCCACCGCTCGTACCTCAGCCAGTCGCCGACCGGCCACCAGACCCATTTCCAACATGAACAGACAGAGGACGCCCTTGAAGAGGTCGCCAAAGAAGGGTTTTGTGACCGCAATTCCGTCCGGACCGGAGACGTAGCCAATGACGAGCGCGCCCAGCAGGATGATGGACCCTGTGCCGGTCAGCGCTTCGTGCAGAACGGGCCGGAGCCATCCAGCGCGTGTCTTCGTTGGCTCATCCGACTCACCGTGTCGCCGTATTTCCACTTGAAGCGCGATCCGTGCCAACAAAATTCCGACGACGACGCCAGTTGGTTCAAGGATTGCCAGAAAGGCAGACAGATAGCCCTCGGGCTTGACTTGGAGGCTGGATAGGAACTGCGTGGCCACGGCAAAGGTGACCGCGCTGACCGACCCATAGTGCCCTGCGATTGCTGCTGCGTCATGGATGCTGAACTTGCCCATATAACGAAGGATAAAATAGCCAGCGATGGGAATCAGAGAGCCGAGCAGAAAACAGGCGAGGATGGGCATCCAGATCGCCAGGATTCCCACCTCACGAATTTCAGCCCCTCCGTGCAAACCAATGGCGCCCAGCAGATAGAGCGTCAGGCCGATATAGAGAGCGTCTGGTACTTTGAGCTCAGACCGGAGCAAGGTCGCAAGGATGCCCAACGCAAAAAAGAGCGGCATCGGAGCGGTCAGGTTGTGGCCGATGGCGTCGAGTAACGTGTGGTCTACCATTCACTCTTCCCTCCAAGGTCATGTCGATCCAAACGTCAACGAGACATCGCAAGTTCTGTTCCGTCAGCATGCGATGGCCCATGTCGCGCTGAAATCATTGCCAGTGGCTGCGTCTCACATGAAATCGTACCGATGAACCTGGGTTCTATCCTGGGTCAGGCTTGGAAGTTGAGCAGATTCGCTCAGTCCGCTCGTGCGAATCATGAAGATCTGGGAAACAGAAGAGTACGGCAATGTTGTAGCGAAGGGGTGAGCGCTTCTCATTGGCATCGTCTCGACTGTCTAGAATCGCCAGAAGAATGACAGTTGTATTCGGCGGTTCTCTGCATTAGCCCCATCCGCATAGGTAGTGCGAACCCAGTTCGTCTCCAGCGCCGCTCGAAGTTCCTGGGTACAGTCGTGGAACACACAGCGGATATGGATACGATGTGATGTTCACGGGATGTAATTCGGGCTTCCCTTGCGTACAAATGACAATTGAAAGGTCATCAAGCACAGTTTACTGTTAAACGGCACATCCCGCGCCAGCCGTTCTGGCAGAGTGCCTGAGCCGTAGCTATTGCAGTTCCTTGAGTTCAGCCTCAGCCATCTCTCCTGTGATGGGGTAGAACCCGGCTTTTATGACTAGCTGCTGGCCCTCTCGGCTTAAAACAAACCTGAGAAATTCTGCCAGGAGGGGATCCCATGGCTTGTCCGATGCGCGATTCACGTACAGATGCAGCTGGTTCGACAGAGGGTACGACCCATCCAGGGTATTCTGCTGATTTGGGGTGAGGAACGGGAGCCCCTCCTGCACGGCGATTGGGACAATCCGAACATTGTTCGTCAGATAGCCAATGGTGCTATAGCCGATTCCCCACAAGTCTTCCGTCACCGCCTGGACGACTGAGGCGGCTCCAGGCTCCACAACGCATCTCCTTCTTGAAGGTGCCCTCCTGCAAGACATCGTCTCGGAACAGCTCAGTCAAACCGCACGCCTCATCACGGCCATAGAGCGCAATGGGCTGAGGTCCGACGGATCCGTTTACCCCCACCTGCGCCCAACGCTCAATATCCTGTGGATGGCCGACGCGGCGAGTCGTTGAAAACATGGCATCCAATTGCGGGAGGGTGAGGCCGGGAGCAGGGTTGTCCTTATTGACGTAAATAGCGAGGGCTCCAATGGCCACGGCAAAGTCGATCGGCGCGTGTCCGTGTCGACGTTCGAACGCCTTCATGTCAGGGGCTTTCATCGAGTGGGACATGACTCCGATCTGGGTGGTACCGTCGATCAAGGCTTGCGGCGCCTTTTCCGATCCACGAGGATCCATCCGGACCCAGGTTTCCGCGTGGCGCTTCCGGAACGCCTCCGCCCAGAGCGTCATCAGATGATTGAAGGATTCTGATCCCAGTGCCCTGAGAGTCCCAGCCAGTGGGGCGTGGCTCTTCACGTACGAAGCGAGATGCGAATCCAACTCGATAGCCTCCTCGGCAGCGAAGGACGGGGTTCCCACCATCGCCGCGAGCAGTGCCAGCAACGTAATCCGCAAGGCTGCTTTCCATTGTAAAATCTGGTACGTCATATTTCTCTCGGTGTCTTTATATTATAGAGCGGTCAACCGCGTGGATAAAGCTCATTAACTTCGACGGACCCTCGTCCCCATGGTGTGCGACGTGCAGATTAACGAGAGCAAGGTCGAACCACTATGGTTGACGCTCCGTATCAGACAGAGGCCCCCCCTTGATCATGACTGAGTCGCCCAGTCATTTGGAGGGACGCCGTCCTACGGAAAATAATAACGAAATGAGACCATGACCATATTATTTTCACCCCTCGGCTGGACCCCATTGAGCCCTGACCAGACATCTCGCTTGAGGTACGCGTAGGAGGCGCCAACGGCTGCAATTCCCATTTTGCTTTGCAGAATACGATACCAAAAGCCAGGTTGGATTTCGGTAATGGTCTTGTTGGCTGCTTGGCACGTACCTGTGATTTCCGACGCGCAGCCGGATAGGTCGGCGAGAGGCGACCCGTAACCAATGGCGGTGGTCCCTCCACCCAAGGCCGTCCGCTCATAGTACTCAAGGCCATAGTACAGATAGGCATCCCACGCTTGTGTCGGGTGCCATTCCAGCCCCGTCATAATCTGAAAACCGGGGATCGTCACTAAGGAGCCATCTGGTCGGACCGCGACGTCTGTCCCCACGCCGGAGGCATATCGTCCGATTCCAGAACCCACCAAGCCTTCGGCGATGAAATCTAGAGTGGAGGCGATGGGCAACAGAGCTGCTGCGCCAACTCCGCCTCCGAAGGTAAAATTGTTTCCGCCGTTAAGTTGATCGCGAAAAAACCTTCCCAACCCTTTTATCTCATAATGCCCCCAGCCAGGCTCCCACGCAAGTTTGGCGATCAAGTCCGGCGCCAAAGGTGTGGAAACGCCAAAGGCGCCCGGCGAGTTGCTCAATGTATAGGTGGATGAGCTGGGTGACTGTGCATTTTGGCTTGTATTAAAGCCTTGTACATTGGCTGGCAGGACGTTTCCTGCAATGGTTGTTTCCGGATTTTCAATCGACACGGCGGCCCATAGGCCATTCGCGAAGTCCTTGGTTGCGCGCAGTTGCCACTGTCGCGTCCAGTTAAACCCCGCATTCATTTGTGCATCGATCGTCAACGGCAGAAATTCCCTGCGCGGTGATAAGCCCCTCCGGTGCGTGGTAATCAGCGACCAGGCTTGTCCACCCAAGAACGACCATCCGTTCGAAAGGTCCACATTGGCATAGGCCTGCCGAAGCCGCGGGACCCACCCGCTGACCTCGACGCCGTTGGAGGTTGAGGCAGCGGCGAGGAAGTCGCCTTCCACATACACCGAGCCCTTTGCGCCATGAGTTTCGCCCTCCGCCAGTAAGCCCAGGCGTGTTTGACGCGCGCTACCATGAAACTCGGTTAAATGGGAATTCGCGCTTCCCTCCAACGGCGTGTTTCCCAAAGTACTAAGCATATCTGCGTTCTGATTAGCGGACCGAAACACGGCCGCGGCCTCGAAAAACCCGACAGGCGAGAAATAGATATCCTTGAACCGGAATCGTTCGTAGCCCGTACCCGTGATCAGTTCTCCGGTCGTCGGAACGAGGCCCTGTTGGACCAACGATTCCTTCATTTCTTTATCCGCTTTGAGTTTCAGCCATTCTTCCTTTGTGATCGTGCCTTTCTCTAGGAGGAGATCCTCCAGCTCGTCGGCATGCACCTTTGTTTGGGGCGCTAAAAACAGCGCGATACAAATTGCCACGAAAACCAGCCATCGATGGGACATTCGGCTGTTGATAGTCATGGGTCGTCCCAAGATCATCGCCCCCTCTTCATCGCCACTCTCAAGACTCGGTGCACCTCTTGCCCCCCTAATTTGACCTGTTGTTCAAGTTAGCGAACAGACTCCCAGCAAGGACAATGCCACCAGAGAATGTCGGCTGAGAGAGCAGAATCACTTGTCCGGTGGAGAATCGAGGTGGGAATCGCGCGAATCCGCACAGACCGCACTGTGCGAAGGAGCAGGAGATCGGGACCTATATGGATGAGTATCGCGTCAGATGTTGCAGCGGACCAGTCCAAATTGGCTACTGTCGTCGCGTAGTTACACCTGGCGCAACGCGGGCACAGGACTCGTATCAAGACGGACTAAGTTTTGCAGAATAGAAATTGTGGAGGGGAGTTCCTGCCGTGCGGACCGTTCAAGGGAGGAAATCAGGATGACCAGTCACACGATCTCCGTCACGCCGCAAGGGATCGAGGCTGCCGTTCATCGCCTTGTGTCTGAGCGCCGCCGGGTGACATTCACTGTACTTTCGGACGCATTTCCTCAATGCACATGGCAGACGCTGTTCCAAGTGCTCCATTACTTACAGGAGAAAGACCTCGTGGTCCTGGCTCCTCTTCAGTGGGATTACGAGATCCGTGTACGGAAAGAAATCGCGCGAACCGATGGGAGGGTCGCGTGAACGAGCAGTGGACGTCCATCCGTCGCTATGGATGGAGAGGGACCACTGACCGTCGGAGCAGATAGTTTTATGGACGAGGACCACATCACCGCCTGACGGAGAGGTTGTTATGAACTGTGCACGATGTAACGGCTGTGTGGTGCCGGAGCAGATCTCAGATCTCCATGGTACGACTGAACGGTTCGAAGCGATGCGCTGTCTGAACTGCGGCAATATCGAGGATGCCATGATCGAGGCCAATCGGAATCATCATGTGCGCCGTCTGCCGTCAAGGGTGCCACGACCTCCCGTCGGCGGCTGCTCCCTTGATCGCCGGGTCGATTTCGCTTGGAAGGCCTTACGGGAATCCCGACAAGATCTGTGACCAGGTGTGTAGTTTCCAGCATGGGGTTCCCGTCGCAAAGGACAGACAGAAGCAATCACCACACTGCCAAGGAGGGGGTCATGCATCCCGAGGGCTATGGACAGCGAGTACTGGTTGTCGACGATGATGCAAATATCCGGTCGCTGTTGTCGGTACTACTCAGGTATGAAGGGTACAACGTGTTTGAAGCTGGTGATGGGCTTGAGGCGGTTCACCAGTTGAAGAAACGGCACTTTGATGTGGTAATTTCCGACTTCCGCATGCCCCGGTTTGACGGGATGCAATTGCTGGCCATGTGCCGGCTCCTCTGGCCAGAGACTGCGGTGGTCATTGTGTCGGGCGAGGACTCAGACTGGACGGAGCTCGCAATGCGTGGGGGAGCCCACGCCTGGGCAAAGAAGCCTTACGAACGGAACCAACTGATCACATTGGTCCGCCAGGCGACCGAAAAGGTCTCAGTGCGGATCGCTTCTCACGAGGTTGGTGCATAGCAGCGGTATGCGATGCAATTGATCTGTCGGCAGACAGACAATTGCGCAGCCTGTATCTAGGCTACGATCCGCTCTCTTCTTTCCATGAAACAACAGGATCGGGGGAGGGTCGTGACCACTGCACCGGCGCTGGCGGGATCCTCGCTCAGCGAAGGCTCAGGGGGGTCGTGACTGTGATGGCTCCGGCCAGATCTCCCTCGCGATGTCCCTCCTTGGGATAGCCTGAGATATCGAGGTCGCCCTTCGGTTCACCGTGGCAGGTCAAACAGGCGGTGACGTAATAGATCGGCATGACGACACGCAGTGTCTGGCCGTGATCGGTGAGTTCGCTGACATAGGCTTCGGCTCGCGGGCGTCCTGAGAGCCATTTCAGAACTGACCTTTCATAGTCATCCGGTTCGTTCTTCGGATTGCGAGGCTCCAGCGTCGTTTGCTTCAAGCGCACTTGCGATTGTTTGGAGAACCGTGCGGCGGCCTGGCTGCCATAGGTAGCCGGGATAAAGTTCTTGTACCCGATCCCCCGTTGATTGATCACGACCTGGGCATCGCGGACCACTTCCTTGCTGGCGAGCACGAACGCCGGCAACAATTCCTTGGCCAAGGGTGGCATCGCGATAGACGCAGGCGTGCTTTGGAGCTTCGAGAGATCAATGCCGGTCTGTTGGCGAAACTCCTGAACGAGTTGTTGCTCAAACACTCTCGGGCGTAAATCCCTTGTCTCCCTTATGTTGATCGTCAATCAATAGTTGATTCTGCTCAATGACCAATCGGCCGGCTTTGAGCAACTTGGCTAATAACCGAGCTGTCTCCTCCGCCTCCGCACGATCAACAGCCCAGGCTTTGCTCGGGGCCAACGTTCCGATGGCGACGATCGCGAGAATTCCCACCATTGCCGCAAACCATACCCGTTTCATAGAGGCCTCCTCTTTATCATCGTGAGCGGTTGTCGAGCCAGTCGACACCGGCCTTGATCGTAATGTTGGGGCATTTTCTCTGCGGCAAACGGAAGACCTTCCGTGGCGGCCCGGCGAGGATAGGCATAGTCTTCTTCCAGCCAGCGTCGCCGCATATCTCGAGCCGGCCCGATTCATCAAGCCGGAACAGGAGATCATTGAGGAACCGGCGCAACCGATAGTTCTCCTCGTCGGTCACGATCGCGTATTGTTCGCGGGTCAGGAACAGTGGCTTGCCGCTGTCCAATCTGAGGAGGTGCCAGTCCTTATGGACGCGCCGTACCGTATAGTCGAGGACCGGCTGTTTTCCAAGGATGAGGTCTATGGGCGGGTTCTGGGATTCGAAGGCCGCCGGGAGTGAATCGCAGAGCACCAGCGTGATGCCGGTCAGATTGGACTCAGCATAGAATTGCGCGCTGGTTCCTTCTTGAACGGCTACGGTCAAGCCGGAGAAGGCGCCGGTCATGACGTTCGCATCTGCCGCGCTCGTCGCTGCTCGACGGAGGTATTCGCCGATCTGCTCGGCTACTTCCGGTCGAGCTGTGATGCCGCCGATTCCCCCCGCATCAAAGTACGGGTTCGAGTAGGCGAGGCCAATCCGTCCTGGCGCCGGCACATTGGCACTGATGGAGGACACAAACAAGTCGAGATTACCCTCAGTCAGTTCGATAAAGAGGTTCCGGAAACGAATCAGGTGTAGTGTTGGAACAATCGGATTTGTACCACCGCAGCGCTGCGAAAGAGCAGAGCTGATTTCTTTCACGAGCTCGACATCGAGGCCCGTCACGCGAAGCCCTTCGTCAGTATAGATGGCTGGGAACACGAACGGCTGCAACGGCTCAACCGCCATGCCGACGCGGACCTGACCCCTTGCGCAGATCGCATCAAGTTCATTGGTCGCGATGGGCCACACCAGCTGGACCGCATCCACCACCAGGCCGCAGCCCTGTACCATGAAGGCCATCAGCAACAGTGACGCCCACTGGCCCATGAGCCGGGTGACCGGCGCGGTTGTCCCGGTCTCATGAGATCGAGCCGTCAAGGCTTCATCCTGTTTGTGTGGCATGCTCAGAACCGAACTCCTGTCGTAATCAACCATTGTTGCGTCTGCCCAGCGTTACCCTGGAAATCAATCCCGAATTGGCTGTATTGAACGGATGTGTCGACTGAGAAACCCCGTGCGACCGGAAACCGGACCCCAACCTGGCCCCCGATAAGATGTCCCGGCCAGGTATTACCAGGACCGGGGAGCGTCGCGCCCCCGAGCAGGCCGACATAGGGAACTGCCCTGTCTTCGAGGGGACCGAAGAGTACATGCCGGATGACGCGGTTGATCGGCATCCCCTTTGGGAAGTCCAGGATATCAATAAAGTTGTTCCAGCGAGGATTCAGATACAGTGAGTTTTGATCGGTCTGAAAGGTCAGCGTGTGGTTGCTGTAGTACTGGTAAATTGCTCGGACCTCTAGATCGCCATAACGCAGTGCTGTGATTCCGCCTTGGATCCCAATCACTCGATTGTCAGGAGCGAACGTCCGCTGGCTGAATGCCATGTCAAAGTTGAATGGCCGGATGGGGAACCATTCGAGGAGCGCGTCCTGAGCGGTGACCGGTGAGGCGAGCAAGCAGAGCTTCAGGCAGAGGCTCATGGCTGAGAGGCAGCGCAGAAAACGATCGGGCCGACAGGGCTCGGCAGGTGTCCGTATGCATCGCATGCTGTGTTGCGCGGGCTAAGTGAGGCCTGTTCTACTTCGCTAATGCGCCTGTCCTGGTGAGCTTAGGGGCTGTGGTGCATGATTGCATAACTTCGACCTGGCAGGAAAGGGCGGTATTTGACGTCTGAACGACCGTGAGGATTTCGTGCGCGGAGGTCTATCCCTTCCTCGACATCGATGAGGAGATGTCCCGGGACGCTATTGCCATCCACGGCGAAGACCCCATCGCTTTCCCGCAGCGTGGTTTCGAGAGTCTGTTGGGCTTCACGACAGCCTGGCCCCGTCAGCATGAGGGCGATGCGTTCCTTTGGTGGGCCGGCCGAAGCAGGGGAGTGGAGGAGGAAGGTGGCCGTACAGAGGGCCGTGAGAAGCGCGAAAATGGCCAATACGACGTTCAACATGATTCTGTACTCGCGAGCGATAGGCTCATCGCACTTGCAATTGATTGAAGGGAGCGATCTGCCCATCGGTGGATCGCTCCCTTCTTGTGGTCTTTACTTCGCCGGCAGTACCCAGGGTACCATTGGCATGAGTGGCGCTGGCTTCGCATCGGGGCCTACCAGCAAGACCGCGATCGCGCCACGAAGCGCACCAGTGAGCGAGTGCGTGACAAGCGGGTACGCTCCGGCCGATTCAACGACGACGTCGAACGTTGCCGCGCTGCCTGGTCCGACAACATAGGTCTGGACGCCATTGAGTTTATTGGTAGGATTGCCGCTCTCATAGACGTTGTCCCAGATTTCTCCGATGGGATGGAACGAGGAGAACTCATTCGGACCGGCATTGACGAAGTAGATCCGAACCCGTTCGCCTGGTTTCGCATCTAGCTTTCCACCACCGGTGACGAACGGGTGGTACTTAAAGATCCCGCCGTTGAAAAGGACATTGTCATACTTTCGATCGAACATCGCTTGGACATCGTCAGGATTCTTGAAGAACTCAGACTGCACAAGGACATATTCGCGATCGGCTTTCGCCCAGACCTTCGCATTTTTGGGGTCGACGATAATTGCGCCGAACATACCCCGGGCGACATGTTGGATCATCGGAGGCGCACCGCAATGATAGAAGAAAATACCGGGCTTCTTGGCCACAAACGTGAAGCTGATGGTTTCGCCCGCATTGATGGCCCGATAGTTTTTCAGGAAGTCGATTTCTGCCGCATGGAAATCCATCGCATGAGGATTTTTATTCGTGGCGGGATTGGTTAAGGTGAAATTGATCGTGTCGCCCTCCGTCACTCGCACGACCGGTCCGGGGATTGTGCCGTTGAAGGTCCAGGCGGCGTACTTTTCTCCGCTCCCGTCAATGACAACATCTGTCTCGATTGCCGTCATGGCCACCTCATGGGTCTTGGCCCAGGTCGGTGACGAGAGGGCTATGCTTCCGGCGATGAAGCCCGTGAATATGGCGAAGGCGCCGAATCTTCTCTGTGGTGCACGCATGGTTTCTCTTCTCCTCTTGTTATGAATGGATGATTCAACGAGCGCTCGAACCCCCGGGTCTGATGAGATCAGGGATACGAAGTCGTAGCAGCATACGCTAGATCGACTGTATGAAACATGACCTTTGTCATGTTTATAAGATTTCCTGGTGCTGGGGGCACAGAGCAGGGGTCATGAAGCAGAGGCAAGGGCTTTCAGTCCGGGAAGATCGCGAATCAGGAGGCGGTTGGCGGTACCTGAGACCAATCGGTCACGCTTGAATCGGCTCATGATTCGAATGGCCGTCTCCGTTGTGATCCCGACCATGTTGGCCATGTCTTGTCTGGTCATCCGAACCGTCAGACGAATTCCGTTCGGATCTTTGATCCCGTTGCGGGTTGCGAGGTCAATGAGCAGTGATGCGAGCCGTTGATCGGCACGGTCGAGCGCCAGGTCCTTGGTTTTTTCCTGGGCTTCATTCAAACGATTGCCCAGGTATTTGATCACCTCGATCGCCGCGTCCGGACTCCGTCGCAGCATCTCGAAGTAGGCTTTCTTGCTCATCCGGAGGATGCTGACATCTCCCATGGGCTGAGCCGAGCCGGGATGAGCGGTTCCATCGAATGCCGCGGCGTCACAGCAGAAGAGATCCCCCGGCATTAGCATCTTCAGCGTGCATTCCTTCCCCTCCGGCGTGGACTTTACGCACTTCACGGTCCCTTCCTTGACAATATGGAAATATTCGGTGGGATCGCCTTCGCGGAAGATATAGTCGTTCTTGCCGTAATGGGCTTCCGTCAACTCCTTCAGCATGCGTTGGCGATCTGACGCAGACAGAATGTTCAGCAGGGGAATGCGGTCCAGTCCCTGAGGAAGGACGGAGCTGGACGGCTTACTTGATGATCTGCTTGGCCGCTTCGACAATCGATCGTGCTCCGATGCCAAAGTGGTCCACGAGTTCGTCCGGCTTTCCGCTGTGCGGAATAGTTCGAACCGCAAGTTTGTGGACCTTCATACCTTCCGTTCCGACCGCACTGAGGACTGCATCGCCCAGCCCTCCGTGGGCGTAGTGGTCCTCCACGGTGAGGAGGCGACCCTGAGTGGCTCGGGCACTGTCGAGCAAGGTCGTGCGGTCGATAGGCGTGATGCTGTATAGATCGATCACCCGTACGGAGATTCCCGCTGTCTTGAGCTGATCGTAGGCCTTGAGTGCTTCGAAGAGTGTCACGCCCGCTGCCACGACCGTGAGGACGTCTGAGGCGCTCTGGCGAAGGACTTTTGAGCCGCCAATTTCAAAGCGTTCCTCTGGTCCGTAGATGACCGGTGATTTGGGCCGGCCTGCGCGCAGGTACACCATCCCTTTGTGAGTTGCCGCCGCTTCGACCAGTCGATAGGTACAGGTGGCGTCAGAGGGATAGAGCACGACGACGCCTGGTTGTGCCGCCATCATGGCGATATCTTCAAGTCCCATTTGAGATGGCCCGTCTTCTCCAATGCTGACGCCGACGTGAGTGCCAACCAGCTTGATGTTCGATTGACTGATGGCCGCCATGCGGATGAAGTCGTAGGCTCGGGTAAAGAATGCGGCAAATGTGGCGACAAAGGGAATCTTGCCGCAGGCCGCCAAGCCTGCCGCGGCGCCGAGCATATTTTGCTCGGCGATGAAATTCTCGAAAAATCGATCAGGGAACTTCTTGCCGAATTTGTCCGTGTAGGTGGAATTTTTGACGTCGGCATCGAGTGCTACGACAAGCGGGTGAACGTCACCCAGTGCGGCCAGCGCGGCGCCGAAGGCTTCACGCGTCGCCACCGAGTCACCGAGCTTGTAGGGGGGCGTTGGCAAGGGTCCGATTGACGCCTGTGCGGACGGAAAAGCTGATGGTTTCGGAATCTGAATCTGCATCTGGCTCGGCTTGAGTTGCGCTGTCAGTTCGTCGATCGCCTTTTGCGTTTCTTCACCCTTCTTCAAGGGTTTGCCGTGCCACTCGGGGTGGTTTTCCATAACGGAAATACCCCGGCCCTTGAAGGTTTTGGCTAACAGCACGGTCGGTTTCCCCATGGTTCGTGATGCCTCGTCGAAGGCGGTGAGAAGGGCAGAGAGATTGTGTCCGTCCACGACGATCGCGTGCCAGCCAAAGCCGGCCCACCGCGAGCGATAACTCTCCATATCGTGTTGCAACATCGTGGGGTCGCTTTGGCCGAGCCGGTTGACATCGACAATGGCACAGAGGTTGTCGAGACGATGATGGCGTGCCACGTCGGCTGCTTCCCACACCGATCCTTCGACGGATTCTCCATCCCCCATCAGGACGTAGGTTCGATAGCTTGTCTTGTCGACAGATTTCGCATTCAGCGCGAGGCCGACACCCACAGGGAGACCCTGCCCAAGAGAGCCGGTGGCCATGTCGACAAACGGCAGGCGGGGAGTCGGATGCCCCTCTAAATCAGAGGTCAACGTCCGTAACTTGAGCAAGTCGCTTTTGGGGAACAGTCCCGCCTCGGCCCAGGCGGCATAGAGGAGTGGTGCCGCATGGCCTTTTGAGAGAACGAAGCGATCGCTGTTGGGAGCTTTGGGGTTCTTCGGGTCATAGCGCATCACCGAGAAAAAGAGTGCTGCGACAATATCAGCGGCCGAGCAGCAACTGGAGGGATGGCCGCTTCCTGCTTCAGTGGTCGCCCGCACACTCTCGATTCGGAGCTGGGTGGCCTTGTTGTGTAATTCGCTGAGTAATTCCGGCGAAGCCGTTGAGCTGGCCATCGAAACTCCTTTCGGGATGTAGTGCCAAGGATCCTGACAGGCTCTTCTACTACTGTAAGAGATCGCCAGCTACGCGGCGGGGCTTGAGGCTAACAAAATGAAATCGAGGAGTCAATGAATGTATCCATGCAGCCAAGTCAATCGTAACAGTATGAGGTCACGTCAACGGGGGCACTATCCAGGTGCGTCCAATAACGTGGGTACTTTTCAGCATTGCGGGGGCACGGGAGGGGCTTAATCGATCGGGTCAAACAGAAGGAGGAGGAGTGACGGTCGTTACTTCACTTGAGCAGGGGCTTTCTACACCGTTATAGGCACTGACAGTGAAGTAGTAGCGGGTGTTTGGATCAAGGTTAGTGACCGTGGCTGACGGGGAGCCAACGTACATGGAACTTTCGTATGCGCAGCTGCCGGGTTGACCTGGTGATTGCCGGCCGTAATGGACGAAATAGCCATAGACTGAGGGGTCTGGATGGACTGGATTCCATGCGAGAGACGCGGTGGCTCCTACCGGCGCCGCTGATCCGCCTCCGGGATCGATGGTGATATCTGCGTGCGTTGCATCCGGTCAGAAAGGGCATCATCGTAAGAAGAAGGCCCGTAACGATTGCGGTCAGGCGTAGCGGTATGCAAGCAATCTCTGTGACTCTGGTCCACGGGAAGAATTGTTTCTTGGTCAAAGCGGTCATATGCGGCCCCTTATAAAAAAGTAAGTGGGATTCAATGTGTTGATTTAGGTTCGATCTACTTCGTGCGTGAAGCAGGGCAAGAAGAAGAACATGATTGGCGTATGAGCAAACCACGTGCCAGCGTAATACGTAGTCAAACGATTGATTTATTTACATAAGTATTTGCTGATGTGCTTACTTGAAAATGGTGAGTTTGTATAACCTGAAGGAGAGACCAGACAGATCCTGTGATTGATTGAGATGGTGGTAGGGTTTTGTGCGATCGATGGTCAGGCTGTTGAACTGAAGTAGGAGTTGGCAAGTAGGCGAAGGCTGACAAGCCCGTCGGTACAGATGCATTCAAGGTGGTGGCGCGACCGATGACCATAAGACCGTGGCTGCTAGAGTGAGGGTGAAGACGAAGAGAAGTGAGCACGCCGACCTGCTGAGCAGTTTCAGCACAGCGGTCTCCACCACCCGCGGTCGCTCGATCGCTACTTCAGTCGTAGGTTATTTTCTCGGCAAGCTGTACGCAACCGATGTCCGGTCGCAGGTTATGGGGTGAGAGGACCGGCGTCGAGCCGATGGGGAGGTGTTGAGGAGGGGAAAGCCATGCCTTCTTGCGGAAGGAAGCGAAAATGCGTCACCGCGAAAGAGACAGGCTGTCCCACTTCGAACCGGTACTGGCGGAACTCTTCTTTGTTCATCCGGGATCGGAGAATCAGCCCTTCTGCTGTCTCGATCTCGAGCCGATAGGCCACGCCGAGAAAGTAAATGTGCCGTAGCATGGCCGCCTGACGGTACCGCTGGGGATCTTCAGACACCTTCACATAGTACGGACGAAATCCCACCTGTACCGGGACACGGTCTGAGATACTGGGGGCGGGAAACTCAAGCGATCCTATCTTCACCACTCCATTCAGGACCTGGCCCTCAAGAATATTCATGGCTCCGATAAATCGTGCCACAAATTCCGTTGCAGGCTCCTCATACACCTCAGCGGGAGATCCGATCTGTTCAAGCCTGCCTTTTGAGAAGACAATAATCCGGCCGGAGACTTCCATCGCTTCCTCTTGATCGTGCGTGACGAAGAGGCTGGTAACGTTGAGGCGATCGTGAAGTCGGATCAACCACTCACGCAGTTCCTGTCGCACCTTCGCATCCACGGCGCCGAACGGCTCATCGAGTAGCAGCACACTCGGCCGGGGAGCCAGGGACCGGGCAATCGCGACCCGCTGGCGTTGCCCTCCGGAAAGCTGATGGGGATATCGATGTTCCAGTGCGTCCAGGCTCATCAACCGGAGCAATTCAGCCACGCGCTGCTCGATCTCCGCCGGTTTCCATTTCTTGATTTTGAGACCGAACGCGATGTTCTCGAACACGGTCAGATGCTTGAACAGTGCATAGTGCTGAAAGACGAACCCGATATTCCGATCCTGAACAGAGAGATCGTTGACCCGTTTCCCGTCGATATAGATATCTCCGCCGGAAGGCGTTTCCAGTCCCGCGATCAAACGCAGCACGGTCGTTTTTCCGCTGCCGCTCGGTCCGAGGAGGCCGAGGAGTTCCCCTTCTTTGACCTGGAAGGATACGCCTGCCACAGCCTGGACTGAACCAAATTGTTTTGTGAGCCCTCGCACCTCGATCTTCACGTAACTACCTTTCTGCTTGGCTTACGCCACAGATGTCGCAGCTTTGGCCTTCGCGAGTTCAAGCACGGACAGAATTGCGAAGGAGACGGTCAACAGTGTCAGTGCGACGGCATTGGCGCCTACATAATTGAAGTCCACATAGCTCTGATAAATGTGCAGGGTGGCGGTCTGTGTCAGCATTAGGATGTTCCCGGATACGACGAGCACCGCACCGAATTCACCGATGGCCCTGGCCACCGTCAAGGTCGCACCATACACAAATCCCCATCGGAGCATAGGGAGCGTCACCTTGAGAAATACTTGCCACTCGTTGGCCCCCAACGTTCTCGCCGCTTCCTCGGCATCCGTTCCGATCGTCTGCAACAGGGGCGTCAGCTCGCGGACGACAAACGGAAACGTTGCGAACAGTGTCGCCAGCACCATGGCGGGCATGGCAAACAACACTTTGACCCCGATGGTGCCGAAGAAGGTGCCCAGAATGGTTTCGGGGCCAAACAACAGAATCAGCATGAACCCTGCGATGACCGGAGAGACCGAGAACGGCAAGTCGATCAACCCGCTCAGAATCGTTCGTCCGGCAAAGTGTTGACGCACAAGAACGAGGGCGGTGATCGTACCGAAGACCAGATTCACGACCAGCACGATCGCCGTAATCTCGAGTGTGAGCAGGAACCCGTGCAGGGCTTCCGGCTTCGTCACCTCACGCCAGAAGGCCGAGATCCCCTCGTCGAAACTCTGCACTGCGAGATACAGAATCGGACCGATCAGGAGCAGTGCGAAATAGAGCCACACTGAACCGATGAACAGGCGACGCATCATGGCTGGTTATCCGATCTGCGATGGACAATTCATGGATAGAGGCCGTTTCGACCATCGAAACCACCGAGGCATCCGTCCGCCGGGCGGCCTGGTCAGGCGCTCCAACAGGACCAGTACCAGAAACGAGATTAGCAGGATGAAGACAGACACCGATGTAGCCCCCTGGGGATTGTAACTTTCGATTTCCCCATACACGTACACCGACGCCACCTGGGTCTTCATCGGGATGTTGCCGGCAACAATGACGATGGACCCGAACTCCCCCAGCGCCCGGACAAAGGTCAGAAACACGCCGGTCAAGAGCCCCGGAAGCACGGACGGCACCGTAACCTTCCAAAACGTCGTCCAAGGACTGGCTCCCAAGGTGTAGGCCGCTTCTTCCTGCTCGTGCTCCAGTTCCATCAATACCGGCTGCAACGAACGGATGGTGAACGGCATGGTTACAAACAGCATTGCCAGGATGATACCCGGCTTGTTGTACAAGACGGTGATGCCACCCTGCTGCAGCCACATACCGAGGATACTCGTCGGCCCATAAATGGCTGCGATCATCAAACCAGCCACCAGCGTGGGAATCGCGAATGGCAGATCGACCAGGGCATTGAGAAACCATCTGCCTGGGAACTCGTAGCGCACCAGTACGATCGCGGAGAGCGTTCCGAAGAGAGCGTTGATGACCGTCGTGATGAAGGAAGCTTCCAGCGTCAAGACCAGGGCAGAGGACGCTTGGGGGGTGCTGATGTCTTGAATGAAGTGGTCGATGCCTCCGACAAACGACTGATGGGCGATCGCAGCGAGTGGGAACAGGATGAGCAGGGCTACGTACCCGACAGCAGCGGACCGGAGAGCGAGTTGAAGCAACGTGTGGGTGGTCATAGTCTGTCCGCAGTCTATTTTCCGCGAGCGAGATCTTCGACGATCGTTGTCCAGGCCCCTTGAGGGCCAAACAGCTTGGCACTGATCTTTTCCCATCCGCCCAGGTCGGCAATGGTAAAGAGCTGGCTTGGGAGGGGAAGCGCTGTGCCAGCCGATGCCTGTGAAGCGGCCTGATCGATCGGTCGGAATCCCAGTTCAGCAAAGGCGGCTTGGGCCTCTTCGCTGTGGAGGAAGGAGACAAAGGCCTCGGCCACATCGCGTACGTGATGCCGGTCTACGTGTCGGTCGATGATAGCGGCCGGATTCTCGATCCACACCGTTTCATTGGGCACAATGATTTCGTAGGGACGGTGGCTTTTGATCCGCGGGAGTAACTCGTTTTCGTATGTGACGATCACGTCTCCCACTCCGCGCTCGAAAGTCGTGACCGATTCGCGCCCGCTCTTGTCCATCACTTTCACGTTCTTCTGGATGCGCTTCAACAATCCGGCGGCGAAGGCTTCTGCCGATTCGGCACTTGGTTTCTTTCCGGCTCCTAACTGCTGCTCGGCAAGTTTCAGCCCGGCTCCATAGATCGCGATCACATCCCACATTGCTCCGCCCGACGTCTTGGGATTTGGGTAGAGCACCTCCACACCTGGTCTGGCGAGATCTTCCCAGCCCTTGATCCCCTTAGGGTTTCCCTTCCGTACTCCGAGTGCTACGACGGAGGCGGAGACCACCCCTTTGTGTGACCCTGTCCGCCAGTCATGGGAAATCAATCCCGCCTTGGCGATCTGATCGAGATCACCCTCCAGCGAGAGCACGGCCACGTCGGCGTCGAACCCTCCGATGATCGCCCGGGCCTGGGCACCGGAGGCTCCGTACGAACTCCGGATACGAACGTCCTGCCCCGTCCGTTGTTTCCAGTACCGCTGGAACGCAGGAATGATCGTGCGTTCGTAGGCTTCCTTCGGCACGCTATAGACAGCCAGCGTCAATTCCTTGGTTTCTCCGGCCATGACGGAGCCGGAGAACGCCACCCACGCCAGCAGCACACGAAACAGGCCTGAGGCAAACATGATGACGCTCCTCCGCTCGGACGATGACAGCCGGGTCAGCTCGAACGCTTTGCCGGCCTTGCCATGGCAAACTGGCTCAGCGTGTAATGGTCCAGAATATCGGCGATGGCATTCCGCACCTCACCCATCGCATCTTGCAACGGACAGTAGGGTTTGGTTGCGTAGGGACAGTCGCTGCACTTTTGATAGGCGGTTTTGCTCACACAAGATATAGGCGCGAGCGGCCCATCCAAGATGCGGATCACTTGGCCCAAGGTGATCTCGTCGGGCGACTTGATCAGCGTATAACCGCCCTTCATCCCACGACGGCTCGCGAGCAATCCGGCGCGCTTCAGCGCGAGAAGAATTTGCTCCAGGAACTCCAGGGGGATATGTTGGCGCGTTGCGATCTGGTGGCGCTGTAGCGTCTCCTTGCCATAGAAGAGCGCGAGTTCGAGCAGCGCACGAAGTCCGTATTCGCTTTTTTTTGAGAGCTTCATTCAAACGTCTGCTCAATGCCGAGTGAGTTAATCAAGTACTTGGACAATAGAGCACTGCTGAGACCACGTCAAGAGTGGGTGGGCAGAGGAGAAGGGGTGGGCATCCTTACCCGCCTGTCTGGCTCGAACGTCAAAGTGAGAAGGGAATTTCGATGCAACTCCTTGATCCTAGAGGGATTGTTGCTTGACAGCTTCCAGCCGTTCCTGTTAGCTTCATCCCTCGCTCCGGGGCGTGAACTCAGCAATTTCACTACCTCACAGGGCTGATTGTGAACTTCCAGGATCTCATTCTCACGCTGCATCACTACTGGGCCGAGCAAGGCTGCGTCATTCATCAACCCTATGATCTTGAGATGGGGGCAGGCACCTTTCATCCAGCCACGTTCCTCAGGTCCCTTGGCCCCGAGCCCTGGCGGGCGGCCTATCCCCAACCATGCCGGCGTCCAACGGATGGACGATACGGCGAGAATCCGAATCGCATGCAGCACTACTATCAGTATCAGGTCGTGCTGAAGCCGGCGCCGGACAACATTCAAGCGTTGTATCTGGAGAGTCTGGCCCAATTGGGGATTGACCCGAAGCAGCACGACATCCGGTTCATTCAAGACGACTGGGAGTCCCCCACGCTGGGCGCCTGGGGGCTGGGCTGGGAAGTGCGTCTCGACGGGATGGAGATCACCCAGTTCACCTACTTCCAAGAAATCGGCGGGATCGAGCTGAATCCCATTACCGTCGAAATCACATATGGGACTGAACGCATCGCGATGTATCTGCAACAGGTGAATAACGTCTTTGACCTTGCCTGGAACGATTCAGTCACCTATGGAGATATTCATCACGAAACCGAAGTGCAATTCTCGACCTATAATTTCGAAGAAGGCGATGTGGCGATGCTCAAGGCCACGTTTCAATCGTTCGAGGGAGAATGCAAGCGGCTGCTGGCGAATCGCGACAAGCGGTTGACGCTCCCGGCCTACGAGTTCTGTATCAAGTCTTCGCACCTCTTCAATCTGCTCGATGCCCGCGGGGCGATCAGCGTGGCGGAGCGCACTGGCTATATCGCCAGGGTCCGCGCCCTTGCACGTCAATGTGCCGAACGCTACATCGAAGAGCGGGCGGCGATGGGGCATCCGCTGCTCAATCGCGGGACGGGGCGTGATGGAGCGAAGACATCAAGTATTCGTTCCAAGGCTGTGGCCCGCCGCTCATAGAACCGCAGAAGGATCCATGACAAAGACTCAGAAACCTCGTCGTCCCGCTCCTCCTGCGAAGAAGGGGAGTCGCTCTTCCTCGGTGACCGCTGCCGAGTTGTTGCTCGAGATCGGCGTCGAAGAACTTCCCTACCAGTTCATCGCTCCCGCCCTGGCTGCCCTCAAAGATTCGGCTGAGCAGCTGTTGAAAGACCAACGCCTCGCATTTCAATCAGTCCGCACGCTGGGAACTCCACGACGATTGACCCTGGTGGTTGAGGGCCTCGCGACCCAGCAAACCTCGATGGTCAAGGAAGCGATGGGGCCTTCCAAATCGGTGGCGTTCGATCAGGCCGGCCAGCCGACCAGAGCGGCGACGGGATTTGCCGCAGGGCAAGGAGTCTCCGTCCAAGAGCTACAGATTCGCCAGACTCCGAAGGGGGAATATCTCTTTGCCGTGAAGCAGGAACAGGGGCGGCCTGCCAAGGTGGTCCTGGAAGAACTCCTTCCTCAGTTGATCGCGAAACTCTCTTTTCCGAAAGCGATGAAGTGGAATAACACCGGCGTTCGGTTCGCTCGACCGGTGCGGTGGCTGGTGGCACTGTACGGAGGGGCCACGCTTCCGATCGAAGCAGCGGGGATTACCGCCGGTAACCGGACAGAAGGCCATCGCGTGTTAGGGAGTGCGAAGGGGATTGTGGTTCGAGACTCCGAGTCCTATCTGAAGGGGCTTGAACGTCAAGGGGTCACTGCGGATCCGCAGCGCCGCCGCCATATGATCGAAGAACAGATCGCGACATTGTGCAAGGAAACCGGTTTCACGTTGAATGTGGACGAAGACTTGCTGGATCAGGCGGTCTATACGACCGAATGCCCCAATGCCATAATCGGATCCTTCAAGCCGGCCTATCTGGAGGTGCCGCAGGAGATCTTGATCACCTCCATGAAAGAACATCAGGGGTTTTTCTCCTTGATGCACAAAGAGACCGGGAAGCTCGTGCCCCATTTCATTGCAGTGACGAACAATCGAGCCAAAGATATGGGATTGATTCGCGAAGGCAACGAGCGGGTCCTGACTGCACGTCTGGCTGATGCGAAGTTCTTTTTTGACGAAGACCGGAAGGTCAGGCTGGAGGATCGGGTGGCGAAACTTGCCGGTGTTACGTTTCACCAGAAACTCGGCACCATGGAGAAAAAACAGCAACGGGTCAGGAAGCTGGCAGGCTTCATCGCCTCGAGTTTGCGGCCTCAGGACGACGAACTGAAACAGGCCTGCGAGAGGGCAGGGGATCTTTGCAAGGCAGACCTTCTCACTGGTGTGGTCGGTGAGTTTCCGGAACTGCAGGGCATCATGGGAGGCGAGTACGCGAAACATGACGGTGAATCCGAGGCGGTCAGTCAGGCCATCAGGGAGCAGTATCTGCCGCGATCGATCGAAGGTGAATTGCCCAAGACCATAGCTGGTCAGGTGCTGTCGTTGGCCGACCGGCTGGATTCGGTGGCATCGTTCTTCTACGTGGGTCTCGTACCGACCGGATCGGAAGACCCCTTTGCTCTGCGCAGGAATGCCACGGCCATTGTCCGGATTATTCTTGAGGGAAACCTCCGAATGAACCTTGGGAAATGCATTGATAACGCAATCAACCATGTCATTGACCATGGCTTCAAAGGAGTTCCGGATTTCGGGTTGCAAGGTCGTCGACAGGTCGACGGAATTCATTTTTGAGCGGGTTCGACACTATGGCAGGGTCGTCCATGCCTTGCGGGATGATGTCATCGAAGCAGTGCTCAAGCAGGCTCACAATAAGACGCTGGATCTTGTCGATCTTCTTCTGAAAATGAAGGCGCTTGAATCTGTGACGACGAAGCCGGAATTCGATCCATTGATCGTCGGCTTCAAGCGTGCGCATCGGCTCGTTGAGAAAGAGCAGTGGGATCGCAAGCCGGTCGACAAGGCGCGGTTCGAGCATCCCACGGAGTCGGCGCTCTATCAGGCCACGGCGGAAGAGCGGGAGAAGATGATGTCCGCGATGAATCGTGGTGACTATGGCCAGGCCCTGGATGCGCTGGTGCGTCTGAAGCCCCCCATCGATGCCTTCTTCGCAGCGGTCATGGTCAATGCGGAGGATCCGGCCGTCCGGAGTAACCGGTTGTCACTGCTCCAGGAAGTGGATGACTTCTTCAACTCATTCGCGGACTTTTCGCAGATTGTGGTACAAGGGAGTTAGGCAGGACATGTAACCGTGGCACAGCATCCCTCCATGGATGTCGACACCGCAGCGACTGGTGATGTCGACTCACGCAAGGCGCTGGTTCGACGATTCGCCGGGGTGGTGTCTTTTGCCATGATGGTTCTCTGCAACGCGATCGTTCTGGTCGGGTTATGGGCCAGTGGGATCAACCTAGATGAACTGGCAACGGCTCCCGATGTATTCAACTCCAAACAGGATATTTGCTTGCGGCTCGACTGGCAGTCCGTCACGGGAGCGGCGGAACCGGTGCGTCTCTGCTCGGAGTGGATCAATCTCTCCGACCCATCGGGCAAGACTCATCAGATTCACCGAGAAATCAAGCTTCGACAAGGGTCGGACGGGCAGTATTATGTGGATCAGGGGATTCACGCCGACTATCGGTTGCTCATATTGGTGCTGTTTGTCGTGGCAGTCATTGCGATCGGGCTGGTGGTGAAATGGTATCTGGTCAGTTGGTATCGGCTGCGTCTCGAATCCGCTGCCGGTCATGGGGCATCACTCGTCCATTGAACTGAACTCAACGCGAAGGAGAGGGTAGCGTGGCAAAGAAATACGTGTACTACTTTGGCGACGGCAAAGCCGAAGGGACCTCCAACATGAAAGAGCTCCTCGGCGGGAAGGGCGCCGGGCTTGCCGAAATGACGAATCTCGGCATCTCCGTTCCGCCCGGCTTCACGATTTCTACCGAGGCCTGCGTCGAATATTACAAGAACGGGAAACATTATCCTCCCGGCATGTGGGACGACGCGCTGAAATCGCTCAAGCGGGTCGAGCGGTCGATGGGCATGGGGTTCGGCGATCCAGAACGGCCGTTGCTGGTCTCGGTCCGGTCCGGCGCCAGGGCCTCGATGCCGGGCATGATGGACACGGTGCTGAATGTCGGTCTGACGACCAAGACTGTCGAGGGGTTGGCCGCAAAAACACGCAACGAGCGTTTTGCCCAGGACAGCTATCGGCGCTTTGTGTCCATGTACGGCAGCATCGTCATGGGCGTGCCGCGTGAACATTTCGAAGCGATTCTCAAGCAGAAGAAGGCCGATGTGGGCGTGGCACACGAGACCCATCTCGATGCGCGGCACCTCCGGGAATTGGTCGCCAGCTTTAAGGCGCTCATCAAGGAAGAGACTAAGAAAGAGTTCCCCGATGAGCCGCTTGAGCAACTTCGTTTGGCCGTCAACGCCGTGTTTTCTTCCTGGTTCGGCGCGCGGGCCGTCACCTATCGGCGCCTCTATGGGATTCCCGACTCCTGGGGCACGGCCATCAATGTGGTGGCGATGGTGTTCGGCAACATGGGGGAAACGAGCGGCACCGGTGTGGCGTTCACGCGTGATCCAGCCTCCGGCGATAAGAACTTTTTTGGCGAGTGCTTGATGAATGCCCAAGGCGAGGATGTCGTGGCCGGCATTAGGACTCCGCTCCCGGTGAGTGCGCTCGCGAAGAATGTGCCGGAGGCGTACAAGGAACTGGAGCACACCTACAAGAAGCTCGAAAAACATTACCGGGATATGCTCGACTTGGAATTTACGATCCAAGAGGGCAAGCTCTACATGCTGCAAACCAGGGTCGGCAAACGGACCGGCATCGCCGCCGTGAAGATTGCGGTCGACATGGTCAGAGAAGGCCTCATCTCGAAGCAGGAAGCGGTGCAGCGGATCGGGCCGGAACAACTGGCGCAATATCTCTATCCGATTTTTGATACGAAGGAAGAGTCGAAATCCAATCCGCTGGGGAAAGGGCTCCCTGCCGGACCTGGCGCGGCAGCCGGGAAGGTGGCCCTCACTCCCGATCGGGCCGTGACGATGAAAGCGGCTGGTACCCGTGTGGTGTTGGTCCGACAGGAAACGAGCCCGGACGATATTCATGGGATGAATGCCGCGGCAGGATTCCTGACGGCCCGGGGCGGGATGACATCCCATGCGGCGGTGGTCGCCCGGCAAATGGGCAAGGTCTGCGTGGCCGGCTGCGATGCGGTGGAAGTATTGGATAGCCAGTCCGTTCGCATCGGGGCCAAAGTATTCCGCGAGGGGGACTATCTCTCGATCAACGGTTCGACCGGCAATGTGTACGAGGGCGACCTGCCTGTCGTCGAATCCGAAATCATTCAGGTCATCCAAGGTAAGCTGAATGCGAAGAAATCGGACAAGTACCAGCGGTTCGCGTTGATTCTCTCATGGGCCGACAGCGTACGGAAGCTTCACGTCCGTGCCAATGCTGATGTGCCGGATCAGGCGAAAATTGCGCGTGGATTCGGTGCGGAAGGGATTGGACTCTGTCGGACGGAGCATATGTTCTTCGCCGAAGATCGCATCACGATTATGCAGAAGATGATCTTGGCGCGGAGCAAGGAGGAGCGGGAAAAGTTTCTCGATCAGCTGCTGCCGCTGCAAAAACAGGATTTCATCGGGCTCTATCGCGAGATGGCGGGCTATCCGGTCACCATTCGTCTGCTCGATCCGCCGTTGCACGAATTCTTGCCGAAGCGTGAAGACTTGATGGTGGAGATTGCGCAGCTGGAACTGACCGGGCGTGATGGAGCCAGGCTCGAAGAGAAGCGTCGCTTGCTGGCCCGCGTCGAGGAACTCCACGAGTTCAATCCCATGCTCGGGTTACGCGGCTGCCGACTCGGGATCACGATGCCGGAGATTACCCGCATGCAGGCGCGGGCCATCATGGAGGCTGCGTGCGAGCTGGCAAAGGAAGGGAAGAAGATCGTCCCGGAGATCATGATCCCGCTGGTGGGGATGGTTTCGGAAATGAAATCGCAGAAAGATTTGGTCCGCGAAGTGGCGCAGGAGACGATGAAGCGGTACAACGTCAAGCTCTCTTATCTCGTGGGCACCATGATCGAGCTCCCGCGTGCCGCCGTGACGGCTGATCGCATTGCGACAGAGGCGGAGTTCTTTTCATTCGGGACGAACGACCTTACCCAAACCACATTCGGTTTCTCCCGCGACGATGCGGCGAAGTTCATCGATTTCTATCGAACCGCCAACATTATGGAAGCGGATCCCTTCGCGGTGCTCGATCGGGAAGGGGTGGGGGCTTTGATGAAGCAGGCTATCGTCGGCGGTCGGAAGACCCGTCCCGGGATTAAGCTCGGCATCTGCGGTGAGCACGGCGGCGATCCCAGTTCCGTTGAGTTCTGCCATGAACTCGGATTGGACTATGTGAGCTGCTCTCCCTATCGCGTCGCCATTGCGCGGCTTGCGGCAGCCCATGCGGCGTTGGCAGAAGCCGGATCGAGCAGTTCCCTCCCCAAGCGTAAGATTTCAAGGTCGCGTGCGAAGGCGAAGAAGGCAACGACGAAGACCACGAAGACGAAGTCGGCTCAGCGACCTCGCAGCCGATCGCGCGTCACGCGCAAGAAACGGTGACCGCCACCACACCGCACCTCCACTTCATGACCCTGGCGCTTCGTCTCGCGGCGAAGGGCCGGGGTAAGACCAGCCCGAATCCCATGGTCGGCGCGCTCGTGGTCAAAAAAGGCCGTGTCGTCGGCCGCGGGTATCACCACGGTCCAGGGCAACCCCACGCAGAAATTCTTGCGCTCAAGCAAGCGGGACCTCGCGCCAACGGCGCGATTCTCTACGTCACGCTCGAACCCTGTTGCCACCTCCTCAAACGAACCCCACCTTGCGTGCCTGTAGTTGTTCAATCCGGCGTGCGAGAGGTGGTAGTGGCGATGGCCGACCCCAATCCCTCGGTCAAGGGACGAGGCATTGCCGCCTTGCGGCGGGCCGGGATCACGGTGACGACGGCGGTCGCACAAGAGGAGGCGGCGCGGTTGAATCGCGCGTACCTCCACTGGGTGAGGACCGGCCGTCCCTACGTGATCCTGAAAGCCGGGATGACATTGGATGGAAAGGTGGCCACGGCGAAGGGGGAGTCTCGATGGATTACTGGTCCGCGCGCCCGACGAGACGCGCACCGACTCCGGAGTCAGGTGGATGCCGTGGTCGTCGGGGTCGGCACCGTGCTCAAGGACAATCCCACGCTGACGGCTCGACTCTCCGATCGCCCACTCAAGCTGGCGCCGCGGCAACCATTGCGAGTCGTGCTTGATAGCATACTCAGGACACCACCGAGAGCGACGATCTGTACCAGGCAGGACCAGGCGAAGACGTTGATCGTGACCACGAGTCGTGCCTCCCGGTCACGCTACCGTCCACTTGAACTGGCAGGGGTGGAAGTTGTCTCCCTCTCGACGAAGAACAAGCGTGTCTCGCTCCCGGCACTCATGACGATGCTGGGCAAGCGCGGGATTACTTCCGTGCTCATCGAGGGAGGCAGCACCGTTAATGCTGCAGCGTTACGCGAGAAACTCGTCAATCACGTCGTGCTCTATCTGGCTCCCACCTTGCTGGGAGGGCAGGATGCCAAGGCTATGATCGGCGACCGCAGCCCGAAGCGCCTGGCCCAGGCCCTGCCATTGCGCCATGTCACGGTCCGTCGCATCGGGGAAGATTTGGTTGTGGAAGGAGATCTGTGAAGCGCAGGCTCCTCTCTGGTGTTCTTGTCGTCATCCTTGCAGCGCTCGCCGGTCATGAAACGGATTCGGCGGCTGCACCCCTCTCTGTTGATCTCAAGACGCAGATCTTCCGCTACCTGGATAGCAGGGATACGGACGAGGCGGCTCGTACCCTTCAGGCAATGCTGTCCGATCAGAACGCCACGATCGATCAGGTCATACGGATCATCCAAACCGAGCGGGACTATGCCCCGCAGCCGATCGGGACGATTCCCGACGAGCGAGTCTATGTGCAGGGACGTGCCTACCAGCTGGCGCTTTCCGTTCCTCTGACCTATCAGCAGACGAAGGGCTATGGACTGGTAGTCTGCCTGCATGGCGCGGGATTTACCGGTGAGGCCTACCTGGAGCGTTGGCAGGCACGATTGGGGGAGGACTATGTCTTGGCCTGTCCGACTGTTCCGATGGGCGCCTGGTTTACGAGAGGCGCGGAGGAGCTGGTGCTGGCGACGATTCGTTCCGTGCAGCGGCGCTACCACATCGATCCTGACCGGATCTTTCTCACCGGCATGTCCAACGGCGGGATCGGCGCCTGGGTGATCGGTATGCACGATGCGCCCCTGTTCGCCGGCATTGCGCCCATGGCCAGTGGCCTCGACGATGTGCTGCTGCCGTTCCTGGCCAACCTGCGCTCCACGCCGATCTATATCATTCACGGTGCCAAGGATCAGGTGATGCCGGTGGAACTCAGCCGCACGATTACGAAAGAGTTGACCAGGCTGGGCTATCCCTTTGTCTATCGGGAACATGATCGCGAGCATCCCATGGCGGGCGGGCACTACTTCCCCAGAGAGGAATTGCCTGAGCTGGTGACATGGTTCAACGCCCAACGGCGCAATCCCTTGCCGACCACCGTGACGGTGGTGCGTGACGCGAGTCACTTTCAACCGTTTGGATGGGTACGCATCGACGCGACCGATCCCATTGCTTCGTTCTCCGAAGATCTGGTCAGCAAACGAGACGACCGGATCAAACGCCAAGAATATGCGAGACTGGACGCCTCCATCGTGGCCCCGAATCGCATTGAGGTCCAGGCTGACCGAGTCCAACGCTACAGCCTCTTTCTGAACGAACAGCTCATAGATTCTTCCAAACCGCTCGTCGTGCTCACCAATGGGCAGGTGTCTTTCGAAGGCCCTGTGACACCGTCGCTTGAGACCTTGCTGCGACAGGCGCGCCTGCGACAAGATTCCCGGCAACTCTTTCCGATTCATCTCGCCATCCAGGTTCGAAAGCAGCCGTGATGATCCCCGGTTGGTTGTGTAAGCGGAGGGCCGGCTCGCTGTCTTTGATCGTCGTGATCGGGCTGAGTACGACCATCTATTCCAGTCAGGCTCATTCGGAGACTTGCTCCTTGTCCTCTCAGCATGCAGGGGTGACCTTTCCCGTTAAACAGATTGAGCCAAACTGGGCCTGCCGGCTGCAACCGATCATCAGTCATTACACTACGGCGAACAAGCTCGGGCCGCTGCGAACGCCGTTGCCTGAGGCGGTCTATCTCTATCTCTTGGACCGTCCGCCCATGGCTGCCACCTTGGTCAATCGCCTCGGCATCGCTCCCTATCACTCAGAGAACCGAGGCCCTGGTCGCTATTGGGGGAGCGATGGCGAAGGGACAGAAGGAATCGTCCAGCTCATCTATCAGGATCGCACCAGCCGGGTCTATTATCTGGAAGGGTCTCACGACAGCCGGTTCCTTCCTCACATCACCGGGAAGGCCGTGGTCCTGCTCAGAATGAATCAGGTCACAGACTCGAAGGGAACTGAGGCAATGGACAGCACGTTGGTCTCCTACACCAAATTGGACAATCGCCTGTTGGCGGGAATCGTCTCACTTCTTCGCCCGCTCGTTGGAAGCACTGTGACGAGGAAGTTGGCGAAGGGTGTCGACACCGTCAACCGCTTGAGTCAGGTGATGCGGCAAGAGCCTGATCGAGTGTTGTCAGAGGCGACGAAGTCTCCCGGGTTGTCCAAGGACGAGGTGGCCTTCTTGAAACAGGCGCTGGTGAATCTGTCGCATCCCAGCGGCGCGACCCAATCCAGGACGACTTCACCATGACGACGACACGTAGCTTCACCTTGCTCTGCACCGTCGGCATGTTCTGCTTTATCAGCTACAACATGGTCCGGATGCCGGTGTTGGCGCTGTTCGCTGAATCACTGGGGGCCAGTCCTGAACGGATCGGGCTCATCGTGTCGGTCTCCACGCTCACCGGAGTGTTCCTCAAGCTGCCGTCCGGCGCACTGTCCGACATCTACGGCCGGAGGTTCCTGCTGCGGATCGGCGTGGTGGCTTTCGGGCTCCCGCCGTTTCTGTACCCCTGGGTTACAGACCTCGATGCATTGACCGCCTTACGTTTCTTCCATGGACTGGCCACCGCCATTTTCGCGCCGAGTGCACTGGCGACCGTGGCCGATCTCTATCGACAACGGCGAGGCGCCGCGCTCGGCACCTACACTGCCTCGACGCAATCCGGTGCGTTGCTCGGCCCGTTCATCGGCGGCTATCTGATCTACATGTCGGGATTCACCGCTGCCTTCGTGACGGCGGGTATATTCGGCTGCATCGCCATTGCCATCTTCTATAGCCTGCACCTCAGGCCGCCTCCCCCGCGTATTCAGGAGAAGGGGATGGCCCCGCTGCTGGCGGAGATGTGGAAGGGCTTCAGGGTGGTAGCCAAGAATCGCAAGGTCCTCATTACCAGCTCGACCGACGCAGCCAAGATGATTGCGAACGGGGCCTTGATGGCCTTCCTCCCCCTCTATGGTGTCTCGGCGGGATTGAATCCCGGAGAAGTCGGGCTGCTGTTTACGGTCCAGGCCCTCACGTCGCTCGTCTCCAAGCCGATTATGGGCCGGGTATCTGATCGCGTCGGGCGTCAGCCGCTCATCGTCATCGGCCTCGTGATCTGCGCCGCGACCTTCGTCTGTATCCCTCAGGTGTCGATGTTCTGGCTGTCTATTGCTGCTCTCGGCTGGTTTCGGATTTGGTGAAGCAGTCGTCTCCTCCTCGTCGTCCGCGCTGGTCGCGGATAGTTCCGAGTTCAAGACGCTCGGGGCTGGGATGGGCATGCAAGGGACGATCGGAGACATCGGCCATGCCAGCGGGCCGCTCCTGGCAGGGATCCTGATCGCGCACCTGAACTATGCTAACGCGTTTGCCATCATCGCAGGCCTGCAACTGGTCGCGGCGGCGGTGTTCTGGGTGACGATGAGACGGACGTAACCTCGTTCCTATATAATGGGACGGTGATGAAAGCCATTGCGACAGAGAATATCGTCATTGGCACGCTGGCCGGCATCGGCCTGGTTGTGCTGATCTTGTTGTTTGTCTATGTGGTGAGACGGATCATGAGGGAAGAGTAATGTTCACAGGCATTGTCGAAGAATTAGGCGCCATCATCTCGATCGACAAGAACCTCGTTGGAACGAGGATGACGATTCTGGCCTCTGTTGTGATGGGCGACCTCAAAATCGGGGACAGCATCAGCGTGAACGGCACCTGTCTGACCGTGGTGAACAAGAGCGAGCACAATTTCTCTGTGGAGGTCTCTCCCGAAACGCTGTCCGTGACCACTCTCGGGCAGCTCACTGCCGGCGCGCCGCTGAATCTGGAACGGGCGATGAAGCTCAACGAACGGCTCGGCGGGCACCTCGTGGCTGGTCACGTGGACGGCATCGGCACGGTCCGCAGCCGCCAACAGGATGGGAACGCCATCCTGTTCACGATCGAAGCCCCGCCGGAGATTCTACGACACTGCATCGTGAAAGGGTCCGTCACGGTTGACGGCATCAGCCTGACGATCAACCAGGTGACAGATCGTGGCTTCTCCATCTCGATTATTCCCCACACTGCGAAGGTCACTACCCTGGGCCTCAAGCAAGTCGGCGATCAGGTCAATCTCGAATCAGACCTGATCGGGAAATACGTCGAACGATTGCTGCAGGAACGGGGACAGCTTCCGGCCAAACCCACTCCCGTCATAGACAAAGACTTTCTCCAGAAGCGCGGACTCCTCTAGCAGGATGCTGAAAAAGTCCGCCAGCAGGGGGTGGGATGACCCGGTGAGTCCCCTGTGCTCGCGCAACGCGCGGTCTCAGAAGACCCTCGTTGGACGCACGCAGTGGGGGACTCATCCGGGCCACCATAATAATACAACCTAAATGAGCAAGCTTTGGAGAGCCTCCTTCTTCAACGCTCAGGCTCAATGGTAGGAAATGGTTCAGAATGGCACAGAAGGCCTCCATATCATCAAAACGTCTAACGGTGGATCGACTGCTCTCGAAGCTTGGCATTGCCTCCCGTGGCACGAGCCAGGAATGGGTCCGTGCAGGACGAGTCCGCGTCAACGGTCGAGTCATACGCGATCCGGCCACGTGGGTTTTGTGGCCGAAAGATTCTCTCTCGATCGACGACCAACCGATTCAAGACTCGGTTAAACGATTCTTCCTCTTTCATAAGCCCAAAGGGGTCATCACGACTCATAGCGACGAAAAGAGCCGTAAGACGATCTTCGATCTGCTGCCGGCGGACCTGGGCTACCTGCATGCAGTCGGGAGACTCGATCAGGCGACCAGCGGCCTCCTCCTGCTCACCAACGATTCGGCACTCTCGAGCTATCTGACCGATCCGGCCCATAAAGTGATGAGGACTTACTTGATATCCGTGCGAGGAGAATTCACTGAGGCCCAAGCCAAAGATGCCACAGTCGGAGTCGTCGATGGTGGCGAGCGCCTCCAGTGTCACAGCGTGAAGATTCAGAAGAGTTCCGGACGCGAATCACATCTTGAAGTGGTCCTGATCCAGGGGAAGAACCGTGAAATCAGAAGACTGTTCAAGGCGCTGGGGCATGAAGTGACCAGGCTCAGGCGCATTCAATATGGTCCCTTTAAGACTGGGAGAACTCCCCTCCGGTGCATGGCGCGAGATCCCGATCGAGGACGTGAGGAAGACCCTCCGGCAGTGAGCAACAATTCGCCGGGGAAGACTGGCAGGCCGCGGAAAGACTATTCTGACAGGCTAGAACATTGATGATCCGTGCGTGGCACAACAGGAGAACACTCCCGCAGGATGCTCAAAAAGTCCGTCCTCTTTGTACGTCGTTCGTCTCTCGTTGGAGAACCGGCGGGAATGTTCGCGGGATACGCTTCACGACAAGAGAAACCAGAAAAATCAAATAAACAAAACAGAGGTGCAGGTCATGGAGTTCCTCGATGAGGCGTGAATGCATGAAAAGCGCGACGAAGGAGTTTATCTGGTTTGCGGGTTTGTCTTGTTTAGTGGAATCAAGGAAACCAGAGCAACCAAATAGACTAAATAGACCCGAAAAACCAGAGGCCCTCCGACTAGAAGTTCCCTGCCTGGACCACATCCTCGAGGCTGTTGATGTCGAGCCAGTGACCTGCCGTGTAGAGCACGCGGATCGGATAGTTTCGCTTCAACAGTTCTTGAAGCAGCTGGGGGATGCCGGCTTTGCGGTTGCCGGCTTGGCGAGCATCTCCACAAGGATGTCGGTGATGAGTTTGGCGGCGCCGGGCGAGATTTTGAGGAACCCCATCCATACCCCGTGGATGGACTCTTTCGGAACGCTGTTCCCCAATTGCTTGAGATAGATCTTGGCGTTAAAGGCTCTTCTCGAATTGGGAATGGTGCACTCGGTAAACCCGCCGAGGCGGGCATAGCTGCTCTGCTCCTGCCAGTTGCTGTCGACAAAAATCATGCAGTCATCCGTCTCCTGACAAAGAGACTGGGGGATGTATTTGTTGAACAGCACGTCGCCGTAAGAAATGATCGTGCTCTGCGCCGGTTCTTTCCGTGATTGGAGGGCCTTCAAGAGGGAATCCAGTTCGCCGGTTTCCGCAAAGTCATTGTTATCAACATAGGTCAGATTGGGTAGATTGACGGCCTCTTTCTTATACCCGCGGACCACCACGATATCCTTGATCCCGACTGCATTGTAGGCATCAACAATGTGGGCGAGGATTGGTGTGCCCTGAATCTTGACCATCGTTTTGGGCTGCTGTTCAGTGAGTTCCCCCAGTTCCTTCCCGCGGGAGGCGGCCAGGACTATGGCGCAGGTGTCTTCAGCGCCTTTCGGCAGGTAGCGGTCTTCTGCTTCTTGTAGTTCTGCGGCGTTTTGCAGGCGGAAGATCTCGGAGACCGGTGCGACTTTGTCTTCAATGGAGAGGAGGTGTTCCTGCTCCTTGAGGGTCCGTGCGGTTTTCTGCATGGCGGCCACGGATGACCGGAGCATGTGATTGGCCCAAATCACCATCGAAAATCCATGTTGCCGAAACACATCGGTGGGCGTGGCATAATATTTAGTGGGCACGATTACGACGGGGCAACGATTGCCCCATTCCTGTTTGAACGCCAGGATTTCGTCAGGCACCGAGAGGGAACTGTGAATGAGGATGCCGTCCGCGCCTGCCTGATGATAGGCCTCGGCGCGACGCAGGGCTTCCGCCAGCCCCCAGCCGCAGATGAAGGCCTCCACTCTGGCGATGATGCAAAAGTCCTGGTCGGTCTGGGCGTCTTTACCTGCCTTGATCTTGCCGCAGAACTCCTGCATGTCCGCCAGGGGTTGGGCGCCGCCCTTGATGAAGCTGTTGGTCTTGGGGAAGAGCTTGTCCTCGATGCAGACCGCGGCGATCTTGCGCTGCTCCAGTTTGCGGACGAGCCGCTGCATGTTATTGAAATTGCCGTATCCCGTATCGCCATCGAGGAGAATCGGAATCGTGGTCGCATCGGCCATAAATTCCAGATTCTCCAGGACTTGGGTCCAGCTGGCTTCGTTGTTGTCGCGCACGCCGAATTGGGCGGAAATGGAGAGGCCGCTGGCCCAAATGCCTCGAAAGCCCGCTTCTTGAACGATTTTTGCACTGAGGCCATTGTGGGCTTCACAGATGAATTCCAGCTGCTCCGACAAGAGGAGCTTCCTAAATTGACGTGATGGAGTGATGCCTGCTGTCGAGCTCATGGATTCCCTTCCCTGTCCCAGCCGAAATAACTTGAGGCGGGTGCCGCTGTGGCTCACTGGTTCGCTGTAGAGAATACCCTTTTCTCCCAGAGAAATCACCCTTCCTGCCCTGTATCATGGATGTTGGATGGGGTTTTGGCGTCGTATGTGACTGGCTCTGAAAAGTCTGGTAGAGGAGGACTCTCAACCTGGAGGGAACCATGTCAATCAAGAGGATCGTTCCACGGAAGCGGGTGCAAGGTCGGGTGGTTGGTGGGGCGAAGAAGAAATCCGCTGTTAAGCGAGGGGATTCGAGGCTGAGCCGCCGGCTGCAGGACTTGCGCGAGCAGGTCGATATTGTGCTGCCGGAGATGACGGCCCGGATTGCCGCGCTGGAGCATCTGTTGCGTGAAAAGCAGCTTTGCACCAGACAGGATCTGATCGCCGCGCGCGCGTTCGTGCGCATGCAGGAGGCGTAGTGGGTGTTATTCGACCAGCTGGCCCTGGAGAAAGAGGGCCTGCTCCAGGGTGCGGAAGAACTTTTGATAGGGAGCGGGATCTTCGACGGCGCGCAGGTAGTACTGGGCGCTGGCGCGCACGACGAGCTGGGCCTCGTTCCGCTTGCGCACGGTGATGGTGAGCCGGACGAGGTCACTGCGGTGCCAGAAGGGACCCCACGTGCGGTAGGCCTTCGTGAAGATCAGGAGGCTTTGATCGTCGTAGAGGTGGTAGAAGGGATCCGTCCCGAGCCCGGGCCCTTCGATGGGTTCGAGCTTCTTACCTGAGACGATGCCCAGGTCCTCGTCCAACACTTCCACCATGAACCCCAGGTCCTGCATGGTGTCGACGATGGCTTCGAGCGTCCGCCGGCGGTCGGTGGTGTCGAAGACCCGGCTCTGCGCTGCGCGCAGTTTGACCTGGCTCTGCTCCGATAGCCAGATCTGCTCCCGCGAGTCCCACTGGTCTTGATGGCGCCATTCGTAGGGCGTGGGACAGCCCTGCAACAGCAGACACAGCCCGACGACCAATGTGACGGCGATGCCTCGTGCCTCTGCGGTCCAGCCGGCGTTCTCGTTGTCCGGCGCGACATGGCCCCATGTGCCTTACTCCCTGGTGATGAAGAGCGACCGTTCGAGGGTGGCGAAGAAGTTCTGATACACCTTGGGGTCTTCGACCGGCTTGTTGTTGTAGATGGCGTTGGCCCGGATCATCATGCGACCCGCTTCCTGCTGGCGCACGGTGACGGTGACGCCGACGACGTCCAAATAATTTGGCTCTGCGAAGCGGGCAGCTGTCACCAGGCCCAAAGGCTCGTTCGCCCGTTCGATGATGAAGCCCAAGTCCTGCAGCGCGGCGATCACCCCGCGCATGGCCAGCTGGCGGTCTTTCACGTCGAAGGTGCGGGTCTGCACGCTCCGGATCTTCATCTGCGCTTCGGTCGGCGCGAGGAGGTCCTGAGTCGGCTCGGGCGCCGCACAGCCATGCAGAAGCAGGGCGCCGATTAGCACAATAATTCCCCTAACGGCTCGTTGCTTCATTGTGGCCTCATGCTTAGAGCGTGAACGCTTCCAAAAAGACCGCCTTCGACAACTTGGCAAAGAATTGCTGGTACATCACTGGATCGCGGAGCATTTCCATCTCTTGCTCGCCAGGCGGGATGTATTGGCGGTCGGCCTGGCCGTCCCCCTTCCAGACGATCCGATAGAACATGATCCGGACTTCCTGGCGCGTGGCCTCCGGATTGATCGGCCGAGTGACGAGCGCAGCCGCGATCTTCTGTTGTAGGGCCACGGGCATGTTGAATTTGCCCAACGAGAGCACGAAGGTGGCCAAGCGGCCGATGTCCTGCCCGTACTCGCGGGCGCTGCGCTCCTTGGAGGCTCGCAGAAACCCCACATCCCGCACGCTTTCCTCCACCTGAAAGCCGAGGTCCTGCAGGACAGCGGCCGAGGCGGACAGTAACTCCGCTTCATCCTTCGTCTCGAAGTAGCGGATCTGCATGGCCCGATGTGCCGGACTCTCCGCCGTGAGCTGAAACAGTTCTTCCGGCTGAGTAGGGGTGACACAGCCGGAGAGCTGGCTGGACAGCAGAAGCCAGGCCCCTGCCACGAGCCCTCGACGAATCCCGCGGCTGCAGCCCTTGCTAGAACTGCGTGTAGTTGTAGGCAAAGTCGCGGACCTTCTTCTCTTCGTCATACTTGATGATTATGGTGAGCGTCCGCTGGCGCTGCGAGCTAGAGCTGTCGCTCGACCTGGTCCCCAGGATAATCAATGTCGCGTGGGATGAGCTGGTGGTATCGACTCGGTCTGTAGAAACTTTGTCATACACCCAGACTTCACGGCGTTTCTCATCCGTGGTTACGATATTCGGAGACCCGAGAATTTCCGCCACCTGGGACGCTGCCATGCCGATTTTGATCTCTCCCTGCACTTTCCCGACGGTCAGCCGGTCCTCTTTGATTTCCGCCTGTTCGCTACCACAGCCTGCAACAACTATCGACAAACACAGTCCTAGTGCGACCCATGTTCTCTTCATGTGGTGTCCCCCTTCTGCGTAATGTTCCGTTGGAGTGCGATGTGATGCCAGAGGGTGCGCTGCTTCCTCTCCTTCAGCCGACTCGGCCAGCTCCCTCTGCTCCTGGTGTTGGCGGTAGGCGTTCAGACTATTTTCAATGTTAGAGGATACTCTTTTTGCGATGGGAATTCACTCGGCCTTAACGGAGCCCGCCACGGCCGAGAGGGGGATGGAGGCTCCGTAAAGCGTTTCCGAGCATCAACGAGATACGGGAGATACCGTGCAAGAGTGGCAGGAACCTCGAACGAAGGTGCTGCTCAGGCAGGCTTGCTATGGCTGGTTCTGTGCCGAGGTCCGGTAGGCGAAATAGAGCGCGATGCTTCCTATCAGAGCGATGACTAATCCTGCGACCAATCGGCTGGCAAAACTCAGCGGTCCCACGTAGCTATGGTACAGGAGGGGCAGCAGAATGGGGGCGATCAGAGCCATGGCGAGGCCTAGCATGTGACGCTTAAGATAGATCGGTTCACCTGGTTTACGCGTCATGCCCAACGAGTTCTCTCAGATAATGAATCCACTTCCTCCTACCTTCTCACTTGAGGACGGGCTAGCATGGTCTCCCACTGCGCGTGTCCAACGAGGGTCTTCTGAGACCGCGCGTTGCACGAGCACAGGAGACCATCTAGTCCGCTCTCCCTTTTCTATTTCACGAGGAACGGTTTTGAGTTTTCTCCCGAGGCGGTGGTGACGGTGAGGAGGACCAGGCCCTTATTTCCACCGCTCGGCACGGTCGTCGTAATGCTGTCGTTGGTCTGTTTAAACTGAGCTGGATGACCCGGGCCGAAGGAGACGCCACGTAAACAGGCTGCCGCCCCGAAGTTGGTTCCGGTGATGGCAATTTTGTCTCCGGCTCTTCCTTCGTCGGGCGTGAGCTTGTCGAGCTTTGGTACTTCCCCGAAACAGGATTGGGCTTTTCCAGCAGTCTCAGCCGAGGCGAATTTTGGACCGGTCGCTCTTGGGGTGCGCACGGATGTCTGTGTCTGGGTCGGCTTTTTTGCCTTCTTGTCCTGCTTCTTCTCCTGATTAACTGGTTCGGCGGCCCAGATGTCGGCTGGGCTGATCGCAGCCAGGCAGATTGCTAGCGCCCCGATTGCGACCGTGATCCTGGAACCTGCTGCTGTATACATGACTGGCCTCCGATCCCTTTGCCGGGTGCACAGACGTCTCATTGATCACCGGCCTTGAAGCCGGTTGAATCAATCTTCGATCGTCGAGATATCCCCAAGGTCTTGTCCGAGCTCCTTCGCTTTGAGAACTCGCCGCATGATTTTGCCTGACCGGGTTTTGGGGAGTGAGGGCACGATGTCGATTTCGGACGGCACGGCGATTTTGCCCAACTCCTTCAACACCTGATCCTTGATCGACTGGATCAGTGCCGGGCTGTCCACTTCCCCCTGTTTTAAAATGACGAAGGCCTTGATGGACTCGCCGACGAGCTTGTGAGGTTTCCCGATCACCGCGGCTTCCGCCACGGCAGGGTGGCTGACCAGAGCGCTTTCCACTTCGGCGGTGCCGAGCCGGTTGCCGGCCACTTTGATCACGTCATCAGCACGGCCCATGAACCACATGTAGCCGTCTTCATCTTTGTGGCAGATGTCGCCGGCGGTGTAGCAGTTCGGGATCGTGTTCCAATAGGTCTTGTAGCGTTCCGGATCCTTGTAGATGGTCCGCATCATCGAGGGCCAGGGCTTTTTGATGACGGCAAAGCCGCCGGCGTTGGCGGGGAGGCTATTGCCTTTGCTGTCCACTACATCGGCTTCGATGCCGAGGAAGGGCCTGGTGGCGGAGCCTGGCTTCAGAGGGACTGTCGGCAGTGGTGTAATCAGAATGGACCCTGTTTCAGTCTGCCACCAGGTGTCCATGATCGGTTTGTCCCCACCGGTAGCGCGATAAAACCATTCCCAGGCTTCCGGATTGATCGGTTCACCCACGCTGCCCAGGATGCGGAGGGTAGAGAGATCATATTTCTTGGGCCAGTCTTCTCCGTAGCGCATGAGCAGGCGAATAGCGGTGGGGGTCGTATAGAAAATCGAGACGCCGTAACGTTCGATTAAATCCCACCAGCGGCCCGGGTTCGGATAGTCCGGCTTGCCTTCAACTGTGAGGATTGTGGCGCCGTTGAGGAGGGGACCATACACAATATAACTATGGCCTGTGACCCAGCCAGGATCGGCGACACAGAAATACACATCGTCTTCTTTGAGATCGAAGACGTATTTTGCGGTGATGTAGGTTCCGACCATATAGCCGCCGTGGACATGGACCACGCCTTTCGGCTTTCCGGTGGTGCCGGAGGTATAGAGAATGTAAAGCGGATGTTCTGCATCCAGATGCTCGACCTCGCAGACCGTCTTCTCGTCCTTCAGCCATTCATGCCAATCGATTTCCTTCGGCGCAGATAAGGTCACCCCCGGAGTCTGCCGTCGCAGGACCACGACACGTTCGACGCTGGGGGAATTGGCTACGGCTTGGTCGACCACCGACTTGAGGTCGAGGACCTTTCCCCGGTCAAACCCGACGTCGGCCGTAATGACCAGTTTGGATTCGGCGTCCTGAATGCGGTTCGCAAGGGCCGGGGCGCTGAATCCTGAATACACCACACTATGAATAACGCCGATGCGTGCGCAGGCGAGCATGGCGACGATCTGTTCGGGAACTTTCGGAAGGTAGATCGTGACCCGGTCACCCTTCATGATCCCAAGTTTCTTGAGCGCATTCGCGCAACGATTGACCTGTCGGTAAAGCTCGCCGTAGGTGATGACCCGTTCTTGATCGTTCTCACCGACCCAGATGACCGCCACTTTATTCTTGCGCCAGGTTTTGAGGTGACGGTCCAGACAGTTATAGGCAATGTTGCAGGTGGCGCCGACGAACCACTTGGCCCAGGGATAATTCCATTCCAGGACCTTGGTCCAGGGGGAGAACCACTCAAGCTCCTTGGCGACGTCGCTCCAGAAACCTTCCGGGTCGGCAATCGATTTCTTGTAGGCGCTCTCGTAGTCTTGAATATAGGCCGCGGCTCTGGTCTGAGCGGTCGGCTGATACAGGCGGCCTTCCTTGGAAAGGGTATCGATTTTCTCTGACATGGTTCGATGACTCCTTCAGGTCGAGGCAAGAAGTAAAACTCGCTTATTATGCTGGAGGGAGGAGCGGGAACTCAACCATACCTTGGTGGGAGGGGGAGGATGGACGGCAACGTTTTTGGCCTTCTGCTTCGCCGCGTGCCTCGATCTGCCGTTTCTTGACAGTCGCGCAGAGGCGAGAGTAGGGTGAATTTACGCGTTACACACTGAGGCCGGTCCAATTTATGCTGCTGATCGTGTGTCGACAACCTCGACCTTTCCTTCTCGCGCTTCTTGCCTGCTCGCTGGCGGCGATGCTCTGTCCGCCATCGGCATCTGCCCAGCTGGGGAAGCCGGAAGGGCTGTATTACAAGTCATGGGCTATCGTCATTGGGGTGGAGAACTATCTCCTGGCCCCGAAAATTCCCGGCGCGATCGAGGATGCGAAAGCGGTGGCCCAGGCGTTCCGCCAACTTGGTTTCGACGAGGTTGTTGAACTCTACGACAAGGATGTGAGTTTTCGCCGCCTGCAGCAGACGCTCTCGGATTTCTTGCCCCGCAAAGTCGGTCGACATGATCGGCTCGTGCTCTATTTCGTCGGACATGCGGGTGTCACGCAGGATCTTGCCGGCAAGGAACTGGGGTTTCTCGTTCCTTGGGATGCGCAGATTGGGAATGTGTCCAAATCGGTGACGTTTGAACAGCTGAAAGAATTCAGTCGGCGTAGTGCGTCCAAGCATACCCTTTTTCTGTTGAATGCCGCGGTCCGCGGGTGGGAGGTGAGTACGGCTCAGCCACTGTCCCTCGAAGGGCGCTTGGCCCCGGAAGACGATACGGAGCGGCGAGCCGTACAAGTGTTGACGGCGGGCGATAAGGGTGAGTCCTTGAGTCAGGAGAATGGGAGGAGTCTTTTCGTGCAGGTGCTGGTGCAGGGGCTGAGTGGCGTGGCGGATCGTAATAAAAACGGCTGGCTCATGGCCTCGGAAGTCGGAGACTATGTGAAACAACAAGTTCTGGAACGGTCGAAGGGGGTCCAGCATCCCCTCTTTGTGCAGCTTGAAGGGGACGGGGATACGGTGTTGATCGAGGGCCGCAAGGCCGCCTTTGTCATGGGGGCAGAGCCCCAGTCTCCGGCCGAGCGACGACAGGCTGCGAAGATGCAGTATGAACAGGCCTTCGCGCTTCTCCAAACAGGGAAATCGTCGGAGGAGGCGTTGGAGCGGCTGGATAAAGCGCTGGAATACGACCCCACGTTCGGCGACGCCTATGTGCTCAAGAGCTATCTGCGGTTAGAAGTCCTGCCGAACCTTGATGACGCGTTGTCGGCGGCGAAGCTGGCGGTGCAGTATGCGCCGAAGAACCCGGATTCTCAGTATACGCTCGGGTTGATTTACGAAAAGCGCGGGGAATATGGAGAGGCGGAGCGTGCCATGCGGGAGGCGCTGGTGGTCAATCCCAACTATGCGGATGTCTATTTCTCGCTGGGTATCCTCTACGCAGACGAGATGAAGGATCAGCCGAAATCGGTCGAGGCGTTCACGCGCTATCTCGAACTCGGGGGAAATCATGCCCGTGCCCGGGCTGCCATCGCACAATCAACACCTGCCGCCCCTTCGAAACCCTAGGCTCTTTCGCCTCCCTTGAGATATCCCAGCCCGATTTTGACTGCTTTCCGCGTAATTTCTGCCCAGCGGACTTGAGGGTATTCGGCGAGGACTGCGGCTGCTTTGGGGTCTTGAACTTCCAGACTCACAATCTTAATGATACCGTCATCAATCTGAACTTCTGCCACGGGCATCCTCCTTTAGGGGAACAGCGACACGGTCAGTCATCGGCCGTCACGTTGACTGGATTAGGGGTGCATGTTAGCATGATTTCGCTCGAGTTCTCGAACGATTGTCGTTCGCATCTGCCGCTGGTACGTCGCCGTTTCACCGTCCTGATCATCACCAAGGAGGCACGCGCATGAATAGGGTACTGGGGTTCAGGTCGAGGTTGGTCGGGGGAGGAGTGGCTATTGCCCTGATGATCGGACTTGCTGCCTGCGGCGGTCCTCCGAAGTGGGTGAAGCAAGGATCGGGGGCGTTTAACGAGAAAGATAGTAAAGCCTTTTATGGCGTTGGGTCCGTGGCCGGGGTTCGGAACGAGCCGCTGGCCTGGGACACAGCTGAAAATCGTGCCAGAGCTGAAATCGCCAAGACTTTTGAAACTTATACCGGCTATTTGATGCGCGACTATGCGGCCTCCACGACGGCCGGAGACTTTACCAAGAACTCGGAAGAGCAGAATGTCGAGCGGGCCATTAAGACGGTGACGACTACGACCCTCAGCGGCGTGCGCCCCATCGAGCGCTATAAGGATGACAAAACGAACACGTACTACGTGTTGACCAAGCTGAATCTCGAGGAGATGAAAAATAATCTCGAGCAGGCGAAGGAACTCAACGCGGAGGTTCGCGATTACGTCAGAAAGAATGCCGATAAGCTCTTCGACCGGCTTGAGAAAGAAGAAGACAAACGGGGGTCGCGGTAGGGGCTCCTTTTGATCGACCACCAATTGCTGTAGCTGCGAGGAGGTATTGCGTGATCGTGATGGATCGAGGACGAATCTGGCTCGTTGCGCTGATCGTGTTGATGCTGGCAGGCTGTGCGCAGGAGACCAAAATAACCAGGGTCGACTCAGGGGTCGTCACGGATCTGAGCGGCCGTTGGAACGATACCGATTCCAGGATGGTCGCGGAGTCCATGGTTAAAGAGGCACTGGAGTACCCGTGGCTCAATACTTTCTCCGGTTCGAAGCATCGCCAACCGGTCGTCGTAGTCGGGACCATCCTGAACAACAGCCACGAACATATCGACGTCAACACGTTTGTGTCCGATCTTGAACGTGAGCTTACGAACTCACAAAAAGTTACGTTTGTGGCAGGAAAGGGAGATCGCGAGGAACTTCGCACCGAGCGAAAAGAGCAAGCGATGTACGCGCGAGAGGATACTCAGAAGGCTCCGGGAAAAGAGATCGGTGCCGATTATATGATGAAGGGCACCATTGCGACGATTCTCGACGAGGCCGAGGGAACAAAGGCGGTGTTCTACCAGATCGATCTGCAAATGGTGGATTTGGAGAGCAACGCCAAGGTCTGGTTCGGTCAGAAGAAGATCAAGAAAGTCATCGAAAAGAAACGTTCCGTCTTTTAGGCTCCACGACATCCGTTGAGTCCTCTTGTCTCACGCCCCACCGCCTTTTCCCCGGCACGGTGGGGCTTTTTCATTTTCACCCAGTCTCTCTTAGCCGTGGTGGCGTTCGTGCTGCTTGCCGGATGCGGCCCCTCGGCCAATCGGTATCTCCTCATCGAAGCGAGTCTCCGCGCCCATGACCCCAAGGGTGCCGATGCCATCGTCCAGCGGGCTGAAAAGGAATATGGCGATAAGAGCCGTGTGCTCTATGGCATGGATCGAGGGATGACTCTTCATCTCGCCGGTGACTATCAACAGAGCAACACCGTATTGGAACAGGCTGAGGAGGAACTGGATAGTCTCTACACTAGAAAGATTCGAACGGAATCCCTTGCGTTCATGACGAATGATACGGCGTTATTCTACGAGGGCGATCCCTACGAACAGGTGTTGATCAATGTGCTGAAGGCGCTCAATTATGCGGTGTTGGGTCAGTGGCAAGACGCACTGGTCGAAGCCCGGCGTATCGACCACCGGCTCAACGTCCTGTCGGATCGAACCAAAGAGAAAAATGCCTATCGGGATGACGGCTTTGCGCGCTATCTGAGCGGCATCATTTATGAGAGCACCGGCGACGTGAATAATGCGTTTATTGCCTATCGGAATGCGTATGAGACCTATGATGGCACCCGTTCATGGTCCGACACGGCCGTTCCCTCCCAGCTGCGGGCAGATCTATTACGAACAGCAGAGGCATTGCACTTCACTCAAGAATTGGCCCAGTACCAACAGGCGTTTCCCGATACCAAGTGGGAAACCAGTCAGGCGTTGCAACAACTCGCCCAAGTTGTCGTGATCAGTTATAATGGCCGCGCACCACGCAAGGAGGATCAGTTTCTTGACCTGCCGATCAGTGTCGATGCACTCCAATTGGTGCTACTCAACCGAGGGTTTTCGCAGGCGAACCGGCAATCCAATCGGGCAGTGGATACGGCCTTGTATGGGCTTAACGGACGCGTCGTTCGCGTGGCCTTGCCACGGCTCGCCCGCCAGAAGACGCAAGTGCCTGTCGATACGGTGAATCTCATTCCGGACAATGGAGCGCGGGTGACGCTGAACACTGAATTGGTGCATAACGTGACGGCTCTGGCAGATAAGGCGCTATCGGAACGAATGGTTGCAATAACCAGCAAGGCCGTCGCGCGTGCCGCCACGAAGTTCGCGATGGCTGAGGCAACGACGAGAGGGGCTCAGCAAGCAGCGGGGAAAGATGCGGGGCCGTGGGTCGGTCTCCTCGTTGGGGCGCTGACGAAAGGCTTCGCGGTGGCATCGGAAGAAGCCGACAAGCGGAACTGGCAGACGTTGCCCGATGAAATCCATCTCGCGCGGGTCTGGGTTCCACCGGGCCGCTACCAGGTGCAGAGCCAGTCAGCCGGTGGGTCTTATGACCCTCTGAAGCCTGAGGCTATGAGGACCCTGTCCCTCGGGCCAGGCGAGACGGCCCTGCTCATTCAACGGGTGATGCCATGATAGACGGATCGTTGTTCGTGCGCCGGATCGGAGTAATGTTGATGGCGTTGGTCGCGCTCTCCGGCTGTGCCTGGTTTGGAGGACAGGCGAAACCAGACTGGATCGATGGGGTGAGCGCCGCCTATCCGTCCGCACAATATCTCGTTGGTGTGGGACAGGCAGAGAATCGCGCGGCGGCTGAGGATCATGCCTATGCAGCGGTGGCCCGTATTTTCAAAGCTGAGGTCAGTGCGCAGGCAAAAGACTGGGAGTCGTATCTGCTCATCGAGCAGCGCGGACACAGCAGCGCTGAACGACGCTTGACGCTCGACAATCTGACCCGTGTGTCCACCGACAAAGTATTGGAAAACGTCCGGATCGTCGATCGGTGGGTCGATGTGCACGCAGGACTCCATTACGCATTGGCGGGGATGCATCGGCCTCAGGCAGAGACAGCGTTCATGGAACGGATTACCGAGCTGGACCAATCGATCAGAGACGATGTCGAGGAGGCCCATCACTCCTCCGATAAGCTGGCAAGAGTCAGAGCACTGAGACGGGCTGCCAGAAATCTGGTGCTGCGGGAGACCTACAACGCCGACCTTCGCGTGATTCGACCGAGCGGGCAGGGTACCGCCGCGGCCTACCGCGTGAGCGAACTGACCCACGAACTCGAGCAGTTCCTTGCCACGAATCTGGTGTTGGCAGTTGCGGTGACCGGCGACCAGGTTGAACCGGCGCAACGTGCCTTGACGGAAGGATTGCTGAAGGAAGGGCTGCAAGTCACGAGTCGGCCATGGGGAGGGGATCGTTCGACGGGCGGTGATTCCACCGGACCATCCCCGGAGTTGCTCGTGCGGGGCGTGGTGCGGGTGTGGCCGATCGACGTGCGCGATCCGCAGTTCAAGTTCGCGCGCTGGTGCAGCGATTTCGAAGTCGTGGATTTGGCCAGCCAGCGGGTGGTCGGTGCCTTGTCGAAGGGTGGAAAGGAAGGCCATCTGTCGGAGCGTGAGGCTATTGCCAAAGTTGTCCGTGTCATGCAGCAAGAGTTCTCTGCCGATGTGGCGAAGGCCATCGCGGCGCATGTGTATGGAGAGTTGGAACTGCCGGCACAGGGGAGCCAGCCTGCGGGATGTCCGCGGGACGGGCTGGTAACTACGCCGGCGTCAGTACCCCACTAACCGATAGAGAGAGGAAAAGTATGGCCAAATCGAAGCCGGAAGCAGGACGAACATCAACTCGTTCACCACGCAGCCGTGGCCGCGGATTGACGGTCACGCATCAGCGGGTGCCCAGTCGCCTGGCGAAACGCCGGTTGGGTGAGCGGCTCAAAAACGACACCGCGTCGTTCAATCAGGGCAACCTGGCCGACAAGTTCCGTAAGGAGGGGTATGACGAACTGCCGTTAGATGAAATCCAAGATCGGCTCTCGAAAATGCCGGGCCCCTTGGCCGCCATCATCCTGAAGGGGAGGGCGTGATCGCATGCCGTACTACTATTTTGACTCAACTGCTCTGGTGAAACGGTACAGCATGGAGCGCGGCACCCGCATCATCGGCAAGCTCATGGTGAAGCGGGGCAAAGTGGCGATTCTCCCGACGTGGACCGTAACCGATTTTTATACGGCATTCTCGAATCGAGCCCATCATGGAGACATCACCAGGGACGATTGTTACTCAGTGATTCATAAGTTCGAGAGAGAGTCGCAGGAGGGGCTCTACCAGTTCATTGCCCCGACAATGCAGACGTACCTGGCGACCAAAGAACTTGCGTTGGAGTATCCTGCGCTCCGAGCACCACAGATCTTGCATTTGGCGCTGGCTTTGGAACTCAAGCCCTTGCGGCTGACCGTCGTCAGTGCTGATACGCAATTGCTGACGGCCTGTCGTTCGGCGGGCCTCCATATCATTAATCCGGAAGAGGATTAATGGGATCCTGCGGGGTCATCGGCACTGATAGTCGGCGATCATCGAGTCGATGACGGTGACCCAATCAGTGGCTGCCTCACGGAGTTGGATGGCCTTCGCAGCGAGAGGGCCTGGGGGATTGTCTGCGTGACCGAGGGTGAACATCGCCTGTTGGACGCTGCTGTGGGCGAGCGAGAGACTTCCACAGACCCCGGAAGAGGCCGGCAGCTCGCCTCCGGCCCGGCGAAAGAGTGCCATGGCACGGTAGCCGTGCTCCTGTGAGCGGAACAAGGTTTCGGCGCCTTGGAACAGACGAACGGCTGAACCATCCTCGTGATGGGTCTTGGCAAGGAGTTTAGCCATGAGCGCCGCGCGTCCCATGTTCATGGCGGCGCCTTCCGGGTCATCGTTCGCCATCGCCTCTTCCGCTTTTCCCCGCAACCGCTCCATTTCCGCTTCGTTACCGATCACTTGAGCGGCGACCACATTGACGACGACCAGCGCAGCCCCACAACAGAGACAGAGCACAGGCATTAGTTTGGCGGCGCGGGTGGAGGGTGATTGTGCCATGGGTGTGTGCCCCAATGATGAGTCAGGAGAGTGAACGATCGTTTCCGCACTCTGCGCAACGAGCGTCGGCGCTAGCAAGTTGCAAGGCCTGCAAGGCGATCAGTATAATCGCGCGATGCTCGTACGCCAGCGAATCGCTTTGATCGGCGCAGGAAATATGGCAGAGGCTATTCTGGCCGGTCTGCTGGATGGCGGGCAGCTCACGCCGACTCAGTTCATCGCTTCCGATGTCGTTCAGGCCAGACGCGCGGACCTCAAGCGGACCTATGCTATCACGACGACAGGCAATAATCGTGAGGCAGCCGAAGGCGCGCGGGTGATCCTGTTGGCCGTCGAGCCACAGGTTTTGGATGAGGTGCTGACCGACATCGCCCCGGCTGTGGGACCGTCTCAAATAGTGGTGTCGGTGGCAGCCGGATATCCGATCGCACGTCTCGCCCGTCACCTGCCAGGGACCAGACGAATTGTTCGCGCCATGCCGAATACGCCGTCGACGATACGGAAGGGCGCCACAGCTCTTGCGTATGAGGCCACCTTGTCGGACCAGGATGCCGCCACCGCGCGAGCACTCTTTGAGCCGATCGGGAAAGTGGTGGTAGTGGCAGAACGGCTGATGGACGTCGTGACCGGACTGAGCGGGAGCGGGCCGGCCTATGTGTTTGTGATGATCGAAGCCCTCGCCGACGGTGGGGTAAGAATGGGTTTGCCGCGTGAGACGGCTCAGTTGCTGGCGGCACAGACAGTCGCCGGGGCAGCACGCCTGGTCATGGAGTCCCACGAACACCCCGGCGTCTTGAAGGATCGCGTGGCCTCACCCGGAGGCACGACGATCGCGGGGTTGCATGAGTTGGAGCGGGGATGTTTTCGCGGGACGTTGATCTCCGCGGTGGAAGCGGCAGCGAAGCGTTCGGCAGAATTGGGTGTGCAGACCTAGAAGGTTTTGGAAACACTATGTTGACGTCGGAAATTCGAGGGACGGCATATCCCAGACATCTGGGAAAATCCACGCAGGATGCTCAAAAAGGCCGCCTAGCAAGGCCGCAGCGAGTGAAGCGGCGACGCATAGTCAGGTTTGTACGTGGCGCCTCTGAGCGACGCGAGAACGAAGCTTGGTGAAAGGTGCGTCTTGGCGCACCAGGGTTGGGCGGGTGAGAACAGAGACTTTTTCAGCATGCCTGCAAGAAGGAGAGGTTGCTTGTGCAATATTGGGTGAAAGTTGTTTTTGTCGACAATCAGGAGTTGCTGGTGAAGGATGCGATCCGTCATACCATCAGTGACGACATGGAAGTGTTGGAGGTCGACTCAGCGAAAGAAGTGATCATCATTCCCATGAAGCAGATCAAGTACCTGGCCTGCGACGCGACAGTCTTTGCGGCCAAGAAGCAAGGATAATTGAGGTTCGATAAGCTGCTTGTGTGCAAGAGCAAAGCAGCTTGTTCGTATATGAGGCCAATCGTATCGTCATACTTCTCGATTAGCACACGATCTCAAACATTCCTACTATGGTGAGATCCAGCCAGCCATTGCTTATTCCTCGCGCAAAGTGGTCAACGTCACGCAACGATCGCTGCCCAGACGATTCATTCAGACGGTGCTCGGCGGATTGGGTTTGAAAACCTCGGTTCGCCGTTTGCCTGGTGGCCCGCGACCGCCGTGCTTATGGGGTCGGCTGCCGGTCGTGTTTGTTGATACCTTGGCAAGGCTGATCTCTCATCCGATCGTCCTTCCATCCAGCGGTATAGCACGGGCAGCACGATCAGGGTCAAGAGCGTCGAACTCACCAGACCGCCGATCACGACGATGGCTAACGGACGCTGTACCTCCGACCCGATTCCATTGGCGAGCGCGAGCGGAACTAATCCCAGCAATGCCACCAACGCCGTCATGAGAACAGGGCGTAACCGCAGCAGGGCTCCAGCCGTGACCGCTTCATCCAAGCTGTCCCCGTTCTCTCGGAGCTTGTTCATACAGGACACCAGCACAATGCCGTTCAGCACGGCCACACCGAAGAGGTTGATGAAGCCAATGGAAGCAGGGACACTGAGATATTCCCCCGTCAGCCACAGTGCCACCACTCCTCCCACTAATGCGAAGGGCAGATTCAGGATGATGAGAGTGGCCTGACGGAGCGAGTCGAACGACGAATACAACAACAGAAAGATAAGCCCGATGGTCAGGGGCACGATGATCCGAAGCTTGGCCATCGCCCGTTCCATGTTTTCGAACGAGCCTCCCCACGTGATCGTGTACCCGGCCGGGAGAGCCACCTGTGCGGCAATTTTCCCCTGGGCATCGGACACCAAGCTGCCGATGTCACGCCCCAGCGTGTTGAACCCGATGGACACGTAGCGCTGAAGCCGTTCGCGGCTGATTCTTCCCGGCCCTTCCTCCACCCGTACAGTCCCAAGATCGCCAAGGGGAACCAGCCTGCCGGATGCATCGGTCAGCAGAATATTGGCGATAGTCTCGGCACTGTTCCGGTACTGTTCCGGAAAGCGCACGAACAGGTCAAACCGTTGCTGGCCCTCATACACGCGGGTGGCGGCGCTCCCGCCGATCGCCGTCGTGATGATCTCCCGCACATCGGCGACGTTGATGCCGTGTCGGGCAATCTTGCCGCGGTCGATGTCGATCGTCAGATAGGGCTGCCCGAAGACTTGCTCGACCTTGATGTCCCGCACCCCGCGCACGGTCGCAAGCACGCCGGCGATGTCTTCCGCTTTGACCCGCAACACCTCCAGGTCGTCGCCGAACAGCTTGACCGTCGCTTCCGTCCGCACCCCCGAAATCAACTCATCGACTCGTTGTTGAATAGGCTGACTGATCAGGAAGGTGGCGCCAGGGACCCGCGTCAACCGTTCACGGAACTTCTGCATCAGTTCCGGCATGGTGCGGGCTGTCGTCCACTGATCGAGCGGACGAAGCCGCACGACCGGATCGCTTTCGTTGGCCTCTTGCGGATCATTCCCCAATTCGGTTCTGCCGATCTTCGACAGCACCATTTCGACTTCGGGGAATTCCATTATCGCGCGTTGCATGTCTTTTTCGATGTCGATGGAGGCCTGTAGCGATACGCTGGGGAGCCGAATCGTCTGGGGAGCGACGGAACCTTCGTTCAAGATCGGAATGAACTCACTCCCCAAGAATGGAACGAGTACCAGGCTGGACAGGAGCAATCCGACAGCCACGCTGAACACGACCTTCCCGTTCCCGAGTGCCCAGCGGAGCGAGGGCGCATAGAGGCGCTTAGCCCAGCGGACGATCCAGGGATCTTCTTCGCTTCCCCGTTTCAACATTAGGGAGCAGAGGACGGGCGACAGTGTCAGCGACAGGACGAGGGACACCAGGAGCGCGATCATGATGGTGTACGCCAGAGGCTTGAACATTTTGCCTTCCATCCCATGGAGGGACAGGACCGGCAGGAACACAATGATGATGATCAAGATTCCGAACACCACCGGCTGCCCGACCTCTTTTGCGGCCGCCAGAATCACCTCACGGTGCCTGCCTGTGACGCCGGGTTGCAGCGAGAGGTGACGATAGACGTTCTCGACCACCACCACTGACCCGTCTACGATCATGCCGATCGCAATGGTCAGTCCTCCCAGCGACATAAGATTGGCCGTCAGGCCGACCTGGCCCATCACGATGAACGTGGCCAGGGGGGCCAGGACCAGGGTGCCGCACCGCGAGCCCTTCCCGCTTCCAGCTCGGCCGCGTGCCGCCGCTGGCCACGAGCTCGTAGCCGCGGCCGTCCAGGGCGCGGGCCAGCTCGCCGAGGCGGGACTTGTCGGTCACGCTCAACAGGGCGCGGCGGCGGGCGGTCCAGACCAGGGCCTGATGCCGATCTGCGGGCCTCCTCGGCGAACAGGATGTTCAGGACGTCCCTGGGAACGGTGGGCCGTCCGCTCGAGGATCGCCGCCGGCAGGGGCGGCGGCGGCGGCTTCGCGGTTCCAGTCCAGGGTGTCCAGGTGGATCGCGCAGGATCTGCTTGTCCCAGCTCGGCGGCTCCGCCGGGCCGGTGGTCGGCCGCGGGCCAGAAGCGGCTGGAATCGGGCGTCGAGGGCCTCGTCGATGAGCGACGAGCGCGCCGTCTACCAGCCGAACTCGAACTTGGTGTCGGCGATCAGCACGCCGCCGGCGCGCGCGTAGGCGGCGGCGCGGCGGTAGAGGTCGAGCGTGACGTCGCGCAGGCGCGCCGCGTCGGCCTCGCCGACCAGGGCGCAGGCGCCGGCGAAGTCGATGTTCTCGTCGTGGCCCTGCTCCGCCTTGGTCGAGGGCGTGAACAGGCGGCCGGCAAGAGGTCGGATTTCCGCAGCCCGGCGGCAGGACATGGCCGCAGACGGTGCCGTCCTGCTGGTAGGGAGCGCCAGCCCGAACCCGAGAGGTAGCCGCGCGCGATGCACTCCACCGGGAAGGGCTCGGCCTTGCGCACCAGCATCGAGCGGCCGGCCAGCACCTCGCGGTGATCGCGGAACGGCGCCGGGGAAGAGGTCGGGTCGGCCGTGACCACAGATGGTTGGGAACTTCCTTGAAGAACTTCATCCAGGCCATTGTCATCACGACAGTACAACGCCGCGCCCCGGCACGATCTGGTCCATGACGACGTCGTAGGCGGAGATGCCGGTCGGTCGCGACGATGAACAGCTCCCGGCCGAGATCGAAGATCTCGCGCACCTTTCCCCGACGGTCCGGCTTCAGGCCGAGACCGACCGTGCTGCGCAGGCTGGACATGGGTCTCCGGTTCGGTCGGGCGGTTGCGGACGGGCGCTCCGGCAGCGCCGGCGGCGCGGCGCGCGGATGGTACGCAGCCCCTCCAGCGGTGTCAAGCAAGGCCGCCCGCAGCGCGCCGCGCGCCGTGAGACCTCCAGCGCGCCGAATGCCGGGCCGCGCAGGAGCACCATCCGCTCAGGTCCGTCCGCACGCTAGGCAGCGTGTCGCCGTCGCGACGAAGGGACCATGGCTGGGGTGGTCGTGCCTGTTGTCGACCCCGCAGCTGATCGACCAGGCGGGGCCGTGCAGCCCCCACCAGCGCCGCCCCGCTGGAGGAGGTCCGGCTGCCGTGGTGGCCCGCCTTCAGTACGACCGGCCCGGACCCGACGCCCAGACCTCCACGGGCGAGCAGCGCCCCTCCCCCGCCGTCTCCAGATCCCCGGTCCACACCGCCACCGGCTGCCCCGCACGTACCAGGGCGAGCACGGCGGAGCGGTCGTTCTGGTGCCGCGGCCGCTCCCTCCTCGGGCACGGCCGCGAGGCAGACCACGTCCCACGCGCCAGCCGCGTGGACGGTGGCCCCTGGGCGAGGTCGATGACGGTGTCCGCGCCCGCCGGGACCGCGGCCGCGTCGCCCCCGACCCAGGGGCCGACGGGGCGCCCGGCGAGGGGGTCGGCGGCCCCGCCGTCGTGGTCGGCGTGGCCATGGGTGAGGACACCGCCAGGCCGAAGCCGCGCACGCGCTCGCGCCGCAACCAGGGAACGACGTCGCGCGCGTACGGCGACCCGCCCGACCAGGCAGCGCCGGTATCGACCAGCAGCGGCCGAGCCATCCGGGAAGGCGAAGACCGCCGCATCGCCCTGACCGATATCGGACTGCGCGACCCACGTCGCCCGGCCGTCGCGCGGAGTGGCCCGGTCGCGGAGAGGCAGCCGCGCAGGCCAAGGCGCCGACCGCCGCCGCCCGCCGCAACCACGGCGGCGGCCGCGAACGCAAGGCGGTCGCCGCGACCAGGAGGCTGCCGGCCGCGAACAGGAGCATCGACACGGCCGACCAGCCGGGCAGCCCGACCCGGCCGTCCCGAGGGACGATCCCAGCGCCGGACGCCCCCGCCGCCAGCAACCGCACGAGCAGCCAGCCCAGCGCCGCCGCCGCCTGCGCCACCCACGGCCAGGGCACGAGGACCAGCGCGGCGGCCACCATCCACACCGCGCCGGCGAAGACCGGCACCGCGACCAGGTTCACCAGCGGCGCCCAGGGGTGGATCCAGCCGAACGTGGCGGCGGTCGCAGGGCAGCGTGGCCCAGCTCGCGCCGAGGCTCACCAGCAGCGGGCCCGGCGACCGCCCGCACGCTGCGCCGGGCGCCCGACAGCCCGTCGGCCAGGCGCAGCGCGCCGACGATCCCGCCCGCCGCCAGGTAGCTCAGCCGCACGCCCGGATCGCCCAGGCAATCGGCTGCCAGACCACCGCCGCCCAGAGCAGCAGGCCCAGCGACCGCAGGGCGTCGTGCGCCGGCCGGCGCGACGTCCGCGACGGCCAGCAACCCAGCCCGCGGCGCGGAGCGCGGAGCCCGCCAGACCGGTCAGCACGGCGTACACCGGCAGCAGCAAGCCCGAGCCAGAGGCAACCCCGCAGCGGCCCGCCGCGAGTGGACGCAGCAGCAGCAGCGCCAAGCCCCCACCAGACCCACGTGCAGCCCGGAGACCGCGAAGAGGTGCGAGAGACCGAGACGGGCGAACGGATCGCGCAGTCGCGCCCGCTGGGATCCCGTTCCGCCCAGCAGGATCGAGCCCGAGCAGCACGGCCTCGCGCGGCGGCAGCAGGACGTCCAGCCGTCCCAGGATCGCCGACCGCACGGCGTACCAGGACCCGACCCGCGCCGGCGTCCAGGCCGCCGCCGCCCACCCGGCGACGCGCGTCGACGCCTCCAGCGCGCCCATGCCAGACGAGCCCGCGCGCCCGCGAGCGTAACCGAGCCGAGAAGCCGCCGAACATCGCCGGGCCCGCCGGCGCCGCGGCGCGAGGTCGGCCGGTCACCACCTGCCAGAGGCGGGAAGTCGACCGTCGCCCTTGAGCATCACGCCGTCGCCCGAGCCGGGGCACCGCCTCGGCATCGCCGCGCAGGCTGTCGCCGCGCGCCACCAGGACGCCCGGCGCCGACCAGCCGCGCTGCCGTCCGGCTCGGCCAGCCCGTGATCCGCAACGCGGCGCCGCGCCTTGCGCCTGCAGGCGCCGGCTCGGCGACCACGGGGCCTCGGCGCCGGCCGTCAGGCCGCGAGGACGTGGCCGCCGTCGCCCGCCCCGCGCCGTCGCGGCCCAGAGCGCGGCCGCCGCCGCGATGGGCACCGCCGCCGGGCACTTCCACCACCCGACCAGCAGCGGCGCCAGGGCGCCGGCGCGCTGCCAGCCGGCACCGCGGTCGCCGCTCGCGGCACGCCACGGCTCCTGCGGCCGCGGGCCAGCCCGCCGGCCGAGATCGTCGCCGGTCAGCGCCAGGACGGCCCACAGCAGCAGGATGTGGCCATGGCGCTTCGCGGTCGGGCGGGACGGCGCGGTTCAGGGGGCCTGATAGCGGGGCAAGGTCAGGTGGGGTCCGCGGTCCGGAGTTCCAGAGGTGGCAACGGTTCGCGGCCCCTCTGCTTCGAGAGGTAGAGCATCTCGTCTCGGGCCCGGCGGTAGAGATCGTCGAGCGTCTCGCCGGCGGCGGGAAACACGGCGCCGCCGCAGGACACCGTCAGACGGATCGGCTCGGCGGCCGCCGGATCGGCGAGCCGCAGGTTCGCGATGCGCACCTGCAACCGGGCCACGATCTCGACCACGGCCTCGGGCAGCGTGTCGGGCAGCACCAGGGCGAACTCCTCCCCGCCGACCCGGCAGACCAGATCGATGCGACGCAGGCCCGCCAGCAGTTCCCGGGCCACGGCCTTCAGCACGCGGTCGCCGGCGGGATGGCCGTACTGGTCGTTGATGGCCTTGAAGTGGTCGATGTCGGCCAGCAGCAGGGCCACCGTCGACTTGCGGCGCCGCGCCCGGTCCAGCTCGAAATCGAACTGCGTGTCGAAGAAGGCGCGGTTGCGCACCCCGGTCAGCGGATCGGTGTGCACCAGGCGGTTCATGAGGGTCCGCTGCTGCCAACCGTGGGTCACGAAGCGTGCGATCCGCCGACCGAGCCGCAGCATCTGGCGGCGGTCCCGGTCCGCGGGCGCCAGCAGGTAAAGTAGCCCGGCCTCGCGCGACGGTTCGAGTTCCCCTCCTCCAGGGACGGCGGCGTCAGGAAGGGGACGGCCAGGGCGGCCTTGGCCGGACGACCCCGCCAACCGCGCTCGCAACGGCGCCGGCAATTCGTGCTCGTCGGTGATCCAGATGGCCTCGCCGGGCACCCGGTTGGCGGCCCGGGCGGTCTGCGGGGTCGCCGGCGAACACGCGATCGAGGTCGGTGTCGGGCTCCAGCGGCGGAAAGATCTCCAGGCAGAGCATGAGGCCGGGCGGGTAGCCGATGCGTT
>CAVREB010000007.1:0-9289 GCA_963720035.1 uncultured Nitrospiraceae bacterium | reverse complement strand
GCCACACGCGATAGGTCTTGGCTGCTGTGGGTTTCGTGACTTTGAGCACGGCCGTCGCGCCGGGGTTCATGACGTCGTCGCCCGTGGTGGTATGCCGGGCCGGGTAACGGTCGGTGCGAAGCAGGATGCCCTGCTCGTCGTAGAAGTCCACCATGATGTCTGCCGATTCTCTCAGCCCGCCCTGGTAGTGGGTGCCGAGCCAGTCCAATCGTTTCAAGGCCTGATACTGAACGACGATCGTGCGGTTGCCTTCCTCCCGCACGCTGAGAATACGCAAGGCGCGGTTCTGGTCGAGTCCTTCAGTGGATGGTGGTCCACCTGCGAGCTGCGTCCGAATTACTTGCGTACTCTCTTCTATCGGGAGAAAGCCTCGCACGCGGCAGAATACGGTGCGTCCTCGTTCAGTCTGTTCGACGATCTGCTGGTCTTGCACGTGCTGCGTGGCGAGAGTGTAGGCCAGGTCGCGCAGAAGCGGCGAATCGATCACTGATGCGGTCTGCTCGCGATAGAGCGATGAATTGACTACGGCAAGTCGCCAGGCCTCGCGGCAGGCCAGGCTCTTCGCGTCGGCAACGTTCTCGGTTTCATGAACGGCGTAGCGGTAGTCGGCAGTGATCTCGATGCGACCGATTGGGAGTTCTGCTGCCTGTGCCACCAGTGGGGCGAGCAGGAGCGCTGCCAGCAGGAGAGGGGCTGTCGGATTGCGATGCATCAACATGGGAATCTCCTCGAGATCCTGTTGCCTGACGGGCGATCGTGTTGTGCGAGGGAGCACCTTTATGCAAATGCTACCATGCGCGCGGATGGACCACAAAGGGAGCGACGTTAGCTCTTGAGTCCGCCCACTAAGGATTGGATCGTCAGCGGCGAACAACCCTCGGCTCGATTATTCACGAGCACGTACGCGCTCTTTCCCTGGGCCACGACCTGCTGAACCAACGCCGTCGTGTCCTCTCTCATGCGAGGTTGTGCGGCGATGATCCGGTCGTAGGGGGCGTATCGTTCGACGGCTTTCTCATAGGCGAGTCCCAACGGCGTGAGGAGCCGGATGACGACATGGGGGGCGGTAAACGTCTGCTCAAGCAGGCGATGTTGCTCGGAGAGTGGTGGCATGGCTGTCCAATGGTTGTACACGTGAGAAACATTGTGGGTGCGCAGGATGTTCAGGTAGCGCGATCCCAGAATGGCGGGATTGCGGACTTCTGTTGCGTACTGTGGCCCTGGTGGCAATGTGCCGAGAAATCGGTCCAGCGCCTCAAGAAATGCCGCGGGCTCCATGCCCCAGCGCTGAAACTCAAATATGAAGGGACCAAGCTTGGATCCCAAGCCCTCCTGTGCCGGCGCCAAGACTAAATCGCGAAACGCGCCGGTATCGAGAAATCGTGGGTTGGGTTTCCCGGCTTTGGCTCCGTAGCGGGGAAGGTTCGCATAGGCCGGGATCGTGATCTCTTCCCAGACTTTTGAGCAGAAGCGAAAATGCTCGGGCACTTGTTCAGCGTAGTGCGCCAATTGCTTGGGGCTGGCCGGGCGGTAGAAGGAATGATCGATCCCGACGGTAGAAAATAACGGCGCTCCGTCGGCGGCATAGGCAGCATACTCTGCCAGCGTGTCTTGGCTGAATCGGCTCTTCGGATAGGTCCGTTGGTAGACCAATCCCTGCCAGCCCTCATAGGCCCAGGAACTGGTGCCGAATCGAACCTGGCTGAGGTCGGTGGACACGAGGGGAGTATTATACAGAATTCATCTGTAAGAACAATAGGATAGCTTGACATGCCGGCGGTGTTCACTCAGACTCTCGGTCATGCAGGACCAGACCGAGCAGACCCTTCTTGCCAGACTCGCTGAACGTGTCGGCATCGCGGCCGACTATCACGATATCGCAGGTACTCTTCACCTCACCTCTGATGACACCCGGCGCGCTCTTCTGACTGCCATGGGCTTTACGGTCGATTCGATCGCGTCGCTGACACAGGCACTGCGAGAATGGGATGAGGCGCCGTGGCGACGTCCCTGCGATCCGGTGCGGATCCTGCGTGACGGTGACACGGGACCTCCTTTGTCCTGTTGTCTGGCGCTCGAGGACGGAAAAGAACGGTCCGTCACCGTGGAGTGGCAGATCCGCGATGAAGCGCATGAAGTGGTGCGGGAAGGGCAGGCAGGGCCCGGCCTCTCCGCTGTGGAGGTCCGTTTTCTCAATGGTCGGCGGCATGTGCGTGTCGAGATACCTGCCCCGAGCGGTCTCTCGCTCGGGTATTACAACTTGACGGTGCGGGCAGAGGGCTTGGTCGGGGGGGTCACGGGGACGATGCGTGTCATCGTGGCGCCCAGCCAGTGCTATGTCCCGCCGGCGATTGAGGCGAACCAGCGGATGTGGGGACTGGCCTTGCAGCTTTATTCGTTATCCTCCGATCGCAATTGGGGGTGCGGCGACTTCACCGATCTCGGCCGGATTGTGGAGTGGGCCGGGAAGGGCCTCGGCGCCGGACTCATCGGACTCAATCCGCTCCACGCACTGAGGAATACCGCGCCGCATCACATCAGCCCCTATGCGCCGTACAGTCGGCTGTATCTCAATGAACTCTATATCGACCTCGAGCGGCTGCCGGAATTTTACGGGTCGGAGGAGGCGCAGCAACAGTTCCGTGCCCCCGAGTTTCAAGCCAAGCTCCAGGCGCTGCGAGAGAGTCGGCGGGTGGATTACGACGCCATTGCGACGGCCAAGCGCACCATGCTCGATTTGGCCTACCGCAAATTCATCAAAGATGCCTACGACGGAGAGGAGCCGAATCTCCAACCGAAAATGGCGCGCGCCATGCTCTTGGAGCGGTTTATCCAGTCTGAAGGCACGCCGCTCGAGTTGTATGCCACCTTCCAGACGCTGGAGGAAGAACGCCGGCTGATTCAATCCAAGTCGGCCACCTGGCAGGATTGGCCCAACCAATTTCTGATGCCTGGCCAACCGGTTCGTGAATATGCGAAACGCCACCGGAAGCGCATTCGCTTCTTTCAATACATTCAGTGGGTGGCGAGCGAACAGTTGAACGATATCCGACGGAAGGCCGAGCAGCTGGCGATGCCGATCGGGCTGTATCATGACTTGGCTCTTGGTGCCGACCGGAATGGGGCCGAGGCCTGGATCTATCAATCGGTCCTGGCGCTCGGAGCCGACTGCGGCGCCCCGCCGGACCCGTTTGCGCCAGAGGGACAGAATTGGGGCTTGCCCCCGATCAACCCCCACGCGCTGCGCGCCAGCGGGTATGAGCTGATGATCCAGCTCCTGCGCAACAATTTCCGATCCGGCGGGGCTATCCGATTGGACCATGTGATGGCGTTCTGCCGTCTCTTTTGGATTCCGCGCGGGAGGCCCGCGTCCGAGGGCACGTATGTGCAGTACCCCTTCGAAGACTTGTTGGCGATTGTGGCGCTGGAGAGTACTCGATCAAAAACCCTGGTGATCGGAGAAGACCTCGGCACGGTCCCCGATTGGGTCAGAGAGCAGTTGGCGAAGGCGAGAGTGCTGTCGTATCGTGTGTTCTACTTCGAGCGAGGGGGGGACGGCGCATGGAAGTCGCCTGGCGACTATCCCGCGCAATCATTGGCTGTAGCCACGACGCACGATTTGCCGACGCTCACTGGATTTTGGTCCGGCGAGGACTTACAGGTGAGGGCGGGATTGGGTGCCTTTACAGATGACGCGTCGCGCCGTCAGGCCTGGGACGAACGGCAGCGGGACAAGGGAGGCATCCTCAGTGCTCTCAAGCGGGAAGGCCTCCTGCCGAATGGCGTCACCGAGGACCTGGCCACCGCGCCCGCCATGACGACCGATCTCTGCCAAGCGATTCATCTCTACCTGGCTCGCACGCCGTCTTGTATCGTGTTGGCAAATCTCGAAGACGGCTTGGGAGAACTTTCGCAAACCAATCTTCCCGGGACGGTCGACAGTCATCCGAACTGGACCCGTAAGTATGCGGTCCGTGTGGATGAGATTCTGTGTGATGAACGTATGCGGCAGCTTGGGGCTGCCTTGCGTTCTGTCCGTCCGCTAGGGTAAGACCCTTTAGGCCGGATGCTGAAACAGTCCGCCAGCTTCGTTCTCGACTCATCGAAATCCTCAACGTACCCCAGAAGGGTACGCCTCCGGTTTCGACTCGCCTGCGGCCTTGCTGACGGCCTTTTTGAGCATCCGGCAAGGTTCTGCTGTGACGAAATGGTTTTACCGCTACCTGCTAGAGATCGTACAATGGTTCATCCGCAGTCTACGTCTCTCACATTCCCATGTTGAAACAAAATCGCATTGTGCTCGCGATCGCAGGGGCCGTGTTCCTGGCGATCGTCGTTCTCGAAATGGCCGCCCCGGCGAACATTGTGGGAGCGTACGGTTTTGTGTTGCCGATTCTGTTGGTTGCGACGGTGCGCAGCCGCGGCTTGATGCTCGTGACGGTGGTGGCCTGTATCGTGGCAACCTATATGGGGCTGATGCAACCGACCAAGCCGGGGCGGTTTCAGTCGGCGGTGATCAATCGTAGCGTGGTCGCGGGAGTGCTCCTGGTCGTGGCCTATATCGGCATGACCTGGGAAGAGCGCAAGGCGAGAGAAGAGGCGGCGCGTGCAGCTCTCGCCCGGGAGACGGAAAACCTCCTGAAGGCCAATTCGCAGCTGGTCGATGCGAAAGATCAGCTGAATCGCTCGGAACGCTTAGCCGCGGTAGGGCAGCTGGTGGCTTCCGTGGCGCATGAGGTCGGAACGCCGCTGCACTCAATTGCCTGGCATGTGCAAGCACTGGCTGAAGAGCCGGGTGTCACGCCTGAGATAAAGAAGCGGGTGACAGTCATCGATGAGCAGCTCACACGGGTGGTTCGGATCATTCAGGATTTGCTGTCCTCAACCAGACAGCGTCAGCCTGAACCGACGTGGTTGTCCGTGGAGCAGGTGATCAGCCCGGCGACCGTGCTCATGGAGCCGGCCTTCCATGCGAAAGAGATTACATTGACGGTCGAGATTCCCGGGGACCTCCCGCTCGTGTGGGCCGATGCGGAAAAGATGCATCAAGTGTTGGTGAACGTATTCGCCAATGCCTTAGCCGCCACTCCGCCGCATGGAGCGGTGAGAGTGATAGTGGGGGCCCGTGCGGCTTCATCGGACGAATTCGAGCGCGGTCGGCTGGTGGCCCAGTCGATGTCGTCTCTGGTGGTGACGATTGCGGTGGAAGATACGGGATGCGGTATGCCCGAGGCCGATATGCAGAAAGCCTTTGAACCATTTTTTACGACCAAGGCGGTTGGCAAGGGCACCGGATTAGGTCTATTCTTGAGCCGCGAAACGGTCCTGGCCCATGGAGGCAGCCTTTCGCTCGAGAGCGATCCGGGGCGCGGCACAACCGTCACCGTGACCTTACCTGGGTTGAGGACCGAGTCGGCGCGCGTGACAGAGAGGGACTGATGCAACCAGCGAATATTCTGGTAGTCGACGACGATGCGGTCGCGCGCGAGCTCTTGGCTGAGGCCTTAAAGAAGGAAGGCTACGCTGTTGAAGCCTTCGCCAGCGGAGAAGAGGTCATCGCTCGTGGACGCCAGGGGCGAGTGGATCTGGTGCTGACAGATATTCGTATGGGCGCGGTCGATGGACTGACGGTCTTGCGGGAATTCAAACGTATGAGCCCTGACACGGCGGTCGTGGTGCTGACCTCGTTCGGATCTCTTGAAGGTGCGATCGAAGCGATCAAGCAAGGGGCCTACGACTATCTCGCCAAGCCGTTTAAGAAAGAGGATATCAAGCTGGTGGTCAAGCGGAGTCTCGATCACTGCCGACTCGTCCGGGAAAATGCCCACTTTCGTGAAGAGTTGAAGAGTAAAGATGAATGGTCTCCGCTGGTGGGAAGCAGTCCCGCCATGCTGGAGGTGTATAAGCTGGTGGCTCGGGTGACCGAGAGCAAGAGCACGGTGCTCCTGCAAGGGGAAAGCGGGACCGGCAAGGAGCTGATTGCACGGGCAATCCATGCGAATGGGCCTCGTCGGGACAAGCCGTTCATCCCGGTGAATTGCGGGGCGTTGCCGGATACCCTTCTGGAGTCTGAAATGTTCGGGTATGAGAAGGGGGCCTTTACCGGCGCGGTGGGAAACAAAGTCGGCCTTTTTGAGTCCGCGAACGGGGGCACGTTGTTTCTCGACGAAATCGGTGAGATGGGTCAGGCCTTGCAGGTCAAGTTGTTGCGGGTGATGCAAGATCACGAAGTCCGCCGGGTCGGCAGCACGACATCGGCGAAGGTCGATGTCCGTATCATCGCTGCGACGAACCGAGATCTTGAGCAGTTCGTCAAAGAAGGGAAGTTCCGGGACGACTTATTTCATCGGCTCAATGTCGTGCGAATTACCTTGCCGTCGCTGGTGGAGCGGCGGGAGGATATTCCTATGTTGGTGCATCACTTCTTGCAGAAATGCGCGGCGGGGGCAGCGCATGCGGTGCGCGGGGTGCTGCCGGAGACGATGACGTTGTTAGCGCAGTATCGGTGGCCCGGCAATGTTCGCGAGTTGGAAAACGCCATTGAGCGGGCCGTCTCGCTGAGTCACGGTCCGCTCCTCACACCGGACGATCTGCCGGCGTCGTTGCGTCAAACGGAGCTGCCGTCGAAGGAGACCACCGGGGTGATCGAGCGCAGCGAGGAGGGGTGTTTAACGCTTGAGGAGGTCGAGAAGCGTCACCTCGTCCGCGTACTGAAAGAAACCAAGGGAAATAAAGTCAAAGCCGCAAAGATTCTCGGCATTGATCGGCGCACTCTCTATCGGATGGCTGAGCGGTTCGGATTGGATCTCGGCGACGATGCCGACAGCGGAGAGAAAGAGTAGGAAGCAGGGTCAGAGGATTTGGAGCGCGTTTTTGATCAATCGCAATTGATTCTCGGCGCTCTGAGGCAGCGCGGTCGGTGAATCTTCCCACCGGGTGAATAGCCCGTCTTTGCCTTCATACAGTACGATCAATCGAAGTCTGGTGCTCTGCTCAGACGCCGGAGTCACCATCGTTTCCACACGGCTCCGTCCTGTGCCAAGACGCCAGCGGAGCATCCAGTCCCACGGGCCGCTGATTTCTTTCCGATAGGCGGTCGTCAGGTTCTCGTCATCCTTCTGGTCGACGGCGTAGCCTCCTTCCGTTAGGACCTGCATCACGGCCGTTTTCACCCGATCAGCCGGGGCTGGGAGTGTCACGTCGATCACGTCCGGCTCATGGGGAATGGGAGGCCCGGCGCAAGCGGACGACCAGATGACGAGGAGGGTGAAACTGAGTAGGCGAAGAGTGCAGGTCACTGGACTTTACTGTCCTTCAATCGATAGACGAGATGGGTGTCAGTCTGCGAGACGCCGTCGATCTCATGAATCCGTTTCAGCACCAAGTGGGTCAGGGCATCCTGGTCCGACACTTCCACCACCACAATAATATCCGGCTTGCCCCAGCAGGGATCGATAGTTTTGATCTGCTTGATTCCGGACAAAGCCCGAACTACTTCGCTCGTCCGTCCAGGCAGGACATTGATGAGTACGTAGGCCCGATCCGCCATAATTAGCCCGCCATCGACTGGGGCGTGAATCGTACAAGGCACCGCAGGAATAGCGGGTTCATGGCCAACGTAGCGGATGCCCGTCGCCTCTGTCAATGCGGGAGTGCCTACGGGCGATTTGGGGAGCGTGGCGACTGCCGGCTTAGACTTCTTCATTCATATCCTCACTTCGGGGCGACGAGTACTTCGATGACAAATGAATCACTCACGCTGGTGAGATTGGTTTCGAGGCCTCGAGGGTTCCCGATACGGCCCTCGGGATCGTAAATAAAGCATAAGAGCGTTGCGCAGCGGTCGTGGGATCGATACCGTTCTGCGTCAATCCGGAGTTGGTCGGTGAGATCTTTGGCGTTGAGGCCTGGGCGTGTTTTCTTGACGATCACCGCAAGTCGACTGTCGTTCAGCAAGAACGTCGTGCGCGGGGCTTCGCTTGAATAGCTCGGCGTCCATTCATCCATGGCGATATCTTCGAATTGGATCCGTAGAAGTGCATGCAGCAGATCTTGCGCATCGAGCTCGTCATCCACACTTAACGTGGCTCGATATTCCCCGCGGAGTCGCAACTGCCGAGCGACCGAATGGAACCGGCTACAGAGTGTCTTGACGAGTTCGATAGGGTCCGATCCGGCCTGAGGAGGCTGAGGTGCAGGCTCCTGGTACGAGGAGGAGTCGATCTGCATCGCGGGAGTCGGCTGCGGCTGCGCAGGGACGGGAGGCGGTTCCTGCATCTGGTGCTCCTGCCTGGCGGAGGGAATTGGATGCGCGATGGGCTCCGGTTCACGTTGAGGTGGCTGCGGTGGCCTGCCGGCCTGTGACGGAGCCGCCTGCGCGGTCTGTGGAATTTGTCGTGGTGGATGCGGGGGCGCCGGGGCGAGCTGAGCCGCCGGTTGCGGCGGGGTATCCGGCATCGCCGTCCTAGTCTGGGCTGATGAAATCGGCGATGGTTCGGGCAGAGATGTGGGTCGTACCGGGGACTCCTGTTCTCCAGAAGAGGAGGAGGGTGACAGGGGGGGCGGAGGTGCAGTCGGTGCTGCGGTCGCTGAGGACAGATCGAGATTGGTGGTCATGGCGACCGACATGATTATGGGCGGCGGCGTGACTGGTGCTGTTTGAATCATGGTCATCTGGACCTTCGGGATCGATGATGGCACTAAGGTCATCTGTGGGCGCGTGGGTGCTGGTGGAGCCGCCGGCGTTGGTGGGATCTGTTGGGGAGAAGGTCCTCCTTGCAGCTCACGTTTCTTCTGCTCAAGCGTGGCAATGAGGGTCATGATGAGGGCGATGCTCTGCTGCGTCTCCTCAGGGCTATTCATGAGGAATTTGTGATGCTGATGTTCTTGAAATTCAGGAGACTTCTCGCCAAACGTGCGGCGAATGCACTCACGGAATTGCAACTCCGTTCTGGCCCTGGCCGCGTCAAGATAGGGGAAGCCCTCACGGCTAAGGTCTTTCACCTGTTTGAGGAATTCCTGGAGATTTCCGACACCACGGGTGAGCTCTTCAATCGTGGCAGCTTTAGACCGCGAACGGGACTGTTCTGATGGTTTTGCTCGTGCCATGTTGTATGGGAAAAGTCTAGCCCAGCCTCCACAACGTGGCAAGAAAACATGGGAAAGTGAGCAGGAGCTCTGGGAGACAGTTGAGGCAGGAGGGCTGTTTGTTTCCGCCGGCGACAATGGCCAGCAGGCATGAGCGAGCGTTCTTTGGTGCCCCCGATACGAATTGAACGTACGACAAACG
>CAVREB010000006.1:0-61874 GCA_963720035.1 uncultured Nitrospiraceae bacterium | reverse complement strand
ATGCCGCTTGATCTCCTGCCACGGCAACCTGATGTTGCGGATGTGCTTGTCATCATGGTGTTGCGCCGTGATCGGAATCCCGTAGTCATCCGGCCGGATGTACGGGTTGGTCGAGAAGATGGCGTTCGGTAGGTACGGTGTCGCTTCCGGTCCTTCCCGGTGCACGACGAAATTCTCACCGTACTCGATCGCCTCCGGCTCGATGCGATAGGTCTCGATTCGTCCGGATCTGGTCCATTGCGGTTTGCTTTCGTTGGTTTCCTCCCAAAGCGGATGACGCGGATAGGTCCTTGTCATGACCATCCAGCCTTTTTCCGACTTCAGCATCACATCTGCGCTGTAGCCGTAACAGGTGGTACTGGCATCGAGAATGCGTTGGGCATAGACATCCACCCGGTTCTGATACACAAAGTGGAACACCTGACGCATACGGACATCGCCCGTCATCTCCGTCAGTTTTGCCGCCACTGCGGCGAAGGTGTCGGCATCGTTACGCGTGTCGTACAACGGCCTGATGCCTCCCTTCCAGATCTGAATCCACGGATTGGAGACCGTGGCGGTCATTTCCGGATAGGTGAACTCCATCCAGCTGTTGCACGCAATCGCGATGTCGGCGTGATTGACGTCCGACGTCATTTCGATGTCTTGCGTCACGATCATCTCGATGTTCGGATCGACGTTGCGCACCATGTCATAGTGGTGCTTGGCGTTGTTGAGAATATTCACGTTGGTCACCCACCGTACCTTGCTGGGGCTCGGCATGTGGGTCTTACCCGTGAACACCTTCCGTCCGTACTTCGGCGTATTGACGATCAAGGCGGTGTCGCCGTGGTTCCAATAGCCGACTTCCTCGCCGTAGTAGTAGGACTTCGTCTTGATTTCCTTGCCGTGCGCAGTGGCCTCGAGCGTCTGATTGAAGGGATCCTCGCCTGTGTGCACTGCCAGGCCAGCCCCCGACCAGGGTGTGGCGTTCCAAATGCCGGCCTTGTAGTTGCCGGACCAGGTATGACAGCCGGTCCCGAACTTGCCGATATTCCCGGTCAAGGTCATGATGAGCGCGGCCGCCCGTCCCATTTCTGTCATGTGGAAATAGTGGCAGACTCCTTCGCCGTTGTGCATGGCGGCCGGTTTGATCGTGCCCGAATCCCGGCCGTAGCGGACGATTAAGTCCTTCGGCGCCCTGGTAATCTGATGCGCCGTATCCAGGTCGTAGTCCTGCAGGTGCACCATATACATCTGATAAATCGGCGAGACGTCCACTTCACGACCATTCAACAGTTTGACGCGGTACGTTCCCGTCAACGCGGGATCGATGCCTGTCTGTACGAAGTGGAAACCAACCTGTTCTCGGTGGAGGAACGTGGCCTGCTTCTTCGCCAGATCCCACACCATGAATCCGCCTAACCGCTCTATATCCTGGGGCTTCAATGTCTGCACCCGGCCCGAGTAGCTCTTCGAGAAATCCGGGAACTTGAAATCGGGAATGACATCGCGCGGATCCAGGTATTGCAGCGTGTCCGTCCGAACCAAGAGCGGCAGGTCGGTGAACTGCTTGATGTAATCGATATCCTGCATGTTCTCGTCGAGGATGAGCTTGCATGTGCTGAGGAAGAGGGCTCCGTCGGTCTCCGGGCGAACCGGAATCCAGTAATCGGCACGATAGGCCGTTGGATTGTATTCCGGCGTAATCACAACGATGCGGCCGCCTCGCTCGATCGATTCGAGCTTCCAGTGGGCTTCCGGCATCTTGTTTTCGACGAAGTTCTTGCCCCAGCTGGTGTTCAACTTGCTGAACCGCATATCGCTCAGATCGATATCGCAGTTCTGCGTGCCGTTCCACCATGGATGCGACGGGTCCTGGTCCCCGTGCCAGGTATAGTTGGAGTAGTATTTCCCACCCTGCGCTTTGTCCGCATCCACCTTGCGAATCCAGGAATCCAGGAGCGGCAGCACCCCGCCGTTGAATCGGGTATTCATCATTTTGCCGACGATACCAAGGACCGGCATTCCGGCACGATGCTTGAAGGTCCGTACCCCGGCGCCCTTCATCATCTCGATCATTTCCGGTGCATAGCCCTGCTCACGAAGGCGACGCGCTCCCGATTCCCCGCTGTACCGGGTGGCGATGATGATACAGCCCTTCGCCGCGTAGGTCGCTGCCGTGTCCCAGGACACCCGCATCATGTCGTCCAAGAAACGTGCGTCGAATTTGTATTTCCGTTTGACATCCGGAGTCAGTTCCGGCGCTCCCGCATCCATCCACTCCTTCCAGCCCTTCCGCATCAAAGGACCTTTCAAGCGATAGGGGCCGTAGACGCGGCGATGGAAGGTATAGCCTTTCAAGCACATCCGCGGATTGTGCGCGAAGGTCCCGCGGTTCCCATAAATGTCTTCGTACGTTTGGTGATCGTAGTTTTGTTCGACCCGCATGACGACGCCGTTCCGGACAAAGGCTCTGATCCGGCAACCGTGCGTGTCGTTCGGCGAACAGCACCACGTAAAGGATGAATCGTACCGGTACTGGTCGTGATAGACACGCTCCCAGGACCGATCCGGATACTCACCCAGCGGATTCCCGATCTCGACGACCGGCTGGAGCGCGGTCAACGCCAGAACTTTATCGGCCACCGCTACGGCGGCAACCGTTCCCGCCGTAATTTTGAGGAATTGCCGACGTGACACTTGTGATATTAGCTGCATCGCAAGCACCTCCTACTTCTTCAAGACAAGCTTGGCACGCGTTACTTCGCTCCCTTGAAAGGCTCGGAACCTTTCGTCTCACCTCCCTTCACCTGACGCTCGAAATAATTCAACTCTGCACACCCCGCCCTCTCGATCATGCGCAGTTCGTCTTACAAGCCCCGTGCCCATGAAGCGCATACGTAAGGCATCGGCGAATGAGTATATTTTTCTCAATTACTCAATGAGTTGAGTGGTGAGCGGTTTCAACGGCAATACAAGCCGCACCAAGCAATTGCGCGAGCTGTCAGTCACCGCTGACTACTGAAACCAGCTGCCACTCCTAAGGTCGCAGTCTGACTGATGATTTCTGTGTCAGAAAAGAATGACAGTTATGAGGAAAAGCCGAAAACACTGATCAGAAGCTGGCTGGCGGATTCATGAGGAGAGGTGCTGTCAGGAAAGAATGACGGTTGGTTACTTCTCTTCCTTCAGATATCGTCGCATGATTTCGTGAAAGTAGGGTCGTGGAAGCCCAGCCTCCTGCGCGGCGTGAGTCACGTTCCCCTGATGGTGGTCGAGCTTGTTCTTGATGTAGCGGCGGCTGAAATCCTCCAGTACCTTCTCTTTGGCCTTCGCATAAGGCAAAGAGAGATAGTCATCCGCCTGGTTTGTTCGAGCCGGATCGGTGGGCTGCAGCAAGCCGATGACGTTGTTGTGGCTGATGCGGTCTCCTTTGGCTAACATCACGGCCCTCTCTATCACGTTTCGCAACTCGCGTATGTTTCCAGGCCAGGGATAGGCGACGAGTTCCGTCACGGCCGACGGATGCAGGTCGGCGACGTACTTCCCAAATTCTTTCGCGTATCGTGCAATGAAATGGCGTGTGAGAAGGGGAATATCTTCCGTCCGTTCCCGCAAGGGCGGCACTTTTATCGCCATGACATTGAGTCTAAAGAAGAGGTCTTTGCGAAATTCGTTCCGTTTGACCTTTTCTGTGAGATCTTGATTCGTGGCGGCGATAAACCTTGTGCTGACTTTCTTCATCTGGACGCTTCCGACCGCCCTCACTTCCCCTCCCTCCAGCACACGGAGCAGTTTCGCCTGCAAGGGAAGCGGCAAGTCGCCGATTTCGTCCAGGAACAGGGTGCCGCCGATCCCCAGTTCGATGAGGCCGAGCTTATCTCCGACGGCACCGGTGAACGCGCCGCGCACATGGCCGAAGAGTTCACTTTCGACAGTGCCTTCCGAGAAGGTCGTACAATCCACGACCTGGAAGGGTCCGTCCCGCTCCGCACTCCGTTCGTGAATCGCTCTCGCGATGAGTTCTTTCCCAGTGCCAGTTTCACCGATGATCAATGTCGTGGATTGGACCCGGGCCGCCGCCTCGATCATGGCCGTCACAATGTGAAAGGCGGGGCTAACACCTACCAGCTCCTTAAAGGGAAGAGCCTCCCCCTGTTGCGGCGGTTCATAGCGGAAGAGGATCTCCGAGATCCGCATGGCGCGATGGATCCGCGCCGCTAAGTCCAGCTTCTCAAACGGCTTTGTAACGTAGTCGAACGCTCCACACCGCATGGCCTCGACCGCCGTGTCCACCGTGTCCACCCAGCTGATCACGATCACCGGGATCCTCCGGTCCCTGGCTTGGATCCGTTGCAACAGTTCAATCCCGCTCATCCCGGGAAGACGGACGTCCGTGATCACCAGGTCGATGCGCCGCTCATCCAGAATTTTCAGCCCGCCTTCCGCACGAGCCGCAATGACCAACTCAACCTGTTCATCCTCTTCACGTGGCAATTCCTCCTCGACGGTGCGCAGAAACATCTCCACGTCTCCACCGTTATCCTCGACCAGGAGAATCGTGAACACTTTGTCGGTCGTCGCTTTCACTTTCATATCGAAGACTCCTCTTTCCCCGCCAACGTGCGGGGCCGGTCACCGATCTGTCCATTCACTGATGCAGTCACGGCGGCCTGCACCGGTGCTTGAGGAAGAGATGGGTTCCACGAGATGACGGGCAGGCGCACGTAGAATGTGCTTCCCACACCAGGGGTCGAGTCGACGCTCACGGCCCCTTCGTACTGTTCCACCACCGTTTTCACGATCGAGAGACCGATCCCGGACCCGGCAGAGTCCCCCGTTTCGAGTCGGATAAACGGGAGAAAGATCCGGTCAGTCATGGAAGGCTCAATCCCCATCCCATTGTCGCGCACGAATACCTGCACCCCCCGCTGGTCTTCCAACGAGCCGATCTCCACCTGAGGATGCGGCTGGTTCCCCATGTACTTGATGGCATTTCCGATCAGGTTCTCGAAGATTTGTTTCACGTGAATGCGTCGACATGCCAGGTACGGCAGATCGGGCTCGATGGTCACCAGCACCCCCCTGGCAAGACAGTCTTTCTCCAACAGCGCGAGGACTTCGCGCACCACTGAATCCACGTCCACCCTTTCCAACGGAGACGGTTGGTGATTGATCCGCGCCAAATCCAACGTCCGCGCAGCCAGCGACGCAAGATCTTTACCCTCATTCTTGATCCAGGCGAGATATTGCAGTCCCTTGCCGTCAAGCTGACGACCATAATCCCGTTCGATCCACGACGCGAATTCCGCCACGCGACCGGCCGGAGCTTTTACCTCGTGCGTCAACTCCGCGACTTTCCGTTCGACCTCGTCCAACTGCGCCCGCAAGTGTTGCGACTCGGATTCAACCGCATCAAAGAGCCGCGCGTTCTCCATCGTCACCGCTGCATACGACGCGAACTGCTGGGCCATTTGCACGTCCCACACCGTGAACGTTCTCAGTCGCGCAATGCTCAGCAACACCAGTACTCCGGGGCATTCATGGGGACCGAGCAGAGGCACAGCCATATAACTCTTGGCCCCGAATTCAGCACGAAATCGAATGGGCAAATCCTTGTGCGAGGAGAGGTCGTCAACGACCACGGGTCGCTTGGTCTCGAACGCCTGGCACGAGAACGGTGTCTCCTCAAAGAGCAGAATCTGCTTTCGGATCCGGTCGAATGCAGTACCGGAAGCTGCCTCCACCACCCAACATTCCATGGTCGAGTGGCGAACCATGACGACCGCGAGGTCGGCTTCCAACGACTCAGACGCCCGGTCGGCAATCCGCCTGAGCACATCCTCCAGTCCGCCCGGTCCCAATAGGCCGATTTCCTGCCCCGTCGCATGCAGGGCGTTCAGCTCTCCGATTTTCTGCCGGATAGTTTCGGCCATCCGCTTGAACGTGCGAGCCAGCTGGCCCAGTTCGTCGTCCGCATGGACCGGAATCTCGGCCTGGAATTCGCCTGCCGCCAGCTTCTCGGCGCCGGCCGTCAGTCGTTTCAACGGTTCACGAACCACCCGATCCAGAAAAATCAGAGCCCCGCCCATGAGTCCGAAGAACGCAATCAGAAACCAGGTCTGCCAGTGATAGAGGGATTGCAATCGCCCTGCTGATTCCTGCTCCATGGACTGCACCATGTGATCCCAGCCGACCACAAAATCGTCCGCATGAACCAGGTACTCCTTAGCTGCCGAGGCATTGGCGCCAGCTCCCAACGCGAGTTCCAGAGCCGGCTTGAGTTGCAATGACCACCGGTCTTGAAGTTCTTGCAATTGCGTCGAGAGCATCGGGCTGATAGCAGCCACCGATCCGTGCTGGGTCGTCCCATTGCGCAGTCCCTCCACCACTCGTTCAAATTGTGCGATCTCCTTCCGGATCGATTCACGTTCGTTCTCCGAGGAAGGCGTCACCTGCTGAACCAGCGAGGCCAGCTTGTAAATGCGCATGCGTTCGGTCCCGGCTTGCTCGATCTCCTTGCTCATACCGATAAGATGTTTGGTCAAATTGGAGGCGGTCAGGAGGAAGGTCGCGACGGTCAGCGAGAGCGCGACGAACATCGCGCCGATTTTCACCAGGATTGACACCTGTCTCCAGCGTGTCAATAGCCCTTTCCATTGCATCGGTCCCATCATCGCCTGCTCAGCCTTCTTCTCAAACCACGCTCTCATCACGAGCGGCCAGGAAGGAGAGGGAGGAAGTAGAAGGAACTCCTCGCGGTCGCCCGTGGCCGGCGGTCAGGGCGACGAATACAGTTTAGATAAATTTTGTGTGGCGATGAGACCACCCATAAGCTGAAAGGCCTCGGCGGTTCGCCGGGGACAGGTTCATCTATCCAAGATGTTTGACATCCTGCGCTCAGCCAGACGCTCCGGAACGGCTCACTACCAAAGGCGTGTTCTCTATGTGGAAATGGTGTCGCCGTTGGCAGATACGGTCCGCGTGACTGACGAGATGCCCGTCGCTGGCTCTGCGGGCCGTTCTGATGCGGTGGACTAGGGTCTCCCATCATAAAGCTCCGCGCGAGGTGAGAGTCAAAATGGAATAGCGTTCTTCTACTCCCCGCACCATGCTACGTCAACTGGGGAAATACCTAGGCCCACAGGCGACTGTGGCGATCACAGCGCCGACGACCACTAGGAGAATCGCGGCGATTGATTGTGCGGCTCCCAGTGCTCTCCCTCCTACTGCTGCCCATGCCTGTGAGCCTGACCAGTACTATGTTTCTCCGTAGGAGTACCCCATCATTCCGTCGTCCAACCCTGCGAGACCTATGAGAAAACCGGCTGATCCTTTGCAGATCCTGCTGTCGCAGGCCCCCCGGTTGAGGACTGGGTCCACGGTTGCGACTGTCATTCCCACGACTGCGCTGGTTCCCAGGGTGGCGTAGGGGCCCCCGACGAGGATGCTCCCATGTTACTTGGCGATTCAGGCGGCGGGCAGTACTGTGGTCGTGTCTGTTCCTCACACCGCGCTCTCCATCCGTCCGCATAGTGTCTCTCGCCAATGCGTGACACATTACTCGGGGACGATGATGAGCGTTCGGGGTTTATTGACTTCAAGCACGCATTCCTGTGTGAACGGCCCCACCGCAGTGTCGAACTCCTTGAGCGTACGTGGGGGAAAAAACGGGGACATTCTACATTTTCTCATGAGGCCCGGCATACCACCACGGGCGACGACGTCATGAACCCCGGCGCGACGGCCGTTCTCAAAGTCACGAAGCCCACAGCCGCCAAGACCTATCGCGTGTGGCTGGTGAAATAGATCGCACAAAACCGGCAAGAATTTCGCCGCTTAAACCCTCCGAATACAAGCCTGCCAAGTCTAGCTATCCTGCGTCCCCGAAACAGATGGCCTATGAATAGTCCTGAATCGTATTACCTGCGGTTTACAAAACCGAAACCAGGGGGATTGCTTAAGTCGTTGATGGCTTGAGTAATCCCCTTGTCATTCCTGCCGAATCACGCATTTCACCGTTCATCTCGCTTTGCCCCGCGTTGCCTTCCGTCACCCACGTTTGGCCACATTTCTAACACCCTAATTACACCTGGTCCAGGGGGAGGGGGTGTGGGGTGATACGCCCCCTCATGAATATATACATGGTCACTCCCGCAAGTTTGTAGAGGGGGGCAAGGCTTCTGCGAGGTAGTCGCGGGTGTCTGCTCAGGTAATTGGCACCGCCCGAATCGCGTAGCTCCTGCCGTGTCTGAGTGCCACCGATCCGAGCCGACCCAAAAAATCGCCGGCTCGAAGAAGTTAATTAGAAGTGCCAGCCGACCCCTAGGACGAAAATGTTCGCGTTGTAATCCGCGCTAACTCCTCTAACTGCTTGCGTGGAGCTTGAGACGGGGAAGTCAAAAGTCGCACGGTTGTATTTCCATTCGCCAAACAAGGACAGGTGCTTAAAAAGCAAAAAGCGCAGACCAAGCTGCGTGTTAAGACCCACTGCAGTGTTGGAAGAATCCTCTCCATTCGCCGTCGAATTGGCAAAATATACCCCCATGCCGATTCCTGCATAGGGTTCAAAAAAGCCCAGTGGGAGACGCGCCACGAGGGTGATCGGAGACCAGTTGAGCACACGAAGGCTTCGCCCCGGTGTAGCGCCTGACTGATTGACATTGGGCGTCGAATTGAAAAGCTCGGTCTCGACCCCCAGCCATTTTATCGAGTCGAAATAGTATCCCAATTTGGCCCCATAGACGAACGAATCCTGCAGGTTGAGATTTGGGAGGCTCTGACCCGAGTCACTCTTAACGCTGGAGAGGGAATTCGGGATTGATGCCCCGAACTGGCCAGCCACATACACTTCTGCCTGTACAGGGCGACAGAATAGCGAGAGACAGAACACTCCTACTACAACAGAGGACAATCCAACCACCGCAGGTAAATGTCTCATCATTTCACCCCTCCTTCCTGGGCTTATCCTTCGCTACACTGTCTCGCCATCGCGCTAGAGACGTGACTGTATAGAACCATCATCCAGCAAGCCGTGTGCCGGATTAGCAACGTTGACGCGACACCAACCGTATTCAGTTGTTTTGGCGTGGCCTTGGGGCGCAACGAAGGAAAGGGAGGCAATGAACTACTGAGAAACGGGGCAGTGTGCGACACACAGTAGAAACATTCGAGAGGCATTATGCTACACAAACAAATACTTCCATTCTTGGACTATCAAGCATGCTGAGGGGCTGCGAAACCATTCATGGCCTTAGTCTCTGCGCGTCCGCCACTCCCACGGCGGCACCGGCTGCTGGATCGACCCACAGTCCTTTCTTGGCCTCTCGTGCTTCTGTCTCTAGCCCTTCGAGCACCGTAACATCCGACGAATACTTCCAATACCACCAGCACCAGCCGTCTTTTGCCCCTAGGGGTGGAACGACTTGGTCTGATGCTTTCGATCACGGACGACGAGCGAGGGGGAGCCGTCTTGGTCCACTGAGAGCACCAGTCTTGTTTTGCCATCCACGTCATGCACGGCTACGCCGGTTTCCGTGGAGATACCGATCCACACCCGAGAGGTTTCAAATTCATCGCGCATCTGAAGGAACGGCTGCCCTTCTTCGCTAAATGCAAGCAAAGCCCGCGTGTGCCCTTGTCGATTAATGAGACGGAACTCCTTGGCGCTGACGATTGCGGGCACTTCCCCTGTCGGTTCTTGCGCGGTGACAGGGACTCCGCCAACGAGACAGGCAGCGACAATCCCGCCAAGCAGGCCAGACAGAACACCGACCGTGATGAGCACTCCCGTTTGCTGTCTGATCATAAGTGTTCTCCTTTCTGAGTGGTCTTCGTTATAGCGTTTCTCCTGGGTCGATGAGTCGTCCGGAGGAAGTGGTGAGACACACAATTGAGAGTACGAGGGCGGTGGAACATCGGAGCGACATACGAAGTCTCGCAGGGTGGCACAGTGTAGAAGGGGAAGGATCCAACCACGAGGCGGGGCGCAGAGAAATGATTGCGTTGATCGGCGGGAATCGCGTGACACATTACTCGGGGACGATGATGAGGGTTCGGGGTTTATTGACTTCAAGCACGCATTCCTGTGTGAACGGCCCCACCGCAGCGTCGAACTCCTTGAGCGTACGCGTGATGACCTCTCTTGTCTCATTGTAGCGTTGGGTGGCTTGTTCGGCGGCCAGGCGTTGTTTCTCGAAATTCCCCGGCATAGTCCCGTTTGTAATATTCGTACAGCGTCGTCAAGGAGTCCCTCTCATTCTTGGCCACGTCGTACTCGCGAAGCGCTGGTGCCACAGCCTGGTGCGCCTTGGTGAGCCGTTGAATCGCTGTGCTGCAGTCGAGGTCCTCCGCCGCTGCGACGGCGCGCCCTTCATCACAGGGCAAAACGACGATGAAGATGATCAGTAGATGAAATGTCTTCATGGGGCTGCTCCGTGACTGGACAACGAAGGGGTGAATGGAGGATGGCATGGGAGCCTCGCAGGGAGGCGTATTGTAGGTAGAGTCAGCGGTCGGCGCAAGAGTCGAACAGGGAGATAGACACGTATTTCCGCAGCAAACCAGTTTGACCGTGTTTCCTTCTATTTTTATTTAATGTAGGGGTTGGCGTATCATTACAGGCATGAAAGGGTGGTATCCGTATCTGATAACTGTTCCGCTTGGGTTGGTAATATTGGCTTACTTCATTGTCGGATTGAATTCTCCACTTAACGTCGGCGAATTTTGGAGCGGGGACAATCAAACAAAGAACAGTCAGAGCGGGGTCGGAAAGGCGCCGGCTGTAAAAGCTGTCCCCAAAGATGTACTAGAGCTACGGCAAACGCATCATCTTAGACCGCTGACTGAACGGGAAGATGGAACAAAAATACAGGAATTACCGAATGGAATATTCGGTTTCTCAATGTGCAGCGTCGTATCGCTAAGCGCGAACCGTGGCAACAAATTCTCGTTGGAGATTCATAAGCATGATGGGATCGTTTACTATGTTGGTTATGCCTCTGACGAGCACATAGAAAAATATCTGACTCGTCAAAAAAACTTTCATATACTTACGTCCCCGCACTCATGGGAAGGGGCGTCATCACTGTTCGAAATCCCCGTAGAGTTTGTATCTAAATGCGAGGAACGTCCTTTTCGAGATGGTTATCTTTTCGATCTCTTTGTTACAGACATCCCCCTGTTGCAATCCTAAGAGGTAGTTTCCCGGGCCCTGTCCGGCTGCTTCACACCTGTCAACTATTTACCCGGTTCCTGGTCCCGATGATGGCGGAATCGGTCCTCTCCAATGGCCTTTCAGTTTCGCGACCGGTTCGTCCGGGGCGGACCAGTTCCCCGTTACCGTTAACTCTCCGCCCTGGGGATCGCCACGAATGTTCCCCCTCTCACGAACTTCCAACATGACCATCCTGGATGTCGGCTCTTGTTGAAACCAATATGTTCCGGGTTTCGTGGGTGGCTCTGTGCTCCATTGGCTTTCTTCCGCTAGAGGAGAGGGCTTAGAAGTTGAAGACATGCAGTTTCCTCGAATGGCAGGCGAAAGACTAGGACGACCGTGGGGAGGTGTCAAGCGAACGCGCAGTGGTGGGGAACGAACTCATGCTCTGCCCCAAACTTTCTTACGAAGAGACTTTCACTGCCGTGCCGTAGCAGAGAACCTCGGTAACGCCGGCTATGACCTCGGTGGCATCGTACCTGACACCGATCACCGCATTGGCCCCCAGCTCGTAGGCATGTTGGACCATCCGGTCGTAGGCATCCGTCCGTGCCTGTTCACACAGTTGGGTATAGAGCGTAATATCTCCCCCGAATATCGTCTGCAGGCCGGCGAAGAAACTGCCGACGATGGACCGGGAGCGGCAGACAAGCCCCCTCACCAGGCCGATCGTTTGCACGATCCGGTATCCATCGAGCGTCACGGCAGTCGTCACCATCGATTGAGGGATGTAACCCATCGTGTGTGCCTCACTCGGCGCAGGGGCCGTGCTGGGGTGTTGGGCAGATCCCCCCGTCATGGTTTTGTAGCCCTTCCATTTCGCAATAATGACCCCGCAATAGGGGCACTCTTGCACCGCCGGTTGAATCTCGTGTTGACAGGCCGGGCACGTGGTCATGGGGATGACTGCTCCATGCTACGAAATTCCCGCCAGGCTAGGCCGTCCGTGAGGGGGTGTCAAGGCTACCGTGGAGAGATTAAGGTATTTGGCACGACGAAGTGAATGGGATGCCGACGAGAACGAGGATTGCCTTGCTAGTCGTTTCTGCGCGGCTGAGTGGCTCTTTGGGCGAGGGTTGAACAGGCCAGTGCGGATGCTGGAAGTGTCTTTTGGTTTGTTCCCACCAGAAGTCGGCCCAGGATCAGCATGGTACCGATGAAGGCACTACTGGACACCCACCCGGTAAAGGACTGTGCTCCGAGCAAGACACTGGTCGAACTGAGGACCCAGACACCGAGCCCAATTGCCAAGACATATGAGGAGCCGCGTGGTTTCAGCAACCCTGAGCGCGATCGCCACTCCCGACCGCACCAGTGAGCAATGCGAGCAGGGGATAGGCCACGTGATCTGTCTGTGGCGTGATCCCGTTGAAGGCAAACACCAGTCCAGACACAAAGGTGACGCCATACACAATGGCGACCCCTCGCACAATCGCTCGCCACGGGATGGGAGGATTCCGGTCATTCATGCGGCTCAGGGTACGAGCATCACCGGGGGAACCGCTATCCTACGGAATGGGGGAAAGAGGAGGGTGTAACAGGTGTACTGCCCCTCCTTGTTTCCTGGACAGTTTGTTGAGCATTTATGAGTTGTCAAAATCGTGAACATTCTTGCCCGAAATGGCGTTGCATGGCACAGGTAGACCTATGAGAGGTATACGTCCAAGGCTCTGGTGCCGGCTGGGAAGTGCTCTGCTTGGGACCGTCGTCCTGAGCGGGTGCGGGACACCGTCTGTCACCCCGGTGGCGACTCACAGCGAGGTTGCTGCGGTGAACTCCGAGGCAGTGCAGTCGCTCCAGCGACAAGTCAAAGAGCGAGATAAGCGCATTGCGGAGTTACGGTCTCAAATTGCGGAGTTAACATCTAAAATTGAAGCCTTGAAGGTGATTGATCTGGATATGGATGAACAGAGGACGTCCCGCCGGCCGCCCGCGACGTTGACACCTATCGGGACTGACCTCGGTCGCTAACCAGCGTTTCGAGTCTTTGGCGCCACTATCACTAATCCCTGCGTTTTCGCCATTCCCACGGTGGCACCGGATGAGGATCAGCCCACAACCCTTTCCCCGCCTCGCGCGCTTCTGTTCTCTAGCCCTTCCAGCACCGTATCCCCCGGCGCATACTTCCGATATCACCAGCACCAGCCGTCTTTGATCAGCGGGTCGTATAATTGAGATTGGTCTCATCGGGCAGCAGCACATCGGCAATCGTGCGCCCATATTTGTCGTGGCAGTGCGAAGGAGGATGTGAATGACCGGTTTGTCGTCGGTGACCAGAATGGATGCGATGTCTCTCCCGCAGGGGGTTCGCTAAGGTTTCCGCCCACGTATGGCCCGTGAGCATCGAGGGGTTGCACGGCCAGGTTCGGTCAGGCCGCTTGCCTGACTGATGCCTCTGCTCCAAGATGGACTTCGTCATCGTGATAGTCCGGCTCACTACTTGATAGCACCAAGACCTTCTCCTGTTGGGCCTGGCGATTCTGCTCGATCACGGAGTCGTAGACATGACCGCAATTCACACAACGCAAGCTGGTCGTCCACATGAATCCTTGGGTCCCTTCAAAATCAAGTAACTGGTCTTCCATCATCAAGCCCTGACAACGCCTGCAGTTCATGACCTAGCCTCCTCTCGCTTCTTGGGTGAACGTTCTTGGAAAAGAATAGCGTCAGAAGAGTCTGGGCGAAAGACCAGAAAGTGGTACCTCGGAAGGTGGGTTTCAGGCCAGGGCATGAAGAAATGCCCGCCTACCCGCCACCTCTGGTGCAGGGACCTGGTGGTGGTGATGGGGAAAGAAAGTAGTAGCGGGAGTGCCTTATTGAGTCGTCGGTTATGCAAGAGGGGTCCTGTTTCATTGTTCTCTCGATCTCACGCACCCGACCACCGAGCGCGTGGTCGACGAGCAATCATCCGTGCCGGCTAATGCGCCAAATCGTATCGAACGGCGCTGAGTAATTGTTCGATATCCAAGGGCTTTTGAAACGTCTGCCGCGCACCCAACAGCTTCGCCACGTTGAGCCGACCCTCGCTCTCTTGGCCGCCGGACATGGCGATGACTTTGACGTTGAGAAAGTTCCTGGTCAGCTCCAAGATCATTTCGAGCCCATCCATCTCAGGCATGACAATATCGGTGATGATTAAGTCTGCCGATCGCTCCCGATACAACTCCAGTCCAAGACGGCCATTCGACGCTTCGAGGACTTGGTAGCCGGCCCCTTCCAGGGCGGCACGGAGGAGAGAGCGTATGAGTTCCTGATCATCAATGACGAGGATAGTTGCCATGGGCGTATCACCTTGACCGCCCATCCATGGCTGCGTGGTGCGGTGGGCGGTCCCTCTAGAGAGAAGCATAGAAGACGCCCTGGAAAAGGGGCAGACCAATAGGAAGTAACTCCGAAGGGGGATACTGGCGGCGTGGTTGACAAGATCTGATCATCCCTAGTAATTCTACTCAAGTTTTCTTTCCACTCGTCCGACTCACAATCGATTGGGCAACGTCGGTTCCTTGGGCCTACCGCTATAGATGTGCCCCTAACAGGGAATGTGGGGACGGACTCGGGCTGGTATCTTCCTTCGTAAGAGACGAAGATGAAGATGGCGCTCAAGGAGACAACAGTGGGTATCTCTGACGAACGAGGCGACAGGGTGGAGCAGGACCGACGGGGACGCCGGTTGAAACTGTCCTGCCGTCTATTCTTCTTCGGGCAGGACGACTTTGAAGGGGAAGGCACGGTACTGGACATTTCGACCAGCGGGTGTAGAGCCTCGTCATCCGTTGCCCTACAAATTGGAGTGCCTCTGAGGCTTTCGCTGTTCCTTCCCGACCACAAATGGCCCTTACGAGTGGATGAGGCCATTGTCCGGTGGGTGAACGGTCAGCAATTCGGGCTGGAATTTTCCAGCATTCGCATCGCGCAGCGCGAACGGCTCCGCGCCCTCGTGATGCAGGCGAAGCTATAACACCATTCCGGTAACGACGCACGGCAAGCGATTACCCAGCAGCTCTCACTCCACAAATCTTTTGCAGTGGCCTCCGCAAGAAGCGTTGCTCCTCTTCGTTTCGTTCTCCCGCAGCACATCCCTGACGAGTGGAGAACCTATTCCTGTCTTGTCTTGCGATACACCACTACTCCCAGGCGCGAAAGCCCGTCAGAAGACTGGTTGGGACCGCCTTGTTCGAAGGACGAAGAGCTGATAGCTGACGATTTACGGCGCAAGGCCTATGTCAATGACGTGAACGCCCATCGAGAACGGCTCTGTGATGGCCTGGCGGGAAACGATCTGCGAACTGACTCACATTGACCGTGGTCGAGCCCTTTCCTATACTGGGAGAAGCTCATACGGAGGTGTGCGGATGAAAATCGTTATAGGGCTACTTATTGCCGTGGTCTTAGTGGTCGGAGTCATCCTGTCGCTTCCCTTCCTGATTGACCTCAACAAGTATCAAGACCAGTACAAGCCACTCATCGAAGACGCGCTCAATCGCAAGGTTCAGCTGCAAGACATCCGCCTGACTATCTGGCCGAGGATCGGTGCCCGGGTGACCGGGTTTACCGTGCTGGACGACCCGGCATTCGGCTCAAGCCCCTTTGCCTCTCTCACGTCGCTGGACGTCGGGGTCAAACTCATGCCGTTACTCAGCGGCAGGGTCGAGGTAGAAGACATCACACTCCGTGATCCTGTGATCACGGTCATCAAGAACAAGAACGGCGTCCTGAACGTCTCGACCGTCGGTCGTACCGGCGTTGCTCTGCCTAAAACTCCATCGCGGGCGCCCATTCCGTCGACCGAAGGTCCGCTCAAAATCCTGGCACTGCTGGCCGTGGATCGAGTCTCCATCGCGGGCGGGACACTCACCTATCGGGATCTGTCAGCTGCCAAGCCGACCGAGTATATCTTGCAGGATATGGAGCTCCTCCTCCAATCCGTTCGGCTCGGCGAAACCCCGAGTCTCCATGTCGGCACGCTCGTCCAACCGTTGAACCTGCCGGTGAGGCTCGACGGTACCTTTGGCCCTTTGAAAGAATCCACGGACATCGATGCAATCAATCTTCACCTCGCTTTGGGAAAAACCGAGTTCACCATCACCGGAAAAACGGTCGGGCAAAACGCCAGCCTGAACATCAGTACGCCGGTCATCAATACGGCCAACCTGCCGGTCGCCCTACCATTACAGAAACCCGTCGATGTGAACAATCTCCAGATCGCCGCTGACGTCAAAGGTCAGGATGTGCTGTTACAGAACGTTTCCTTTCAGCTCTTCGATGGACAGGTGACGGCACAGGGAAGGGTCACGTCCGGCTCCGAGACACCACCGTTCACGGGGAAGATGACGATTCAAGGGATGCAACTCGGTCCGGCGCTCAATGCCCTGGCAACCACTCAGGTGTCGATCAGCGGAACGGCGGGAGCCGACCTCGGCTTGCAGGGCCGCGGATTTTCCATGCCGGACCTCACGAAATCTTTGGAAGGCACGGGGCACGTGGCTGTGAAAGACGGCAAGATCGAAGGTGTGAATCTGCTTCAGGAAGCCATCTCCATTCTCAACGTTGCCGGCATCTCGCTTGATAACCCCAAGGCAACGGCTTTTTCAACGATCGAGACCGATCTCGCCATTAAGCAAGGGATCATCCACGTCCAACGGCTCTTGATGGATAGCCACGACTTTCAGGCCACGGGAGGAGGCACCATCGGATTCGATCAGGCGCTGAACCTCACCGTGAATCTCAACCTGTCGCAGGACTTCAGTCAGAAGATCGCCAGTTCATCGACTGCCGCCAAGTTCGCGATGAAAGAAGGCCGCGTGAGTCTTCCGCTGGTGATTACCGGAACAGCACAGGCGCCATCGTATGGATTGGATATGAAAAGTCTCACCGGGAAAGTTCAGGAACAGGTGCAGAAGAAAGGTGAGGAAGCGGTCGGCGCACTGCTGAAAGGGACGACGAAGCCGGAAGACTTAAAGCAACAGGGCCAAGACCTGCTCAAAGGGCTGTTGAGACGCTAAGGAGTTATCACATGATCGCCATGGATAGGATGACCCAATACGCGGTGCAATACGGCATGCAGGCCGTAATGGTGCCCTTTGGTCAGGAGGCACAATCGAGACAGCAGTGACGTCTCTCAGAACCGTTGTGTTGTCGGCGTCGGTGGAACTCCGAGCCGGCCTGGCGTTTCGCCAGGCGCATCACGGTTGAGGATCTCGCCGAGATGCTGCGGGAACGGATAGCCATCGGCTGGTGGTAGGCCCGCCGTTCATGCCTAGGTCAGCAGCTTAAAGGCGTGACTCCATTCGTTGCGGAGGAAGCCGGGGATACACCAGAGCATACAGAGCGGCTCGATCGCACGGGCCGCCTCGGCCTTGCCCATGTCCACCGGTTCCCAGCCGAACTGATCGAGAATTCCCCTCACGGTCTTCTTCGCTGCCTCGTCGTTCCCGCAAATGAACATGGTTGGCTTGCCGCCCTTGAACTGCGGATTCACCATGCAGGCGTGGCCGACGGAATTGAAGGCTTTGACGAAGCGCACGTTACCGAACTCGCGCTGGAGGCGTTCCAGCAGGGATTCGTCGAGATTGGTGAAGAACTTCAACACCCCGTTGGTGGGCGGCGCGTCGGCAATGGGATTGGTCGCGTCAATGACAGGCTTGCCGGCCAGATTCGTTGCGTTCGCGGCACGCAGCACGTCCGGCGCGGCAGTGCCCTTGACCGCCAGCACGACCAGTTCGCCGAACTTTGCCGCGTCGGCAAAACTGCCGACACGGCCCTTCGGATGCTGCTTCGCCCAGTCCGCCAGTTTGGCAGGCGAGTGCGTGCCCATCGTGACGTCATGACCATGTTGAAGAAAGCCGCTACCCAGCGTCTTCCCTACATCACCAGAACCAAGCACTCCAACTTTCATGCTGTTCTCCTTTCACGGAAAAGTCTGGCCTCACACCTGCGGCTGAGTGGCCCGTACCCGCAAGCAAACGGACAAGCACTCGCGCTTGAGGGGCGGGTCCGCTCCAGCACCGTATTTCAAGGCCATCCTATTATAATGTGATTGTCCTCCGCGTGAGGGCGACAAACCCCCAAAGAATAGCCAGGTGATTCGCGCCGCTTGATCTTGCCCTTGTTCAATTCCCTGACATTACCAACCGATTCTCGACTCGTCACTGGACACTAAGTGCAGAATTACACGCTGTTGTGCCCAACGTGAAATATGGATTGCGGACTGAGCCGCAGCCTTTGCCGCCGTGGGAGTGGGGAAACGAACCAGCTCATCGCCATCGACGGGTAAGGCACGCGGCATCACGTTCGTTACTCGTTGAACGTTTAGGGCCTCTTTAGGCGATCGCTCCCTCTCCGATCGGGATTCACCGCCAGATAGTCTTTTATAAATTGGTCAACCTTGCGAAGCACCTGATCTTCGAGGTGTTTGACGTTGTCGTCTGCGACGACTCCAATTGGCCCCAGCTTCATCCACGTCACTGCTGACGGTTGAGAGGCTACGTTGCCTTCCAGTCGGACCCGCTGTGTCAGAAGGAGATCAACGGAGTAAAAATATCGGCCGATCCGATCGTGGAGGGCATCGACTCGGACCGCCAGCATGGCCGCGGTCGCCGTTGCGAGTCGCTCACGTTCAGTCAACACTTTTATGTCGGCCTTCTGAAGGCGCTGCCTGATATCACTTTGTAGCTTCAGCGTTTGCAGCCCAAGCTGCTCAATCTCGATGTTTAAAGGCTCAACGAGGACTTCCATGCCGACAAGTCCTCTCAGCGACTCACGCTCCGGAACCTCCGCTGGTTGCTCTGCATGGCTTGGAGTCGAAGCGATGATTACACTGATTGTGCCGACGATCAGTAGTAACGTGGTTGCTGGAAGGCCTGTCTTTATCAGAGATAGCATCGCAGCACCCCTTTCAAATCTGAGACCATCCTACGCCCTCCGGTCTGCTGCTGTCAGCCTTGACACCTCCCCACGAACGGCCTAGCCTTCCGGCGTCTCGCATAGAGCCCTCTCGATCAGGAGCTAGAGCGGAAAGGGATCCTGCCAAAGGGAAAGAGATGATCTGGGCGCTTATGGATAACCGTCTTGTTCTCAGTATGGCAGTGCTCTTCACCGCCATCACGATCCCTGCCTGCATGTCTTCCCCCGAGCCGTTTCATGAAGGACCGGATCTGATCCCCGTGAAACGCACCACGCTCGCGGGTCCGGAGGGGTTTTGTGATCTCATTCCCGAAGCGAGCATTCCACGGTTACGCGTCTCCGTTCGCAATGAGGGACAAAGCGGCGCTCCCGCCTCGATCACCACCATAGAATTCATGCCCGGTGGCTCGCTGGAAATTCCCACGCCGCCTATCGCGGCTGGTGCTGTGATCGAACTCCCCTCGGTGATTATTCCAGCGGCTTGCTTTGACCCGGATTGCGACTTTAGGATTCTGGTGGATTCCCGAAGTGACGTGAATGAAGCCAGCGGGGAAGCGGACAACGAGGCCGATGGACGGTGTCTTCGCCAATAGAGCGAAGGAGGCTTCTGCCTTGTTGATTTTCATGAGCCGGGTTGCCCGTCCTGCTGACGACGACAGCGGCGTGATTTGCCAAAGACAAGTTAGATCGTTGGAGAAGAACAGGGGAACACTTTACGATTCCACCAGATTGTGCGGCCGACCGATCGGCCGAAGGATCGTTTCGTGTCCCAATAGCGCGGCAGTGGCGGTCGCCCACGCCGCTGATCTGAATGGCGCACCCCGATTCACACTCTGCCGGATCTGATGCACTCTGCATCTGTCATCGGCTCGTTGACCCACGCCAGCCACGCCTCCGAACGCGCGACGTCTCCAGTTTCTACACGGAGACCAGACGCGGCTAGCGCCTCTGCGTATGGGAAATATTGCGAGAAAGGTCAAAGGGAACGTGCGTGGATCGTGGTCGAGATCTACAGACGTCTGGTAATGATTATGCCTCATACTAGTGCATGTCCTAGGTCCTCCCACGACGCAATCCGTCCAGTATGTGGAAGCACACCAGCACCTGACTTCACGGGAGGTTCTACACCATGATGCCCATCAATGCGGCTGCGCAGGAAGAGGCTATTATCGAATTGCTGCAGAGAACTGGTCCCTGCTGCCTAGATGATGTCGTCACATACCTTCCAGATCTCAGTTGGGGCGAGGTCTTCGTCGCCGTCGATCGGATGTCGAGGGACGGGCGGTTGTTGCTTCGCCAACTCGGTTACTCGGTCTATCAGATCGCTCTCCGCGCGCGGCTCGCGTCAACCAGTTCACGTTCTGGCAAGAAGGGGCCGCAGCCAAGACTCCTCTCGCCGCGTGAGCTACATAGGATGGGGCCAGGTCCACGATAAACTGCATCCCTCCGCCAGTCGGCCCTGCTGGATTGCCGACCCTACCGCTGTTTCCCCGTGCAATGCTCCGTTACGTACAACTCAGGTCCCTTTCGGGTCCAAGGCTCTGTGTGGAATGGAATCTCTCGTGTACTGGTTGGCATCTCTTAGAAACCTTGCCGATGCGTCCAGAGATAACCCTGTCGCTGCCAGTCACACTGCCGAATGGGCGACGCATACTTCCAGTATAACCAGCACTAACCCTCCTCGACGAACTGCCGGGTGAGACTCGTACCATTGGGATAGAATCATATCTTCGATCGAGCGGTAATCCGACTGTGCGGCGCTGCTATAGTTCAGGCAATTCAGTCGAGGTAAAACCGATTCCTGCGATTACTATAGATGGGCGTGGTCAGCGAGGTGTGATCCAGCGTGGGGGAAAGATGAGGGACAGAGCAAGGGAAGGCGGCACTAATGTTCCAATTCGTATTGCACAGCGCCCAGCAACTGCGGCATGCTAAAGGGTTTCTGGAGGGTCTGCCGCGCCCCAAAGAGCTTCGCGACATCCAAGACATTGTTTTCCCCTCCTGCGCCTGAGATCGCGATCACCTTGGCATGGAGGAATTCACGCGTCAGTTCCAGGAGCATATCCAACCCATCCAGCTCAGGCATGAGAATGTCTGTGATGATCAAGTCCGTCGGCCTGTGGCGGTACAACTCAAGCCCGATACGGCCGTTGGGAGCCTCCAGCACCTCATGCCCTGCCGCTTCAAGAACGGATCGAAGGAGTATACGGATGGGCTCTTCGTCATCGATGATCAGAATTGTCGCCATCGTAGGAGACGCTCCTGTTAGTTAGTCCGTGCCGCAGCAGAATCTCTTAGTTTGGGTACGGAGGCTTCCCATCCCACCGGTCATCCAGCAACCCGTATGGCGGCTTCTGCCCGAAGCACACGTGCTCTTTCTCATTCTCCAATTCCTCGGATGGCCGCACGATCACGGTCGCTTCGTGCAAGCGGCGGTTGGCCTCTATCAGGGGATACGCCGCATGACCGCAGTTCAGGCAACGCCAGCCCTTCATCCACATGAAGCCTTGAGTCCCCTCAAAGTCGAAAAAGTGGTCTTCCACCATCAAGCCCTGGCAACGGATGCATCGCATGATGTCGCCTCCTTGCAATCCAGCCTGCGGGCATGCTTTCTGCGAAAAGAATGGGCGGCAGGAGGCGTGGGGAGAAAGACTGGAAGGAACTACCTCCCTGCCGTCATGAGCGTCCCCAGGCTGAGCCGAGAAATTCGGAAAAGACCTTCGGGTGTCAGCTAGTAGATCGCGCGTGTCGCTACTCGCAATTCATTCACCACGGCCAAGACTCCGGCGACATGTACAGCGTTCTCTTCTGCTCGCGTTTTCTGCCCTGCTGTATTCACGATCCCACGAATCAAGACGATCCCTTGGTCGGCTTCAGCCTGTATCGTGAGTCGGTCGGGATCAATCGACAGATCTTGCAGAGCAATCTGCCCTCTGACCATCGAAGCCAACGCAAAATCTTCATCGGTCCTTGAAAAGATGGATGCTGTCTCGACATAGAGATACTCGTCCACGCTTGCCATATCTGCGATGGGTTTGCTTTGGTCATACGTCCCGCCACAGTCGGCAAGGGCCGCCGCAGCCATGATGATCACCATGAGCGTTCCTCTGAAGCGGTTCATCGTATCCTCCATGCACTGACGGTATTGGCAAAGAGGGGCAATTTCATGCAGCGTTGTGGTCAGAGCAAATCTTCATGATCGAAAGTACGAGACCAACCCGACCTCTCGTGACCATGACTTTGAGAATGGTCCGGCCAGCCGGAAAGAGTTCTCTGATCCCGATCAGCGGTCAGTAGGAATAGGTCCGGAAGTCCGGCTCGACGTTTCGGGCGTCATGGGTGATGATGATCGATCATGGATTCTCGACCTTAAGGATCTTAAGCTGCACGACGAGCGGCTTCCCCGCGAGCGGATGGTTGTAGTCCAACACGGCCGTCGTGTCTGATACTTCCGCCACAGTGGCGAGCTCGCCCGCATCATTCCGCACGACATCTCCTTCCTTCGCTCCAAACGGCAACAGTGTTTTTGGGATATCCAGCTTTTTCCGATCATCATGAGGACCAAAGCCTTCCGCTGGACTCAGTTCAACCTTCTTTTCCTCTCCGGGTTTCATTCCCAGTACTTCTTGCTCCAGCGCTGGGAAGATCTCGTGCCGGCCCTGAATAAACTCGCTGACGTTGCCGTAGTCCGTTCCGGTCGAGCCGGGAACGGAGGCCACATATTGGAGGGTGACTTTCGAACCTTCTACGATCTGCGAACTCTCGGCCTCTTGAGAACGAGAAGGGTTTGCTGGTAGAGGCCCAGCCCCCGCACCACATCCCCCAACGGGAACTATACAAGCCAAACTGATCATGAGACTGGCTCTTATAAGATCATGTCGTCTCATACATGCATGCCTCCTTCTTGAATCTATTGTTGACATGATGCGGTGTGACTGACCTACTGTGTGCTTGCTTCCCTCCCTGCACCTTGGTTAGCGTGGACAGATCATTCTCTATCCTCATGATACGGCGATGGGAGCCCGTGTGGGGATGTGCCCCACACGGGCCTCTGTCTCTAGAGGGCTTGGCCAGCCTTCTTACGCTTCATCCCACAGGAATTTTGGAGTCCTGGAGGCGAAGGAGGGCTTGCCCATCCTGGAACCCACATAGGTAGCGCATGAACTGAGACGGGTGCCCGGCTTTCATGAACGCTATCCTGTCCCTGCCGAACAAGGCATCAAGGAGGCCGGCTTCCTCAGCCCACCAGCCCTCGCGTTCGTCCGGCGTGATTGTTTTGAGCTGTTGCTGATACTGGCACCAATTGATTCGCCAATTGATCTGATTGATGCACGAGTTTATCTGGGATCGCCTGGACTGCATGGTTCCCGTGCTCATGGCAAACCTCGCTTTCTTCTCTTGAGTGGATCTCAATTCAGCAAGCATCCACGAGGTGTTCGACGTCATCCGCCACCCATCTCTCCCCTTGTTTCTACAACCAGGAACTCTCCCTTCATACTAGGGTGGATGTCACACCGGAAAGGGTATTGCGTGGTCTCACGAATCCCCGTCGATGGGTCTACACGCGAAGCCTTGCTGAAGTAGAGTGTGGCCGTCTTCCCCGCAGGCACGTGATACGACCGAATTCCATTCTTCTTGATCTCTACCACGTCACCTTCTGTCCGAATGACCAGGTCTTTGAAGAACGGGGAGCTAAATCCATGGGTTTCCATATCTTGGTTTCGAAGCACAATCGCTGTCAGGGAATCAGGAAGTGAATGGCCTTTGACGTGAAATGCTCGGTCTTGCATGATGATCTCGATCTTCACCATCATCCCCTCAGGGCTCCGGCTCTCCGCGCGCACCGCGCGCAGGCTGGTCTGCAGGTCTTTAATCAGCTTTTCTACTTGAAGAGAGCGATCTTTCGCCGCGCCTGGCGAGGGAGACAGTTGAAAATGCGTCGTATCGAGGATGAATTCCTGCTTCGCCTGGTTTGCCCCTTTTTTCATGTGCGCCCAAGGAACAGCTTCGAGCCGCTCGGAGTCATCCAACAACACGACCGCATATTCGATCTGTCCTGTCTGCGAATCCATCAGTAAGGTTTCAACCGACCCGATGACTTTCCCCTCCACATTTTTGACGGAACTGTGCAGAAGTGATTTTTCAACACTCACGCTCTTCAATTCACCCTGCGGGACCGGAAGCACGGCATATTCTTTGGGAGGATACCCGTGCGGACCGGTCATATCGAGCTGTCCAGGATTCTCCTGTTTACCGGGGATCGCCAATTCACCGGTGCCGGCGCTCTCCCCGAGTGAACGCGCAGTTTGAGGTTCCGCGCGCGTGCGCATGAATTTAAGCGTCGTGACACGCCCCATGTCGTCCACCTCTGCCTTTATCAGATCGCCAGGCTTAAAGGAACAGGCGCCGATTCTGAAGCCGGACCCTACGGCGGTTTCATCCTTTTTTTGTCCCTGTTCTTTCTGCCGTTCGCTGGCCTCAGCAGCCTGCCGTTCTGCTGGCTGTCGGTCTGTTGCGACAGTTTGGGAGGTAGTACCTGCTCCCGCGGTCGGGGCAGTGCTGCAGTCCAGATTGGCATCTTTATTCACCAGGAGTCGCACCTCATCTCCGGCTTCATCATCTTTGATGAAGTAATAGTCGCCTTCAATCTTGCGAATTTCTCCAGAAACTAATGATTTGGCCCCTCCGATGGTTACCTGTGCGTTTTGATCGGCCTTCTGAGCCTTTCCATATGCGGTCGGAATCATTCCAAGGCTAAGGACTACTACGGCAGCAAGTATGGATATGTGTTTCATGATGAGTCTCCTTTCATGACCCACGGTTCAAACCTCAGTTCGTGCCATGACGGTTACCAGGAATCCCAACCGTTCTTGCGCTCTCGCCAAGGCATCCTCGTAGTGATTACGAACCAGGGTCGCTGTCACGATCGCCGCTCCCACCTGCTCCTGCGTCCGACCCGTCGCCTCGATCTGGCTCTGCGTCTCGACAACAATCGCCTCTCCCAGATTGCGCTGTTCTGTCCCTTGAAACTCTTTCTCGATCCTACTCCCTGCGTTAGCCGCTGCATCAATCATTCGATGGTTGAATTCAGCCTGACTGGGCAAGATATGATTCTTTACCCCTCGAGACGTGGAGTTCACGACGGTCCGGCCCTTTACAAACTCCACGCGCGCGGTCTTATCAACCCGGACCTGTTCGACTTGCTTGGTAAGATTCTTGATTCGCGTGTCTGTCCTGCTGAGTGCTTGAGCCGTCCCGGCTGTTTGATTGAGTTTGTTCGCAGCCTTGGAGGTCTCCTCAGAACGCTTTCGCTCAAGTACAGCGACTTCAACGAGGGTCTGCCCGAGAGCCGGCTGTACCCACTGGTTCGCGTCAAGGTTTACAGCATCAGAGGGGACGGCAGGGTTAAAGCTGCCATTCGTGGAGAGGACAATGAGCAGCGCTCCAAGAACAGTCGCCACCGCACCAGCCGCCACGATCAGATCGACAGGTTGAAGCACTGGTTCCCACTTGTTCATAGTGATCTCCTATTTTGGGAAGGAAGGGGAACCGTTTCATTCAGTTCTGATAAACACCTGCTCCCGTTCCTCCTCTTTATAAAGTGCGCTACACCCATCACCTTGAGCAAAGGGGATACCGTCTGTACCAAATTTCTTTTGAGGCCTATCTTTCAGACAGATATGAAGCGTGCATAAACGAAAGTGGCTATTTTGCCATCGCACAGCTTGTCCCAAGATTCTATGGAACGAGGTCAAAACTGCTGTTTTCATGGAACATTTCAATGGCGACAGGTTGTCTGCCTCTAGACAGATTGCACGAAGTCGCAGTTGCAACCATGATGCTTCTGATTGAAAGGGGAAGAGCGCGAGAAGATTACTCACGGCTAAGGAATTGCCAAAGAAACAAGATGTCAATATCGAGAGGATCCGGCATGGCTATGGGAAATGAGAAGATCCGTTTGAGGGTCTGTGCAGGCGAGACTTCTTCAATCGCAGGAAAGTACGAAGCGCCGTGCGCCTCACATGGGGAGTGATCTGTCCGGAAGAGAATAGAGCAACGGCGCAACAGGCGGCGGGCAGCGGAAAAACACCTCCGTCGTCGGTAAGAGAGGGAGTATCATGGTACAAGGTGATTCTGGATGGGATTATGAATGAACCAGACTTTGGAGGTCCTTACTCTCGGAGGGAGAGCACACTCATGCTTGGATGTGGACCTCGTCGGTCGCCTCATTGATTTGGATTTGGGACCCGGCAGACAGGAACGGGGAAATTATTTTCTTTGTTCTACCACCTACAGTGTGACTTCATAGGCAGTGACACCTTTTCATTCCCCAAACTTTGAATAAGCCCCAAGCCGATTCCGCCGCGGGAGAGCAGGAAGCGGTAGCGCACTCGGATGGTGAGCAAAGTCTAAGCCCAGTCTAATACTCAGTTAATTTTGCATGGTTAAGCTCAAGCCATAACGGGAGCTTAACCATGCGGCACATCGGAATGCGGGTCTATTTGACGGCGATCGCAATGTTCGTCTCCTCACTCCTCGCAAGATCGACCGGGGCTCGGGGTGGGCGCGGCGCAAGGCTTCTTCCTAATTCCAAGCACCGTTGCCCTGTAAAGCTGTATTCGGAGGATCAAAGTGAGACAGCGGGATAACAATTAGCCGTGAACCCTGGTGCGACGCCCATTCTCAAAGACACGAGACCGGCGACAGCCAAGACCTGTCGCGTTGTGGCTGGTGAATTAAGAACAACGAAGTCGAAGCAGCAAGAGACCTTGCAGCTCCCTCTCGCGTTTCAGAGGCCTAGTTGCCCCCGGTGCTCCCTGCGAGCGGCGGCATGTTGATCCCGACCCGCTCGAGGCCCATGATCACGGTGAGGGCCGCGGGCGCGTGTTGCACGATTTCTTTCTGCACTTCGATGCGGCGTAAGTCTACGAACTCCGGTGCGGTCAGCCCCAGCGATTCGCGGTAGGCCCGGTCGGCGATGCCGCGTTGTTTCTCTGCTTTCTCCCGAGACTCCTCCGCTTTCTGGAACTCCACCATCGTGATCTTGCGCTGCTCCTGGATGATCGTCTGCGTCGTCTGCTCCACCACACCCTTGGGCGGCAGAATGCTCCCGACAACCACCCGGTTGAGCCGCACCGGGATCCCCTGTTTCTCGATCAGTTTGGATTGCACTTCTTTGGCAATGGCGTCTTGCAGCTTCGCTCTGGTGGTCGGATCGGTCGTCAACTGAAAGAGGGGGTACCGCTGGACTTCTTCGCGTACGAACGTGCGGAACGCTTCTTTGGCATTGTTGGCATACCAGTTCGGGCCATACTTGCTGATCAGTTCAGGCGAACGCCCCTCGATTACGTTGGCGATTAAAAACGCATCGAACGACACGGGCGCATTCTCGGCTGAGATGATGTCGAAATGTTCCGAGTACTGAATCGGCCGGATGTCGACATCGATGACTTTTGTCGTCGGCGAGACGCCCACTCGACCCGTCTTGGCGGGAATAGGATCGACGCCGCCATGGCCGAAGAAGAAGGGCTGCTCGACCAATACGCCTTCATGCCCCGCTTCGATCGCGACGCACCCGACGCCCATGAGTACCATCGACATCGCTCCCACGATTCCGAAAACACGACTCACTCCATCGATCATAATTCCCTCCTCCCCTCACACCCTCCACCGAGGGACAGTCTGGTTGCAAGGCCGGCACCCATTACCTCTCGCACACACTCATGGCAACACCTTACGAAGCGGTTTGACGGATTGTCAAACCGCGGCCTCTGGGACATCGAACCATGACGGAGGAATGACGGCCCGGGGAAAACGGCTCTAGGAAAGGAGACTTCGGAGCAGGACTTAGAAAATGCCAGCTTGTGTCTGCAGCCAGCGCACGTACTTCACGATCTGATCGACGTCTTCCGGCGTAACGCCGCCGATCTTCGGCATGTCGCCAAATTCCCAATGGTGTGCCTTGACGCCGTTGGCCGCAGCCCGTTGGAAAGCCGGATCCCCGTGATGATTCGGCTCGTAGATCTTATGCACTAACGGAGGTCCGTGGTCGGTTCCGGCGGCTTGCTTCCCGTGACAGGCCGCACAGTTCGCGTTGAATTTGGTTTCGCCCACTTGGAACTCGGCCGGCATAGGACCGCCCCCGACCGCCTGCTTTGGCTGCGAGGAGTCGCAGGCCACGAGGAGGCCGAGCATCAGCAACCACACTCCGATCTGAGATCGTGACGTAATCAGGCTTGTCATGGAATCAGGACCGTTGGTCCGGACCCTTCTGTTGTCCAAACTGTTCACGAAGCATTTGTTGCGTTCGTTGAAGCGTCATGCGGCGATACAGCCGGGCACCGATCGGCACGAGCACGATCAGCCCAATCGTCAGATACATGAAAAATTCTTCAGGAGACATTGCACCACATGTCCTACGTTATCGCATAAGCGATGGGATCCACAACCCCGGCCCGCGCAAATCCCTCTCGCCTGATCACGCAACTATCGCACCGCCCACAAGCCTGATCCCCTATCGGATCGTAACAACTATGGGTCAAATGAAACGGTACATGCAGCTCGACCCCTCGCTGGATGATTTCCACTTTCGTCAGCATCAGCAAGGGGGCTTTTACATGGAGAGGATTTCCTTCCGTGCCGGCTTTCGTGCCCTCCTTCACCGCCGTCTCAAACGCGCGAATGAATTCAGGCCGACAGTCTGGATAGCCGGAATAGTCGAGCACGTTCGCGCCAAAATAGATGAGAGACGCTCCCACGACCTCCGCATGCGCCGCCGCAATCGAGAGAAAGATGAGATTCCGTCCCGGTACATAGGTGACAGGAATGCCCTGCCTGCGCTCGTTGTCCGCTCGATCCTTGGGCACGGCCGTTGAGCCGGTTAGCGCCGACCCGCCGATGGCACGCAGATCCAAATTCATCACCAAATGATTCGCCACGCCCATGACGGCGGCAACTTGCCGAGCCCGCTCCACCTCCACTGCATGGCGCTGTCCGTAAGCCATCGTGAGGAAAAAGAGCTCGCAACCCTCCTGTTTGGCGATGGCCGCCGTAACGGTGGAATCCAACCCTCCGCTCGCCAAGACGACCGCCCGATGACTCGTTGGCTTCATCACATCCCCCCCCACACACGACGCAGGGTACCAAGCGCGGTCACGGAACGCGAGCCTCGCCTGACGAAGGAAGAGCGAAGATCATGATTGACTGGTAGGGACCACGTGAGGCAGGGGGAAGACCGATTGCACGGAGGAGCAGCTAGTCGCGATCTTCTTCTCGCTCAATTTTTTCCAGTAGTTCTTCTTTTGACTGACACTCGACGCAGAGCTTCGCAAACGGGACGGCTTCCAATCTCCGCTCACTGATCTCTACGCCGCATTCCGCGCAGATACCATAGGTGCCCTCGGTGAGCCTCGTCAACGCTTCATCGATGGCCTGCCGGCGGCGATTGCGCATTTCCATCAAGGAAATGCCCAACTCACGATCAAGATCCATGAGGGCTTGATCACCGACATCGCGTGCAGATTCAAGCCGTCGCTGTTTATCTTCAATGAGTGATTGGCCCAGACTCCCTTCAATTTCTTTGATAATTTCCTGGCGCTTCCGCATCAACATCTGTTGAAGGACTTGGCGCCGGCGCTCCCGGTCTTCGCGTTCTTTGGCCGATTCTTTCGGTTTCGCAGCCAGGGGAGAGACAGCCATGCTGATAGGTTTTTCGAGGACCACGACCTGAGCGCGCTTTGGTTTGCTCACTGGTTTCGCAAGCTTCGCTGGCACCTTGGCCTTCGCCACCGGCTTCTTCTTGGCGGGGGTTTTTGTTGCCATGAGGATCCTACTCCTGGGGTGAACGTCGAATAGCCGAAAAAAGTTCGGCATTCATAGCACGGCGCTATTATCTTTGACAAGAGGTTGTAGGGAATGGATTGGGAGCCCCCTAGGGATAGAGGATCGTTGAATGGATGGAGTGGCCAACCAGTTTCTCTCGACCCTTAAGGCCCCGGAGTTCCACGAGAAAGTCGAGCCCGGCGATCTCCCCTCCCAACTGTCGCACGAGAGACACCGTTGCGGCCGCCGTGCCCCCTGTGGCCAGCAAGTCATCCACGATCAGCACCCGTTCTCCCACGGCAATCGCATCGCGGTGGATGACAAGAGAGTTCGATCCGTACTCGAGGCTGTATTTGACTTCGAAACTGTCGGCGGGCAACTTCCCTGGTTTCCGGACTGGAACGAACCCGGCGTTCAACCGGTTCGCCAGGATTCCCCCGAAAATGAATCCGCGCGATTCAATGCCGATAACTTTGGCAATCTCTTGTCCCTGATAGTAGGCGGTCAATTCATCGACGATCGACGCCAGGGCGCGGGCGTCTTTGAGCAACGTGGTGATGTCGTAGAAGAGAATACCGGGCTTGGGGAAATCGGGGACTTCGCGAATGAGAGTGTGATAATTGACGGCGGTCATCGATCAGAGCAAGTCGGCTTGTGTCATGGTTCTGCGTTCAATGGTATGGCGCAAACGCGCCAAGGCGGCCATTTCAATCTGCCGGACCCGCTCACGGGTCAACCCCATCTCCCGGCCGATTTCTTCCAACGTCTTGGCCTCACTCCCATCGAGCCCGAAGCGTGACACAATAACAGTTTGCTCCTTCTCAGGCAACTCCTGCACCCATTCCATCATTTCCGCCCGACGCATGACCCCCTCGGCCGTATCGGCAGGCGATACACACGAAGGGTCTTCAATCACATCGCGCAAGAACGTATCCGCGCCGTCATTGATCGGACTGTCCAACGAACAGGTCGTACGGACCACTTGCCGCAGGTCCAACACTTCTTCGTCCGTCGTCTTCATCTTGACCGCCACTTCCGACGCGGTCGGTTCCCGTCCGAGTTCCTGGACGAGTTGTTCCACTTTGCCGAGATAGCGATTCAGCCGCTCCACCACATGCACCGGCAACCGCACGAGCTTTCCCTGATTGATAATTGCTCGTTCGATATACTGCCTGATCCACCAGGAGGCGTACGTACTGAAGCGAAATCCACGCTTATAGTTGAACTTTTCGACGGCCTTGATGAGCCCAAGGTTGCCCTCTTCGATGACATCGGAGAAGGGGAACCCCCGGTGCATATACCGCTTACCGATACTGATCACCAGGCGGAGATTTGATTCGATCATCTCTTGGCGCGCCTGCTCGTCGCCCGCCATGACCCGCTTGCCCAGCTGCTGTTCTTGCTTGAACGTCAGCAAGGTCGAGTGACGGACCTCGCGCAAGTAGCACTTGAGGGTATCCAATCCTTCGGAGCGGCGACTCGGTCGTTCCTCGTCGACAGGCGACTCGTCCCCTTCCGACGACGCGACAGTGTCCTCGTCGTCATGGTCGACGACGTGTCGGCGCGCTCCACCCAGATCGTGTAACTCCTCGCCTCCTCGCGCCATGCGTTCCTTCGCTCCTAACTTGTTCGCTCAGTACCACACTCGAAAATCTGAAAACCGCCCTGTCGCCCGACTCCACTCCACTTCAACGGCCGCCACTCGCGACGCCGGTGGCCCAGCCTTTAAGTCTTCGATCAGGATCAGAATCTGGTCTTTGGGACCCTCAACTTCAAGTTCGACTCGGCCATCATCGAGATTCCTGACGCCTCCGCAGAGTCTTCGTTGCGATGCGACGCGAGCCGCGAACGCTCGATACCCCACTCCCTGGACTTTTCCCTTCACAAAAAGCCTCGCTCGGATAACTGCCGGTTCAATCGGTTCGGCCATACATGCAGGTGGACTCTAGCTTACCGAAGATGCCTGTCCAACGAACGGATACTCTCACACCTCCGCAGAGGCGTCACGCGTTTTGCGATTCTGCGCGAGAGAATTTCGCATGACGGTTCTGAAAAGAAAAGATTGGATACGACGGAGGAAATTCGATGCACGACAGCATGGTGCAATTACTCCCGCGCACGTGCGCGGGAAGGTCACGAATCGTCGCTGGAGAGATTGGTCCGATCGGCGGAACGAGCGCGGCGAGATGAAAGGAGAAATTCTTGCGGCGATTTTCCGGCCGCCTTGACCTGAGAGCAACCGGCACGAGCAGGCTTGGTTTGGTATTGGAAGAGAAGATACTGAGGAGTTTATCCGCCCGCATCAGATTCGAAAAAACGAAAATGAGCGGGCGGCACGAGCAAGCGAAGATGCCGGGTCTACTGGTCGTGCGTATCCGGCGCCTCAATTCGATACAGCGACAAAGAGGCGCCGGTTCACACGAAGTGCGGTATGGTCGGGGCGAGAGGATTCGAACCTCCGACCCCTGCGTCCCGAACGCAGTGCGCTACCGGGCTGCGCTACGCCCCGACAACCTCAACAGAACCACGAAGCGAAGGGGGATTGTCTTACATCAGGGGGTCAAAACGCAAGCCATGGGCATCGGCCACGCCTCGACAGGTAATCTTGCCGCCCGACAGGTTCACGCCTTTCGCCAATCCAGCATCTGCCCGGACGGCCTCCTCCACCCCCTGCGAGACCAAACGAAGAAGATACGGAAACGTCGCATTCGTCAACGCGACAGTCGAGGTACGGGGAACAATCCCCGGTATATTGGCCACACAATAATGGAGCACCCCGTCCACCAGATAGACCGGATCCGAATGGGTCGTGGGTTTCGTGGTCTCGAAGCAGCCGCCTTGATCAACTGCGACATCCACCACCACGGCTCCTGGCTTCATGCGCGCCACCAGTCTGCGCGAAACCAGCTTGGGCGCCCGAGCCCCGGGAACGAGCACCGCTCCGATGACAAGATCTGCTGCCATCACTGACTCGTCAATCGCATCTTGGGTGGAGGCGCGCGTCACAATTCGACCACGATACACTTCATCGAGCGCCCGGAGCCGCTCAAGGTCGAGATTGATCACCGTCACCTGAGCCCCCATCCCGACCGCAATCCGAGTCGCCGCGCTACCCACCACCCCAGCCCCAAGTACCACGACCTTCCCCGGCTCTACTCCAGGCACACCGGCCAAAAGAAGCCCGCGCCCTCCTTGCGTCGTTTCCAAATAACGCGCTCCAATCTGCACCGACATCCGCCCCGCGATTTCGCTCATCGGCTTGAGCATCGGCAACGTCCCGTCTTTGGCCTCGATCGTCTCATAGGCAATCGCGGTAATCTTGATATCCAGGAGAGCCTTCGTGAGATCCGGCAAGGAAGCCAAATGCAGATAGGTAAACAGGGTCTGACCAGGACGGAAGAAGTGGCACTCGGAGAGCTGCGGTTCCTTGACCTTCACAATAAGCGTCGCCTGTTGAAATAACTGCTCTTTTGATTCTGCCATGGTGGCGCCGGCACTCCGGTAGTCCTCATCTGAGTATCCGCTGCCAACTCCGGCCGATGGTTCGATCCAGACATCGTGGCCGGCCTGACGCAATACCTTCACCCCATCGGGCGTGACACTGACGCGATACTCATGATCCTTGATCTCTTTTGGCACCCCAACGACCATGGCCTCTCCCTCCTCGCGCAATCGACCCCGGGAATTCTTCGCTTATTATATACAACGGCTGTGAAAATGCACGGACCGGCTCTCAGGGATATCCGCATCAAGTAGACAGTGCGCGCAGGCCTGGTGTAAGATTCGCCCGCTCTTCAACTCACGATCGACAGAGGGAGGCTCTATGGATTCCGCAGCCGGATCCTGCAATGCCTGCGGCGCCACCGGCACCGCACTCATGAAGTTATCGCTCGGGAAGGACTTTTTCGGTCGGACCTACGATCGACTGTCCCCCTCGACCGATCAAACCCCTAAATGGTACTGCGAAGGCTGTTCGATGCAGAAAAATCTCCAGCGAGACTTTCGCGATATCCTGGGAGAATTCGACAAGCTCACGGCAGGCCAAGGCTCCACCCTGTCCGCCAAGGAAGAATTTCAACGGGCCTCGTTACGGCTGCGAGAGATCGCGACGATTCTGGCCGGAGCGGCGGGTCACTCCCCGTTCCTGACCGCCGCCGACGTCACACAACTGATCGGCCGCATGCAAACCACCACGATGCAGGCCTAGCAGGAACCATACGTGTCGACATTCACCCGTCATATCTTCGTCTGCACAAACCAGCGGAGCCCCGACGATCCCCGCGGGAGTTGCTCCAAGCTCGGCTCTGAGGCGCTCCACGCCCGCTTCAAGCAAGAAGCCAAGCGGCTGGACTTGAAAGACATCGTACGCGCCAACAAAGCCGGGTGCCTCGACCATTGTGCCCAAGGGCCGAGCGTCGTTATCTATCCCGAAGGCGTGTGGTATCAAGTCAAATCCGAAGCCGACGTGACGGAAATCATGGAGCGCCACGTCATCAAGGGCGAGGTCGTGACGCGTCTCATCATGCCCGATCACCCGGCTCCCACAAAACTTCCTCCGCTCAAATCGTAGCGTCGCACCACAAGGATCGTTATGGCCGTCGAAGAAAAGTGGAAAGCCAACCTGGAAAAGGTGGCCTTCATGAAGCAGTTTCCGGGGTTACTCGGAAACTGGGAAGCCGTGACGGGAAAAACCATCAAGGCCGTCATCCCGCTCAAGGGGAAACAGGGAGCCGCAGTGCTGGTGTGCACCGATGGCACCTTTACCATTGTGCCCCCGATGGCGCCGGAACCATACGAGTTGGGCGAGGCGTTGGCAGTGGCACGGGCGCTCCTCGAGCCTACACACCAGACGGCCTACGTGGAGTACGATCGACTCGTCAAGAAGGACAAAGACGCCCTCAAGTCAGCCAGGGTCGATAAGATTCTCGGAGCGATTCAAAACAATCTGGAGCAGATTCCGGAATTGAAAGATCGGCTTGAAAGAACTTGTGAAGGAGTGGAAGTGAGCGACAGCCTCCCGGATAGAAACATGTTCGACATCTTTTCCCAAGGTCTCTTTGAAGGAGTCAAACCCATGATGATCATTCGCGATCACCTCGTCCGCCATCCAGACCGCTGTACCCATCAAGCCATCTGTGTTCCGATCTGCCCGACCGGCGCCTGGCTCTCTACTCCTCCCTACAAGTTCGATCCTTCCCGCTGCCTGGAAAGCTGTCGCCTCTGCCTGGATGCCTGTCCCTCTCAGGCGATCTACGGGGTGTTCAAGAAGGGGGAGAAGATGCTGGAGCCGCAGAAGAAGACGGGGTAGCCTGGCCGTCCCCTGTGCTCGCGCAACGCGCGGCCTCAGAAGGCCCTCGTTGGACGCGCGCAGTTGGGGGCCAGCCAGCCCACCCTTTAGGGAGCCGAAGATAAGAACTCGGTCAGCTTCCGCTTTCCTGCCCCTCCAGTCGACTCCAAGCTATTCGCTCCTCCGGTAAATTCGCCTCGAAGTCTTCTCGCCAGACATGGAGGAGAACCACGAAAGAGATTCTTAGTCCTCGCCGCGCAGTCGTTCCATCCGCGACTGGAAGAAGGATAGAAGGAAGGCCCTCGTCGGATGCGCGGTGGCGGATCAGCCAGCCCACCCCTTTTCCGCTATCCTTCCCCACCCAACCAGGCAAAGACCAATGCCTTGATCGCTGACCACTCAGGACCGCATCACACAGAAGTCAGGACGGTCTCTGAACAGCAGGGTTGCCACAGTGGGCAGCCCTTCAGGTTCACGGTATGCCCGAACGGATTATGGGACGGTCGAGTCGGAGACCTGAGCCTGTTCGTGGCACGGCATAACCTGTCGTCCTGGACAGGTCACCAGGCGCTCACTTGAATTTGGCTGTGATCGGCTTGCTGCCGCTGTCGTCGCCGATGGTGAGTCCCGCCGTCACAGGGTTCTCTGTTCCAGTCAAATCCGCGCCTTTGCCTTCCACTGTGAACTCGTAATCGTTCCCGAGAATCAACGAGCGAAGCACCGCCTCGAGCTTGACTCCGTCGATCACCCCCTCGAACGTGAATCGTCCTTTTTTCAGTCTGAAGGAGCCGGCTGGGATCGTCGTGGAAAAGGTGCCCACCTGGACCGTTACCGCTTCGGTGAGGGGAGCAATCCCGTTGTTGTTGGGGCCCAGGGTGAAGGTGGCCGTCATCTCGAACTCATCCTCGAATTTATCACGGCGCGGCCGATGACCCTTCTCGAACTCATCATGGTGCGGCCGATGACGCAAATCAATCTCCGCTTTGGCCTTGAAGGCGGCGAACGGGACGTTGGTGGTGATCTGCGCCGCGTACAGGTCGTACTGCCCATTGGTGTCGTTCGCCACGAGGCCACTTGCACTCGTGAACACCACAAAACGGCCGTCCGCGCTGAGGACGGGGTATTCCGAGGCATTATTACCGCTGTCGGTCCCTGCCCGGTTAACACTCGCCAGCATAGTGGTTCGTGTCTGCAGGTCGCGCACGAACACGTTTATTACCCCCTCCTTGGTGTCGGTCGCTACCAGGTCGCTCGACTGGCTCGAGAATGCCACGAAACGGCCGTCAGCGCTCATCGATGAAGGACTCGGGCGCCCGAAGAATGCGCCGTGATTACCGCTGTTTGTCCCCGTCCGGTTGACACTCACCAGCGTGGTGGTCCCGGCCTGGAGATCGCGCACGAACACGTCATCTGTCCCGTTTGAGTCGGTCGTCACCAGGTCACTCGCAAGGCTTTCGAACGCTACAAAACGACCGTCGGCACTAAGGCTGGGATGCAACGAATCGTGGTTCCCGCTGTTTGTCCCTGCCCGGTTGAAGCTCACTAGGGTAGTCGTCCTCGTTTGGAGATCGCGCATGAACACGTCATCTGCTCCGTTGGTGTCGGTCGCCACCAGGTCACTCGCGGCGCTGAAGAACGCGACGAAACGGCCGTCGGGGCTGACCGCAAAGTCAGTTCCAACCGGGACGTTGCCCGATCTTCCATTACCGCTGTTCGTCCCTGCCCAGTTCACGCTCACAAGGGTTGTCTTCGCCATCTGTAAATCGCGCACGAATATGTCCCAGGTCCCATTGGTGTCGGTGGCTACCAGGTCGCTCGCCTGGCTCGCGAACGCCACGAATCGGCCGTTCGCACTGAGGAGAGGCGTGCCCGTGACGCCATTCCCGCCGTTCGTCCCTGCATGGTTAATGCTCGCCTGCACGGTCGTTCCGGTCTGCAGGTCGCGCACGAAAACGTCCTGTTGGCCATTCGTGTCGTTCGCCACCAGGTTGCTCGCATGGCTAAGAAAAGCCACGAAACGACCGTCCGCGCTGATACTGGGAAGGACCGAGCCGCCATTACCGCAGTCCGTTCCCGCGCGGTTGACACTAGCTAGCACAGTGGCTCCTGTTTGCAGGTCGCGAACGAAAACGTTACCTCCTCTTGCCGGGATGTTGCAGCTCCCGGATGAGGTTGCCACCAGGTCACTCGCATCGCTAGAAAATGCCACGAAGCGGCCGTTTGCGCTGATTGAGGGGCTACCCGAGTTGTCGTTACCGCTGTCCGCCCCGAATCGATTGACGCTGACCAGCGTAGTGGTTTCGGTCTGTAGGTCGCGAATGAACACGTCCTGTATCGGTCTCCCCGCTCCTCCATTCGTGTCATTCGTCACCAGATCGCTCGCGAAAGTTGTGAACGCCACGAAGCGGCCATTCGCGCTGATTGTGTACTCGCCAACACCCCCATTTAAGCCACCGCTACCGTTCGTCCCTGTCCGGTTGACACTCACCAGCTGGATCTGTGGGGTAACAGTCTGCATAGAATTAGCATTAATCCCTGCCGCCTGCGCCGAAGACGCCCCGGTCAGCGCCAGAACGAGGGCTAGCCTATACACGCCGCTCAAGCGACCGGGCCGAGCCCAGTCCCATATTCGCGTTTTCTGCTTCACAAAATATGTGCCCGTCTTCATACACCCATCCTTCTGCTTACGCGGTCTATATATTGAGAGAACCTTCTTGGTACGCCTTGATAGGCCATAGACTGTACCAACCAAGAGCTAACCTCATTCACATCCTCAGGGCGACGGCGAGCGTGATGCTGCTCAGAACAGTAACCGTGTGTCTCCTGGTTTTCATGGCACTCTCTCCCTGTGTCTGTGGTGTGTAGATGAGACGCTTAGGCACGAGGATGCCGAGTGAACGGTGATCCCCTGTCTCGGCGACGCGCTGAGACGGAACATGGCGAGTGAAGTGAGATCGGTGAGTGCGTGCAAGCGAGAGGTCGAGCGTGAACGGATACAACTGGCTAGCAGGCTGTGAATCAGCATGGGAGCTCACTCCGAACAACTGAGCGGCTCCGGCCAAGCCTCCAGTACCGTCGCCCTCCCCCTTATCTCGAAGGAAGGGCGACGCCATCATAGGCGTAGTGGAGGGTCGCTGGAACTAGGGAGAACCCTGGTCATGACGGGCAATCCAACTAGGGTCAGGGGAAGCGGAACCGGAAGGCCAGTGATGGCCGATTGCCCGAACGAGAGAATCTTTCCGGCGCGTGTGCAGGAAGGATGGAGGAGGGCCATAACCTCAAGTGTTGCACCGACTTACAATACACGTATTCAAGAATCTGATGTCAGATGAGATCGCTGGCTACACGATTGCTCGCGTAGCCGCATGCGAAAATGCGAGTTGTCTGGACCCTGATGACGCCTATATCGACTTGGTGGCGTTGGTGACGAAGGAGCTTTCGAGCAGGTCACGATCGAAGCCAGGGGTGATGGTGCCTGCGCTTGCGTAGCGGTAGAGCACGACGTCGAAGATGGTCGACATCGTGGAGAGGACAAGGCCTAAGAGCGGGAAATAGAGGATGGCGAGAACCATGATTGCGATGGCGACAAATGGATGGGACGCGATCATGCCGGCTCCGATGATGAAGCCAAACAGGCCTGGGATGGCCCAGAAAAAGTAGAGCAGCCCGAACCCGAGACCGGCCAAGAGGTTTTCTCCCCAGGTTCTTCTGAGTAGCAGCACGGACTCTTGAATTGCTTCGAGCGGGCCTTTTCTTTCAGCCACCAACACAGGCACCACGAGAAAGGTGGCGACGCTCCAGGCCAGACCCAGCAGGCGCGCCACCATGTTCCCGACGAAGCCGGAGCGGCGTTCGATCGCATTGAGGATGACCCCGATGGTGGCTGAGACCACCGCCCAGCCGAGAATCTGAGGAAAGCAGGATAACGCCTCGCGCAACCCGTCCAAGATCGTCGCCTGCTTCCCTTCCAATTTCCGTAAGACACAGATCGCAAGGGCGGCATTGAAGAAAATGGCAACCCCATAGGTCACCACATAGAACACAAATATGCCGATATAGGACAACGACCCGGTCCGAGCAAGCTCGTCAGAAACTGAGGCCCCGGTCAGTGCCCCTAGAATCGCAGGCACGGCAAACGAAGCTGTGAGCAGCATGAGGCAGGCAGAAGAGGCAATGGGCAGGAGCAACAGGGTCTTGTCTTCCCTCAGAATCTGCCAGGCAGCTGACATGATGCCTTGCGTCCGCGCAATCCTCTGGGTCCAACCGCTTTGAATCTGCATGCGAGACCCTTCGTGCCCAATCCTAGATGATCTGCTTTCGGAGTCGTCCCCAGTAGGCAGTCCCCACATGGCCACACGCGCCGGTGAGAGTCGTGAGCGCCATGATTTGATAGACCTTACTGCGAGGGATTTTCACTTTCACTGCGGGGTTCAAGAGATCAGGCGAGTTCATGACCAGCTTCAGCGATTCGCCGGCGGAAAGAATCGGCCACATGCAGGACAACCGCAGACGAGTTTCGTATCGTGGGATCGCCATGGCGTAGAGCCAGCCTTGGTCAAGATGCTCCACCGCCATACGGACAAGCTTGCTCAGGACTGGCTGAAAACGTGTACGATTCCGCTGGTCCAGTAAGTCCCGTGCGGTGAGTCCTGCTTCGGCCAGCATGGGCGCCGGCACATAGCAGCGGCCTTTCTGGAGATCGTGCGCGATATCTTTCACGATGTTCGTGAGTTGGAGCCCCTTTCCAAACCGCACACCGATCTCAGCCATGTCCCGCATCTTCCACGAGGCCAACGCCTTCCGGTGGGCACACATCAAATCCGTCCAGAATTCGCCCACACAGCCAGCGACGTAATAGGTGTAGCGGTCCAGATCATCGAGCGTCTTCAGAGCCGTGAGATCTACCTCTGATGTGCCGGGAAACACGGCGAGGTCCATCTCCATGCCTTGCGTCAGCGTGGTCATGAGCCGTTGTATGCGGCGGCGATCGTCCGACGAAAAGGTTTGGAAGAGCCTGAGGCAATCGTCCAGTCGTTCAAGCAGAATCCGCTCGGCGGAATTCTGCTGGATTGGTCCTACCGCCTGCTGGATCTCTCGCACCTGAGTCCAAGCAATCTGATCACTCACGAACTGCGCCTTGAGTTGGCCGAGTAAATCCAGCCGACGCGGACGGTCGATCAATTCCGTATCCGCAATCGTGTCCGCTGCTCGGGCAAACAGGTAGCCGAGGCTGACTTGATCGCGCACATCTGCCGGGACCACGACCAAGGTCGTGTAAAAGAGCCGGGAGACTTGCTTGAGAAGATCGCGGAGGAGCGCGTGTTTGGAAGAGACGGTATTCGTGGCAGACCTACTATTTCACTTCTAGCTTCCCTTCCATCCCTTTATCGCGATGGCTAGGCATGGGCCAGAGCCGCTTGTCGCAGTAGATGGGGAAGGTTCCAGGTTGCGCGGGGGTGAACTTGACCGTGACTGTCTTTCCTGCGCTGACATCTTGTTCGACCGACAAACTCCCTGCCGGGTCCTTGATGATGAAATTGTGAGGAACAATCGTCGTGACGCTGGTGAGCGTCAGCTCCACCGGTTTGCCCGCCTGGACGATCAGATGATTGGGAGTGTAGGAATAACTGTCGATGGTGATGGTGGCCCGCTGTACACCGTCGGCCGCGACGGGGACGACGAACGGTGGACCCAGCTGAGGGACATCGGCAGCATATCCCATCGATGCATAGATCGCGATCAGCAATCCGACCATGTAGGTTGCAGGAACATATCGCACAGTGGCCTCCAAGATGAGAGGGTTCTAACAGGAAGGGCGGGAACAGGTCAACTTTGCCTCAGAGTTTCAGAGCACTTCTGGAGTCTTGACCTTTGGCAATGACGTCTTATTTTATGAAGGCACGAACCATATGCTCGCGGGTGCATTTCAAGCGAGCGGTTTGTGTATAATCATGGCAACTCAGTTGACACGCCCAATGACGGAACGAGAATGTTTGTCTCCGAAGGAGGATCTCGATGAAGTGGATGAAGGGCATGTTCCTGCTGCTGGCCGCCAACATTCTGATCATGGTGACGCTTTCGATCACCGTGCCGATTATTAGTCAACGTGATCCTGCCGATGTTCGGTATCGACCTCCGAGGCTCAGTTGATCTCTCCACCTTGGTCTGGGCCGCCCTGTCCTCGGGTTTGGCGGCGCCTTCATCAGCTTGGCGTTCTCCAAACAAATGGCGCGGGCCATGCTCGACTGCCAGCAGATCATCCAGCCCCGTTCGCACGCTGAACAAGTCATCTACGGTTCCGTCCAGGAGATCGCGCAACGCTTCACATCACGATGCCGGAAGTGTGGGTCTACGACTCGCCTGATCCCAACGCCTTCGCCACCGGCCCCAGCAAGAACAACTCAATGGTGGCCGTCTCGACCGGATCTGCTTCAGAACTTAAAGGAACAGGAAGTGCGAGGCCGTCCTGGCCCACGAAATGGGCCACGTCTACAACGGCGACATGTTTGCGACGACCGTGCTGGCGGGTTTGATGAACACCTTCGTGTACTACATCGCGATGTGGGTGCGCCGCTTCTTCGCAGAGCGCGATCAAGCCGCGCTCGGTTTTGGGTTGTCGATCGTGCTCCAGATCGTCGTCAGTATCCTGGCTTCGGTCCTGATCAGCTGGTTTTCGCGTCATCGTGAATATGGCGCGGATGCTTTTTCGGCCAAGGTCTACGGCAAGGACTCGATGATCTCGGCCCTTGCGCGCGATCGATCGCTGGGTTACCCGTTCGCAGGTCGAGTACTCCACGCAGGATGCGCTGGCGACGATGAAGATTTCCGGTAATTCCTCAGGATTCATGCATCTCTTTGCCACGCATCCGCCGATTGAAGAGCGCATTGACGCCTTAGAGCGACTCTAACCGCGAGGTGCCCGATGGGAAGTTGCCTCATGCATTGTGGGATTGTTCGCAGGAATTGGCTTGATCGCCGGTGCGTGGATCGAGCGACTCTCCTCGGCGCCGAGCCCCGCACAGGCCGGACAAGAAGGGACCGTACTGATGGCAGCACAGACGCCCATGGTCTATGACTTTACGCTGAACGATATCGACGGGAAGCCCGTCTCACTGAGCCAGTTCCGAGGCAAGGTGCTGTTGCTGGTCAACACGGCCAGCTTCTGCGGCAATACGCCGCAATACACTGACCTTGAAAAGATGTATGAGCAGTATAGAGAGAAGGGCTTTGAGATCCTGGCGTTCCCTGCGAACAACTTCGGGCAGCAGGAGCCAGGGACAAATGCAGAGATCAAGACGTTCTGCTACACCAAGTACAGCCTGTCGTTCCCACTCTTCAGCAAGATCAGCGTGAAGGGCGACGACAAACATCCGCTCTACCGGTATCTGACTGAACAGAGCCCCTTCCCTGGCGAGGTGGAGTGGAACTTCCAGAAGTATCTAGTCGATCGTTCAGGAACGGTCGTCGCCCGATACCATCACCGCACGAAGCCGTTGGCACCAGAGATCGTCCAGGATGTCGAAAAAGTGCTCGCGACCCGCTGAAATCTTCAGGCCTTTCGATAAAATGAGATATTAGCTCGATATTCCTGAATCGCGGCGGCCAGGGCCTGGCTGCCGCGAGGGATATTCGCATCCAGGGCATCTTCAATCGCGGGATCATCGATTTCCACATCGTAGCGATCTTGCACGTTGGTTCGGACGGGACCCTGCGTCACCTCCCGCGGCATGAAGATCTCTTTCCAGACTTCCTTCTCGACCAGACATACGTCTCTGAATCGCTCATAGAGCAGCGTCAGCTTCTCTTGATCCGTGACTTTGATGCGATCTCCCATCCCGTTCCTTTTCTCTGTTTTGTTTATTGACTATGTACGTCGCCACCGCATTTCCCGCCGTTCGGCATCTGTGACGGGGCAGGAATTCCTGTCATGTTCAAGCCTATCGGATCCGGGCTCGACAGACCGACTCCACCGGACCGAGCCGCACACGGCAAAAAAACACGTCGTCTCCCCACTCCACATTTCTGGCAGGCTCTGAGTAGTTCAGCCGACAGCCCCTGAAGGTATTCTCTGCGCCTAGCGTATGTCTGGTTCCGCTGGCGCTGATCTCTGACGTACTCGTGGATAGGCATCGGTGCTGTTAGCGCGTAATCCTGGCAACCTACTTCTGCGGACTCACGCCGGCAGGAGCAGCACCCTCGACAATAGTAAACCGCATGGTGCCCACTTGATTGGCCGCATGAAAAGACTGTTGTCCGAGTGGCGTGATGAACAGTTTCACCAGATACGTCCCGACGGGCCAGGCGTCTCCTGGCTTCTTGAGTTCCAGGAATCCATAGCGTTCATGCCCCGGCACCTCCAAGGTGTCTTTGCCGAGCGGCACAGATGAGAGGACGCCCTTCTCCCCCTCCAGAAACCATTGAGCGCTGAACTGGGCAGGATCTTCCAGCGGAGCCGACTCGAACACAATATAGATCGCGGGAATATCCTGAGGAAACACCGATCCCGGCTCGACGGGTTTCAACCGAGGATCTTGCGTGTACCAGCCTTTTCGTCCAAACGTATCCCACTCGACCTCATACCCTTTGGCCATCTTAATCCAGGTAAATAGGGATTGCGGAATGCCCTTCTTCTGCTCGTCGAACGACGGGCTTTGCGTGGGATCGGCTTCGGTCGTGGCTTGCTCTTTCGGCGGAAACAGATCCCGCGCCTCGATTTCCAGACAGACACAGAATCCGAAGCCCACGCCCACAAGCATGCCTACGAGGACCTGCTTCCCTCTTCTTCTGGTCTCTCTCATGGGAGCCACCATCAACTACTGTTCACTCATGCTGTTATGGTATCGAGAGCGCGGCAAGGGGTCAATAACCGACTGACGAAGCTCCTCATCTATTTACGCTCCGTCCCCCACCGTCTGTGCTACGCTCGATCGGAGTTCCGTCTCAGGAGATGATCCTGTGCAGCTGACACCATCAAGGCGGATTCAAGAGACCGCGCCACCCAGCTCCCTGTCGCAGAGTGCCGGCGAGCAAGGCCTTCGCTACGGCCTCCGAGATGGCGCCTGCCAGGCCGTCACGCAAGGAAGCGGGGAGCAATACCTCTCCGCCTTTGCCCTTCTCCTTCATGCAAGCCCGTTCCAATTAAGTGTGCTGTCGGCATTGCCCCAACTCATCGGGACAGGGGCCCAACTCGTCTCCGTCAAGTTATTACAATGGTTCCCGAATCGCAAAGCCCTCATCTCTGCCGGCACCTTTGGGCAAGCCTTCGCCTGGATTCCCATCGTGCTCATGCCGCTGCTGCTTCCGCAGTGGGGTCCCTGGCTCGTCGTGGGCGGCGCCGCCGCCTATTTTGCGTGCACCCACTTCACCTCACCGGCTTGGAATAGTTTGATTGCCGATTGGCTCGACCAGCATGAACGGGGCGCCTATTTCGCACGCCGAGCCCAAATCATCGCCAGCCTCAGCTTCTTTGCACTCTGCGGAGCCGGATGGGTGCTGAGCCTCTGGCAACATTCCACCGCCGCCTGGTGGGGATTCGTCCTGATTTTCTCCGTCGCTGGATGTGCTCGTATCCTCTCAGTCTTGGCCCTAGCCCCCGTTCAAGACGTGCATCCGACCGCCCATCGGGAGGCTCAGCAAGGATTTCGCGGCTTCTTTCGTCAGAGCGCGACGAAAGACTTTCGTCTCTTCCTGCTCTACGCGGGACTCATGCATGTCGCCGTGCTGATCGCCGGTCCATTTTTCGTCCTGTATATGTTGCAGGATCTCCATCTGTCATACCTCGGCTACGGGGGATGGCTGGCCGCTGGCCTCCTCGGTCAACTCCTCACCCTGCAGGGCTGGGGCCAGTTCGGGGACCGCTTCGGAAACAAAGCTTTGTTGTCCATCACCGGCTTCACGGTGCCAGTTTTGCCAATGCTCTACCTCGTAAGTACGAATCTAGTCTTCCTGCTGGCAGTCAACTTTTTTGGCGGTGTCATTTGGGCCGGCTTGGCATTAGGACTGCAGAACTATGTATTCGATTCGGTCAGGGCGGAGGACCGCGCGAAAGCCATCGCGTTGTATAGCACGGTCAATGCAATAGGATGGTCGGTGGGAGCCTTGCTTGGGAGCTACTTGGTGGAGCGCCTTCCCTCACGCATCGACTGGGCAGGAGTCATCATCCAGCCTGCATCGAATTTACCTTTTGTCTTCTTTCTCTCAGGCGTCATGCGCCTGCTGGTCTCTTCCAGCCTTCTTGGCACCTTCCATGAAGCCCGCCAAGTGGAACGAATACCTCGCCAACAGCTCCTCTGGGAATTGCCGCTCGTGAAACCCATCGCCCAGTTTGTGGTGTGGACCCTTTCCAAATCGAATCGCTAGGGCATCGGCCCCACTACTGTGGCACCGGCGGCTGGGCAGCTCGCTCTTGCTCCTCCTGCTTGAGCTTCTCGAACGCCCGATCTGAATGGCTGCGCACTTTGTCCGGGGTCGGCGGTGGAGGGCCCTTCGGTGCATCGCTGGCGCAAGCCCCAAGGACCGAGAACATCACCAGACTCATCAGGCCCGCAACCGTGGTCCACTGCCATCTCTTGACGATTGCACAATCGATCACCATATAGTCCCTCCCGCATTCAGACCCAATATCTCAGGGGCTTACCATCCGCGCCTAATCTTACGCCCCTCTGCACCAGAACACTACCGCTCCCGCTGTGGCCTCGCTCGGCACGTGCGATACATCATTGACTGGGTCCTGACGACGCGGTATTGTCACGACCACACCATTTAAACTCTCTGAAGCTCCATGTCGCTACACGACCGTCTGACAGAAGACCTCAAGCTAGCCATGAAGGCCCGCGACCAATTGCGGATGGACGTGATTCGCATGATCAAGGCCGCCGTGCTGAACAAGGAATTGGAGATCAAAAAGGATCTCGACGATGCGGAAATGAGCCGCGTGATGACGAGCATGATCAAGCAACGCCGGGAATCCGTCGAGCAATTCGAAAAAGGTAATCGCGCCGAGCTCGCTGCAAAAGAACGACAGGAAATTACCATTCTCGAATCCTATCTCCCTCAAGCCCTTTCCCCTGAACAACTCGCCACCGTCGTGGACGCGGCCATTCAAGAAACCGGCGCTCGCTCTCTGAAAGAGATGGGTGCGGTGATGAAGGCCGTGATGGCCCGTGTGGCCGGCCAAACAGTAGACGGCAAACAGATCAGCGACCTCGTCCGCGCCAAGCTCCAGTAGCCCAAGCGACGCCTGCTATACTGAGAGGATATTGCCGGCACACAATGTGCGGGCGCCTTACAGGATTTGGCATGGGCATTCTTATCGTCGACGACTCTCCAGACCAGCAGGTACTCCTCCGCGCAATCCTTGGGAAGGCCGGCCATACGGATCTCCTGAGCGCAGACTCGGCAAAGGCTGCGTTCCCCATGCTCGACATGGACGGTCAGGAACCGCCCACCCAGATCGACTTGATTCTGATGGACGTCCTCATGCCCGAACTGGATGGAGTCGAAGCCTGTCGCCAGATTAAAAGCCGGCCGCATCTTCGTGATATTCCGATTATCATGGTCACGGCTAAGAGCGACCTCTCCAATCTCCAAGCGGCCTTTGCGGCCGGAGCCATCGATTTCATCACCAAGCCCGTAAACAGCGTAGAACTCCTGGCACGCGCCTCCTCCGCTCTGGCGTTGAAAAAGGAAATGGACTGCCGCAAAGCACGCGAAGGGGAGCTCCGTCGAAGCAATGATGAGCTGCAGCAAGCGCTGCGGGAGGTCAAAGTCCTCAGAGGACTCATCCCCATTTGCGCCTCCTGCAAAAAGATCCGCAATGACGGAGGATTTTGGCAGCAGTTGGAAGAATATATCGGTGAACATTCCGAGGCAGAATTCAGCCACGGCATCTGTCAGCCCTGCGTCAAAAAGCTTTATCCTGGAGTTTACCAGGACTAGCTGCTACGATTTCCGAGGCTAACCACTCGTATTCACTGGATACAGAGCGAATGGGCATCTTAATCGTTGATGATTCGGCGGACGACCGCCTCTTGGTTCAGTCGATCCTCTCGGCTGCCGGCTACGACCATCTCCTGGTCGCCGACTCGGCGGCCACCGCATTCCGTTTGCTCGGGCTCGATGACGGCAAGCACAGCGCATCTCGAGTCGACTTGATCCTCATGGACATCGTCATGCCGGAAATGAGCGGCATCGAAGCCTGCCGCCAGATCAAGGCGGTCGAACGATTCCGTGACACGCCCATCATGATGGTCACCGTAAAGACCGATCCCGTCGATCTCCAACTCGCTTTTGCCGCAGGCGCGCTCGACTACATCGGAAAACCCATCAACAAGATCGAGCTCCTGACTCGCGTCCGGTCGGTCTTGCGCCTGGTCCACGAAATCGAACGGCGGAGGGCCCGCGAGCAGGAACTCCTTGAGGTCATGCGTCAACTACAGGAAGCGAACCAGATGCTGCTGCGACTGTCCTGTCTTGACGGCCTCACCGGCATTACCAACCGCCGGCAATTTGACGACTTCCTGGACCAAGAATGGCGCCGCGCCGTCCGCGAATTGACGCCGCTCTCTCTGATCATGCTCGACATCGATCGTTTCAAATTCTACAACGATACCCTCGGCCATACGTCGGGCGACGATTGCCTCAGGCAGGTTGCCGCCGCTATCTCGGGAGCTGTCAACAGACCAGGAGACCTCGTCGCTCGCTACGGCGGTGACGAATTCGTGGTCGTCCTTCCCGGCACCCGTACGGACGGAGCGGCACAGGTGGCGGAAACGCTTCGGCAACGAATTGAGGCCCTCGGCATAACGCACTCAGACGGTGGCTGCACCACCATCAGCGTGGGCTTTGCCAGTACGATCCCAAGCCGAAACACTTCCCCCACCGATTTGATCAAGGCGGCGGATCAAGCGCTCTATCAAGCCAAGCAGGAAGGCCGCAATCGGTCCAAACAAGCCGGTATGCTCTCTCTCGTCCCGCACTCTCACGAAGACTGATGATCGATAGGTGCTGGGGGGGCAGGCATCCACGGTCTCGATCCTAAAACCACGCTGACCATGCCCCGGACCACGACCTCTTCCAGACACAAGCCTCCGCCAAAGACACGCCGGCCGCAAACGTCGTTGGCACAAGTTCAGGCTGCGCTCAGACAGGAGCGGGCTGGCCGGAAACGCGAAGCCCTTGAGCGTCAGGAAGCAGTACAAGCTCTCGTGGTCGCAAAGGAGGCCGCGGAAGTGGCCAGCCGCGCTAAGAGCGAGTTCCTCGCCAGCGTGAGCCACGAGATTCGGACCCCCATGAATGCCATTATCGGCATGGCCGATTTATTATGGGAGACGGATCTTGCCCCCGATCAACGAAAGTACTTGCGCATTTTCCGCCGGGCCGGCGGAAATCTACTGAGTCTGATAAACGACATTCTCGACCTGTCCAAAGTCGAGGCCGGCCATCTGGAGCTGGAATCAACTGACTTTGATTTGAGCGACTTGGTTGAAAAATCTATCGAGATACTCGCCATGCGGGCTAATGAAAAAAACCTCGAACTCGCCTGCCACCTTTCGCCTGACGTCCCCCGCGCCGTGATCGGAGACCCCAATCGATTACACCAGATCCTTATCAACCTCATCAGTAACGCGATCAAATTCACCGATAGCGGGTCCGTCACGGTGCGGGTCACGAAGGATCCGGAACGTTTCAGGCCTGGGGCCATTCGATTTTCTATTAGCGATACAGGGATCGGCATTCCGTCCGACAAGCTTGCTGCCATTTTTGAAAGCTTCACGCAAGCCCACGCCTCAGTTACGCGCAAATATGGGGGCACCGGTTTGGGCCTGACCATTTCGAGGCAATTAGCCGAGCTCATGAACGGACGAATCCGGGTGGAAAGTACCCTCGGAGAGGGCAGCACGTTTCATTGCTGCGTGCAGTTAGCCCTGCAATCCAGCCCGACACCCACACACGACAACGTGCCGGTTAATCTCCAAGGGGTCAGAACCCTCGTAGTTGATGACCATGCCACCAACCGCCTGATCCTTCACGAAACCTTGGCCGCCCTGGGGGCACAAGTGACAGATACTGCGTCCGGTCACGAGGCCATCGCTGAATGGCGGCGAGGTTCCACGTCGGCACGACCCTACCAGCTCTTGCTCCTCGACTGTCGCATGCCGGGGATGGATGGGTTCCAGGTCGCCGAAGAGATCAGACGGGCCAAGCCTCATCAGAACCTGACGATTATAATGCTGGCCTCGCACTATTGGGCTGACGACATCGCCCGCACCTATGACATGGGGCTCGGCGGCTATTTGATCAAACCCATCAGGAAATCTGATCTGCTCCAAACCATCAGCATCGCCCTCGATCGGTCTAAGGGCGTCCACCAAAAAACTGGTTCAGCACCAGTAGCTCCCATCCCTTCTACCGAAGTCAGAGCACTTCACATCTTATTGGTAGAAGATTCCCCGGACAATCAGGTGCTGGTCCGTTCCTATTTGAAGCAGACCCCCTATCGCCTCGATATCGCGGATCACGGAGCCATCGCGGTGGAGCTATTCAAGAGCGGCATCTACGATCTGATCCTGATGGACATGCAGATGCCGGTGATGGACGGCTATGAGGCCACAAGAGCGATCCGGGCATGGGAGCGGGAGCATGACCTCCTCCCCACGCAGGTGATTGCCTTAACCGCTCTGGCTCTGAAAGAAGACGGGGTGAAGATTCTCGAAGCCGGCTGCAATGCCCATATGACCAAACCAATCAAGAAGCACACTCTTCTGGAAGTCCTCCAGGCTTGCAAGGGACGGCGTACATTATGACCACGGGACCGGACGCGAACAAAGTAAACGCCATTACCATACACATCGACCAAGACCTCGAAGAGATCGTGCCAGGATTTCTAGAGAATCGTCGCCGTGACGTGCAGATACTCGAAACCGCGTTACAACAGAATAACCTGGCTCAGATTCTTATCATCGGCCATCAAATGAAGGGGGATGGAGGGGGATACGGGTTTGAAAACATTAGTAAGATGGGAACCGCCTTGGAGCTAGCGGCAGCACGAAAAGACCGGGAGGCGATCCGACGACATACCGCCGAACTCGCCAACTTTCTCGCTCACGTCACTGTGGTGTATCGAAGATGAGAGGAGAGAACCGCGACCGGCACGAGCAAGTTTGGTTTGGTGGAGGGCAGGGGAGTTGAACCCCTGACCCCGACGTTGCGAACGTCGTGCTCTCCCAACTGAGCTAGCCCCCCACGATTATTTATTTTATTTCAAATAATTCAATTAGTTATGGTTTCAATCTACGTCATACTTGTTATATACTTTCCATGGGTGTTGAATTATACTGTAAGTCATGTCGTCATTCAACCAGGTGCTGAAGCTAAAAGAGGGCAAACTCCATATCTTCAAGCAACCTAAATCCAAGAACTTCTTCTGGCGCACGTTCCTTAACGGCAAATACGTCGTTCACACCACCAAAACAGACAACCTGGCGCTCGCCAAATCCATCGCTGAAACGGCATATGATCGTCTGCGCTCTGAGCGCATTACCCCCGATGGTAAACTCGCTCATTCGTGGGAAGAGTGTGAACAAGGACTGCTGACTTCCCTATTGGTAGATGAAGGGAGCCGCCCGTCACGGATCAAAACCTACAAAATAAAACTTGGAATTTTGCGCCAGTTCTTTGGGTCTCATCCCATTCATAGCATCAAAGCCAAAACGATTGAGGACTACATCAACTGGCGGAAGACTACCTACAAGCCGTATCGTCCAAACTTTCACCACTCCAGCGTATCCAACAAAACACTCTCTGCTGATCTGCTCACGCTTCGCCAAGTGCTGAAATATGCGAAGCGGGAAGAGTGGATTACGGCAGTCCCCGACTTCCCGAAACTTACGGTTACCCCGCGAGCAGGAGGCTGGTTCTCCCCAAAAGAGTGGAAGCAACTCTGGCAATTCTCCCAGAAATGGACCCGACAGTCTTCCAATGCCAAAGAACGGGAAGCGCGTCAGTATGCGCACGATTACATGCTGTGGCTCGTCCATACGGGTATGAGGGTCGATGAAGCTCTGAAAGTGCGCTACGAGGATGTCCATGAAGTCCATCGAAAGCTCCCCGAATCCGTGAGCGAGGCTGATTACTTCTATGTCTGGGTCAAGGGTGGGAAACTGTCTTATCTCAAGCGTCCCACGGAAATGATAGGACTCTATGGGGCAGTCCGTGCGTTTGATCGCCTCAAGACACGTAATCCAAAGGCGAAACCGAAAGACTTGCTCTTCCCTGTCAACCCTGCGACGACGATCCGTCAGTTATTAGATGCCGCAGGCTTGCTCAATGACGAGCGAGGTGAACGGCGCACCGCGAAAAGTTTTCGACACACCTACATCATGTTTCGATTACTGGCAAACGTGGAGGTCTATTCACTCGCCCAGAACTGTCGGACAAGCGTGAAGATGATCCAAACGCACTATGGCAGCTATCTCAATGCGGGATCAGTTTTATGTCCTTTCCCCTGCTTTTTCTTACTGTTGCTGTTATTCCAAGGTCATACAGCGATTGCGCAAACCAGCTCACCTTGTCGTCCGAAGGTGTGCCTTCGCCGTATCTGCCTGGATTTACAGGAATAACATTGAGCTTGCAGACAAAGCCGGACAACAGGGCGACAAGGCCTTTTATGGCCTCATAAGTGTCGTTTTCATCTTCTATAAGCACATACTCGAATGTGACCGGCCTTCCTGTTTTTTCAAAATATTCTTCTGCTACCGATACAAGGGTTTCTATCGGATATTTATTATTAACAGGCATTATCCTGCTCCGCCCTTCATTATTATAGGCATTGAGCGAGATGGCAAGGCCGATTGAAATGTCTTCATCCATGAGCCTGCGGATTGAAGGCACAACGCCTGCGGTCGATACCGTGATCCTGCGGCTGCCGATCATGAATGCATCTTCGGACATGATGATTGCTGAGCGAGGAACGGAAAGCGTCGAAATTCGACAGCGCCTCGCCCATGCCCATGAACACGATATTGGTGACCGGTTTGTCTTTTTTCGATTCCAGATAGTCGTTGATGCCGATCAGCTGGCCGATGATCTCCGCCTGCGACAGGTTGCGCACAAACCCCAGGGAGCCGGTTTCGCAGAACACGCAGCCAAGGCCGCACCCGATCTGGCTCGACAGACACGCTGTCCTGCGGTCGTCGTCGATAAGAAGCACGCTTTCGACGGTCCAATCCGACCCTTCGGACGTGAACCCGAACTTGACCGCGTCCCTGTCTTTTGATTCCAAGACCGCTGCGACGGGCAGTTTTTCTATGAGTAAACCGCTCTTTGAATTTCAACGCGAAGCCTTTGACACATTGGGCATTTTGTCAAAGCCGCGCCGAACTTGTCCTCGAAGAGGCCGGTGATATCCCTGGCCGCGTCTTCCTCGTCGGCGCCGTTGATCTCTATCTTGAGCTTGTCGCCCCGCTTCGCGTTCATCAGCATCACGCTCAGGGCCCGCTTCAGGGCATAGGTCTTTCCATTCTTGATCGCGCTCAGGTCGCTCGTATACTTGGTTGCCGTCCGCACGAGCTTGGCGGCCGTCCGGGCATGAATGCCCAATTCGTTCAGCACTTCCACGTCGATGATTACCATATCGTCACCTCAATCGGCTGATTAATTTACAATTTTCGAGAACTTGCCTTTCAGCAGCGCCTCCACAAGCGAGGCGTCGTCCAGCGAGAGCGCTTCGTCCAGCACGGGCAGCGCGGCCTTGTGCTCCAGCCGGAGCACGCCTGCGCGTCTTCAGGATCGACGGCACGCTCACGCTCAGGTTGTCGATACCCATCGCAACAAAGAGGGGCACGAGCAGCGGCACTTCGCCGGCGTGGCCCGCAGATGTCCACGGCGATGCCGGTCTTGCCGCAGCCGCAGACATGCCGGATTAATCTCAACAGCGCCGGGTGGTAGCAGGAGTTCAGGTAGGAGACCCTGGTGTTGCCGCGGTCGGCAGCGAAGAGGTACTGCGTCAGGTCGTTTGTGCCGATGCTGAAGAAGTCTGCCTCTTGAGCGAAGCGCTCCGCTTCGAAGGCCGCGGAAGGCGTCTCCACCATCATGCCCACCTTTAGCTCAGGCGCGCGGACGCCGCATCTCTGCTGATATTCCTGTTTCGCTTCCTCAACGAGAGACTTGGCCTGCCGCAGCTCTGCAAGCGTCGAAATCATCGGCAGCATCATTTCCACGCCCGGGTGCTTAGCCACCGCGAGGATTGCCGAAATCTGGGTCATGAAGAGTTCCCGGTTCTGCAGGCAGTAGCGGATGGCCCTGAAGCCCAGGAAGGGGTTGGCCTCGGAGCCGATGCCAAGGTACGGGATGTTCTTGTCGCCGCCTGCGTCCAGTGTGCGGATGACGAAGGGCCTTCCCGCCAGCTTCCTGGCAATGCCGCAATAGGTGTTAAGCTGCTTTTCGTAGCTGGGGGGTTCGGGGCCCTCCATGTACAGGAACTCCGTACGGAACAAGCCCACGCCGTCGCAGCCATTCTGCACTGCCAGCTCCGCCTCGGCAGCGGACGCGATGTTGGCATAGATGCCCATCGTGTGGCCGTCGAGCGTCGTGGCCTTCCTGCCGGTGCATCTCCATGAGCTCGCTTTGCTCCCTGGACCTGGTTGCAGCACGTAGGCCTTGTACGCGTGCGCCTGCGCCTCGGTCGGAGCGAAGCCGATTTCCCCGGTGTCGGCGTTCAGCACGACGGGCATGCCGTCCGCGGCCTTCTCCATGAGCCCCGCAGCGCCGATGACGCAGGGGATGCCCAACGATCGCGCGATCAGACGCTGTGCGAAGCCCAAGCTCCCTTCCTCGGTGACGATCCCCTTCACAAGCGACGGGTTGAAGCCCGCTGTGACGGAGGGGGAGAAGCTCCTTCGCCGCCACGATGCAGGGGGAGGCGAACATCGCAGAGCTCACGGGCTTCCTGCCGCCCAGCGCGCACTGCACACGCAGCACCAGGTCGTCCACGTCCGCAGTGCGGCCCCGAAGATAATCGTTGTCCAACGCCAGCAGCAGCTGCTTGATCGACTCGCCGGATGTCTGCAGCGCGTAGTCTGCGCTGACGCGCTGCTCCCGGATCATGCTTCGGATGGTGCCTGCGAAATCATCATCATCGAGCAGCAGCAGCTGATAATCGAAGATTTCGCTGCTTTCTGGGCTGCCGTTGGCCGAAGCCGTCTGCATCAGGGCCTTGAGCTGCTCCGCGGCCTCCTGCGCCGCCCGGTCAACCGCGCGATTTCATGCGCGGTGTCGTCCCCACCGCGCGCCTCGCGGCCCGCGGCTCCAGATCCCTTATCACCAGAAGCGGGGCGTATGCCATTCCGCCGACAACACCTGTACCCTTCCCGGTATACATCCACCGTCAGAATGATATTGATCGTCCAGGAACTCGCGCGCAGCGGAGAGGTACTTCTTCCACCTCGCCGCAGGGGATGATGCCCACGAGCACTTCCCGCACCCACGAGCCGCCCCCGCGGCCACCGGCTGCTGGAGCCTGAAGAGCACGGTTCTGCGCTCCCCTTTCTCCAAAGTGACGCGCAACCACATCTTTCGCCGATCACCAGGCCATTGTCCAGCCCGATCCGGGCGCAGGGCGATCCGCCCGCGTTCATCGACGCGAGATGCTCGTTGATGTCCCTCATGAGCTGCGCACTGCCCCTGGGCGCCATCTCCACGGTCTGCGTATTACAGCGCGGCAGGCATACCATGCATTCCCGCAGGGCGTCCCGCTTCCATGAGGAGAGGAACGCCTCGATATCTTCGGCGTCGGCGCGGTCGGGCGTGGGCTTGACGCACAGGCAGGGTTTCTGCAGGTTGCCGGGCTCCTTGCAGGAAATCACCGCGTCGTAGCCGGACGGGTGACCCCAGCTTAATTGGTAGAACGAGCAGATGTCCGCGATGCACAGCGCCGGCGACAGCTTCAGCAGGAGCTCCGAAAGCTCCAGCGCCCTGGCGGTACCGATACCCCCGTCGGAGGCGATGACGAACCGCTTCTTCTGCCGTATGCGCTTCAGCGACATGATGAAATACGAGGAGACGGTATGCAGCTCTTCCTCGGTCATCGAAATTTTGTAATATAGCTCGTAGAGGATCCCCGCGGCCCACACGGCCTTGTACACGTTCTCGTACCCCTGCCTTGCGGCGCCTTTCGTTGGCGTTGGACGCGAAACCGTTCCTGATTCGGTAGACGGACATCTTGAGGTGGAACATAAGGCCGATCACCAGCAGCTCGTCTTGCTCGAAATCCTCCCCGAGGAACCGGCCGACGAACTTGATGAGCTCGCTGTCCACAGAAGCTTGACGCGCGCAGGGAGTTTGCCAGCGCTCCGCGCATACCCTCCTCGGCGATGTCCTCGTAGATACTGGAGCCCATCAAGTGCATGCAGATGTAGACGCGCTCGTCCAGCGGAACCGAGGTGTTAAATTCCTTTTCCACCTTGGAGGAGATATATTCTGCGATCTCCATCTCCGTCTCGCCGCACTGGCTGTACAGCAGCTCGTCGCCCCCGGAGATGTACTTGCCGTGCAGCAGCCGCTCGATGCTGATGAGAATATGGATCAGCAGGGAATAGTAATGCTCGTCCGAAAGGGAGAACTTGAATTCATCCTCGGCTCGGATGATGATGAAGTTGAGCTTTTCGGCATAGATCTTGGAGTGTGTCTTTAAAATCTGGTGGTATTTCTCCTCGCCCAGCCGTCTCTGCAGCCCGCCCACGGCGGCCACGCCCGAAGACTTGCTGAGGATCAGCAGCTGCACGATGGCGTTACGCCGAGCATCTCGCTGCCCGTCACGAGGATGCCCTTGTGCCTGGCCTTGCCGGAATCTCCAGGCTGTAGTTGGAGAGCCAGCCCTCGATCCAGGATAAGTCCTTGGCGATGACGCTCTTGCTCGTATAGAACTGGCGCAAAAACTGCATTGTCCAGCTCGCTGTCGGAATTCAGGAGCATGTTGAGGATCTCCGTACGCCGGTCTTGGCTCCATTGATCAGAGTCCGGCCGGAAGGACGAGCTGCCGTTGAGCCCCAGCAGGCTGATGCAATTGCCGATTGAGCGTATCTTGATACCGGAGCCGCTCTTCTTCTCGACCTCTATGCTGCTTTGAAGGCCCATTTCGCTGATGTGTTGCATCAATTTGTCAATGTCGTTTTGTATTGTCCTCTTGGATACGCCCAGCTCGCCGGCGATCTTTTCTATCGTCAGATAGTCGCTGCAGGTTAGCAGCAAATGCAGTATCTCATTTTCCCTGTTTTCATTATGGAGGGTCACTGTATTCCACCCCCTGTCATAATGCCGTGAAGGGACACAAGAGACTTACCGGCCGAGAATTGCATGAACGGCCATTTCGGTTTATAAAGATTTTATATCCTAACAATATCATCAGGATGAAGCTGTGTCTATATTCTATTGTTTCCATTTGTTTCTACAATGTTGTGGCAATAAGAAAGAATACTCAGATTCGTGTTATTAACAAGCCCAAAGGACTACAGCCTTGAAGCCGAGGAAGGCCAGGCGCAAGTACCCGTTATGTAATTGGGAATGGAGAACTGAATAACAAATCGCAGGGGTGCATGGTATGCGCCCATGCGATTCAGTCATTATGCTGCCGGCCGCAGGTCAATCCCGTTCTTATAAGCAACAAGCCCGTCGAAAACATCATCGTCATATGTTATGGGGGTAAATCTTGAACCGTCGAATAGATCATTTATATCATCTTTATTTGGATCAAATTAGACGAATAACCGCTTAACAGATAATTCGCAAGAGTATTTCTAAACTTATATGCACTCTGAGATTGTCCGACATGGCAGAATACTTAGGATTCAGTGAGTGTTTGACAGGGGACAACGACTGGCCCCGGCTCTCCATAACCGCGACTGTACCGGAAACTCTACCCAAGCTAATATTGTAGGGATACCAACTAGACGCAGTAATAAAACCAGTGAAACGCAATTGGCATATGCCGCCTTTTATTAGGGCTGCTTTATAGTTGAACATGTGCAAGATGTAGATGAATTCTCCCGGAGAAAAACGAACCAATATCAAAAGAAATTCTATTGCGGATTAATCGTAAAATGATTCATAATATAGTGGGGGATTATACATATTTACCGAAGAAGAGTACGACAAGCATCCACGTAGAAGGGAAGACAACATGTTTAAGGTCTTTCTTGTCGAGGATGAGATCGTAGTACGCGAAGGCATACGCAAAAACATTCTTTGGGAGCAGTATGGCTTTCTTTATGCCGGCGACGCTCCGGACGGAGAACTTGCGCTGCCCTTGATTCGCCAGATACAACCCGATCTTCTGATCACCGATATCAAAATGCCGTTCATGGACGGGCTGGCGTTGATCGAGCTGGTTCGCAAGGAACTGCCGAGGACAAAAATCGTCATCATCAGCGGATATGACGATTTTTCCTATGCGCAGCAGGCGATTCGCATGGGCGTGGAGCAATATCTGCTCAAGCCCGATCGTAAAGGAAAAGATGGTGGAGATCCTGCTATCGCGCTGCAAAAAAAGATGGAAGCCGAACAGCAGCAGCAGGAATACCTCGCAAGGTTCCAACGGGAAGCCCAGGAGTACGAAACGTTTTCGCGCAGGCGGTTTTTCGAGCAAATCGTCACCGGCGGTTTGAGCGTATCGGAAATCTCCGAAACCGCGAAGACGATGGGCATCGACGTGAACGCCCCGTTCTACAATATCGTGCTTTTTTCACTGAGCAGCGCCGAATACGACGGAAGCGCACCGGAAAGCTATACGGACGCGCTCGCGACGATGCAGGACAAGATCACGCAGTTTATCGTCAGCCATCCGGAGCTGATTCTGTTTCGCTGGAACGTCACGACCTACGCCGTTTTGGTAAAGGGCGGCGCAGGACGATATCGCGCAACGGACTGGCGATTGCATCGAGAACATCCAGAGCCGCTGTGCCATGGCCGGGCACGATGTGAACTGGCATATCGCCTGCGGCACGCCGGTCTCGCGGCTCGGTGCCATTCCGGCCTGTTTTTCGGAGGCGAGCCGCATTTTGTCCTATCGTTATCTTTGCCCGGAGGAGCATATCCTGTCTGAAGCGAGCATACGGAGATTTCCGGAAAAAGGACGGCTCGGAAACGGACACGGGCAAAAAGGAGATCGATCAGGAGCGTATCCGTAACTTTTTAAGCAACGGAGCGTGCGAAGAAATCGACCGCTTTATCGACCAACTGCTGCAAAGCGCTGGAGAGGAAGCCGTTTCCCTGCCATTGTTTTGCAGGTATCTGACCATGACGGTTTACTTCGCGGCGGCGGAGTACCTGGATTCGATCGGCTGCCGTGCGGACAGCTTCTGGTCGCTGGAGCTTCGGCCGAAGGACAACGTGTCGACGCCGGAGGAAGCGCGGCAGTACGCGCGCCAGGTCATGGGGCAGGCGATCGAGCTGCGCGACCGCGAAAGCAAAAAACAGCAGCGCGAACTGCTGAACCAGGCGATCGGGTTCATCGACGAGCATTATCCGGAGGAGTCGATTTCGCTCGACAGGGTGGCCAGAAAAGTGAACATCAGCCCAAACTACTTTTCGGCGATGTTCAGCCAGGAAGTCGGGCAAACCTTTGTAGAATACCTCACCAGTAAACGGATCGGCGAGGCGAAACGCATGCTCCGCCAAACGGATAAGCGTTCCAGCGAGATCGCGTTCGCCGTCGGGTATAGGGACCCGCATTATTTCAGCTTTGTGTTCAAGAAAGTTATCGGGTTGCACGCCCAGTGAATATCGCAGAGGAGGACAAGCAGTGAACGTAAATTTCCGGCGGAAAGCGAAAAACGGAAAAATGACCATGCAGAGCAAACTCTGGAAGATGATCCTGATCGTCGCGCTACCGCTGATGATCGTCATCATCTTGATCGCGTCCATCGGGATCGGGTATGCGCTGCAGTATCAACGCGATCCTGAACAACGTCACGACGGCATCGGACTTCAACCGGAACTTCAAGGACGACATCGATCTGAAAATGTACTATTACGTGATCGACAGCCAGTATTCGGAAGGCCTGCCGACCGAGAGAGGTGCAGTCCGCGGAGACGATTGCGCGAAAACTGATCGATACGACGACGGAAAAGGACAGTCTCCGCGCCATCAGCAGCGTGCTGAACCTGTGCCAAAACCTGGAGGATAAGATGCAACAGATCGCGGAAACGAAGGAGTACGATTCCCGCATGGATCAGCTGGAAAACAACATCTATATCCTGACGGACCTGATTCAGGAGTACATGTACACCTATCTGTATTACGAGGCGGTGCATCTGAACGCCCTGCAGTCGACCATGATTACGAACATGATCGTTCTGATGGGCGTAGTCGTGGTTTTGTCGCTGGTGTTGCTGTATTTCCTTTTGACCAATTCGAGAAAGCTAAGCCGCAGGATCGTTGATCCGATCGACAGGATCTGCGAGCGCCTGGAAGCGATCGGCAAGGGCAGCCTGCTCGTTTGCGAACCGATTCAGGCCGATGTGGAGGAAGTGCAGCTTCTATCGGATGGCATCGAGAGCATGGTCGGGCATCTCAAGCGGCAGATCGATAAGAACACCGAGCAGGAAAAGCAGCGCAGGCGCACCGAATTGGCATTGCTGCAGGCGCAGATCAATCCGCATTTTCTCTATAACACGCTGGATACCATTATCTGGCTGATCGAGTCCAGGGAAATCAGCGAAGCGGTCACGATGGTGAGCAGCCTGCTCCGAATTCTTTCCGCTTTTCGCTCAGCCGCGGACAGAACGTCATCACGCTCAAGGAGGAAGCAGCAGCACATCCGAAGCTATCTGGAAATCCAGCAGATGCGCTACCGGGATCTGATGGAATATGAAATCGACATTCCGGAAGAGCTGAAAGCTTACATCCTGCCGAAGCTGACACTTGCAGCCGCTGGTGGAAAACGCGCTGTATCACGGCATCAAGAATCAGACGCCGCAAAGGGCTGTATCCGCGTGACCGGCCGCGCGGAGGACGAACGCCTGATTATCTGGAAGTAGCGGACGACGGGCCTGGCATGGCGGAAGAACGCCTGGACGAGGTGCGGGATCTCTGCTGTCGAACGGCAAGCGCGAAGGGTTCGGCCTGAGGACCGGTGCACCAGAGGATTCAGATACTGTTCGGCGGGGAATACGGTCTGGCTGCTGGAAAGCACGCCGGATGTCGGCACCAAGGATCATCGTGACAATTCCCATGCAGACGAGCGACAAGGAGATGGGAGATGAAGAAGAGAATACTCGCGATCGCTCGTACTGCTTCTGTCGGTTCTGCTTTGCGGGCTGTGGTCCGGAGCAGCGACAGCCCACGGCGGACGAAATCCGAGGTAATCCGATCGTGGTCGGGTTTTCGCAGGTCGGCGCGGAGTCGGAGTGGCGCGTGGCCAACTACCGAGAGCATGAAGGACGCGCTGAGCGAAGAAAACGGATATGAGCTGATCTTTGACGACGCGCGAAATGAGCAGGAAAACCAGATCCGGGCGATTCGCACCTTTATCCAGCAGGACGTGGACTATATCGTGTTCTCTCCGAGCGTTGAAACGGGCTGGGACTTCGATTCTGCAGGAAGCGAAGGACGCCGGATATACCGGTGATCGTCATCGACCGTGACATCAAGGTGGAGGACAAAAGCCTGTATACGGCGTATATCGGCTCCGACTTCCGCAAAGAAGGCGAAAAAGCCGTCACAATGGCTGGAGAATCTGCTGGAAAAACAGGGGAGAACGGAAGAGCCCGTCCGGATCGTCCACATTCAGGGAACGATCGGCTCCTCCGCGCAGATCGGCCGGACCGCCGCGCTGGAGCAGGCGATCATGCGCAACATCCGAACTGGAACATGGTCGCGCAGGAATGCGGCGATTTCACGAGGGCCAAGGCTTACGAAGTCATGGGCGCAATTTTGAAGCAGACCAAGGATATCGACGTCGTTTATTGCGAGAACGACGGCGAGGCGCTTGGCGCGATCGACGCGATGGAAGAGGCGGGGCTTACACTGCAACGCGGACGACGGCGTGATCGTCATCTCGTTCGACGCGACAAAGCTCGGGCTTGAATACTGCCTGGAGGGGAAAATCGCGCTGAATGTGGAATGCAACCCGCTGCAGGGCCCCTATGTGGACGAGATTATCAAGCGGCTGCAGCGCGGGGAACGGTCGAGCGGGAAAAATATATCGATGAGACCCAGTTCGACTGCTTCACCATCACGCAAGCGATGATTGACGGCAGAGGATACTGATAGCTTTTAGCGGCGGTTGTTTTTTTATTGTAGACGTCTGAAAAATTACGGCCGGTCCAGGCAACGTTGCGAGATGAAAATTTCCTATAGTTCACTATCTAATCGAGAAGGTTAAAATTCTTATGAGGTTCTTCCCATGATATTGTTTATGACATATATGCATGTTATAACCAAAACGACGAGAAGGTAAACCTTCATCATACCAGATTTGGGAGGAGATCAAAGAATGAAAAAGACTCTGGCGATTCTCTTAACGATCGTAATGGTGTTGGCGATGGTCGCATGCACACCGGCCGGGCCCAAGCTGATCAAGGTCGGTATCGTCAACAATCCACCATCCGAGTCCGGTTATCGCGCGGCGAATGTGGCAGACTTGGAAAAAGTCTTCACGGAAGCCAACGGTT
>CAVREB010000005.1:0-116549 GCA_963720035.1 uncultured Nitrospiraceae bacterium | reverse complement strand
ACTGGATGATCTCTCGGTCACCGATGGAAGAGAGGGTTTTCCCGCCAGGTTCCTCCAAGAGCCGCCGGAGGAGGGCATAGCCTTGCGAATCGTTGACGGTGAGCTTATGGCTCGCGGACGCAATCGGATGATCTCGTACGATAACAGAAGCCCCTCTGTGAGCAGTCGAACGGGTGGATGGCAACCGGTGACCTGGTGGAAGTGTGTGGGGATCGCGTGCTTTTTAAAGGACGCAGGAATGATGTCATTAACGTAGGGGGGAGGAAGGTATCCCCCTTGCTGGTTGAGGCGATACTCCGCGGCCTGCCGGGAATCATTGATGTTCGGGTGTATGCGAAGAAAAGCTCTGTAACCGGACACCTTGTTGCCGCAGATGTAGTCCTTGCGCCCGGCAGTGTCTGAAGAGACCATAGGCGCTGAACTGCGGCGGGCGGCAAGCCGGACATTGCAACCACACGAGGTTCCTAGGATTGTTCGAGTTGTGCCGAAAATGATGATCAACGACGCCTCGAAAATTGTAAGAAGCGAGCAGCCAGAATGAACGAAGCCCCTCTCGTCCTCGTCAGCGGCGGTAGTCGTGGTTTAGGCTTGGCGATCGCCAAACATCTGCTGAAAGAGGGCTACCAGGTGGCCACGTTCAGCCGTTCGGTGACGGAGGAGTTCGAGCGCCTGCGGGAGGAATATCGCGATAGGCTGTTCTACTTCTATGGGGACATGGCCCAAAGAGATACGCTCGAGGATGTCGTCAAGACAGTTGAGAAGGACATCGGGCCGATCGAGGTGTTGATCAACAACGCGGGAATTGCATCTGATGGGGTTCTGGCCACAATGCCCCCGGGACAAATTGAACAACTCATTTCCGTCAATCTTACCGGGACGATACTTCTAACCCGCCTTGTGGTTCGACGGATGATCGTACGTTGTCGAGGGAACGTGCTGAATATCTCTTCCATCATTGGCCTTCGAGGGTATGCAGGCTTGGCTGTCTATAGTGCAACCAAAGCAGGATTGGATGGGATGACGCGCGCCCTGGCACGAGAACTTGGTCCGCGCAAGATTCGAGTCAATGCAATTGCACCAGGATACCTCGATACCGAGATGACGGGAAAACTTGACGAAAAACAACGTAGCCAGATCACGCGACGTACCCCAATGGGGCGTCTCGGCCTCCCGGAGGATGTCGTTGGAGTCGTATCCTTTCTTATGTCGCCTGCATCCGCCTTCATTACAGGACAGACCATTGTCGTTGATGGAGGCATAACCTGTTAACCAAGGCATAAATCCGGGTACGGTGTCCTCCTTTTGAGACGGCCGCGAGCGCATGAACTCATTTACCGGTCCATGGCAGCAGAATAAGCTCAATCCTTCTTGAGCCTCCGTGGGTGCCGGTCAAGACCGTACTGTCGACTCCATTCCCAGCGAACACTGCTTCAGAACCCCGTTCCGGAAACTGCTATCCCGACTGAGCCGCTGTCGTGACTATTTCTATAACGCTGTGCGCACTCGCATGCACTGTTCGGCTGCCGGCTGTACGAACATTGGCATTCACACAATCCCGGGTGCCGGCATGGACTTTCACGTATGTCTGAGACCATAAGCTACGGCCCTCCGGTCATCTCCATTGATGTGGAAGACTGGCCTCAGTCTACCTGGGATCGAAATCTTCCGATCACGGAGCGCGCGGTCGACAATACGCGACGCGTCCTTCGCATTCTGCGAGAAGCGAACGTTCGAGCGACGATGTTTGTCCTCGGCAAGCTCGCCGAACGCTTCCCGCATGTCGTCAAGGAGATCCAGGCGGACGGCCATGAAGTGGCGTGCCATGGTTATGGACACGTGGAAATTGCGCAGCTGTCCCCCGACGAATTTCTGTCCGACCTCCGCCGCGCCAAAGACCTCTTGGAACAGATCACTGGAGAGAAAGTCAAAGGGTATCGGGCGCCTGACTTTTCGATCGTCCGGAATACGTTGTGGGCTTTTGACGCTCTTGCGGAAGCCGGGTTTGAGTATGACTCCAGCGTGGTCCCGGTTCGTCTCGTGCGATATGGCATTCCGGAGTGGCCGGTCCAACCTGTGCAGGTCAGACTTGCGGACGGACGCACGATCCTGGAAGCTCCTCTGGCCACGGTTTCATGGTTTGGGAGGAACTGGCCCATAGGCGGCGGAGGATATCACCGTCTGCTACCGGGATCCCTGACTCGATATTTCGCAAGCCAGGCGATGGCGAATGCGCCCTTCGTCTTCTATTGTCATCCTTACGAGTTCGACGTTCACGAACTGACGCAGATACCCCTCGCGCTCCCGCTGAGGGTCCGTCTCCATCAGGGCATAGGCCGACGATGGTTTGAACAGCGCTTCCGGTCATTTGTCAATCGTTTTAGCGGACAACGGATGCAAGACCTGCTTTCTTCGCAGCAATGGCCCGAATTTAACCTCCACACGTTAGACTTCAGACTCCCTCTCAAAGCCTGTTCCACATTCCGAGATCCTAAGCAAGCAGAGTCACTAATCGCGAACGAGCATTCCGCGCAGGGTAAATGCGGGAGCTTCTCGCTATACATTCCATCGAGTGCCGCCGGCACAGCCGCGGTCTCGCTCTACAGAAAGGATGGAAATCATGTCCGGTACATTGACGGCGGTGCAAGGTCAGACAGGCGTGACGAATGTTGAAGAATTGGCCTGTCCTCAGGTGGCAGTGGTCGGCTCCGGATACTGGGGGAAGAACCTCGTCCGAAACTTTGCCGGCCTCGGCGCTCTCTCAGCAGTGTGCGACAGCCACACTGAGACACTTCGTGCGCTTGGTGTGCAGTATCCCCTGTGCCGGACTCTCACATCCTTTGCAGAGGTCCTATGCGACGCGTCAATCCAGGCGGTGGCCATCGCCACACCTGCCGAGACCCACGGGCTCATGGTTCGAGAGGCCCTACTCGCCGGCAAAGATGTGTTCGTTGAAAAACCGTTGTGCCTCTCAGCAGAACAAGGACAATCTCTTGTCGCCTTAGCGAAGGAGCGAGGGCGCATTCTGATGGTGGGGCATTTGCTCTGGTACCATCCCGCCATTCTCAAACTCAAAGAACTGATCGAGAGCGGAGAACTTGGCCGCATCCAGTACATCTACTCCAACCGTCTCAACCTCGGGAAGATTCGCCGTGAGGAAAACATCCTCTGGAGCTTTGCTCCTCATGATATCTCGGTGATTCTCGGACTCCTGGGGGAAACCCCCCACTCTGTCGCAGCGCAGGGTGGTAACTATCTCCACGAGCAGATCGCCGACATCACCGTGACGCTGCTCTCCTTTCCCAGTGGGGTCAAGGCGCACATCTTTGTGTCGTGGCTCCATCCTTTTAAGGAGCAAAAACTCATCGTCGTCGGGGATCGGAAGATGGCTGTCTTTGATGACATGGAAAAGAAAGACAAACTTCTGCTGTATCCGCACTCGATCCAATGGAAGGGCCAGATCCCGATTGCGAGTCGGGCTGAGGCACAGCCGGTCGAACTGGAGACGAAGGAACCTCTGCGAGAAGAGTGTTTGCACTTCCTGGAATCCGTTAGGACCCGTTGTCGTCCAAGAACCGATGGAGAGGAAGGTCTACGCGTGCTCTCGGTGCTTGAGCGATGCCAAACAGTGCTCGAAGACAACGGCCGGCGCAAGATGCAGGCAGGGACCAGTCCCACTTCCAGGAAGTTCTTTGCGCACGAGTCCGCATTCATCGATGAGAATGTTGAGATCGGCGAGGGGACCAGCATTTGGCAAGTCTCCCACATTCTCAAAGGATCCAGGATCGGCAAAGCGTGCAAGATCGGGCAGAACGTTGTCCTGGGACCAAATGTGAACGTGGGAAACGGAGTCAAGATTCAGAACAATGTCTCCGTGTATGAAGGGGTCACGTTAGAAGATTCTGTCTTCTGCGGACCCTCGATGGTCTTCACGAATGTCTTCAATCCGCGCAGCGAAATCCCCCGGATGGGAGAACTGAAAGCGACTCTGGTGAAGCAGGGTGCAACCCTCGGTGCCAACTGCACCATTATATGCGGGATCACGATTGGACGGTACGCCTTTGTCGGAGCAGGAGCCGTCGTCACCAAGGATGTCCCGGATAATGCACTGGTGTTCGGCTCGCCGGCCATCGTCAAGGGCTGGATGTGTGAATGCGGACTCAAGCTGGCTTGGAACAATGAGCAGGCCACTTGTCTATGTACCAAGAAGTATGTGAAGGCCTCGTCCGGTGTCGCCAAGGTGTGCCAGTGACTGTGAGACACATACGTGCCACGAGTGACGGAACAGGGGACTACGGTCGTCGTGGTGCGGCTCTGATGACGATCGGGCGGCCCTGCATTATTCCTGAGGGTTCGTGACGAAATCTCCTGATGGAGCGTTTCTCGTGAAGCGTATCTCGCATCCGACGACAGGGGCCATTCGTTCCGTCCTGCGCTTCACGCTTCACGAACGACGAGCGAGGAAGAACGTCGTGGTGGCGAATCCACGATTGCAGCGGAAGCGTTCATGAATAATTCGGGCTAGACCAGGACACGTGGGATTAAAAACGTGAGAATAGGCGCCTTAAAATCGTTACGCCGCAGGGTGCTGCGACGGATCAGTCGCATTTTGTTCCCGGCAGCGAGCAGGCAGGGGCTGCATGCATATGCGCTCTTCAGTCATTTCAATGCCTTGCCGCAGTTGGATGTGGAGGTTCCGGGGGGAAATGTTCTCGTCTTGGCCCCCCATATGGACGATGAAGTCTTTGGTTGTGGGGGAGTGCTTGCCAAGCATGTTCAGGCCGGTGCGCAAGTCACGGTGGTCTATATGACGGATGGACGGAAAGGCGATCCGTCCATCTATGGACGTCCCCTCAGCGAACAAGAAATCTGGAAGGCTGAGCAGGGTGTGGTGGCGCGGCGCAAGAGTGAGGCGGAACAAGCGGCGAGGATACTTGGTGTCCAGGAGCTGGTGTATTTGGATTTCCCGGATGGGGAACTGCGAAGTTCCCAGGAGGCGGTCGAGAAGCTGCGCAGAGTTCTGGAACGTGCGAAGCCTGATCGTGTCTATCTGCCGTCTTTGCTCGAAAATCACATCGATCATTGGCAGACAAACTGCGTGTTTCGTGATGCCATCTACAATGCGGGGAGAACGTTGCCCCATTTTTCTTGCTGGGGCTATGAGATCTGGCCGCCCCTCTATGCGAATAGAATCGTTGATATCAGCGATGTGATCGAGACCAAGAAAGAGGCCATTGATCTCTTTCAGAGTCAGCTCTGCCACATGGACTATGCCCGGGGAATTATGAGTCTCAACAGTTATCGGTCTTTCTTCCATCAGAGAGCTAGGGGCTATGCCGAAGCATTCTTCTCCTGTCAACCCGAAGACTATCTGACCTTGTTCAGGCGGATGCGGGCATGCCGGGAGGGCAAGCGGACCCCACGAGTTTCTCCGGAGACTGATGTGCTGATTGCTTCCAGGGATTGACCGGAGTCTTGAAGGACTGCGCTCGTGCCTCTCACCTTCATTCTCGAACCGATGGTCTCGGTCAACCCCTCCGCTGTTTCACCGAGAGACCGCAACTCGGCTGAGACTGAAGTTGCTCCCTGATCCGGTCCCAGCGGCGAGTACCGTCAGAGGTGGGCGAGGATTGCGCTAGCCGAAGCCGGCGGTTGGTGGCTGAAAGCCAGATCAGCAGTGAATTCCTGGCCAGATAACCGTGCAACTCTATCAGGAGGTGCTATTGTGAATGTTCCATTACTCGATCTGAAGGCCCAACACCAACCAATTCGCAAGGATCTGCTTGCGGCAATCGAGCAGGTGCTCGACAAGAACAACTTTATCTTAGGAAATGAGGTCAGCGAGCTTGAAGAAAAGATCGCCGCCTATAGCCAGACACGTTTCGGAGTGGGCGTGTCCTCTGGAACCGATGCCCTCCTGGCTGCTCTGATGGCGCTGGACATCAAGTCCGGTGATGAGGTGATTACGACTCCTTTGTCCTTCTTCGCCACTGTGGGGACCATAGTACGGCTGGGAGCCAAGCCGGTCTTTGTCGATATCGATCCGGTGACCTACAATCTCGATCCTTCGCGAATTGAATCTGCGATCACCTCTCGCACGCGGGCCATCATTCCGGTGCATCTCTACGGCCAGTGTGCCGATATGGACCCGATTCTTCAGGCGGCGGCGCGACATGGGTTGGCAGTGGTTGAAGATGCCGCGCAAGCCATCGGCTCCGAGTACCGAGATGGACGACGGGCGGGCAGTATGGGAACCGTAGGCTGCTTCTCATTTTTCCCCAGCAAGAACCTCGGTGGGCTAGGGGACGGGGGAATGGTGGTCACAAATGACGAGAAGCTTGCCGAGCGACTGCGGGTGCTCCGTGTACAGGGCGGAAAGCCGAAATACTATCACCGCGTGATCGGCGGGAACTTCCGGCTCGATACGTTGCAGGCAGCCGTGTTGAACGTGAAGTTGCCGTATCTGGACCGATGGACGGCTCTGCGGCAAAAACACGCTGAGCTGTATGAGAGACTCTTCGGAGAGTTGAAAGTCGAATCTGAGTTCGGCGTTCGCTTGCCTCAAGCGATCTACAAGTCGAAAGGGGTGCGCCACTACCACATCTATAACCAATTTGTGATCGCAGTCCCCAAACGCGATGCCTTACGCGACTATCTCAAGTCGAAAGGAATCGGGACCGAGATCTATTATCCGGTTCCGCTCCACAAACAAGAGTGCCTTCTGAGTCTAGGGCACAAAGACGGAGACTATCCTGAGGCCGAGCGAGCCTGTCGCGAGTTGGTAGCGCTCCCCATCTATCCTGAGTTGAACGAGGACCAACAACATTACGTTGTACATACTGTACGAGAGGGTCTCGCACAATGAAGGTCGTCTCGATCATCGGGGCACGCCCGCAGTTCATCAAATGTGCCCCCGTGTCTCGTGAACTGCGGCGCGTCGCGCGGGAAGTCCTGGTCCACACTGGACAGCACTACGACGACAGCATGAGCGGGGTGTTCTTCCGCGAGTTGGGGATTCCCGAACCAGACTACCACCTCGGCGTCGGATCGGGGCCTCATGGACGGCAGACTGGTGAGATGCTCACGAAAATCGAAGAGATCCTGCTGAAGGAACAGCCGGACGTGGTCTTGGTCTATGGCGATACCAATTCCACCCTCGCCGGGGCTCTGGCGGCGGCCAAGCTTCACCTGCCGGTTGCTCATGTCGAAGCAGGACTCCGAAGCTTCAATCGGAGGATGCCTGAGGAAATCAATCGTGTGATGACGGACCATCTCTCCGATCTGTTGTTGTGTCCGACAAAGACAGCCGTGGAGAACCTTCGACGGGAGGGCGTTACCGGAGGGGTTCATCTGGTGGGCGACGTCATGTACGACGCGCTTCTGGACAGCGTTGAGGGAGCCAAGCAGATGTCGACAATTCTTGATCGTCTCATGCTTGAACCACACGGATATCTTCTGGCGACCGTCCATCGGGCGGAGAATACAGATCAGCTCCAGAGGCTTGAGGGCATTGTGACGGCTCTTGTTGCGCTGGCCAAAGCAGGGCATACAGTTGTCTTTCCAACTCATCCGAGGACGCGCAAGCAACTCGCCAAACTCTCCATCGAACGCTGCGAGCGATTCCTTCGAATAGACCCAGTTTCGTTCATCGACATGATGGCCTTGGAGTCAATGGCTCGCCTGATCTTGACCGATTCGGGAGGCGTGCAAAAAGAGGCCTGTTGGCTTCAGGTTCCTTGCCTGACCCTGCGTGATGATACGGAGTGGGCGGAGACCGTGGAGAGCGGTTGGAACCGCCTCGTCGGTGCTAACCCGCAGCGAATACTCCAGGCTGTCGATGAAGCGGGTCCGGGCTCACGAACCGGATGGACTTGGAAAAGGGGAGAAGCGTCCAGAAACGTCGCGCAACTCATTGAAGCGCGTAGGTGATCCTGATCTTCGCTCCGCATACGCGGATCATGAAGCTCTTGGGATTCAGGATGGTCTCTCATCCGGCGGTCTTGGTTCAGAGGAGCAACGTGGTGAAAAATTTTGAGGACGATGCTTGTCTTCAGTGCACGTCATAGAAAAGAGCAGATTGCTAGCCCAGGAAAGGCAGGACATCGATGATAACCAACATAGGTAAAGTTTTGATTTTAGCTCCTCATACCGACGATGGTGAGCTCGGTTGTGGTGGAACGATGTGCAAACTTATCGAGTCGGGCTGCCGTGTCTACTATGCGGCCTTTTCGATCTGCGAGGATTCCGTCCCTGAAGGATTCGAGCCGGAAGCCTTACTCAAGGAACTCTACGCGGCAACTGCTGTGCTTGGTCTGGAAGAAAAGGATATCTTCGTCCTCCGCCACAAGGTTCGACGCTTTGGTGAGGTGCGGCAGGATATCCTCGAATATATGATCAAGTTGCGATACGAGATCAACCCTGATTGGGTATTCATGCCCTGTAGTCGCGCGTTACACCAGGATCACCAGGTGATTCACAATGAAGGCATGCGGGCGTTCAAGGGCTATCCCTGTTTAGGTTACGACTTGCCCTGGGATACATTTGAGTTTCCGTCCACGTCCTTCAACGTGCTGCAAGAGCGGCATGTGGAACGAAAGATCTCGGCCTTGAAGATGTATAAGACACAGGCTCATAGGGGTTATGTCGATGCAGAATTCGTCAAGTCTTTAGCTAGAGTGAGGGGAGAACAGGGTCATTGCAAATGGGCTGAATCTTTCGAAGTGCTGAGAATGATTTTCCGATAAGACGGAAAAGGAGATCTATACGAATGGAGAAGCCGGGCATTGAAAGAAGGGGCAAGCTCCTGATCATCGTCGGGGCGCGGCCCCAATTTATCAAAGCTGCAGCGATGAGTTGGGCTATTCAGACGTGGAATGCCAACCCTGATAGGCCTGGATTTGAAGAGATTATCGTCCATACCGGACAGCATTACGATTACGACCTTTCACAGTCATTCTTTGACGAACTTGATATTCCCAAGCCAAAAGTCAATTTGGCCGTTAAGAGCGCCTCTCATGCCGTCCAAACTGCGAAGATGATGGTCGGGCTGGAACGAGCCATGCAAAAGGAAAGGCCTGATTGGGTGGTGGTATTCGGGGATACCAATTCCACACTGGCCGGTGTGCTGACAGCCGCCAAACTGAAAATTCCAGTGGCGCATGTCGAGGCCGGCTTGAGGGAGCACAACCGAAGCATTCCTGAGGAAGTGAACAAGATCGTCGCGGATCATCTGTCCGATGTATGCTTTGCCCCTACGGCATCGGCCATGGAGATTCTCAAGGAAGAAGGGCTTTTACAGCGCTCCGTCATGGTGGGCGACATCATGTTGGATGCGACAGTGCGCGTGTTGGATCGGCTTTCGGAAGGATATGTGAACAAGATCCTCGGTGCCTTTGGCCTTGTGAGGAACGGATTTGCATTGGCAACGACTCATCGATCCATCATTCGCGAACGACCGGAGTTGCTCCGCAACGTCTTGGAGGCTCTTCGAGAGATGCCCTTCCCGGTCATTCTCCCCCTGCACCCTTCGACCCGATCGGCGATTAAACAGCATGGCCTCGATGACCTGACGAAGCCTGGCGCCAGTCTCATCGTCGTATCTCCTGTCAAATATTCCGAGATGCTTGTTCTCTTGTCCCACTCTCGGCTGGTATTGTCAGACTCCGGTGGTGTGATCAAGGAAGCCTACTACTTTAAGAAACCATGCATCACGCTCGATTATCAGACAGAGTGGATCGAAACACTGGACGGTGACTGGAATGTGGTCGCTGGGCCGGATAGGGCCAGGATCCTGGCAAACGTTTTAACGATCGCACCTGATCCGAGCGCGTATAAGCACGATATTTTTGGAACTGGGCACACGGCGGAGAAGATACTCGAAGTTCTGGCAACCAATGGAGCTGAGCAATGGAATTCACGGATGGAGTCGTTCGTTTCCGGGCGGTAGAAGTTAACGACATAGAAACATTGCGGCAGTGGATCAATGACCCGGAAACAGCCCGATATCTCTCGGTATCCTGGCCGGTCTCATCCTCACAGCAACAGGAGCATTTTGAGCGAACCCGTCAGGACGACGGCCGGAAGAAGCTCGCGATCGACCTTCACGATGGGACGCTCATTGGTCTGTTGAGCCTGAAGAATTTCGACTTCGTGAATCGCAGCGTGGAGGTAGGCATCACTATTGGCGTCGCTGAGTTTCGAGGCAAGGGGTTGGCATCGAGATCGCTGCGCTTGGCCCTGAAGGTCTTATTTGATCACTTCAACTACCACCGTGTGTGGGTCCACATCGTGGAGACCAATGAAGCGAGTCTGAATCTATTCAAGCATGCCGGATTCGAGCAGGAAGGCGTATTACGGGAAAGTGTCTGTTGGAACGGGCAGATGGTTGGAACAGTGATTATGGCTAAATTGCGAAAGTAGACTCGCTTTAGGATCACACAAGGAGAGGAACTTGGTACGCGTAGGCATTCATCAACCTAATTATGCTCCCTGGGTGGGCTATTTCGCGAAAATGGCCTCCGTTGACGTGTTTGTCTTCCTTGATGATTGTCAAATGCCGATCGGGCGGAGCTATGTGTCGCGGGTTCAAGTCAGAGGCAGAGAAGGCGCCGAATGGATCACGGTACCGGTTCAACGTGATGAGGGCCAGCCGATACGTGCCGTGCAGTTTGCTGATCGTACCTGGACGAGAAAGCATTTGGGCACATTGCGGGCGAACTACGCCCGCTGTCCCTTTTACAACGACGTGATGACTATTCTGCGGCCGATCTACGAGAATCCCGGGGAATTTCTAGCCCCGTTCAACATCCGGCTTATCCGTGCGCTGGCCGGCTACTTGGGACTATCTCCGCGGTTCCATCTCGAATCGGATCTACCCGGAGCAGGTACTAGCACACAGCGCCTGATTGACATCGTCCGGAACCTCGATGGAACCACATACGTCTCTGGAGCGGGGGGGACAAACTATCAAGATCCGGAGGCCTTCCTTGCCAATGGGATTGAGCTTGATATCCGTAGCTATCGACCAATGGCGTACAGGCAGCTTCACGGGGAATTCGTGCCCGGGTTGAGCATGCTGGATGCGTTGTTTCATTTGGGACCGGACGCACGTGCCCTCCTCACTTATACACCGTATATTCCTGGTCGCGCCGATGCGACAGCAGAACCAGTTGCTACATAAGTATTTTCTATTAAGCTTCCTATGGCCTCTGGATCCGGCTCTGCGCGGATGAATTTTCGCAATCCACAGTTGCGTGAAGTGGACCACTATTCAGGTCGCGGGATCGGGCGTGCAATGTATGCCAGAACTGCTAGTTGGAGATCTGAGGACAGCCGCTCATCGTGGTTATGTCCAGGCAGGCGAGGGCGCGATCTGACACAAGAGATCGAACCTCAGTTCCTTGCAATTCCAGAGGTACTGCTGATGACGAGCCGAGAGCAGTTGATCAAAGCCAGACTAGCTATTCTTGCAATTGTCGCTCAATTCAAGAACGTTGCCAGAGTGTGCAAGTTAGCCGGGATGAGCCGTTCGCAGTTCTATGTCCTCAAGAAAGCCTATCAAACATCCGGCAAGGAAGGTTTGGCGCCACGGGTGCGCCGTAAGCCAGGGATGCCCAACCGCACGCCTCTTCAACTTGAGAATCAGATCTTACTGAAAACACATGCAAATCCTACTATCAGCTACGTCGGGCTCGCCGGGACTATGAAGTCGGAAGGGATCAGTGTCACGCCGACGACGGTCCGGTATGTCTGGCAGCGTCACGGATTGTCGACTCGCTCAGCTCGTCTCAAATGGGTGAGGAGGCGAAATGGGTATGCCGGCAGCACGAAGGTTAAGGATCTCCCGAATGCGTTACACGAAGTCCGTCCTGAAGCCCGTGTCCCTGCCCCGACTATCCCGTCACCTATATCGGTCTCCGGCGCGGTTTAGGGGTATGGTTAAGGCGTCCGACTGTCAGAGTGTCCAGGATTCTCTCGCTAAGTAGTCACCCTCGAATATGTCTTGACTGGGGATGGTAAAAAAAGGAGAATTCATAAAATACTGGGCCGGAAAATAATGACTCTCTATGAACCACACGATTCCCGTTTAGACAACACCGAAGATCGTTATTTCCTGATCGCGATAGAAGGAAGTGTTCACGTGAACAGCCAAGAGTGTCAAGCAAAGGTTCGCGCACCGGGGACGCTGTAACTTTCCGGTGTGGGAGTTACCATGCTGACAGCATGGTGGTACCGATCGCGTCGGTCGATGAGAGCATTATCCTAGTGGGATAGAGAATATGTTTTTCGATGGATCCTGTGCATACTATCAAGGAGGTCGACCCATGAGAGGCGTGGCACTGGGCCTATTCGCTCTCATCTTGTCTATCGGATTATTCGTCTCACAGGTTGACGCGAAAAATGACAAGCCGGACGACAAGAACAAGAACGAATCTAAATTTATTGACGCGAAAAATGACAAGCAGGACAATAAGAACAAGTACAAGTACGAATATCAATATACTAACGGTCAATAGTAACGGTGGGGCAGCGTTCCCGTTCCCGGGACCCTGCTTTTGTTCGGCGGGGGTTTCGCCTGGCTGATGGTTCGGCGCACGAGAGATCCACGACCCTAAGCTCTTGCCGAATTCATAACTTTGCGATTGGGTCCAACACGACGGACCTAAGAGCATCAAAAATATTAAGATTACCTGTATCCGACTCCCGGTGACTCAGCCGGTGAGAAGTTTTCGCTCCTTCCTCAACACGGTGTCCATTCCCTAAATCTAGATATCCCACGGAGAGCATTTTTCTTTCCGGTGACCTCTTCCGTCATCTCTTATTCCTTTACGACCAAAGCACGACGTAGGTGGGTGCATGAGAGAAGGCGCTGGCAACGCGACCACAGATGTCATTCCGGCAGAAGACTTGCCCATCCCGACCGAGTGGCAAGTGACGGGTCTGATTGTGCTCGCGGCAAGCCTGTGTGTGATTGGCCTGTTCTGGACCACCGTGCGATCGATGATAGAAGTATGGGGAAGATCGAGAACGTTTGGACATGGTTTTCTGGTGCTGCCCGCAGCCTGCTATCTCATCTGGTGCTATCGTCACAAGCTGGTATCGTTGATGCCGGTCCCAAGCGCATGGGGTGTGGGAGCTCTCCTCCTAACGGGAAGTGGCTGGGTCGTGGGATACCTGTTGAACCTAGTGGTGCTTCAACAGGCTGCAGTCGTGGCGGCGCTCCCCAGCATGGTGTGGGCGATCTTGGGGACGGAGATCTTTCGAGTCCTCTCATGGCCGTTGGGGTTTCTTGTGTTTCTGCTTCCCGTCGGGACCTCCATCGAACCCTGGCTCCAAGACTTCACCGCGTGGTTCATTATGGCCGGGTTGCAGCTGACCGGCATTCCGTACCATTACGAAAACTATCGCATCGCTATTCCCTCGGGCACCTGGGAAGTGGCCGCCTGACTGCGGAGGTTTACGCTATCTGCTTCCCGGTCTTGCGCTCGGCTATGCCTTCGCGACGCTGACCTATCGGCAACCGGCTCGTCGTATTGCGTTTCTCACGATATGTGCCGTGATGCTGATGGTGGCAAACGGTGTCCGAGCGTATGGCGTGATCGTTGGAGATCACTTTGGGATTGCCGAAGGTACCGACCATCGTGTGTTCAGCTATACCATCTATGGCGTCACCGTTCCGTTGCTGTATTGGCTAGGGCTCAGATGGACGGAAAACAAGACGGTTGCACCATTTCGGGATCAGCCGCTGGTTATTCGTCATAGCCACGATACCCGCAAGACCGTCTTCATGGCGATCGCAGCGGTTGCACTTCTGGCCATGGCTCCATTGTCTGTGTGGCTGTGGGCCGCTCCCCGCTGAGTGGACAGCAGTTTTCATCGAAACCCTGACTCATGTCCTCTTCTCCCTCCGGTCCGGAGGGGCCTATCCATCGTCACAGCGCCTTTTCATGGGGCACAGAATAGTGCTGGATCGAGATGAAGGTGGGAGTATTGTTTCTGTGGCTGTTCCCGGTGATCCTTGGCGCCGCGGCGCTCGTCATTCAAGGATGCAATCGGGATTCTGCAACTTCCATTTCTCCTGTGGACCGGAAAGTATTCGGGAGCAAAGAGCCAGTCACCCCAGCCACTGGGCCCCTGAAGGTTCATCCGTCCAACTCCCGATACTTTACCGACGGGAGCGGCAAGGCGATCTATCTTACCGGCTCCCACCATTGGAACAATCTGCTAGACAGTGGCGAAATCGGGCAACCCTTGAACGCATTCGACTATTCCCGATACCTGGATTTCTTGACCTCGCATCATCACAACTTCATGCGGATGTGGGCGTCAGAGGGGGGAGTCAATCGGACCTATGTGGATCTCCTTCCTTACCCGCGTACAGGCCCGGGAATGGCGTTGGATGGCAAACCGAAGTTTAACGTGGAGGAGTTCAACCAAGCCTACTTTGACCGGCTACGGTCCCGTGTCATCGCCGCCCGCGACCGCAGGATCTACGTTGGGATTATGCTCTTTAACGGGTGGAGCATTTACGACCATGGATACGGGAGTCCCTGGCCACTCCATCCCTTCAATCAGGCCAATAATATTAATGGCATCAACGGGGATCCCGACGGGGATGGGGAAGGGAGAGAAGTGCATGCCTTGCAAGTGCCGGCCATCACGGCTCGGCAACAGGCCTATGTACGGAAGGTCGTCGATACAGTCAACGATCTCGACAATGTGCTCTATGAGATTACGAACGAGACCGCGATTTATTCTAAGGACTGGCAGTACCACATGATCCGCTTCATTCACACCTACGAGGCCACGAAACCAAAGCAACATCCAGTCGGAATGACATCTTTTGACACCAGCCCGGAAGACGCTAGCCGGGACGGGGCCATAGAAGCATTACTGTCGAGTCCGGCTGACTGGATCTCACCAAGCAACGACAAAAAGGCTAACTACGCCGCAAGTCCACCCCCTGCGAGCGGCAAGAAAGTGGTGCTGAGTGACACCGACCATTTTTTTGGCATCGGGGGTGATCACGACTGGGTGTGGGAAACGTTTACACGCGGGCTGAATCCTATTTACATGGACCCCCTCGACTTTTTAACCGGCGGACAACAGGATCCTCCGGGTGCTGAAACGGCACGCCTGGCGATGGGTGACACACGCTCTTACGCAAGTAAAATGAACCTGGCGGCCATGGTCCCGCACGGTGATCTATGCTCCAGTACCTTTTGCCTCGCGAATCCAGGAATTGAGCATCTTGTGTACCTGCCCTTTGGATCTCATTGGCTGGAACCCTATATACAATTCTTGCCTTCTTATCGTCTTCGGGCGTGGATCAAATCGTTACAACTGTTTCGTCGTACGGTCACCGTGGATCTCGGACCAGCGTCGAGCGCATTGACTGTGGAATGGTTCAATCCAATTACGGGTGAGACGACAGCGGCAGGCACAACTACCGGCGGTGGCCGTCAAGACTTTACCGCCCCTTTTCGGGGCGACGCTGTTCTTTATCTTGCTGCAGCCTAGATCACAATCTTGGTGAATACAGCTATGGATCGCATGCGCGCTGAAGGAATTATTGACGGTAGAGTGCCAGCAGGTGTAGGCAAGTTGTGGCAGCGGTTTTATCATGATTACCGGCCTAATCTGTTTGAGGAACTCGTCTGCCAGAGAGTTTGTGCAGGCGACCGTGTTCTTGAAATCGGAGCGGGATCAGGACTGGGGAACCAAAAACATTTCGAATTGCGGGGCCGGGTTGCGCGATACATAGGCATTGACCCCGATACAAGAGTTCTGACGAACCCACATCTGGATGAGGCGTATGTCGGCACTGCTGAATCGTTACCCTTTCCAGATGGTGTATTCAACATCGTCTTCCATTCCTTTGTGGCGGAGCATTTCGAATCGCCAATCAATTGCAACCGGGAGATTTCACGAGTTCTGAAACCGGGCGGCCTTTTGCTCTTCGCAACACCCAGCAGATTCTATTACCCGATGCTGGCGGCCAAGATCACTCCCCACTGGTTCCACGAGTTCTACATTCATCACTTCGCTTCAGGTCGAGAAGATAACGAAGTATTTCCTACCTTTTATCGTCTCAACGATGATAGGGCCATATCCGAACAGTTAAGCGGCTGTGGCTTCGAATATGAGATTCAGCACCATAGTACGCCCCCCGGCTATCTTAGATTCAGCTGCCTCAGTTTTCTCTGCGGTGTATTCATAGAGAGGGCCCTGGAAAAGAAGTACCCCAGTTTGCGCGGGCAAATTATCGTCATTGCGAAGAAACAGATGTGAGGTCAGGGGAGGGTGCTGCTTTATGAGCATCTCTCGCCACGGACTTGGCGGTGTTGGCGGTCATTTAAGGCATGCGTCTTCTTTTGCTGGACACGAACGTTGAGCCGGTTTTCGTTTTCGTTACACCGGGCACTGCGTTCCTCTCGACCCTGACTGCTTCTCGATTTACTCCCATCAAGCAAGTCGTCAAGGTTCAATAATCAGCATAGAGCCGGTTGTGCTGCCGAGTCGAAGCGACGTCCATAAGTCGGCACTGATCCAACTGCACACACAATGATGAAACGACTGCTCGATCTTTTCTTAGCCCTCTTAGGCCTACTCGTGTGCTGGCCGCTGTTCGTGGTCGCGGCCGTACTCATCAAGCTTGATTCGCCTGGCCCATTCATCTTCAAACAGGAGCGAATAGGAAGAGGCTTCCGCCCCTTCTTCATCTACAAATTTCGCACGATGGTGAGCGACGCGCCGCAGAAAGGCGGAGCGCTTACAGCCGGTGGTGACCCTCGGATCACACGCGTGGGGCGAATTCTCCGACAAACGAAGCTGGATGAGCTCCCACAACTCATCAATGTCTTACAGGGTGATATGAGCCTCGTTGGACCACGGCCGGAAGTCCGCAAGTATGTGGAGCTATTTCAGCAGAACTATCAAATAATCCTGACCGTTCGACCAGGGATCACCGACCTGGCCTCAATTAAGTATCGCGATGAGTCGGCGGTTCTGGCGGCAGCGGAGAATCCTGAAGCCGAATATATCCAGCGCATTCTACCAGACAAACTTCGGCTGGCAGAAGAATACGTCCAGCGAGCCTCCCTCGCATTGGATCTGCGATTGATCTTCCAAACGTTGCTCAAACTGTTACCGGGAAAAACTGCGGCTGGAACGGCTGATTCCGATAGGTCCTCAGCCTCCAGTCTCGGTGGGGGTGTGTGATGTGTCGAGATTTCTTCTCCATCAGCGAGGGCTATTCTCCGACTTCAACCTAGTGCTTCTCCGACGAATCCTGTCGCCCATCATCCGCGCAGGTATTCACCGCCGAATTATTTGACGTACACGTGGACTCGCCTGCAGGGCGCAGCTCCTGGTTCATTTCCAACTTTTACAAGAGGTGACGCATATGTCTCCACACGATTTGAGTGCCCCTGTTCGATCCACATTTCTTCCATTTGCTCTGCCCTCTATCGGTGAGGAAGAGATTGCGGAAGTCGTCGACTCGCTTCGCTCAGGCTGGGTCACGAGCGGTCCCAAGGTCAAGCGATTCGAGAATGAATTTGCTCATTATATTGGATGTAACCATGCCATCGCCGTCAGCTCTTGTACGGCTGCGCTCCACATTGCTCTCACAGCGCTGGGTATCGGTCCAGGTGATGAAGTTATCGTCCCAACGCTGACGTTCTGTTCTTCGGCTAACGTTGTCGTGCACTTAGGCGCGCGGCCTATATTGGTCGACGTGGGTGAGGACTTTAATGTGCGGCCAGATGCTATCGAGCGTGCAATCACTTCGCGTACCAAGGCGATCATGCCCGTCCATTTTAGCGGACATGCATGCGAGTTGCATTCAATCTATGACATCGCACGACGCTACGATCTCGCTGTGGTTGAGGATGCAGCCCACGCTACCGGGGCTGAATATCGCGGCCACAAGATTGGCGCTTCCCACCACAGAGAAGTCTTTGGTTCGGACAAACATGTCGTGTGCTTCAGTTTCTACGCGATCAAGAACATGACAACGGGGGAAGGCGGAATGATTGCGGCCGCTGATGATGGGCTCGCTGAACGCATGCGGCTTTTGAGTTTACATGGCATGAGTCGAGATGCGTGGAAGCGTTATATGGGTTCCGGCAGCTGGTATTACGAGGTTGTAGAGCCCGGCTACAAATCGAATATGACTGACATCCAGGCAGGATTAGGCATTCACCAGCTTAAGAAGCTTGACCGGTTCATCGAGTCGCGAGCGCGTTATGCCGGATTGTACTCGGATGCGTTTTCTGGAATGCCTGAGATCGAGACGCCGATCGTGCATTCTGGCCGGAAGCATGCATGGCATCTGTACGTCATTAGACTGGGACTTGAGCGGCTCAGGCTCGACCGAGGCCAGTTTATTGAAGAGCTTCGAACACGAAACATCGGGACAAGCGTGCATTTCATCCCTGTCCATCTCCATCCCTACTATCGTGAGCGATTCGGATATCAACGCGGAGACCTGAAAAATGCGGAGAGTCTTTACGATCGAATTGTTTCCTTACCCCTTTACCCGGGAATGGCTGAGGAGGACGTTCAAGACGTCATTCGCGTGGTGCGAAACGTGATCTCAGAAAATAGGAGGTAACTGGCAATGGTTACAACTGAAAGGAAGCGTTCGCCGCTGGAGACTGTTTTACGCCTGGTCGCCGACGCTATTCTGGTCAACGCAGCGCTTGCTGGCGCTATGTTGGCGCGTTATATCGTTGCAATTGGGATAAAGGGAATCGGCCCGCCACAGGGGGTGCTGTCGGAATATGTGGTGGAATATGTCGGCATTTCTTTGATCCTCACACCCATTTCCCTCTGCGTTTTCTTCGCCAGCGGGTTCTACAGCCATGGCCGATATTATCGCGGCCGGTATAAAGCATTGATTGTCGCGCAAGCCGTGAGTTTGAGTTACCTTATCTTCGCTTGTGTCGCGTTCCTTTCACAAGGCTCCATTACTGCTCCTCGCACTGTCTTGTTCATGGGCTGGCTGTTGACTTGCCTGCTACTCATTGCCGCGCGGCTCTGGTCTATGCTGTGGCGAATGCTCACCCGTAGTGAAACACTCATCTACAGGTCGAATCTTACAGAGCAAAGACCAAAGCGCGTGCTTGTCATTGGAGGAGCCGGGTACATCGGATCGAGCTTACTACCTAAGCTCTTGAAGCGAGGATATCATGTACGTCTGTTCGACCTATTTCTTTTTGGGAGGGAGCCTATCGCAAACGTGGTAGGGCACCCAAATTTGCAAATTGTCCACGCCGATTTCAGGAACGTCGATAAGGTCGTCCAGGCCATGAGAGACGTGGACGAAGTAATTCATCTCGGAGCGATAGTCGGCGATCCGGCGTGCTCTCTGGATCAGGAGTTGACCGTCGAAGTCAACTTAATGGCGACACGCATGATCGCGGAGGTTGCCAAGGGAAGTGGCATAAGCCGATTCTACTTTGCAAGTACGTGTTCCGTGTACGGGGCGTGTGACCATATTCTTGACGAACGTTCCGCACTGAATCCGATTTCCCTCTATGCTCGTAGCAAATTGGCATCAGAGAGAATCTTAATGAAACTGGCGAGTGATTCGTTTTCACCTGTCATCCTACGCTTTGGCACTGTGTATGGCCTCTCGGGCCGCACCCGATTTGATCTTGTGATTAATCTCCTGACCGCCAAAGCGGTGAGGGAGGGTAAGATCACCGTGTTCGGTGGAGAACAATGGAGACCGTTCTTGCATGTTGATGACGCTGGATTGGCTGTGTTGAAGGCGACGGAGGCGCCAAGAGACTTGATCCATGGACAAGTCTTCAATGTGGGGTCGAACGAGCAGAACTATCGGCTGGTGGACGTTGCCCGTCTTATACAGGAGCTCACGCCCAAGTCGGAAGTTGTCGATATGGGGGCGGATACGGACTTCCGAAATTATCGTGTGGACTTCAGGAAAATTAGAACCATGCTCCAATTTATTCCCCTGTGGAGCGTGGAAGATGGAATCAAGCAAGTCATCGCGGCCTTGGACAACGGCGAGGTTATCGACTATCGAGACCCGATGTATAGCAACGTTAAGTTCCTCAGCGAGGAAAACAATTCCCGTTTGATTCAGCGCGAAAATGGTTGGGCGCACGAGTTGATCAAGCAGGAAATCGAATCGGGTATGAGAACCCCGGTGGTGGCCGTTCAATAAAAGGAGCCGCACTGTTCGGCGAAGGTAAGACATAGGAGTGATAATAGATAGGAATGGCAGGTAGGGTATCTGAACGAGGGGAAATGCCCACCTAACATCTGGAGCGATATGACGAAGCTAATCGAAATGGAGCAAGAAGTTGGTCAATCGGCAACTGCTACGCTGATCCAGTACGCCGAAATCGCGTGGCGAGGCAAATGGGTCATCATCGCGGCAGTGGTTCTTTCCCTCACGGCCGGTTGGATCTACTGTCAGCTTACGCCGAAGCTTTACCGTTCGGCGACTCTTATTTTGGTGGAAGACCCCAAAGTCCCGGAGAATTATGTCCAAGGGCCCGCGGAAGGCAAGATCGAGCAGCGGATCTTCCTCATTCAGAAAGAGATCACCAACCACGCATTCTTAGCTGAAGTCGTAAAGGAACTGAACTTGTATCCTGATGTGGTGGCGGAATATGGTCTCGACCAAGCGACCGGCATAATGGTCGATTCCCTGATGGTTGAAATGGTCGAAAAGGGACCTCTGGGACACTTCGTGAGTCAAAGCGGTCTTGATGCCTTCACCATCTCCTTCGTTCACCCGGATCCTCACACGGCCCAAGTTGTGACAGCTCGAATTGCGTCTTGGTTTATTGAGGAGAACATGAAAGCTCGCGAGGAGGCTGCCCAGGGAACCTCGGAGTTTCTCGACGCCGAGGTTCTTCGGGCGCAGAAGGAACTGGAAAAGAAAGAGGATGAGGTCAGTCGCTTCAAATCGCAGCACATGGGTCTTCTTCCTCAGCAGATCGAGGCAAACCTGCGCGCGTTGGACCGTCTGCCGAACGAACTCAACGGGGTCAATGAAAACATACAACGACTCACAGATCGGCTTTCCACAGTGGAGAAGGGGATCCGGGAATACCAAAGATTCGGCAGGACAAATCCCGGGCTGGTGACAGGTTCGATCCAGCCGGATCCACTGTTTCGGCGGCTCAGTGAGCTGAGAGAAAAGCTCGGAAAATTGCAGGCGGAATTCTGGGACGGCTACCCGGAGGTCCAGTTGACAAAGGGAGAATTGCATCAAGTCGAGGCACAACTCGTGGAGTTGTATGGTTCCGAGGTCCTCAAGCCGGGAGAGAGCCTGCCTGATCCCTATATGCAAGATCTCACGAAGCAACAGAGCGAGTTGAAAAGTGAACTTGCTTTGCTGAAACAGCGCCAACAGATGCTCCTTGCTGAAAGGAAAGAGTACGAGAAACGGATCGAGAAGTCTCCCGAAGTCGAGCAAGACCTGCTCATACTTGAGCGTGATTACGAGAACATGAAGAACAATTATCGTTCACTACTCGACAAACGGCTCAATGCGAGGGTGGTCCAAAATCTGGAGAAACGGAAGAAGGGCAGTCAGTTTCGAATCTTGGATCCCGCATTTCTCCCGCGACAGCCGGTGCAGCCCAATCAACAGCGAGTTATGATCCTTGCATTGATCTTGGGATGTGTACTCGGCGTGGGTGTGGCAATGATGCGAGACCAACTCAATCCGCAGTTCCGGCGTCTCGAGGAAGTTGAACAACTTTTTGGCCCACAGCTGCTCGCCGTCATCCCGGACTTCAGCTTCGAATTTGATCGTGTGAGTTGGTATAACCGCATAGGCTGGAATCGAGCACTTCCTAGTGACGGAACCGTCGAAGCGTCTGGCCAAGGGATTGACGGGAGTAAAGCGCCGACGATTGTCGCGAAAGGCTTGCCTGGTCAGCAACGTGAGGGTCAACCGTTCCAGGATAGTTTTCTTGTGAAATGGTTCCCAAACTCAAGTGTCGCCGAGCAGTATCGAGTTGCCGCGACCAGGCTCTCACTAGGTGAAACCAAAGGACAATCGACAGTCGTGGCGGTTACGAGTGCGGTGAAAGGTGAGGGGAAAACGACGACGGTGATCAATCTGGGCTACACGATGGCAAGGGATTTGGGGAAGCGCACGCTACTATTGGATTGTGATTTCAAATGCCCAATGCTTCATCACTATGTGGAAACCGTTCCGAAATGGGGTCTGGCCGATTGCCTCATCGGCGATATTCCATTAGACGATTGCCTGTTCGGTTTCGAGAACGCACCTTGCTGGATCATGCCGGTCGGACGTTCTGATGTCCATCCTACTGAAATATTAAAGAGCGAACGGCTCGCCGGTATTCTCGCGCAGCTTCGCGAGCGGTTCGAATATATTTTCATTAATACCCCGCCCATTCTTCCGTTGGCCGCCATGAACATCCTCGCCGGGCATGCCGATATCCTGCTTGTCGTTGTGCGTGCGAACGCCACGTCAAAGCAGGTTGTTCAGCGAGCGCTTAGCTCGCTGCCGGGCAATGTGCCGGCTCGCGTGGTCCTAAATGCGGTAGGGAATCGAACCCTATCTTCTTATATGGGTACTTACGAGTATCTTGCCAGGTGAGCGGTCAATAGTCTCTCCAGACATGAGAAAGCAGAGCAGACTGTGTCGCCATGAGTCTTGGAGAGGCCTGACGAATTTCCCTCCATTCACGGTTGCAACGGCATGTTCATCTGCAGCCTATTGTCGTGTTTGAGATCAAATTACGCTTATTCGCACCTGACAGATTATCGATGCAACCGGAGGGCTGAGAGTCATCAGAAGACTCAATCTTTCTGTCGGAGATGTCAGGGATATGCGATGCAGAAGCAGGCTTACGTGTTTCGGTGAAGGATTGAAGAGCGAAAGGGAGAGCGCATCGCATCTTCGGCCATATTAGAGGGGCAGGGGTGCAGGTTTACACTTAGCAATTCAAGGAGGTTGCCTATGAACACTGAAATCTGGACCGTTAAGACAGTCGGCGGAGAAGAGTGGGGATTTGTCAAGCGGATTATTATTGATTCGGTCACCAGGCAAATCAGCCATGCGGACGTAATTCTTTCCGAAACCGGCCGGCTTATCCGGATCCCCTGGGAGAACTTTGAGGTCCGGAATGAAGGAATTTTTATTAGCATGCCGGAAGGGCAGGTGAATGGGAATGCGATAAGACCCAGCGGAGTGGGATTGGCCGATACTGTGGTGATGGAAGTGTGGCCCTAAGGGTGGCCCAGCCTTCTCGGTCGAGGTATGAATTGCCGACTGGTGAGAGATTGGAGCAGGTTTAGGCAACCCAGTGGACAGTGCGGCCGCCCGTGGTTGTATCGATGGACCCAGTCCCGGATGATCCGCAGTGCCTCCTCGAATGTCTGGAACATCGGCTGCCAGACCCACTCCTCTTTGAGAATCAGAAAATACCGCTCGCTGATGCCGTTCTGCCCGGTGTGTAGGGCGTGATGAACTCCTGCTGAGTCGGTTGTCTCAGCATGGTCGCCGAAACCATCGACTTTGAAAGATGAGGTCGTTGTCGCTTGGCAACGCCGGCGCGCCGATGAGCCGCATGGTCCCGAAGCGCGCCAGACAGAATGCCTCAACAGGCTGCTCAGTCTCCTTTGCCAGGCTGCGCAGGGGATCCTCGGCGCCCAGCAGAAAATTCTCTCGCCAGTCTTTCCTCTCCACCGAGGTCTCACCCTGTAGGATGCGGACCATTACGGCGATGCCCCGATTAGCCGTCCACCGCTGAACGGGCTTCGCAGCTGGGGTTGCCATCTCCACCTTCTTGGTCCGCTCTGGAGCAATCTCGTAGAGGCAGTCCATATTTCAAAGGGGGTAGGATACGATCACGCATTGTTGTTAGACCTGCTAACAATTTGGCTTCGAGATTCACGAAGGGATTGCGCCTGTACGGGCACAATCCCTTTTTTTTGTGGCGCACCGGTTGCCTGGAATGCTGACGCGAGAGTGAGGTTCCAAACCCCAGATCCTGAGGCATTCCATAGGGATATCGGAAGTCATCAGTGCATCGCCACCTTGTCAGTTGGACGGCATCGTAAGACAGTGATAAAATTAGCTGCGAGACGGATATGTCATTCCGAAGGCCGGCTGCAGGAGTCGCTAATGTTGACTATTTCTGGAGGATTCGAAAGTTGACAGGGTGGGCCGAAAAGCAGGCTGAAGCCGTTGTAGATGCCTTTCTTGCTGATGGAGAACCTGATGATCTCCTCCGACTAGAGCAGGCTATCGTCAAAGCTTTGGGCCTGGCATATGAGCGCGGACGAGCTATGCACCGAACAAAGATAAGTGGCTTATCGGGAATGCGAGGAAAGCGGAAGAAAAAGTCTTAGGGACATCGACTGGTACAGTCGACGTGTAGAGAAGAGCAGCAAATCTCGCCGATAAATCAGCGCCTGTTGAACCTTCCACTATAGAGCCTGTCGCGCAAACTCTCTTTCTACTGCGGCGAAAATGTTTTGTGCGACAGGCTCAGCTCTCATCTGAACGATATCTTCCTCATCCTACCGGCTCCAAAACACATTAGCGCCTGACAATAGCGCGGAGATCATTGTTTCTCGGCAAACCGTGTCGAACGCCTGGACCGCCCCACCGCCTCCATATTGAATGCCCCTGCATACCGGCGTCGTCTGATCTCTGGCATGATCACCTACGTTATTCCCATTCTCCCCTCATAGTGGGGCCCCTGTGATATCGGTGGAGGGGCAATACCGTTCCGAACTTAGAAAGGATAGGAGTATGGGAGAAGCTTAGATCGTGAGGCTACGGATCGCAACGGCGGGACTCTCTTGCATGTGGACCCCATGCTCGATGAGACACCTAGATAGAAATAGACAATGGTGCTCTGGCCGCAGAAATGTCGACCTATGCGGTGGGTATGGCGGAGAGGGAGGGATTGTACAGTCATTTAACGACACATTCCGCTTTGCATTACGCCGCATTGCACTGGTCGCGTGACCCCGCCGTTTTATTTTTCCGTCGGGCGATAGTATAACGAATCACATGGTAGAGGCAAACCGATGGTACATGACACAGTTGCGTTTTTACCATCAGCTAACCCATACATTTCGCTTCTCTTACTTCTTCAACATGTCGCGATGAGTCTTGGCCATTTGGTCGGCCTCTTCAGCTGCCTTTGTATACATGCCTGCAAGGGTCTCGCAGTGTTGAATCATATTGATTTTGCGGGAGACCACACCAGGGTCTTGATTTTTTCGATACGCTTCCGCCATTGCCATCTCGTCCTTCGCATGTTGCCGAAGATGTGCCGCTTCCTCGTCATACCAGGCTGCCAATGCAGCGTGATCACTTTTGGCAATCTCTCCTATGGGTGGACTTGCGATCATCGTGCAACCGACTAACCCTCCCAGTACCAACCCGCACAGAACACCGGACTGAATCCATCGCTTCTGAATCGTCATGATCCCCTCCCGTTACTGTGAGCAATACCCCTTCGTTACGTCACTCACCGATCATTTTCGAATGCTCGCGGTATGACCGTGATGCCGATTCACGCCTGTGAAGATTCCAATCGCTACTGCTGGGTGTTTGTAGTGCACGATGTTCTCCTCTAGGAAAGCTTTTGTCAGGTCCTTCACTTTCCGCAGTCATTTTCGGGCATAAAAAAAGCCCTTTTCAGACCTTTCCGGCCAAAAAAGGACTTCCTTGTCCTATGCGCGTAAAGACGCCCTTGTCTTTTGCTGAAGACCCTGTTGTCTTCGGCGCCGAGGTTAGCACGGGGAAAACATAAATGCAAAGTTCAGAACCATTCGTCTCTGAACAGGCTCAAGGGTATTTCAAATCATTCTAGAAATCGACACAAACTTCTTGAAAACTGGCGGAGAGGGAGGGATTTGAACCCTCGGTAGAGGTTTTGCCCCTACGACGGTTTAGCAAACCGTTGCCTTCGGCCACTCGGCCACCTCTCCACTGGTTTCAGCTCTGTGCGGGGTTCCCGATCATCTGCGACGCAGGTCGATGACCCTAGGATGACCAGCAAGCGAGCCGTGATCTTACCTCAGGCCATGTGGGAGGTACAAGCGATTCGCGAGGTGGACTGAGAAAAACTCTCGGAGAGGATTGCGAAGGCTCACACGTCTAATTGCCTGGTCCACTGAAATACGATCGGTTTTTTCGCAAGTTGGACAAGGACGGATGACATGCTGCGCGTCCATTGCCATGTCTGTTTCATGTTGAGCGTCATGTTTTGCTCCCATGACCGCAATGGGATAGGTTGGGTCTGCGGATGCTCGATCGCAGTTGGCTGTGTGTGGAAGGCCGCAATGCTGGCGATGGGTGTCGTGTAACGGAGTTCAACATGGCCGGGTCTGAGGACACCGCTGAGTGACAACATGTGCAACGCGGTTTGTTTCTGTTTTGTCCTTGCTCTGCGCAACTTTATGTAATGGATCGGGGAAGAGAGGATCTGCATCGTGTCTTCCTCCTGTGTTGAGATGATGAGGAAGTCCTTCTACATCCAGAGTATTTGACCGAGGTCTTCATCGAGTCCGCGAGGACGCTGGCACTGAGAACAGCGGGCGAAGAGTCCGCCAGCCTCAGGCTTCATGTTCCCGCGAAGCACGAGCTGATACTTATGGCCTCCGCAGAAGGGACAGGGTTTGCCGTCTAGTTCCCGACGAATGGCCCCGATCTTCCCGATCTGTTTGTGCATCGGTCTCTCCTTCAAGAAATGATGCCCGTAAGGCGCGCTGTTAGGCGTGATATTGCGGCAGGACAGAGGGTTTGAAAATACCGTAGAGGTAGGTGGGGCCAAACTAAAGGTGGGTGCGACTAGAGCTAGAGTGAGAAGGCCTCGAAATGAATGTGAACACATCCATGCATATCAGGTATTTATGGTTGCAAGAGAATGTTGTGCTAGACGTACATAAAGGGAGAAGAAATCCCAGGCCTGGAGTCAGGGGCGCAAATAATGATGCGGGGTTGCGGCTTGAAAGCTAAGTGTGTGCGTATGAGCAAGAACGAGGAGGTGGGAGGAGGTAGGTCTCCCCAGGAGGAAGCGGAAACCTCTAGCTGCTTTGGGGTGGGCATCGCCAAGGCAGTTACCTCCGCCCTTTATCAATAAACCAGATGAATCGCCGATCTGCAAGATAGTAGTTTCCCTAGGTCTGGGGGCGAGCTCATGGCAGGACAGTATCCCGGACGTTTCCCTGCGGCCATGATCCGGGTATCAGGAAGCCGACGCGAAGGCTGACTGAAGTAGTGAACCTACTCGTGTCGTTGGCGGAGGGGGCGAGATTTGAAAACCCTGAAGCCCTAGAGACTATAGGTGCTGATCTCACTTCATTGTTTCGTTCTCATTCACTTATAGAGGAATCGGAGGCAGGGGAGGAACCGATCAAACCTGATCGAACACGATAGTTCTGCCACAGTTTGGCCACAGCGCGATGGTGAGGGTAGTATTTCTTGACAGGTTTGCCAAATGGCATTATAATTATGCCATACCTACAGAGAGGATTTAAATATGGCTGAGGCAGATGAATTATTCGAAACCTTAGGAGGAACCTCCGTATTTAAGCGACAGGTTCATTCCACTGAAGATATACGTGAAATTATTCACAAAGGATTTCCCTATAAGTCGCTAGAGGTCATCGTTTTAAAATATCACCTTGACCTGGCCAGTATGGTTAAGATTCTCAGCGTGCCGGCGCGGACTATGGCCCGACGCAAGATAGAACAACGTCTCACCGCACAAGAATCCGATCGCCTAGCACGTGTAGCTAGAATTTTAACTTACGCTACGGGGGTCTTTGGTACGGAAGAAAAAGCATCGACCTGGCTAAAACGACCCAACCGAATTCTCAAACGTGCCACTGCGCCCATTGATCTTCTTGATACCGACCTAGGCACTCAAGTGGTTGAAGCGATGTTGGGACGCATTGAACACGGCGTCATAAGCTAAGTGGTTGTCTGGCGTCTAACGCTAAAAAGGCATGTTGCTCCAGATGGAGAAGGGGCGCGACGCTACGGGGGAAGGTGGAACAAACCTGGAACTCCGGTGGTCTACACATCTGGCACGCTTTCTCTTGCGGTCCTAGAATATCTCGCTCATGTCGATTCGGACATTCTCCCAGATACTCTTGTCAGTGTACAAGCGACAATACCCGACGGCATTGTAGTTGATACGATTCTTCCCTCTCAACTGCCAGACGATTGGCAGGACACAATTATACCGCCTCCGCTTCAGGAACTTGGCACGTCTTGGGTGAGGGCAGCCAAATCTGCCGTCTTAAAGGTTCCATCTGTCCTCATTGAGACCGAATGGAACTATGTTTTGAATCCCCTTCATCCAGACTTCTCTCGAATAACCTGGGCAACTGGTATTCCCTTCTCGTTCGATCCTCGTCTGTTCAAAAGTCGCAGCGGTTAGGCAGTCAAAGCGCGGGGGTGGCTTGCACACTCAAAATACGCGGGAAAATTTGGCGGAGGGGGCGAGATTTGAACTCGCGGACCCCTTGCGAGGTCTCCAGTTTTCAAGACTGGCACGTTCGGCCGCTCCGTCACCCCTCCAAACAGAACTTGTTTCGACCCGGAGCGCTCATCATCCAAGCGCGACGGGATTTAAGTCGTAAGCTTTTTGTCGATCCTTGTCTCTCTCTAAGGCCCAAACCGACAACCGTTTCAGAACTCTGGAGATGGGATCTTTTTATTAGTATCCTACTCTTTGCGAATCAGCTCAAGCCCGCCCATATAGTGACGTAATACCGCCGGGATCGTGACGCTCCCATCCGGTTGCTGATAGTTTTCAAGGATGGCCACGAGCGTCCGGCCGACAGCAAGCCCGGACCCATTGAGGGTATGGACGAACTCTGTTTTCGCATCCTTCTTCCCGACTGTCCCCTTATATCGAATACCGGCCCGCCTGGCCTGAAATCCTTCAAAGTTGCTGCAGGAGGAGATCTCCCGATATTGGTTCTGGGAAGGAAGCCAGACTTCGATATCGTATGTCTTCGCCGCGGAGAATCCCATATCGCCGGTACAGAGGGTGACGACTCGGTAATGAAGTCCTAATCCCTGCAAGATTGCTTCGGCATGGCCGGTCAACCGCTCCAGTTCTTCATACGACAGTTCAGGTTTTGCAAACGCGACCAACTCCACTTTGTTGAATTGGTGGAGGCGAATGAGCCCTCTGGTGTCTTTTCCATAGGATCCTGCCTCGCGGCGAAAACAGGGAGTATAGGCAGTATACCTGATCGGCAGAACACTCTCATTGAGCGTCTCGTCACGGTGAAGGTTGGTTACCGGCACTTCTGCTGTCGGGATTAAGAAATAGTCTTCGTCTCGCAGGCGAAAGAGATCCTCCTCGAATTTGGGTAACTGGCCGGTCGCGGTCATGCTCGACCGATTGACGAGGAATGGGGGCAGGACCTCCCGATATCCATGCTGTGTCGTATGAAGGTCGAGCATATAATTGATGAGGGCCCGTTCGAGTCGAGCCCCGGCCCCTGTCAGAACGGCAAATCGTGCGCCGGCAATTTTGGCGGCGCGATCGAAATCGAGAATGCCGAGCGCTTCGCCGAGATCCCAATGGCTCTTGGCTGGTGCGGTTAACGTGGGCGGGGCTCCCCACCGTCGAGTCTCCGTGTTGCTAGCCGCGTCTCTTCCTACCGGCACCGAGGCATGTGGAAGATTCGGGATGCGGAGATTCAGATCGGTCAGGGTTTCTTCGACGCCCCGTAGTTCGTCTTCAATCGTCTTGATCCTTTCGCCGAGAGACTTCATAGCAGCCATGGCTGCATCCGCCGGCTGTTTCTCCCGCTTCAGTGTAGCCACCTCCTCCGATCCCTTTTTGAGTTCATGACGAAGTTGCTCGACCTGGCCGGTCAAGGTGCGACGTTCTTCGATTAGCTTGCGGAGTCTATCCCATGGCACATCGGCGCCACGTGGACTGAGCTGTCCCCGGATGGCGTCCAAATTATCGCGTAAATAGCGGAGATCATACATAGTGGTGTGTTCCAGAAAGCGGCTGGAATCTAACATCGGGGTAGGGGTTAGTCAATCGATCGGGCGGTGGGAATCCGCGGTCAGAGGCGTGGTTCGTCCCGTTGACAGGAGTGAGTGGATCGAGGACCATATCCTGATGCGCACGGTGATGAATCCACCCAATCCGTTTGAATCACAGCACCGGGATCTCTTGGAGCCTGCCCCCAATGTGCAGCTGCAGATGTTTGAAGATGCGACCCGTGACATTCTCAGTCGGAACGAGAGTCCTGATTTGCCGTTTCGGTGGAGCCTCAACCCCTACCGCGGCTGCTTCCATGCCTGCGCCTATTGCTACGCTAGACCGACTCATGAGTATTGGGGATTCGGCGCCGGCACTGATTTCGAGTCCAAAATCATCGTGAAGCGGGAGGCCGCGACCTTGCTCCGCCGGACGTTCGAGAAACCTTCGTGGAAGGGCGAATTGATTCTGTTTTCAGGGAACACGGATTGTTACCAGCCGCTGGAAGCCTCGCTGGAGTTGACGCGGGCTTGTCTGGAAGTCTGTGCCGAGTATCGGAATCCGGTCGGGATCATCACGAAAGGGGTGTTGGTGCTGCGCGATCTGGACGTACTACGTCGGTTGCATCAGGAGGCATCGGTTCGTGTCTATTTCAGCATACCGTTTTCAGACGATGAGGTGGCGCGCAAGGTCGAACCCCACGCACCCTCCAGCCGGAAACGCTTCGAAGCGATGGCCACTCTGGCGCATGCCGGGATTCCCACCGGCATCTCGCTGTCCCCGATCATTCCTGGTCTCAACGATGAGGATGTTCCTGATTTGTTGGCCCGAGCGAAACAAGCCGGGGCGGTAGAGGCGATGGCGACGCTGCTGCGTCTGTCCGGCACTGTCGAGCCGGTGTTCATGGAGCGAATGGCGGCGGCATTTCCAGATCGAATCAACAAGATCACGAATCGAATTCTGGACGTGCGTGGTGGAGCAATCAGTAACGGGGCCTTCTTCGACCGCCACCGTGGTGCAGGCCCCTATTGGACCATGATCGAACAGTTGTTTGAGGTTTCCAAACGCAAGGCAGGTTTTCCGGTGCTGCCAGATGAGGCGGTTCCCTCCACCTTTCGCAGGCCGGGAATCGAACAAACGTCTCTATTTTGAAGCAGGACAGGAAAGGGAGCGAGGATGAAACATAATCCTGCTTTTCTCAAGTTGGTGGATGCGGCACGAGCACGGGTCAAGGAATGTACGGTGTCGGAGGCTAAGGCCGGGCTCGATCGGGGTGAGGTGCTGCACTTTCTGGATGTGCGGGAGGACCACGAATTTGCCAAGGACCACGCAAAAGGCGCCCGTCATCTTGGGAAAGGGATTATCGAGCGCGATGTGGAGACGCTTATTCCCAATAAAGATGAGGCCATTGTGCTGTATTGCGGGGGCGGCTACCGGTCGGTTTTAGCTGCGGATGCGCTTCAGCAGATGGGTTACACGAATGTCGTGTCGATGGATGGGGGAATCAGAGCATGGCAGGGTGCGGGCTATCCGATGGAGCGTTAATGGGACCTCAGAGAGGCCGAGGTCCCATCCACGTTAGATCATGATTCAGTGTGCGCGCTCGGGAGGGTTACTTGCTGTTGACTCGATCGAATTCCTTGATCACCTGGTCGGTCAAATCGATGGTGTCTTTGTTGTAGATCACAATCTTGACCGTTTGTTCGCTGCCCTTATCGACGACGATCGAGAATCCACCCTTTTCCGCCACGGTCTGTGTGGCCGCCGCAATCCTCTTCATGTAGTCATCGACTAATTCCTTCTGCTTTCCCTGCAGTTCCTGATTAAATTCCTGTGCGCGTTTCTGGTAGTCCTGGATCTTTGCGCGGAACTGTGTTTCCTTTTCTTTTTTTTCGGCGTCGCTTAACTTTGAGACTTGCTCCTTGAGCGTCTTTTCGGTGTTGCGCAACTCTTCTTCATCCCGGGACAACAACTTCTGTCTGGTGGAGACATATTCTTTGAGCCCGTCCAAAGCCTTTCTGCCCGCTTTTGATTTCTCTAAGACGGACTGAGGATCGACGACGCCCATCTTGAAGGCCTCGGCAGCCTGTGCAGCAGGAAGAGAGGTGAGCAGCAAAATGCCCGCGGCGACCACGGGGAGGGTGATCCTCCCCAAGAGGATTCCGGTTGTATGCATAACAGGCGCTCCTTGTTGATAAGCAATGCGATCAGTGTAACCGTTGCGAGAATAACTGGGGGGCCAGGCCCTGTCAAGGGATTGGGTTGCGCGGAGGCTAGACGAAGTATCGGCTGGTGTCGAACTTGTATTCCGTATTGTCGATCAAGCGGATAATATTGTCTCGAAAATCCCCAGTCTCATCTTTCTCAGTCAGGTCAACCTCGCGTCCATGCTCGACCGGGTTTCCTTGCGGATCGGCGATGACTCTGACGAACGGTCGTTCGGCGTTCGCCTTGTCTGCAGCCGGCTTGAGCACGACCGCCAGTTCGCTCGTCTCCAGCATCACCAGGCTGCCGATTGGGATGATGCCGACACAGTTCACGAAAAGCTTGAGCAGCACCGCGTCAAACGCCTTACCAGACTTTGAGAACATCATGTTCAACACTTTCGATGGGGACATTGGTTCCCGGCGATAGACACGGGAGGAGGTCATGGCGTCATAACAGTCTGCGATCGTGAGGATGCGGCCGGTCAGTGAGAGTGTCCATGGCACGGTCAGTTTCGGATATCCGGAGAAGTCCTGGTTCATGTGGTGTTCGAAGGAGGCCGCCGCCATGCGGCCCGGGAGATTCGTGATCCCTCTCATTTTCGAAAGGCTCAGAACTCCCTCCGTGGGGTGATTGCGCATGGCCACCCAGTCCTCATCGGTAAACTCGCCCGGTTTGTTCAAGACCTCCATAGGAATGGTCGATTTACCCATGTCATGGAACAACGCCGCAAGGCCCAGGTCGGCCAGTTCCACTTTGGGATAGCCGACGCGGTTGGCCAACGCGATGGAGAGCAACGACACATTGACCGAATGGTTATGTGTGTACTGATCGTGGCAGCGAAGGGTCGTCAGACCGAGGACCGAAGCTTCATCATCTACCATGAGATCGATGATGTTTTGGATCGCCCGCTTCGCTTGTTTAAAACTGACCGCTCCCCCCCCCGTCACGGGCTGATTGCGTCAGTGCTCCGACTGATCCCGCCACTTTGGCATAACCGTTCTTGGCATGTATTTTCCGTTGTGCTTTTGGATCGGCAGTTCCCGCGCCTTCGGGGCTCTTATTCTCCGTCGTTCCGGAGCCTGTGTTTCTCGCCGTCCCGTGGTTAGCTCTGAGTTGTAGCTGCCGTTGTTCTTCTAGTTCAATGCCGACGATCCCCCGTGCGGTGATTTCTTTCTGAAGGTCTTCGAGAGCTTTAGTTTCCGGGTCAAGTCTGACAAAGAGTGCGGCGAACTCTCGCAAATCCTTCGACTCCACGGTCAACGAAAATGTCAGTCCGCCGATCTTCCAGGCATTCAAGGCATCAATGATACTGGTAGCTACGGCCATCTGCTGGGCGTTCACTTTTAAGTGTCTGTCCCCCAGAAACAAGAAATCGTTCTGCAGTCGGAGTGTGACCGGTTGGTCCTGTGCCATGGTCTTGATCAAGGTCAGCATCGTATCGACGGGTTTATCCAGGGCTGCGTTGGTGCGTTCGTAGATGCGGGAGGTCTTAATCAAGACATTCAATTGTGTGACCAGCTGGATGCCCAGCATGACCATCTGCTGGTCAAGGATGTCGCCGGCCTCTGATCCACGTGCGATTTTCTGAGAGATGGACTTTTCGTGGGTCAGGATCGGTTGGGATTGTTCATCCTCGACCGGGGTCTCTTTGATCTTGATGTCGCTCACGGCTAAGATTCCTTACTATTATGATGCAGCTAGCTTGATATGCTGCTGTCGTTGGGCCTGGGCGAGTGCCGCGGTGCAGGCTTGCCTCACGAGAGCGCCACCTTTTTTCTGACCGAGCTCAAGGACGGTGAGGGCGGCAGGAGTAGCCAGTTTCCCCAATGCCTCAGCGGCGAGGGCGGCAAGTTCCTCCTTTTTCTTCCGGTTGGTCCATGACCGTTCCGTGATCAAACTTTCAAAGAAGGGAATGACCTCATCGCTGCAAGTGGCGCGCATCGCTTGGAACACCCCGCGTTTTTCGCTGAGACTTCGATCCATAAAAATGTCCGCCGATACGAGAGGTGACCAGGCGGAGTAGGGAGCCTTATATTGACCGGTCATGAGCAGCTTGAGTGCCGCAAATCGCACCGACTCCTCGGCATCATTCATGAACGCGATCAGTTTCATCCCGTTCCCGTTGGGACGGAATATCCCGATCGCTCGCACGACTTCCTTCCGCACCTGGATGTCCGGATAGCGCACCAGTTTTTCAACGGCGTCTGCAAATCGGGGATTGTTCCATTTCAAAAGGATCGCGAGAAGATTCTTCACATAACGGGGGCGGCGGTCGGTCAAACCGTGAAGCACGTGATCCGGCTGATCTTTCGCGAGTATCTCGAGGGCTTCAGCCGCAATCGCCTGATGGGCCGGCGCCTCCAGATTTGCCAGGAGCGTGCACAAGGCAGGGACGGCCGCTGAGGTCATCGACAACAGAACCGCCGGTAGTCCTTCCATCGTTGCGTCGGGGAGTCTTATTCAAATAGGTTTCGATCATCTTCATTCGTTCAGGTCGACCAAGATTGTCGAGTATGGCCGCCAGTTGTTTCTTGTGATCCTCGCCGAGATCCGGTCTGAGCTCACCAGTGGCATGAAGCAGTCCTAGTACGCTGTCTAATTGGGTCCATTTGCCCTGGCCGGTCAATGAGTCGAGGATGTTTCCCCAGAGGTCGAACAACTTGGTCAGGATCGCAGGAGACTTTTCCGACGCCATGATCGCAGTGAGCATATCCAACAGGTATGTCATGTTATCTCTGGCGCTCTCAGCCGCTACCTCCTTCGCCAGTTCGGCTAACTCCTGGTCAGACACCTCGTAGCCTGCGTGGCCAGACTTAAATCGGCTAGCTTGTCTGTTGGTCCCTCTACCGGTTCCTCCCCCAGTCCCTCCTCCACTCCCGCCGCCGATTCCTCCTCCGGTTCCTCCGGCAGCTCCTTCGGCAGTTCCTCCGCCAGTCCCTCCACTGCTTCCCTCTGGTGCCGGCGTCCCACCATCACCGGATTCTGAACCATCACCTTCCTCAAACCCGTCTCCAATTCCCCTTCTGCTGCGGGCCTGCTCTCGATCCAGAAGGTCACGCAAGCTTGATTCCGACCCCTCCATCATCCCGTCAATAGGGATGGTAAAGACGTCTCCACCGGTCGAGGCTTTCGCAACCTCTTCGGCAGTAACCAAGGTGATGGTCGAGAGATTTTTGGACCATAGACGAGTCACAATGTCATCATCATTTAGTTCAGGATCAAGACTGTCCCAAAGCGAATCAAGCAAGTAGGAGAGATCTTCGGCAGAAAGACCTTCGAGGAATGTGAGTTCCCGAATACCGTCCGCATAAAGCTTGAACGCGACACTTTCATTACTCGACTCCTGCTCAGATCGGTAGACGACTTCTCCGTTGAAGTACAGCTCGGAACGTTGAACAAGAAAGGCTAATTTGGAGTAGGTGGCGAGGTGAGCCGTGAGTCCCTCAAACAACTGTTGGAAGAACTTTTGCGCCACGGGGTTCGCTGCCCCGTATGTCCGGCTGGACTTCGCGGTCTTATCCAAGAGCGTGAGAACTCGCTTGACGGAGGTCAACTCCGGATCGGCCGCCGCTTTTGCGGGCGCAATTGGCCATGCGCCGCTATCTGTCAGCTGCTCGTTCATGATGATTAGTCGTACCCTGGAGGTGCGGAATCGTCAAGAAAATAGCCGCTCTTCACCAGCCGCCGCCCGACGAATTACCGAGGGACTCCTCCTTCCTCCAGCGTTGGACAGGAGGGCATTGTGAACCCCCTGGCTAGGCCGGTAAAATCGGCCCATATTGATGATTGAGTCGAGCCACATTGTGTGTTTTGGAGACAGCCTCACGGCAGGGTTTCAGTCGCCCACTGTCGACAATCCTCAAGGCACCGAGACGCCGTATGGGCGGTTCCTGCAGGAATTGACAGGACCTTCTGTGCGCGTGTCTCTGAGCGGCATCTGCGGTGAATTGACCGGTGAAATGGCGATGCGGTTTCGGTCAGCTGTTCTTGTCCACCAACCGGCGTACGTGGTGATTCTCGGCGGAACGAACGATCTAGGGTGGAATGCAGCGCCGGCAGACATAATGCGCAACCTCCTCAAAATGTATGAACTGGCCTCAGCGGCCGGAATCAAGCCGGTGCCGGTGACCGTTCCGTCGATCAGAGTGGGTGACGAGCTTCGCAGTGAGGAGGGGCGCCGGTGGTTCGCAGAGCATCTTGACCGGCGTCGGCAACTCAACGGGTTGATTCTCCGCTACGCCGAATCGAAACGGCTGGCAGCCTTCGACCTCTTCGCCGCCACGGCGGAGCCCGAGACTCAACAACTTGCGGTTCAGTATTCCAACGACGGGCTGCATCTGACCACAGCAGGATATCGACTGGTGGCTGAGCGGTTGTACCAGGAGATTTTTGCTGCAGCGCTGACGAGGGGCTCGTGACGAGCGGAGACCATGATGCGTGACGTGACCGATCGAGAGTTCGACCTCGTCGTGGAGCAGGCACGGCTGCCGGTGCTGGTGGAGTTCTGGAAACCAGGATGCGGAAGTTGTCGAGCGCTGATGCGTGAACTCGAGAAACTGGAACCGGATGTGACCGGCAAGGTCCTGATCCTGAAAATGAACGTCGAGGAGAACTTCCAGATTCCAGCGGAGCTGGAGGTTTGTACATTGCCCGTACTCGCCCTCTATCTCCAGGGAAAGTTCGAGCGGTTTATCGGCGGGCTGGGAACCAGAGAGGAGATTCTCAAGCAGTTGCGGCTGACCTGAAATGAGTCGCTACAAGGTCCGCCAGGTCCGTCCATCCTTTTCAATGAGGCGATCGGCCTCGACCGGCCCACAGGTTCCCGCCGGGTATTCAGGCAACCACCGCAACCCTTGCCGTTGCCATCCTTCCAGAATCTTGGTGATCCAGGCCCAGGAAGCTTCAACTGCGTCGCGCCGCATGAACCGGGAGGCATCGCCGGCCATCACGTCCAAGAGCAACCGCTCATAGGCTTCGGGCGACGGGCGGCCGAAGACGTCGCTGTATTGAAAGTCCATTTCCACCGGGTGTGTCTGCTCGCGGGTTCCCGGCACGCGCGAGACGATGCGGAGAGAGAGCCCTTCCTCCGGCTGGATACGCAGCGCCAACACGTTCGGCGGTTGCGGCTGTTGCGCATTGGCGTTGAACAGGATTTGCGGGATGTCCTTGAATTGCACCGAGATCTCGCTGGCGCGATGGGGGAGCGCTTTTCCGGTGCGAAGATAGAAGGGCACGCCGGCCCATCGCCAATTTTCCACGAAGCATTTGAGCGCAACATAGGTTTCCGTCGTGGAATCAGGATGAATTCCGTTCTCACGACGATACCCCGGGATGCGCACGTCATGGGCCATGCCTTCACTGTATTGGGCACGGACGGTGACGTGCTCGACATCGTGATCAGTGATGGGCCTGAGGCAGCGAAGGACTTCCATCTTCGCGTTGCGCACCACATCCGGGTCGAGCGAATAGGGGGGTTCCATCGCGACCAAACAGAGCAGTTGCAGCATGTGGTTCTGCACCATGTCGCGCAACGCACCGGCTTCTTCGTAGTAACTTGCCCTGGTCCCGACGCCTTCCGCTTCGCTCACCGTGATCTGCACATGATCGATATACTTGTGGTTCCAAATCGGCTCGAAGATGCTGTTCGCGAACCGGACGACCATCAAATTCTGAACGGTTTCCTTTCCCAGATAGTGATCGATGCGGAAAATCTGCGATTCGTCGAACACGCGTCCCGTCACGTTGTTGATGGCCTGGGCGGAGGCCAGATCGCGCCCGACCGGTTTCTCGACGATGACGCGGGCGTAGGGACTATGAGTCCCCGGCTTCGTCGCCAATCCAGCTCGCTCAAGCCCCTCGCATACGGGTCCAAAGGAACTGGGAGGGATGCTGAGATAGAAAATCCTGTTGCCTGGTAACCGGAGGTCCCGCTCAATATCTTCTGCCCGGGATTTCAGCCTGGCATAGGTGTTCGGGTCCTCATTGTCCCCCGACACGTAAAAGAGGTGTAACGCGAAGTCCTTCCACTTGTCCTCTACCAAGGCCTGTCGGGAATGTGTGACGACGCCATCGCGAACCGTGGCGCGGAATTCCTCGTCGGACATCGACTTGCGACCGAGCCCGATCACCGCATAGTTTGGCGGAAGGAGTCCGTCGAGGAGCAAGTTGTAGAGGGCAGGAATCAGACGCCGACGCGCCAGATCGCCGGAGCCGCCGAAGATGACGAGCGTACAGGGTTCGACCGGGGGAATCGTCTCCTGCGAGGGGCTGATATCGATACGTGGGCTATTTGGTGGCATAGGGTTTCGGCGTTACCGGTGGACCGCGTGGCCCCCGAAGGGGTTCCGCAACGCAGCTGGCTCTTTTTCAGGAACGGACTTGAGTTGCCACGATCGGACTCGAGTGAATAATGCCGTCGTGAGCGTCAGGACCGATCCCTCCTTCTCGATCATATCGGCGATCATCGAGCGACTCTCGCCGGAATCCTGCACATAGCCCTTCAACTGTTCCAGCCTCCCGACCACGTCCATTTTCCCCTGCCCGATGAGTCCCATTTCCACAGGACTTCCTTCTCGTGTGGTCATGGCTGGAGGGGATAGCCTGGACCATAATCCTCAAGAGGAGCCTGTCTTCAGTTCAACCGTGCAAAGATGAATGGCTGACGAACCCCGTGCGACAGCAGCCTGATGATCGATCCCCGAGTCCTGTCAGTCGATTCTGGCAGGATTCGGTACGTCCTTAAAGAGGATATCGGCAAGGTCGCGACCCAAGTTGAGCCGTTCCGGCAGGGTAGCCGCAGTGAGGAATCGTCCAGCCAGGTCACCCAGCGCCGCATCGCGGGAGGCGATGAACTTTGGGGCGTCAACCGGCGCGGTCAGCCAGAAGCCCCGTAGTCGGAAGAACGCGTTGACGACGTCATCGAAAAATATCGAAAGTAGATACTGCGCGGTTGCCGGCTTGTCGGCCAGATCTCGCGCTTTTCCCAGCCAATGGAAACACTCCGCCTTCATCCGAATCTGCTCATTGATGCTGACAGGGGGCGGCCCTTGTCGGAACCGTTGGTTGGCCCGTTCGAGGAGCTTGGCGCCGATGCCCTCGTGATCGAAGAGGATGCGGGCTTTTCGTAGGAGAGACGGGAGGCGCGGCGAGTAGGGGAGGTCCTCCTCAAGCTCGTGATGCCCGCGATACCGGATGTCGGCCAGACGATCGGCGACACGGACGATTTCGTGGCCGTCGGCCTGTCCTTTTACGAGCGCAATAAGATCGATGTCGCTGTGAGTCGTGATGGCGCGTCGAACGCTGGACCCCACCAGGATCACGCTGACGAGATCGCCCCCGCGGCGGCCGCGGACGTGGCGCAAGGCCACCGCGACGAGCTCTTCGAATCCCGGTTCGGTGATCGGTTCCGGTTGTTCAGGCGGTTCCGGCATCTCCAACAGTTCGGCCTTCAATTCTTCTGACGTGGGGATAGGTTGGGTGGCGGGGCTATCCATTTTTAGGTTCCCTGTGCGAGCTGAATATGTTTCGGGAGCGATCCCAGCCAGTCATCGAACGGTTGGTCCGCATCAACGATGATTTCTAACTTGCCATTAGTCAACCGCCGGACGACGCCCGGGCTTTCCGGAGACAATGGGATTTCGACCCACTCGCGGTTCAGACCGAGCGAGTCGGTGACCTCAAGGATCCGACCGATCTGTTTGAACGACACAACCTCTAGCGGCATTGATGCTCCATCACGCGGCATTCTAGATTTCAGTGGGAGAGGAGTCAATGAGCGAGGGCCTCAGTCCCCCAACACACGGGCAAAGATCTCGCAGGCCTGGTCGGTCATGGGACTGGAGACATCCAAATGGGTAACGGCACGAAAACTGGCGCCGCCGATGGCATTGATCAAGACCCCCTCCTGCTTCAACGCCGCGACAATCGCCGCGGGAGTCAGCCGGTGGCCGATCACATCAAAGATGACGATGTTCGTGTCGACATCTTGAGGGCTGATCCTGACAGTCGGGATTTGTTGCAGTCGTCGCGCCAGCCGTTTGGCGTGGTCATGGTCCACTTTCAATCGTGCGACATGGTGTTCGAGCGCATAGATGCCGGCGGCGGCGAGGATGCCGGATTGCCGCATGGCACCGCCATACATACGACGCAGCCGCTTGGCTTTATCGAGGAGGGTCAGATCATTCATCATCAGAAGCGAGCCGGCCGGCGCACCCAGACCTTTCGAGAGACAGACCGACAGGGTATCAAAGTGCTGGGCATAGGAGGCCGGTGGCAAGGTGGTGGCGGCGATGGCGTTGAACAGCCGTGCGCCGTCCAGATGCATCGGGATATGGTGTGTGGTTGCCACTGCGCGAATCCGTTCAATCGTCGCCAGAGGGTAAATCGTTCCGCCGCCGCTGTTATGGGTGTTCTCCAGACAGATCAGCCCTGTTTGGATCGTATTTGGGTCTTTGGGACGGATGGCGGCTTCCACCTGCTCGGGGGAGATGAGCCCCCGAGTTCCCGCGATCCAATGGAGTTGGACGCCTGCCAGCGCTCCAGCGGCGCCCTGCTCGTAGCGCACGATATGCGCCTTGCTCTCGACAATGACTTCTTGGCCCGGTTGCGTGTGGAGGCGAATGGCGAGTTGATTGCCCATCGTGCCGGACGGCACGAAGAGGGCGGCCTTTTTCCCAAACATCGCGGCCGCCATCTCTTGGAGGCGATTTACGGTGGGATCTTCGCCATAGACATCGTCTCCCACCTCCGCACAGGCCATAGCTTTTCGCATGGCGTCGGTGGGTTTCGTGACTGTGTCGCTGCGCAGGTCGATCATCAAACGTCCGTGACAGTGCCGCAAGATCGCGGGCTGCGCGCATTCTAGCAAATTTTCTCCTTGCGTGGGAGAGTCGCTCACGGCAGGATGCCGTTCGTATGGCGTGGCTTCGAGACGTACTCCCGTCGGTAACCGATGCAACACCGGACGAAGCCGTCCCGGTGGGGTGGGCGTTCCTCTATTTCTTCTGTCTCCTGTGCGGCTACTACATTCTCCGTCCCGTTCGCGATGAGATGGCAATCCAGGGTGGGGTGCAGCACCTGCCATGGATGATGACCGCCACCTTCGTGACCCTCCTGCTCGTGACGCCACTCTTCGGGTGGCTCTCTGCCCGCGTGCCGCGGCATCGGTTGCTCCTGACCGTGTACGCATTTTTCGGACTCAACTTGGTCCTGTTTTTCGTGGCGATGATGGGCCACCTGTCTCCGCAATGGGCCGCCCGCACGTTCTTCGTATGGCTCTCGGTGTTCAATCTGTTCGTCGTGTCGGTGTTCTGGAGCTTCATGGCCGATCTCTTCACCCCTACGCAGGGCGCTCGACTCTTCGGTGTGATTGCCGCCGGCGGCAGCATCGGCGCGATGGTCGGCCCGCTTCTCACCACAGGGTTGACCTACCTCATCCCGATTCCCGCGCTGCTGCTCATCTCTGTAGTATTTCTCGTCGCCTGCGGGTTCTGCATTCATCACTTGGATCGATGGGCGACGGCGCGACCCTCTCGGTACGTGGGTCAGCGGGGTGAACCGATTGGCGGCAGTATCTTGGCGGGGGTCAGGCTGGCACTTTCCTCGCCCTATCTTCTGGGCATCTGCCTCTTTCTGTTCTTGCTAACGACGACCGCGACATTCTTGTATCTGGAACAGATGAGGCTGGTGAGCGAGCAGATCTCCTCCTCGCAGGGGCGCACCCGTCTGTTCGCCCTCATCGACCTGGTCGTCAACGTGCTTACGTTTCTGATGCAGGTGACTGTGACGAGCCGCGTGATCAGTCGGTTCGGGTTGGCGTCGGCCCTCGTCGTGCTTCCCGTTGCGAGTGCCATCGGGTTTGGTGTGATCGCCGTCATGCCGTTCCTGGTCGTCTTCATTCTCTTCACCGTCATGCGGCGCGTCGGTGAATACGCACTCGCCAAGCCGGCTCGCGAGGTCCTCTTTACGGTGGTAAGTCGGGAGGAGAAATATAAGGCCAAGAACTTTATTGACACAGCGGTCTCGCGCGGGGGCGATGCGATGACAGGGTGGATCGTGAGCGGGGTGAAGGCGCTGGGTGTCACAGCAGCGCAGATGGCATGGGTTCTGGTCCCGCTGGCGCTGCTTTGGGGATGGGTAGGCTGGCGCTTAGCTCGAGAAGAAGAGGGGTTAAGATTACAGAGGAAGTCGGATGGCTCGGCATAGGGCTGTTTACTGTCAGAAAAAACGCATGCTATAGTCGCATGTTCATTACGCGGTATTGATCGCGTAGGATTACAGGTTTGACGTATCACGTTTTACGAGGTTCAAGATGCCTGAAGTTCCCGTTAAGCTCTACATTGATAAACTATTGAAAGAATGTCGTAATATGACGCGGCCGCTCGCGCTGTTGTCTGGCCCTGTCAAAGAGAAAGCCTTGCGCGCGATGGCGGATCGATTGGCGGCTGACGAAGAAAAGTATTCTGGCCGCGAACGAGAAGGATGTGGACGCGGTCGGGAAGTCCTTCGAGGCCGACGTCATGAAAGACCGGATGAAAGCCGCCGTGGCCCGCCTGCGCATGACGGCGGACGATATCAAGGAGATGGTCGAGCGTCTCCGCATGATTGCAGACCTGCCCGATCCGGTCGGTGCAGTTACCTCACGATGGGAACGGCCGGACGGATTGCAAGTCAGCCGTGTCCGCGTCCCAATCGGAGTGATCGGCGTCGTGTCAGAATTGAGCCCTCTCATTACGGTGGAGTCGATCGCGCTCTGTTTCAAATCGGGCAACCTTTGTGTGTTTCGTGGCGCGCCGGAGTGGGGCCTGACGCAGCAGGTTATCGGGACCGGACTGCGCGAAGCCGCGGAACAGAATGGGGTACCGGCCGGCGCATGGATCATCATCGAACGTCCGGAAAAAGAGGTGGCAGTCGAGCTGATTCGGTCCGGCAAGAGTCTCGATGCGATTATCCCGCGTGGCGGGGCCGGACTCCGCAAAGCAGTGATTGAACAGGCGAAGATGCCGGTGCTCTGCTACGACGGGGGGCTCACGCATATGTACGTGGATGCCGACACCGATATGCCGATGGCTCAAAACGTGGCGATCAACTCCAAGGTGCAAAAGGCCATTGCATCGAATTCGCTCGACACGCTGCTCGTGCAACAGGTGATTGGGCGACAGTTCCTGCCTCCGCTGATCAACCGCATGCTCGAAGAATTTAAGATCGAGGTGCGGGCCTGCTCGAAGACCATGGCCCTCATGGGGCAAATGGCGATGACCGGACATGCCTCGATCATCCCGGCAAAGGAGGAGGATTGGCACACCCAATTCCAGGGGCCCGTGTTGGCCGTCAAAATGGTCGCGAACATGGAGGAGGCCTTGGCGCACATTATGGCGCATGGACCCTGTCTCACCGCCGTCATCGCGACTACTCGTTATGAGTCGGCCCTGCGGTTCACGCGCGAAGTAGATGCCAGCGCGGTGTTCGTCAACGCGTCGTCCCGGCTCAATGCCGGTGATAGCTATGGTATGGGCGCCGATATCGGGCTCAGTGGCTCGCGTCTCCATGCCAAGGGTCCGATCGGCCTTGAGCAATTGACCTGCGAGAAGTATGTCGCCTTCGGCTCGGGCCAGCTGCGCTATCCCCATCCGGTTCCGGAGACGTATTTTGACGCGATCATGCTCAAACGGCCGTGAAGCGTGAAACGTGAAACGTATGTCGTCGAGAGGGACGTGTGCTTCGTGATGCGAGAGACGAGATACGACCAACGCATCGCGGACTAGAAGCTCATCTTGCCTGGTGGGGCCTCCGGCAGTTCACGTTGGATGAGGCCTACTTTCGGTGGCAGCGGGAGACCCTCTCGTCTGCGGAACTCACAGCATTGCACCGGCATGTCGAACAGAAGCGTCGGGGATCATCGGCCGACGAGGTTGCGTTCTACGATGCCACCGCTCATCCAAACATCCTGCCGGTCCTCCATAGCCAACGGTACGACTATTATTTGGCTATCGGCCCGCGCGTGGCAGATCGCATCGGTGAGGCCCGATCCATACTGGATGTGGGCTGCGGCGTCGGCATCCTCACGACGTTCTATGCCAAGCAGTATCCCGACAAGACCTTTATCGGGATCGATCGCTCGCCTGCCTCGATCGCACGCGCGCAAGAACAAGCGAAGGCACTTGGCCTGACCAACGTGAGGTTCGAATGTCTCGATCTCGATTACACGCTTCCCACTCGCCCCTATGATTTGATCATCGCCACGCATGCCCTCGTGCAAGCTGAACAGGACCCGGGCATTCCCAGTCGCAGTTGGAACACCTTCGAGCGCGCCAGCGAGAGTCAGCAGCAAGCAGACTTTGAACGACGAACGGGGATCGGCACCAGGCTCGATCGCTTGAGCACCCTGCTCCCTGCACAGGGGCGCATGATCGTGTTTGAGAAAACCCGTCAGTTGGCAAGAAGAGTCCCATTGCAGCGGGCCTTGGCGGCGCGACATCTTGGCCTGATCGAGCAGCCGGAATTGATTCGATACCTTCTAGTGGAAGAAATTGCCGACGATGGACCCTTCTATCTGATGGGGAGAGGAGAGTCGAATCAGCTTCGCTGGGATGAATCGCCGGAGCCAGACGAAGGCCCTCCGTTCGATCGATCGAAGCCGAAAACAGATTCAACCGATCCGGACGCGCCGCTCTATGAAAACCACTGGCCTTCCGCGCAGCGCGTCTGGGAACAGCTTCACGATAAGCACCTCCTCAAAGAGACCACGCGCCAGGAGCCAGACGGCCGCCAGTTGCATGTCGAACTCGGTCAGGCAGAGGAGGGGGTCTATCTGTATTGCGCCAACACTTTGGATCGACGCCAGTTGGTGCTTGTTGAACCAGCCCGCACGGTCATGCTGGAGTCCTACTATCAGGAGATTGCGAGCAGCGCGCCCTAGCTGGAAGCTCAGCAATTGATTGTTTATAGGAAGCCAAGCCAGTTTACTTTTTTCTTCGACAGGTGCAAGCTCGTAACGGTCACATTCTTTTCCTGTTCAACTGGGATCCGACTACGCTATGGATGCCAGCCCACTGTCACCCCCTCTCCCTTCCGTGCTCATTGTGGACGATGAGCCCGACATCTGTATGGCCCTTGGGGATTTCCTGAAGCACAATGGGTATACGGTTCGTACGGTGCACGCGGGACGGGATGCCCTGCGCGAAGTCGAAGGGGGACAGATTGGGGTCGTGATTTTGGATCTTGGGTTGCCAGATCTGAGCGGCTTAGATGTCCTTCGAGGAGTCAAGAAATTGAACCCCCTCCTCCCGGTCATTGTGCTCACCGCATCCACACAAGAGAGTCATACGGTGGAGGCCCTCCACTACGGTGCCTTCACCTACCTGACCAAGCCCTATAACTCCTATGAACTCAGATTCGCTCTCCGTCAAATAATTGATGCCCAGAGGTTGGCCTCCAAGGTGGCACGTGTCGAGGGTGACTTGAGTGCCAGTGAAGAACGGTTCCGAACCGTGGTCGGGACTACCCCCGACGCGGTGGTGCTGGCCGATCGCAACGGGACCATGATCTTGTGGAACCAGGCTGCCGCGCGACTCTTTGGCTATACCGAGAAGGAAGTGATCGGTCAGCCGCTCACGTTGCTGATGCCACACCGGTATAGGGAGGCACATCAGGCAGGAATGACGCGGCTAGAGACAACCGGCGAGACCCGCGTCATGGGGAGGACGGTCGAGCTCCATGGCTTGAGAAAAGACGGTACCGAATTCCCGTTGGAACTTTCCCTCGGAATCGGAAAAAGCCCCGAGGGAGTATTCTACAGTGGAATCATTCGTGACATCACGAGGCGAAAGCAAGCCGAGGAAGCGCAACGACAGGCTGAAGCGCGTTACCAAAGTGTCGTCGAGAATGCGGTAGAGGGTATCTTCCAGACGACACCGGATGGGCGGTTTCTGATGGCCAATCCAAGCCTGGCGCAGATGCTGCACTATGACTCCCCTGACACGTTGGTCTCGACCGTCACGGATATCGGCCGCCAGCTCTATGTCGACCCGAAGAAGCGGGAGGAGATCCGAACGTTGCTGAGCCGGTCCGGCGTTGTCCGAGCATTTGAAACAGACCTTACATGCCGAGATGGTGACGTGATCTCGGTGTCGGTGACGGCGCGGGCGGTGCGAGATCGGCAGGGGACCGTGGTCCACTATGAAGGGACGATTCAGGATATCAGTGAGCGGAAGCGATTGGCCGCCGATCTCCTCGAAGAAATCAAAGTCGCGGAAGTGACCCGTGCGCTTGGAGATATTGGTCACGATGTCAAGAACATGCTGATGCCGGTGCTCAGTGGTGTTGACCTCTTACGGGAGGAAATACAAGAGATCCTGGGCCGTATGGCCGCGAGGGGCGAAGGAGTGCAGGTCGAAGCAAGCAGGAAGATGAGCGATGAGTTGATCGAGATGATCGTCAATAACACTCGCCGCATCCAGGATCGCGTGAGGGAGCTTGCCGATGCGGTGAAGGGGGTGACTACAGCACCAGAATTTAAGCCCTGCCGGGTCTCGACTTGTGTGGCCGATGTGATCACCTCGCTACACCGGTATGCAGCAGAGAAAGGTGTTTCATTGCATGCCGAAGGTCTTAAATCGTTGCCGGTCATTCAGGCGGATGAGCGTCGCCTGTTCAATGCCTTCTATAACCTGATCAATAACGCCATTCCTGAAGTCCTCCCCGGTGGATCCGTCACGGTGCGTGGACAGGTCGACGTCGAAGCCGATGCGCTCGTGATCTCCGTCGCGGACACGGGGAGAGGGATGCCCCCTGACGTGCGGGACTCGCTGTTCACCACACAGGTTGTCAGTCGAAAAGCTGGTGGAACGGGACTTGGAACAAAAATCGTGAAAGATGTGGTGGACGCCCACAAGGGATCGATCAGAGTTGAAAGCAAACTAGGAGTCGGTACGACGGTCCACATTCGTCTCCCACTCCACGGAGTCCGATAACGGATTGTGAGAAGGGCACGAGCTGAGTCAGTTCAGGAACGAGAGACCTCTCTGCGAACGCTACTCTTCACGGCAAGGACGATCAGTTCCCTGTCTCGAATCGCGTAGACAATTCGATAGTCGCCCTCGCGAATCCGATAGAGGTGGTCCAAGCCTTCGAGCTTCCTGACGCCGGGGGGGCGAGGACTGGTGCGGAGTGCGTAGAGCCGTTTCGCAAGAGATTTCCGAAGCGGTTTGGCGAGTGCGCGGAGTTGTTGCTCAGCAGGAGGGGCCACGAAAATTGTGGAGATCGCTTGGTGCAATCAGAGCCCCAATTCTTTCAAAACGACATCGAGCGACTGGGCGCCCTTCTTGTTCGCCTGGGTCAAGGCAGCGCGGGCATCGACGAGATCGATGCGGTCTTCCAGGGCTTCCAGGAGCCGCAGGTCATCGATGGGCACCACCGCGGCGACCGCTCGGCCACGTCGGCGCAACAGCACACGCTCGTTGCCGAATGCCGCGCGGTTGATCGCATCGGCGAACCCTTCTCGCTCCTTATTTCCCTCTGGATTCCCCATGGCGCACCTCCACAGACAGCGTCCGGTCCGACGGACGGATGGTTCGATGGTGCAAGCTGTACAATGGGCAGGGGGCGAAGTCAATCGTCGGGAGCGCCTCACGAGTGCCGGGGCATCAACGATCCGATCGGCTGCACGCGCCTATTCCTTTTTTTTTGTAATTGGGGTATGAAGTGGGGGCGGCGATTGCGTCGCGGTGCCAAATTACTCATCCACACATCAGAGGAGACACTCGATGGCTAAGGGCATGACACAGAAGAAAGCGGCCAAGAAGAAACCAGCCAAGACGGTGAAGGAAAAGCGCGCCGCCAAGATCGCCAAGAAGAAGCGCTAAAGCAGCCAGCGCTTCGGCCCTTCTAGCCGGAGCAATACCCATTGCGCCCATCAACGTGTGTCAGCAGCAAGCCGCGCACGTTGATGGTTGCGCTGTGGGGTCTTTGCACCTCCCGGCCCTTGCACAGCACGCTCCGCCGCCTTCTCGTCTGCTCATACCGTTGATTTCATCAGAGCCATTCACCTGAATGTCAGCATGGCCCTCTGTGGGTTTCTTCCTGAGGGCCTGTGTGGCAGGCCGTTCACGCGTGGGCCTCGTGAGTCCGGAGCTACTCCGGTGTTTCAGCAAACGGATAGACGTGCCGCATCCGGCCGAAGAGTTGTGGCACGTTGATCAGGAACGGATCGAAGCTACGTTGTGGGTCTGAACCCTGCTGGCGGACTTTATCATCATCCTGCTATCGTTAGGAGTCATGGTATGTGCCGGTACGAAATTCCCAATCCGATGACTGCCGTGCTGGTGATCGTAGGCTCTTTGCACGTCACGAGTGCAATGGGAGTACGAGTCTCAGCCGTGATCAAGCTACGGCAATACTGCCTTCAATGCTGAACCCTGTCTTCGAGACCGTCACAGGTGAAGCTCCGGCTTCCTTCAGCTTATCTCCCAGCCCGGATGACACGAGGAACAGTTGTAGGTCTGCTTCAGTCTGATCCAGGAGAAAGTCAAGCCCGAGGACAGCGTAATGGAGGGGGTGACCATGCGGGTCATCGACACGGAAAACCTGTGCGCGACTGGTTCCTTCCTGGAAATCGGTGATGTGGTGTTTGGGAAACTGCTGCCGCAGGTAGAGGCGGATCACGTCAAATTTGGCTATATTGTTCACGTGCCTTTGTACACCTTTCCCGGCAGATCTAGTTCGAAGAGCCGCCATGCCCGGTTTGCCCTTCGGCGTCCACGATGAAAGTCACACCATCCATTATATATATAGGCCCGCGACCTCGCAGAAATCAGAAGGTCGGAAACCGGCTCTGCTCTCTTCACCCGTTCAGCAAATAACTCCCGTCCATGAATTTTCTCCAATCTCGTTTTCGAGGGGATGCCCCACTATTTCTTCCGGTACACGTTCAGCCCGACTTTTTCCTCGCGGTTCGGAATGGTCACATTCCCCTCTGTCGAGGCAATGATGATCGTCTTCCCCGAAGCAGAGGGTCCGAACTCTTTGGACAGATCCACCTTGATCGTCAACATTGTCCCTTCGACGGTCATCTCCACGTTCTTCATGATGGGGGCCTCTCAGTGATGGACGAAGTGCGGGCACGCCATGTCGGAATAATGGTGCAAGCTGTACCGCGGGCAGGGGAGGAAGTCAATCGACGGAGGAGTGCCCCACTCGCAGTTCTCGATTGATTCGTTGTTTCATGGCCTGTCACCCTCCAGCCAACACCGGGCGAAAACCGGCGTTGGTCAAGATGCGGGCGACCGCCTCTCGCTGGTCACCCTGAATCTCGATCCGTCCCTCCTTCACCGTGCCCCCGGCACCACAGGCTTTCTGCATCTCCTTGGCGAGTGTCTCTTGTTCGGCCAGACCGATGCCAGTGAATCCCGATACAACCGTCACGGTCTTGCCGCCGCGGTGTGCGGTCTGGCGAATGATATCCACCCGCCCACGGTTCTTCTTTGGTGCTGTGGAGGCCGCGTCGCGTGGGGCGACGGCAGGCCGCACTTCTGGAGCCGATGGCACGCTCCACATTCTTCAGGGCTGCGAAAGGACTGGTCCAAACGGTCGGCTCACCACTCGTGGGAATGCGTTTCTTCTCTTTCATCGCCGCACCGCGTCAATTGCCCAAACGGGGTTGAAGCGCCTTTCACGGTCGTCAATTCGATGTGCGCGGTGTTCTCTCCATCCGCCATCCAAATCTGTCCTTCCTGAATGGTGCATTGCAACTGCATGCTGGGCTGCGCGAGTGTGGCCAAGGCGCGGCTCCCGTCCAGGGGCAGATTCATCACGGCCAGATTATTCAACCGCTCGAGTGTGGCCAGGTTTTTCTCCCACCACTGGTCAGCGCCTCGACCGCCATAGGTATAGATGCAGACCTGTTTCGCGCGACCGCAGGCCTGGCGAATGGTTTTCTCATCCGGCTGGCCCACCTCGATCCAGAGGTCGATGGCGCCCGTCAAATCCTTGTGCCAGAGAGCGGGCTCTTCTTCGGTGCTCAGCCCCCGGCCAAACGACAAGGCCTCATGCGCGTGCAGCGCAAAGGCCAGCAGACGCACCATCATGCGCTCGTCAGTTTCAGACGGATGGCGCGCCAGGGTAAGGGCATGGTCCTGATAGTATTGGCGGTCCATGTCGGAGATCTGCAGGATCGCTTTGAAAATGGTGGCGTTCGAGGCCATGGAGTCGTGGTTCCTTGATTCCGGAAAGATTCAGATAGATTGTGCCGGCAGCCTTTTCTCACCTGTCTTTATAGGCGATGTACCACCCTTCGACCCGCTCCCGCGCCCAGGGCGTTTTTCGGAGAAAGGTGAGGCTGGACTTCACGCTGGGGTCGTGGAGGAAACAGCGGATCGGGACGCGACGCCCCATCTCGGCCCACCCATACCGCTCGACCAGTTCCTTGATGATGGTCTCCAGCGTGATCCCGTGCAACGGATCGCGGGGATGAGAAATACTCATGAGCGTATGGCGAATGACATGGGGTTGATGGCCGAAGATGAAAGGCTCATACCCTATAGCATATAGCACGAACGAGGAGCCACTGGTGACCGCTCCCGCTTCCGAGGCCGGCAGGACTCATGCCAGCGCTCGTGAAATAGAGCATAATTTCCGTGACGATGGCCCTGTCATATGAATACAGCTAAATTCGCTTCACGCTCCACGAGAGACGAGCTCTGTTCCCGTCATCAATTCTTCATCTCCCGGGGTAGGTCAGATGGTCTTGGCTGTGGATTGGGGGCTTCGGGCACCGGCTGAGGAGTGTGCGGAGGGTGCGTCGGAATGCAGCCGGATCCGGGACCAGTAACGACGACGAATGCCACAACGAGAGCAAGTATACGGCGCATCATCATTTTCCTCCTGTATTCACACATCACACGATCACGACTTCTGAGGCAGCGCCACGCGCTGAAGCGCGCTCATAGGACCATGCTTCCGCAGAATCGCAAGCTGCGTCGCGTCCTTCACCAACAACGTCCCGGCGAAGCCTAGCGCATTGATCGAGATGCCCTCGAAAAACTCTTGGGACCTGGGCACCACTAACAGCCACTGCCTGGTTACGAGCAGGTTATATGGAGCCGAGGGCGCCTCGACGGACAAGCCCACGGCGCGGAGCAGCGAGTGATAGCAGCTAAGCAACGATGAGGCGCCGTCCCTACGTGGATCGATCCACTCTGAATCCATCGGGGCATAGGCATGCAAGAAGGGCAAGCCGGGTACCAGGCCTGTGGCGCCGGCCATCTTCACGTCCCGCAATAGCGGCTCGATCGGCAGTCGGGGTTCGATAGAAGCGGGAAGGGGGATCAGCTGTAGATGTTTGTGACGCTGACTCGCCCCGGCGGTTGGTCCAGCGTTGTAGAAGCCCAGTCCATCGATCTCGGAGAGGCAGATCAGCAGCGCCGCGCAATCCTCGCGTGTGAGCAGCGTCTCTTGAGGCTCGAACGAGCGCGTGACGATCAAGAGATGATGATCGACCACATTGAACTTGTTCAGCAAGGCGACATGGGTTGGGGAGACCTCCGCCACGAACAGGTCTGGATCGTAGGGCAGGAAGGGGTTGGCGTCGGGCTGCGCGGCGATTGCGAGCGCTTTCATGGCGAGGGCAGTGATGACGCGCACCTGAAACGCCACGCCACTCCGTTCGATCACCTCTGGCGTCGTAGGGATCGAGAGGATCGATTTGCGATCACGGGCATGGATCGTTCGATCAAGCAGAGTGGGCCAGAGGGTGCCGGGCTTGAGGAGGTGGTCATGGTGATTCATAGGGGTAGGAGGCAGAGTACGGGAAGTGGGGGGCTGATAAAAAGAGGAAAGTTGGAGGGGCAGCCTGGTCGTCCTCCTGCTCGCGGAATGCGCACGCTCAAAAGGTGCCCGTTCGACGCGCGCAGCTGAGGATCGGTGGGACGTCCTTCTTCGCTCGGAATCCCATGCGACCCCTTGGTTCATCAGGGCGGGACGTTGTGGGCCGTGGATCCCTTCTTGTGTTCCGGCAAGCCGGATCATGTAGCGATGTTCGATACCGTATGTCACCAGCACCTTGCCTTGCCGGCTCAGCCGGTCGACTTCGTCAAAGATCTGGCTCCAGGACAGGTCTGGGAGACTCATCATCAACGTATCCAGATCGCATCCATGCATGCGTTTTACTTCGCCGAGAATGCGACTGGTCACGGGCTTGTGTGAAGCCATGATCAGATCCTCCTTTCAAGCTTGAATCCCCACTGCAATTTCCAGCACAAATCCTTGCCGTTACGGCGCGCTTTCCGATCCGGGATAGACGATAGCGAACTCTTCGTCAGGCATCATCTGTTGCGAGAGGACGGCCAACTCCTCGGCCGCATCGTCCCCCAGACCATAGGCACGAATCGCCAGCATCTTGAGAAACATGCCCATCTCCCGCTTCGCGCCCCACCGATCTCCCAGGCTGACGGCACCACGGATTTGGTCCAGTTTCTGCGTGTACGGCGAGAAATTGTAAGAGGGATATTTCTTCGTGAAGTACGTCGTCAGCCTGCCCTCAAGGTCATCCAGCCAGGTGACAGGCGGAGAGACACGTTCGGTAGGCACAGCAGTAGCGAGCAGAAAGGACGCGGTCTCACCGGCTTGAACGGGATTCGGTGCAAGCACAGAGAAGACAGGAGGCACAAGGATCGATGCCAAGAGGGGAAGGACTACTCGGTGGCTGACAGTCCCCATAAGGACCCTCGTTCCAAAGGATCCGCATCCGGGGGTGGATGCTCTACGGACAATGAATCCGGCGTAGGAGTGAAGGGGACTGCGGCGAGATCCGGCGCGCAGAATCACGCGAGAGAGGCGTGCGGAAGAGACTGCAGCCACCGTCACTGGAACGTCATGGAAATATGCTACGCCGATAGGGATGCTCGGTCAACCCCTTCTCGACGGAGCGGCCGCGCGACGGTTAACGGCCGCCGTGCACGAGGATCTGACGGCTGCGATAGATCGACAGGGCGCGCTGTTCCGCCTCTTCTGCCTCGGCACCCCGTCCTATCTTCTGGTAGAGGTCGGCTAACAGAGACAACGTCGCCGCCTCAGTCCCGGCATCGCGCAAGGTTTGAGAGAGAAAGAGGGCGCGCTTCCCCAATTCGATGCCTTCGGTCAACCGCGCATCGTCACCATCTAATTGAGCAAGCCGGAGCCGAAGCAGCGCTTCGCTCGTCATATTCCGTTCGACTTCAGCCAGATAAAGGCCCTCGTCGTAATAGAGGCGGGCAGCGTCAGCCCGATCCAACAGCCAGTGCGCGTCCCCTAGCGCCATCATTGCCGCAAGTTGCTGACCGCGATCCTCGCGGGAGCGCGCGTCTTGCCACGCCTGCTGCAGCAACGACAGGCCTGGCTCGGTCAAGCCGTCACCGACATCAAGCAGTCCCAGCTGAACTAACGTTTCGTTCCATCCATGTCGATCGTGGACACGATCGAACAGGGTAATCGCCTGGCTGAACGACGCACGAGCCTTCTCAAGTTGTCCCAGTCGAGCTGATACGCGCCCCATGACCAGCAGAGCCCCTGCATGAGCAGCCCGGTCGGATGACCGGGCGAAAATGGGAACGGCTTCCTGGAGCGCCAGGTAGGCATCCTGGATCTTGCCTTGGCGTTCATACACCCGTGCGATTTTCACCAAGGCGGTCGCCACGCCGCGGGGCTGCTTGTTCTCCCGGAATGTCGACAACGCGAGCTGATAGTACGTCAGCGTTTCAGGAAAGTGGTGCTGGTGGTCGTGAACCTCACCGATCCGGAGCAATTCGTCGCCCGTGAGCGTTTTGGCCGAGGACACTCGCTGAACAGGCATCGAGGGGGGGAGAGACCAGGCAGGACTCTGGTTCGACAGTGGAACGAGAAGCAGGAGCCAGGCAGCAATCACGATTAAACCCTCTCGTGATCCGAAAGACCCGGCGAGATCCTGCGCCGTGCCGATGGTTCAGAGGAGAGGGCATCCCGCACAGGATTACCCAAAAGAATGCGCCTGCTCGATGATGAGGTCAAGAGAGGAGAGGGGGCGGCCTGGTCGATCTCCTGCTCGCAGAAGGCGCACGATGAAACTGTGCTCGTCCGATGCGCGCAGAGAAGAACAGCCTGGCCACTCCCTGGAGAGAGGTTATGTAAAGATCGATCAGAAGAACGCGATGGATGCGCAATGGGAGACTAATCGGGCGACCATTCAGTGAAGAGAGAACATGAAAGCTTGGGAGGGAGTTTCCCCTGTACCGGACTTATTCAGTCATGGATCATTTCCGATAACATCCAAGGTGAACCGTGTTGTCGCTATGCCGGGGCCAGAGCGCGGGGACATTCTACATTTCGGATCGCCCCGCCCGCGCGGCGCGCGTCCTGATTCGGACGCGGTCTGGAATCTCTCGTTGACACATTCTGCCTAAGTGAGTAGCCTGTCCCTGTTTCACCAACCCATCTCCATCGGCAGTCCCACCACGTTCGTAAGGAGGAAACTATGCCGCCATTCATGCATGCCTATGCCCCACGCACTTATGCGCTGATGCGCATCGTCACTGGGTTTTTGTTTCTCTGGCACGGGACGCAAAAGCTGTTGAGCGTGCCTATGCCGCCGCCCCCGCAGATTCCTTCCTTTGTGATCAACGTGGCTGGTCCTATTGAACTGATCGGCGGCACGCTCGTGATGATCGGATTGTTCGCGGGGTGGGCGGCGTTTCTCTGCAGCGGGTTGATGGCCTTCGCCTATTGGATGGCGCACGGCACGCAGGCGCTCTTGCCGATCCAAAACATGGGTGAATTGGCCGCGCTGTACTGTTTCGTGTTTTTGTACATCTCGTCCCACGGATCCGGCATGTGGAGCGTAGACGCGGCCCGCAAAGCCGCCTAGCGTTTTCGCGTTCATCAATGTGCATAATGATTCTCGTCGTTCCCGTTGTGGTGGGGCTGATGTGGTGCTACTTCTCATCCCGGGACTTGCGCCATACATGGGCGAGCTGCTGCGTGGGCTCGAGGGAAAAACTTTTCGGCAGATCCTGCGGGACCAATGGCTGTATACCCTTGTCTGGATGACTCTGCTCGGCTGGGGGTTGTGTGTCCTATTGATTCGATAACCAGCGGCCCAGACCCAGATAGGGGGTGGGGTCTTGCTAGCCAACATTGCGAACTCGTCTACGCGCGGCCTTGAGCGGAGGGCCTTGCAGAGATTTCATCTCGCATTGAATATTGCGGATGAGGAGCCGTCTCCGCCGGGCGTGAGGTGAAGGGAGATTCTCCGGAAGATATTTTCAGCCGACCGGAACGCAGTAGAGATCCGGCAGACCTGGTCCTGACGAGCTGTCACCAGAATTAATCCGGATGCCCGGATCGGGCTGGGTCGGCAAAGAGATGTCCGATTGACACGGGTCCATAGCAGCCAGTAGGCTGAAAATAGAGGGAGGATTAATCATGCCAATTCTTCTTGCTCTCTTTCTCGCCTTCGCAGTGGTCACTCAAGCACAAGCCTTGGAGGGTTCTCAACCGACTGCAGCCCCTGAGGTCAAGGGTGATGTGCTGTACTGGGAAGGTGAGGAGGTCATCGTGAAGGAGATCTCTGGTCGGGAAGTGCGTCTGCGTGTGACCGCTGAAACGAAAATTGAAGGAGTGGCGGGGGGGCGATTGAAAACCGGCGACAAGATCGCTGCGCAGGTGAATTCCGATGGGCGCGCGCTCTCCATCACCTTGCAGATTCCGGACAGTGGAGCTAGCGTCATCCCGCCCGGCTCACGCTAGACAGCGGTGTGCCGGCGAGTAACAGGGTGAGGCGCTCCGATATCTTGGGTGGGAAGATTCGTCGTCTCCGAGCTTTCTGCCGAGGGTGCGGCAGGTTCCTTTCTGTATCGATAATGCTTCCGGACACATGTTTCTGTCCCGCTGCAATTCATCGCCGTTCACGACTGATCCAATTGGCAACGCGAGAGCAGTTGTCTCCTGTCTCGCGACCGACGCAGTAGAAACATCAATGTCGGACAGGCTCCTACTCAGAGATATTATCGCGGTACTCGGTTGAGGGCCGACTGACGACAAGAGCCAGCTTTTCTGATCTATCCAGGGATTTGATCGCGGCCTCACGTTTTAGTGCAGCACTTTTGGTGCCGTAAAATTCGGTATAGCGCACCCTCAACGGCCTGCGTTGTTTCGTGTACTTTGCGCCTCGACCCGTTCTGTGCTCTTCCAGCCGCCGCTCCATATCATTTGTAATGCCAGTATAGAGACTCTTGTCCGAGCACTCCAAGATGTAGACGATCCACTTCATTCGGGGAGTTCCAATTGGTTCGAGGGGTCAGAAACTAGGGGTCACGAAAAGTGAAGGTGGCGTCAGTCCGGCGCATTCGATTTTATCAGGCTTGCTTGCTTGCGGTGGCAGAAAAGAGCAGGCAGGGGTTGGGTTGAGGTGGCCCTGAAATAACGGCCAACCTGGACAAAGTCTCGTCCGTGCTGGCGACCTGTGGTCGGCGCGATCTTGACAGATCTACGGGTCAGGTCTAGCCTGAACACTCGTGCTGTGTATCGAGTCTTTCGATAAACGCCAGTAGGATCTTCCACCAAGGAGAACCCATCATGAATCAAAAGAGACGCGTCCATGATGCGATCGTGGGAATTGTGGTGACGGCCGGAGTCGCGCTGGGACACTACGTGAGCGCCGATTGGCTCCTACTTCCTGCGGTGATTGGTGTCACGCTCATTCAGAGCGGGATCACGGGATTTTGCCCCGTGTACTTCGCGCTCGATCGTCTTCTGCCTTCCGATGGCGCAGCCGATTCATCCGGCTGTTGCGCAAAGTAAGCGTACTGGTCCATACAGTCTGCCGGTGTGTTGGGAGAGGAGCCCTGTCCTCTCTCCTTCTCAATTCAGAGATAGGGGCTTCCCCGCCAGGGTTGGTGAGCTTGTCCACCTGTGTCTGCATGCTTCAGCGAGGCTGGAGATGGGTAGGGGAGCAAGTGGGGGGGAGCTCATCCTGACATCTTTTTCTGTCGGAAAGCTGCGCCGCATGATGAGGCTGTTGGGAAAGGCAAATTTTTGTTTCGGTTCCTGTGGGGCCATGCTAGCGTGACACAGGTTCAGAACAACGGAGGTTGCCTATGCTGCTCGATGCAATCTTGGTGGCTGCATTATATGTGTGCCCTGGTGACGTCTACACCGACCAGCCCCGTGAGGGCTGTAATCCTGTGCAGGACTCGACTAAGGAAGGATTCAGTAGGACTCCTGAGGCGCCAGAATTCAATTCGAAATCGCCTGCTCCTGCAGCTGTCGAATCTGGAGGATCGTCGAAAGAAGCCGAAACTCGGTTTCCTGCCGCGTCGGCCAAGGATTGTGCGATGTACGACGAATGGGTCAAATTGTCCACCAAGTCGAGCAGCATCGGAGCCCGCGACCTGTCGCCCGGAGAGTTCGAACGGTGGACGAACCTGAAGCAAATCTTCGGGAATAGCCCGCCGCCCAACTGTCGGTAACGATTCCCTGTCTTTCCAGCGGTTCGACCATTTCTCGGTCACAACCTGCTACACCTTCGCTCTCCCTCTCCACCGCGAAATCTCTTCCGCGAACTCCCGCTCGAGAAAACAGGAAAAGATAAGGGGGCGGTTTTGCAATCCAACGTTGCGGCGCATGTCCGAGCACGGCCTTGAGAGCAGAGCCTTGAAGAGATATTAATTCGCATAGGGCGTCGCGGATGGGGAGGCGTCTCCGCCGAGCGTGAGGTGAATGGGATGCTCTGGGAGCGCTTCACGGCCGACCGGCAGGCGGCAGAGATTCGACAGACCTGGCCCGGACGAGCTACCGACCAAAGTAATCCAGTCAGATCCGCCCTCGCCTCGTCCGCGCGATAGACGCGACTGCGGCGGATTCGTGCAGGAGCCATTCGATCACGCCTTGTGTGTACTCCAGTCAGACCCTGTCTCAAATACATCACGCCCGCATGATCGTTCCAGGTTGTCCACCGGGAGCGGCCGCGCTGTAGGTCTCTGCCCACACTTCTCCACTTCCCACCGGTGAACGGTTCGTTCTAATGAAATCGGGGAGTGAAGGTTTTTCGGACAGATAGACAGGTCCCGAGAGAGTAGACACCGAAAGGCACAGCTTATGCTCGAGCTTATGCTCATTAGTGATGGCATGGCCGATCCTGAACAATGGCACAGTGAAGTTCAGATAAAAGGAGGTTAACATGACTCCTCGCGCATACATCATGAGGCTCGGAGGCATCGTATTGTCGGTGGCAGCATTTGTGGTGATCGGAGCGTCCTTTTCGGGCGATGTGTGGTCGGAGATAGGTAGATTTGCGGCACGCGATCCCGGGGTCCGCTCAGGGTCTGCCGGGGCCGGCGGGATCCTCTCAGGGCTAACCGGGACCACCGAAGAGCGGGCGTTTGGAAATGGTCGTGAAGCGTTTGCAGAAGTACAGTCGGTTCAAGGGGAGCAATTCGTACCAGACACAGAACTCGGCCTCGGGCCGCGCTTCAACCTGGACAGTTGCGCCGGCTGCCACGCTCAGCCGGACATCGGGGGGACTAGTCCGGCCATCAATCCGCAGGTCGAGGTAGCCAAGAAAGAAGGCGCGAACAATGACCTTCCGCCGTTTATCAAGCGGGACGGACCAGTGCGCGAAGCCAGATTCAAGCATAATCCTGACGGTACGGCCGACGGGGGAGTCCACGCGCTGTTCACGATCGCGGGTCGCCGCGATGCGCCGGGCTGCTTTCTTCAGCAACCGGATTTCCGCACCGCGATTGCCCGCCAGAACGTGGTGTTCCGCATTCCAACTCCGGTATTCGGAGCGGGCCTGATCGAAGCCATCGACGATGACACCATTCTCGCCAACCTGCAGGCCCACAGTGCAACGAAACAGTCGCTAGGGATTGGAGGTCGCCCCAACCGCACGACCGGGCGGCCCAATACCAGTGGGAATGATGGCACAGTCACTCGATTCGGCTGGAAGGCCCAGAACAAATCGCTCGAAATCTTCTCAGGCGAAGCCTACAACGTCGAGCAGGGAATAACGAACGAGCTCTTCCCACAGGAGCGGGATGAAGCACCGGCCTGCCGGTTCAATGCCACGCCTGAAAATCGGACCAACTTCGATGCCACAGATCCTCTCGATGTGCCCAGCGACATGGTGAGGTTCGCGGTGTTCATGCGGTTACTCGCACCTCCGACGCCCATGACCGACACGGACACCATCGTCCGGGGCCGGAAGTTGTTCGGAGACGCCGGCTGCGCCATGTGCCACACGCCGACGCTACATACTGGTAAGAAGATAGCCGTTGAAGCATTGCAGGACAAAGACGTCAATCTGTACTCCGATCTGGTGCTTCATAACATGGGGTCGGGCCTGGCCGACGATGTCAGTCAGGGCAACGCCGCGGGCGATGAATTTCGCACGGCGCCCTTGTGGGGCCTCGGGAAGCGAATCTTTTTCCTGCACGACGGGCGCACCAAGGATCTGCTCGAAGCGATTCAGGCCCACGCCGGGTACGGCGGAGGGCAGTATGTGCCGTCGGAAGCGAACCAAGTGATCGCGCAGTTCAACCGGTTCAACGAGATCGATAAACAGCACGTGCTGAACTTCCTGCGTTCGTTATAGTCAAGTGTCTGCCTAAGTAGCGCCTGAGTCGGATGGAGTAGGAGCATGATCAAAAACGGGAGGCTCATTGCAGCACTCGGAGCCATATTGATCCTGACTCTTCCGAGTGCTGTCCGGGCAGACGGATTTTCCGGTGGGATTCGGGACACGTTCGGGCCCCGTTTGGGGCCAATCCCCATCAAGCGCCCGGCGTGTTCCATCGATCCGCGGCGTCGGCCACGGCCTGTGCTCGATGCGGCCGGCTCGGTCCAGCACTGGAACGAAATCGCCATCGATGCGACCGGGCTCGACCACACACCCGTCGCGCCGGGGGAGAGTCGGGTCTTCGGCGAGCAACTCGGACCGGCGCGAGCGAGCCGTGCGATGGCCATCATCCATCTCGCCATCTTCGATGCGGTCAATGCCATCGAAGGCGGGTACAACAGTTACACCGGAGTGGGGCCCGCTCCGTTCGGCACGTCTATGAAAGCCGCAATTGCCCAAGCCGCCCACGATACGCTGGTCGCGCTCTTTCCCTCGCAGGCCCCGGGCTTCGACGCCCAGCTTGCGGACGATCTGACGGAGATTCCTGACGGACGATTGAAGACGAACGGCGTCGCGCTGGGAAGACGGACGGCCGCAGCCATTCTGGCTTTGCGAGCCAACGATGGCTCACGACGTCCTGAGCCGCGCGTCGGCATCGAGTTTCTCACGAGCAACGAGCCGGGGAAATGGCGCCAGGACCCGATCAGTATGATCCCGCTGGCCTTGGGTGCCTACTGGGGTGAGGTGAAGCCGTTTGTGCTGGAGACCTCCGAACAATTTCGGGTCCCACCGCCGCCCAGGCTGGACAGTCCGGAATATACGACCGCCTTTAACGAAGTGAAGGCGGTGGGAGGGGATGGGGTCGTGACGCCGACCACGCGGACAGCGGAGCAAACTCTGATCGGGACATACTGGGCATACGATGGGACGCCAAGCTTGTGTGCTCCGCCACGGCTTTACAACCAGATCACCATGCGTATTGCCCACAAGATGGGTACGGACACCAATGCCCCGGAACTCGCGCGGCTCCTGGCCCTCGTGAATGTCGCGATGGCGGATGCCGGGATCGCCGTGTGGGAGTCCAAATACTATTATCAATTCTGGCGGCCTGTGACCGGCATTCGCGAGGCCGATGAACATACCGGCCCGACCGGGCTCGGCGATGGCAATCCCTCGACGGCCGGAGACACAACCTATTCGCCGCTCGGAGCACCAGCCAGCAATCTCACTGGGCCGAATTTTACCCCGCCGTTTCCGGCCTATCCGTCGGGGCACGCCGGTTTCGGAGGCGCCCTCTTCGAGATGCTTCGCAAGTACTATCGATCTGATCGCATCCCGTTCACCTTTATCTCGGACGAATTCAACGGCGTGACCCGGGACAACAAGGGAATCGTGCGTCCGGTGGTGGAGCGCAGCTTCTCATCGCTCTCTCAGGCGGAGGAAGAAAACGGGCAGAGCCGCATCTATCTCGGCATCCACTGGGCCTTCGACAAGACCGAGGGCATCGCGCAGGGCCGCCGCGTGGCCGACTATGTGTTCAAGCATGCCCTGCAGCCGCAGCATCAACGAGGCGACGAACGGTGAGGGGATGCTCCCCAGCCAACCGGCTGTCTCAGAACCAGACCTGTTGCAGGCGCCATTCAAAGCCGCGTGAATCCGCGCGATGAGATCGACTCTGCCCCATCAGAAATCTCCCGCATCCAACGTGCCACCTCCAGGGCTGCCCTTGTGCTGGCAAGATTGCGCGCAAGAACTGATGTGCAATTTGCGATGTCCGGCGTTGTCAGGATGGTAGTCATCGAAGTCGGACACCATGTCGCCGCGAACGGGGTCAGGCCGCTCCTTCCACACTTCCCATAATGCCCGCATTTCCATTACGATCCGGTTGACTCGCATCACTTGAGCGAGTAGCCTGAGCGCACTTCAGTCATTCGGTTGCCTTAATTAAGCTGATAATCGGAGGGGCTCATGGCGACAGATCAGCAACCGATTCGCCGCTTGGTTTTGTGTTTCGACGGCACCTGGAACAAGGTCGAAAGTCGCACTAACGTCTCCCGCCTGTTTGAATTGATCCTCGACCGTGCGGCGGACGGCGGGGAGCAACTGAAGTTTTACGATGAAGGCGTGGGCAGCGCAGCCGAGGCGACGACCCCGTGGAAACGTATCAAAGACGGGCTATTGGGCGGTATCTTCGGCGACGGGATCCAGCGCAACGTTCTCCAAGCGTACTGCTGGCTGATCGAACATTACGACTCTCCCTCAGCCGGTCCCCATCCGGAAATCTTTATTTTCGGTTTCAGTCGAGGAGCCTTTACCGCGCGGCTTTTGGCAGGATTGCTGGGAGCCTCCGGCCTCTTGAAGAGACAGGCTGTAATGGAATATGGCAAACCTCGCCGCAGTCAGGTCACGTGGGACAACGGATTGGTCCAGTTGGCCTGGTCGAGATATAAACCTGGACGTTCGGCGTGGCGCTCTGTTGGACACCGTGGTCCCGGTCGGCACGTCAATGATTGGGAGAAGATCGCTCTGGCGGTTCCCGTTCGATTGCTTGGTGTCTGGGACACGGTGGGTCGGTACGGAGTGCCGACGTGGAGTTGGGGAAGTGGATTTTTCAAGCCGATCCGGTTCGGCGATTCGTTGATCGGTCGCCATGTGGAGCATGCACGTCATGCCATGGCAATCGATGAACATCGAGAGGACTTCAACATCCGGTTGTGGGAGGGCGCGAGCGCGACGTGGGCAAGCGCCCGTGTATCCGATCTTCCGGTGACCACGATCCATCAACGGTGGTTCGCGGGAGCGCACGCGCAAGTCGGCGGGGGCTACGAGAATGATCTGCTCTGCCATCACCCGTTGCAGTGGATGGCCGAGGAAGCGAGAACATTGGGCCTCGGGTTGATGGATGCCGGGCCGAAGAAAATCTTTCGTTTTGCTCCACTCTCGCGCGATCATCTCGCTCCGATCATCGACTCGCACGCTGAATTCGCCTTCGGCACATACCGCTGGATCTCGGATCCGATCGCTCGTCAAATTCGGGTCGGGTCCACCGCCACCAGCGATTTCACGATGACCGTGGACATTGCACCCAGCGTGTCCGAGAAGGTCATCGGAGACGCGGCCTATCGCCCCGTCAATTTGTACCATCAGGGCCGGCTGGATCTTCACGCGGTTTCTGACAACAGCTAGCATTCATTTGGAGGCACGATCATGAGCCTGCTCTTAGTGGACATCGCCGTGTCACTCATCGTGGTCTTTGTGCTGCTGTCGGTGCTGTGCTCCGGTCTGCTGGAGTGGTATGCGCAGTGGGTCGGTGCGCGCGCCAGCTTATTGCGCAAAGGACTCCTTCATATGGTGGGTGACGACGGGCTCTACCGGCAAGTGGTGAATCATCCGTTATTGGAAACGCTAGGAAAGGGAGGGAGTCGCGGGCCGGGACCGTCATACATCCCGTCCATGCTGTTTGCCGACGCCTTGCTCGATAGCGTAGTTGATCGAGCTGCCACCATCAAGACCGGCGCCTCGGCGCTCGACACCTCCCCGCTGGAACTGGAGGGGTTGCGTGCCCACCTTGCGACGCTCGATGAAGCGAAATTTTCCATCGCCTCTGCGCTTGCCCCCATCGTGCGGCGATCGAAAGACATGGACAAGGTCCGATCCGAAATCGCGAAATGGTATGAGGCGCAAACAGACCGAGTGACCGGCTGGTACAAGGACTTCGCACGCAAACATCTCCTGGTGTTCGGCCTGCTGGCCGCCGTCCTGTTCAATATCGACACCATCGCCATCACAAAGCAAGTCGCGGCTGAGCCGGGATTGCGGAGCATCCTAGTGGGCTATTCCATCAATCCCGAGTTTCAAAAGCTCAGTCAGACAGATCCAGCAGCCGATCCGGAGAAGGCATCGTCCTCTGCATTGGCAGCCGGCAAGGAGGCAAAGCAGTTCTTAGATCAGGCCCATGGACTGCCGTTCGGTTGGAACCGTACCCCCTTGGAATGGTGGAACGCGGGCACGGTGGGGACTCGGCTTTTCACCATATTCGGATGGTTGCTGACGGGACTCGGGGTCAGCTTGGGTGCGCCCTTCTGGTTCGACTTGCTGAATAAGGTTGCAAGCCTGCGAGCCGCAGGGCCTAAACCTCTGTCGGTGGAGGAGAAAAAAACGTAAGACCGCGTTCGTCTGGCCACGCGGCCTGCTACACGGCGTCCGGCGGTGAGTCCGACATTGAGTGACCGGAGGAACTCGATGTCTCTCTCATCTTCCGCTGCCATTCGAATCTGTATCGCTTCTTCTCGGGGATCTAGCGGGATCATTGCTTGACCTTCCACATTCCGACTTGGCGGTCTCCGAAACCAATTTTCGAGTCGCCCGCCCGGCTGGTTCTTCCCTTCTCATAGCTCTGACTCCTCGACACCTCTGTTGAGCTTCACCTTCCGATAGGGTATTGTTCCGCGGCAGTTCGGAGACCTTCCATGCCTGAGCAATCGGACACGCATGTGCGGGATCGGCTGGCCCGGCAACGGACCGAGTTGGCGAATGAGCGCACGCTGCTGTCTTACATCAGAACCGCCCTGGGGTTTTTCATCGTCGGCATTCCCGCTGTCTGGTGGATGGAAGGCCCAGTCATTCAAGCACTGGGTGTGGTGTCGATGGTCACGGGCGTCGTGTTCCTGGGGGTCGGGACGCAGCGGTTTTTCACCATCAAAGCGGGGATCAATCGACAACCAGACTAGCCGTGTGGACGCTCGACTCGGTACCTCCACCAAATCGAAAGTCGAGAAGAAGCTACCAGAAACCATTTTTCTCGGTGTCCGCGCGCATCGCTTGCCTCGCGTGAGTGTTAGTTAATGGCACAGCTGAAGAAACGAGGAAACGCATGATGAATAGAGCAGGGCTCTTGATCAATGGTGGCGTACCACGCCAGGTAAAGACCTGGATCGCGGTCGGGGTTTTCCTGGCATGGCTTCCCGGATGCGTGACCTCCCCGGTCTATACGCTTCCCCATCCAAAGCCGGATCAGACCTCCTGCATCCATCCCCTGAAACAACCAGGAACCCTGGTCGGGGTGGCTATCTCGGGAGGAGGAAGTCGAGCGGCCCTGTTCGGGTCAGCCGGGCTGGAAGCCTTGGCGAAGGTACCAGTCGGGACACCGACACATTCACTGTTACAAGACGTGACCATGATTTCCAGTGTGTCGGGCGGCAGCATGGCGACCTCCTATTTTGCCTCACAGAAGCCGCCACGGGAGGTGCCGATCTTAACTCCCGCGGGGGATCTAAGCGAAGATTACCGCACGTTCTTCGCGGCAATATCAAAGCACCATGGACAAGGATTATGAAAACCCGCTGTTGTGGCGCAATCTCACGCGCTTGCGCTGGTTCAATCCGGCCTGGACGGCCAGATCCCTGGCTGAACACTTGAATGAACAGTTCTTGAAGGGCATGAGCTTTAAGGACGTGATGGAGCGAGAAGTGCGCGGGGATATTCCCCGGCTTCTCATCAATACCACGCTGTATAACGATGGCCGTCGTTTGGTCTTTACGACGTTGCCGCATGAGGAGACCCAGTACGATTTCCTGAAGGACCTCCAAAGGTCTGCGGGCGCGAGCAGTCGACCGAAAGAAGTTGACGACCTGATAAGATCGAAATGGGCGTCCTTGCAGTCCGTGACCCCTCAGGCGCTGGATCTGGATCTGTGCCCCATAAAATTGGGAGGGGCGGTGGCCACGTCCATGTCGTTCCCTCCGGTCATCGGTCCCATGACCTTCAAGGTTGAAGGAGAGGAACAACTATTGGCATGCGGGAGACGGCGGGTTGTCCGACAATATGGGGATTGAGTCGCTTTTTATGGCTGTGATGAAACAGCTACAGGAGAACAGTACCGCTCGAGCGCTCATCCTCGCGTTTGACAGTTCATTTCCATTTGCGGTGGGAAACGAACGACTGAATCATTTTCCGGAAGGATTTACGCTGTTCAACTATGATTATGGCCGGATTCCCGGGATCATGGAGGAGCGGGCCTTGGCCTACCGGGTGATATTGTCCCGCATCCTGATAGAGCAGGGGGTATTGCCTGACGAGAGGCGATTGAAATTCATACAGCTGAGACACATTGATGCGGTGTGGAAGGAGGATATGAGCGATCTGCCGGAATCATGCCGGAACGAGGAGGTGAAGCTCACGTCCCCTCCGATGGTCAAGCAACGGCTCTCGAGCATCGTCACCAGGCTGTGGATCAAGTCCAATTGCGATCGTGATTTGGTGGCCACCGCCGCGGCGAAGCTGGTTGAGGGAAAGAAGGAAGAAATTCAGCAGTTTTTGCAGCAGCCGCTTCCGTAGGATGTGTGTCTCCTGCATGGGCCGGTATTCGAATGCAGCAGGGGAAGAGGTCTCAGGAACTGTTGTCGACTCGTACGCGCCCTGTTACATGAACCTAGCGCCTGGGTGATCCGTCAGACCGGAACCAGTCGACGGCGCCCTGAGGCTGGGTGTGAGCTGGCTGGGGCTACAGGTCTAATTTTCTTGCACGCCGTTTGCGTCTCTGATAGAAACTTGCACCGATCACTATCACGCTCGATCGAATGGAGGACATCTATGGACTTACGCGCGCTTCGCTATCTTCCACTCCTGTTCCTTGGTGTACTCGGATGCACGAGTGTGCAGTACAGCACCACGACCGACTGCGGCTCACTCCCGAGTGACACGTTCTGGTCCGGGAATGTCGCGCTGCAGTGCCAGGAATATCGTCGGTTGCAGGCAGAAACAGCCTATCGAGAGGAAATGACCCGGCAGCTCGCGGGTTACCGTGAATGCCTCAAAAAGCACGAAGCCTCTCCCGCCGACGCCAAAGAGCAATGCTCCCTCTATCTGCAAGCGTTCCGCGAAACACCACCACCTCAGCGACCATCTAAGTGACGGGGGGAGAGACGGTTGCCCGCCTCTCTAGTTGGTCCGGCCCCGGTGGTTGTTTGATCAGTGGCGTAGCGTGAGCAATGTCGTCATCCCGAAAGAGAACGTTCACCCTTCAAGGATCGTCGTGAATGTCGTGAGCGACCAATCTGTGGCTCCTTTCTTCCTCATGCCTGACAAGGTCGCTTTACGATACCGGTGGCTACCGTCAATCCAGTGCCGCGCGGAACGTCGGAGGTAGACCCGCTTTTTTCGTCCTATTGGCGATCATGCTGGCGGGCGCGTCTGGTTGCGCCACTGGAGAGGACGCGGCGCGCAATACTCCAAAGATGGGAGAGAGCACTGACAGAGGATCGCTCGCGAGCAAGCTCGACCAAGACCTCTCAATCCCTAACCACTCTGCCTCATTGCCGGTGTCCGATCCCGCTCGGTCAACCTGGGTGAGCAACGATTCCCCTGCGAGCGTTGTTGCTGAACCAGGCTTTGAATGGAAGTCTTCAGACTTGATCGTCCGAACCAGTGGAAGATTGCGATTCGGCCCCATTACGCCCATGCCTGAGGAAGACGCGATGTGGGCTCCCGAAATCGGGAGCCTCCGGCCTCCTGTTGTGAGAGCCCTCGGAGATGACCTGGCCCCGATCCGACCTCCGCTTCGGCAGTCGTGGGCGTACCATCGCACGGTTCGTCCCGAAGGGTATGACATGGAACTCCGTTTGCCTCACAGCGTGCTCTCAGCGTCTGGTGAGCATGTCTCGCCCGGATCGCTCCGCAACACCTACGCCGGATTTCGCGACCAGCCCCTCCTGCATCCAGAACCAGGGAGCTTGTCTGAGGAGGAATCCAAGCTTCCGCAGATCGGTCCGCCTCCGCCCCACCATGCCATGAAAACCGTAGTGGGTGCCCTGGTGCTGAGTGCCGTCGGCGCCAGCGTCTACGCTTTTGCCCCCAACTCTTTCGTTGGAGGACAAACCCATCAAGGCCAATGGCAGCGCTCCTGGGACAAGTTCAAACAGGCATGGACCGAGCCACCGGTCATCGACCATGATCCCGGCATCGTCAATTACGTGGGGCATCCCTATGTCGGCGCGCAATACTACCTGACCCAGCGTAACTACGACGAGAGTCCCTGGCGTTCCTTCCTCTTCTCCGTCGTGATGTCGACGGGCTTTGAGTATCTCGTCGAGAGTTGGTCGGAACGGCCCAGCATCAACGATCTCATTGTGACGCCGGTCGTGGGATCAATTCTGGGAGAACTGATCTACTTGGCCACTAAGGAAATGAAAAAGGACGGATTCACTACCGCGGAGAAGATCATCGTAACCGTGCTTAACCCGATGTACGTATTTCAAAACGGCTATCGCTAGCCGTCCGGCAAAGAGCGCATCCCTTCTTCTCGGCCAGACCCCGGCTGTCTTCCTCACTTACCAGCCTTTCGATCGCTGCGCAATCATGTTCCCAAGAGGCGTCTGTGCCGGCTTCGTTCTTGCGACCATCTTGGGCGAAAACCGGGGACATTCTCATCTTCTGATCGGCTCGTCCGCGCCCCTGTCAGGTCACGCAAGGGACTTAGGGTGGGAGTACCGAGCTGTCCTCGAATTGCATCCTATCGAACATATAGAATGGCCCAAGTTTTTATGCGGATCATCGCGGACCGGCTTGAAGTCGGTTGGCAGAGTTCCATGCGTTCAACGACGCGAGAGGAGGCATCGATGTACCAACGACGTGAAGGACGATGCTGGGTTGTCTGTCTCCTTGCGATGATCGCCCTGGCCGGTTGCACCACGCCGTCGCTCGATATGTCAGGTGGACGGATCGAGCCGGCTGGACCGGATGGGGGAGTGGTGATCGGATCGGTACTCGTGCAAGCGGAGCGGGATCCGCCCAACTCCTGGTTCAATAGGCTGTTCGGTCGCAAGGCTGCCGGATTTACCTATGACTTTGAAATCGTCAGAGTCGACACGAATGACCCGAAAGGAGCGCGTCCCTATGCGGATCGGTATGAGCTGGATGCGAAACCGGGAGAGGAACGGATCTTTGTGGCACGTTTACCAGTCGGGGACTATCTCATTAAGACCTTTCGCCACGAAGGGCTGTCGGCCATGGGCGGTGACTTGGGGTTGATCTTTTCAGTCGCTCCCGACTCAACCAGGTATCTCGGTCGACTCCTCCTCGATGTTCCTCGACGCGTGACCATGGGGGCTCCCTTCACCTATACAGTGCAAGACGCGCGCGAGTCCACGTTCGCCGCCGTCCACAAGCAGCACCCAGATCTTGGACAACATGCGGTGAATGCGCCGATGCAGGTCAGATAAGAGGCGGGGCATCGTCTCCGAGTTCCCGTCCCAACTTGATTCCGAATCCTGAATGTGGGACTGTCTGAGCGGGGCGGCTCCCTGCACGCTAGCAGGCATCCAAAATATAGCCAGCGGCGTTTTCTCGTTGTTCGGAAATATGTGAGGACAACAGCATGTCAGACGTCACACTGTGCACACAACCCGACCATGGACGTCACCCTATGACTCCTTTCGCCCGGCTACAACAGGTGCTCTGCCATATTGTGCAATGGCCATCAGCATAACAGTAGTGCTTTGGGGATGCTCCAACGTGCCTCGCCAATATGTGCGGATGGCAGAGCCTGGCACGACGCTCACCGCATTGAAGGCTCATCCTGAGAGCTACCGCGAGAAGGTGGTGATGTTGGGGGGGACGATCATTGAAGAAGAAGAGATTGGGCAGTACCTCTGGTTGCATGTAGAGAACCGGCCGCTGGACCAAGATTATAAGCCCCATCGTCCCGCCGACTCGGATGCTCGTGAAGCCGGCTACTACTGGATAATAGTGGAAAGGCAACAACTCCCCAGTCAGTATCGACATTGGGCACGCATGACAGTGGTCGGACGAGTATCGGGCACGCAGGGATCCAAGACCGAGCCGGTGCTGTCGCTCCTCTATGTGCGAGGCTGGGGGATGAACGCGGCTCACGACGGGATCTGGGAGAAGCCCTATGATCCCCATTATCTCCCCTCAGTTCCCGCAGCCATCGGAGGTGAGCTAGGTGGGGGTCCGCCTTAGCCTGACGAGCGCGAGGCATGCACCCCTTAAGAGTGGCGTGCTCCTTCCATGACCAAGCCCTCAGTCTTGCGCAAGCTCGAAGGCGGCGATTATCGTTCGATTGGACGGTCGAGTGAAGTCGTCACTGAGGTGCTCGCCAATCCTGATCTGTTCAGGGGGCTCTCCACCTCGAGGCGAGTTACTTGGGTGGGAAATGGGAGAACATTTCCCGGATGATGTTTCTGATACGCTCGTCCCGTTCTTCGGAGGTCAGCCCGGGATTAATCTCTCCGGACGCAGTGCCCCGCCAGACCAATGTTTTTGACCCGGCGTCAATAATATCAACCAGGAGAGCGCCCGTTTTGTATAACTGGGGGTCGCTGGCTGCCGCAGGTGGTTTACCTGCTGTGCGACTATCGGCTGAATGGGTTAAAGGGTGGCCGGCCATTCCTTCGGAGAAATATAGGGTGGAGGAATCGAGGGCCATACTCTGGACTCCGATATGGTAGGCCACATAAAAATCCGGCTGCCCGTTCGGGGCCGCGCTGTAGCCTTTTAGATGAAGCTGTGCGCCGACGGCCGTTCGAATGCGAATGTCGACAGTCGTACTATCAGCGCTTCGGTCGCCGGTCTTTTCCTGTTCGCCTGCCATCCACTCGTACGTATGATAGGCCTTGAAATTCGCGCCAGGATCATAGTCAAACCCAATCTTCGCTGCTGGTGCGCAGGCTACAGCCGATGCCGCCAGTAGAAACACACAGAGGGATTGTATTCGGGTCATAAATAGTCTCCTGGCGTGGGATGGTAGCAGAACGGACTTCCGAAGAGAAGGCGCCCGCCACGCGCACCCCGAATCGCTCCGATGGGCTGGCGCCGAGCCGACCGATCTTGAACGGGAGGTGCGGGTACCTTTACACCGGATGAGAGTGAGCCGGAGAAGCCGATCGGGTTTGAGCAAGTTACTTAGGTGGAAAATGAGTGAACATGGCATGGACGATGCTGCTGATACGCTCGTTCCGCTCCTCGGGATTCATGCCCGGATCAACTTCTGCAAGCGCCGAGCCGCGCCAGACCAGTTGCTTTGATGCGGCGTCCACAATATCGATCAGCAGGGTGCCCTCCTTATACGGCTGAATATCGCTGGTCGTAGTGAACGTGCCGTGCGCCCGATCGCCGATATAGTCTTGGGTGGAAGATCCCTTCATCATGTCCTTGACCCCGAGATGGTAGGCCACGTAGAAATCTGGCCGCTCGTTCGAGGAAGTCGCGTAGCCCTTTAAGCGTAGCTGCGTTCCGATGGCAGTTCGAATGCGACCGTCGACCAGCGAATTGTCGAGGCGCTTGTCTCCGGTCACCTCCTGTTTGTCTGCCACCCAATCATAGGTGTGATAAGCGTTGAAATTCGCGCTGGAATCGTAGTCATACCCGACCTTCGGTGAAGAACATGCCACGGCCGATGCCACAAGTAGAAACACGCATAGAGGCTGCATCCAAGTCATGTTGGTCTCCTTGCGAAGGATGGTATCAGAACTGACGGCCTACGTGAAGGTGCGCTCCACCGCTGTTGTCTTGAGGTCATGGGTAGATGGGAATCGGAGGTAAGAAGTAAGAGGTTCGAGCGGGCAATCTGATGCAGATTCCATCCAACGAGCTTCTGGGGATCATGAATCCTACCGCTATCCAGCTCTCGCATATCTCGATGGCGAAATGGGGCATGGAGGTGGAACCGCTGCAGGCCTCAGCTGCGATCGATGCGTCCTGAAGGACGGCTATGTGTTGCGCTTGAACAAGTCCGCGAGATGGGCGAAGGGCGTGAAGGTCGAAGGTCGATCTTGTTCCCGGCCCGGCGGCGCCTCACCAGACGGGTCTGCCACCTGATTCCGCTGGTGCTCATTGTCGTGACAGTAGAGACAGAGCAACTCCCAGTTGCTCCCGTCGGGCGGATTGTTGTCGTGGTCGTGGTCCTTGTGATGGACCGTGAGCTGGCTCAGCTTCTTGCCGTCAAATTCGCGTCCGCAGTGCGCACAGATCCACGGGAATATCTTGAGCGCTTGCTCCCGATAGGTCTGCTGCAGCTGAGCCTGGGTGCGCCTTGCCATGTGAGCCTCGGAGAGGATGGCGACTCGTTACTGACGGATTCTACAACAAATCTTGGGCTAAAGCTTCTTGCGCCGCAAAATGGTTTCTGGGGGACTGTTTCAGCATCCTGCTTAGACGTTGAAGCGGAAGTGCATCACATCGCCATTCTGGACCACATACTCCTTGCCTTCCAGTCGCATCTTCCCTTTTTCCTTCGCGCCCGCTTCCCCCTTGCAGGCGATGAAGTCGTCGTAGCTGATGACTTCAGCGCGAATGAAGCCCTTCTCAAAATCGCCATGAATGACGCCCGCGGCCTGCGGGGCCGTATCGCCGACATGAATGGTCCAGGCGCGGACTTCTTTCACTCCCGCGGTAAAGTAGGTTTGCAGGCCCAGCACTTGATAGGCCGTGCGAATCAGGCGGTTGAGTCCCGGCTCGGCCATGCCTGCATCGGTCAGGAATTCCCGTTTCTCTTCGTCCGACAGCCCCGAGATTTCCGACTCCAGGGCGGCGCAAATGGCCACGACTGGCGCCCCTTCGTGTGCGGCAAATTCTTCCATGCGCGTGAGTAAGGGATTATTTGCGAACCCCTTTTCGGCCACGTTGGCCACATACATGACGGGCTTGATGGTGAGTAGGCAGAGCGGTTTCAGCAAGGCGAGCTGTGCTGCATCCAGCCGCATAGTCCGTGCCGGCTTCCCCTGGTTCAAGCAGGCAGCCACCTGATCCAGCAGGTCGCCAAGTTTTGCGGCGTCTTTATTACCTGCGCGAACGAGCTTCACGTTCCGCTCCTGGGATTTTTCCACCGTGGTCAGGTCCGCCAGCGCCAGTTCAGTGATGATGGTGGCAACGTCGGAAATCGGATCGACTTTGCCCGCCACGTGAATCACGTTGTCGTCCTCGAAACAGCGCACTACATTCACAATCCCGTCGGTTTCACGAATGTTGGCGAGGAATTGGTTGCCCAAGCCTTCGCCCTTCGAGGCCCCGGCCACCAACCCGGCGATGTCCACGAATTCGGTGGTGGCATATTGCATTCTCTGCGGCTTGACGATGTCGGCCAGCGCCTGCATCCTCGCATCCGGCACTTCCACGATGCCGATGTTCGGCTCGATGGTGCAGAAGGGATAGTTCTCCGCCGCGATCGCCGACTTAGTCAGCGCATTGAATAAGGTGGACTTGCCCACGTTGGGCAGCCCGACGATTCCGCATTTCACACTCATAATAATTCCTTCACATTAATGGCGTTGCCGTTTGAGTAGTACCGTTTCCAACGTGCCTTCGAGGCTGGGGGGAAGGAAAAGGGGGTCGCCCATTCTACTGTTTCAGAGTCGGTCTGGTCCACCCCTCTGTGGGCGGATGAAGAAAAGTAGGAATCGCAGGAGCGGAAACCGCGAGTCATTCGAGAGGGACGCAAAAGGCGAGAGGTGGAGAGGTGGACTTCCATCTTGTCGCGCCAATCTCGCTCGTCCCGCTAGTCTTGTGGCAAGGCCCGTGATGAACCAGATCCCTGCCACGCGCGGCGAAATGGTTTGCTGGACCGTTTCATTTCGACTGGAATGAGTGGATGAATTGCTTCAGCAAACCATCCTGATCGGACTCTAGCTGCTGCAGGGACACAGGTGGTACGACCTGCACTGTCTCTCGGACCCAGGTGTCACTCCAGATGAGTATCTGTGGGTTTCGTTTGATTCGGACTTGTTCGACGAGAAACAGTCCTGGCTCATACAAGATCCTGCCAGGGCACTGGCCTTCGACGGACCGCTGGATCAATTCTAAGGAGAGTACTGCCGCATCGTTTCTTCGTTGGTCGAGAGAGACGGGGAGCCCTGCACTGGTCAGTTGGTGAAGTGCTCTGATCGCGAGCGTTTTGCTCAATCCGCCTGCCAGAATTGAAAGGTGCAAGGTGTCGACGTCGAGGCCGTTTAAACTTACGCCTGCGCGTGGGTCAGGCACCTCCGGCACGACAGGGCTTGCCGGCCTCTGATCAACGAGTGGACTCTCGGAGGTCTTCCGGTCGTGGCGCATCTCCTGTGAATGCCGTCCTGGGTTCCCTAGTTTGTAGCTCGTGATGAACGTCTGGACTAGTACGTCTAAATCCGCCTCAAGCTCTTCAACGCTTACTGGCGCTCTCGCTTGAGGGCCGGTTCCGGTTAACCAGGTGATGTCGTGCATGACTTCTGAGTTTCTTGGCACGACGACCTGTTCAATGAGGGCTAAGGAGGGCTCATACAGGACATTGCCCGCGCACGTATCACCTAACGTTGTGGTCTTGAGTGTGAGTTTCAGCGTGGCACCGAGTGGTGAGTAATGCTGATCCAAAGGTGGGAGACGGAGTTCGGCCGTCGCAAAGAGCCTCATCGTCCGATCGTAGAGCCGCTCTCTAAATTCCGGTGAGGCGACCACGACCAACTGGACCTGATTCAGATCAAGATCTCGCGTGATCGGAACATCGACATATGGGGCTGCCCTCCCACTGGCAGGCAGTGAGGTTATCGACAACACGAAGAGGAGGCAGATCCAGCGGATTGTGATCATAGTGAATCTCCGTCGTCAGCGAACCTATCACGCTGGCAGCGAGGCGCCTAGGGAATCTGCCTTCATACATAAAATAAAGAGAAGATGGTTGATGGCTGGAGGAAAAATCGCGGGAAATACGGGAGGGGCGCGAAATGCGAGAGGTGAAGAGCGGGGATTCCCACGAAACCAGATGAACCAGCTTCCGGCCAGGCGCTGCGCAATGTGCGGGCTGCCCCTCGTTTTTCTCCCCCTACGTTGCTGTGTCCTTATCGCATGTCCAGTGATTGGAAATGGGTGGAGGTTCGGTCGTTGCCTCTGCCAACGAAGAAATGTCCGTTTCTAATCCCGGGAAAGACCTCCACCCCTTTCATGCGCCAATCCGCGCTATCCCATCGCTGCCCAGATTTTCTGTGCATTCTCACCTGTGAACGTCACGTCATCCTGTGTGGTGGCGCCGCGCTCGAAGTAGAGGTGGAGCAGTCCCCCTCCGAAGTGAGCTTCCCGGACTAGGTCGAGATTGATCGCAGCCTCACCGGCACGTTCTTCATCAGTCACTTTGATGAACTTCATTGCTCTTGCCTCCTTTTGTAGATGTGTCGATCCTCTTTTCACATGAGACCGATCAGTCCCGTTTCTGTGAAAAGGTCAGCGTTAAACTATGCGGCTAGAAAGGGTGAGTCAAGGTGGGGAAGGGGTATTCCATTTTTTCAGGTCGGTCTGGTCCATCCTTTCGTCGTGCCTCGAACTACGACGGCCTGATTGTGAGAGCCTTGTGCGAGGGGAGGGAGGATTCGGTCCTTCGATTTTACTCGCCCAGCAGCTTCCTGATCACACCCTCCATTCCGTCGGCCCAGACTTGGTACCCGCGCTCACTTGGGTGCAGGTAATCTGGCATGAGGTCTCTACGGAGGCGTCCCAGGTCGTCGAGAAAGTGCCGGCTGAGGTCTAAGTAGAAGACCTGGTGGTTGTCGGCGTAGGCGCGGAGTCGGTCATTGATAGCCGCATTCGACCGTCGGAGCGGGTCATCCGCCGAGGCACTGCGTGGAAACACGCCCAGCAACAGTATCTTGGTGTCGGGAAGGCGTGTGTGCAAGGTCGTGAGAATCGCCCAAATGCCTGCGGCGGTTTCCTCTGGAGGATCATGACGCGCACCCGTGTTGTTGGTCCCAATCAACAGGACCACCAGCTTGGGAGCAATCCCATCGATCTCGCCATGGTCCAGTCGCCACAACACGTGCTCGGTGCGATCACTATTAAACCCCAAATTTACAGCACGGCGGCGCCCATAATAGGCGTCCCAAATGCGGCGACCCTCCTTGCTCCATCCCTGGGTAATGGAGTCTCCGATCATCAGCAGGTCAACTTCGTCCTGGCGAATGCGCTCGAGTGTATGCTCATGTTGGGTTGTCCACCAGGACGCGTCCTGCGGGACGGGAACCACCGCCGCTGGTTTGCGATCGAGGACCTGTGCAAAGGTTGACAGAGCGAGAGATATGTCCAACGCTACAACGAGAAGGACTAAGTACCTGACTCGCTGGGTACGTCGGCTTATGAAGTCCATCAGTCGCTGGCCGTAAATAATATGGATGAGGGAACCGGGAGATTGTACTTTTTCAGCTCAGCTTGGTCCATCGTCGCGCGAGGGGAGTGGTGGGTATGAGCGGAAATCGCGAGGCATGCGAAAAGGGGGCGAAAGGCGAGAGGTGAAGAGCGCGAATTACACCTTGTGCGCCCCTCTCGCTCGTCCCGCTAGTCTTGTAATATCGTCCGTGATGAACCAGATCCCTGCCCCGCGCCGCGAAATAGTTTCTTACGCCTTCTCATTTCATGAAATTCACAACGTCCTAGGTTCTTTCGCGTCGATCCTGCAGCCACCAGATCACGGTGGCAAATACAACATATGCGATGAGCGCCGTTGACGCCGCTGCTCGGTCCGAGCTCGGGGGCGGGCCGAAGAAGATATAGGCTTGAATCGCGAGCATCAGGCTTCCAAATGCCAGCGTCCCGAGCGAGTGCGCGAGACGCCCTCGGAGGCAGAACCAGAGCCCTCCGAAGAGCAAAGCGGCTTCCAGGCCAAAGGCGAGCGCGGGGGCGTTCCAAAGCCCCAAGCCCACCTTCACGGAATTGTCGTATAGGGGGAGGTCGGGTCGATGGACTACAAAGTCCAGAATCCAGTGCGAGAACACGGCGACCCCCACTATGGCACACGCCTGGCGGCGAGCTGGGCGCGCGACGAACTGGTAGGCGAACCCTCCCACGCAGGACCAAATGAGGGCCGCCACCAGACTATGCGTGTAAGGCATGTAATACAAGTCAAGAGGATTGGACGCTGTAAAGCCTGGGACGATGCGAACCTTCTCGATCCCCAAGAGAATGCACGGTGCCCAGAGGATATCCAGAAACTGAACGGCGAGAAAGAGCACCCAGAGCGGGACGGTGCGATCAACCCTCTTAGCAGCGAAACTCACCCCGTAGTGACCGACAAACATCGAGGGTCCTCCCTTCGAGGGGCTGCGACCGGGAGCCGCCTAATTAGTAAGTCTGCTGTGTCTTAGCCCTGCAACAGATCAAGGCAGCCTCTGCAATCTGTAGTGCGCAAGTCTACTGCAAAGTCGGAGACGGATCCATCTCTCCGATGACGATGTGGGAGCATTAGGTGCGGTAAGGGCAATTCAGAGGCGGTCTTTTTGGTTTGTTTGGTTTAACTGGTTTGTCTCGTGCCCCGAACCAGAGAGACCAGAACACCAAATGAACCGATGAGCCAGAAAAACCAGATGAACCAAAGAGCCCAGATCCCCGCCACGCGCTGGGAAATGGGTCCAAGGGGGGATTTCATTTCCTGATATTCAGAATGTCCCAGTTTCCCCCCGAGGAAGCGAAGAAGATGAGACCGTACATGAAGTAGGGGTAATATGTGTCTGCCTGTTTTAACAACGATGCCGAAGTCTATGCGGTCGCGAACACCCGGACGTTGACCGCGCTGATGCGAAGGCCTCGCAAGGGGTGATGCTCGTCGTGGTGAAAGTCATCCTGTTGTTTCTGTTGCTGGTGGGATTGCCGCTGCTGGGCATTGTCATCGCCGGGCAACCGCTTGATCGCTATCTGGAGTTCCCACCGCGCACCCGCTACGTCCAACATGCTCCGTTCTCCTGGACGGTGTTTATTGCCCTTGCGCTCTGCATTGTGGCGTCGGTCGCCCCTTTTGTCGTCCGCATGGTTACGTCACGCCTCACGCCTGACACCTCCCGTCATCCTGTTGGTACTTCACTAAGCCATCAGCTCCTAGAAAAGCGTTCCACGCTTCACGAGCGACGCCTGACGTCTCAAGCGTTCCCCTGGTGGGGATGGCTCGGTTCCGCTCTGACCGCTCTGTCCTGGGTGCTGGCTTGGAATCGCTTCATATGGTTCGAGCCGCTCCAGCCATTCACCTTCACTCCCCTGTGGCTCGGGTACATCCTGCTCATCAATGCATATACGTTTAAGCGCACAGGACGCTGCCTGATGCTGGACCGGCCCGGCCATTATCTCTGGTTGTTTCCTCTTAGCTCGGCGTTCTGGTGGTTCTTCGAGTATCTGAATCGTTTCGTGCAGAACTGGTATTACATTGGAGCTCAAGAGTTGACCCCATTGGAATATTTCCTTCACGCAACCGTTCCCTTCTCCACGGTACTTCCAGCCGTGCTTGGGACAAGGGAGTTGCTGGCATCCTATCCCCGGATAAGCGCAGGGTTGCAACAGTTTCGGCCGATTCGGAGTACCAACGCGAAGATTGTTGGGTGGGGGATTTTCTTGCTTTCAAGTGCCGGACTGACTGGTATCGGCATCTGGCCGAGCTATCTGTTTCCGCTCGTCTGGGTGGCGCCTTTGTTGCTGATCACGTCCCTGCAGGCGGTCGCAGGTGAGGGGACGATTTTCTCAAGCACTGCGCGGGGAGACTGGAAATCTCTGTGGTCGGCGGCTCTGGCGGCACTGGTCTGTGGATTCTTTTGGGAGATGTGGAACTACAAGAGCCTGTCGCACTGGGAGTATGCCGTCCCCTTCGTCCACCGGTTCCAGATTTTCGAGATGCCGCTCCTCGGCTACGCCGGCTATCTCCCGTTTGGGCTTGAATGTATGGCAGTTGCGCAGCTCTTCTTTCCTGAATGTTACCGGTATATTCTGATGGATACCTCGCATAGGGCATAAAGGATGTAAACGGAGGACTATCGTATGGCCAGGACAATTGTTGGTCTCGGTTTTTTGGTGGTGGGATTCCTGCTGGGCATCGCCCAAGGGGGCGCGCAGGTAGAGATTGATCCTGCATTGGTACCAAAAAGTTTCATGAGTGGAAAGGATTGGCGAGGGTTAAGCAAAGGGGAGCAACAGGCCTATGCCGTCGGGGTCGTCGACGGGCTCGACCTTGCCTTCGCTTACGGAAAGCAGGGGACCAACCTTGCCTGGATCAATCCTTGCGTGACCGGCATGTCCTCGGATCAAGTCCGTGCCATGCTCCTGGCGGAACTTGACGCGAACCCAGCAGAGGGAAATCTCCTCACGGTCCATCAGTCGATGTATCGCGCGTTGCGGAAGGCCTGCCCACAGAGCCCTGGAAAAAGTAGATAGGCGGCATTGAACAGTCCACGTGAGGGTGAAAGCCGGGGACATGCTACTGTGCCGAAGCAGCTCGTTCCATCATAGCGGGAGGGATGGGTGAGGAAGAATCAGTCTCGCCACGTGCCACGAATGGCTCCAGGCACCTTCTCTTTCTCACCGATCTTCTTGAAGTCATGAGACTCTGCCACAATCCTGTCGAAGCTGGACAGGCGGGCATTTGATGCTGGCGTAGGAACAGAAGACGCAGCAGTCGCCAGGCTTTGGCCGAAGAACTGTGCGACACGACTTGCATTCAAAGACGACAAGACAGGCGTCGGTTGGCATTTCCTCCTGGGTCTTCGTTCCGCAGGTCGGGCAGGTAATTACTGAGCGAGTGATTGCCTCCATGCGAACTCCATCGATGCGTAACGAATAGGTCTCCTGTGGGCAAGTCTACCGCAAAGTCATAGACCTATCCATCGCTCTATTGATGATATGAGTTACAGTGTGAGGGGAGGCCATGCGGGTTTATCTAGTTTGCCTGGTTTTCTTGTTGAGCCAGACCAAATGAACCAGACAGGCCAGATGAACCAGATCCTCGCCCCGCGCCGCCTATTCGCCTGTGCCAGCCATCATTGATTCGCAGGAGGCGAAGACCTGTCCCCTTCTGTAGTAGCCGGGACAGCCCCAGGTGCCGTCTGGCCAGGACTGTTCCGTTTCTGCCGGCGCCGATCCAGCCACCATGCCAGGACGGGAAACAGAACAAAGGAGCCTGGGGCCAGGAAGACGAGGAGGTATGGACTAAGTGACGTCAAGCTGCGTAGATGGCCTCGAAGCTGAGCCAGCTCAGCGGGCGTCCATCTGCTGCCATTGCGTTGCTTCATCAACAACGGCAGCAATCCCTGAATCCCGAGCATCTCAGCCCGAATCCGATCTCCCTCTCGCCTGAGGGGAGCATGAAAGCACGAGGAGAGTTTCATGAGAATCCTCTTGCGACAGCAGCAGGCACTTCTATCCGCGACAAGGAAAGCGGGGACATTCTACTGTTTCAGGTCGGCCCGATCCATTCTTTCGTCGCGCATCGAACGACGACTGCTGTGTTGTGGGAGCGTTGTGTGAAGGGAAACCAGGCGGGTTTGTCTGGTCCCTCTTGCTGAGCGAAACCAAATAAACCAGAAAGATCAGATAGACCAGACCCCCGCCACGCGCCGCGAAATGCTGGATCGAAAGACCTGATACTCATTCCTTGTTCTTCGGCTGGTACAGGGTGAGTCCCATGAGTGCGACCCCGCAAAACACGGCCCCCGCATAGAATGTGAATGATGCGCCAAGCTGATCCCACAAGAATCCAGCTAGCACGCTGGCAATCAGCATCGCCAGGCCGCTGGCGAGGTTGAAGAAGCCATACGCCGTCCCGCGAAGATCGGCTGGTGCCGTGTCGGCGATCATGGTGGCAAGCAAACCTTGCGTCATGCCCAAATGAAGACCCCACAACCCGACGCCCAATAAGACAACGCCCCAGTGATCGTTCGTAGCCAAGACCAAATCGGCCGCAATCAAAACTAGAAGACCAAAAGTGAGCAGCCTCATGTGACTCATCTGATCGGAGAGCTTGCCGAACGGATAGGCCGATGAGGCGTAGATCAGATTCATCGCGACCATGACGAGGGGGACGAGGGCGATGGGAATCCCCCCGTGCTGAGCGCGGAGGACCAAGAAGGCCTCACTGAAGCGAGCCAGGGTGAACACCGACCCGATACCCACCACCCACCAGTAGGCTGATCCCAGTCGCAAGAGATTGTCCCGTCGAATCGGGTTCGTACGCACGTCAGTCTGCTTGTGCACAGGCTCCTGGATGCCGAACAACAAGAGCCCCACGGCCATCAATCCAGGCAAGACGGCCACCCAGAAGACGGCCCGGAAATCATTGGCCCAAAGCAACATCAACCCGACTGCGAGCAGGGGGCCGACGAATGCTCCGACCGTATCGAGAGACTGTCGTAAGCCGAACGCGGCACCTCGGAGTTGCGGTGGGGCGATGTCGGCGACTAAGGCGTCTCGTGGTGCGCCACGCACACCTTTCCCGACTCTGTCCAGCAGGCGAGCGGTCAGGACGAGGCCAACCCCGGAGGCGACGGCAAAGAGAGGCTTGGTGAATGCGCCCAAGGCGTAGCCGAATAAGGCCAGCCCCTTCCGCTTGCCCCAATAGTCGCTCAACGTTCCTGAAAAGACTTTGACGACCAGCGCCAGAGACTCGGCAAGCCCTTCAACAAGGCCGACCACCATTGTGCTGGTCCCCAGTATCGTGACCATGAACAATGGCAGCAGGCTATGGATCATTTCCGACGAGATGTCCATGAGCAAGCTGACAAAACCCAACACCCAGATCCCCGAGGGAATGTGGCGCAGGGAGTGCTCCACCTGTGACTCAACCTTAATCATTCAGATCCTTCATGAGGTCCCTATGCGAACCGACGATACAACGCGGGCAAAGAACTCGGGACATTCTACTTTTCAAGCACGGCCTGGTCCATTCCTTCATTGTGGACCGAAGAGCGACGGCTGCCTTGCGGGAGTTTTTTGTGAAGGGAGAGGCTGGTGAGGAAGAAACCGGTCGGCCACGCGCACATGCTAGCGATTTTCAGGCGATATGGCTCTCAGAGCGGCCGAGAACAACTCATGAGCCGCGACATCAACCGGCCTATGTTTGACTGTTGTGCTCGCCGGGTCCTTGCCAAGAGAGTTGTCACCCTTCCAGTTCTTCGACGGTCTGATGGGTCTGGGAACAAAGCCGCCACCACAGTTGGGACAGACGTTGCCCAACACATTCTCAACACAGGCGGCACAGAACGTACATTCATAGGAGCAGATGCGTGCCTCAGGTGAGTTGGGTGGCAGCGCTTTGTTGCAATGCTCACAGGTTGGCCTGAGTTCCAGCATGGCGTTTCCCTTTATTGGCGAGGCGCACTTGTCAATCTACTGCCGCGAGTCTACTGCAAAGTCGGAGACGGGTCCATCCATCCAAAGGCGATGGGGGAGAGAGGTGTGAGGGGAGACCAGATGAACCAAATCCCCGCTACGCGCCGGGAATGTGGTCCTGGCACCGTTTCATGTCGCTCGCGATCAAAATCATAGTTCAAGTCTCTCACGCCCCATCTCGATTTATCAGGTTCTTCGGCGTATGCTCTCAGCTCGTTCACTAATGAATAGTTATGAAGTGATTTGACCCCAGGATATCGTTCATCTTCATGATTGACCGCAAATTTACGTTCCCCGCCATTTCCCAGTTTGTGCACCATCATTTACTCTGGTTCCTGATCAGTGCCTATGCCGTCGCCGCTGTCTATCCGACCGTCGGTTTATGGATCAGGAGCGTTTCCTTCGGGGACATCCCCATCTTTCAAGAAAAGACGCACATCTCGTTGCTGATGATCATGCTCGCTTCACTCATGTTTAATGCCGGGTTGGGCCTGAAGACGTCGCACTTAAGAGCCGTCATGCAAAAAAAGCGTGTACTGGTCGCGGGACTGGTCGCGAACTTGGCGATCCCGATGGCCTATATTTTTGGCGTCACTCTGGTGATGCGGCTCTGGTACGAACCAGAAGAAGCACAACATATTCTCGTTGGCTTGGCCTTGGTCGCCGCCATGCCGATCGCGGGCGGGTCCACGGCGTGGGCACAGAATTCCAATGGTAATTTGGCCTTAAGCTTGGGCTTGGTTCTCTTCTCTACCATTCTGAGCCCCATCGTCACGCCAGTGGCATTTCAGGTGTTCGGTGAAATGGCAACAGACGAATATGAGTTAGTGTTGCAGGGTCTCGCGTCATACGGTTCAGGAACGTTCCTCGGCCTCTGGGTCGTGCTGCCATCTTTGCTTGGCCTCGGAGTGCGGTTGACGGTTCGAGAAGCGTGGCTCACCGCGGTCATGCCCCATATTAAGTTCATCAATGCCATCGACTTATTGGTATTGAATTACTCGAATGCCTCGGTGTCTCTCCCCCAAATCGTTACCGACCATGATCTCGACTTCCTGGCCGTAACCCTAGGAATCACGACAGGGTTGTGTCTCACGGCCTTCGCCTCGGGCTATGGACTGAGCCGCCTGTTTAAGGTAGACCAGGCTGAACGTATCTCGCTCATCTACGGATTAGGCATGAACAATAACGGGACCGGCCTGATCCTCGCCTCTCTCGCACTCGCCTCTTATCCACGCGTGATGGTGCCGATCATTTGCTACAACTTAGTCCAGCATCTCGTGGCGGGAACTGTGCATGAGGTCACAGGTAGAACCTCTGCCAGGCAGACGTCGGGAAATAGCAAGCTGAACGTCGTATCGAATTGAATGCGAATTGAGTAGAGCCTCTGGCAGATGACGGGGAGGAAAGAACGTACGACTCTTCACTTTGGCGCAGCCACGCCATACAATCATGACCCATGCGTCCCCTCATTTGCTTCATTGCCACAAGCTTGGATGGGTACATCGCAGGCCTAGCGGGCGAAATCGACTGGCTCTTCACCGATCAAGACTACGGCTACACTCCCTTCTATGCCGGCGTCGATGCCGTCGTCATGGGCCGGAAGACGTACGATCTCTGCCTCACGTTCGGCGAGTATCCGTATCCGGGAATTCCCAACTACGTTTGGTCACGTACCCGCCACGGGAAGAACGAACACGCGACGTTCGTATCGGGCGATATTGCAGCATTCATCAAGGGATTGAAGCAACAAGAAGGGAAAACGATCTGGCTTGTGGGAGGAAGCGCGCTAGTTGGAGAGGCACTCAGGCACGATCTACTCGATGAACTGATTGTGTCCATCCACCCCATTGTGCTTGGAAGCGGCGTACCGCTATTCCCTCACGACCTTCCGAGGGCACAGTTTCAGTTGGTCAAGTCCACACCATTTGACACCGGCCTTGTGCAACTGACCTACCGACGAACCAGGTAAAAGAAACCGAGACACTCAACTCTTCAGATCGGCCTGGTCCATCGTGCTGCGAGGGGAGGGGGAGGAGGAAGCAGGCCCGCGACGCGCCGCGAAATGGGTGCTGGACGCCTTCCCCGCTCCACGAGGGCCATGGATTTTGCACCACATGCGCATTGGGCTCACGAAGTCATGCGACCTGTTTCAGCAGGATGTGTGGAAGGTCTTGGAGAACGAATGGAGGGACCTTCCACAGGCAGCGTGATATGGAACGAAGTCCCCACACCTTGTTCGCTTTCAACAGTAATACTGCCTCCATGGGCATCAACTACGTCTTTCACAATCTTCGTCCCGAGTCCTGTTCCGCCTACCTTGCGGCTGATCGCCTGGTACGTGAAGAGACTGTCCCGGACCTCAGGTGACATCCCCTTCCCAGTGTCAACGACAGACAGAACGATATTCTTTCCCGATTGGTCCTTGCGGCCTTGAACGGTCACAGATCCACCCGATGGCACTTCAGGGATCGCATTGTTCACGAGGTTATAGATGGCATTGAAGAGTCGGCTCTCATCGGCCCGAATCTCAGGCAGGGTATCGACCCCCTCTGTACGGAGAATGACCCCGCGTTCATCGGCGAGGATGTGGAGCGTCGCATACACGCTTGCCACGACGTCGGCAACGCGGCAGGGAGCAAACTGAGGGGCCCGCGTCAGCCCCTTGACGGAATCGGCGATCTCTTTGACCCGGTCGTGGATGCGCCCGGCTCCTCGCCTGATCATCTCAATGAGTTCTTGCGTCAGATCTCGACTGGGTTTTATGGCGCTCACCGCAGGCTGCGGCAATCTCGAGAAGCATTCGCCCAGTTCCTGTTCAAGGAGCGTGGCCCCGCTCAGAATGGGCATCAGCATATTTTTCAGATCGTGCCCGATGTCTCCCAACACCCGCGCCACTTCGGCGAGCCTTTGCTCCTCCACCAGGCGAGCCTCGGTTTGACGGAGTTCCTCTTCCGTCCGCTTGCGATCGACGAACAGACCGACCTTAATCCCAATGTCCGCAACCATATCGAGCACATCCTGATCCGGCTTGCGGCTCTCCCGGCTGAAAAAGTCAATGACGCCATACATATGCTCGCCCTTGCACACAGGAAACGCAAACCCTCCGCGGAGGCCGACTCTCGCCGCCATCGGAGCCCGGCGAAAATTAGAGTCTGTGACGACATCCGGAATCCAGATCGGCTTGCCCGTTGCCCAGACACGACCAATGAGTCCCTCACCGCGTTGAAATGTCCGCCCCCGGCTGTCGTTGATGAACTCGGGTGCCTCAACGTGCGGCGCATGCCACAGGTCAACAAAGCGGAGTACCTGCCTCTGCTCATCCATGCTCCAAAACATACCCACTTCCCAGTTGAGGCTCTCACCAAGGGCTCGTAGGATTGCCTGGCCCGCATCTTTGAGGGTAGCCGACTCGGCCAATACTCGAGTCACAGCGTATTGCGCGGCCAGACGCCGTCCTGATCGCTTGGTCTCAGCCAGAGCTTTTCGTATGTCGCTGACCATCCGCACGTAGCCGCGGCTCACATACGTCAGCGCGAGCACGTACGCGGCCAATCGCACGAAATGCCAGACCCACCATTCGCTCTGCCAAGGGGCGGAAAACAGAAACATCGTTTCGGCCGATCCGAACAGGATCGCCAACGTCGCCAAGAGCTGATGCTCCGGCCTGCCGGTGCGTCCGGACTCGAGCCAAAAACCCGCCGCGCCGGCAAGGAACAAGACGGCGGCAAGACCGTTCACCGCGAGGGCAATCGGCGCGAATTGGTCCTGCACCGTGAATCGGGGCAGTTGGTGAGGAAAGGCGAGGACGAGAATACCGAAGGCGACGGTCGCGGCTGTGACGAGGTAGGGAATCAGTTCTCTGGTCCGCTTCCCGATCATCCCCGGCGGATGCCACACAAACGAGAAGGCCACGCCCCCGAGGAGACTGGCCGCACTGCGCAACAGCACGAAGCCATGTTCGGGAGTGGAGACCGCGTGAAACCCTTCGAGTATCCCCATTCCCAATAAACCGCTCGCCACCCCCTGGAGCCTCTCATCTTCCCACTCAGCTTTCCGTGCGAGTAACACCAGGCCCATCAGCACAGCCGCCAACCCACCCAACGCTTCCACGGTGGAGTGGAGCGGTATGTTCAACCAAATTCGATCTGGCCAAAGGTATTGGACGACCAGGCCGGACAGCAAACTTACGGCCACAATACCTACCAGGACGAGATCCTGTGCTGAGAGTTTGTGTTTCATCTCACGCTCACCAATCGGCCGACATGACGAGTCGAGGACATTACGACGAGATGGAAGAAACGTCAAGCCGACGGTTCATCCCGCGCAAGTCATGCCCTACCATCGGACTTTTGGATCTAGTTAGCCTGGTGCAGGGAAGTGGCTCCAGACACCATTTCACTTCTCGATTGTGTGAGGGAAGGGGAGAGGAATGTGAGGAAGGGGCAGGCCCGCCTCGCGCCGCGGAACGTTCGATTGCAGACCAGACCTCGCGTCTTACTTGAGCATTGCCCTCTATCGACTTCGCCTTTGAGTCATTCACCGTTGATGCAAGTGCCACCAGACCGCACGCGGCCAACGCCCCGATGGCCAGCAGGAAGACCGCAAGTTTGAAGAAGACCTTCCCCGTCCTGAATAACAGGACCAGTAAGACGATTCCGACCAGCGCCAGCACACCCGTTGGCAGGTCATAGGCCGTAAGGTTGTCAAGATTCATCATCGGTCAGACCCCGGTTCGAGTTCCCAGCAGATGGGGCGTCACCATATCAGCGAGCGTGCCCAGCGTGCACGGCGGTCTTGCTCTCTTCTCGGCCATAGGCGTTGAAGGTCAGGTAGATCCCGATCGCGAGAAGAACGATGAGCAACGCGTACACGGCGGTCGTGTTTTGTTCGGTCTGCTGTTGGGCAGACACTGGAGCGATCATCCGGATGAGACCACCGAGAATGGCCAGCCAACCCATGAGCGTGACCAGCACGGGCCAGCCGCCCGTCCAACGATTGTGAACACGGACGATCGAAAGGCCAGCAACAAAGAGCAAAGTGCCCGAGAGGTACACGACAGGAGCGGGAGTGTTCGCCCAGATAGGAAGATTCATCCATTCTGTAATAGCGAGTGCAATAAGAGTAGGACCGAGCAGACCTGCGATCTGTTTTGAATTCGTCATCTTAACCTCTCTTTCCCAGCATAGACTCGCGCTCTTTATCGGGAAGGGCCAAGAAACAGGGACATTCTAGTTTGCTGAAACAGATTGGTCCATCGCTGTGTGAAGGGAGGGGTGATTCAGAGGCGGTCTATTTGGTCTGTTTTGTTTGTTTGGTTTATCCGGGTTGTCTCGTGCCCCCGCAATGAACCGGAGAAACCAAATGAACCAGAAAGACCAGAGAACCAGATCCCCGCCACGCGCCGGGAAATGGGTTCTGGCCATGTATCATTGCCGGGGCTTATTTCATCGCCGGAGCGTGCCTAATGGTAAAGACTCCCACGTCCCTTGTAATGATCACCTGCCCCGCCCGGTTCAATCGAGCCACTTCTTGAAAGAGCTCATTCCAGGTGAATTCCGGATAGCGAGCCACTAGGGCCTCGAACTCGCATTCCGGGGAGCCTTGGAGCAATTCGAGAATACGCTCGGTAATGGGCTTCTGCTGTGACATCAGGATTCCTCCTTGCGGTCCTTACACGCGTCGACCTTGAATGACACGAACCAGAATCACCACGATCGCGATGACTAAGAGGGCATGAATGAATCCGCCCATGGTGTACGAGCTGACAATACCCAGAAGCCAGAGGACAATCAGGACGATTGCAATGGTCTCGAGCATGTTGCTTCCCCTTTCGCCAAAACGTGGCCGATCATCCATCTAGCAGCCCACTGCGCCTGACCAATAAATCTGCTGGAGTCACTCGAGCAGCAGGGCAACGCACCTTTCAGCAACCTGTTATGGGTAAGCCTACTCCAATGTCGAGTGGGTATCTACCTCTGGTAAGGCTGTCGAGGCGTAGTGCGAGGGGAGGGGGTGGAGAGAAGAGCGAATGGCGGATGGCTTAGAACTCATGGCAAGAGCGAGCGGGGATCGACGGGGCTGTCTGGTCGCTCTCGTTCGTCGAACCGCACAGATGAGGCCGACCGAAGAAATCAGATGAACCAGCCCCCCGCCACGCACCGCGAAAGGTGGGATTGCAAAACCTGACTCTCAATCTTCGCCCGCTACACCGCCTTGCTCGGCTCCCCGTGGACGGAGATCATTGGCTCTGTGAGCTGCAACTTGTAGCGCCAGTAGCGGAGGCCGAGTCTCGAAGGAAGTTCACTCTCGCGACGAAACCCCATCGACTCGTAGAGTTGTTGCGCCGCGGTCATCAACTCGCTGGTGAACAGACCGATCACCTGGGCAGCATCGTCGCGCGCATACTGAATACAGGCGGATACGAGTTCCCGAGCGATACCACGACCGCGGTGAGTTGGAGCGACCGCAAGGAGAAGAACGGCCGCCCAGTCCAGCGGGAAGATCTCAGGATTGCCCTTGCCAGCCGGGCAATACCCGACTGAGCCTACGATTGCGCCTTGATCTCTCACCACAAGGAACTGTGCCGATTGTGCGCGGGCTTCAACGGCGCGCAGACTCGCCTCCATGCCGCGCCAGCCGTCAGGACTCATACGGTCTGCGAACTCCCGGTAGGCCTCGATGTTGAGATCGGCGATCGCATCGAAATCGCTGGTTTGTGCCAGGCTAACCATGTGTCGCTCTCATGCAGCCGAATAATGAGGTCTGTTGCAGTCTACCCGTGCAGCGTAGCATGGCAGTCTCAGCAATCTGCTGCGGCGAGTTTACTGCAATGCCTTAGGCGTATCCATCACTCTGGAGGCGATGGGGGAGTGAGATGGGGTAAGGAGGGCAAGGAAAGCGCCGGATCGCCACGCGCCGCGAAATTCAGAATGTCCCATTTTTTCTGCCGCTGACCCTCATTCTTCGTCTTGTGCAGAATTTCACGAATTCGTTGCAAGCTGGAAAGATGAAGGCATACTTACATGCAAGTACATACGTATCGCCCACATTGCTTCTCACCTTTCTCTTTCCACGGAGGGGACCATGAGAACTCACAGCCAACCGCCCGCCAATCCGCAAACGGTCGATCGAAGAATGCTCGGGGTGCTCAAGAAAAATGGCGCACAATCCTTGGAAGGCCTCAGCACACTGACGCGGATCGGCTGGGCACAGGTGTTCATGTCAGTGGACCGTCTCAGCCGGATTGGAAAGGTCTCGCTGACTCCCGTTCGCCCCTGTGAATATCGAATCTCGATCGGCGGACTGCTTCGTCGCTAGCGCCGTCCGGTCCCCGAGAATAACATTTGAAAAAGAAAGCGGAACATTCTACATGTCTGGTCTGACGGGACTATGGCGTAGATGTGATAGATGAATCGATGAGAGGCGGGGAGGCAAAGAACGCACCGGACCGCCACGCGCCGCGAAATGTTGGATTGCAAGACTTGACCAGAATCATCAGCTGGAGTTCGGAGTTTCCGGGACACCTCAGATTGATCCCACGCGTGGTTCGAATTGTCTCGGGCAGCGGAATGAATGCGGCAACTCTGCAAATGGCCGCTACAGCTTAGAACGGCTCAAGATGTCGAGAGTCAACTGGTCAGGCGTACCTTCAAAATACTTAAGAATGGCATCCTGAAAAATATTATTCCTGCTAGTAGCATGCATGAACAATGTCATGCACGACCTGAATTTAAGACTGTCCGGATAATAGAATATCTGTTCAGCGCTACGACCTTCCAGGTTCATGACAAGCCCTGTACACTCTCTGAGTCGTGAACCCAAAACAGGATGTTCCAGGTATGCCTTGGCTTCTTCTTGAGATGTGATTGCGAACTTCTGCGCCATTGCACTGTGACCTAGACCTCTGATCTGTGGAAATATGTACCACATCCAGTGACCGCGTTTTTCCCCCGCTCGAAGTTCGTCGAGGACCGCCGCATAGACTTGGTCTTGCGCTCCAATAAAGCGTTGCAGATTGTATTCATCCTTCATAGGACTTGTCCGCGCATCTCGATCAAGATTACAAAAGTGTGGGGCTAATATGTGCGAGATTCTACTTTGTCAGATCGGTCTGGTCTATCGCTGTGTGAGGTGAGGGGCGGGAAACAACGTATCTCGTGAAGCGTATCTCGCGAGCCAGAACGATCACCACTTGCGGACGACGAGATATGAGCGACGAATCAAGCCGGACCGCCACGCGCCGCAAGGTTGGCCTCGATACCTGTTTCTTCTTGTGACGACTGACCGACGCGTCAGTTGTGGCCAGAATCCGGCTTTTGCGATGCCTGTCTCCTCTTCGTCCTATAAGGCTGCGATAAGTACCACGCATAGAGCAGCGACAGAAGCACAAAGTTGGGAATGAGAATGGTTGGTGTCATCCATTGCCAGCCGTTGAATTTCCAATCGAAGAGAGGCCACAGGACAGGCGTCGGGAAGAACGCATGCGAATGAGTGGGCACGTCAACCAGCACATGCAGACCCCAGGCAGAGAGTTCCCAAACCGGTCGTTTCAGGAGAAACCAAATCAGGAGAAACACGATGAGGAACACGATGAAGCTATGTGTGACATCGTACAGATGATGCACGTATTGAGGGATCGACGATTCCGGGGGTGTTCCGTGACTGAAATCGGGTTTGTCTTCAAGACCGACCATCGCTGCCGTCCACAGAATCCCGAACGAGAGGAGATCCGGAGCCAGGCCGATCACGAATGCAAGCCAAAAACTCGATCGACTCTTCCGACCGAAGGCAATCGCGCCCCAGAGGCCGTGGGAAACAATATCCATCTGCTCCTCCCCAGTCGAACGGCTTACATACCCCCGCGCCCGCTAACATAACAAATTTCATCTGCTGGCTACTTCACCATTCAGGAGAAGAGAGCCGGACCGCCATGTGCTGCGAAATATTGGATTGCAAGACCTGACCTTCATTCTTGACCTAGTGCGTCGGAGGGAGCACCGCGATTATCCGGAGCGGGCCACCGGTACCACCGGCAATCTTCATCGGCAGGGCGATCACCTCGAATCCCTGAGCCGGAAGATCGCGGAGGTCAGCAAGATTTTCAAACACCGGCACGTTCTGGGAGAGGAGCGCGACATGCGTCTCAAATCCGGTGGATTGACCATAATCGATCGACGCGGTGTCGATCCCGATGGCCTTGATCCGTCGCTCGCGCACCAGCCAAGCTGCTGCCTCAGGATGTACGCCCGGGAAGTGGAGCGCACGCACACCCTCCGGCCCTTTCAGCTCTGTGCCCAGATAGTCTTGCCGCGACGGCCAGAACCGGGAAAACCCGGTGTCCACCAGCACGATCGCCCCGTTCGGAATGCGTCCGTGCGTCGCCTCCCATCGTTCGAAATCCTGGATCGTGATGCGGTAATCCCGATCGCGGGCGCATTGAACCGAGACGTCAATGCGGACGCCGGTTCCCACCAATCGTTCGATTGGAATCTGATCCAGCGTCTGCCCACCTCTGGCAAAATGAATGGGTGCATCGATATGGGTCCCGCCATGTTCGGCCATCTCCAGGCGGTTTGAAGCGTAGTAGTATCCGCCTGGCGTCTCTCCCTCCTGCTGGACGACGAGCCGGAAGTCATGTTCAGTCGGCCACACAATCGTGTCCGCCCCGAAAGCATGAGTGAGATCGATGAGCCGCGAGTGCTCCAAGGCAAGGTGATCGAATCGAGGATGACCGGCGATGCAACCAGCACTCGCCAGTATGCCCAGCACCACGAGCCCGTTCATACACTCCTTCACCATGGCATATTCCCTCGGTGCTCAGATCTCTTGCGGTTGTCTCATCAATCTAGATTCGGCGAGTTTACTGCAAAGGCGGAGGCGTATCTATCATTCCAAATGCGATGGGGGAGCGTTGTGTGAGGGGAGGGGAGGATGAGGAAGGAGCAGGCCCGCCATGCGCCGCGAAATGGGTCTGGGCTATCTATTCAAATTCACCGGTTCGGGCTGAGGTGCAAATTCAGGCAACGATCCTATCTTTTCCCCCATCGCTTCGTTATCTGCGCACGTCGGCGAATGCTTATTTCGCAAACGGATTGCCGGCATTTTGCCAGTCTTCGAGGTTCATCACCACGGCGGTGGTGTGCGTGAACCCCAGCTCCGCAAGAGACTGTGCCGCGAGGGAGGCACGGTTGCCGCTTTGGCATTGGAGATACAGGGTCCTGCTCATCTCGGTGTTGGCCGGATAGCCGACATGCTTCCAGATTTGGAATTCGAGGAGACCGCGGGGAATGTTGATCGCCCCCGGCACATGCCCTGCGGCATACTCATGCGGCTCACGCACGTCCACGATCAGGGCATCGCCCGGACTCTCCACGACCTTCCGATACTCCTCCATGCCGATCGTCTTGACCTGCTTCTGCGCCGCCTGAATCTTTTGCGTCACCACCGGCGGAAAGCTCTGGGCGAGAGCGATTGGAGGGACTGACAGCACCGCACCGATCACGACGACTACGGATGACGTGAACAACTGGTTCATGGGTACTTCCCCTTCTTGGGACATGAGAACAAGGCGCGCTCACATGCGCCATCATGATGATGACAGAAAGGGAGTCTACGCCGTTCATGTGAAGACCTCAAGGCACTGCGGAGTGTTGTGAGGGGAGAGTCGGAGAGAAGCAGCCGGGTCGCCACGCGCCGCGAAATGATTTCGCGAGCCCGTTACTTACAGAAATTCAGGATGTCCCCGTTTTCTGGCCAGTGCCTTCATGAAGGTTGACCAACGGGCTGTCTTACCGACTTGGCCGACTGACGGATCGCCTCTAATTCAGATGCGTTCAGCTTAAGTTCGAAGACGCGTTCCACTCCGCTGGATCCAAGGAGGACGGGAACTCCCATGAAGGCGTCATTGATGCCATACTCTCCTTGAAGATATGCGACGCAGGGCAGGACGCGCTTCTTATCCTTCACGATGGATTCGACCATCTGGCCCGCCGCCGCGGCCGGGGCATAATACGCTGAGCTCACCTTCTCAAGGGCCAGGATCTCGGCTCCCCCGCGGCGTGTCCGCTCGACCAGCGCCACAATGCGGTCCTCCGGTAAGAGATCGCTCAGGGGAATTCCCCCCACGGAAGCGTGTCGAGGCAACGGCACCATGAAGTCGCCGTGACCGCCGAGTACCAGCGCGTTTGTGTCTTCGACCGAGACACCCAACTCCAACGCGATGAAAGTCCGGAATCGGGCCGAGTCTAAGATCCCCGCCATGCCCATGACCTTTTGTCTGGGAAACATGGTCGCATTGGCCGCCACCTGGACCATCGCATCGACGGGGTTTGTCACCACAATCAGCACGGCGTTCGGGGAGGTGTTCGCAATTTGCACGCAGATGCTTGAGACGATCGAGGCGTTCACGTTGAATAAGTCGGCCCGAGACATGCCTGGTTGGCGAGGCATACCCGCCGTCAGCACGATCACATCCGAGTCTCCGGTATCGTCCAGCTGATCCGTGCCGACGATCGCCAGATCGAAGCCGTCCACCGGCGAGGATTCCTTCAAGTCCAAGGCCTTGCCTTCAGCCAATCCGCGTGTCCGATTGTATAAGACGATGTCGCCGAGTTCCTTGCGGGCCACCCACATGGCCGTTGCCGCTCCGACGTTTCCGGATCCGATGATGGAAATTTTCTTACGCATGAAGGGGCGACTTTGCTTAGTTCCGCACATAATTCAAGACTAGCACAGTAACTGGGGCACTGCACAAGATGATCAATAAGAGGTTAATGGTCTGTAAACTCTGTAGTGCCGAGGAGTGAAGGAGGGATTCGGTGCACGTGCGCAAGTTTGACAAGGCCATCGAAGGACTGGAACGGGGATATTCTACTTTTTCGGGCCTGGCGAGTCTATGCCTTTGCCGTGGATCGAGCGGCTATGGCGAGGTGTGGAAGCCTTGTGTAAGGGGAGGGCGATTCAGAGGTGGTCTATTTGGTGCGCGGGTCTGTCTTGTCACGCTCGTTCGCCGAACCACACACGAGGCAGACCGAAGAAACCAGATGAACCAGCTCCACGCCACGAGCCGCGGAATGAGGCCTTTTCCTTTTCCCTTTATGCAGCGACCGACCGTCTGACTCGCACATCGACCTTCAAGCCGGCATGAGTCAGCATGGTGATGAGGGTGTCCACGCTGAAGAGACCGATTTTCCCGCGCATGAGGTCGCTGACCCGGGGTTGAGTCACGCCGAGACGTTCAGCCGCCTTCTTCTGGGTCAGGTGCTTCTCCTGAATGTACTTTTCGATCTCGATCATGAGCATGGCCCGCAACTTCAAATTTGCCGCTTCCTCAGGGTCGAATCCCACATCCCGAAATACATTACTCGTGGATACGCGTTTCTTCATGTGTTCCTCCTGTGGCTCAGTAACAGCTGCAGTCGTCGCCGCGCGACATCGATTGCCGATTGTGGCGTCTTTCGCGTCTTTTTCTCGAAGACATGCAGCACATACGAAAGTGGGGCTAGCTCATCTTGTCCCGTGGGATGCTTCAGGCGGGATGTCGTCCGAGGGGACGTCACGAATCTGAATCGAGTCGACCCGTTGCTGGGCCAGGACGTCCGAGATGATCACGACCTTGTCCCCGACCTGAAACTGTTCACGGTCCTTCAGGATCCGGAACGCCGTTTGCAGAGTCTTTTCAGGGTCCGAACTGAAATCGATCTTGAAAGGAAAGACACCGCGGTTGAGCATCATGGTCCGTCGCGGTTGGCTCATGTTGGTAAAGGCGTAGATGTTGGTATAGAAAGGACGGCAGTTTGCGACGAGATCGGCCATGAGTCCCCGTCTGGTGATCACGACGATTCCCTTGGCCTTGACCCCCTCGGCGAGCTGAACGGCCGCCGCCGCCAGTTGCTGCTTATTTCCCGCGTTGCGCAAGTGTTTCGCAAACTGCAATCCGGGTATCGTCTCGGATTTAAGCGCAATCTTGCGCAGGTATTCGACACACTTCACCGGATACTTCCCAACCGTGGTTTCCCCGGACAGCATGACGGCATCGACTTCTTCATAGATCGCATTGGCGACGTCGGTGACCTCGGCGCGGGTGGGGTGCGGATTGTGGATCATGGATTCGAGTAGATGGGTTGCCACGATCACGCGTTTTCCGTACTCGGCGCACATTCGCACGATCGTGCGCTGGACATTCGGCAGATCTTCCACGTTGATCTCCACCCCCAGATCTCCACGCGCGACCATAATGCCAGTCCGATTCTTTGATGATCTCTTCCAGGTTCCGGACCCCTTCCTGGTCCTCGATCTTCGCGACGATCTTCACCTTCCCGACCTTTTCGCCCATGAGCGCCTTGAGTTGCTGGATATCCCCGGCCTCGCGCACGAAAGAAAGGGCGATGAAGTCCACATCCCGTTCCAGGCCGAACAGGATATCCTTGGTGTCCTTTTGCGTGATCGCCGGCAGATTGACACGGACGCCCGGGAGATTAACGTGGCGCTTACTCTTCAAGAGCCCACCGTCCAAGACACGGCACCGCATGTGAGCGCTCTTGCTTCTCCAGAACCTCGAAATTGATCAGCCCGTTGTCCACGGTGATCTTATCCCCGACGTTGACCGCCTCAAGCAAGTCCGCATAGTCGATGTGGATGGAGCTCTCTTCAACGTCCATCGGCCCGCGCGTGGTGACGGACACGATGGCGCCCTGCCGCAGATCGAGCTCGTTGGAGAGGTCCCCGGTGCGGATCGACGGGCCTTGCGTGTCCAGGAGGATGGGGATGGGAAACTTCACCTTCCTGTTGAGTGTCTTGATGTGCTGGATGACCTTGGCGTGGGAGTCGTGGTCGCCGTGGGACATGTTCAGTCGCACGATATTCATGCCGGCCTCGTACATCTTCTGCAACATCTCGTAGGATTCCGTGGCCGGGCCGATCGTGCAGATGATGCGGGTCTTTTGCATGCGTGCTCCCCGGGACACTGACCTATCCCCGCTAGCCGAGGTGAAGCCCACAGACTTATGACGACTTCATGCGGCGGGATTAGGAGAAGAACCGGGGCCATTCTACTTTTTATCGTCGGCCTAGTCTATCGTTGTGCGTGGTGAAGGGAGAGGAGCGTCGCGAAATGGTTCCGGGCACGTTCTCTTTCTTCTGGCAATCTATGCCGGAGTCGTCACCTAAGCCAGAGCATCGGTTGACCACAGTTTCTGGTGGGCGTAACATAAAATTGTGACCGTTCCGATCACATCAGCGTGAGAGGAGACTCTCGTGGAAAATCGAGTCGAGGATCAGCCGGTCCTCAATCATATTCAGAACCTTGTCGAAGAGGAACACCGATTGTACCAGCAAGGGAAACTCCCCCAAGCCGATCGTAAGCGGCTCGAGAAAGTCCAGGTCGAACTGGATCAGTGCTGGGACCTCTTGCGCCAGCGACGTGCCCTTCGTGACGTCGGGCTTGACCCGGACGACGCGCAAGTTCGGCCGGCGCAGGTCGTCGAGAATTATGAGCAGTAGGGATTCCTCGTCAGCGAGTGGATGATAGCCAGTGCGCGCCGCTCCTCACGTGCGGTTGGCTCACCAGGGCGTCAGCCCCAAACCGCATCGGTCTCCGATTTCTTGTCCACCTTCCCGCTACGCGCCGCGAAATGGTTTCTGGCATCTTTTCATTTCCTCACTCCTTTTTCGCAAAAGTGCGGAGCACGGAGGGTACCCAATAGCTAGGCGGTTGAGGCAGTCCAGTTGAGGGGGGTTACGCAAGCCGCAACTGCGCCAACGAAGCAACCGCATTTCCCCCACTTATGTCCGGAATGATGTTCAATTCGAGCACCGTGACTGCCGGGAGCTCAACATGATGATCTTCCGTCTCGCTCGTTGTCCCTTGGGGACTGAAGTTCCACTGCTGCCGCACGATCTCCCGGAAGGACTGCCCGCGATCCGGCGACCAACGCAAGACGTACTCTTGCGTGCGTTCAGTTCCGGGCTCCAAGAAATTCATCCAGATCCGCCGCAGCCGTTGCGGATGGTTGAAGAGAAGCCGGACAGTCTGCTTTCCGGGCCCTGCGGCACGCCACCCCGAAGCCCGACCTGGCAACAACGCGGACTCAATGGGATGAGCGGCGTCCTCCGACGTGATCTCCACCTCTGCGAGCCCCTCCACATTCAACCAATCCTGGTCAAAAGATGCGGTCTCTTTCTGAACGTGGCCGATGATTCGCTTGCGCATCGGTTTGCCTCCTGATTTCAGGCTGGAGAAATTCCCCGCCACCTGACTGGTAAGCCTGCTGCTGTCAGTCTACTGCAAAGTCGGAAGCGTATCCATCACCCCGGAGACGATTTGGGAGCAGTAAAGGCGGTCTATCTGGTGCGCGGGTATATCTGGTCTCGCTCGTTCGTCGAACCACACACACGAAACAGACCGAAGAAACCAGATGAACCAGATCCCCGCCACGCGCCGGGAAATGGTTCATGACACGCTTGCTTACTTCCCACCGATCCGAACTCAGGTGCAAGGTCGAGCTGACCCCACGCGGGTTTTCGTGGCGGACGGCTCTGCTGCGGGCTGATTTCGATTGGCTGCGGAATCGTGCCGGCGGCAGGCCGAACTCACGTTTGAAGGCGCGGTTAAAGGACGGCTCCGACTCATAGCCAACCTCAGCAGCGATCTGCGCAACGCTATCGCTCGTGGATTTGAGCATTTGCGCGCCGAGCTGAAGCCGCCAGCGTGTGAGGTAAGCAATGGGGGTCTCCGAGAGATAACGCCGGAAACGCTCGGCCAGTACGGAACGCGAAATTCCTACCTCGTTCGCGAGTGCGGCAATCGTCCAAGGATGGGCCGGCTTGCGATGCAGCAGGGCCAAGGCTTTCCCGACTTCCGGGTCGCGGACGCCGGCCAGCCACCCGGTTTGTTCCCGCGGAAGCAGCGCGATGTAGCGTCGCAGAGTTTCGACGAACAAGTACTTCGGACAACTTGGCGAGCACGGCCTCACCACCGGGCCTGGAAGCATTCGCATTACCCACCGAGATAGCGGATGGAGTTTTCCAGCCATTGGCCTGAAGCGTCGTTGCGGATACTAACTTTCATTATCGGTGGCAGCCCGCCAAGGAAGACCTCGCTGAGTTGCGGCTCGCAGGCCATGTAGCCGCAGATGAATTTGGTGATCTCCCCACCTCCGCCGAGGCGGGAGACCTGTGAGGCCTTGAGATAAAACTCGTTGCAGCTCTTGCTGCGTTGTCCATCGGCTTGACGGGCGAACCGTTTCCCATGATGTGCGGATCGCCGTGCGGAAAGATGACAATGTCCCCTGCGTTGAGAGGAAGCGGCCGGCCGTCTCCCTCCACATGTGCGTAACCGCGGCCCTCGGTCAGCAGGTGATAGATGATCACGTGCCTGGAGTCCGGCGAAAGATAGGGAGCCACGGTGCGCGAGGCGGGCGAGCGAAAGCACCAGGGCGCTGAAAACTCGGCATTGTAAAACATGGCTCCGTCGAGCTTGACGGCCTTGAGGACTTCGGACAGGACATCCATGGCGGGCTCCCCACTGCAGCTCAGGCGTTTCGGCAAACTATACCGGACGCCAAAACAAGTAAACCGCAGCCTAGCACGCCCCTGTCAAGAGAACCGGACTCCCGGATAAGACACTTCCAAGTCATCGCCCCTATAGTGCGACATGTCGTTGCAGCGGCGATGTCGGACCGCTCTTCGATCCGAGCACACACAAAGGAGGTAAACCATGTCTACCAACGCCATATCACCCGAAGTAGAGAGTGTGAAGACTCGTCTCAAGCATATCTGGATGGCCGGCGACTACGATCGATTCTCGCGTTACATGGAAAACGGTGCGCGAGATTTCTATGAGCGCCTCAATGTCGCTCCTGGATGCCAATTGCTGGACGTGGGTTGTGGCTCCGGCCAGCTTGCGCTGATTGCCGCGAAGGATGGTCTGGAGGTGACCGGCGTGGACATCGCCAGCAATTTGGTGGAGCGGGCACGGGCGCGCGCACAAGCGGAGGGTCTGCGAGCGCGCTTCGAGGAAGCCGATGCAGAGGCGCTGCCGTTTGAGGATGCGAGCTTCGACGTAGTGGCGAGCTTGATCGCAGCGATGTTCGCGCCACGGCCGGACCTTGTTGCAAAGGAACTGCTGCGAGTGTGCACGCCGGGGGGAACCATTGCCATGGCCAATTGGACTCCACAGGGTTTCATCGGGCAAATGTTCAAGACCGTATCGAAATTCATTGCGCCGTCCGGGATGCCCTCGCCGGTCCTGTGGGGCGACGAAACCACGGTTCGTGAAAGGCTCGGCAAGGGACTGTCGGAGCTCAACCTGGTCAGGCGCCACTATACGTTCAGTTATCCCTTTCCTCCCTCTGAGGTGGTGGAGTTCTTCCGCCTCTACTACGGACCAACCAATCAGGCGTTTGCTTCCCTTGACGTCGGCGGCCGTGAGAGTCTTCGCCAGGAACTCGAAGCGCTATGGTCTTCTCACAATCGAGCGGGGATCGACTGCACCACGGTCTTCGCTGAATATCTGGAAGTGATCGGCGTTCGAGCTTGAAATGTTCATAGGAGGAATGGCATGGCAAATCTCATTCAGCAACCGACCATCATCATGGCAGCGGGAAACAAACACAAAGAGATTGCCGAGTACGTGGGGCGCCTCAACTCCGCCACGGAGGCCTTGAGTATTGCGCACATGAAGAGTCCGGCTGGCTGGAGTGAGCCGGGACAGATTCCCGAGTTCGATGAATATACTGTGGTGTTGCGCGGCGCTCTACGTGCGGAAACTCGCGCGGGGACAATCGACGTAAAGGCGGGCCAGGCATTCTTGGCTCAGAGGGGTGAATGGGTGCGCTATAGCACCCTGGAGCCCAATGGCGCCGAGTATGTGGCGGTGTGTATGCCGGCCTTTTCTCCGGAACTCGTACGACGGGACGAATGAAGGGCTGGGGCTGTTCTAAATACCAGGAAGTGATCGTGTACGATATGAAGAATCTAGAGGCGAATGCGCCCGAGGCGATGAAAGCGTTTGTGGTCTTCGACAAGGCAGCCTTGGCGGAGGGGCTATCCCGGGAAAGTGTAAGGAGCTGATGGCACTCGCTGTCGCTTTTACTACACAGTGCCCGTACTTTATCGAGCTCCACTCGAACAAGGCGCGAGAGATAGCCGCTTCGGATCCGGAGATCACCGAAGCCCTTCTAATCGCTGCGGCGTTGCGCGCCGGATGGGGCGATCACCCACGGCACACAAGCCATGAAGGGAACCTGAACGGCACTCTCGACTGAGCCTGAGACACCGGGACATTCTAATTTGTAAGGGTCGGCGTGGTCTATCGCTGAGAGAGGGGAGGGGGGAAGGCGCCGACCCGCCACCCGCCGCGAAATAGTGCTTGACGCTTTTTTATTTCGGACAAAAGAGGTTTGTGACATCGTTGAACTGAATGCGGACGTTCAGCCGAAAAGTGTTTCGTGTGATGGTCGTAGCATGAAGCCGATCAACCGATTTGCACTGGAGAAACACGACGGCCCATATGAGAACTGGCCGCTACGCTCGCGCCTTTCCCTGGATGGCACGCCCACCGACCTGTTCCTGCCCGGGTACGCGCTGTTGCATCAATTCGAGACACCGGGCGGGTACATCCTCGTCACCGATTACGATTGCCCGTATGAGGAGATCACGAACTTCGCCCTCTTGAGTAAAGACTTGCGTCTGATCTCCTGTCGGTGGCTCGGATGGATGTACGAAACCTTCTTGTTGGAACGCATCGATTGGATTGACGAGCGCACATTCATTGCATTCATTGGCGGCAGCGATCATTGCTGGCGGCTCTCTATTCGGTCATGGGGCATCCCGTACCTCCGGCCCCGTTTGAAGCTTCAGTGGTTAGCTCAGGCGATACCTAGCGGTGGCAGTGATCGGACCAAGCAGCCGGAGCATGGCCGAACGACTGCGTGCACCGGAGCCGACGGGCAGTAGGTTCGTCTTTTCGAGGAGCTGTCTAATGCTCGTAATGATTACCGACACGATTGAGCAAGGTCATCAAACAGCGGCGTCCCTGGTCGGTCAGGCGATCAAAAAGAATCCGACCTTGCGACTCGGGTTAGCTGCAGGCAATACACCAATTGGTGTCTATCAGAGCTTAGTACATCTGCACCGATCGACGCATCTTGATTTCTCGGGCGTGGAATTCTTCAGTCTTGATGAATTCCTTGGGCTACCCTCTGAGAGCTTGATGAGTTATGAAGCATTCTTTCATCAACATTTGTTCCGACATATCAATGCTGATCCTGCTCATATCCATTTGTTAAAGGGAGAGCCTCACGGAGACATCGTCTCTTATTGTCACTCCTATGAGCGGCTGATTAATGATCGTGGCGGCATCGATGTTCAGCTGCTAGGCATCGGGGTAAATGGCCATCTGGCATTCAATGAACCAATGTCGAGTTTCAGGTCTCGCACAAGGATGTGCCTGCTAAGTACCGAGACCAGAGAAAACCTTTCCCGGACTTTCAAAGAAACGGAGGTGCCTGAATGGGCTGTAACTATGGGCCTCGGTACGATTGGCGAGGCTCAGACTCTATTGATGCTGGCATTCGGTGAAGAAAAGGCAAAGGCTATCGCCCAAGCTGTAGAAGGACCATTAACCGCTGCAATCCCCGCCTCTTCGATTCAATTGCATCCAAATGCCGTCGTGATTCTTGATCCAGCAGCCGCTGGGGATCTCAAATACAAGGGCTATTACCGGCAGCAATCATCTAATTTGGCCATGTTGCTGCCACGCGGCCTTGCGTAATCGCTCCATTCGCTGGAAAACTGTGAGTGGCCCGCCACGCGCCGCGAAATTCAGAATGCCACCATTCGTTTAGCAACTTTTTCTACTTCCCTTTTCTTACACATACTCCGTTTCGCCTCCAAGTTGCGCCATGTTCGTGTTGGGGATTGGTCTGTGTGAGGTTCTGGAAGGGTTCCATGACTGTCCCGTCCTGGATGACGAGCCTCCATACATCCCCAGGTCCTCCCCCGCCAGCTTCCTGACTTCGAAAGAATACGATGGCTTTTCCACTGCGAGAATACTCCGGCTTTTGGTCATATTCATCTGCGTTTGGGGTAGAGATTTGGTCTAAATGGTCTCCATTTCCATCTCCATTTGCGTCGACAGCGTCCATTTCAAAGAGAGCCGCACGACTGCCATCCTCTGAATGCCTCGCAAAAATAATACGACCGGTTGGCGACCAAGAGGGATCAGTATCATTCACACTGTTATTCGTCAGTCTTATCTCCTGACCCGAGTTCATCGCATGAACATAGATCTCTCGTGACGCATTACCCACCCTCCGCGTGAAGGCTATTTTGGCCCCGTCAGGCGACCATGAAGGAGACAAATCTTCGTAGTTTCCGCTCGTAATGGGAGTCACGTTGTTGTTCAGATCGAGTTGATAAATGTTGTAATGGATCTGGTTTGCTCTGTTGGACGAAAACGCAAGCAATGCGCAATCAGGTGACCATGCTGGAAATGAATCGTCCGCAGGAGAGGTGGTCCTTCGTTGAATGTCCTGAGCAGAAAACGTGCCGTCGCCGTTGCTGATAATCCGCGCGGTGTAGATCTCACGGTTGCCATCTCGGACGGATTCAAACGCAATGTAGTTGCCATCAGGAGACCAGGTCAGGGAGCTATTACCATTGTCACCTAAATTAAGTGGCGATTGACCGGATCCATCGCCGTTCATGATCCAAAGACTATCCGTCTCGCCAAGCTGAGGTGCCCGAGTGAAACCAATTTTCTGGCTGGCCCAATTTACTGTCGGCGTTGATTGACATCCAAAGAGAAAAATCATAACAGCGAGGGTGACACCATGAGCCAGCCAACGCGTCATTGATGCTCTCCTTTGCGGAATGTACCGCCACATTTCATAGCTTCCAGCCACGCGCCTGGAAATGGGTCCTGACGCCGTTTCTTTTCTTAACACGTGACATGAATGACGGCGTTGGTATCGTCAGTGGATTCCTTATTCAGGCGTTCGAGGGCTTTAGGGGTTGGCAGAATGATCAGTTCGACCCCTCGATTCTCGGCTGTGCGCTTCACCGCATCCATGACGGGGAGGGCGCCGGAGAATCCGTTGCCGATGATAAGCTGTCGGCACTTCCAGGGAATCGTTTCCTCAGTGGAGAGAGGTGTGTGGCCGAATTTGTCGCGGAATTTCTTGGAGGGCTTCTTCTTCCGTTTCTTAATCTCTCCCTGATCGATCACCACGTCGTGCTCGTACGTCTCGCCGTCGATCTGGATCGAGCCGAAAGAGAACTTTTCGATACGCATGGTTGCCTCGGCTCATCCTACTGCCACTCAGCTCGTTATGCAATTCGAGCGGCGCGGCTTCCCACCGAGCGGAGCCCGCCCGGCGATCCCGCGAGCTGGCCGCCGTGCGCCGCGAAATGTCGACAACCGTCTATTCGGTGCAGGGTCTATTTTGTCTCTCTCGTCGCACGAACCAGACAGACCAAATAGACAGTGGGACCAGATAGACCAGCTCCCCGCCACGCGCCGGGATACGTACGATTGCAAGGCCGGACCCTCATTCCTATCGCGATGCTCAGGCATCGGACGCGCTGGCGGACGGAGCAGCCTCACCACGCTTGACAGTCAAGACAGTTGCTGACCCAGAATTCCAATACACTAGTTATATCTATTTCACTGGAATACTGATCACTATTGCCCCCATGACATCATTAATCTTGAAGTCCCGTTTGGGGCTGTCCGGATGGGCATTATGGCAGCCGATGCAAGCCTGGGTCACAGCAAGATCCGGATAGACGGCCTGGAAGTAACGGGCTCCTCCTTCCTTCACAAACCCGGTATGGGGTTTGGTCGGATGAGTGAGAACAGTACCCAGGCCTGTCTTCTCGAACTCGCTGGAGGCGACATTGCGCTTGTTGATCGGCCAGAGGCTGATCAATCGATACTGTATGCCGATGCCTTTTCTTGCCATGACATGGCCCGATTCCATCAGAAATTGAGCCGGGAGAGGCAGCGTATTCTTCTGCTCCCAGTTCTCCGAGGCAACGACCACCCCCTTGGCCTGCATCCGTTCAACGACGAGCTTGGTGTACACCTCACGGTCCGCTTCAATCACGGCGTGCACATAGTCCGCCACCATTTCGACGGGCAGACTCACAGCTGTCCCTTCCGTCGTCGCGCTGCTCGGCCAGACTAAGCCGGCGACGCCCAACCCGAACACCAGTAAGAAAACTCCCCATCGCAACTTGTTGGAGGATGTCATAGTAACCTCCTTGGTTTTCTCGTGGACACGTCGGCGTCATTCGCCGCGGTTCCATGAAGGGGTGAGGTGCGTTGCGGATAAGAGGCGTCACAATCGTAGCTATGAGCAGGCGGATCAGTTCGACCGTCAAACTGGAGTTGGGGATGTAGTAAGGGGAGTGGAAGCAGTGACCTGCACGAGGCGAGTGAGTCAGGTGGTCGTTACAATCGCTGGAGTAGTGGAAGCAGGGCACGTAGTAGGAAAATACCGAAGCCATGGCCCGGTTCTCCCTATCAGTATGATGCAGCCTGCCATTCGGATCATACGATGAATCATCATACTCTTCGGTCTGCAGGCTGTCCAATTAAGCTCTCATGCAGCCGAATTATGAAGTCCGTTACGGTCTACCCGTCAGCATACGGTGTGTTTCGCACTATATCGCGGTGAGTTTACTGCAAGTCGTAGGTGTATCCATCACTCTCTGGAGGATATGTGAGCCTTGTGTGAGGGAAGGCGATTCAGAGGCGGTCCATCTGGTGCGCGGGGCTTTCTGGTCTCGCTCGTTCGTCGAACCACATACTGGAGACAGACCGAAGAAACCAGATGAACCAGCTCCCCGCCACGCGCCGCGAAAGGGTTCAGATCCCCTGGTGTTGCTCAGAAAAGTAGCCTGTCCCCTTTTCTTCTCCTACATAGCTCAGAGTTTCCCAGCGACGATCTGGCAGAGCGTCTTGGCGACCGGCTTCGCCTTGTCGAGGTCGAATCCGTATACGCGGATCTCGAATGCAGAGCTGCCTTTTTTGACTACCAGGCCCAGGCCGGCCCGCGTCGTGTTGCTGAAGTATATGTAGTACGCCTCGTCGCCGACGCCGCTGACCGGTTCCGTTGTGATGCCAGGCAGTGTCGACGTCTTGCCGGCGTTGAAGCGATCGGCCGCGCTCTTGCCAGCGAGCGGCTGGGTAATGGTCAGCGTTGCAAACCTGCCCTTCCCCGTCCATTGACACGCCGATGGACGGCCGATAGGTGTCCCGGCGTCGACCGGCACCTCCAGCGCCGCACTGACTTGTGTCTGCGTGAGCAGCGTGCAGGCTTCGTCCGCCGCAAAAGACCGGGCTGTGAAGGACACTAGAATGCCGCCAATGAGTACAACAGTGAATGCGATCGGGCGCATCTGTGATCTCCGAGATGCAAAGAATTTCAGTTCCCCGACACCACGACCCCGCCGTTGGTAGACGGTACATGTTCGTCAGTACCCACCCAACGTGGGCTGTACACCATTATGATATGCGCTTCGACTAAGCATGGCAATCCCCGATCGGACTGATTTAAAGGGGACAGGCTAGAATTAGCCGGCCCGCCACGCGCCGCGAAATGTCGACAACCGTCTATTCGGTGCAGGGTCTATTTTGTCTCTCTCGTCGCACGAACCAGACAGACCAAATAGACAGTGGGACCAGATAAACCAGATTCCCGCCACGCGCCGCGAAAGGATTCCTCGCAAGCTATAGTGTCTTCACACGGTGGCGGGTCATGTCCTTCGTGTTGGGCGGCTCAAGCATTAGACCTTAACACTGAACTCGCTTTTGTCGCGTGATGCGAGACACTGATTTCAGGAGACTGACGAAGCGTTTGATAGACGACGCAGTAACGCTCGGTGAGGCGGAGTAGTGTGGCGAGTTGTTCTTCCGTAGCGTCTGTCGCAAGATCAAAGAAAAGTCGGATGCGTTGAAACCCGACCGGTGTTTCCTTGGATACCCCGAGCGTGCCCCGAAAATCCAAGTCACCTTCCGCTCGAACCGTTCCTTCACGAATCTCAATGCCTATGGCGGTTGCGACGGCCCCCAAGGTTACCCCGGCACAGGCTGCGAGCGCTTCCAGCAGCATATCGCCAGAACAGGCCATGAGTCCGGTACCGCCTGTGGCAGGATGCAGTCCCGCCTCAACAAGCGCCTTTCCTGTTTCAACCTTGCACGTAATTCCCGTCCCGATTCGCCCCTCGGCCCTCAGGGTCACGAGTGCGGCTTCGGGACGCTCGCGATAATGCTCCTTGAGTGGCGCCTGGAGCGATCGGAGGTCTTCTGTCTTCATCACGCACCTCTATTGTCCAGATGTGATGCCCAATTATGATTTCTGCTGCCGCGAGTTTACTGCAAAGTCTTAGGCGTATCCATCACTCCGGAGGCGATGGGGGAGTAGTGTGTGAGGGGAAGGGCGACTCAGAGGCAGTCTACCTGGTGCACGGGGCGGTCTGGTCTCGCTCGTCGAACCACACGGACGAGACAGACCGAAGAAACCAGATGAAGTTCCCGCCTCGCGCCGCGAAATACCTCCAGGCGCCTTTGCAGTCCCGTATGACACTGCCCGGCGAAGAAGAGGGCCGATGGTGGCGGGTTAGAGGGCGGCAAGAAGGACGCGTATGAGTCCGGAGATATCTTCTGTATTGGCGGAGGGCACCACATGGTTTGTCATCCGGTTATAGCCGGCTTCGACGGAGATCAACGTCGTCCATGCCTGTGATCGCTGAAGTTCCCACGCGAGTAATCCTTTCCCGCCCACGAGTTCCGTATCAATCAGTCTATCGCTCGAGCGTGAGCCGGCGTAGTTGCCCATGGCACTGATTAGTAACTGTTGGCTTTGCCTGTAGTGCAGGGCGACAGACGCCAAGGGCGAATTGATTTGAACACCTGTGCAATTCTGTACCTCCTCCCGATACCCCAATGTCGGAGAAATAGTCAGGGTGTTCAAAGGGCGAAAGGCCGCCGTGAGCATCTGCATCCTCGCCGTGGTCTCCGCTCCGCCACGCAAGAGATCGCTCCCGAGGATATAACTTGATGCGAGACGGGCATTCCAACCCATGCCGTTATAGGCGAGCGCGCTTTCCAAGGTGTGGTTGAGGCTCCGCTGGGGAGCGATGCCGAGTGGTTCAAGCGCGCTGTTCAGGGAATTGTGCGCGTAGGTCAGGCTGATCTCAGGCCAGATTGGACGGTTCCATACGAGCCCGACTCGTCCATAAGTCTGTTCCAGCCGAGAGCGGGTGGGGTCTCCAGCAACATTGTTCCACTGTTCTCCGATCGCGCTCCGCAACGTGGTCCAGCCGGACTTCCATTCTCCCCACACTTCACGGAGCGCCTGGTCCGGCCCATTTAAGAACGCCTGCCCTGCTGACCGGGACAGTATCCCGTAACGGATCGATCCTGCTGTGCCCGTAAGGCCGAGTCGAACCATGCGTTGGGCTGCATCGCCACGTGTATCGCCGGGAATCCTGCTTTGAAGCCAGCCGGCTCCTCCCAGACTCTGGGCCACTTCCGTTTCAGTGACGAAGGTTCCGTTCAGCCATGTGGTCGAAGTCAGGAGGCCTTGCGTGCGGGGTTGATCGGTCTCTGGGGCGAGGTCGCGTAGGCGGGGTGAGGCCAGGGGTGGAGCAAAGAAGGTTGGTGTGAGGCTAGTCGAGAAGAGGGCAGGGGCGACCTGTTTCGAATCGGTTTGTGGAGCAGGATCGGAGAATAATACTGACCAGCGTTGAGCCGCGTAGTCTGAAACCGATCCATCGCTTCCCCAGGCGAGAGGAGCAGGCAGAAACAGCAAAAGCGCCAGGGGCAATTTCAAGAATGTGCGCATCGTTCATATGGCTGGAGTGGTCCAGATCCATATGAACTGTAGCACTCGATGATTAGATCATAAGTCCTTGATAAAACTTGTCGCTATCCCTGGCATATGGGCTACTGCATCAGCGGTGTGGGATGAGGCAAAGGGAAAGATGGTAAGGGAGACTATGACGATAGCATAAGCATCACGAATGACGAATCGGAGGGCGGCGAATTCCAGCCAGTGTATCTCTTGCGCGGGGCTGTCTGGTCTCTCTCGTTCGTCGAACCACACACACGAAACAGACCGAAGAAGTCAGATGAACCAGCTCCCCGCCACGCGCCGGGAAAGGGTTCTGAAGTCCATTCGATCCGGTTATGTTGAAAAATATAAGCCAATGCCTTCATTGCCTATCTCGATTTATCACTGCATTCCGCGTATGCTTTCACCCGCCCAAAAAACAAATAACTAAACAGGTTTCATTATGGATGTGAGTTTTTGGCACCAAAGGTGGGAGAAAAATGAAATTGCCTTCCACGAAGGTAAGGCAAACGCACTGCTGGTCAAACATTTCCGCGAGCTGACTTTAGCAAAAGGCCGTCGTGTCTTTGTGCCGCTGTGCGGAAAAACCCTTGATATTTCCTGGCTGCTCTCCAACGGCTATCACGTTGCTGGCGCTGAATTGAGTCAAGTAGCCATTGAACAATTATTCATGGAACTTGGCATGCAACCAGAAACATCAAAAGTTGGCGAAGTAGAGCAGTGGAGCGCAAAAAACATCGACATATTTGTTGGTGACATCTTTGCTTTATCGAGAAAGATCCTTGGCCCGGTTAATGCCGTTTACGACAGGGCTGCGTTAGTCGCCTTCCCCGAAGAAATGCGAAAACGGTATACCGCGTATCTCACAGAGATAACAGGTAAGGCTCCGCAGTTGCTGATTTGCTATGAATACGACCAACGCCTGATGGAAGGACCACCTTTTTCAGTGAGTAACGAAGAAGTCAAACGACATTACGCAGATGTGTATAATCTAACTCTCATTGCGAGCACAGAGGTCTCTGGTGGATTGAAGGGGAAATGTCCCGCCAAAGAGAATGTCTGGCTGCTAAAAAATAAGTGAGCATCTACATTTTTAGCACTCTAGTCACACCGAACAAGCCCACCGCCTGACTTCAAACCCTTGGTTGAACCCAGGCCCGCCACGTGCCGCGAAATTCAGAATGTCCCCGTTTTTTTCCCCTCCCACTACTGAGTCAAAGCCCATTCGGAATCTTCGACCGCATCATTTTCCTTCGATCCAGCTTGCGCCCGTCCACCACGAAGGTTCCATCACCAATTGCGTGAATGGTTCGCTTCTCTTTTCGTGAACTATTAAGGTACGCAGCGACACCCTCGAGGACAACGATATCGTGCCTTCGTATGATATCGACCACTCGACATTCGATATTCGCGACGCATTCCTTAATTAAGGGCGGCCTGACGTGCTTTCCCTTTACAGGAGTCATCCTGAACTTTGCAAATTTATCTGTGTCGGCACCGGAACATGTCCCGACGCCAACGACCTGATCAATGAGGTCCACAGTGGGAATGGCAATCACGCATTCCCTGAAATTTCCGAAGCGCCGCATAGGAATAGTTCCAGGGCCCAGTGGTGATGGCAAATATCGGACTAAAGTCCACCACCATGGTCCATGAGATGGTCATAATGTTGTGCTTCTCGCCATCACTGGTCGTGACGAAGACAACAGGGCCTGATTCCATCAGCGTGAATGCTTTGCTGATCTTCATCCTTTTCATGACCGCCTCCGGCGCGAGCGCGCCTCGCCTGGCGAGAAGAAAGGGGGACATTCTACGTGTTCGCGGCGGGTGGGTCTATGGCGAGATGGAGAGGCGAGCGGGGCGGGGCGGAGCGGAGAACCCGGACCGCCACGCGCCGCGAAATGCAGAATGTCCCCATTTCTTTCCCAAAAATCCAGTGATCTACGCGGCAATGCCCAAACATTCCCCATTTCTTTCCCAAAAATCCAGTGATCTACGCGGCAATGCCCAAACATAGAGCAGGCCAGATGTAATCTTTGCCTTGCAGAAGCGATTTCTTCTGGTACTGTTTCTGAATGATCCCGCTTCTTCCTTACGGAATCCCAGCTCCAATAGCCCTGCCATTTCTGGGGAAACTCATTGCTGCCTTCCTGCGTCACAAGAAGCTGATGCTTCTGCTCGGGTGTCTGACAATTGGAGCGGGGATTGGAGGTTTCTATCTAACCAAGCGCGTTGCCGAGATCAATCCTATCCTCTACGGGCCGGAGCTCCGTAGTGCAAGAGCTTTCGCCCTCTATGAAATTGGCGCCTACGGGAGCGCCGCTAATATTTACCGGGCAGAGTATGGGCGCTATTTGGAAAGCCAGGAGACCGCCCCCGCTTGGTTGGTGTCTATCCTGCGCCGTGACTATCCTGAGGCGACGCGACTAGCCGAGCAAGAACTCCGTACGAATCCCGAGAGCATTGAGGGTCTCCTGACACTTGCGCAAGTGGCATATGAGCACAACGACTTTGCCAGTGCCTCTGATTACACCCGACACGTGCTGTCACTCTACTGGGATAACACCGACGCCCTCCTGCTTGCTGCCTTGATCGCGACCCGAGATCCGTCCAAAGGAGATCCGTTTCTCTTCCTTAATACGGCCCTGAGGACAGGAACAGCCGCTCGTAATCTTATATCCTTCTTAAACACGTTGGAGATTACCGGATATTTGCAAAGTATAAATCGAGCCGAGAGGCCATATGCATTGCTTGCGCACTACTACCGCGTCTTGCGAATTTATGACGCTGGCATGACGGGCCGTGTGATGCGAGCGGCAAGACGCGCGATCAAAAAGGACGACCATCCTTCCGAATCCTTCCTCAGCATAGGTCTCATGTATGAAAAGAACGGTCGACGACATGAGGCGTTGGAAGCCTACAATGAGTCAGTGAGAAATGGGCCGACACAAGCGCTGGCCTACTACTGGGCGTCATGGTTGTATTCGCGCTATGACTTTCCTCACGAATATCTGCTTAAGAAACAGGCCTTCAGAGTCGCTCCCACAGATTCGTTCTACTTAAATGGTCTGTATAGATTTCTGATGGACAAGAAGGAGTTTTTTGCGGCGAAACAGCTGATGGAGGAAGCGTTACGCTTCGATCCGGAAAACCTGACAGCCCATGCGTTCCTGGCATCGGCATTACAGCAGCTTGGAGAAAAGCAGCGGGCTCTCGACCTGTACCGGAGGATGCTTTCAATAGATTCAACCGGTCCTGCAGGACTTGAGCAGAAGGCATGGGCTGCCGAGTGGCTCGGCAAAGATGATGAGCGAGAGTCGTTGTTGCAGAGAAGTATAAAGTTGGAGAGTGGGAGGCCAGACCCTCATAAGCAGCTAGCGCGACTCTACAAAAAGCAGGACCGTGTGCCCGAAGCACTGAAAGAGTTTGAGGTCGCCTTTGCGATGGATGCCTATGAGAGTCCGGAAGAAATACGGGACTATTGTCAGCTCTACCAGAAGATCGGAGATTCCGGACACTTCCAGGAATGCGTACGAGCTTCCGACAGGTTGCTCAAGAATGGTTTCGGTGCAGGGCGATCATAAGTCGGGGTGAGCAACCATATATGACTTACAGAGTGATGGAATGAAGATCCTCGGCATGCTTAGGAGCCTGGTTCCCAATCTATTTCGATGGGGTGTGATATCCAGGTGGTTGATCGCTCTCTGCTTTTGGGCGATCTCCATGCAACTGCTTTATCCAGTGCTGAGCCCTTGGCCCCCTTGGGGCCTGATTAATACGTTCGTTGTTGGCCTGTGCCTGCTTGTATTGGTCACCCGGCTGGCCGCGCGATTCTCTCCAGAGAAGCAAATCTGGATGGTCATCAAACCCATCCTCAATATTGCGGATGTTATCGCATTAGCGTTCATAACCTATGGCGTAGCCATCTATCTTAATGCCGTGTTCGGAGAACCACTCGGGCAACCACAATACGCTGAGGTAATACACATATCCGAAGAACCGACTCGACTAGGACCTTGGTGGCCTGCTGGACGTGTACAACTCGCCATGCGTGGCTCAGAAACCTCCGAGCGGTACATGTTTGTGGATGACGTCCGTCTCCAGACCCTGCTTCCCGGTGGGGCAGTCACCATGCAGGTTTACCAAGGAGCGTTCGGAGTTCCATGGGTAGATCTGAAGGCAGTGCACCCGGATCGCCAGGCGACGGTAACCAATCTCGTTGAGCGAGGAATTAAAGATCCACTTGTGACCAAATGGGCCGTTCAGAACGAATTGACTGGAAAGCGGTTCAAGCAGGCCTTGAAATTGGCTAAGGACTACTTTGAGCAGGAACCGGAGGATTTCTATTTTGCGATGAGCCTGGCAGACGGCGCAGTTCGCGACGGCAATCCAGCACTCGCAGTTCAAATCTTGGAGCCCTTTGTGAGCGGATCACCCCAACTACAAACTCTACCTCGCATTTGCATCCGTTCTGGGATCCAATCACGAGACGATTCGGAGCCTAGACTACATGAACGCCGCTCTTGGTATGGATCCAAGCGAGCCCGAGGCGTATTACATGCTGGGACACGCTTTCAAAAATCAGGGTCGAAGAGAAGAGTCGATGGCGGCGTTTACGAAACTGGTTCAACTCCAACCGCAGTATTCGTATCTGCTCAAATAGATTATGTGACAGCCTTTCTTCTTGAATCCGATATCAAAATCCTTCTTAACCATACCGGCCAATCCTGGCCTTGCACAGGCTTGGTTGCTTCAAGGAAAGTAAAGGGATGAAGAGAAGACCGTCGCCCGTGAAGCGTATCTCGCGAGCCAGGGCGATCACCGCTCACAAACGACGAGATAGAAGAGACGAACGACGAATTTCAGACTAGTCCTCTGGTCTGTCTGGTCGCTCTTCTCTTTCTGGAGCGTCGAACGTGACAGACCAAATAGGTCAGAAATACCAACTGCCCGCCACGCGCCGAGAAATGTCGACAACCGTCTATTCGGTGCAGGGTCTATCTTGTCTCTCTCGTCGCACGAACCAGACAGACCAAATAGACAGTGGGACCAGATAGACGAGATCCCCGCCACGCGCCGCGAAATATTCCGGCACCGTTTGATTTCCTCAAGGCCTTTCGTGCACGGTAAATCTATTGTTCCAAGAACTTCTTCAGCGTAGCGAGCATCATCTCCCAGTTCTTTTCGGAATGAGCGCGCGCTTCTTCGGTCGCATTGTTGTCTTGGGCTAGCGATATATGGGTTTGATGTCCGTCGGCCGACAATTCGATCGTGACAGTGTGATAGCTTTCCGGTCTGTCGGGAAGTCCGGAAAGCGAGCTAAAATGAGTGTATTGGATTATTTGTCCCGGCTTGATCTGAAGAATCACCCCTTTGTCTTCGTACGATTTTCCCTGCCACTCTCCTTTCCAGACAATCGGAGTCCCTTCGCGCCAGGCTGAAACAACATTGGTGCCGAACATGTATTGCTTGATGGCTTCGGGGTTCACGAGCGCATTCCAGACTTTTTCGTTGGGAGCGGAGATGCTTATGAAAGCCCTGGCGATCAGATCCTTGTCCATAATTGACTCCTTTCCTCAATAGGGCTGCCAATTCGTCGCCCAACTATTCAGCCTGCTGGGGGCAACTCGAGCGACAGAGCAAGGTAGACTCGACGAGCTGTTATGAATAAGTCTACTGCGAAGTCGTAGGCGTATCCATCGTCCCAGTGACGATGTGGTTATCTTGTGTGAGGTGAGGACGATTCAGAGGCAGTCGATTTGGTGCGCGGGTCTGTCTTGTCTCCCTCGTTCGTTGAACCACACCGACGAGATAGAGTGAAGCAGCCAGATGCACCAGCTCCCCGCCACGCACCGGGGAATGTTCCGGAAACAAAGACTCCCTCCCCCTTTTCTTGTTCCCGTTTACGGAAGTGTTCGCTCTGCGCTGTTGTTAGTTTCATCCGACTCCTTCACGTCATCAAAACGGTCAGCTATGGCATGATAGCCTACCGATGACGTTTTGAGATGATTCCCGCCGTAGTGAAAGGTTGTGCTCGCACCCGCCACAAGATTCTCGATACGCTTATCGGCTGGTGGGACTAGTATGTAGCCAGCCGGGCCGCTGGTTTCGCGAACCAGCACAATGAACTGCCTCCCTGTAGCCCTGGTCCCTTTGTTTGTCACTTTTATCTTGGCGCGGTAGTGAAGGTTATCCGTGTCCTCCTTCTCAATATGTACAGCGAGATCGGGGCATGGCGGGACCTGTGAATTTATCTGGAAGTTGTTGGTCTCGTTTGCCTCTGGTACGGCCTGCTGGGTGTCGGCGATTGCCCGAAGCTCCGCAATCGAGCAGCCGCCGGGATTGGCAAAACTCGATTCAACCCTTTGTTGACTGAGCGGCGGAAGACCATTGTGCTTGACGGTATCGCGGCGCTGACCGTTGTACAACATATCGACTACGAATGGCGGGGTAGTTATGACGCGACTGAGGTTTAGTACGAAGTACCGTACCTTTCCTTCGGATGTGAAACCGAGTCCACGTATAACAAGATCAGGTTGTGTTGAGCTCAACATCAATCCTTGCAAGGATATTTTCGGAATCGGCTCAACAGGCCCCACAACGGTAGCATCGAAGTGATCCTGGGGCAGGGGAATATTGGGTCCGCTTTCCGTCGTTCGGCCTGGCACTGGTTGCGACAAGTCAGCGACCAGCATGGCCGGTTGTTCAGCAAACCCTCGTACTGATACCAATGCCCAGATGAAAAGACCAAGGGTAACAGCAACGCCGAAAATGATACTCAGGAGTTTTTCCCTCACCTCCATGCCGCACCTCCTATGGTTCTGAACCCTTCGAGCGGTCAAAGTCGCATTACGAGGGAACAGTGACCTGCCCTTGTGGTTGTATCGGTGCCAACATAAGCCAGGCAGGTGAAGAAACGGCGATATTGTACGATTTTAGGTCGTCTTGGTCTATCGCTGCGTGAGGCGCGGGGAGGTGGGGCGAAGAAGGAGCCGGACCGCCACGCGCCGCGAAATTTAGAATGTCCCCGTTTTTCTGTCATCTTTTGATTTCTTAGCGAGAAATGAGAACCTCGTTGATCTGAATCACAGGCTCAATGTCAGTGTAGTTCGGCATGTCTCCTTGGAGCACGGCGGCGTGTGGAGTGAACGCGGCCATGAAGTCCTCGACCGAGTCAAAGAGAAAGTGACACATCGCGATATACGCCGCGTCTGTTCCTGGAATTGGGCCACCAATTCCGCGCTCCACTGAAACACCCTTGAATCCAGAGTGGGTGCTCAAGAGTCCAATGGACAGAGGCATGTGCGTATCGACGTAGTAGCGCATATCGAACCGGTCGCCTTTGTTGTTGGGGTACAGGATGCTGATCTTGATCATCGATGCCTCATCCGTCTGGAGTGATCGATATTATTGGCTCGGCCTAACGAATAAGTCGGCTGCAATCTATCCCTGCAGCAGAGCAAGGCAGTTTCAGCAATTTGATGTGAGCGAGTTTACTCCAACGTCGTACACGTATCCATCACTCTGGAGCGATGGGGGAGTGGTGTGTGAGGAGAGGGGCGATTCAGAGGCGGTCTATCTGGTGCGCGGGGCTGTCTGGTCTCGCTCGTTCGTCGAACCACACACCGGAGACAGATCGCAGAAACCAGATGAACCAGCTCCCCGCCACGCGCCGCGCCGCAAAATGGTTCCTATGTGCATTCAAGATCCTAGCGCAACAGGTGGTGAAACGCATGTGCGGGACTGTGCCAGTTCAACACCTTCCGTGGCCGATCGTTGAAGCATCGCCTGCACCCGTTTGATCTCCGCACGTGATACCTGGGTAAACCGTGTGCCCTTGGGAAAGAACTGCCGCAGCAGACCATTGGTGTTCTCGTTCGTGCCCCGCTCCCAGGGACAATGCGGATGCGCAAAGTAGACGCGCATCTTCGTCTGCTGCGTGAAGAGACGGTGCTCCCGCATTTCGGGACCCTGATCGTAGGTGAGCGAGCGACGGAGCTGAGCCGGCAGCGTCCGCAGTTCGCGCGCGAAGGCCTGTCTCACGGTGGCGGCGTCCTTGGCTTTCAGCGGGACCAGCAGCGTAAACCGTGTGGTGCGCTCCACCAGAGTGCCGAGCGCGGACGCATTGGCATGGCCGACCAACAAGTCGCCTTCCCAATGCCCCGGCACGGTGCGGTCGGCCACTTCGGTGGGCCGGTCGTCGATGCTGATGAGGTCCTGAATGGGCCGTGAAGAGAGGCGCATTTTGCGCGGCCGACGAAACCGGTGCCGTCGACGCAGATAGCGAGCGAGTTCTCGCTTCAAGGCCCCGCACGGCCACACATACAGATAGGTATAGATGGCTTCGTGTGAGATCCGCATGGTCGGTTCGGCAGGATACCGCTGCGGTAAGCCGTGAGCAATCTGTTCGGGCGACCAACGCTGCGCAAGGAGCCGCAAGACGGCGGTACGCAAGCGCGGCTGGGCCGTTAGTTTTCTGGGCTTCCGAGACTCGGTGGGCCCAGCGCTGCGCCCGTTGATGGGCCGGCACCGCCCGATACGTGACAGGGGAGGTGCGATGGCGCGTGAGTTCACGGGAGAGGGTGCTCGGCGCTCGACTCATCGCCCGTGCAGTAGCCCGGAGGCTATGCCCAGCGGCCAACATACGGCTCAATTCCTCGCGTTCCGTGAGGGTCAACCGTCGATACTGTCCCATGGGCAACTCCTTGGTTCCTGGATTGACCAGGATACAAGTGTTGCACTAGGACCTTGAACCCAGAC
>CAVREB010000004.1:35000-140151 GCA_963720035.1 uncultured Nitrospiraceae bacterium | reverse complement strand
GCTTGGCTTCTCATAAGTTGCCAATCGCTACAAAATATGTCATTCGCGGCGAGTTCTAACATCGATCGAACCGGACACAAGGGGTAGGGAGCAAGTGTATCCATGGATCTGAAGGAATTACGGCAGCTAACGGTACCTGAGCTTGAGGAAAAGTCGCAGCAGCTCACGCAGGAACTCTTCAATCTTCGTTTTCAGCTGGGGACAGGACGGTTGGAGAACCCCATGCAGGTGCGAAAGACGAAGCGGTCCATTGCACGGGTCAAGACGATTCAACGCGAGCTCGCACAGGCCGATGCAATTTCTACCACGGCGAAAGGGGCCTGAGGATGGCTGAGTCAGCAAACAAGCGGCGTGAATGGGTTGGCCGTGTGGTCAGCAATAAGATGAACAAGACCGTAGTTGTCGAGATCGAGCGTTCGGTCATTCACCCGCTATATCGGAAGGTGCTTCGACGGGTGACGAAGTTCAAGGCGCACGATGAAGACAACGCCTGCAAGATCGGCGACCGTGTGCGGATGGTCGAGACGAGGCCAATTAGTAAAGACAAACATATGCGGGTTGTTGAGGTCGTGGAAAAGGGACGGGCTGAGTAGGTCGAGATCGTTCGAACGGTAGAGGAAACACAGGGACTATGATTCAAAGCTATACATACATGGACGTGGCCGATAACTCCGGTGCCAAGCAGGCCATGTGTTTTCATGTGCTCGGTGGAACTAGGCGTCGGTATGCCTCTCTCGGAGACATTGTCGTGGTGGCTGTGAAAGAGGCCATCCCTGCGGCAACGGTGAAGAAGGGCGACGTGAGCCGCGCCGTGGTCGTGAGGACGACAAAAGAAGTGCGTCGTGAGGATGGTTCCTATATCAAGTTTGATCGAAATGCCTGCGTACTGATCAATAAGGACGGGGATCCCGTTGGCACGCGTATCTTCGGGCCGATCGCGCGTGAGCTGCGGTGGAAGAAGTTCATGAAGATTATTTCCCTTGCTCCGGAAGTGCTTTAACGAGGGTGGAGACGGCGGGATGAATAAGCAGGCGTTGACGAAGAGTCGAATTCGTAAGGGGGACATGGTGGTTGTGATCGCTGGGCGCGATCGCGGCAAGTCCGGAAAAGTTCTCTCGGTTGATCCCGCAGTGGGGAAGGTCGTGGTCGAAAAGTTAAACATGATCAAGCGCCACACCAAACCGAATCAGAAAATCAAGCAAGGCGGCATTCTCGAGCGAGAAGCACCCCTTGCGATCTCAAATGTGATGTATCTGTGTCCTGTGACGCAGAAGCCGACCCGGTTGGGTGTCCGTATGCTTGATGATGGCCGGCGGGTCCGGTTTAGCAAAAAATCGAACGACTCAGTCGAGTAGGAGTGAGGACGCCAGATGGCGAAGGTTGAATCAGGAAAAGGCAGTAAGACGTCGGAGCGGCGACCACCCAAGAAGAAAGAAGGGTCGTCCGCACCGCAGGCGATGGACGAGGGCAGCGAAGAGTCCAAGTTCAATCCACGGATGCGCGAGGCCTACTTGCAAAAGGTTGTCCCCGCACTCATGAAAGAGTTCGGCTACAAAAACGTCATGCAGGTGCCGAAGCTTGAGCGGATTGTGCTGAATGTGGGGATGGGCGAAGCCATTCAGAACGTGAAGCTCCTGGAGAGTGCCGCTGGGGAGTTGGGTACAATTACGGGCCAGAAGCCACTCATTACAAAGGCGAAGAAGGCGATTGCGTCCTTTAAGTTGCGGCAAGGGATGCCGATTGGCACCAAGGTGACTTTGCGTAGCCGGCGGATGTGGGAGTTTTTCGATCGCCTTGTGACGTTGGCGTTGCCGCGGATCAGGGACTTCCGTGGTGTGTCGCCAAAGTCCTTCGATGGACGGGGCAATTACACGCTTGGACTCAAAGAACAGCTCATCTTCCCAGAGATTAAGTACGACGAGGTCGCGTCGATCCACGGGATGGACATTACGATCGTCACGACCGCCAGGACCAACGACGAGGGTAGGGCGCTGTTGAAGCATTTGGGGATGCCATTCCGGACGTAATGTCAAACGAAGGAGCTGCAGGTGTCGAGATTAGCGCTCAGAAATAAATCGGCTGTCAAGGCGAAGTTTCCGGTCAGGGACTATCACCGGTGCGGGATCTGCGGGCGTGTGCGGGGGTTTTTGCGCCGGTTTCGCATGTGCAGAATTTGTTTTCGGTTGCTGAGCCTAAAGGGTGAGATCCCGGGGGTTCGGAAGTCGAGTTGGTAGATTATCCGCCCTCCGCGTCATTGGGCGGTTGATGCACGTCTGGTCACACGAAGAGCGTTGGTGAAAGGGTTGGTATGGTTACAGATCCGATTAGCGATCTATTAGTGCGATTACAAAACGGGTTTCGGCGACGTCACGAGGTCGTGAGCGTTCCGGCCTCCCGTCTCAAGCGCGAGCTCCTTCGTGTCCTCCAGAACGAGGGATATATACAGGGCGTCCAGGCGGACATTGCGGATGGACATCCTGTGCTGAAAGTACAGCTACGGTATGTAGCGGAGGGGCAGCCTGTGGTTACCGGCATGCAGCGGGTGAGCAAGCCAGGCCGCCGTGTCTATGTGGGGATCAAGGACATTCCGCGAGTGAAGAACGGCATTGGCGTTGCGATCTTGTCGACGTCCAAGGGGTTGATGACGGATCAGGAATCTCGCCGGGCTGGTCTGGGCGGAGAAGTTCTGTGCTCGGTGTGGTAACGGTGAGTGCAAGCCAGATTGTCATTATTGTTGCTGGCTAGAGGAACGAGGCATCGATGTCACGTATAGGAAAGAAACCGATCCAGATTCCAGCAGGAGTGGATGTCAAAGTCGCTGGCTCCATTGTGTCCGTGAAGGGCCCGCTCGGGAAACTCGATTGGTCGTTATCCCCAGGCCTAGGGGTCTCGATTGCGGATGGATTGCTCGTGGTAAATCGGTTGAATGAGGACCGTCATGTGCGTGCGTTGCACGGATTGACTCGCGCAGAGCTCAGCAACATCGTCCAGGGTGTGACCAAGAGCTACGAACGCAACTTGGAAATTACCGGGGTCGGGTACAAGGTAGCCGTGCAGGGGCGGACAATGAGCTTCAACGTGGGTTATATCAACCCGGTCACGTATCCGATTCCAGTTGGAATCGACGTCAAGGTGGATAAGCAGACGCTCATCAATGTGAAGGGGACCGATAAGCGATTGGTCGGTCAGGTTGCGGCAAACTTGCGAGCGATCAAACCGCCCGACGTCTATAAGCAGAAGGGCGTGCGCTATGTCGGGGAAGTGTTGCGTAAGAAAGCTGGAAAGACAGGGAAGTAGGGTGATCCATGAATACTGCAGATAAAGCGAGTCAGTTAACACGTCGGAAACAGCGGGTGCGAAAGCGAGTCTTTGGAACAGCCGAGCGTCCACGTCTCAATGTGTATCGCAGCCACTCACACATCTATGCACAGATCATTGACGATCTTAAAGGGGCAACGTTGGCAGCCGCGTCTTCCCTGGATAAGTCTCTAAGAACGTCGGTGAAGTCAACCGGCAGCATCGATGGCGCAAAGGCTGTTGGGAAATTATTAGCCGAACGGGCGAAGGCCGCCAAGGTTCAGGCCGTGGTGTTCGATCGTGGCGGTCGGATGTACCATGGACGCGTCAAAGCGTTGGCTGAGGCATCGCGTGAAGGCGGTCTGCAGTTCTAGGTCGTGCCTCGATTCCGCGACGGTCCGGGAACGAGGAGAACAAAGAGGAGAGATGCTACGTGCGAGTTAATCCAGATGAACTAAGCCTGAAGGACAAGGTTGTCTTTATCAACCGCGTGGCGAAAGTCGTGAAGGGTGGAAAGCGGTTCAACTTCTGTGCGCTGGTTGTTGTTGGAGATGGACAGGGATGGGTCGGCATCGGGAAAGGGAAGGCCGCTGAAGTGCCCGTTGCAATCTCAAAGGCGGTTGAACAGGCCAAGAAAAACCTGGTGCATGTCGCCCTCACGTCTGGAACAATTGCGCACGAGGTGCATGGACTGTTCGGGGCCGAGCATGTGCTCCTGAAGCCCGCTAAGAAGGGAACAGGAATTATTGCTGGAGGTGCCGTCAGGGCGGTGGTCGAGGTTGTCGGTGTCCATAACGTCATTGCTAAGACGCTGGGCCGGGGAAATCCATTTAATACGGTTCGGGCCACGCTCAACGGCCTACGTCAGCTCCGAAATGCTGAAGACGTTCTGGAAATGCGCCGCAGTGCGGTAGGCGACGCACAGAATAGGGTGAGTGTCTAATGCCTACAGCGAAGTCCGCCAAAGCCGCCAAAAAGGGGTTCGTGATTACCTTGAGACGAAGCCCTATTGGCACACCGCAAAAGCATCGCCTTGTTTTGAGTGGCCTCGGTTTGAGGAAGATCAGACAGACAGTGACTCGTCCCAATACTCCACAAGTACGAGGGATGATTGACAAAGTTGGATATCTATTGGAAGTGCAGCCACAATGAATTTACATGAGCTCGGTCCTGCAAAAGGATCCAGGAAACGACGTAAGCGCATCGGACGTGGTCCAGGTTCTGGTCATGGGAAAACTTCGGGGAAGGGCAACAAGGGGTTGTTAGCCAGATCCGGTGGTCGGAGCCGACAGGCTGGCGGATTCGAAGGCGGCCAGATGTCCCTGATCCGTCGAGTGCCGAAGCATGGGTTTACGAATATATTCCGTAAGGAGTATTCGATCGTCAATCTGAAGAGTTTGGGTGACATGACGCTGTCCGGGACTATTACGCCACAGGCGCTGGTTGATGCCGGATTGGTCAAGCGCAAGACGTTGCCAATTAAGATTCTTGGAAGCGGAGACCTCACGAAGGCGATTGTTGTGCAGGCGCACAAGTTCAGTAAGTCCGCAGAGGCAAAAATTCAAGCAGCTGGAGGGAGAGTCGAGGTCATCCCCGGTGTTTGAGAGACTCCTGACCAGTTTCCAGAATATTTTCAAAATCCCCGAGCTGCGTACCCGCATCCTCTTCACCATGGGGATGCTGGTGGTGTATCGGATCGGGGCGCATATTCCCACGCCCGGGATCAACGGCGACGCCCTCTCGGAGTTTTTGCAAAAGCAAGGCGGCGCACTGCTCGGGTTTTTGGACATTTTCTCAGGCGGGTCACTCTCGCGGCTCACGATCCTAGCGCTGGGCATTATGCCCTACATCAGCGCTTCGATTATTCTTCAGCTGCTGACCGTAGTTGTCCCGCACCTGTCAAAATTGGCCAAAGAGGGAGAGCGCGGTCGAAAAAAGATTATTCAATACACTCGGTTCGGGACGATCGGCATTGCGGTGATTCAGGGATTCGGAATTGCCGTGGGTCTCGAACAAATGAATCAAGGCGCGTTCGTGATGACTGCCGGCTGGGGATTCCGTCTTATGACGGTCATCACCTTGACTGCCGGTACGGGCTTTCTGATGTGGCTCGGTGAACAGATTACTGAGCGAGGCATCGGCAATGGCATTTCCCTGATTATTTTTGCGGGGATCGTTGCCCGCTTGCCCGCCGCTGTGGCCCAGACATTTGATTTATACAAGGTCGGGCAGCTGAGTTTCATCTTGCTGGTCGCCCTCGCCGTGCTCATGGTCGTGGTGGTGGCAGCCATTGTTTTCCTGGAAAGCGGGCGGCGGAAAGTGCCGGTTCAGTATGCGAAGCGGGTTATCGGGCGACGAGTTTTTGGTGGGCAGAGTACGCACATTCCACTGAAGATCAATACAGCGGGGGTGATCCCACCGATTTTCGCGTCATCGATTATTGCATTTCCCGCTACGATTGCCGGATTTTTTGAAACGCCTTGGGTGAAGGCCTTCGGTGCCCAACTCGCGCCTGGGTCGCTCTTATATACACTGATGTATGTCGGCCTTATTCTGTTTTTCTGCTTCTTTTATACCGCCGTGGTTTTGAACCCGGTGGACATGGCAGACAACATGAAGAAGTACGGTGGATTTATTCCGGGGATCCGTCCAGGAACCAGGACATCCGATTACATCTATAAGGTGCTGACGAGAATTACATTTGCCGGATCGATTTACCTCGCGATCGTGTGTGTGATCCCGGAGTTTTTGATCTATAAACTGAATGTGCCGTTCTATTTCGGTGGGACCTCGCTGCTGATCGTGATCGGTGTCGGTCTTGATACGGCCCAGCAGATTGAGTCGCACATGCTGATGCGGAATTACGAAGGGTTTCTCGGTAAGGGCATGGCCCCCCTCCGTGGCCGGAGTGGGTGAGGGGGGGATTCATGCGGGTGGTGTTTCTCGGCGCACCTGGCGTTGGCAAGGGGACTCAGGCTGACCTTATTGCGACACAGTATCAGGTGGCGAAGATTTCCACCGGTGATCTTCTCCGCGAGGCAGTTCGCAACCAGACAGCCCTGGGTCTCGAAGCGAAGAGCTATATGGATCAGGGGAAGCTGGTTCCTGATGCCGTGGTAATTGGTCTGGTGAGGGAGAAGCTGGCTGACCCCAGCTGCGCCAGTGGATTCGTTCTGGATGGATTTCCCAGGACTGTTCCGCAGGCGGAAGAGCTGGGCAAGGCTCTCGCATCGAAAGCAATGGCCCTCGATCGGGTCCTGAATTTTCAGGTTTCGCGTGAAGACGTGGTGCGGCGGTTGAGCGGGCGCCGAAGTTGTCCGAAGTGTCAAGCGACGTTCCATGTGGATTTTGCAAAGCCTAAGCAGGCTGGGATTTGCGATCGATGCGGAGAGCCGCTTGTGCAGCGCAGCGACGACCGGCGCGATGCGATCGAGACGCGCTTGAAGGTGTATGACGAGCAAACGGCCCCGCTTGTGCGCTATTATGATGAGCGGCGGTTGTTGTCTCCGGTGGATGCTTCTGGCGCAGTGGATGTTGTCTTTCGGCATCTCTCGGAGGTGTTGGCGCCTTACCGGGTGAGATGATCATTCTCAAGACGCCGGATGAGATTGCAGTGATGGCCCTGGCATCACGAGTGGTGGCGGAGACACTAGCGGTTCTGACGAAAGCCGTCCGGCCAGGTATTACGACCGATGAGCTGGACCGGTTGGCCGAGGAAGAGATTCGATCACGTGGTGCTCGACCGGCGTTTAAAGGGTATCGGAGTTATCCCAAGACCCTCTGTGCCTCGGTGAATGAGCAGGTCGTTCACGGGATTCCCTCCAAGCGAGTGCTGAAGGAGGGGGACATCATCGGCCTCGACCTTGGGGCGATCGTTGACGGGTTTTACGGGGATTCGGCAGTCACGGTTGTGGTGGGGCAGGCAATCGAACGGAGCGCGCGTTTGGTTCGAGTAACTGAAGAGGCAATGTACCTTGGGATCAAGCAAGCGGTGGTGGGTCATCGGCTCTCAGATATTTCCCATGTGATTCAGCAGCATGTGGAGTCAGCTGGCTACTCGGTCGTGACAGAGTTCGTAGGCCATGGAATCGGCCGGCAGTTGCATGAAGAGCCGCAGGTGCCGAACTACGGGAAGCCGGGGCAGGGCCCTCGGTTGCAGGCGGGGATGGTTCTGGCGATTGAACCGATGGTCAATATGGGCAAGGCTGCCGTCAAGGTTCTTGAGGATCGCTGGACAGCGGTGACGGTAGACGGGAGCCTCTCGGCGCATTTTGAACATACGATTGCGATTCAACCTAGTGGACCTCCGCGTATTTTGAGTCAGCTATGATGGGGTTTGGGCAGAAAGGATAGAGGTACGTGCCGAAAGAAGATGTTATTGAAATACAAGGCACGGTGAACGAAACATTGCCGAATGCGATGTTTAGAGTGTCGTTGGATAATGGCCATAAAATTCTTGCGCACATTTCAGGGAAAATGCGCATGCACTTTATCCGTATTCTTCCTGGCGATAAGGTGACCGTGGAACTTTCGCCGTACGACCTGACACGCGGGCGCATTACCTATCGGTTTAAGTAGGAGCGCGAAACAGACATGAAAGTGAAATCATCCGTCAAGCCGATCTGTGCCAAATGTAAGGTGGTCCGACGCAAGGGCGTGGTGCGAATTCTCTGTGAGAATCCACGTCACAAGCAACGCCAAGGATGAGGAACGTCGCAGGGTGACCGAACTGGTCTTCTGCTCGCGCAGCGACAGGCCTCGGAAGGCCCTCGCTGGAAGCGCGCAATAGAGCCTGGTCAGGTCATTCAGCGACGAACAGTGGAAAGTAGAAACAGTAAGGGGGAAGTATGGCACGTATTGCCGGAGTGGATTTACCGAAAGACAAGCGGGCGGACATCGGCCTGACCTATGTCTATGGAATTGGGCGGGCGGCCGCACTCGACATCCTGGACAAGGCGGGGATTGATGGATCAATTCGCGTCAAGGACCTGACCGAAGAGCATATCGTCAAGATTCGAGGAATCATTCAGGAGGGCTATCAGGTCGAAGGCGATCTAAGAAAAACCTTTTCGATGAACATCAAGCGGCTGATCGATAGCGGCACGTACCGTGGTCTACGCCATCGGAAAGGGTTGCCGGTCCGCGGCCAGCGGACCAAGACGAATGCACGGACGAGAAAAGGCCGTCGCTCCGGTGTGGGAAGCAAACCGAAACCGCCTACGCGTTCGGCGTAGTGCGTGACCGTTACCTGAGTAGGGAGCCTGTATGAGCGTCAAAAAAGGGAAGAAGAAAGAGCGCCGGATCGTGCAGAGCGGGGTGGCCCACGTCCAGGCCTCCTTCAACAACACGATCGTCACCATCACCGACATGAGTGGCAACACAATTGTGTGGGCAAGCTCAGGGAATCAAGGGTTCAAGGGGTCTCGCAAGAGCACGCCCTTTGCGGCTCAGCGGGCTGGGGAGGCTGCGGCGCGTAAGGCGATGGAGAGCGGAATGCGCCAAGTGGATGTCTATGTGAATGGGCCGGGATCCGGTCGTGAATCGGCGATTCGATCTATTCAGGCCGCTGGATTGCGGATCAATATGATTCGTGATGTGACCCCGATTCCGCACAACGGATGCCGCCCACCTAAGCGGCGGCGCGTCTAGTGGCGTATGTCGGGAGAGTTGAAAACACGAGAATTGTTGGGCGCACCCACGTGGTGATGTCCGGTAACCGGAGGTAGAGCAGTGGCAAAGTATCGCGGTCCCGTCTGTCGGTTGTGTCGGCGAGAGGGTGAGAAGCTGTTTCTGAAAGGCTCGCGCTGTATGACAGAAAAATGCGCAATCGAGCGGCGCAGCTATCCTCCGGGACAGCATGGGCAAAAGCGTCCGAGGAACTCAGAATACAGCACCCAGCTAAGAGAAAAGCAGAAGCTGCGTAGAATTTACGGTCTGATGGAGTGCCAGTTCCGCGGCGTGTTTGAGCGTGCGGAACGACATTCTGGCATTACGGGAGAAGTGCTCCTGCGGTTGCTGGAATGCCGGTTGGACAATGTAGCCTACCGGTTAGGATTTGGTGCCTCGCGAAAAGAAGCCAGGCAACTGGTGAGCCATGGGCATCTGACCATGAACGGTCGAAAAATCAATGTCCCTGGTGCCCAGGTCAAAGCGGGAGATGTCATTAGCGTTCGGGAGCGAAGCCGCTCATTGATCTCGATTCAGGCCGCCTTAGAGTCCGTTGATGGGCGAGGTATTCCGGAATGGTTGGAGCTGGACAAGACGGCATTTAAAGGAATGGTGCGAACGTTGCCGTCGAAAGACCAGATTTCGCTGCCGGTCAACGAGCAGATGGTGGTGGAGTTGTATTCCAGGTAATTGCGGAATTGGGAGAGGGGGTCGGTCTTTGCGGCGAACTGGTGCCGTTCAGGGACTGGCTACTCGATGAGATGAAGGGGGAGTTATGATTAAAGCGATGAAAGACTTTCAAATCCCGATGCGGGTGGAAGTCGACAAAGATACTCATTCCCAAACGTTCGGCAGATTTACGACGGAGGCCTATGAGCGTGGGTTTGGGACGACGGTCGGCAATGCGTTACGGCGTGTGCTGTTGTCGTCGCTAACTGGTGCAGCAGTGACCACCGTGAAGATCGAAGGTGTCCTGCACGAGTTCTCCACAATTCCTGGTATCACAGAGGATGTGACCTCCATTATTCTGAATGTCAAAGGACTGCGGCTTGCGTTGCATACCGATAAGCCGAAGACACTCCGTCTCAAGAAGAAGGGACCTGGCGAAGCGAAGGGGTCCGACATTATTCATGATGCGGACGTGACCATCCTGACTCCCAATCTCCATATTGCGACATTAGACAAGGATGCCTCGTTCGATATGGAAATGACAGTGAAGCATGGGCGGGGCTACGTGCCCGCCGAGCGAAATAAGGAAGAGGGGCTTCCGATTGGCGTGATCGCGATCGATTCGGTGTTTTCACCCATCAAGCGTGTAAACTTTCATGTGGAGAATGCCCGCGTCGGTCGCATGACCGATTATGACAAGTTGACCTTGGAAATCTGGACGGATGGGACCATCTCGCCTCGCGATGCGCTGTCCACGGCCGCAGGAATTATGCGTGATCACGTTGATATCTTTATCAATCCAGAAGAGCGGGTCGAAGGGCGCGCGGAGCTGGGGAGCGATGAGGCGCAACGTGAGGTCAATAAGCATCTGTTCCGTAGTGTGAATGAGTTAGAATTATCGGTTCGTGCCGCGAATTGCTTGAAGAATGCGAACATTAAGACCATCGCTGACTTAGTTCAGAAGACCGAAGGGGAAATGTTGCGGACGAAGAATTTCGGTAAGAAATCGCTCAATGAAATTAAGGAAATCTTGACGGAAATGGGCCTGGGTCTCGGCGTCAAGCTGGATGCCGTGCAGCCCAATAGCGGTAATCCGAAGAGCGAGTAACGAAACAAGAGGCAACCCGTGCGTCATAGAAAAAATGGCAGACAGCTCGGACGACAGACGAAACATCGATGGGCCCTGTTCCGAAGTCTCGTGACGTCACTACTCGAACATGAGCGGATCGAGACGACCGAGGCTAAGGCGAAGGAAATTCGAGGGTTCACGGACCGAATGATTACGCTCGGCAAGGAGGGGACGTTGCCGGCTCGGCGGCAAGCCCTTGCGTTTATCCGAAGCAAGGACGTCGTCTCAAAATTATTCAGCGACGTGGCGGTTCGCTTTAAAGATCGTCCCGGTGGCTATACGAGGATGGTGAAGACGAGACGGCGGATCGGCGATGCGGCGAAGCTTGTCGCGATCGAACTCGTCACACGGCCCGACACCGCGGCTGCAAAGAAGCAAGCACCTGCTGCATCAGCTCCCGCGACTCCCGCCGCCGACTAGGGCTCCTGTCGAGGAGATCTAGTCGCGCGTGCGACGTCGCGTTATCGTTTCGGCGAATCCCCCAGCTCGTTCACTTCAACTCTATCAAGTAGACCATGCCAGGGTTGTGGCATGAGTTTACTTGGTTTTGAGCTCATGCTACTATCGTGCCAGTCTCATTCTTACTACTCAAGAAGGAAGCAGGAACAAAGTGTGGCAACGCTTGGTACGGCGAGGTTTGTTAGCTCTCAGTGTGGTATTGGCCTGTTTCCTCGCATACCTGCTCGTAACCAATTCAACAACGGTTCCCACCCCGACTGCGACGGCGCCAGGCTCTATGGACACAGCTGATGCCACGATTTCCCAGTTTACGTTCACCCAGAGGAAGGGCGATGCGGTTCAATGGCAGGTGCAGGCGCAAGAGGCTCGGCTCTTCGAACGGGACCGGCGGGCGATGCTTCAAGTCGTCGCAGTCACACTATTCGGCCAGCAGGGGAAGGAATTGACGGTGACCGGGGATGAAGGGACATTGAACACGGAGACGAAGAACTTTGTGCTCGCGAACCGATCGGAGCCGCTCGTGATTCGCACCGAAAGCGGGTACGTGATCTATACCAACCATCTAGCTTGGACCGATCAGACGAGAGAGATCCGCACCCAAGATCCCGTCCGTATCGTTGGGCATGGGCTAGAGGTTACAGGGCGTGGGTTGTTGGGACATTTGGACACTGAAGAATTTGAGGTACTTGAGGACGTACATGTGGATTTGGCTCCTGCTTCTTAATTTGTTTCCGTTTGGGATTGCTTCCTTGAGTGAATCGGCTGAAGCAGCCCTTCCGAAAGGTGGTGCTGATCAAGCAGTGAGCACCACCATTACGGCCAAGAAGATGACCGTAAAAAATCAGGATAGCCAAGCGGTGTTTGAGGGGGCGGTCGTGCTGACTCGTGGGTCATTGGTTGTCTATTCCGATCGCATGGTGGTTCTGTTTCGCGCACAAGACTCTCCCGCGAGTGATAACCAGAAAGGGCATGAGGCCGTCAAGGGCGCCGCGCCTCCGAAAGGACCTGAGGCCGTGCCGGCTGTGTCGAATCGTTCGGTGAACAGGATAGAGGCGACCGGACGAGTGAAAATTGAGAAAGATTCAGGGAGTGCGACCTGTGAGAAAGCGATCTACTACCATGATGGGGATAAGATCGTCCTTACGGGTGACCCCGTGGCCTGGGATAAGGGAACACGAGTCAGCGGCAAACAAATCACGATGTTTCTGGCAGAGGATCGGAGTGTGGTGGAAGGAGGCTCGCATGTGCGGATCGAGCCGGATGGGGGGGCGACCAAGTGATCGAGGCGGTTCAGGGGAATGCGGCGTCGACTGGCTCCTCGGTGAACAGTGCCGAAGGTGCCGGTTTACGCGCGACCGGATTGGTGAAAAGTTTTCGCGCGCGCAAGGTCGTGAAAGGCGTCTCGATCGAAGTCCGCGCCGGGGAGATCGTCGGGTTATTGGGGCCCAATGGGGCTGGGAAGACCACCATTTTCGATATGATCGTTGGTCTGTGTCAGCCTGATGAAGGGGAGATTTCCCTCGGTGAAGAGGTGATTACTGGTCTGCCAATGTACCGACGTGCGCGGAAAGGAATTGGATATCTTCCTCAAGAATCGTCTGTGTTCCGGCGCTTGTCTGTTCAAGACAATATTCTGGCAATTCTTGAAATGCTGGACTACTCTCGGGCGGAACGGGGCGAACGGGCCGATGCCCTTCTCAAAGAACTGGATCTCAGCCATATCCGAACAAGCATGGCGTATGCCTTGTCCGGCGGAGAACGTCGGCGGCTGGAAATTACTAGGGCCCTCGCGACGAACCCGTTATTCATGTTGCTCGACGAACCCTTTGCAGGAATCGACCCGATCGCAGTCGCTGACATCCAACAAATTATTACCCGATTGAAAGAAAAGGGAATCGGCATTCTGATCACCGATCACAATGTCCAGGAGACGCTGTCTATCACGGATCGGGCCTATATCATCAACGAAGGGTTGATTCTTGAGGCCGGGTCTCCCGAGTCCATCGTCAAGAGTGAGAGGGCCAGGGCTGTCTACCTAGGGGAGCGGTTCAAGCTATGATGCGTATGGGTGTGTGCGTATGAAGCTCAGGCTCGACCTTCGACTCAGTCAAAAGCTGATCATGACTCCACAATTGCAGCAGGCGATTAAGCTGCTGCAATTGTCGCGACTCGAGCTCCAGCAGAGCTTAACGCAACATTTGATGGAAAATCCGCTCTTGGAGGAGATCCCAACGGAGGCGGAAGACAGCGAGGCCGGAAGCGCAGAGGAAAAGGCGGAAGATGCGGCGGCATCAGCGAACAGTGAGCCATCGAATGCGGAGGAGTCGACCCCTGAAGAACGAGATACGGCGGATGAGGCCTCCGCGGCTGGTTGGGAAGAGTACTTTGGGAGCGATCGTCGGATAGGCGGATCCGAGGCACAGTCGTCCTCGCAGGACGAGTTTCCATCCTATGAACAAACCATGGCGAAAGCCACATCCTTGGAAGACCATCTCCTCTGGCAGCTATCGTTTTCCGGTTTATCCGAACGTGAAAAGGAGATCGGGCGCTTGATCATCGGTAATCTTGACGATGATGGGTACCTGCGCATCTCTCTCGCGGAGATGGTCAGCGGGACCGACTTCATCGAAAGTGAAGCGGGCTCAGTCCTGAAGGATATACAGAGCTTTGATCCGACTGGAGTGGCGGCTCGAGATCTCGCGGAATGTCTTCTCTTACAAATCGGACATTTGGGGAAGAGTCCCATGGGATCATTAGGGGCTCGGCCTGGGGCCTTGAAGGGATCGATTGTTGAGGCCATTGTCCAGCACCACCTCAAAGACTTGGAGAAAAAACAGTACGCGAAGATCGCAAAAGCCTTGGATGTCACGGTAGAAGAGGTCTTTCAGGCGACAAAGGTCATCGAAGTGCTCGAGCCGAAGCCGGGGCGGCCGTTTACGAACACTCAGAACTATGTGATTGTCCCCGACGTATTTGTCGTCAAGAATGAAGGGGAATGGGTGGTATTACTGAACGACGACGGGCTGCCCCGCATGCGGATCAGCCCGTACTATAAGCAATTGATGGGGGCGGGGGAGAGCGGGGCGGCGGAGACGAAGGCCTATCTGGATGAGAAGCTGCGGGCGGCGCAATGGGTGATTCGCAGTATCGAACAGCGGAATAAGACTATCGTAAAGGTGGTGTCGAGCATCGTGAAGTTTCAGGAGCAGTTCTTCGAGAAGGGCGTGCAACACCTTAAACCGTTGGTGCTCAAGCAGGTGGCTGAGGATATTGGGATGCACGAGTCAACAATCAGTCGTGTGACTGCGAACAAGTATATGTATTGCCCGCAGGGGATGCTGGAGCTGAAATTCTTCTTCAACGCTGGTCTGCAGCGAGCGGATCAGCCCTCCGACATGATGTCGTCCGTGACGGTGAGAGAGATGATTCGGAAAATGGTGGCGGAGGAAGATGCGAGCCACCCCCTCAAAGATGAAGAGATCGCGGCGCGGCTGCTCACGCAGCAGGTTGTGATCGCGAGACGGACGGTGGCCAAGTATCGTGCGGAAGAACATATTCCGTCCGCCACTCAGCGTAAGCGGTTCTTTTAGGCCTTTCCCCTATTGAGCTGTTCGCGTACTCGCCTCTTATCCGGTGTTTCCCCTGACGTTATGGGTGCTCAGAACCAACAAGCAGAGTCGAGTGGCAGAGGTGCGGCCGAGGTTATTCAGCCTGAAAGGATGAATATCTATGAAAATTACTGGACGGCATCTCGTCGTAACGCCGGCGCTCAGACAACATATTGAGAATCGGTTTGAGCGGCTCGCGCGGTATGAAGTGAAGCTTAGCCATCTGGAAGTGATCCTGGGCGTGAGCAAGCTTCAGCATAGCGCAGAGGTCGTCTGTACGCTGCAAGGGCGACGGATTCAGGCAAAAGCTTTGACGGGGGAGATGTACGCGACGATCGACGAGCTAGTGGACCGCTTGGGCGTTCAGATACGAAAATACAAGGAACGCCAAGCTGATCATAAAGAACCGACTAAGAGATCGGTGCGCAAGATATTGCGCCCGGCTATTCGTAAGGAAGAGGAAGAGATTGAAGTCATTCGTCCCGCTCGGGCTGTTCTGACTCTGGAGGAAGCGAAGCGCCGGCTAGATCCCCTTCCTGGTTCGCTGGTGGTGTTCACTTCCCTGTCCTCTGGAAAGGTCCAGATTCTACAACGTGTCGATCGTGATCGAGTGGTCCTGATTGATCCGTAAGGGGTAGGCAGGCATGGCCGCACTCAAGCTGGTTGTGATCAGCGGTCTTTCTGGCTCGGGAAAGTCGCATGCCCTCAAGTGCTTCGAAGATGTCGGGTATTTCTGCATCGACAATTTGCCGCCGGCTCTTCTGCCGACTTTTGTCGAGTTGTGCCATCAGCAAGGGGGCGAAATTAAGAATGTTGCGCTCGGCATCGATGTCAGGGAGCGCGTGTTCTTTTCCGATCTCGTGGGGATTCTTGAACGGGTTAAGGCTCATGGTCATTCGGTTGAGTTAATATTCTTTGAAGCTCGCGAAGAGGTGCTGGTTCGCCGATTCTCGGAGTCTCGGAGGCCCCACCCGCTCCTGCCGCATCTCCCGGTTTTGGAAGGAGTGCGGTTTGAAAAAGAGCGCCTTGCTGATCTTCGCCGCCACGCCGACCGTATTATTGATACCTCCGATTTGACGGTGCATGAGTTGCGAGAATTGTTGGCAAGGCAGTTCAGGCAGGAGGGCACGCCTCGCCGGCTGACCATCTCGCTGGTGACATTCGGCTTCAAGTTCGGCGTGCCGTATGACATTGACCTCCTGTTCGATGTCCGGTTCTTGCGGAACCCGTTCTTTGTTCCAGACCTCAAACCTTTGACCGGGGAAGACCCGCGGGTGCGGAACTATGTGCTGAGCGATCAGGACGCCGTCGCGTTCATCGGGCAACTGGAAAGCCTCTTTAAATTCCTCATCCCCCTCTTCGAGCGAGAACGCCGCAGCTATGTAAATGTTGGGATTGGCTGCACTGGCGGACGTCATCGCTCTGTGGCCATTGCTGGCCGGCTCCAAGAAAGTTTTTCAGCGCTTGGATATCAAGTGACCGTCGCCCATCGCGATCTCAATAAGCAATAACCCACAAAGCCGTTACGCGCTTGCCCCAGCCACCCAGCGCCCTCGTCTCCATGCATATGCATGTGCACAGAAAGTGATTTCCTTGACAGGTGGAGCGTATGGACTATACTTAGCATGTACATGAAGCCAATCCCCAATGTAGATGCACCGTTCAGACGTTTAGCGGACGTGATTCAGCTCTAAACGGCTCCTCATATCTGGAAATTCTGAGTGGAGGCGGGACACAGGTGTATAGCCAGAACGGTCTCGATGCAAATTCTTTCTTCAGGACGTTGAAATATGCGGGGGTATGGTCATGATTGACAGTCTGTGCGAAATTCACATAAAGATTTGTCCTGCGCGGGTAGTCATGTACAGTCAGAGGCGCGTATGTTGAGTTCATTCAAGAATCTCGCCGAAACCGATCTGTTCTCTATATTCACCCCGAAGCGACAGCTTGTGGGGCTGGATATCGGGTCGAGCGGTATCAAGCTCGTCCAGTTGAAGGAAAGCCGAGGGCGGTACTTTCTTCAGAAGTTTGGATTCAAACCACTCGAGCCCGAAGTCATCGTTGATGGAACGGTGATGGACGAGGGGCGGGTGGTGTCGGCGATTAAGGAATTGTTTGAGGAAACGAACGTTAAGGTGAGGCAAGTCGCCGTGTCGATTTCTGGCCATGCCGTCATCATTAAGAAGATCAGCCTGCCGCCGATGCCTGATGAGGAGTTGGAGGGGCAGGTGAGGCTTGCCGCCGAGCAGTATATCCCGTTTGACATTAATGAGGTAAACATCGACTTCAGTGTGTTGCCCTCTTCCGAGGCCGCAGGTGATTCCCAGGGAGAGATGTCGATCATTCTCGTCGCTGCTAAGAAGGACAAGATCAATGAGCTGACCGAGCTCGTCAAGGGGGCGGGGTTATTTCCATTAGTCATGGATGTGGATGCCTTTGCGATCGAAAACATGCATGCGATCAACTATCCCGTCTCGCAGGAGGATACCACCGCACTCGTCAATATTGGCGCCAGTGTCATGAATATCAATATTGTTCGAGGGGGCACCTCGCTGTTCACCCGTGATATTCCCATCGGAGGGAATCGCTATACCGAAGCCATTCAGCGAGAAATGGGCATGTCCTACGAAGAGGCAGAAGAAACGAAAAAAGGCGACCGTTCGGCAGGGGGCAAGCAGGCCGCGGTGACCACGGTCGTCGACAGTGTCAACGCCGAGGTTGCGTCTGAAATTGCGCGGACCATCGATTATTTCAAGTCAACCATGTCGGACGCGGACGTTCAGCAAGTTCTCTTGTGCGGAGGAGGCGCCCAGGTCAAAGGCCTGCTCACGCAACTGAGAGACCGAATGCACGCTGTTGTTGAGGTGGCTAATCCGTTCGGTGAAATCGATACCTCAGGGAGCAGCTTTGATCAGAATGCTTTAGCCGAATTGGCTCCGCTGGCTGCCGTGGGGGTTGGATTGGCCCTTAGATCGGTGGGGGATCGATGATTCGCATTAATTTACTACCAGGGCCCAAGGGACATAAGGCGAAGCCTCAGTATGATGTCAGAGCGCAGGCACTGTTGGGTACGGGATTGTTGCTCATCACCCTGGCGGGATGTTGGTGGTACTCGGCGTCACTCGATGAAGAAATAAACGTGCGACAGACCGAAAAGCTCGACAAGGAGAAGCAGGTCGCCCAGTTGAAGGAGCAAGTGAAGCAGGTTGCTGATTTTGAAAGCCGGAAGAAGGTGCTGGAAGACAAAAATCGTATTATTGACGAGTTGGAAAAGTCACGTGTTGGCCCCGTCAAGGTGCTCGACCATGTCAGCCAGAGTCTGGAACCGCTGAAGTTGTGGTTGGTGAGGGTCGCGGTCACCGGGAAGGATATCGATCTTGAGGGTCGTGCGGCGACCAACGATGATGTGGTGGAATTCGTGAATAATCTGCGCCGAACCGATTACTTCGCGAATATCAATCTTCAGGAAAGTCGAGCTGCGGTGGAGAATCAACTCAATATCTATCAGTTTAAACTTGGTTTCCGTCTCAAAGGTTAGGAACTATGAATCTGTCCTCTATCAATCTTGACGTATTGCGGTCAATCCCATTGGTTCAGAAGGTGGGGCTTCTTCTGATGGTTCTTGCGGGGATAGTTGTTGGCTTCTATTACTATGTGGCCGAGCCAAAATCTGCGGAGATTGCCGGGCTCCAGGGAGCCATCGGCACGCTCGATACCGAGATCCAAACGTTGACCATTAAAGTCAAACATCTTGATGAACTCATTGCCGCCAGTAAGCAACTGGAAATTGAGCTCGCGAAAAAGAAAGAACGATTGCCGCCTGAAGAGGAGGCGGTGATGTTGCTTAAACAGGTCTCAGATTTGGGGATTCGTCTTGGACTCGACATTAAGCTATGGAAACCGAGTCCGAAGAGTGAGGATGCATCGAAACTCTTTGTGCGAATGCCGGTGAACGTAGAGGTCTCTGGCGGATACCATACTGCGGTCTTATTTTTCGATCGAATCAATGCGTTGCCTCGGATTGTGACCGTGTCCGGCCTCAAGATGGGAGCCCCTAAGTTTGAGAAGGGAAGGGTTGTCACACAGACCGTGTTTGATCTTGTAGCCTATGCTGCACCACAAGAAATCAAGCAGGCTGCGGTGGCTCCGGCGATTCCTCAGAAGAAATAGGGCACAGAGTCTTCGCTGAGTGCGAGACAATGAGCGATGAATGCCATCTGTGAAAATTGGCTGTTGACCATGAAGACAACTAAAATAACTCTAATTGGATGTGTGGGCCTGCTCGTCGCGATTGGACTGGCCTTTGCTGAGACAGGTATCAGTTCTCATGTCCGACAAATTAGCCCAATGCGGCAGGATTCTTTGAAAGTACCAGCTCTGAATGAGGTGCCGAGGCACGCGTCGGCTCCAACCATAGCCGCGGCGGCTGGCGATGAGCAAGTTCAACCGGTGGCACTCAATTCAATGTTGGAGCCATCGAGCGCACATTCCTATGACCCTTCCGGTCGGCGCGATCCGTTCGCGCCAGTTTTGCAACTGTTGGGACTCGGGCCGATTGACCCCACGTTACCTCCACTTCAGCGCGTCGGGCTCACTGAGATGAGCCTGATCGCTGTGGTATGGGGGGCCTATGGCTACACGGCGATGGTCCAGACGCCAGATGGGAATGGATACACGGTGCGTCGAGGAACGCGTATCGGTCCCAATAATGGCGTGGTGAGTGCCGTGACGGAGAAAGGTATTGTGGTGCAAGAACGGTTTACAGATGTGTATGGGAGTAAACAGGAGCGGGAGTATGTCAAGCTCCTTCACCCGAAAGAGGGCGTAGAATGACACCTAAGCTGACCATGACAACTACCGCATTTGTTCGCGTGCTCTCAGCGATGGGAGCACTCAGTGTACCGATGGCCATGCCACCGGTGGGGGCGTCGACCGACTTGCCGGCTATCACTTCAGGCATGCCCTCGAGCGTCGAGGAAGGTCTGGCGCAGACCCTGACTCGCATCGATGTTCAGCGCGGCACTAACGACATCCGTGTTGTCATCTCGGGAGATGGCAGGTTGGCCCACGAGGTGACGCGTCTTGATGAGCGGCGTCTCGTCATCGACATTCCAAGCGTGGCTTCCGCCATACGTAAGCCAGTCATGTCTGTGAATCACCAGATTTTGAAGCAAGTGCGTCTGGGTTATCATGGCGATAAGGTACGAGTAGTTTTGGATCTTGCCGGTAAGGCTGCCTACTCGGTTGAACCGCAAGGGTCGAATCTTATTGTGACTCTTCGGGAAGGCGTGGGTACGGATATGGTTGCGGGCACTGACCTCTCCCGTGGCGAGGCGGGTGAAGCCCTCGAGTTAGAGAACGCGGTAATGCCGCAGGTCCAGGCGGATGCCAAGTCTCGGGTAGCTCATCGAGCAATGGCCACGGTTCTGCGGTCTTCGACGAAATTTCATGTGCGGCCTGTCCAGATGACCTCCGACGTAGATGGTGTCGAGAAAAGCACGCCGAAGGAAGATTTGGTTGTTGGGGAAACGCGTTATGTCGGACGGCGCATTTCGCTGGATTTCCAGCAGGCCGACATCAGTAACGTGCTGCGCCTCATCGCCGAAGTGAGCGGATTTAACATGGTTGTCGGTGAAGGGGTCAAGAGCAAGGTCACGATGAAGCTCGTGAGTGTGCCCTGGGACCAGGCGCTGGATATGATTTTGAAGATGAATGGGTTAGGCAAGATCAGACAGGGCAATATCCTCTGGATCGATTCGCTGGCGAACCTTGCCAAACAGCAGAATGAAGAAGCGCAGGCGAAGGATGCCAAGACGAAAGCTGAAGAACTGGTCGATAGGGTGTTCTATATTAGGAACCTGCAGGCGACAGAACTCATGACATCTCTTCGGCAGTATTTGAGCCCGAGAGGGTTGATGCAAATGAGTCAAGGGACCAATGCCTTAATCGTCCGGGATACGGAAAGCAGGATTGGGGTGATGAAGCAGCTGGTCGATGGGCTTGATCTCGAAGTGCCTCAAGTGCAAATTGAAGCCAGGATTGTTCAAGCGGATACGACCTATTCCCGTTCGCTGGGGGTGCAGTGGGGCATCCAGAATGTGAACCAGACCTCGAATGGTGGGGTGGCGAACTTCAAGTCGGGTGTGGTTGGACCATTTGGGAATCAAGCATCTGACTTTCTGGTAAATCTTCCCGCCACAGTGGGTGGTTTAGCGTCTACTCCCGGCCTCGGGTATACCATTGGAAGAACGGATGGAGCGCTGTTGGATGTGCGGTTGTCGGCAGGCGAGTTGCTCGGTTTGAGCAAAGTCATTGCCGCGCCAAAGGTCACGACCTTGGACAAGCGGGAGGCCAAGATCGCACAGGGAGAATCGATCCCGTTCCAGACGACCTCCCTCCAGGGGACTCAGACCACTTTTGTGGATGCGAACTTGGAGCTGAATGTGACTCCTCAGATTACCTCGCGTGATCCAAAGGAAACCGGCAAGACAATTCAGATGAAGGTTCGCGCAACGAGAAACGCCGTTGGCGCACGGAGTAATCCGGCCGGTCCGAGTATTGACCGCCGCGAAGCCAATACCCAGGTCACTATCCGCGACGGCGAGACCATGGTGATCGGCGGGGTGTTCATCGATACGCAGAACAACAACGTGGCTGGCGTCCCCTATCTCGCTCGCGTGCCTGTTCTGGGATGGCTCTTCAAACAGAAGACCGAGTCTGTAGCGAAACAAGAGCTACTCATCTTTTTGACGCCCACTATCGTGAAGAGCTCGTAGCGAACCTTCTAGCCCTTCATTGATGGGGGATCAAGAGCGGTGAGGCCCCACGATTAATGCTCATCTCGATCCTCTAAGGTGTACTCTCCAGTCCTCTTCTTATTTCTGACATGATCAACACCGACCCTGCCCGTCGCACGAAAATGCGACGGGCGATCGGCCGCATGTGCGTGCAAAACGACTGGCAATCGAACGGACATCATGGCCTGAGAAGCGGATAGGACCAATTGAGCATGACCGATATGATGCTCAATTAGCCTAAAGCTGGCACTCCGAAGGCCGTGAAAGGTGATCTTTTGGCTTGAGGGCCTACCTGAAAACCTTCTAGTTTCAGAACCGTTGTGGTACCATCCCCTCGAATTTAGCCCTCGCAATTCATCATCACCGCCGGCACAGTGTTTCGTGAATCCTGGCCTTCCCGTCCAAGAAGAGTCGGGTGCACGACTGGTGTATTGATCTGGGAGAGACCGTCGTTGAGCATGGCCGCAGTGGCAGAACAGATTGTGCCGGTAACCTTGGGGGAGCGGAGCTACGACATCGTGCTCCGTCCTGGATTACTCGCGACAGTGGGTGACAGGCTTCGCGCCATTACGGCAGCTTCGAAGATCGGGGTTGTGACAGATCGACATGTAGCAAGCCGCTATCTTCAAGGGGCTCTCAGGTCGCTTCGCAAGGCAGGATACGACCCGACTCCGATAATCTTGCCGCCTGGAGAGCGAACAAAGACGCTTGGCACCGTCGCCAGGATCCTCGATGCGTTAGCCAAGCACAAGTTCGAACGTCAGTCTCTGTTGCTGGCGCTCGGTGGTGGAGTCATCGGTGACGTCACCGGCTTTGCTGCCGCGATCTATCAACGAGGAATTCAGTTTATACAAGTGCCGACCACGCTTGTGGCTCAAGTAGATTCCAGCGTCGGGGGCAAGACCGGCGTGGACCATCGGCTGGGAAAGAACCTCATCGGGGCGTTTTACCAGCCGCGAGCCGTACTGATCGACCCCCTCACGCTGCGCACCTTGCCACGCCGTGAATGGACCGCGGGTCTGGCAGAGGTAATCAAATACGGTATTATTGCCGACGAAGAGTTCTTCGCCTTTCTGGAGCAGGAAATTCCTGCCTTGTTGAACCTCGAGGAAGAGCCGGTCATTCAACGTGATTAAACGATCCTGTGAGATCAAAGCGCAGGTGGTTGCAGCGGATGAGCGGGAGTCGGACCGACGACGTATTCTCAATTACGGCCATACCATCGGACATGCACTCGAGTCCCTCGCAGGCTATCGTGGGCTGATCCATGGTGAAGCGGTTGGGATCGGATTGGTGCAGGAAGCGGATTTGGCTTGTCACATGGGGCTGTGCGGGCGAGAGGTTGTCGAACGGATCAGAAGTCTGGTGCAGCGCGCTGGGTTGTCCGATCAGGTCTCACCGATATCCTTTACGTCCCTCTGGAGCGCCATGCAACATGACAAAAAGGTGGTCGGGGGGAGGGTCATGGGGGTATGGCCGGTGCGGATCGGGGAGGTGGTCATTCGGCCGATCGAGCAGCAGGTCTGTGCCGAGTGGTTTCAGAGCAAGCATGGCCGTGGGAGCCGATTGTCGAGTGGTCGGCCGCAAGGCAAGAGTCTTATCCGTCGAAAGGCGAGTGCCAGAAAGTAAGCATCCTATGACGACCCCACGCGCGCCATCTGTGGCGCACCTCCAACAGGCTTTGCGGGAAAAAACACGCGAAGTCGATGTGCTCCATCGAATCTCTGAGTCAATCAGCAACCAACTGGATCTCGAAGCAGTCCTCAAGCACATTGTCGAGGTCGTTGTTGAGGTAACCAAGGCAGACGCCTGCCTGCTATACCTGTTGTCCGATGGTCGAGATGAGCTCATTCTTCGCGCCTCTAAGAATCCCCACCCGAAACTGATTGGTCGCATCACCATTGGATTGGGGGAAGGCATCACAGGCTGGGTCGCGCGGGAGAGAACTCGTGTGGTCATCCCCAGCAATGCCAGCGAAGATTCACGGTTCAAATTTTTCAACAACCTTCCCGAGGATCGCTATCAGGCGTTTGTGTCGGTGCCCATCATGGTGAAGAAGGAAGTGACCGGCGTCATCAATGTGCAACACAAGCGATCGCGACGTTATCGGGATGATGAGCTGGCCCTGCTTTCCACTATCGCGAATCAAGTCGGCGGTGCCATCGAGAACGCCAGACTCTACGACCAAATGAAGCGAAAGGCGCTTCAGGTGGAGACGCTGTCTCAAGTGTCGGAAACGGTCGCTTCGAATCGCATCATCGATGACGTGCTTCAGCTGATTGTCACCATGACGGCTCAGATGATGGGATCGAAGATTTGTTCGATCATGCTCCTGGACGGGGATACCGGGGAATTACGCATTGCCGCGACTCAGAGCCTGAGTGAAAAGTATCGCCGGAAGCCCCCTCTCAAGACAGGGCAAAGTATCAGCGGGCGCGCGGTGCAGGAGCGCAGGCCCATCATTGTGGCGGACGTCACCAAGGAGCGGGACTTTATGTATCCGGATTTGGCGGCCAAAGAAGGACTGGTATCTCTGCTGTCTGTGCCGATGATGATGCGGGACAAGGCGGTCGGGGTCATCAACAGCTATACCTCCATGCCCCACAGTTTTACCTCAGAGGAAGTGCGGTTGATGCAGGCCATTGCCAATCAGGCGGCCATCGCAATTGAGCACACGACGCTGATGGAAAAGTCGTTTGAGATGCAGGAAGCACTGGCCGTCAGGAAGCTGCTGGAACGGGCCAAAGGCTATCTGATGCGGTCTAAGAAATTATCCGAAGACGAGGCCTTCAAGCTTATCCAGCGCCAAAGTATGGATCTTCGGAAATCGATGCGCGAGATCGCCGAGGCGATTCTCCTAGCGGGCGAGATCGAAGGACGGGCTGATCGAGTAAGAAATTAGAGCAAGTTATGCGCACGTTTCGCATTGCCATGGCTCAGATCAATCCGACGGTCGGTGACATCGCGGGAAATACCCGTCTGATCAAGGCCTGGATTAGAGGAGGCGCGAAAGGCCAAAGCCGATCTGGTGGCGTTTCCTGAACTGGCCGTGACCGGGTATCCCCCTGAAGATCTTCTTTTGAAGCCGGGTTTTGTGGACGACAATCGGCGCGCGCTGGACGAGATTGCCCGCGAGTGCAGCGGAATCGTGGCAGTCGTCGGCTATGTCGGACAGGGGACGATGGTCCGGGCGAAGTCAGGACCGCCGTCGGTGGTTTCAGCCGATCGGCACGAATTGTACAACGCCGCGGCAATCATAGCCGATCGGCGTCCAGTGGCGACCTACAGTAAGTGGCTCTTGCCGAATTATGGGGTGTTCGATGAAGGCCGCTACTTCCATCCCGGGCGAAGGCTGCCGTTGGTCGGGCTTCGCGGCGTCACGATTGGCGTCAATATTTGTGAGGACATTTGGTTTCCAGACGGGCCGACGCGAGCGCAGGCGGCGGCTGGAGCCGACGTGATTGTCAACATCAACGCATCACCGTTCCATATGGGGAAGAGTCGATTCCGCGAGCAGATGCTGGTCACCAGGGCTCGGGAGAATGGGGTCATCGTGACCTATACGAATACCGTCGGGGGGCAGGATGAACTCATCTTCGACGGCAACAGTGTGATTCTCGATCAAACTGGCGAGGTCATTGCCAGAGGACCTGCGTTTCAGGAAGATCTCATCGTGGCCGATCTCAACGTGGAAGCAGTGGCTCGGGGACGGATGGCCCACGGACGAAGGAGGAGCCTGAGCGGAAAAGCAGCGGCGCTCATTGATCGCGTTGCCGTGAAGGTCTCAACCACAAAGACGAAACGAACGCGCGCCGTGCCCTTGCTCGCGCCGCCGCTGGGCGAGCTTGAGGAGGTCTATCGGGCTCTCGTGTTGGGGGTCAAGGACTATGTCCGGAAAAACGGATTCAAACACGTTGTCATCGGATTGAGCGGCGGCATCGACTCGGCGCTCACCTCCGTCATCGCTGTCGATGCGATCGGTTCGGAAAATGTGCTTGGTCTGTTCATGCCGTCGCCTTATACGTCGCGGGAAAGCGGCGAGGATGTGGCGGAATTGGCCAGTCGATTGAACATCGAGTGCCGGACCATCGCGATCACCTCAACGTTCGATGCCTATTTGAAGTCGCTGGCGCCTTCGTTTGAGGGAAAACCTCCGGATACGACGGAGGAAAATATCCAGGCCCGCATTCGCGGCAATATCCTCATGGCCTGGTCAAATAAGTTCGGGCATCTCGTCCTGACGACCGGCAACAAGAGCGAAATGAGCGTCGGTTACGCGACCCTCTACGGCGACATGGCCGGCGGGTTTGCCGTGATCAAAGACGTGCCGAAGACCATGGTCTATGAGTCTGGCCGCGCTTCGGAACCGGCGGGACAAGACGGCGGTGATTCCCAAGCGGATTCTCGATCGGCCGCCAACCGCGGAGCTGCGTCCCAATCAGAAAGACGAGGACAGCCTCCCGCCTTACGCGCTGCTCGATCCGATCCTCAAGGCCTACGTCGAAGAAGATCGGTCGGTGGAAGAGATTGTCGCGATGGGGATTGAACGGGCGGTGGTGTTGCGCGTGGTAGGGCTGGTCGATCGCAGCGAATACAAGCGCCGGCAGGCTCCTGTTGGCATCAAGATTACGCATCGCGGGTTGGGCAAGGATCGGCGGATGCCGATCACGAACGGCTATCGAAACTCGTAGCAGGATACTGAAACAGTCGCTCTTCTCACCCTCCCGCCTCGGCGCCCCGTTTTCCAGACGTCGTTCTCGCCTCGCTCTCGACACCAGTGAAGCGTGAAAGGTATCTCGTGGGAATTTTGCATCTGATTCTGCTGCGAGCGACGAATAACGCTTCACCAATCGACGAACGAGAAGGGTGGTCTGGTTGAGCATCTTATGGGGAAGTATCTTATGGCCTCGGCTGTGCGGACCATGGAATCTCAGGCGTGATGTCTATGGGGCTGCCTGTTGGGGCTTGGTCTGTGGCGTGGTTTTCCGTTTTTGGCTATCGAGTTGTTTTCGGGTAGATTCCAGTTCCTTCCTGAGACTGTCCAACTCTAATTCTTTCTTGATGACCAGATCTTTGAGTGTCTGGATCTCCTTGTCGCGGGCCTCTAAGGTATTCCGTTGGCACAGGGTTGCGAACTGGCTCCGCTACACGTTCAGCCAGAGGCGCAGCTAGCACAGCGGCTGCCGCCGTGGGCGGCGTCTGCTGCAGAAGCCGATAATCGATGGCGAGATACTTGTCGGTCGATGACCCTCCAGTCGGCCGATCAAAGCTCTCGGACCGTTGGGCTGCGCTCGGAGTAAACACGAGGGTGCGGTTGACCAGGCCTGTGGAATCGGGTAGGCGTCCGTGAGCGAGGTTCTTCGTGTCGGTCCTGCTCGGGGCATATCGATACTGAGACAGCGAGAAGTATAGCGATACGCCATAACTGTAGAGGGAGCCGACGGTGGTTTCTGTGGTCGATGACTCTAATGCAGAACCTTTGCTCGTAGCCTGGACACGATACTCGACACACTGATCTGGTGCTGCCTTACGTAAGCCTTCTGCAAGCAGTGGAGCGAGGAACCGGATCTGATCTTCCGAAAAGACAGGGACGGAAGATGGTGGTCCTGCGAGCATTTTCTGAAGGCCGTGCTCCTGATCCTGGATTTCGATGCCTTTCAATACCCGGACAAGAAGGGCTGGCTCTAGGTTGATCGGGTGACTGGCCTGGAAGGACCGATCCGGGATCGGCTTAAGCAACACTGTTCCCCGGGATCTTCAAAGAGGACCTTGCCGGTCGGGGCGGTCGTGCCACAGGCGGTGCCACTAAACAGAGCAGGGCCAGCAAAAACACAGGCTTATGAGACCGTCCCCTTGTCGATAATGTTGTGATGAGTGGAGCCATAGGTGGGAGCGAAGTCTAGCACAGGCGATAGGTCATCGCCAGGTCAGAGTGCGCCCAAGTCAGTGCATGAGGATTCGAGTACGGAAGTAGCGAAAAAGACCCCCTGAATGCGCGAGGGATAAGGGCGTTGACAGATTTTCCTGGGTCATGCTACAAGGGTGCCCATCGGACAGGGGAACAACGGCGTTTCCCACCGGCCTTAAGAAGATAGTACGGCATGGACAATGGCGTCCTCCGGCCCCAGCGGGCTAGAGGGCGTTTTTTTTTGACCGCATTCGAGCGGGTTGAATCATGATGGTGCGGATGAAGCGAATCGTGGGAAAAACTGAGAAACATCCATTCGTGGGCGGATGGATGCTGAGAGCCGAGATGTATATATTGGCTGGGGGAATCGATCTGGAAGTGTGTGTCGAGTAGACGAGGAAGGGCTGGAGGTTGCGCACAATGGCGTGCGTGGCGACGACGTCGTCGTGGTGAGAGAGGCAAAGCGAGGGAGCAACGGCATCACCAATCGCACGAGGGAGGACGTCATCATGTCAGGACGCAGTCTTGTGGGCCTAGGGTTATGGGTGCTGGTGTCGCTGCTCGGCGGCCAGTCGGTGTTCGGCCAAGAGCCCGCGCCGGCTGCGGCTCCGGCGCCGGCCGCGACGGCGACGGTGGAGGAGCGGCTGGATGACGTTAGAGAAGAAAGCGGAGGCGCCGTCGCTCTGGAAGACCTTGGGGTTTAAGGCCTCCGGGCTTCCTGGATATCGCCTATACGCAGAATTTCAACAATCCCAACAGCAACCTCAATCAATTGCATATCTTCGACACGAACGCCAACGCGTTCATGGCGCACCTGTTCCAACTGATGGTGGAGCGCCCGGCGGAGGCGGGGGGCAGCGTGCTCGACCGCGCGGGCTTTCGCGCGCGGCTCAACTTTGGGCTCGACTCGCGCGTGACGCGGGCCCGCACCAATTATCAACCGGGCACCAGCAACGATGAGCTGGATTTTCAAGAACTCTATGCCGAGTACATTCTGCCGATCGGCAATGGGTTCAAGATTCAGGCCGGCAAGATGAATACGCTGATCGGGTATGAGGTGATCAACAGTTTCGAGAACAACAACTTCTCCCGCTCGTTCATGTTCGGACTGGGGCAAGCCTTCACCACGACCGGCATCCGCTTCACCTACCAGTTCAACCCCATGGTCCTCGCGTCGTTCGGTGTCGTCAATGGCTGGGACAATGTCGACGACAACAATAAGGGGAAAACGCTCGAGTACCTGGTGGCCCTGACCCCGCATGAGAAGGTTGGGGTGAGTTGGTACGGGTCCTATGGCCCGGAACAAGCGAACCGGAACTTCGGGGATACCTTTACCCCGACCAACCCGGCGGGCCCCACGCCGACCGGCGGGGCCGCCGGGAACCCCTCGGCCAAACGCTTTGCCAATGGGCTCATCATCACGCTGAAAGCCACGGACAAGGACACGGTGGTGGTCGAGCCGTACTACGTCAACGAGGCGAGCAATCCGGTGGCGGCGACGACCGGGAAGGCGAATGCGCGCTGGGACGGCGTGGCCGCCTACCTGACCCATGATTTTACCGACCAGTACAGTTTCCGGCTGCGCGGGGAGATCTTCGAGGATGCCGGCGGGTCCCGGACCTGCGGCGGCTTCTTCAATACGGCAGGGGGCTCGAACACCTGTGCCGGGGCCACCAATGTCACGCCCGCCACACCGGTGGCCCAGACGTTGTGGGAAATCACGCCGACGCTGCAGTTCAAGCCGGTGCCATCGCTGATCACGCGGGTCGAGTTCCGGTATGACAAATCGGACAAGAACGTCTTCCTGTACGGCCAGCGGCCGGTCAACAATCAAGAAACGCTGTCATTCCAAGTGATCTACCTGTTCTGAGCAGAGGGAAAAAGGAGGAAACCATGATTCGACGATTGTGTACGATCAAACAAAGTCTGCTGCTCCTGACCGGTCTTGCCGTTCTTCTGTGGGCGGCAGGAGGGTGGGCTCAGGAGGCGTCTGCGCCGAGTGCAACGGCACCAGCGGTTCAGGAGGCCGCGGCACCGGCCGTACCGGCTCCGCCGAAAATCGATACCGGCGATACGGCCTGGGTCTTGATCTCGACGGCCTTGGTGTTGGCCATGACCGCGCCGGGTCTCGCGCTGTTCTATGGAGGGATGGTGCGTTCCAAGAATGCGCTGGGGACGATCATGCAGAGCTTTATCATCCTCTGTCTGATCAGTCTCCAGTGGGTCTTGTGGGGCTACAGTCTGGCCTTTGGACCTGACAAGGGTCATCTGATCGGCGGGCTAGAATGGTTTGGGCTCAACGGCGTTGGATTGGAGCCCAATGCCGATTATGCCGCGACTGTTCCCCATCAGGCCTTCATGATATTTCAAATGATGTTCGCGGTGATCACGCCGGCGCTGATCACCGGTGCATTTGCGGAACGGATAAAGTTCAGCAGTTTTCTCGTGTTCACGCTGTTGTGGGCGACCTTCATCTACGATCCGCTGGCTCATTGGGTCTGGGCGGTCGGGGGATGGGTCAGAAACCTCGGCGCGCTCGATTTCGCCGGCGGCACGGTCGTCCATATCAGTTCCGGCTTCTCGGCGCTGGCCTGCGCCATCGTGTTGAGGAAGCGGTTGGGCCTTGGCAGGGAGAACATGTCTCCGCATAATTTGCCCATGACCGTCTTGGGCGCGTCCATGCTCTGGTTCGGGTGGTTCGGGTTTAACGCCGGCAGTGCGGTGGCGTCCGGCGCGCTGGCGACCAGCGCCTTTGTCGTCACTAACACGGCGACCGCCACTGCCGCGTTGGCCTGGATGATCGTGGAGTGGATGTATCGAGGCAAACCGACGGTCCTGGGCGCGGCAAGCGGTGCGGTGGCGGGATTGGTGGCCATCACGCCAGCGTCGGGGTTCGTCGGCCCGATGGCGTCGATTGTGATCGGAGTTGGAGCAGGAGTCTTCTGCTACTTAGCGGTGTTGTGGAAGTCCAAGTTGGGCTACGATGACGCCCTTGATGTGGTCGGCATTCACGGAATCGGAGGTATTTGGGGCGCGCTGGCGACAGGGCTCTTTGCATCAAAGGCGATCAATGCCGCAGGCGCAGACGGGCTGTTCTATGGCAATCCAGCGCAGTTGGGGATCCAAGCGCTGGCCGTGCTGATTTCCGTGGTCTTCGCGTTTGTAGGAACCTTCGTGATTCTGAAGCTGGTCGATGGACTGATGGGTCTGCGTGTGAGTGACGAAGATGAGCGAAAGGGATTGGATCTCAGTCAACATGATGAACGGGCCTATTCGTAGGCTTGGGGTGAGCGGAGGCAAGGAGGAAGAGGGTGATTGACCTGGAACGGGACTGTAATCGCAAACGTGGGCGCCAAGGGACGCCGAGTGTCACGGGCCTGACTATCGCGGCCGTGATGCTGGGAGCCTTGGTTGTCTTCACAGGGTCAGTCGCGATGGCCCAGGATACCGCGATTACCGCGCCGCCAGCGGTAGCAGGTTCCGTAGCCCCTGTACTCAAGATTGATACAGGGGACACAGCATGGGTCCTCACCTCCACCGCGCTGGTCCTGGCTATGACGATGCCGGGGTTGGCGCTCTTCTACGGCGGACTGGTCCGAAGCAAGAATATCCTGGGTACGATCATACAGAGCGTTGCCATTCTCTGCCTGGTCAGCCTGCTCTGGATTCTTGTCGGGTATAGCCTGGCCTTCGGTCCTGATAAGGGAGGTCTCATCGGAGGCCTTGAATGGGTGGGGCTTAACGGAGTTGGAAGCGAGCCTCATCCAATCTACGGCCCAACGATTCCCCACCAGGTATTCATGTTATTCCAGCTCATGTTTGCCGCCATTACGCCGGCCCTGATTACGGGGGCGTTTGCAGAGCGGATGCGGTTTTCCGCCCTGCTGCTGTTTGCCGCCCTATGGTCCCTGTTGATTTACTCTCCAGTGGCCCATTGGATCTGGGGTGGTGGATGGTTGGGAAAGATGGGCGCGTTAGACTTTGCCGGAGGCGCGGTGGTGCATATCAGTTCCGGTGTGAGCGCCCTGGTGTGCGCCGTCGTCATGGGAAAGCGCAAGGGGCATGGAGCCGACTACATGGCCCCTCATAACCTTCCCTTCACGTTGTTGGGGACCGGCCTGTTGTGGTTTGGCTGGTTCGGGTTCAACGCTGGCAGTGCATTGGGTGCGAATGGGGTGGCAGGGGGTGCGTTCTTGGCGACCCACGCGGCAGCGGCCACTGGTGCGTTGGTGTGGATGGCGGTGGAGTGGATGCATCGTGGGAAGCCGACCGTGCTCGGTGTAGCCAGTGGTGCGGTGGCCGGTCTGGCGACCGTGACCCCGGCCTCCGGGTTCGTCGGACCGTTTTCAGCGATCATAATTGGTGGATTTGCTGGGATTCTGTGCTATTTCGCCGTTGTTTGGAAGGGGAGGATGGGCTATGATGACTCGCTCGACGTCGTGGGTATTCACGGTGTGGGCGGAGTGTTCGGAATCCTTGCGACTGGCTTGTTCGCGTCTAAGGCGATCAATGCCGCCGGGGCTGATGGGCTATTTTTCGGGAATACGGAGCAGTTGGGGATTCAGGCCATCATGGTGTGCGCGGTGGCGCTGTTTTCCGTGATCGGCACCTGGATGATTCTGAAGGTTGTGAATGCGGTGGTTGGGTTGCGGGTCTCTCCGGAAGACGAATCGACGGGATTGGACCTCAGCCAGCACAACGAGCGGGCCTATTCATAAACAGACCATGACACAATTGACCAAGCGATCATGCCGGCAACCCAAGAGACGATGGATGATCAGCGTCCTCGGGTGAGCCTGGTTGGTAAGGAGGCAGCGACATGAAGATGATTGAAGCCATCGTCAAGCCGTTCAAGTTGGATGAAGTCAAGGATGCATTGCTGGAAATGGGCGTGCAAGGGATGACGGTCTCGGAAGTCAAAGGGTTCGGCCGCCAGAAGGGGCATAAGGAAACCTATCGCGGCCAGGAGTATACGATCGAATTTGTGCCGAAAGTAAAAATCGAGGTGGCCGTGACGGACGCACAGGTACCGCGCGTGATCGAGACGATCACCCGGGTCGCCAAGACCGGCAGTATCGGGGATGGCAAGATCTTCGTGCGCGATCTGACTGCTGCCGTTCGTATTCGGACTGGTGAAACCGGAGAGACGGCCCTGTGACCATGGGGACAGATCACAATCCATCCAGTTCGTCAGTGCCGGCCGTCGATACGTCGACGGTCGGCGCGTTCCTCGCCGAGCAACGCCGAATCATCGGCCAGCGGGTGATGGATGGCGCCACCGGCGCAGAGACGATGGCGGCGATGACCGAACTGGTGGACGGCCTGATCATCGGTCGGTACAGGAATGCGGTGCGGCAGGGGGGAGATGCGGTGGCATCAGCCGGCCTCCACCAGTGCTGCCTGGTGGCCTTGGGAGGATACGGTCGGCGGGAACTGGCCCCCCATTCGGATATCGATCTCATGTTTCTCTTTCGTCCCGGGGCGAAGCTGCAGGTTGAATCGCTCGTGCGTGCCGTCTTGCATCCCTTATGGGACTGCGGGTTTCAGGTCGGACATAGCGTGCGGACGATTCACGACTGCATCGAGCTGGCTGAGTCTGATCCGACGGTCAAGACGTCGATGATGGAGTCCCGATTTCTTGCGGGCAGCCCTGAGCTGTTTGAGCAGTTTCACGGCCGGTATATGCGGAAGGTCGTGGTCAAGAACCCGGACACATACCTGGATCAAAAGCTTGAAGAGCGCCGGCGTGAGTATCTCAAGTTCGGCGAGACGGTGTATTTGCTTGAACCGAACGTCAAGAAAAGCCAAGGCGGTCTTCGCGACTTGCATCTGTTGCAGTGGGCCGGCATGGCCCGCTATCAGGCGCAGACGATTCGCGAACTCTCCGATCGCGGCATTCTCTCCAGGGCCGATTTGATGGCCCTCACAGAGGCGCGGGATTTTTTATGGCGGGTACGCGCACTCCTCCACGTGCATGCAGGCACGGCTCAGGAGATTCTGTCATTTGATGAGCAGATCTGGCTGGCCCAACATTTCGGGTTTCAGGACCAACCGCACTTGTTGGCCGTCGAGCAATTCATGCAACAGTATTACCAGCACACGATGGGATTGCATGAACGCTGTATGCGATTTGTCGAGCGCTGTCGGAGCGTGCCGTTCTGGCGACGGATCGCCCGGTTCTGGCCGGCTCCCCGCGTCGATGGGTACTTCGTCGTACGGGGCGGGGTCCTGACGGTCGCGGACGAACATCGCGCGAAGGTGCTGGAAAGCCCGGCGCTTCTCCTTCGTCTATTCGATGTGGCGCGATCACAGAATCTCACCATCGTCCCGCCATTGCTCGAAGACATTCACCGCCATGTCGATACGGTCTCGGGGGAGGCCTATCGAACGCCGGAGGTCAATCGGACGTTCCTCGCAATTCTCGCGGGACCTGGTACCGCCAGGACGCTGGAGGCGATGCATCGGGCCTATGTGCTCGAGAAGTTGGTTCCCGCAATGGGAACGGTCCGTGGCCTGATGCAATTCAATCAGTACCATAAGTACACCGTCGACGAGCACAGTTTGCTTGCGGTGACGCGAGCGGAAGACCTCGCACGGGATCAGGGTGTCATGGGGGATGTCTACCGAAGCATCAAACGAAAAGACCTCCTGCACCTCGCCGTGCTGCTCCACGATTTGGGAAAGGGCCAGGAGGAAGACCATAGTGACGTGGGGAAGCGGTTGGCTGAGGATGCCGCGGCCCGGCTCGGGTTCGATGAACAGGATATGCGGACTCTCTTATTCCTCGTGCATCGGCACTTACTGATGGCCCACACGGCTTTTCGACGAGACCCGAACGACGTGAAGGTGGTGCTGCCCTTTGCCCGCGAAGTGGGCACGCCGGAAGTCTTGAAGAAGTTGTTGGTGCTTACCGCGGCCGATATCGCCGCGGTCGGTCCCGGTGTCTTGACCAAGTGGAAAGAATCGCTCCTGATCGAACTCTATCAGCGCACGATGTCCGAGGTGTCCGGGGAACGGAGTGGGGTCGGGGCACCCGAACGAGTCCGTCAGGTTGCCGAGGAGGTGAGCCGGCACCCTCTGATGGCCGGGCAGGGCGACGGGACGCTGGCCTGGGTTGAGAGCCAACTTAGCCAATTCCCCGAGCGCTATGTCTATGGCACGTCGGCGTCCCGTATCGCGGCGCACCTGGCGGCCGTGCGGCGATTGCACGTCGGTGAGGTGCTGGTGGAGGCGGAGTTCAACGGGGAGCTGGGGACCTGCGAATATACCGTCGTGACGCATAATGACGTGACGCCGGGCATTTTCTCAAAGATTGCCGGCGTGATGGCAGGGAGCGGGGTTCAGATTCTCGATGCTCAGATTCTCACCAGAGCCGACGGGATTGTGGTCGATACGTTCCAGGTGATGGATCCTGACTATCAAGGCGCGCCTCCGGCCGAGAGGCTGCGGACGGTGGGTGATCGGATCGCGTCGGTCCTCAAGGGGTGGGAGCATGTCGATGATCTGCTGCGCCGGGGCGCGCGTTTGAAACTGACGAGGTCGCTGCCGAAAGCCCGTGAAGCGACGGAGGTGCGGATCGACAATGAAACGTCGGACGCCTATACGATCATTGACGTGTTTGCCGACGACCGCCTGGGTCTTCTGTATGTGATCACGAACACGATCTTCCAGCTCGGGCTGTCGATCCATGCCGCCCGCATCTCAACGCGGCTGGACCAGGTCGCCGACGTGTTCTATATCGCCGATCAACGCGGGAAGAAACTGGAGGATCACGGGCAGTTGGAACGGTTGCGAAAGGGAGTCGAAACGGCCATCGAGAATTTTCTCGAGGCGAAAGCGGCCTAGCAGGGGCTGCGCAGTCTCATTATCAGTGTGATTTGAAAGGAGGAGGGGGGATGAACGTACGCGAGGTATTGGAGTTTGCGAAGAAGAATAAAGTCCAGATCGTCGACATGAAGTTTGTGGATCTCATCGGCACGTGGCAGCATTTCAGCATTCCGACGAACGAATTGACGGAAGACCTCTTCAAGGACGGGTCCGGACTGGACGGGTCCTCCATTCGTGGCTGGAAGGCTATCAATAACAGTGACATGTTGTTGGTGCCGGATCCGTCGACGGCCTGTCTCGATCCCTTTTGTGCGGTCCCGACGTTGAGCCTCGTCGGCAACGTCGTGGATCCGATTACGCGCGAGACCTATGATCGCGATCCGCGGTATGTGGCGCAGAAGGCGGAGAAATACCTCCAGAGCACGAAGATCGGCGATACCTCTTATTGGGGACCCGAGGCCGAGTTCTTCATTTTCGATCAAGCCCGCTACGATCAGAATAGCCACAGCGGCTACTACTTCATCGATTCCGAAGAAGGCGTGTGGAACATGGGGCAGGAAGGCCACAACTTGGGCGGAAAGATCCGTCACAAAGAAGGCTACTTTCCGGTCCCGCCGACCGATACGCAAATGGATATCCGCAGCGAGATGATTCTGGAGATGGAAAAGGTCGGAATTGCGATTGAAAAGCATCACCATGAAGTCGCCACGGCCGGCCAGGCGGAAATCGATATTCGGTTCGATTCGCTGGTCAGGACGGCAGACAAAATGATGATGTACAAGTACATCGTCAAGAACGTGGCCCGTCGACATGGCAAGACGGCGACGTTCATGCCGAAGCCGATCTTCGGCGATAACGGGTCCGGCATGCATAGCCACCAGAGTATCTGGAAGGATGGCAAGCCGCTGTTCGCCGGTAAAGAATATGCCGGTGTGTCGCAGATGTGCCTGCACTACATCGGCGGCATTCTGAAACATGCTCCGGCGCTGGCCGCCTTTACCAATCCGACCACGAACTCCTACAAGCGTCTTACGCCCGGGTTCGAAGCGCCGGTGTTGCTGGCCTATTCCAGCCGGAATCGTTCTGCGGGCATCCGGATTCCCATGTACTCGCCGAGCCCGAAAGCCAAGCGGATCGAGGTGCGTTTTCCTGACCCGGCCGCAAATCCCTACCTCGCCTTTGCTGCCATGCTCATGGCAGGGTTGGACGGGATTGAGAACAAGATCAATCCCGGTGAACCGGCTGAGAAGGATCTCTACGATCTCGAGGCGAAGGAAGCGGCGAAGATCCGGACGATGCCGGGCAGCCTGGATGAAGCGTTGAACAACCTCGAAAAGGATCACAAGTTCCTGCTCAAGGGCGGCGTGTTCAGTGAAGACCTGATCGAAAACTGGATCAGCTATAAACGGACCAAGGAAGTCGATACCATGCGGTTGCGGCCACATCCGTTTGAGTTTTTCCTGTATTACGATGTGTAGCGGGTTTTGAGCCCATCTGAAGTGTGGGTTGACGTGATCAGGGGAGGCGTGATACACTTTTTGTATCTGAGCGGAGTCGAGGCAACGGCGCCTCGGTAAGGCTCTCGACATGAGGCAAACGGACAACGGCGTCCGTCATTCTGGAAAGAGTGGCGGACGCCGTTTTGTATTTCGGCAGGGGTCGTCAGAGACCCGTGCCAGCCTACAAAGAGGATAGGTCGATGCCGACCTAGCAATGCGGACAATGGCGTCCGTCTCTCGCGACCGGGAGGCGGACGTTTTTGTTTTAGGCTAATTCGGTCGGTCGCACTCGGGCAGTCCGGTGAAGAGAAGGGCGCAGCAATACCAAGAAGGAGGCGGTCATGAGTGACGGAGCTAGGGACGGAAAACGGCTGATGACAGAGAACGCTATGGTCGGTGTCGCGAAAACCGAATCCTCCGAAGAGTATTTTGAGCGCACCGTCGAGCGAGCCGTGTCGGCAGCTGTGATTCAAGCCGCCGACCCATCGCGTCGAAAGTTCCTGGCCGCTATCGGAGCAGCTGCGCTGACGGCCATCGTCGCTGAATTACTGCCGCTGAAAGAGTTCGCTGCGTTCGCGGCCGATCCGGTGGGGAAACCGGAAAAGACAGACCTCAGCATCGCCTTTATTCCCATCACCTGCGCCACGCCGATCATCATGGCGGAGCCGCTGGGGTTCTATAGCAAGCATGGCCTGAATGCCAAGGTCAAACGTGCAGCCGGCTGGGCCATGGTGCGAGACTGGGCAATTAATAAAGATGTCGACGCGGCCCATATGTTGTCACCCATGCCTTTAGCCATCACGCTAGGCGCCGGTTCCCTCCCGGTGCCGTTTTACATGCCGGCGGTTGAAAATATTAACGGGCAAGCGATCACGCTGCATAACAAACACAAAGGCGTGAAGACCGCTGCCGACATGAAGGGATTTCGTTTCTGTGTGCCGTTCGATTACTCGATGCACAACTATCTCCTGCGCTATTTTCTCGCAGAGGGCGGAGTGCACCCGGATAAAGATGTGCAGATTCGTATTGTGCCGCCGCCGGAGATGGTAGCAAATCTTAAGGCTGGTAACGTCGATGGATATCTGGCCCCCGATCCGTTCAACCAACGGGCCGTCTACGAAAACGCGGGGTTCATCTTCAAGCTCTCCAAGGAAATCTGGGATGGGCATCCCTGTTGCGCCTTCGCGATCTCCAAGGAATTCGCCACGCAGTATCCAAACACGTTCCTGGCGCTTTTCCGGTCCATTGTGGATGCCACCCACTACGCATCCGACCCGGCCCATAGGAAAGAGATCGCCGAGGCGATTGCGTCGACGAATTACTTGAATCAGCCTGTGACGGTCTTGGAACAGGTGTTGACGGGGACCTATGCAGACGGATTGGGCGCGATCAAAAAGGATCCGAGTCGTATCGATTTCGATCCCTATCCCTGGCACTCGATGGCAATCTGGATCATGACCCAGATGAAACGGTGGGGCCATCTGAAAGGTGAGGTCAATTACAAAGCCGTGGCCGAACAAGTGTATCGAGCGGCCGACTGCGACCGGATCGCCAAGGAGCTTGGCTATCCGCCGCATCAGGGGACGATGGCCAAGCATGTGATCATGGGTCGGGAGTTCGACCCGAGCCAACCGGACGCCTATGTCCGTAGCTTCATCATCAACAGTATGGCGTAACGGTCGATGAGGTCGGGAGCAATGAAAATAAATGGAAAGGGCAATCCCTGGCTGATCAGGGGGTTCATCCTCGTGATCTTTCTCGGCGGGTGGCATCTGCTCACGCTGGGGTCGTCCTTCGAGGCGAAGGGCAAGACGGAAGAGCAACTGCAGATGATGTTGTTCAACGGAGACATCGTCCGAACGAAGGGAGGAGGCTACGCCTGGAATCCAGAGAAGATGAAGGGTGTGCCTGGTCCCCTCGCGGTGGTGGAGAAGGCCAGAACTGAATTGAGCGAGGCGTTCGTCATTAAGGGAACCAACGACCACGGCATTGCCTACCTGGTCCTGTACACCGTCTCGAGATTTGCCGCAGGATTCCTCGCGGCGTCGGTGGTGGCGATTCTCTTCGGCATTCTCCTGGGGCTGAACCGCGTGCTCTTCCAAGCCGTCAACCCGTTCATTCAGGTCTTGAAACCGATCTCGCCGTTGGCCTGGATGCCCTTGCTCCTATACACGGTCAAGGATCCTAAATGGACAGCGATCCTGGTCGTGTTCATGGCATCTGTCTGGCCGACCCTGGCGACGACGGCGTTCGGAGTGAATTCACTCAAAAAGGAATACCTTCACGTCGCTGCCATTCTGCAGCTCTCGTGGTTCAAACGGCTCTATCGGGTGATAGTGCCTGGTGCGGCCCCGACCATCGTGAACGGTCTGAGAATCTCGTTCGGGAGCGCATTGGTCGCCGTGGTGCCGGCGGAAATGCTGTTGGGGGAGTTGGGTGTCGGCTACCTGAGTTGGATCGAGTGGAACAATCTCGACATCGCCGGGGTGATCTTCGCCATCCTGGTCATCGGGGTTGTGGGCGTGATTCTGGATTCAGGATTCAACAAACTCGCCGGTCTCGTGACCTATCAGGAGTGACTCATGGCATTTCTTGTCGTCGATCATGTGAGCAAGTATTTCCCCGGTCACGCCGGAAACGGAGACGTGTGCATCTTCAAAGACGTGACCTTGAAAGTCGACAAGGGCGAGTTCGTCACTGTGATCGGCCATTCGGGATGCGGCAAGAGCACCTTGCTCAACATCATCGCCGGGTTGGAAACCCTCTCGGAAGGCGGAGTGGTCTTGAATGGGCGAGAGGTGTCCGGTCCTGGATTGGACCGGATGGTGGTCTTCCAAAATTTTGCCCTCATGCCCTGGATGACGGTGTTCGAGAACATCGCCCTGGCTGTCCGGTCAGCCTATCCGAGCTGGAGCCAGGAACAGATGGTCGCGCACGTTCACAAGTACATTGCGTTAGTCGGCCTCACGGGGGCTGAGGATAAGCGGCCTATCGCCCTCTCAGGGGGCATGAAGCAGCGAGTCGGTCTCGCCAGGGCATTTTCAATTGAGCCCAAGGTGTTGCTGCTGGATGAGCCCTTCGCCCAGATCGATGCGCTCACCAGAGGAGTCATTCAAGAGGAACTGGTCCAGATGTGGAACGCCACGCGCAACACGGTCTTCATGGTCACGCACGATGTGGATGAGGCGATTCTCTTGTCCGACCGCATCATGCTCATGACGAACGGGCCATCAGCGCGCGTGGCGGAGATTGTGGATGTGACGATTCCTCGACCAAGGTCGAGAGATACGGTCATTGAGCATCCCCACTACTACAAGATTAGGAACCATGTGATTCATTTTCTCGTCCGCCACGGGTCGCACGAAGCGGCCGTCGCGCGGTGCGCATCGGACGAGTTTTCGGAGGCCGCGCCGCTCGTCGTGAGGTTCTGACACAACACCGGGTAGCCTGTGCGCAGAGGGCAGCAATAAAGGAGGAGCAGGTTATGGAAGTGAAGAAGGCGAAGGACGCGATTAAAGCAAAGCGGTTGGAGAAAAAGGTGACGATTGCGGAGGTGGCCAAAGCGGTCGGGAGAAATCCCACGTTCGTAGCAGCGGTGTTGCAGGGGACCCACAGGCTGCCGGTTGAGGAGGCGAAGAAGGTTGGCGATCTGCTGGGGTTGGACGGCGAACTCACCGCGTCGTTGAGCAAATTCCCGGTTCGCACCGATTTCCCGAATACGACCGATCCGTTCAAGTATCGCTTGATGGAAATCATCGGGGTGTATGGAGACTCTATGCGCGAGCAGGCGAACGAGATGTTCGGCGACGGCATCATGAGCGCGATCGACTTTACGCTCGACATGGAAAAGGTGACCGGCAGCCAGGGCGAGGCCCGCTGCAAAATTACGCTGAACGGGAAGTGGCTCGAGTATAAGACCTTCTAGGTTCAGTCGAAAAGCGTACGGTCGGGTGCGGGAACAAAGGCGTTCCCGCTGTCAGAAAAATAGACAGTGATGCAAAGCGGACAACGGCGTCCGTCATTCTGAAAGAGTGGCGGACGCTATTTTGTTTTGCACCTGAGCAGCCGGTCGAGTCATGAATTTCAGGAATGGAATTGACAGGGCAATATCCATATAGGAGCGGGTCATGTGATGGGTTGTGGCGACAATCGAACAGAGAACAATGGTCGAGCGAGGTGAACAGAAAGGAGTGTTCTGATGACTCAGATGCTGGTGGCGGCGAGCTTGCTGGTTGGAATCGTCGGACTCCTCTGGGTGCTGGTCCAGATCATCTTTCTTGACAACCGTCCTGTGCACAGCAAGAAGGTCCGGACGTTCTGATTGTTTCTCCGTGGTGCGGGGTGTCCTGAACGTTGCTCCTCAGCGATGCAGGATCATTGTCTGATAAGCGGAGTTGTCGACGGGTGGTCGGGACCCGTTAGAGATTGGGGATCAAGGTCAGGGAAAGTGGCAGGGGGTTGTGTCGGTTGCGGGAACAAAGGCGTTCCTGCTGTGTCGCGTAGAGCAATTGCAATCGGACAACGGCGTCCGTCTCCTATTTGGAAAGACGGGCGCCGTTGTTTTTTATCTGGTGACGAACAAGGAGTACAACATGTACACGACGGATCATGAGCGGATCGCATCGCTCGCTGCGAAGAAATATCAATCCTTGGAGGTCTCGCTGCCGCGCTATCTTGTGCTCTCGGCTTTGGCGGGCGTTTATGTGGGATTCGGCATCGCATTGATCTTCAGTGTCGGAGGGCCGCTGGCCACGGCAGGATCGCCGGTATTGAAGCTGGTGATGGGCGTCTCGTTCGGGATCGCCCTCACGTTGGTGATCTTCGCGGGATCGGAGTTGTTTACCGGGAACAACATGACAGGAGTCATCGGCGGGCTTTCGCGCAGCCTTACCTGGACCCAAGTGGCGCAGCTCAACGTCTGGTCCTGGGTCGGCAATCTCGTCGGCTCCCTGGCGCTGGCCTGGCTGGTTGTCCAATCGGGCGTCCTGTCCAAAGGGCCGCAGGCCGAGCTGGTCGGAAACGTGGCAGCCATGAAAATGTCGCTGCCGGCGTGGGAGCTGTTCCTCCGGGGTCTTCTGTGTAATTGGCTTGTCTGTCTTGCCGTATGGACATCCGGGCGGACGACGAACGATGCGGCCAAGATCATGCTGATCTTCTGGTGCCTGTTCGCCTTTATCGGCACCGGATTCGAGCACAGCGTCGCCAACCAATCGCTTCTTGGCATGGCGCTGTTTCTACCCCATGGGGACGCCGTCAGCTGGGCGGGCTACTGGTACAACCAGCTCTATGTCGTATTGGGAAACATCGTCGGTGGAGGGCTCTTTGTCGGTGGTCTGTACTGGCTGGCGAGTCCCTATACCGTCAGCCGGCCAGAGCCAAGGGAACTGCCTCGTGCCATTCCGGCAAGGGAGGCCTGCTGATCCACGGAGGCGATCAGGAAGGAGGGAGCCATGGCGACTTCGAATGATCGTGGCATGATGCCGAATGAGGATCGTGTACTGCAACGGCTGCGTGAGTGCGGGGCGAGTTCGTTCGAAGACTTGACACGGTTGCCCGGGCTGGACTGGGTCACAGTCTTTTCCATCGTCGACCGGCTCAATCGCGCAGGTTTCGTGGTGCTCAAGAAAAACGGGGCCGACTATCGCGTGTCATTGGAGAAGGGAGCATGAACAAAATCGAGGCCATCAAGACGGAGCGCGACGGACTGGAAGTGAAAGAGATGATCGCCCGGTACGCCAAAACGGGATGGGAATCGATCCCGGAGGACGATGTCCAGCGCCTCAAATGGTATGGCCTCTTTCTGCGGAATCCCACGCCGGGCTTCTTCATGATCCGCGTCCGGATACCGGGCGGCAAGACCGGCTCGTATCAGCTGCGGGCTCTGGCCGATATCGCCGGGACCCACGGCAACGGCATCCTGGACCTCACGACGCGCCAGCAAGTACAGCTCCGGCAGATCCGGATCGAAGACGTTCCCGCTGTCTTTGCCAAGATGGACGAGGTGGGTCTGACCTCCCTCCAAACCGGCATGGACAACGTGCGAGGCGTCATGACCTGCCCGGTTGCGGGCATAAATCCTGACGAGGTGTCGGATGCGACGCAGATAGTGCGGGCGATTACTGAGGAGATCCTGGGCAATCCGGCCTATTCAAACCTGCCGCGGAAGTTCAACGTGGCGGTGACAGGCTGTCCGGACAACTGTGTGCACATGGAAACCCAAGACCTGGCCCTTGTGCCGGCCTCTCACGACAACGGCCACGGCAAAAGTATCGGATACAACGTGTTAGCCGGCGGCAAGCTCGGTTCCGGCGGGTATAGGATCGCCACGCCGCTCGACATCTTTGTGACCGAGGGCGACGCCTTAGCCGTGTGCCGTGCAATCATTCAAATCTTTCGGGATCATGGATCGAGGGAGAATCGTACGCAGGCGAGGCTGGCCTTCTTGCTGGATGAGTGGGGCGAAAGCCGATTCCGGCAAGAAGTGGAAACGCGGGTAGGCAAGACGTTGTCACCGGCTGGCATCGATGCGCGAAAAGCAGTCGAGAAGAGCCATGTCGGCATCTATCGGCAAAAACAACCGGGCATGAACTTTGTGGGGCTGAAAGTCCAGGTGGGCCGCATCAAACACGACGACCTGGCCAAGATCGCAGCCTTGGCAGAGAAGTATGGAACGGGGGAGATCAGGATTTCTCCGGCACAGGCTCTGATCATTCCGAACGTGTCCGATCGGAGGATCGGAGATCTCGACCAAGAGCCGTTGGTGAAGCAGTTCGCCTATAACCCCTCACCGGTGTACAAGGGGCTGGTGAGTTGCGTTGGTAACGACTATTGCAACCTGGCTGTGATCGAAACCAAGGGGCGAGCGGTGGAAACCGCCAATGGTTTGGAGTCGCGTCTCGGCAGTTCGCTCAAGCCGATCACCATGCACTGGTCCGGTTGTCCGGCTGGATGCGGAAATCATCTGGTCGCGGATATCGGGCTCTTGGGCAAGAAAGCCAAAGTCGATGGGAAAGTGGTCGATGCGGTCGATATCTATGTGGGTGGCCGCTCAGGTCCCGACCCCAAGCTGGCGGTCAAGATCATGGAAGATGTGCCCTGCGACAGGCTGCCGATGGTGCTGGAAGGACTCGTGCCGTATCATTCGAGAGAGAAGATGCATCGGGTGAGGGGAGGAGGGCTCAAGAAGCTCGCATTCGGCAAGGAGACGCCCAACACAACCGCCGCGTAATCGATAGTGGTCTGTTGATGATGAGGAAAGTCGGAATCGCCGCGCGCTGCGAACCGCAACCGATCAGAAAAACCTCCCGACCCTTTTGTTTCGTTTGGCGCGAGGCCTCCGCGTCCACTTGAGTGTGAATGGGTCGGTGCGCTATCCTCCTGTCTCCACACGGAGGTGACGACTCTATGCCACGACGAACCAGGACCGGCCTGCAGCGGCGGGATATTCTTCAACGGTATCTTGCACGGTTTCGAAAACTTCTCGCGCTCTTCCAACCATTCCTTTCGCGAAAGCGCCCTTCCACTACCGTGGAGGAGTTCGACGAGTCAGCCGAAGATCTGATCAGCCAGGTCTACGGCCAGGCGTCGGATGAATTGGAAGCCTACTATTATGCAAAGACCGGTGAGGCTGCGAATTTGCCGGAGGAGGCGCAGGAAAGCGGGACTCACGACGTGGAGCGGGAAAGTCTGCATCAACGCCGTCAAGTTCTCGAAGGGTGTCTCTCGGACTTGGAGATGCGCTATCGTCTCCACGTCGTCAAGCAGCCTGAATTCAACAACCAAGCCATGCAGAAGCGAACCGTGGGAGACTTCATGTGCCACGACGTCCGCAGCATCCACCGCGCCGCGACGATCAAAGAGGCCGGGCGTCTGTTGGAGAAGTATAGAGTCGGCTCGTTGATCGTGGACGACGGCTCGCGTTACATCGGGATCGTGACCGATTCCGACCTCAGTCGAAAGGCGGTCGCAAAGGGCCTCGATCCCAATACGACCACCGTCATGTCCTGCATGAGCAAGCCGGTCGTCAAGATCGAAGAGACCGAACCGTTGACTGAAGCCATCGCGGTGATGAAAAAGGAAGGGATTCGCCACCTGGCAGTAACCGCCGACCGGACCATCATCGGCGTGCTGTCCATTTCGGATGTGCTGCGTGCGTACGAAGAGGTGACCGGCCCTCGTTCTGGCACATAGTTCTTGCAGGGCAACGAAGGACTCGCGGTAGCCTCTCGCGGGTCCTGTCGCGGCGAACAGCCCCACCCTGCTCACTCCACCCATCCCCCAGTGGGAGAGAGATGGCCTGGCGAGTCCCCCATGGGGTAAAGAGACGGGGACATTCTACTTTTTCTGGATTGTCACGGCTCACCCAATAACTTAGTCCTTCTAAGCTTGCTTGTTTCACTTTCCCGGGAATGGCACCCGTATCGAGCCTACTGCACCCGTCGAGCGAGCACATTCTGATCGTGCGCGCTCCGGGAGCAAGGAACCAGCACGGGTGTCATTCCACCTTTCCAAACGTTCTCTCAAAAAACTGCTTCGTGGCGGTCATGTGCTGCTGGATGTCGGACTGTAGGTGTCTGGCGCCTGCTTGCCAGTCGTCGGTGGCGTAGCCAACACGGCGGGCGAGAAAGACGAACTCCTCAGAATCGGGCGGAGGAAGCACGAGATCCTTGGCGTTTCCACGGACCATGCGCAACCCGTCGATCAATGTCCTGGTGAAGACATAGGCTTTCCGGAGACTCTCTCCATCGGTGCGTGCGACCAATCCTTCGTCCACCAACGCGGCGAGTGCCTGCAGGGTATTCGGCGTACGCAGGCTCGGGTGGTCGTGTCCGTGCATCACTTGGAGGTACTGCACCGCATATTCGATATCGATGACTCCGCCGCGGCTGTACTTCACGTTGACTTCTCCCGGCTTGACCAGTTGTTTGAGCTGCTGTCTTCGCAAGTCGAGCGCCGTCGCGAGGTCCCAGGGGGCGCCGCTATATACGAACGAGTCTCGATGTACTTCCAGTTGATGGCCCAGAGCGGCGTCGCCGGCGATATGCCGCAGCTTGATCAGGGCCTGCCGCTCGAACGGCGCGGCGAGTCCGGTCGGACTGTAGTAGCGGCAGACTTCCTCGAACGCATTGGCCAGCGAGCCCTTGCCTCCGTGTGGTCTAAGCCGGACATCAAGGTGAAAAATGCCTTCCTGCTTGGCTTCGATCCAGCCCAGGAGGTCCTGCGCCAGCCGTTCGAAGTATTCGCTGTTCTCAATGCCCTTCTTCCCGCTGGTTTTGCCCGATCCCCCATAGACGAACAGTACCTCGATGTCCGAAGCGTAGCCGAGCTCGCGCCCTCCGAATTTCCCCAGGCCGAGGACGGCAAAGGGGCAGGGCTGCTTGTCGGCGAGCCGCGGGCTGCCATAGGACTTTTCCAGCTTGGCGCGGCAATCAACGACGCTCCGTTCCAAAATGACCTCTGCCAGTTCCGTGAGCGCGAGCGAAAAGTCTGGAAGATTGCTCGAGGGCTCAACGATGTGCTTCATGTCGATCCGGAAGAGCTCACGATCCTTAAACCGGTTCAAGGCCTCCTTCCGCGCCCCGTCGGTTTTTTCTCGCGCGACTAGCCGGTTGAGGTCCTTCCGCAGTACGGTCTTAGGTTTGATTAAGGGCGCATCCCGGTATTCCGTGAGCAGGGGTAGGAGATTTCCGTGTTGGCGGCGAAGAAAGTCCTCCCACAAGTAGTCGCTGGCGCCGAGTAGTCGTGCGAGCAAGGGAAACGTTCTCTTGTCGCTGATGAAGTCGAGCGCCTGGCTCTTGGCCTTCTTGCCTGTACCCTGGACGATCAGATCCAGGAATTGGTCGAACGATTCAAGCGCCTTGGCCGGGTCGGGAGCCCAGGTCAGGGCATGGGTGAATTGTTTGATGAGCACGGCGGTCAGGCGCAGCTGCTGCTGATCGGCTGGATCGAGCAGCTTCTGCCCATAGCGATTCCTGACATGGAAACGATCATGCAGTTTGGTGCCATCGTTTTCGAACTGGGCCTTGGTGATGTAGATGTTGCGCATGGCCAGGGCATTCGCAAAGGCATAGAGGAAGGCCGGGGTGTCCTCCGAGCGGATGTCCATGATCGTATCCGTCTGGGACTGACTGTTGTCGAAGGTGATCTGGACGGTGTGGAGGAGACCGGTGAACGAACTCCGCTGCTGACCTAATCGTTCGACCAGGCGGCGGTTCACTTGTTGCCGGGCCTCTTCGAATTGTCCGCCATCCAGCAGGCGAATCATGTCGGTCAGCGTTTCTGTGAGGGCGGTCTGTTCCGTTCGTGGAGAATCGCTCGCCACTCACCGGGTGCACGAGGAAGACATCGACGATCTTCTTGCGGCTCAGGCCGGGGCGGCCTTTGGGTCGCTTCGATGACCAGGCTGTGGCAGACCGAGCAGGCAGGGCCGCAGCGGCGGCGAACGTGTATATACGACCCTCTTCGATATTCAGGCCGAAAGCGGAGAGCAGGCCGCAGATCGTGGCGAATTCGGAGAAATAGTCGTAGGCGACGATGCTGATTTCTGATTGCCCTGCTTGTTTGTCGAGCACCGATAACTCGCAGGGGTGATCCGGGGTAAGCCGGCTTGTCGAGCTGAATATGGTGCGCGATGGCATCCGGTTGAAACCGCTCGAAGTATTCTTGGTCCATCCGTGACACGAAGTCCCGGAGGACTTCATCATCGACATCCGGGCAGAGGGGGGCCAGTGTCTTGATGATTGACTCGCGTGCTCCTAGCTCATCCGTCATGGCGCCGAGTATAGCCGAAGCGAGCTTCATTGTGTGAGTGTGGGGGGGCCGGTATAATGCCCGTCCATGTCAGGTCCCCTCAAAAAGCCGGTGAAGTCTGCTGCTCCAGCATTGAAAGAAAACGTGCTAGCTGATCGACTGGATCCAACCCCCATTATATTAGCGTCCGGGCTGGAACCGGGCCGGGTTGAAGCGATCCTTCGATCCTACGGACTCGATCGCGTTCAGGAAGCCGATGCGAATCTGCAGTTGATGGCTGGTGAACCGCACCAGCGACGCCAGTTGGCAGAAATCCTGCCTGCGTTGCTCGAGGCCATTGGGCGGACCGCCGATCCGGATCAGGCCTTGAATCACTGGGAACGTTGGCTCGCCAGCGGAGTCAGTCGATCGTCCATTCTGGAATACCTGCGCAGCTCTCCCCGTATGTTGGACCTGGTATGCGTGATCTTTGGGAACAGTGACTCACTCGCCTTCACTCTCGTCCGCGATCCTCTTGTGCTGTACTGGCTGGCCGAACAGCATGTGTTGTCTACCGCGCCGACCAGGACGGGGATGGAACGTACAATCCGGCAACAGCTTGAGCTGGTGACTGCCACGGAACTCAAGTTGGACGCGCTCAGACGGTTTCGTCGCCGCGAGATGCTGCGTATCGGCGTGCGGGATCTTCTCCGCCTGGCGGATGTGAAGGAAACCACCGCCTCCCTCTCGGATCTGGCCTCGGTCCTCATCGATGCCGCCTATCGCATTGTGGATACAGACCTACGCGCCCGGTACGGAGTTCCCATGCACAAGAATCGGCAGGGGCGTTGGGTGGAGACCGGCTTCACCGTCATTGGGATGGGGAAGCTGGGCGGACATGAGCTCAACTATAGCTCGGATGTGGACGTGCTCTATGTCTGCGAATCCCATGGGGGGGAAACCAGGTCGGCTGCGTCCGGACGGACGAAGCAAAAGAGTCCTGTGCAGGACGGGTTGTCCAATGAAGAATACTTTGAAATTCTCGCACGGGAGCTCACGAAAGCGCTGACCGAGCAGACCCATGAAGGATTCGTCTATCGTGTGGACCTCCGCTTGCGCGCGGAAGGTTCGGTGGGGCAGCTCACTCGTGCGCTCGATGACTATGCCAAGTACTATCGGACGAGAGGGCAGGTGTGGGAACGGTTGGCGCTCCTGAAAGCCTGGCCGGTGGCCGGGTCCATGAGTGTAGGGAAGGCCTTCGTCAAGATGGCGCAAGCTTTTGCGCTGGAGCCATCCACGAAACGGCCGGCTGTCGAACAAGGGCTCGCGATCCTGAAGGAGGTTCGATCGGTCAAGGAGCGGATTGATATCAAGATGGGGGAACGCGGACATGAGCGGCGCAACGTGAAGCTGGGCGTCGGAGGCATCCGCGAGATCGAGTTTTTCGTCCAAACGATCCAAGTGCTTGCCGGTCGTCGATTGCCCGGGATCTTGGACCGAGGGACCATCGGCTCATTGGCGCGACTTCACAACGCGGGCATTCTGTCAGCGAAACAGCAGAGCGGTCTCACCTGCGCGTATCAGTTTCTCCGGGACGTCGAGCATAAACTGCAGATGGTGCATGACCTGCAAACACACGCGTTGCCGGATCAAGTGGACGAACTGGAACGTTGCGCGGTCCGCATGGGCTATGACGGAGCTGATCGACCGGCTGCGCTCAAACAGTTTCAAGCCGACCACGCCGCCCATACGACCGCTGTGCATGACATCTTCTCTTCGTTCTTCGAGAGCCCCAAGACCTCTCCGCATTTCAAGGCAACCCTGCGCGCCATGGCCGCGACACGTTAGCGAGTGGCAGAGTGCTCGTCAGCGTAGCGCAGGTCACGATCGCTGGCGAGCGAGAGGTAGGCCTCTCCCCACTGATTCTGGCTTTCGAGACTCCAAGGCGCGTCGATAGAGATCGGCCTGAACCGGAGGCCGTAAATCCCTCCATAGACCAGGTGAGTGAGGCCTGCTCCCGAGTCTTCAACCAGCTGGGCGTAGGCCTGGCACGCGGGCGTCTGTTCGTTGTCGCTCCAGCCAGTGACCCAGTACCATTCCCCGGCGGGATTCCGGTCATAGAGCTTTACTTGTAATATCGGTCGAGCGGGGCGAATTTCCTTGAATCGCCCGAAAAAACCAGTCTCGCAATTGTCGTTTGTTTCGACTTCCACGATCACGGGATGCTCCCTCGACTCATTGGGGCCGAGTCACATCTTATCGCACCAAGAGCTAGAAACACGAAGGGCCCGGCGGATGATTCCGCCGGGCCCTTCGTTGCTGAAAGCTGGTCGCTTCCTAGCGTCTCTTCTTAGTACATGCCTTCCATGCCGTGGTTGTGTCCACCTGCACCGCCGGCTGACTCTTTCTTCTCTTCCGGCAGTTCGGTGATCATGACCTCGGTCGTGAGCATCAAGCCCGCCACGCTCGCGGCGTTCTGCAACGCGCAACGCGAAACCTTGGTCGGGTCGATGATGCCGGCCTTGATCATGTCGACATATTCCTCGGTCGCGGCGTTGTAGCCGGCGCTGGGGTTCTTGTCATTGCGGACTTTTTCGACAACGACGGAACCTTCCATTCCGGCGTTCACCACGATCTGACGAATCGGCTCTTCGAGCGCGCGGCGGATGATATTGACACCCACCTGCTGCTCAGCAATCAGCTTGAGCGAATCTAACGCGCTGATGCAACGGAGATAGGCCGTTCCGCCTCCGGGGACGATGCCTTCTTCGACGGCCGCCTTGGTGGCGTGCAACGCGTCTTCGACGCGCGCCTTCTTTTCCTTCATTTCGGTTTCGGTCGCGGCACCGACGTTGATGACGGCCACACCGCCCACGATCTTTGCGAGGCGCTCTTGGAGCTTCTCCCGATCGTAGTCCGAGGTCGTCTCGTCGATCTGCGCCTTGATCTGCTTCACGCGGCCTTCGATCTTCTTCGGATCGCCAAAGCCTTCCACGATCGTGGTGTTGTCCTTATCGACCGTGACGCGCTTGGCGCGGCCGAGGTCCGTGAGCTTCACGTTTTCCAGCTTGATGCCGATGTCTTCCGAGATCACCTGGCCGCCGGTGAGGATCGAGATATCCTCCAGCATGGCCTTGCGGCGATCGCCGAATCCTGGGGCCTTGATGGCAGTCACGTTGAGCGTGCCGCGGAGCTTGTTCACCACCAAGGTGGCCAAGGCTTCGCCTTCCACGTCTTCCGCGAGGATGACGAGGGGCTTGCCCATCTTGGCGACCTGCTCGAGGACCGGCAGCAAATCCTTCATGCTGCTGATCTTCTTCTCAGAAATGAGAATGAGCGGGTCTTCCATGACGGCTTCCATCCGCTCGGCGTTGGTCACGAAGTAGGGGGAGATGTAGCCACGGTCGAACTGCATACCTTCGACCACGTCCAACGAAGTGGTCATGGACTTGGCTTCCTCGACGGTGATCACGCCGTCTTTGCCGACCTTCTCCATCGCTTCCGCGATGAGGTCGCCGATGGTCTTGTCGTTGTTGGCGGAAATCGTTCCGACTTGGGAGATCTCGGTCTTGTTCTGGCAGGGCTTGCTCAGCTTCTTGAGTTCGTTGATGACGACTTCGACGGCCTTGTTGATCCCGCGCTGGATTTCCATCGGGTTCGCGCCGGCGGTGATGTTCTTCACGCCTTCACGATAGATGGCTTGCGCGAGCACTGTCGCGGTCGTGGTTCCGTCGCCCGCGGTATCGCTGGTCTTGCTGGCAACTTCACGGACGAGCTGGGCGCCCATGTTCTCGTAGGGGTTCTTGAGTTCGACTTCTTTCGCGACGGTGACGCCGTCCTTGGTGATCGTCGGGGCGCCGAACTTCTTGTCGAGAATCGCGTTGCGGCCCTTCGGACCGAGTGTTGCCTTCACGGCGTCGGCGAGCTGGTTCACCCCTCTGAGGATGGACGCGCGCGCTGCGTCACCGTACATAAGTTGCTTTGCCATAGTCGTTCCCCCTTTATCGTTGTCGTAGTGTGTGTTGGTATGGTGATTAGCTGTTGAAGATGCCGAGGATGTCTTCTTCCTTCAGGATCAAACACTCCTCGTCTTCGATCCGGAGCTTGCTGCCTGAGTACTTGTCGAAGAGGACCTGGTCGCCGACTTTGACACTCTCAACCTTCTTGCCGATGCCTTGGACGATGCCCCGTTGCGGCTTCTCTTTCGCGCTGTCCGGCACATAAATGCCGCCGGATGTCCGGTCCAATTCCTCGGTGTAGGTGACGAATACCCGGTCACCCAGAGGCGAGAACCCCTTGGTTAAGTCCTTCTTTTCCGTCTTCTCCTTGGCTGCAGTGCTCATAACAACACCCTCCTAGTAAGGTTAACCCAGTGAAAATAAACGATGTAGAACAGGTTCGAACTCGATGGCGTAATCGTCGTACTCCCGTACGAGCAGAAGTCCTGGTCTGCGGAACACGGGAGTAGAGATAGCCTCGGGTTCGTCCAAGTCAAGGGGGAGAAATGAGGAAATTCTTCCACGCCCTCAGAACAGGGACAACGGGATCATAACCTATTCGGAGCTGGCTATTCTAGACCTTCTTTCGGTGGGGAGTTCGGTGGGGAATAGGACAGGTCAGATTCGCAAGCGGTCGAAATCTTTGATGTCTTTCTTAATGTAGTCACGCAAGCGCTTGATGATGCGCGCTTCCAGTTGCCTGGTTCGCTCTTTGGTGATGGAGTATTTGGCGCCGAGGTCCTCCAGGGTGAGAGGGGTCTCCGAGAGAATCCGGTTTCTCAGGATATCTTCGTCCCGTTCGTCGAGCGTCTTGATGAATTCGGCGAGCTTGGTACGGAAGAGTGTCTGTAATTGGGTTTGCGCAAGCTGCTCGTCAGCCGGGACCTGCTGGGAGGGGAGTACATCCAGGAGGCTGCCTTCCTGGTCCTCGCCGAGCGGTTGATCCAATGAGAGTTCCCAGTTCCCCAGTCGCTGACCCATCTCGATGACGTCACGCTCCCGCACGTTCAAGCGGTCGGCGAGGAGTTTCGTGTCCGGAGCGAAGCCTTCCCGTTCAAGCTTCGCCTTCTCCTTTTTGAGATTGTAGAACAGCTTTCGTTGATCTTGGGTCGTCCCGATCTTGACCAGCCGGTAGGTGTTCAACAAATAGCGAAGGATATAGGCCCGAGACCACCAGGCGGCATAGGCGTAAAAACGCACGTTCTTCGACGGGTCGAACTTCTTGATGGCATGCATCAAGCCGACGTTGCCTTCCTGAATGAGGTCCATGTGGTCGGCGCCGGTGTGGAGATATTCTGCGGCAATCGAGAGGGACACGCGCAGGTTGGCCATGATCAGTTTCACGGCGGCGTCGCGGTCCCCGTGTGTACGATACTCATGGAACAGACGCAGTTCTTCTTCTTTGGTGAGGTAGGGATACCGCCGGACTTCGGCGAGATATTGCTGGAGCGCCGTGACCGGGACGACGTCGTGGCTGTCGGACGGCCTTTGTCCGTCCGGTCCGGGACGATCGGGCAGGACCGGCACCGGCTCTGCCCCTGTGAGGTCTTCGTCCGAAGGCTCGACGATTTCCGGTTCGATGGGATCTTCGTGCAGCTCGTCTTGTTCGCGTGCGCTCATCGGTGGGCTGACTATAACAGAACCGTGTTTCGGGACAAACCGTGCCCTTGCGTTGGAAAAGATGGACTCCGCCTTGTAGGATGGGAAGCCGGTCTCCTATAGTGAGAGGTTCTTGCGCTTCGGTGAATGGACAGATACCACGTCTGACGGGGTGCCATGTTTTCATTGAACACTTTGGTTTCCGCGTTGCGGAGCGGACATTGGCCGTCGCTCGTCGGCGCATGGCTGCACTTCGAAGTCAGCTTCATGGTTTGGCTCTTGATCGGCGCGCTCGGCGTCCCCATCGCGGAAGATTTCGGTTTGAGCCCCTCGGAGAAGGGATTGCTGGTGGCCTGCCCGCTACTTGGTGGCGCGCTCCTGCGCGTGGGGGTGGGACTGGCGAGCGATCGACTGGGAGCCAAGCGGACCGGTCTCTATCTGCTCGGAGGCGTGACGGGTGCGGTGCTGTGGGGCTGGCTTGGCGCAACCAGTTATCTCCAGATGCTGGGCGTCGGCCTGCTGATGGGGTTTGCAGGAGCCAGTTTTGCCGTGGCTCTTCCGGTTGCGAGCCGGGCCTATCCGCCGGCGCATCAAGGTCTGGCGCTGGGCATTGCCGCATCGGCCAACAGCGGCACGGTGTTGGCAATGTTCTTTGCGCCTCGGGTATCCCAGCTCGTCGGTTGGCATGGAGTTTTCGGATTGGTGGCAATTCCGCTGGCGCTCACGGCGATTCTCTTCTGGCTGTTTGTGCAGTCGGACGCGGACCAGCCGCATACGGAGCGGCATCGGCTGTGGTGGGAAGACCTGGCCGAGATGCTGCGCCGACCGTCGGCGTATTGGCTCTGCGCCTTGTACGCCGTGACCTTCGGAGGGTTCGTGGGACTGTGCAGCATACTCCCGATTTTTCTCCACGATCAGTATGGGCTGGATATGGTCGAAGCAGGCTCGGTGACGGCGCTGTGTGGATTGCTTGGAAGTCTGATTCGTCCGCTGGGCGGGTTCGTCGCGGATCGGCTTGGAGGCATCGTGGTGCTGGGGCCGGTCTTTGCGGCCATCGCCGGGCTGATGGCAGGCTTGGGGCAACTGCCTCCGATCGAATGGGCCTTGCCGGTCTTGATAGGAACTATTACGGCAATGGGCTTCGGCAACGGCGTCGTGTTCCAGGTCGTATCGGAACGGTTTTCGAAACGGATCGGCATCGCTTCCGGCATCATCGGTGCTGCCGGCGGATTCGGCGGGTTCTTATTGCCGCTCTGGCTCGGGGCCTTGAAGGATCTTTCTGGCACGTTCCGACCGGGACTCTGGCTTTTTGCCGCCTTGTCGCTCGCCGCGGCAGCCAGCGTCGCCCTGGCCCTCAGGCGGACCGGTGTCTGGGGCGATCCAGACCGGTGAAAGGGCCGCTTTTCCCGTTGACAGTGAGGGGCAAAACAGGGTTATGTGGTGCGGCAGCAGCGGGCGATAACTCCGCGGAATTGTAGGAAACCATGGCTTCTCCCTTTCACAGCATCGAAGACGCAATCAGGGACATCAAGAAGGGGAAATTTATCATCCTCGTCGATGACGAAGATCGTGAGAATGAAGGCGATCTCGTCATTGCTGCTGAGCACGTCACACCCCACGCCGTCAATTTTATGGCCAAACATGCCCGTGGATTGATCTGTCTCGCCCTGACTCCCCAGCGAGTCGAAGAACTCCACCTCCCGCAGCAGGCGGTGGAGAACACTGCCACCTTCGGCACGGCCTTTACCGTTTCGATTGATGCACGGAAAGACATTACGACGGGAATCTCTGCGGCGGATCGGGCCACGACGATTCACGTGGCGATCGATCCGAAGTCCAAGCCCAGCGACCTGGCGCGCCCCGGCCATATTTTTCCCTTGAAGGCGCAGCTAGGTGGCGTGTTGAAGCGCGCGGGGCAGACCGAAGGCTCCGTTGATCTGGCGCGGTTGGCCGGGCTCGCTCCCGCCGGCGTGATCTGCGAAATCATGAACGAGGACGGCACCATGGCGCGCGTGCCGGAGTTGACGAAGTTTGCCAAAGTGCACAAGCTGAAGATGGTCACGATCAAAGCGCTCATCGAATACCGCATGCAGCGCGAGACCTTTGTCCGGCGGATGGCCAGTGCGCGGCTGCCCACGATGTTCGGTGATTTCGAGGCGGTGGCGTTTGAAAACGAAGTCGACGGCGTCACGCACATTGCCCTGGTGAAAGGGCGCGTGGAGGGAGGCGATCCCACCCTGGTGCGGGTGCACTCGGGCTGTTTGACCGCCGACGCGCTTGGATCGTTGCGGTGCGACTGTCGAGACCAACTCCATAAGGCGATGGAAGTGATTCAAAAGGAAGGGCGCGGGGTTCTGCTCTACCTCAATCAAGAAGGGCGCGGCATTGGACTGCTCAACAAGATCAGGGCGTATGGGCTGCAAGATCAAGGCAGCGATACGGTCGAGGCGAATTTGAAGCTGGGATTTAAGGCGGACTTGCGCGATTACGGCGTGGGGGCGCAGATTCTCGTCAATCTCGGGCTGCATCAGATCAAGCTCATCACGAACAATCCGCGCAAGATCGTCGGCATCGAAGGGTACGGATTGAAGGTGGTTGAGCGCGTCTCGATCGAGATTCAGCCGCGTGCGGCGAATGTGAGGTACCTGCGAACGAAGAAGAATAAGATGGGGCACATTCTAAAAAAGTTTAAGGTGGGTGGAAGGCGCGATCTCTTGGCTCCCGGAGCGCGCGCCCTGGAAGGAGCCTCGCTCGACGGCCGCAGTCGAGATCATCCCTGCGCACCTCCGTCAAGCGGACTGAATGCGTAAAGGGGGTAGAGACGCGCGAAAAGTGTCGAGCAGGGAGGCGAGCCCGTTTCTTGCTCGCAGAACGCGCACGATGAAGCGGTGCTCGTTCGATGCGCGCAGTGGGGACTACCCCAACCAGCTGTGGCGAAGTGCCGGAGGAGAAGATAACGAGGAATGAAACTGCGAAAAGGGTCTCACGATGCGACGGGGTTGCGGTTTGGGATTGTGGTCGCGAAGTTCAATAAGTTCGTCACGAGTAAGCTGCTGAGTTCCTGCGTCGAGGGGTTGACCAAACACGGGGTCAAGGCCGACGACATCGAGGTGGTGCGGGTGCCGGGGGCGTTCGAGATTCCCTTGGTGGCGCGGACGATGGCGCGGACGAAGCAGTTCAATGCGGTGATTTGTCTCGGGGCGGTCATTCGCGGCGACACGCCGCATTTCGATTACATCAGCGCGGAGGCCAGCCGCGGGATCGGGCAGGCGGCGCTGGATGCCGACGTGCCGATCATCTTCGGCGTGCTGACGACGCATACGATCGCGCAGGCGATTCGAGCGGGCTGAGCCGACCAAGTTCAATCGTGGCGGAGAAGCGGCCAGGTCCGCGATCGAAATGGCGACCGTCATGCGTCTGTTACGGGTGGGTGAGGAGACTCCGCCGAGCGCTGATGTCTCGCGAGTCCGGGGGGCCAAGAAGCGGGCGCCGCGAAAGCGCAAGGCTTAGCCCGCATTGTTCATGAACACTTCTGCTACAATCGCCGATCCGCTGCTACGACGAGCCTTCGGCCGGCGGGCTCGCCCCTCGGACCCTCCACGTACTGCACGAGTACGCATCGGGTCTTCAGGGCTCCGCGCGCCGGTCTCGCGACGCGGCTCAGCGATTTCGCGACGAACCGTCATGAATAATGCGGGCTAACCATGGGATCACGCCATCAAGCCCGGGAGCGCGCGCTCCAGATTCTGTTTCAGTACGATATCCATGGCAGGCCGGGCCTGTGGCTGGATGTATTCTGGAAGGAGAACGAGGCCACGGATGAGGTGAAGGCCTTTGCCGAACGACTCGTGGCCGGGGTGCTGGAGAAGAAGAAAGACCTGGATGCCCTCATCGGGAAATACGCCACCAACTGGAAGATCAGCCGCATGCCGATTGTGGATCGCAATATCCTGCGAGCCGGCGTGTATGAACTGCTGTGGATGGATGACGTGCCGGCCAAGGTGACGGTGAACGAAGCGATCGAATTGGCGAAAAGTTTCGGCGACGACGAAGCGTCGAAGTTCGTGAACGGCATTCTGGATCAGGTCTTGAACAGGGAATTGACGCTGGCCGCCAAAAGAAGTGAGGCGTCAGGCGTGAAAGGTAAAACGTAGGCCGCCATGATTGAGCGCTATACCCGTCCCAAGATGAAGGCCATCTGGGAACTGAAACGTAAGTACGAGATCTGGCTCGAAGTCGAGCTGGCTGCCTGCGCGGCGTTCGAACGAACCGGACAGGTCCCGCGAGGCACGTCGGCTCGGATTGCGAAGAAGGCCACGATCGATGTGAAGCGGATCGCCAGGATCGAGAAGGTCACGAAACACGATGTGATCGCCTTTCTCGAATCGCTTATGGATTCGGTCGGGCCGGAGCATCGGTTTCTCCACATGGGGCTGACCTCGTCGGATATTGTGGACACCTCCTTGGCCGTACAGATGACCGAGGCGCTCGACCTCATCCTCGACGATCTTGAGGAGTTGATCGTCGTCTTGAAGCGGCAGGCGCTGAAGTACAAGAACACAGTGATGGTCGGCCGTTCGCACGGCATCCATGGCGAGCCGATCTCGTTCGGCTTTAAGTTGGCCATTTGGTACGAAGAAGCCTGCCGGCACCGGGAGAGATTGACGCACGTGCGGCAGGAGATCGCGGTGGGCAAGCTCTCCGGTGCGATGGGAACGTTCGCGCATCAAGGGCCTGAAGTGGAAGAGTACGTCTGCGCCAAACTGGGGCTCACGCCGGACCCTGTCTCCAATCAAATCGTGCAGCGCGATCGCCATGCATCCTATGCCTCGGCGTTGGCGCTGTTGGCTGCCAGCATCGAAAAGTTTGCGACGGAGATTCGCCATCTGCAACGGACCGAGGTGCTCGAAGCGGAAGAGTATTTTTCGGAAGGGCAAAAAGGATCTTCGGCGATGCCGCACAAGCGGAATCCGATCGCCTCGGAGAATCTCTGTGGGCTGGCGCGCGTTGTGCGTGGCAATAGTCTCGCGGCGATGGAGAACGTCGCGCTGTGGCATGAGCGCGACATCAGCCATTCGTCCGTTGAGCGAGTAATCATGCCGGACAGCACGATTCTGATCGATTACATGCTGGCTCGGATCACCGACGTCATTAAGCATCTGGTCGTCTACCCAGCCAATATGAAACGTAACCTCGATCTCACCGGGGGACTGGTCTATTCGCAACGGTTGCTGTTGCTGCTCATCGAGAAGGGGGCACAGCGGAAGGAATCGTATGAAGCCGTCCAGCGCAATGCCATGGCCTCCTGGAAAGGGGCGGGGGGGCTACAAGAATTAGTCGGCAGGGATCCCTTCGTGGCGAAACATCTCACGGCAAGAGAGATCAAATCTTGTTTCGATCCGAAGTATTATCTGCGCCATCTCGACAAGATTTTCCGGCGGGTATTCGGCTCGGTCACACGTAAACGAGTGAAGAGGGGGAAATGATGAGACCATCTGTTTTCGTGCGCGTTGTTGTGCTGGTGTTGGTTGGCCTGGTGATAGTGCCGGCCGTTGAAGCAGCCGATCGCGACAAGCTTTTGAGCGAGCCGGGCGTCTATGGCACCTTTGCTTCCTTCAGCCTCGATGCAGACTGGGCGAAACAGGATCAGTCGGCGCGTATCGCGCAATTGACTGTCCTGAAGGGAGTAGTCGAGCAGTATCGAGAGAAACTGGCGATCGACACCTATCTCCTCCGCGGACTGTCCGACCACGCGGACCTGCTCTTTCGCATTCACGCGACCGAGCTGCGCGAGACCCAACAGTTTCTCCTGGATCTTCAGGGCAGTGCTTTTGGTAAGCACCTGATCAGCAGCACGGTCTTTTCCGGCCTGACGAAGAAGGCCAACTATGTGCCGGGCATGCCGGATAGTATCAAGGCGGATCTCAAGGCTCCCAGCGAGCCGGGTCCCAAGCCCTATGTCATCGTGATCCCGATCCGGAAGGATGCGGACTGGTGGGCCCTTTCTCAGGAGCAGCGCGCGGCGATGATGCAGGAACATACTGAAGCCGCGTTGCCCTACAACAAGACAGTCAAGCGGAAGCTCTACCATGCGACCGGCCTCGACGATCTGGATTTCATCACCTACTTTGAAACGTCACGGCTGGAAGACTTTCAGAGTTTGATCCTGGCGTTGGAGAAGGTGAAGGAGTACCGGCATAACCGGCGGTTCGGTCATCCGACCTTGCTGGGGACGGTCCGATCCTTGGACGAGATCATCGAGGTCTTGGCTCAGTAACTATGACAGCAGTTGAGGCATAACTATGGCAACAGGAACGCTACTCTACGAAGGTAAGGCCAAGAAAGTGTTCGCGACCGACAAGCCGGATCAGGTCGTTCAGTACTTCAAGGACGATGCGACGGCGTTCAACGCGCAGAAGCGCGGGACCATCGCCGACAAAGGCGTCATCAATAACAAGGTGTCGGAGCGGCTCTTTCGGTTGCTGGAGCAGGCCGGTGTACCGACGCACTTTGTCGAGCGATTGAGCGACCGGGAATTGCTCACGAAGAAGGTGACGATCGTGCCGGTCGAAGTGGTAGTCCGCAACGTCGTGGCCGGCAGTTTGGCGAAGCGGCTGGGGTTGAAAGAGGGTGAGCCTATCGAGCCGGCCATCGTGGAGTGGTACTACAAGAACGATGCACTGGGCGATCCGCTCATCGCCGACGAGCACATCCGGTTGCTCAAGCTGGCGACGCCGGATCAGCTGCTGGAAATTAAGCGGCTCGCGTTACACGTGAACAGGGTCCTCCAGCCCTTCTTCCGTGAGCGACAAATGATCCTCGTCGATTTCAAATTGGAGTTCGGGATGCACAACGGCAAACTAATCTTGGCCGATGAGATTTCGCCTGACACCTGCCGCTTCTGGGACCAGACGACGAAGGAGTCGATGGATAAGGATCGGTTTCGGAAGGATTTGGGGAAGATTGAAGAGGCGTATCAGGAAGTGTTGAGAAGGGTGTGCGGATAGTGAGGGGACACCGTGGTAGCCTCTGTGCTCGCAGAACGCGCACGATAAAACTGTGCTCGTTCGATGCGCGCAGTGGAGGCTAACCACGGTATCCCCTCATGGGAGTCTCCCAATCCTTCCTTTGGGGGAGGGAGGGGGAAAGTGAAGAGGGGAGAGTCGTGAAGGGGTTTCTGCGGTTGTTCATGAATTACGGGTTGGTGGCGGCCATTTTTGTGTGGGCGGCGGTGGTGGGCATGATGGCCTATCGTCTGGACGAATCACCCTGGCGTTGGGCATTTGTGGCGCTTGTCTTCGGTGGGCTCGGGACGATCGCGGGAATTTTCTGGATCAGGAAATACGTGGATAGACAGACAAAAGCATCTGAGCAGGGGAGTAAGCCGTGAAAGCCAAAATTCATGTCACATTGAAGCAAGGTATCTTGGACCCGCAAGGGAAGGCGATTGAGCATGCGCTTGATTCGCTGGGGTTCAAGAATACAAGCAATGTGCGAGTCGGGAAGTATATGGAAGTGGATGTGAATGAAACGGATAAGGCGAAAGCAGATGCCGCGGTAAAAGCCATGTGCGAAAAGTTGTTGGCCAATACGATCGTGGAAGAATATCGGTATGAGTTGCAGTGAGGGTGGTGAAATGAAAATCGGCGTGGTGGTTTTTCCGGGTAGTAATTGCGATCACGACTGTCAGCATGTCTTCAAGGATGTGTTGGGGCAGTATGTGGAGATGATCTGGCACAAGGAGACCCTGCTGGCGGGGTTGGATGCGGTTGTCCTGCCCGGCGGATTTTCCTACGGCGACTATCTGCGGACTGGTGCCATTGCGCGGTTCTCGCCTGTGATGGGCGCGGTGAAGGAGTTCGCGAAGAAGGGCGGGATGGTGCTCGGCATCTGCAACGGGTTTCAGATTCTGCTCGAAGCAGGGCTGCTGCCCGGGGCCATGCTCCGGAATAAGTCGCTGCATTTTATCTGCAAGGATGTGTTCGTGAAGATTGAGAATGCGGCCACGGCGTTTACCGGCGCCTGCGAGTCCGGCCAGGTGCTCAAGATTCCGATCGCCCATGCAGACGGCAACTACTATACCGATCCGGTCACGCTCGCGGCGATGCAGGCCAACGCGCAGGTTGTGCTCCGCTATTGCACCCCGGAGGGCAAGGTGATGCCGGAAGCGAATCCGAACGGCTCACTCGATAACATTGCCGGGATCATCAATGCCGAGGGGAATGTGTTGGGTATGATGCCGCATCCGGAACGCTGCGCGGAAGAGGTGTTGGGGAATGACGACGGGAAGCTGATTTTCCTCTCAATGCTGGAGTCGCTGAAGGGACACAAGAAGCAGCTGAAGATGATGCCTGCGTAGAATAGGCAGTTCGATGCTCACGGCGGTTGATGCAACATCGCGAGCGGTTGTCCTGCAAGTGAGAAGACTCAAATCAAGAAACAATATGAGTGTGAAGTGTAAATTATGGGACCTGTCAGCCAGCCAATCACCAAAGATCTCATCGCGCAACATAATCTGACGGACGACGAGTATAAGAAGATCATCGAGATACTCGGACGGGAACCGAATATCACCGAGTTGGGCATGTTCTCGGTCATGTGGTCGGAGCATTGCTCCTATAAGAGTTCGCGCGTGCATCTGAAGAAGCTGCCGACGACGGGGCCGCGGGTGGTTCAGGGGCCGGGGGAAAACGCCGGTGCCGTGGATATCGGCGACGGACTCTGCGCGGTCTTCAAGATGGAGTCGCACAACCATCCCTCGTTCATCGAGCCCTATCAAGGTGCGGCGACGGGGGTGGGCGGGATTCTCCGCGACATCTTTACGATGGGCGCGCGGCCGATTGCCCTGCTCGATGCGTTGAGGTTCGGTGGACTCGACAATGCGAAGAACCGGCATCTGGTCAAGGGCGTCGTGGCTGGCATCGCGGGTTATGGGAACTGTATGGGGGTGCCGACGGTCGGAGGCGAAATCGTCTTCAACGATATTTATTCGCAGAATCCGCTCGTGAACGTGTTTTGTCTCGGCATTGCGCATAAAGACAAGATCTTCCTCGGAACAGCGGCCGGGGTCGGCAATCCGGTGATCTATTTCGGCTCGAAGACCGGTCGCGACGGGATTCACGGGGCGACGATGGCGTCCGATTCCTTCGACGACCAATCGGAACAAAAGCGGCCCACGGTGCAAGTGGGCGATCCCTTTACCGAGAAGCTGTTGCTGGAAGCCTGTCTCGAACTGATGGCGGGCGATCTGCTCGTCGGCATTCAGGACATGGGGGCGGCCGGCTTGACCAGTTCGTCCTGCGAAATGGCGTCGCGTGCCGGCAACGGAATCGATCTGGACCTGACCGATGTGCCGAGGCGCGAAGCCGGGATGACGCCGTATGAATTGATGTTGTCGGAATCCCAAGAACGCATGCTGATGGTGGCGCAGGCGGGCAAAGAAGACGAATGCATCAGGATTTGCAAGAAGTGGGATCTCGACGTAGCGGTGGTGGGACGGGTCACGGGTGACGGGATTCTCCGCGTGAGGGACCAGGGCAGGGTGGTGGCAGAGATTCCGGCGAAGTCGCTGGCCGATGACGGACCACGGTACGAGCGCCCCTATTCGCCGCCGGCTTACCAGGACATGCTGACCAACCTGAACTACGATGCCCTTCCCGATGTGAAGGATGCCAGCGCGGCGCTGCTCTCATTGCTGGAGTCTCCGACGATTGCGAGCAAACGCTGGGTCTATGAACAGTATGATCACATGGTGCGAACCAATACGATGGTCCGGCCCGGTTCCGATGCGGCGGTGGTCCGGATCAAGGGGACGAATAAGGCTCTCGCGATGACGGTGGACTGTAATAGCCGTTACTGCCTGCTACATCCCTACGAAGGGGCTCGCATTGCGGTGTCCGAGGCGGCGAGAAATCTGGTCTGCTCCGGTGCGGAGCCGATCGGGCTAACGGACTGTTTGAATTTCGGTAACCCGGAGCGGCCCGACATTATGTGGCAGTTTGTGTTGGCGATCGAGGGAATGAAGGATGCTTGCGAATATTTCAAGGTTCCCATCGTCAGCGGCAACGTGAGCTTCTACAATGAAACCAATGGTCTCTCGATTTATCCCACACCGATGTTGGGGATGGTGGGTCTGATCGATTCAGCCGATCTGACGATGACGCAGTGGTTCAAGCAGGACGGGGATGCAATTCTCCTTCTGGGCAAGACGAAGGAGGATTTGGGCGGCAGTGAATATCTGAAAGTGCTCCACCACCGGGAGCAGGGATCGCCGCCGCTCATCAGTCTTGAGACGGAGAAGGAACTCCATGATTTCATATTGAAAGTGATCCGCGAGGGAGTCGTGCAATCAGCCCATGATTGCTCGGATGGCGGATTGTCTGTTGCACTGGCTGAATGTTGTATCTCTGCCCCGGACGCCAAGCGAGGGGCTGTGGTAAGATTACCTCTCGATACATTGCGGCGGGATGCTCTCTTGTTCGGTGAGAGCCAATCGCGGGTGGTCCTGTCGGTGAAGCCCGAGATGGCTGACCAGGTATTGAATCGCGCCTGGGACTCCGGTATTCCAGCGGTGAAGATCGGGAAGGTTGGAGGCGATCGTTTCGTCATCGATGTGGAGAAGGGGCAATGGAGCGAAGGTTGCCGCATCGATCTTCCGGTCGATCAACTTCACGACCGGTGGGCTTTTTCGATTGACCGAACGCTGAATAAAGCGTGAGCGGTTAGGGGTAAGGGGTAAAGGGGTCATGAGTCAAGACCAAGAATTTCTTCCAATCGCCTCACCCCTCACGCCTCACCCCATACCCATGATCACCCCCGATAAGTTCCACGACGAATGTGCCGTCTTCGGCATTTACGGCCACAAGGAAGCGGCAAACCTCACCTATCTCGGGTTGTATGCCCTCCAGCATCGAGGACAGGAAGCATCCGGCATCGTCTCGGGCGATGGTGAGCACTTTCATATCCATAAGGGGAAGGGGCTTGTCGCGGATATCTATAATAATCACGCGCTCGATCAATTAACCGGTTCGATGGCGATCGGCCACAATCGTTACTCCACGGCCGGGGGGAACGATCTCAAGAATGTCCAGCCGCTCTCGGTCAACTTTGCGTTTGGGAATCTCGCGCTCGCTCATAACGGCAACCTCATCAATGCTCAAGTGCTTCGCCACGAGCTCGAAGCGTACGGCGCCATCTTCCAATCCACCTCAGACAGCGAAGTCATCATCCATTTGATCGCCCATTCGCGGGGCGATACATTGCTGGCCCGCATTATCGATGCGTTAAGCCAGGTGCGCGGGGCGTTTTCGGTCGTCTTGCAGACGGACGACGGGATTATCGCGGTACGCGACCCGCATGGGTTCCGGCCGCTCTGCCTCGGCCGGCTGGGCGATACCTACCTCGTGGCCTCGGAAACCTGCGCGTTCGACCTGCTCGGTGCAGAAGTTGTCCGCGAGATTGAGCCGGGCGAACTGGTCGTGCTGAACGACAAGGGCGTGACGAGTCATAAGCCGTTTCCGCCTGTCAGTCCGGCTATGTGTGTCTTTGAATATGTGTACTTTGCTCGACCGGACAGCAAGATCTTCGGCGCGAACGCGGTCTATTCCACGCGCAAGGCCTTGGGCAGACAACTGGCGAAAGAATCGTCGGTGCCGGCGGATATCGTCGTTCCCGTACCGGACTCCGGGGTGCCTGCCGCGCTCGGCTATGCTGAAGGGGCGGGGATTCAGTTCGAACTCGGGTTGATTCGGAATCACTATGTCGGCCGCACCTTCATTGAACCGGAGCAATCGATCCGTCACTTCGGCGTGAAGGTGAAGCTCAATGCCGTGCCGGAGGTGCTGGAGGGAAAACGGGTCGTGGTGGTCGATGACTCGCTGGTGCGGGGCACGACGAGCCGTAAGATAGTGAAGATGATTCGCCAGGCCGGGGCCAAAGAAGTGCATATGCGCATCAGTTCGCCGCCGATCATCTCTCCCTGCTTCTACGGCATCGACACGCCGACTCGGAAGGAGCTTATCGCCTCCAGCCACTCCATCGAAGAAATCCGGAAGTACATCACGGCCGATAGCCTCGCCTATTTGAGTCTCGATGGCATGCTGAACGCCTCCCCCGGCACACCGGGCCAGTATTGCAACGCCTGCTTTACCGAACGCTATCCCATTGCCTTGACCCGCGCTGAGGAATGGCAGCTCGGTCTCTTCGACCCATCCATCTAACAGGATGCCTGGTGCAGCAGGTGGATTGTTATCGTCTCCATTTTTGGCGAGACGTTCTCGATCTACCCGAACTGATTACTCCCTTGTTGGAACGGAGCTGATACATCAGGTGCGGTTCCTCACCATGCGCCTTGCGGCTCAGCCGACGATTCTTCTCCCTCGCGAGCCCTCGTTTTCCCTCCGTCGGCTCGACTCTTCGCTGACGCCATTGCCCCTGAAAAATTCTGCATGGTAGGATAGCGCGTCAGGAAGTGCCGGGTGCTCAGTTTATGAGTACTGAGCTCGGATGGATTGTGTTTTCGCTCAGGACTCTGCCCTCGGCCCTTCTCAAGAAATGGAGGCTTCTATGAAACGAACGCTATCGATACTCGGTGCGCTGCTGGTCCCTGTTCTTGCGGCCCATCTGGTCCTTGCCGCGGGATTTTTTAAGGTCGGCGAGAAGGCCCCCTCGTTTTCGTTGACGGCCATTACCGGTGAGACCGTGGGGTTGGATACCTATAAGGGGAAGGTCGTGGTGCTCGGACTGTTTCATATCTGTGACCCTTGTATGATGCAGGGTACGACGCTCCAAAAAGTTTCTGAGATGACGAAGGGCAAAGACGTGGCCGTGCTCGGCGTCAATTCTAACGGTAACTCGAAGAAAGAAGTCGGCGAGTTCTTGTCCGTTTTTCCCGTGAAAGTCACGTACCCCTATCTGCTTGATCCGAACAAGGTGACGGACAAATTGTATGGCGGGGGGAAGTTCATTCCCAACGTGTATGTGATCGATCAGCAGGGCGTGATCCGGTGGCAGCGTGTCGGCAATATGGATCTGGCTGGTGAAGAGGTGATTCTGGCGGAAGTTGAAAAGCTGTTGGGAGCTGGAAGCAACAAGATGTAAGGCGCACCGCGGCTGAGGAATCCCGCTGCTCGCGGAACGCGCACGATAAAGCGGTGCTCGTTCGACGCGCGCAGACTAGGATCCCTCAGCCGCGGTGCAGAGGACATACCGACTTCCGCCGGGGGAGAGGGAAAAAGACGATGGATGAGATGGAAGAGGGAAAGCAGAAATTTTTGGAGGTGGTGAAGGGGACTGATGCATCCGTCCAGGTCGTTATCCCCGTCACGCCTTCGAATAGTATGTTTCTGATTTCCCTGACGAAGGGGCCGAATCGGAAATTTATTACGATCTCAGAAGATGACATCATTGATCTGCCGAACGAGGCGAGTATCCTGACGAAGGTGACGAAAACCGTTAAAGATGCCGTCGCCGCATTGTGAATCCTTCTGTGCCATAAGCTATCAGCTAGAAGCCATCGACTCTTATTATGAAAAACCTGCTTCCCGGCATTTGGCAATGGTCCTGGTTCTCTGAGGAGAAGCAGCTCAATTTCAACGGGCTCTTCCTGACGGTCGGGGAACACAAGATTCTCATCGACCCTCCGCCGATGACAGGCGAGGCGAGTTCCGTGATCCTCCGCAACGGCCCCGTCGATTACATCATCGTGACGAATCGCGACCATGCCCGCGAAGCGGCGAAGTACCAAGACGAGTTTCGCTGCCAGCTGCAAGTGCCGGAGGCCGACGCGCCGCAGATGGATCTCAAGCCGACCAAAACGTTCAGAGACGGGGAGTTGCTCACAGGCGGGATTTGGGTGATCCATCTAAATGACCAGAAGTCTCCCGGCGAATCAGCCTTGTTCATTCAGCAGGGGAAGGGTGTGTTAATTGTCGGCGATGCCTTGATCGGGAAGCCGGCCGGCTCTCGTCAGTCTCTTGCCTCCTGAAAGATATGCCGATGCGGCGAAGGCCCGAGAGGGACTGCGCCGTCTCCTCAAGTACAATTTCGATAGTCTGTTGGTTGGCGATGGTGCCTCGATCCTCACCGGTGCCAAGCAGGCAGTGGAACGGTTGCTTCAGCCCTCATCATGACACTACGCAACGGACTCTCCGAAGAACTCAACCGTCAGGGAAACGAGCATTTTTCGCGCGGCCTCTATACCGACGCCTACACCTGCTATGCGAAAGCGTTGGAATGTGACCGGTTGACCGGGGACCAACGGGCGTTGGCGTCTACGCTGGGAAATCTCGGGAATATTTGTGCGGTCAGCGGGCGTCGGGAATCGGCCCAGACTTACTACCAAGAGGTGCTGGAACTCCAGAAGATTCTTGGGGATGAGAAGGGGATCGGGACGACGTTGGGCAATTTGGGGAACCTCAGGGCCGATGCAGGCGAATGGGATCGCGCCAAAGCCTATTATCTCGAAGCTTTGGATCTCATGTGTAAGTCCCACGATGAGGCCGGCAAATCGGTGCTCTTTTCGGATCTAGGCTTGGTCGCTCGCGAGACCAAAGAGTTCGAGCAGGCGATTCGATACTATGAACAGTCGCTGGTCCTGATGCGGCGGTTGGGGAATCAAGGCGGCGTGGCTGATGCCTGGCGCATGATCGGGCGAACGTTTTTGATGCAGCATCGCTACGACGACGCCATCGCCTGTTGCCAAACCAGTCAGTCCATTGCCGAGCGATCGGGCGATGAGCTGCGGACAGGCGGAGCGCGCTATGTGCTGGCTCAATGTTACGAAGAGACCGGCAATCTGCGTGAGGCGGCGGATCTCCTTGAACTGGTGGTGCATATGGATCGCAAATATCAGCTACCAAAGCTCGAAGAGAATATCCAACGGTTGGCGACCCTGCGTGCCAGTCTGTCCGGGCAGGGCGGGGTACCGCCCCATCGAAAGTCGCATGCATGAGTGACGAAGCCTCAACGTCCTGGGCCGCTCTCAGGACCTCTCTGGCCCCGGCGTTTCCCCAGCTACAGGAACTGGAAGCCGGCGGTGCGTTGGCGATGGACCTTGGCTCCGATGGATGGCTGCTGGAGCTGACGCCGGACGGACGGCTGCTCTGCCAGTATGGCATGGCGCTTGACGATGTGATGACCCTCCTGTCCGATGGGACGCCGGAGGATCTCGGCACTGACGAGATTGCGAAGCAGGCCAAGTACTACATCCAACCGGCTGTCTCAAAGTACCGTGCGATTCTGCTGAAATCAGGATTTTCTGAACAGACCGAGATGAACGATGAGTATGTGGCGGCTCGCTTCGAACGGAGCGTGGACCTGACAAATCCTGTGGCCGTGCAGGGCCTGATGCGCTGGTGCGTCCAGACGATTGGCGCGGCCCGGTGAGCAGGAAGATCGCCACATTCGATGACTTTCGCGATGCGATTACGGCATACCGGTTGCCGCGGGTCCTCATCGGCGCCCTTGAGCTGAACCTCTTCACAGCCATCGGAACGGCCGCCTGGACGATTTCTGACCTGGCTCGTGACATGAAGGTCAGTGAGCGGGGTCTCGACATTCTTTGCCGGAATCTCGCAATGGCCGGCTTGCTGAAGAAAAAGGGCGAGACCTATCGGAACAGTCGGTTGAGTGCCACAGTGTTGAACGCACACCATCCGGCTTATCGGGGAGACTATCTCAGGCTGATCACGAGCCATTGGGCTGATTGGGGCCGCCTGCTGGAATCGGTGAAGACAGGACTGCCGCTCGATCACGATGAACCGGATGAACCGGATTATCGTCGTCGGTTCACGTGGGCGATGCATCACCGGACCCTGGAGACGGCTCCGAAGATTGCGGCCCAGATCAACCTGCGTGGCGCGCGGACCCTGCTCGATCTTGGCGGCGGTCCCGGCACCTATGCAATGGCCTTCCTCGCAAAGAATCCCCGGCTCCGTGCCACGGTGTGCGATCGTCCCGCAGCCCTCGACGTAGCGAAGGAGATCGCGTCGACGCACAAGGCCGGTGCGCGCCTCTCCTATCTGCCGTTGGATTTGCTGACGGAAGCCATTCCCGGCGCCTTCGATGTCATCTGGTATTCGAACGTGCTCCACATCTATTCGCCGCAAGACAACCAGGCGGTGTTTCGGGGCGCGTTTGCCGCCTTGAATCCCGGAGGCCGACTCCTGATTCAGGATGCCTTTCTCTACGACCGGGAAGGATTGTTTCCCGAAGAAGCGAGTCTCTTCGCGGTCTCTATGTTGCTGTTCACCGAGCGGGGCAATACCTATTCGGCAGCCGGGACGAAGGCCTGGTTGACGGATGCCGGATTTGAACGGATCAAGGTCTTACGGATGAAGAAGGGGACGGAGGACTGGGAGGACGGGATCCTGGAAGCGCGGTCACCTGGAACGAATGCAAAAACGCGCGCCCGCCGAACAGGACCAGCAAAAAGTTTACGATCCCGCTCATCGCACTGAAGAGGAAGAGGGCACCTGTCTCGCCCTGTCCGCCCAGAATGCTCGTGACTGTGGCAAGGTCTAACGCCAATCCCACCGTTCCATAGATGACGCAGGCCATGGCGGTCCAGGTCCATCCGATCCACACGAGGCTCCCGAGAGCTAGAGGAAATGCGATCAGAAAGAGCATCCATCCGATTCGGCCTGCCTCAGTTGCAGCCGGTATGAGCTGGGTGGTAGTGGCTCCGATGAGGCAGAGCCCCGCGAGCAGGCCGATGATTGTCCAGTTGTGCTGCATGGACGGAATGATACCCGCTGCTGCTCCGCACAGCAACAGGACAGGTAGGATGCTGAAAACGTCCGCCAGCGTCGTTCTCGGCTCATCGAAATCCTCAACGGGGACCCGGCCGCCTCACTGACTCGGCGGCGCGCACAGACTTGGTGCTCCTTATTCGTCGCACCGTGCGCCCCAGTGGGTACGCCTCCGGTTTCGACCAGCCTGCGGCCTTGCTGGACAGACTTTTTGAGCATCCGTGACTAGCCCGACGCCAGGAGTGGATGGTTGCGAGGGACACAGCGATGGCAGATCTATCCGACAGAGCGTCTCAAGCTTGTCTGCTGGTCTATGATGGGCAATGCCGCCTCTGTGTCACGGCCAAGAGGGGCCTCGAACGACTGGAGGCTCGCGCTGATGCCACCCCGATACGGATGATTCCCTATCAAAGCGACGAGGCCAAGCAGGCCTTGGGGGAGAGCTATCGGCCAGGTCGTCCAGACGCCGCCTTCCTGGTCCATCCTAACGGGGAGATTGCCCGTGGACTCGATGCCTTTCTGGCCCTCCTGCCTGGCCTCAAGGGCGGGCGGGTCCTCTCAGTCCTCTTGAGCCTTCCACTGGTCAAGCCTTTCGGCTATCTGCTCTATTGGTTTGTGGCCCGCTATCGGTACGCCGTCTTTGGCAAGGTTCCGCTTGATGGGGCTTCCGGGAGTCCCGGTAAACCGAGTCGAGAAATACCGCACAAGTAACCGCTTTTCCACTCACGATGCGATCCTCCTCCTAAACAACTGGCTGAAACAGTCCGCCAACGTTCATGGACCGTGGCGCGCGACTATTCAACGTATCTCCCCCCTCTTTCGAAGGGTTTTCTCCCCACAGTGAGGAATATACCTTGAAGGGCTTCAATGCGAGACTCCAGCACAAGCGAGGGAGAACCGCACATGACGACTATGCAGTGGTTGTCTGAGTCGATAGGTGAAGTGAGAGAATCTATCAGGCCGATCCGGCGTGAGTTTGTGCCGGTGTATCAGGAGCGGCGGATCGATGTGCGGAGGAAGAAGGGTTTTTACGTCGCGTTGATCGCCATAGCCATCTTCAGCTATGGCCTTCCGCTGACAGCATGGACAGAAGACCTGTCGACTCTTGCGCCAATGAAACTCAGGAAGGTCGTGGCGGCTGGTGTCGGGTATGAGAATGCTGAGACGTCCACGATTACTGTGAAAACCTACGATGCCGAGACCGGCGCAATCCTTTCCGATGAAACGTATGAGTTGAACGTGAGAGAGGATGCAGCGTCAGCGAACAGTCAACCGCGTGAGCGGATTTTTGCGGGCGGAGTCGGCCCTGGGGCTGACGGACTTTCAGCGTTCACGCTCCGGGTCTATGACGCGGCCACAGGCATGTTTCTCTGGGAAGGTCTCTTGAATCTCAATGTCAGCAATCAGGAATCCGGTTCCACCCACCGGGTCGTGGCCCATCTCGTGCCACAGACGACGGTGACCCAGGTCCGCAACCGGGGCGCTATCGATGGTCAACCCCAGTTTTTCCTCCGTGCCGTCGATCCGGCAACCGGACAACTTGTGTGGACGGATCAGTTTTCGGCCGGGGCCGGCAGGTTTGCGCGTGCAGAACGTGTCAGCAGGGCCGTCGTTGGCCAGACAGAGGGGTTAGCGGCCCCATCTCAACAGATCGAGTTTCGTATCAGGATGTTCAACGAGCGGGACCGGCAGATGTTATGGGAAGATACGATCGAGCCGGCCGTGGGGGAGACCGACGTGGCAGCCGGGCACGAAGATGCAGCCGAGAATCTGCCGGCCTGGCGTGGCGCAGGGCCTGAGGGGATGAAGCGGGAAGCGATCTAGTGAGGAAGTAGAGGGTTCGACCTACCGGCGGATACTGCAAGACCGCAGCCTGTTAGATTTTCTTTCTGCGCTCCTGTAACTGATCCATCCATCTGGACTGGAATTGCTCGTACGATAGCGAGAGCTGCGATTGCATGGCAGCAGAGAGCGCCTGCCTGGCCTTGAGGTGTGCGAGGAGTGCTTGCACGCGATGCATGCCGTAGCGGTCGATCAGATAGTGCACGGCCGAGTTGGCCTCCAGATAAGCCACAGTCGCGGCATCAGAGGACAACCCTCCCCATACCCCCTCTAAGGCAGGCAGAGGAATCAGGGTAAATTCCTGCTTCATGATCTGATCGAGATCCGACCAGCGATCCCCGGACAACTCCATAGCTAAGCCTTCGTTGAGCCATGTCGGGATGGCGCTGCCGGCGGGGCCGGATTGGTCGTGCAGGAGTGCGTGCACGAACTCGTGTCGCAGCACGCGGGTGAGCCAGGCACGGTCTGCCAAAGCGTCCTGCGCAGGAACCTGGATGCGCCCGAGCACAGGATCGAAGAGCCCATCGGCCCACACCGGGCTGCCGGTCGCGCTTTGGAACGTGGAGTTGGCGTGCAGGACGACGACAATGGTCTTCGACGGAAAGTGCCCGAATTTTTGGCCGATCTCTCGATGGGCCTCTTCAAGAATATCCAACACAGCGCTCCAGGTAGCCTGATCGGCTTCCCCGTCGAATTTCACAGTAAAGTGAGCACTGTCTCGGCTGCTGAGCCGTGCTTCGCTCGTCTCAGTGCGGCGGACTTTGGCCGTGACGGTTCGCAGATAGGATTGCACGGCGGGGTCGTTGCTTGCGAGGGCGGTGGCTTGATCGAGGTGGCGAGCCGCTTCGCCGAGCTGATCCCGTTCTTGTAAGAGATTGGCCAGCGCCAGATGAGGGAAGGGCTCGTTCGGAGCCAGGGCGACCAGATTTTCCAGAAAGACCTGCGTCATGGCCGGATCGCGCAGTTCCCAGTAGGCATGGGCGAGGTTCAGTTGGATGACGGGATTCTTGGCATCGAGTGACGCGGCTAGCTTGAAGGCCTTAATCGAGACAGCCGTCCCGCCAGACTTTTCCTGTTGAATGCCAAGATTGTTCCAGAGGATGGCCACATAGGGGCGCGTAGTATGGTCGGCTGCGATGGCTGCCGGTAGATTGGCCAGTTTAGTTTCCGCTTCCTGGACGTTCCCTTTCTCGATGTCGTCGCGAATCGTTTCCAAGAGTTCGCGATGCGTCGTTTGCGGAACCACGCTGGGATCAATCAGTCGAGTCTGTTTAGGCTCCGGTAACGCTGGGCCATCGTGACGCGGTTCTGGTTGCGCGTCCCGAGAGTCTTCCATGGAAGCATTGGGTTGGTCTGGTGGTGGCGCAGGCAGATAGGTCGGTTTGAACCAGGCTTGATAGACGATGAACAGCCCGAGCAGGCAGGCGATGGGATACAAGATGTGAGAAATGTTCCGACGGTACATAGGGGCCCTATTCGGATGAAATTCAGTGTAGCACCCTAGGGAAGCTCAACAAAGGATTGTCAGGAAACTGACAGGGATCTTAGGCTGGAGAAATCCCACTTCGGCACAGCAGACCTTCGAAGTCCTGGACGTCTAGGACAAGAGGAGCTCCCTCCCGCAGGAGGCTCAAACAGTTCGTCCAGCAAGGCCGCAGCGAGAGAAGGCCCGAGGAGGTACAAACCGCACTTCGTGTGGGCCGTTCGCCCTTCAACGGCTCTTGGCGAACGGAAAAGCCCCTTCAGCCATTCTTACGTTGAGGGTCTGAACGATGCGGGAACGAAGCTGGCGGACTTTTTCAGCATCCTACTAGTGGTCGTTGAGGAGGGGGGAGGGCTGTGATACGATCCGATGCTGTGATACGGCGCTCTTCCGAGCCCAACCCCCCTGAACAGTTTCAGCAATGGCTGGATCGTGTCGCGCGTCCGATCGAATTCGCGTCTCGCGATGCTTTCGCACATCTGCCCACCGTCAAGAATCTGAGTCATTTTGTCTCCTCACAGGTCATGCAGGCCCTGTCCGATCGTGTCTATCCACGGGCGATTGAAGCAGCGTTGCTCCAGCTGCGTGAGCTGTTTCTTGAAGACCAGCAGAGGCTCCCGGCAGAGGAGCAGCAGCGTCGGCTGCAGGAAGCCACGGTCATCCTTGGTGTCTTGCGCGAGGCTATCCGCGATCCTGCCCGGGCGTGGCACGAACCGGAGCCAGTCGTGCAGCATGTGCCTGTCGTGAATGAAACCCCATCCCGGCCATGGTGGGAGCAGCCCATCCGTTTCGTGAAGGGAGTCGGCCCGAGGCGCACGTCGTTGCTCCAACGGTTCGGGATCGAGACGGTTGAGGATGCCCTGTGGACCGTCCCTTGGCGCTATGAGGATCGCTCGGTCATGACCCCGATCGGGCAACTGGTGCCGGGTGTGCAGGCCTCGATCTGCGGGACGATCATCCGAAGCGAGGCGAAGAAGGCCCGCAGTCGACGCCTCGCTATCCTCGACATTGTGGTGGAAGATTCAACCGGGCGTCTCCAGGCGGTGTTCTTTAATCAGCCGTTTCTCGAACAACTTTTCACCGTCGGGACGAGCGTCATGCTGACCGGGCGGATGGTGGCAGGCGCGCAGGGGTGGGTGGCTATGAGGATGGAGGTCGCGCAATACGAAGTGGTGGGCGCAGAATCCGAAGCGCCGCTGCACGTCGGGCGTATTGTTCCCGTGTACCACGAAACCAAGGGGTGGACGTCCCGGCAGATGCGTGTGCTCATGAAAAGCTTGCTGGATGCGCATATCGCCGAGGCGCAGGAGGTGTTGCCGGTTCCGCTTCGTGCCCGCTATCGATTGCTGCCCCTCCAACAAGCCATTCAGGATGTGCATTTTCCTCAGCCTGGGACGGATGGGGGACAGCTCGATCGAGGCCTCACGCCGGCCCATCGGCGCTTGGCGTTCGAAGAGCTGTTTGTGCTCCAACTCGCGTTGGCCTCGCGGCAACGAATCATGAAGGAAGAGGTCAAACAGGTCTCATTCAATCCGAAGACGCCGCTCCTCGGCAAGCTGAATCGGACGCTGCCCTTTCAGCTGACCGAGGCGCAAGAGCGGGTGATCCGCGAGATTCTGTCGGACATGACATCGCTCAAACCGATGAACCGCCTGGTGCAGGGCGATGTCGGCTCCGGCAAAACCATCGTGGCGGTGCAGGCGATGGTGCTGGCCTGTGGGTCGGGCTACCAGGCGGCACTGATGGCGCCGACTGAAATTCTCGCCGAGCAACACTATCGAACGATGAAGAGGTTGTTGGAACCGCTCGGGCTTTCCGTTGTGCTCGTGAGTGGTGGTGGACGTGCGGCAGCGCGTAAAGCGATTCGCGAGCAGGTAACCTCCGGGACCGCGCAGGTCGTGATCGGAACCCATGCGATCATTCAGCAAGGCGTCACCTTCGCGAAACTTGGACTGGTGGTGGTGGATGAGCAACATCGGTTCGGCGTGCTCCAACGGAAGACGCTCATCGAGAAGGGGTATAAGCCTGATGTACTGGTGCTGACGGCGACGCCGATTCCACGCACGCTGGCCATGACGGTGTACGGGGATCTGGATGTCTCGGTGATCGACCAGATGCCGCCGGGGCGAAAGCCGGTGCGGACGTTTCTCTTGAGCGACAGCCAGCGGGGGCGGGCCTATCAGATTCTACGCGATGAATTGCGGGGCGGCCGTCAGGCCTATGTGGTGTATCCGCTCGTCGAAGAATCGGAGAAGAGCGATCTGCAGGCAGCCATGCAAGGTGCTGAACAGCTGCAAGCGGACGAGTTGGCCGAATTTCGCGTCGGGCTGTTGCACGGTCGGATGAAGTCGGAAGAGAAAGAACAGGTCATGGCGTCGTATAAGAAGGGGGCGATCCAGGTACTGGTCTCAACGACGGTGGTGGAAGTCGGGGTCGATGTGCCCAATGCCACGGTTATGATGATCGAGCATGCCGAGCGGTTCGGGCTGGCGCAACTGCACCAATTGCGCGGACGAGTCGGGCGAAGCGGAGACCAGTCCTATTGTCTATTGATGACTTCGGGCGGGGTGCTGTTTCGATCGACGAAGCCCAAAGCGGCCGGCGAACCGGCATCGGCGACGCGGGAGCGGCTGGAGGCACTCGTGCGATCGACCGACGGGTTCGTGATTGCCGAGGAAGATCTCCGCATTCGCGGGCCAGGCGAGTTTTTTGGATTCCGCCAGTGGGGCATACCGGAGTTTCGCGTCGCGAACCTGGTGCGGGATGCCGACTCTGCTCCAGCAGGCGCGGCAGGAGGCCTTTGCGCTGTTGAAGCAGGACCCGCAGCTGAAGGCGTCGGTGCACCGTGCCTTGCGAGAAACGATGTTGCGGCGGTGGGAAGCGAAGTTGGATCTGGGGTCGGTCAGTTAACAATAAGGCGAGAGGCACGAGGCTAGAGGCTAGGGGGTGAGAAGCGACTTCCCTCCAGCCCCTTGCCCTTTACCTCTAGCCCCTAGCCAGAGGTCTTACGTGGGATTTTTGCAACGGTTGAAACATGACTTGAAGTCGGGGTTGGCGACGTTGCGTCTTGGTACGGCGCAGGCGGCGAACCGTGCGCTGGAAGAAACGGAACTGCTGCGCATCCGGCTCGAAATCCGCAAGCTCGACCAGCAGTTGGGCGAGCTCTATCGGGATGTCGGCGAGCGAGCGGTGAACCTGCGAGAGGGAGGTGAACCGGTTGAACGGGTCCTGTACGACGCTGAAATCGGTCGGCTTGTCAAAGAGATCCAAGAGCTCAAAGAGGCGCGAGGGAAGCTTGAATCGGAGATGACGGAGGTTCGGATCGACGTATGAAGACCTCGTCACGCACGATGCGTCTCGCCGGCGTGGATATCGGCACGCTCACCTGCCGGTTGCTGATTGCCGATCTGCCGCCTGGCGGGCGGCTGGAGGCAGTCCGATCTGAGCGACGAATCCTTCGGTTGGGCGAAGGCGTCGATCAGACGAAGCGGCTGAGCGTTGAGGCCATGGATCGTGTGCTCCAGTGCCTCAGGGAGTGGCGGGAGATCATCGATGCTTCTCATGTCGATGCTGCGGCGGCCGTCGCGACGAGCGCAGTTCGTGATGCTGAGAACCGAGATGAGTTTCTTGATCGCATAAAGCGCGAAGTTGGCTTTGAGGTCGAACTGATCTCAGGAGAAGAAGAAGCCAGGCGGACAATGCTGGGTATTCGCTCCGGCTTGCCTATTGGCGTGACCGACGTGCTGGCCCTCGACATCGGCGGCGGCAGCACCGAGTTCATCTTAGACCGGCCTGGCGAAAATCAGGTTGTGCGATCGATCGATATCGGCGTCGTCAGGCTCTGTGAACGGCTCCTGCACCATGATCCGCCGACCGACGAAGAAGTGCGCCAGGCGCGCGAGTGGGTCGCAAGAGAAACGAAAGCAGCAGTCGCCGGACATGGGCAACTATCAGACAGCAACCTTCGTGGGCACAGCCGGAACGATCACGAGCTTGGCAGCAATGGCGCAGAAACTTTCAGCCTACGAGCCGGCCAGAATCCATAATTATCAGTTGCAGCTCAGCACGATTCAAGAAATCGAGCAGACGCTATTGAGCCGCAAGAAAACCGACCGAGTTGGTCTGCCTGGCTTAGAAAAAGGCCGCGAAGAAGTCATCGCCGCCGGAGCCATCATCATCCGGACGATCATGGAGACGTTGGGGATGCCAAACGTACTTGTCAGTGATCTGGGTCTGCGCGAAGGAGTGCTTTTGGACTTAGCGACTCGCTCTATCCCGGGGGGGAACCTCTAGGTGAAGGTGATCGATTTCTACCTGAAGATCGTCTGTGAACGAAACCTTGGTGATACCCAAGAAGACTGCGACTGCGTCCGTTCCAGGGGGGGCCGGGAATTGGCTCCTGGTGCTCCTTAATCCCACCATGCCGACAGTCCAACGAAAAAGATGCTGGATAAGCATCTGCAGGATGTTTGTGGGATCGACCCTTCCTAACCGAGCGAAACCGCACAGAGCGCACAGGTGGCCCGAACATAACTGAGGATATCCCCCCCCAAAGGAGTATTCAGACAAAGTCGAAGAATTTGCTAGACTTCAATCACTGAAAACTTAGATGCAAAGCTCCATGCAATCTACCTAGAGGCGTCTATGCCTTCCGTTCAAGAGTCCTTGCGGTTGCGCCTGCTGATCCTCGCATGGCTGATCACTTGGGTCACCACTGTTCCACTTTTCCATATCCATCTCCCTGACCCAACTGATCGTTGGTCCTCTCTTGAGAGCGGTGGAGCTCACACCGTTTTTACTCCTGATCTCCCCGGTGAATTCTCCTGCCCTCACGATCATTTCGCTCACGTTTCGAGACGGGGCGTGAACTCCCCGGAGCTTGGCTTCGTCCTTTCGACAGAGGATTCTAGAAATCGAAAGATGGGACAGGCACATGTCCTCGGCGATTTGTGCTGCCTTCCTAACAGTCCATTCCTATCCAACTCGGCTATTGAATCGAGTGCGACACACCGTAGGCTTCTTCTGTTCTCGCCTCCTCAAGGCCCTCGTGCTCCCCCTTCCCTTGTCTCTTTGTAAATTTTTCTGCAAACAGTAGCGCTGCTGCTTAGCTTTAGAGGCGAGACGCGCGTTTCATGGGTCAGATTCCACGGCGTGGCGACACCTGCACCGGTCTTGCTTGGGGCCCTCACGTCATGGGGAGAATGATTAAATGGCCACACGTATAGCGGACGTTATTTTGAAGGCTGCAAGCCTAGCTCTGTACGGATTCTGGTGCTATCTGGTCGGACATCATGGCTGGGACTCAATATATATCGTGCCTCTCATCCTGATCACCGGGTTATTGGCAACCTTACGGCTACCCCCAAACTTCCGCGTCAATGCTGTCCTTGTCGGCATGGCCCTTTGCATCAGCGTATATGTAAGTGAATTTGTGCTTGCGGTCGAAGACGATCTGGCTCCAGTTCAGTCACGGATGCAGTGGCTTCCCTTCCAATCTGGGGAGCAATATGCTGACGAACGTGCCCTCGCCGCCAGCCCATCCGGCATTTCCTTTGACAGACGAAGTCGCCTCCAAGTGCTAACTGATTTGCGAGCCAAGAACATTGATGCGTGGCCTGCCATAGCGCCACAGTTCTTGTTCAAAGGCTGGCCGAAATCCTACGAGGACCCCGTCATCGAGATCGCTGGCACCCCGGCCCTGCCGCTTGGTGGCGTTTCCAACACCACCACGGTGTACTGCAATGAGAACGGCTACTATGTAATTTATGAGAGTGATGAGCATGGATTTCACAATCCAAAGGGCCTCTGGAGCGTGCCTGACTCCCTGGATATTGCCGTGATCGGGGATTCCTATGCCCATGGAGCATGTGTGAAGACAGAGACCAACTTTGCCTCCTTGATCCGGCTCCGCTATCCGAAGACATTGAACCTTGGGGGAGACGGGAATGGTCCCTTGCTCGAACTGGCGACACTCAAGGAGTATGTGCTGCCCCTGCGTCCCCGGGTGGTTCTCTGGTTTTATTTTGAAATGAATGACATGGGAGAGATGCTTAACGAGAAAAAGACATTTTTAAGGAAATATCTGACACCGGGGTTTACACAAGGATTGATAGCCAGGCAAGGGGAGATTGATCAGGCCTTAAAAAGGCATGTAGAAGGAACAATGGAGAATTTTACCCTGCGAAGTGAGTTGATACTGTTCTCTGAGCACCTACGTGATCCGTTCAGCCACTCAGATGAATTTGAAGCACTGATCAAGATGTCCCATTTACGGAAAGCTGCTGAGCAAGTTCTGGTGAGATATTCGCAGGAACCCAAAGGTGAAGTGCAGGCCCTTGCTCCCCTTCCGGCGCTGTCTCGTGATGACCTCGACCTGTTTGCTAAGACTTTGTCGCAAGCGAAGAGCACGGTGTCCCAATGGGGAGGCACGCTGGTCTTCGTCTACCTGCCGCAGTATGAACGGTACACCAAGCCAGAGTTCGTCAACAAGGATCGGGAGCAGGTCCTTCGGATCGTGCGAGACCTAGATCTCCCACTGATCGATCTACATCCTAGATTTCAGGCCCAGGCTGATCCTTTAAACCTTTTCCCCTTCAGGCGGCGTGGTCATTACAATGAGGAAGGCCATCGGGTTGTGGCCGAAGAGGTGCTCAATTTTCTCCGTGACATGCATTTGGAACCGAGCAGAAAGAATAGTCCCATGTAGGTCCTGACTTGCGGTTTAAGGAATCACAGGTAACTATTTCGAGAGACCAAGATCACCGTAAGAGCTGTCTTACCCGTTGTTTTCTTAGTGGCATCCGACGTGTCAGTCGTGTCCGATCCGGGAGACATGATCCCCCCGGAAATGCGCTCGTCCAATGAAGGCATCTCTTCCGGTGCCACTCTGCTGAGGGTGGCCTGGTGGGCTCTCCCCTGGGCGCATCGACCGAGCACCGCCCTTGATATGGAAATTTGATAAGTCTTGTGTGCGCGGTCGGCGAGCACAGGGAACCACCTAGGCTACCCTCGGCCCCCTATTTCTGCGAATACCACCGATAGCCCTGGTTCTCCGAGAAGCTGGCTTTCGGGGCCCCGCCTGGTTTTTCGAGCAACAATACTTTGAAGTCGATGAGACCGAACCAGGCGGGATCTGCCACGTCGTGGTAGTGACAGCCGTGAAGTTTCGGGAGTATGTCGCCCAGCGTCTGCTGCAATTCCTTCTCCGTATAGGCACGCACGGGGAAGGGCTTGTTCATGGCCTGGCAGAACCGCTGAATGGTATAGGCCGCGCCGGTACAGAGCACTTTGGTGTCCGGTTTGATGGCGAGGAACTGGGGTAGCGAGAGATAACGTTCTTGAAAGCCCAGCCAGCGGGTAGCCTGGCGCAGGTGGCTGTACTGGACTTCGTACTCAGTGTGGCCCGGCAGCTTGACCGGTGCCGGCCAGCCTTCTTCGATCCCGAATTCAGTGAGAAAGGCCCTGCCGCCCGGCTTCAACACCCGCCACAGTTCTGCCACGAATCGAAAGGGGCCGAGATTGAAGATCACGTCTTCCGGCAGGTCCGTGCCCAGCGGCAGCCGTACGCGTCTGATCCAATCCAACGCTTCCTGATGTTGCGGCGTGTCGCCTTTCCCATCGAGGAGTTCTTTCCTGGTCAACTTCACCGGCGTCATGTCTGCCATGTTCTCGTTGTCGATGACGAGGTCGACGGAGTTGTCTTTGAAGGGCAGCCATTCGCCGTTGGCGCGGGTGCCAATGCCGCCCCAGCCTCCGGCCTTGGCACGGGTGACTTGCAGCTTGAGGAATGGCTGGGTGATGTCGAGGGAGATGTATCGGATGGTCTGCTTTTCAAAGGGCAGGAGTTCCTTGCCCAACTCACGGGCGAGGTATCCGAGTCCGCCGCCCACTTCCACGATGACGCGGGGTTTGGGAGCGAACCAGCCCAGCTTCCGCAATTGCTTCATGAGCAGCCGGCCATAGGTCAAGCCGTTGAGCGTGTCGTTCGGCTCCCGGAAGAGATGCGAAACGGTGGTTTCGATCAGGTCGAAGTGGCCGTCGTCTTCACCGCTATCGGTCAGTTCGTGGTGATGGAAGTCTTCAAGATGCTCTTCTCCCTCGAACCCTTCCTGTCCCGACCAGCCTTCCCTTATTTGCTGCAGGAGCAGATCCCACTTGGCCTTGTGGCGGTGGCCGCCCGGGGGCTCTGTGCCGAAGTAGCACAGCGAGTAGGTGGGCAGGGCCCAATGTTCCAGATGCCACTGGCCCGGCTGTCCGTCCGGTCCACAAACCCGCGCCCCGTATTTCTCTACCAGTGCCCCGACGGTGGTGTGGCCGTTCATCGCCTGTAACAGCTCCAGGCCGGTGCGATTCAGTCGGACGATGGGCAGGTTGTCATCCAGGGGGGCGAACCACCATTCGTCTTCGTTGTGCTGATAGGTGACGAGATCGGGGATGTGCCAGGCCAGGAGACTGAGCGTCTCTCCTGTGAGGCTGAGCGGTTGGTGAGCGGCGACAGCTGGTCTCATGGTCTGTCCTTCTAAATTCGAGGGACGCAGACTACACGAGGCAGTTCCACTCTCGCAAGGACCTGTTTGGGGAGGTGCAAGGGAACGGGGTTATGTCTGGGAGGGGAGCTGGGAAGGTTCTGTGACGGTGATGACTCCGCGCATGATGGGGTGAATGCGGCAGAGATACGGGTATCGGCCAGGAGCGAGCCCGGGAAGTGCAAAGGTGCCGTTCGGGAGCATGAGGCCGGAATCAAAGGCGCAGTGGTCGCCGTCCTCCAAACAGCCGGTATGGGTCACAGTGTGTTCCGTCGCGGTGGGGTTTTCCCATCTGATCGGGGAGCCGGTCGAGACGGTGACAGATTTTGGAACGAAGTAGGGGGATCCACTCTCAATAATGATGGCGGTGTAAGGCGGTGTGGCAGCGGTCGGCCAGGCTGTGAAGAGGCCAAGCGACAAGATGGCGATGATCATCTGCGTTTTCATTGTCGTTCTCACGCGTCGATTTTATACATAATCATACTACCATGTCGGTCAATGGGGGAAGTACTGTCAACCTGGCAGGATACTCGGTCCCTGCCCTTGACCTCGTGGACTGTTTGTACGATTCTCCCATTCGTTGAAAGTCACCCCGGGAAGTCGACGTGGTAGACCCACAATTGCCTTACACTCTTTCCCTACGGTTGCTAGGCTCTGTTGCCCTCTGCATGGCCGTGGGAAGCTTCACCCAAGAACCCGCGTGGGCCTTCTCACTGACGACACCGGTGCAGGGGGCCATGCTTCGATCCGGCGAGATGGTGCCTGTGTTGGTGGAAGTCGGGAAAGACGTAAATCTTCGAAGCGTTAAATACTACTGGTATCGTGGCGATGAGGAGCCCCTGGCCTCGCGCCAGGCTGAACCGGCTCCGTTCAGTCCGGTTGGGGCCGAGTCCCCGTTTTCCGGTATGGTTCGGATTCCAGCCGACGCCTTGGGAGCGATGCGTCTCCTTGCCGTGGGAGAGGTAACGAGGGGACGGTTAGCCGGGTACGAGGACTTTGACGAGGTGCTTGTCACGGTAGAGCCTGCTGCCCCGCTCACAAGTATTGAGTTTGCGGTGGAGAAGCCCTGGCGGTTGGACACGATCGGACAACGGGTGGTGGTGCCGGCTGTGGGGCAATTTGCCGATGGCATAGTCCGTCCACTCACGTCGCCTAAGGCCGGGAGTACCTATCGGTCATCGGATGAGTCGGTCGTGCAGGTCGATGCCGCAGGGATCGTCCATGTTATGGGGAATGGCAAGGCGCGCATCACCGTCGAGCACCGCGGGAAGTCAGGAGTCCTGGAGGTGTCCGTGGATGCCGATGCCGCAGAGAACCGTGCGCCCATCGCGCGAATCGCTTCGGAGCTGCAGGTCAAAACCGGCAGCCTGGTAGTGCTCGACGGCCTCCGGAGCAGTGACCCGGATGGCGATTCCTTGCGTTACTCATGGAGGCAGATTCGCGGTCATCGGGTGACCCTGAGCAACGCCAATGAAGCCAAAGCCACGTTTGTGGCTCCTCCGGTGTCTGAGCCGAAATCATTCCAATTTACGCTCACGGTGATGGACATGGCGGGGCCGGATAGGGTGAAGGGGGCGGAAAGTCTGCCGGCGATCATCACCGTGCTAGTGAGTCCGTGAGGATTGCCCTCTAGCAGGATGCTGAAAAGGTCCGCCAGCTTCGTTCTCGCATCGTTCAGACCCTCAACCTATCGCGAAGAAAGCCTCTCGGGTATCAGAATCACTGGAGAGGCTTCTCCGTTCGCCAAGACCCATCGCAAGGGCGAACGGCCCACACGAAGTGCGGTTTGTACCTCCTCGGCCCTTCACTCGCTGCGGCCTTGCTTGGGACAAGGCGCGTCGCGGCGCGCCAGGGTTGGGTGGGTGAGAAGTCTGGCCTTTTGAGCATCCTGGGGGGGTATTCTTCTAGTGACGGGGTCGAATGGTGTGAGAACTCCCCCTTCTATGAAAGAGGCTCGTCCATGGGCAAAGAGGCGGTCCTGGCGGACTTAGGGTGGGCAGGTGAGGTAGCCGCGGGGGCTGTGCGGCTGGGAAGAGCGACTTTTTCAGCGTCCTATGAGAGAGGGTAGATGGGTGAGTTGCAAGACCCCATAAGTTCATGCTAGATGGAGGCCGCGTCAGACATCCAATGGATGAGAGAGGAGAAATTTGATGGCGAAGCACAAGAAGAAGTCGGCGAAGAAGAAACTTGCGAAAGCGAAGGCTAAAGCCAGAGCTAAAGCAAGGCGCGCAGTGAAGAAGGCAGCCAAGAGACCTGCTGCAAGGAAAGCTGCGAAGAAGACTGCGAAGAGAACTGCGAAGAGGACTGCCAAGAAGACCGCGAAGAAGCCTGCGAAGAAAACAGCGAAGAAGACTGCGAAGAAGACCGCGAAGAAAACCGCCAAGAAAACGGCAAAGAAGCGCTCTGCTGCGGCACTCAAGCCAGCCCAGAAGAAACCGGCGGTGAAGACGGTTTCACCCGTTTCATCCAAACAAGCGGCCCCAGCTCCTGTCATGAAAACGGTGAAGCCGTTCGTGGATGAGGAGCCTCAGAAGCCCGTGTTATCGCGGCCGATAGGATCGCCGATACCGAAAGGCCCCGATCTGGACGATGAACTGGCCGAAGATGCGGATTTGGCTGGTGAGGCTGATGAAGTCGATGAAGACGTGGAAGAGGAGCTCACGCTGGACGGGGAAGATGAAGACGCCGACTTTCTCGAAAAACCGGAAACCCTGATAGACGACGCAGACGATTACCACACGCATTGACATCCGCATGGGACGCCTATTCCGGACAACTCGGCCGCGTTGTCTAGCTAGATGACGTTGTGAGTCTGTCCCGGTATCATCGCGTCCGTCCTGCCTGTGTATCATCTTCCTGCTGAATGCCCTGCTATGAACTGCCTATGAGTCATTTTCTGTTCGTGGCCGGGGCCTTGCGAGAACGCACCTCGGAGGAAAGTGCCGAGCTCCAACTCGGGCACAGTCTCTGGGGGCTCTGCACCGGGCTGATCCGGACGAATCTACAGACCTATCTCGATGAACAGTCCCGTGGGCTTGTCTACGTGCTGAAGGTCGGGCTCTGTGCCGAGTTTCAGATCGTGCCGCCTGTGTTGGATTTTTCCGCGTTGGATGCGTTCCTCAGTGATGAGCTGAGGACTGAGGCCAGATTTGGCTTTGTGCGAATCGACGGGGTGCGCCGGTTGGCCTGCTCGTCCGCTGCGAGCCAGGCGTTGTTGCTCAACGTGTTGCAGATTGCCGATCAAACCGAACTGACTCGACGATTGGCGTTGGGCATGCACCGGCTGACGCAAGCGGAATATGACGCGATCATGCTAGGCGCGACGGGCGAAGCAATATAGCAGGATGCTCAAAAAGGCCGTTCAGCGAGGCCGCAGCGAGTGAAGATCCGAGGCGTACCCGTAGGGTACGTTGAGGGTCTGAACGATGCAAGAACGAAGCTGGCGGACTTTTTCAGCATCCTGATTTAGATTCGTTGGCCTGTCATGAGCTGATACGCCTCATCGATCGTATCGACTTCCTTCACTGTCACATTGAGCTGTAATCCCAATTCGTTCAGGTTCCATTGCGCGTCATAAATCTGTCCCGCGCGGAACCAACACGGTGCGATACCCTTCTCGTGCGGCAGCACGAATCTTATCCGGGATGTTGCCCACCGGGCCGATCTGTCCTCCCGGTTCAAAAGTTCCGGTGAGGGCAATGCCCCGCTGAATGTGCTCACCCTTGAACATGGCGATGAATCCCACTGCCATAGCGGCGCCGGCGCTGGGTCCGTCGCTGCCTGTGGGTTGATAGGCCACCCCTCGCACAGACACGGTCCCGCTATGCCGGACAGAAGGCGTGCGATCGACGGCATAGGCAAAGGCCTCAGCCATGGCGCCTAAATGAGCGTTTCCCAGCCGCACGCCTGCAAGGAGCCACTGTAGTTGAACGGGATTCGGTTCCGGTTTCTTGTCCCACCAGATCATCAGGATTTCAAACACGCCAAGATTGTTCTGGCGAATGGCCGCCAGGACCGGGAGTTCGATGACCGTGTCCGCCGTGACCGAGATCGGGATTCCACAAAGGAGTGTGATGACCAATGTGCAGGTGGCAGCAAAATGACGTGGCATCGTGGGGCTCCCAAGAGGAGCGAGTGAAAAATTGTGTGGGTCGGTGATCCGTCCGCTTGCGAAAGTGTAGCAAATCCGGTTGGGCAGTAAAGTGAGTCGGCGGTTCCTGCCTTGCGTTGGGCCATGGCATTCCGTATAAGGGCCTGCATGTTGAATCGGATCATTATAGGAATGTTGCTGGGAGGGCTGGCTATCCTCTGGCTACCGCTCGATGCACCTGGCTCGAACTGTGAGGTGGAGACGTCTGCGTCAGGGCCTGGAGTGGCGTTGACACTTCATCTGGGCGCCGATTGCACGGAGCAGGAGCGAGAGGCGCGAACGGTGGATGCGACGCAGCTGCTGCAGGCATTCAGGGAAGGGAAGGGGATCGATCTCTCAGGGGTGGTCATTCGTGGCGATCTGTCTCTTGATATGTTGCCCGTGGGTCCGTTGCCGCCTGAGCTTGAGGGGATGAAGGAGTTGGAGGGACGCGAGGTACGCGTGATTCCCGGCTCCATGACGATCGTCAATTCTGTGGTGCGTGGAGCGATCAGACACCAATCGGCACAAGGATTGTTGGTGGTGAAGGGGCCTGTGACGTTCAGCGGGACCAGGTTTGAACAATTGGTGGATCTTTCACAGACCCTGTTCATTCAGCCGGTGACGTTGTCGGGCGCGGTGTTCTTGCGGGAGAGCTATTTTGTGAAAGGGCGATTTCTGCGCGCACTGTTTGCTGAGAAAACGGCGTTTGGCCCTCATACGAGATTCCACCGGTCTGTCTTTCAGGGGCCGGTCACGTTCCAGCAGTCGGGGTTCAACGGGCTGGCGGAGTTTTTGGAGGTGGTCTTCGAGAAGGATGTCAATCTGTCGCGCACCTACTTCAAGTTGGGCACCGGATTTTCCGGGAGCCGGTTTCAAGGCCTGGCGGATTTCTCTGAAGCATCGTTCGACCGTGAGGCGTTTTTTACCTTTACCCTATTCGAGGGGGACGCGTATTTTCGCCGGGCCACGTTCCGATCGACGGCCGATTTTTCCGATGCCAGGTTCAAGGGGCGAGATGACTTTTCCAAAGTCTTTTTCGAAAAAGGTCCGGAGTTTACCAGAGCGACCAGGTCGGCGACCGGAAAGGCACCCCTGGGGATTGAAAATCAGACAACCCAGTACGCAATCATCCTCTCCCTTCTGGTGTTCAGCGCCTTGCTGATTGCCTATCTGATCCGGTCAAGGTGACAGGGAGGCCTCCGCCCGGCTTACCACTACTAATAGATGGAGGCTTGCTCCGTTCCCCCAAAGCTGGTATAAGTCCCCTTGTGGATAACCACCTCGACGGCATCGAACAAACCGAATTACCCTATCAGGTTCGCATCGAGAACTTTGAAGGGCCTCTCGATCTCTTGCTCCATCTCATTAAGAAGAGCGAGATCAATATCTACGACATTCCCATCAACCTGATTGCTCAGCAATACCTCACGTATATTGAGGCGATGGAAGACCTGAATCTGACTGTCGCGGGGGAATTTCTCGTGATGGCGGCGACCTTGCTCCAGATCAAATCGAAGATGCTGCTCCCCGTTGATGAAACGACCGATGATGAGGAAGACGGGCCCGATCCCCGTGAGGAATTAGTGCGGCGACTGCTCGAGTACAAGCAGTTCAAAGACGCCGCCCGTCGGTTGGACGAACACGAGCGGTTGTGGCGGGAGATTTACAGTCGTGAACAGAGCCCGGCGGTTGAATTGGAGCCGGATGAGACCCTGCTGGACACTGTCAGTCTGTTCGATCTTGTGGATGCGTTGCAGGGGATTCTGAATCGCAATCCTGGCAGGCACCTCATGGAGATCCTGCCCGATAACTTGACGGTTCGGGAGAGGATGAACGCGATTTTGGAAATGTTGGAGGGGCAGGAGTCGGTGAATTTTGTCGAGCTCTTCGAGTCGTCCTGCCATCGCATGGTGATTATCGTCACGTTCTTGGCGTTACTGGAACTGATGCGCCTTCGAACGGCGCGGGTATTCCAGGCGGAACACTTTGGGCCGATTCTCGTGTCGCGCGCCTTTTCACTAGTACCAGACCCGGCTGAATTGGATGATGCTGAATGGAGGGGAGCATGAGCTCGACCGTTGAAGAAGAAACAGATCACATGACTCTGGCAGAGACCGCAGCGGTTATCGAGGGCTGCGGGGTGCCGGATGATGATGTGGCGAAGGAAGCCGGAGTCGAGGCGATGAACAGCCAAGCGCAGGCCATCGATGCGCGGGAGCTCAAAGCCATTCTTGAAGCGATCTTGTTCGTGTCGCCTGAACCGGTGCCGGTCGCTCGGCTCATGTCTATCTTGGGGACGGTCTCAAGAGCCGAAGTGGTTCAGGCGCTGGAAATTCTCACGCATGATTTAGATCAGGACGGGCGAGGTATTCAGCTTGTGCAGGTTGCAGGCGGGTATCGGCTGGTGACGAAGCAGGAGTACGGACCCTGGCTGAAACGTATGGATAAAGCCAGGACGGCGCAAAAGCTCTCTCGCTCCGCGCTCGAATCCCTCGCCATTATTGCCTACAAGCAGCCGCTCGTGCGATCTGAGATCGAAGAGATTCGTGGCGTCGAAACGTCCGGTGTTCTGCGCACGTTGTGCGAGCGTAAGCTGGTGCGGATCGTCGGGCGAAAAGACGTGCCTGGTCGGCCGATCATGTATGGGACGACAAAGTTCTTCCTCGAGCATTTCGGTTTACAAGATCTGACCCAACTCCCGCCGTTGCGTGAATTTAAAGAACTCGGTGAGTCTGAGCAGGCTCTCCTGCCGATCGAAGAGGATTCCCTGGTGGCGGTCGAGACCCCCGGGTCGTCCTACTCCGGGGAGCTCACCATCACGAGTGATCTTGCAGAAGGTGAGGCTGTGCTGGCTTTCGAGCCAGAGCCTAACGAGGCGCTGCTAGAAGAACCGGTCGAACAGGCCTAAGCAGGATGTTGAAAAAGTTCGCCAGCGCCACAGACCGTAGTGCGTGAAGCGCGAGACATGCGAGAATGGTGTGATGTGGAAAGATTGGATTATCACCTCGTCTCGCTCGTTCCGCCAGTCTTGCTCGGCTAGCCTGCGCCGAGGTGTTTGCCCCTTCTGTTCCCCACATCCTTCCCGAAACGGGGCCTGAGTCACTCCTTGAATTGCGCGCGTTCGACGAGGGCCTCTCTTATTGGCATGGGGCGGTTTGGGGATTCCCACTGCGCCCGTCGAGCGAGCACATTCTGATCGTGCGCGCTCCGGGAGCAAGGGAATTTCCAAACTGCCCCGTGCATTTCTTGAGGCCGCGCGTTGCGCGAGCACCAAGGGGGCTCAGGGCCCCGTTGACTCCCCTCAAGCCGCTTTGTTAGACTTCCCGTTCTCAATCTAAGTTGTTGAAAGAGGCGAAGTTCTTCGGTATCACCCGGTCTGTCACACGAGGCACCACCAAATGATCAAAGCATGGCTGCTCGACGAGATGTTTCGGTTTGATCGAACCCATCTAACCATCGAAGGAACCCAGGGAGAATGGGGTGCCGGCGATTCGATTGCCGAGGAAGAAGAGCTTCCGCCCCCACCGGCGAACGTGGTCGCAAAATCGGGGAATGGTCGGGTCACCATTACCTGGGATCCCGTTCCCGATGCCATGTACTACAACCTCTATTTCCAAACCACCAAGGGCGTGATGATCAAGTTCTCCGACCTCACGCGTCCGATTGCCGGCGACGACGACTTTAAAGCCGTCATTGGGGTTAAGAAAGACAAAGGCACCTGTTTAGAAGGAATCCAGAGTCCGTTTGTCCATGACGATCTGGCCAACGGGACCTGCTACCACTATGTCGTGACCGTCGTTACGCAAAAGGGAGAGAGTCTCGAGTCTCAAGAGGTCATGGCGATTCCCTCGCCTTATCTGTTGGCTATGATCATCGGCCGGGAAGGTGTCGACGATGGGGAGTTCAGCTCGCCCACGGGGATCACGCTCGACAAGGACGGCAACATCTACGTTGCCGATACCGATAACCATTCGATTCAGAAGCTGGACAAGTCGGGGAAGTTTCTCGCGCGATGGGGCGGCGACCCCTCTTCGCAAGAAGGGAGCTTCTACTATCCGCGCGGATTGGCGGTCGGGCCGAACGACGTGCTCTATATCGCAGACAGCGGTAATAACCGCGTGCAGAAGTTCGATTTCGACGGCAATGTGATGCAGGCCTGGGGCAAGTTCGGATTTGCGTGGCGCGGGGCCGATCTGGGCCGATTCGACGTACCCTGGGGGCTCGCGACGGACGCAGAAGGGAATCTCTACGTCTCCGACACGAGCAACGCGCGCATTCAGAAGTTCACCTCGGACGGGACGGCGTTACTCAAGTGGGGTCGTGACGGGAGCTTCGATGGTGCGTTCTTTTTCCCTCGTGGCGTGGCGGTCGATTTTGTCGGCAATATCTTCGTGGCCGATGAAAGCAATAATCGCATTCAGAAGTTCGATGCCCGTGGGAGCTTCCTTGCCAAGTGGGGTCGTGAAGGTGCCGGCCCCGGGCAATTCAAGTCCCCCTGGGGCATTGCCTGCGATGCGCTCGGCAACGTTTATGTGGTCGATACCGGGAACCATCGCATTCAAAAGTTCGACGGCAATGGGACGTTCCTCTGTGCCTGGGGGAACCGCGGAAAATCAGAAGGACAACTGAATTTTCCCTACGGAATCGCGGTCGACAAAGAAGGCGCGGTGTATGTGGTCGACAGCGGCAATGGCCGCATTCTCAAGTACGTGCCGACGGACGAGGAACTCAATCGCGGGAAGGATGAGGTGTCAACCAGTCAGGTGCCGAGTGAGACTCCGCCGCCCCGCACCGTGGCGGTCAAAGCCGGCGATACGGAAGCCTTCCTGAGTTGGATGGAAGTTCCCGGCGCCCAGTCCTACAACATCTATTTCAATACAACCCCCAACCTCACGATTCAGACGGCGACGAAAATTGAAGGGGTGACAAATCCCTATGCGCACACCGGTCTCTCGAACGATACGCCATATCACTATGCTGTGACCGCCGTGTTCGAGACCGGCGCCGAAAGCGAGTTGTCGAGCGAAGTGACGGCCACGCCGGTGCTCATCGATATCACGGCGCCGCAAAATCCTTATGCCGTGATCAATCATGGCGCCTTCATGACGAATACGCCGGAAGTCATCGTCACGATTTCAGCGAACGATGTCGATACCGGGGTGGCGGCCTACTTTATCTCCGAGGCGCCGATGACCCCCATGGCGGGGACGCCGGGATGGGTTGATGTGACGCCGGCCACCAAGTTCGGTGCGACGATTCCGTTTATTTTGTCGCCGGCAGACGGGCAGAAGTCGATCTACGTCTGGTTTAAGGATGTGGGTGGGAACGTCTCCACCCCGGCGAGCACCACGATCTTGGTCAATACGTCGGGGTATCTGTGCGTGTCCGAATGGGGCCGTACCGGCCGCGGCGCGTCCTTGCTGCACGGCGGCGAGTTCATGGCCCCGGTGTACGGTATGTGCGTCGATCAGCAAGGATCGCTCTTCGTGGTCGACAACGGCAACAATCGGATTCAGAAATTCGACAATGCCGGGAACTTCATCATTCTCTGGGGCAACTTCGGTTCGGCCAATTCGAACTTCCATAATCCCACCGGGATCGCGTGCGATGGCAAGGGCGACGTCTGGGTGGTCGATACGAACAATCACCGGGTTCAGAAATTCGACGGGAAGCTCGGCGGCTATCTGATGAAGTTCGGGTCGCGCGGAAACGGCGAAGGGCAGTTCAACTCACCCTGGGGCATCGCGGTCGATCGGGTGCGCGGGTATGTCTATGTAGTCGACAGCGCCAACTTCCGCGTGCAGAAATTCGACATGAACGGGGAGTTCATCATGTCCTGGGGCAGCTTCGGGAACGGAGACGGCCAGTTCTACTTCCCGCGCGGCGTGGCGGTGGACCAGACGGACGGGTTTGTGTACGTCGTCGACATGGGCAACCACCGGATTCAGAAGTTCGACACCAGCACCAACGTGCTTCCACAGTTGTTGACCAAGTGGGGCGGTAGTTCCGAACCGGGCCACGCCAGCAGCCCGCTCGCACAGGAGGCAGGTCAGTTGCGGTCCCCCTGGGGCATTACGGTCGATGGAGCCGGCGATGTCTACGTCACGGACACCGGCAATCACCGCATCGAGAAGTTCGATAAAGAAGGTAATTTCATCACCCAGTGGGGTGGGTTCGGGAACGGAAAAGGGCAATTCAATTTCCCCTACGGCCTCGCGGTCGATGGCAGGGGAAGCGTGTTCGTCGTCGATAGCGGAAACACCAGAGTCGAACAGTTCATGCCGGCCGACGAGGGGAGCGAACGGCTCCAGGAAGACGCCGAGACCGTGGCAGAGATCGAGAACGCGCAAGTCACAGGCACACCGTCGAAAAAGGCATAAGAGCGGCCACAAGGATCTGAGGTTCTGGTGAAGGAAAGATATGCTCGATAAGGAACCACGCTTGGGACTGACCTACGATGACGTTGTGTTGGTTCCGGCCAAGTCTCAGGTTTTGCCGAGTGAAGTCGACATGCGCACGATGCTCACTCGCCACCTCAAGATCAACATTCCCATTATCAGCTCGGCCATGGATACCGTCACCGAGTCCCGTTTGGCCATCGCCATAGCCCGCGAAGGCGGCCTCGGGATTATTCATCGAGTGTTGTCGCCAGTGGATCAAGCGACTGAAGTGGACCGGGTAAAGAAATCCGAGAGCGGAATGATTCTCGACCCGATCACGATCTCGCCCGATCAAACAATTCGCGATGCCCATGCGTTGATGGCGAAATACCGGATCTCCGGCATTCCCGTCACGAAAGAAAAGAAATTGGTCGGCATTCTCACGAATCGCGATCTACGGTTCGAAACCCGGATGGATTTGAAGGTCTCGCAAGTCATGAAGCGAGACAAGCTGATCACGGCGCCAGAAGGGACGAGCTTGGAAAAGGCTCGCGAAGTGTTGCACGAGCATCGGATCGAGAAGCTTCCGGTCGTCAACAAGCATTTCGAGCTCAAGGGGCTCATTACCATCAAGGACATCGAAAAACGCATCATGTATCCCAACGCCTGCAAGGACGGACATGGCCGACTCTGCGTTGGTGCGGCAGTCGGTGTGGGGCCGGAGACGGAAGATCGCGTGGCGCGGCTCAAGAAGGTCGGGGTGGACCTTATCGTGGTCGATACCGCCCACGGGCATTCTCAAGCGGTGCTGGATACGGTCAAGATGATCAAGAGACGTTATCCGGAGCTTGAACTGATAGCCGGGAATATTGCCACAGCCGAGGCGGCGAAGGACCTCCTGCGGGCCGGCGTCGATGCCGTGAAGGTGGGTGTGGGGCCTGGCTCAATTTGCACGACCCGTATTGTGTCCGGCGCCGGGATGCCGCAGCTGACGGCGATTGCCGATTGCGCAAAAGTCCTCGCGGGCAACGGGGTCCCGATCATTGCAGACGGCGGGATCAAGTTCTCAGGCGATATCACGAAGGCCTTGGCAGCAGGTGCCTCTTCGGTCATGCTCGGCGGACTCCTGGCAGGCACGGACGAGTCGCCGGGGGAAACCGAACTCTACCAAGCCGGGACATATAAGGTGTACCGTGGCATGGGCTCGATTGGCGCGATGGAGCGCGGCGGCGGAGATCGGTACGGGCAAGGGGGGCGTCCGGTGCAGAAGCTGGTCCCGGAGGGGATTGAAGGGCGCGTGCCCTATAAGGGGAAGCTCTCGGCCGTCATCTACCAATTGATCGGCGGGGTGAAGTCCGGCATGGGCTATTGCGGGTGCAAGACGATCTCGGACTTACAGCAGAAGGCCACGTTTATCCGGCAGACGGTCGCAGGTCTCCGCGAAAGTCACGTGCACGATGTGATTATCACAAAGGAAGCGCCGAATTATCGGATGGATTGGGAGTAACGGCAGACCATCAGCTTTCAGCCGTCAGCTTTCAACAAGACACGAATCATCCCCACCTCGGTTCAGATCTTGTCACAAGCATGTGTGCGGTTATCCTATCTGATCGGTTGCTGATGGCTGAGTGCTGACCGCTGAAAGCTAACTCCATGGAACTCTGGCACAATAGAATTCTGGTCCTTGACTTCGGGTCGCAATACACTCAATTGATTGCGCGCCGCATTCGCGAAGCCCAAGTCTACTCGCAAATTCTTCCCTGCACCGTTCCTTTGGCGACCATTCTTGCCTATCGCCCGCAAGGCATTGTGCTGTCTGGTGGTCCGTCCAGCGTCTATGAGAAGAAGTCGCCGTCCGTTCCCAAAGAACTCTTCGACCTAGGGATCCCGATTCTTGGTATTTGTTACGGGATGCAGCTCGTGACGCATCTGTCGGGCGGGGAGGTCGCCAAATCCAAGCACCGGGAGTATGGCCGGGCCGACCTGACCATCGACGACCGCAGTAATCTCTTCAAGGGCATCGGCCAAGGCGGATCGACGGTCGTCTGGATGTCGCACGGAGACCGTATCGAACGGATGCCGCCGGGCTTCCGGTCGATCGCGCATACGGCCAATTCGCCGATCGCGGCCATGAAGCGAGACGACCACAAGCGCCGGATCTATTGCCTCCAGTTTCATCCAGAAGTGGCCCATACGGTGGAAGGAACCCAGATCCTTCGGAACTTCGTCTACGACATCTGTGGTTGTCAGCCGACCTGGACGATGCAGTCCTATGTGGAGACGGCGGTGAAGCAGATTCGGGAGCAGGTGGGCAAGGAGCGCGTGATCTGTGCCCTGAGCGGGGGGGTCGATTCTTCTGTGGCGGCCGCGTTGACCCATCGGGCGATCGGTGATCAACTCACCTGTATCTTCGTCGACAACGGATTGCTTCGAGCGGGAGAGAAAGAACAAGTCAAGCAGACGTTTGCCCAACAGCTTCATCTGAACCTGCGTCTTCTTGATGCCTCCGATTTGTTTCTTGCCAAGCTCAAAGGGGTGATTGATCCGGAGCGTAAACGAAGAATTATCGGGAAGCAGTTCATCGAACAATTCGAGGCTGAAGCCAACAAGAAATCGGGCGCCGTAAAATTTCTGGTCCAAGGCACGCTCTATCCCGATGTGATCGAAAGCGTGAGCTTCAAGGGGCCGTCGGCCACGATCAAGACCCATCACAATGTGGGCGGTTTGCCGGCTCGCATGAAGCTCAAGTTGATCGAGCCCTTGCGGGAATTGTTCAAAGACGAAGTGCGGGTGCTCGGTAAAGAATTAGGCCTGCCGGATGAGATTGTCTGGCGGCAGCCCTTTCCCGGGCCTGGCCTTGCCATCCGGGTGCTGGGAGCGGTCACCAAGGAGCGACTGGCCATCCTGCGAGCGGCTGAGTCCATTCTCGATCAGGAGATTCGTACCGCCGGTTTGTATCGAGAAATCTGGCAATCGCTTGCCGTGCTGTTGCCGATTAGGACCGTGGGCGTTATGGGCGATCAACGGACCTATGAGCATGTGATTGCGCTTCGTGCGGTCACAAGCTTGGATGGCATGACGGCCGATTGGGCCAAAATTCCGAATGACGTGCTGGGCAAAATGTCGAACCGGATCATCAATGAAGTGAAAGGCGTGAACCGGGTGGTGTACGACATCAGCTCGAAGCCGCCGGCCACGATTGAATGGGAGTAGAGGGGAGTGGCTCGGCTGGCTCCCTTGCTCGCAGAACGCGCACGATGAAAAGAGGAGGCGTGCAATTGCTCAAAGAGCGGGCTTGGATGGATCATATAGATGGATGACGGTCGTTCGATGTGCGCAATAGGACCCAGCGAAGGCACTCCCTGAGGAAAGGTGTAACGGAGAAGCATGGACGTTAGATTGCAAAAAGTCATTGCCGGGACCGGATTGGCTTCGCGGCGAAAAGCCGAGGAGCTGATTGCCTCCGGGCGCGTGACCGTCAACGGCAAAGTCGTGACGGAACTCGGCACCAAGGTTGATCCGAATCGCGTCCACATCAAGGTGGATGGCAAACACCTGAGTTCCGCCCAGCCGTATGTCTATCTGCTGCTGAATAAGCCGAAGAACGTGATGTCGACGTTGAATGATCCGGGAGGCAGGCCGACGGTGAAGGACTATCTCCGCGGGATAACGGTGCGGGTGTTTCCCGTCGGTCGATTGGACTTCGACAGCGAAGGGCTGATGCTTCTGACCAATCACGGCGACCTGGCCCAGACATTGCTCCATCCCCGCTACCATGTGCCGAAGACTTATCTCATCAAGGTCAAGCAGGTGGTGACGGATGAACATATCCGGCAGTTAGAACAGGGTGTGCAGCTGGAAGACGGCATGACCAGTCCGGCTGTCGTCAAGAAGGTTAAAAAGGCCAAGCAAAACTCCTGGCTGGAGATTACGATTCGCGAAGGGCGTCAGCATCAGGTGAAACGGATGTTGGAGGCGGTCGGGCATCCGGTTTTGAAGTTGACGCGGATCAAGATGGGGCCGCTGTCCTTGGGTGATCTGACGTCCGGCGAGTTCCGGTACCTGACCGACCGTGAAGCGAACGCGTTGCGCGAGCTTGCAGAACAGAAGCTGGCCTCAGCAGAGGACACAGAGAAGCAGGTCCTACGGCCAAAGAGGCAGGTCAGTCGGGCCGGATGGGCCCGTTCCAAGAAAGCGAAGGTGGTATGAAGGTCAGAACTCATCGCTGCGGGGAGCTCACGAAAGCCGCTGTCGGGCAGACCGTCGTTTTGAACGGGTGGGTCCAGCGGCGGCGCGACCACGGCACGGTCATGTTCATCGATCTGCGGGATCGAACCGGGCTGACGCAGGTGGTATTTAACGCCGAGCGGAATGCGGCGGTGCACCAAGCCTCCCACGCCTTGCGGAGCGAGTGTGTCGTATCGGTGACCGGCCAGGTGATGGCCCGTCCTGAAGAGTCTAAGAATCCCAACCTGGCCACGGGTGAGATCGAAGTCTTCGTGGACGCCGTCGAGATTCTGAACGAGTCGAAGACGCCGCCGTTCGTGATTGAAGACGATGCCGAAGTCACGGAGTCGATCCGGCTGAAGTACCGCTACCTGGATCTTCGGCGCCCGAAGATGCAACGGCTCTTGAGCCTCCGGCATAACGTCATGCAGGCTGTCCGTGGATTTCTGAATGCGGAACGCTTCCTCGAAGTGGAAACGCCGATTTTGACCAAGAGCACGCCGGAAGGCGCGCGTGACTATCTGGTGCCGAGCCGGGTGAACCCCGGTCAATTCTACGCGCTGCCGCAGTCGCCTCAGTTATTCAAACAGGTGCTCATGGTGAGCGGAGTCGATCGCTACTATCAGATCGCCCGCTGCTTCCGCGACGAGGATCTGCGCAACGACCGGCAGCCTGAGTTTACCCAGATCGATCTCGAGATGTCCTTCGTCGATCGGCTGGATGTCATGAGCTTGATGGAGCAGATGATCGTCACGGTGTTCCGTGACGCGGGCGGCGTGGAATTGCCCACTCCGTTTCCGCGCATGACCTACGCCGAGGCGGTAGGCCGCTATGGCTCGGACAAGCCGGACCTGCGTTTCGACATGCAACTGCATGACGTCACTGCCTTTGCGGCTGCCAGCGAGTTCAAGGTGTTCAAGGAGGCTGCGACCAAGGGCGGGATCGTGAAGGCGTTGATCGTAAGAGGCGGAGCGACCACGCCGCGAAGCAGGATCGACGCGCTCGGTGAAACGGCCAAGAGTTTTGGCGCGAAGGGGCTCGCCTGGCTGAAGATCACCCCAGAGGGGCAGCTTGAGTCCGTGATCGCCAAGTTCCTGGATGCCAAGGCTTTCGCAGCGGCCCTTCCAGATGCCAAGCCTGGCGATTTAGTCCTCTTCGGTGCCGACAAGGCCGCGGTGGTTCACGATGTGCTGGGCCGCATCAGGCTGTTGTTGGGTGAAGAGCTGAAGCTGATCGATACCGCCGCCTGGAAGCCGCTGTGGGTCACCGAGTTTCCCTTGCTGGACTATTCGCCGGAAGAGAAACGGTACATCTTCATGCACAATCCCTTCGCCGCGCCGATGGATGAGGATGTAGCGTTACTGGATTCGGAGCCGCTCAAGGTGCGGGCCAAGGCCTATGACATGGTGCTCAACGGAAGTGAAATCGGCGGCGGGAGTATCCGGAACCATCGGAGCGATATCCAGTTCCGCATTCTCGACCTGCTCGGGATCAACAAGGATCAAGCGCAGGCGAAATTCGGTTTCTTGCTCGATGCACTCGACTATGGGGCGCCTCCGCACGGCGGGATTGCCTTCGGGCTCGATCGGCTCATCATGTTATTGGGGGAAGCTGACTCGATCCGCGACGTGATTGCGTTCCCCAAAACGCAACGGGCACAATGTCCACTGACCGATGCGCCGTCTGTCGTCAGTGCCGATCAGTTAAAGGAATTGCGCATCAAGCTCGATCTCGTCGAGTAGGGAGGAGTCATCCGTCCCATGGCAGGCAATTCGTTTGGTCGAGTCTTCACCGTCACATCATTTGGCGAAAGCCACGGGCCTGCTATTGGCTGTGTCGTGGATGGCTGTCCGCCAGGCATGGCCCTCTCTGTCGATGACATCCAACGGGATCTCGATCGGCGCAAGCCCGGCACCTCCCGCCACGTCACGCAACGTCAAGAATCCGATACCGTCGAAATCCTCTCCGGTGTCTTTGAAGGCAAGACCACCGGCACCCCTATTGCCCTCCTCATCAGGAACGAAGATGCCCGCAGCAAAGACTACGGCAATCTGATCGACACCTTTCGTCCCGGTCACGCGGACTATACCTACTGGCAGAAGTATGGCATTCGCGACCATCGTGGCGGGGGTCGAGCCTCTGCCCGTGAAACGGCGGTGCGGGTGGCGGCTGCGGCAATCGCAAAGAAATGGCTCCATGAGAAGTACGGTGTCGTGATTCATGGCTACCTGAGTCAGCTGGGCCCTCTTGAAGCGCCATTTAAGAGTTGGGGTGAGGTCGGCAAGAATCCCTTTTTCTCCGCAAGCTCCGAGGTCGTGCCGAAGCTCGAATCGTTCATGGATGAACTCCGGAAAGCAGGCGATTCGGTCGGGGCGAAGATCACCACGATCGCCGAGTCTGTGCCGGTGGGATGGGGTGGGCCGGTCTATGCGAAACTCGATGCCGATTTAGCCGGGGCCATGATGAGCATCAATGCAGTGAAGGCCGTCGAGATCGGATCAGGTTTCAGTTCTGTGACACAACGGGGGTCGGAGCATGGGGACGAGCTGACCCCGGATGGTTTTGTGACCAATCATGCCGGCGGAATTCTTGGCGGTATTTCAACCGGGCAGGATATCGTCGTCACGATCGGGATTAAGCCGACTTCGAGTATTCGTGTGGCCCGCCGGTCCATCGATAAGCAAGGCAAGCCGGTTACCGTCGAGACGAATGGTCGCCACGATCCCTGCGTGGGCATCAGAGCGACGCCGATTGCTGAAGCCATGATGGCGCTGGTGCTCATGGACCATGCCTTGCTCCACCGCGCACAGAACGCCGATGTGAAAACACCCACGCCGAAGATTGCTGCCTCAACCAAGAAACGCTCTAGTGATTCCAAGTCTTACGGCCCCGCCAAGATCAATCCCGATCCGGATGAAGCCTAGCCCTTTTATCGAGATCGAACGAGCGACGGTCTATCGAGGCGACACCTGCGTCTTTCACGATCTGTCGCTCGCCATTGACGAAGGGACGCATGCAGCGATCTTAGGGCCGAACGGTGCAGGGAAGTCGACGTTCCTCAAGCTCCTCGCCGGCGAGGTCCATCCGGTCCCGCATGATGAGACCCATATCCGGCTCTTCGGCGAAGAGCAGTGGAACGTGTGGGATGTGCGCAAACGTCTCGGGTTGGTCTCGCACGATCTGCAGCATCAGTATATGGAACAAGTGACGGGGTTAAAAGTCGTGCTCTCAGGGTACTATGCCAGCATCGGCATCTACGGCCACCAAGATTTCAGGTACGCGCAGATCTCGCGGGCCCATACGGTGATGGAGGAACTCGGTATCGGATTTCTGATCGACAGGAGGTTTGCCGATATGTCGACCGGCGAACAGCGGCGTTGTCTGTTAGGACGCGCGTTGGTCCATGAGCCGACAGCGCTCGTGCTGGATGAGCCAACGAGCGGGTTGGATCTCACTGCGACCTTTCACTACCTTGATCTCGTGCGCGGATTTATGAAAAAGGGGAAGACGGTGCTATTAGTGACCCACCACATCCATGAGATCCCACCTGAAGTCGAGCGGGTGCTGTTGCTGAAGGAAGGACGGGTGCTTCAGGATGGAGACAAGGCGTGCGTGTTGACGGAGGCCAATCTCAGCCTGCTGTTCGGCTGCCCTGTGGCATTAGCCCAGGCGAATGGGTGGTATCAAGCTCTTCCTGGTCACTCCGCGTAGTGGCCTATCCCCCTCCCAGCGTCACCGTAAAGGTGAGATCTGCATCCACTCGGCGGACTTTGACGGCGACGCGCTGGCCAGGAGTGGTGCGTTCGATCAGATAGTTCTTCAACTGGGCTGCGTCTAGAATTTCCGTGTCCTCGATCACCAGCAAGATGTCGTGCTTTTGAATGCCGGCTTCTTTCGCCGGGTCTACCACATCCTTCACGGCCATGCGCCACTTGGTCCCGTCTTTCACTGAGGTCATGTGAATCCCCAGTTTGGAGAACATGAGCGGCTTGCCCGCGATAGCCGCATTCACAATCCGTTCGGCGAGAATCCCTGGAATGGCAAAGGTCATGCGGCTGCAATGGGCCTGCGTCTCGTCTTTTTCTGTTTGGATAATGGCGTGCATGATCCCGACGACTTCCCCTTGGGCATTGAACAATCCGCCTCCTGAATTGCCGCTGCAGGCCGAGAGATCGGCCTGGATGAGGCGCGTATCGACGGTCTGGAGGAAGGTGTTCGTATTTCCAAGCCGGCCGAAGGCCATGGTGGGACCCCAGCCGAGCGGATAGCCAACGGTGAAGACCTCCGTCCCAGGGGCGACATCTCCGGTGGCGAACGATGTCCCTGCCTGCAGTTTGGATCGATGCGGTTCGGCGACGCGGTAGATCACGACATCCATAAACGCGCTGTCACCGACGAGGTCGGCAGGGAGTTCGTTGAGATCAGAGGTGAGAATGTGGACGTGCTTCTGGATGATGGTGCCAGTCGAGGGGGTGTGTTTCTCCGCGGCGTGTCTCGCGGTGATCACATAGCCATCTCGCAGATGAAACCCGGTTCCCCGGACGACGATTCTTCCCGGGTTTCTCCGGCGTGCGCTGATCTTGGGTGTCCTCCAGAATGCCAACCGTGGCTTGTTTGGCGCGCAGAAACGTGTCCTGGCTGGGTGGCGTAGGTTCTGCGCTGAGTGGAGCAGCGAGCATCGTCACGCCGGCCCAGGCCGTGAGCATGAATAGTCGTGAGAAATGTGAAGAGAAGAGACGACGGATGCACATGGATGATCCTTTCGAGAGAAGTCTACGTGTGCAGCACAGTATAATGAGACAAAGTTGTTTCCGAAAGGGTGGCGGATAAGACCTTCTCTTTCGGAAGGATGATACGCTCTGATCAAAAGGAGAAAGAGGATCGAATGGTCTCTTCGTGGAGGAATGGCCAGATGGGTATCGCAGGAATCTCATTTGTTATTGTGTGCATCCTGGGAGCGGCAGACGGTGTTTTGGCAGGGGATGACAAGACCAAGGAATCAGCCGGGATTGTTGATCAAGTTGACACAGCGTTGAAAAATACGGCGACGAAAATTGAGCAAGAAATGTCCGGCGTGGTGAAGAAGTTCGAAGAGAGTGAGACGCCCAAGAAGGTCGGCAATGAATTGAAACGATCGGCCGAATTTTTAGGTCAAAAAGTCGAAGAGGCGGGGAAAAAGCTAAGAGAGTCTTTCAAGTCTGAGTAACGGGCACGTCGTCACGATACTCCATAGTTACCGCTACACCTCACTGAAGCGGCTCACATCATCTCCTGCCTGACCGGTTTCTCGGTCAGGACTCGAACTCCATCAAACAATGTCTTGGCGGAATTCCTTGCTTCTGCCCAAGGAGATCGGAGGCTTGTGTTTCGACCTTCCGAGAGACTGGCCTGATTGCTCTGTTCAATGGTAAAGGCTGGCGGGTGCTTTTTTCCGGTCAGCAGTCCCTGTGACCGACTTTGCCGCGCTACTTTTTCCGAAATCCGAAGAACACTCCGGCCGCTGCTGCCCCTGTTGACGGGAGATACCCGGAGAGGATGTGTTTGAGTCCTTCAGCCCCCCGGTGTGCCGCCGCGATGCTATGGCTGATTTGCGATTCCACTGCCGGCCAATCTAGATCGATCCATCCGGTATTTTCCAATACGGCGATACCGGCCAGCAACCCGCCGGCGATCAGCGCGGCCATTCTCAGAAATCGCCGGAAGGCCCAGCCAATGAAGAACCCTCCCAGATAACTCCCCCCTAAGCGGGCCACATCTGGCGACGAGAAATCAGCAACCCATGAGGCGAGGCCTCCGGCAGTCGCTACCGCAACGGCGATGAAAGACTTTGCATTCCAGGGCGCATCGGCCAGCAGGGCCGCACAAAAACCTTGGGAGGATGATTCTTGTGGTTGTTCCTGAGCCTCTTCCATGTTAGGAGCTATAACTGCGTGCGGCAGGAGTTGGGATTGCCGGTCTCAGGCCATCCTCGGAGCGATGTCATGTGTTGGGGCTGGTCGTTACCGACGTCTGAAGCGGCATGCAGCACTTCTTCAACAGCTCCTGGCTCAATCATGTTGCGCTCGCAGGTCTCGCGTTCACGTTGTCCTTCCCCATGCATACCTACGCCGTTGCCTCCAGTAAAGTAACCGAACAGATGGAACCACATCCTCCGGCGCAGTGCAAGCCGTAAGGGGGTTGGTTCTTGGTGGGGGGCCTTCAAGGAGGAGAGCAGACTGGTTGTCTGACGAATGTATGGCTACGGAGCAGGTGGGGCGCAGCAGTAGCTGCGCCCCACCTGTAAGACTTACTTTCCTCCCATGTCCTTCTTCTCATCCTTCTTCTTGTCATCGTCCGCCTTGCCGCTAGTCGTATCCTTCTTCTCTTTCTGCTCGGCAGGGGTTGGTTCACTGGCGAATGTCATGGGAACAGTGAATCCGACGGTCAGGAACGCGGCTAACACTAGCATGTGTGCAAAACGAGTCATGATGTGGCCTCCTTGGTTGGTAGAAAAATAAACGAGTCAGCTATAGAGGGAATAGAGCAAGTGTGGTGCCGCTGTGATCAACTGCGTGAAATGCCCCATGCCGGGATATATCGTGGGGAGAAATACTGAATTTCTCATGGTATAGCCAGCCTGCAGGATGAAACTGGACGATCCGGGTAGACGACGTACTGTGGATATTCGACTCAGTCCTGTAGGGTATTGAATATACTTATACAGTCGCCACGATTGACGTGGGGGAAGGTATCCCCACGAGATAGAGTCGCTCGTTGTACTGCCGAGGAGGGTTGGATATAGTAGCCGCATGGTGTCTCGATGGTTGCCCTCCTGTTGTTCCTCCTCAACTGTGCGTCCTCAGGAATCGGAATGTCCGACGCGCTCGTCTTGCTTGGCGACTGCGCGATTTCGCTACGAACGGTCATGAATCATGGGGGCTGGCTGAGCCTGGTCTGAGCGAGTTGAACTACACAGCTCTATGGTGACGCCTCTAGCTCGCACGATCGCTTTCAATAAACCCTACGGGGTCCTGCCCTGCTTTACGGACCAGGAGGGACGGCCGACTTTGGCTGATCATGTGGCGATTCCTGGAGTCTATGCGGCCGGGCGGCTCGATCTGGATAGTGAGGGGCTCCTGCTTCTGACGTCGGACGGTACGTTGGCGCATCACATCACGGACCCGCAGCATAAGTTGCCGAAAGTGTATCTCGCGCAGGTCGAACGGATCCCGAACGAGGAGGCCTTGGAGCAGTTGCGAAAGGGAGTGGTCCTGAACGGCAAGAAGACCAGGCCAGCTGAAGTACGTCTGTTGCCGGAGGATCCACAGTTGCCTGATCGCTCCGTGCCCATCCGCTTCCGCAAGAACGTGCCGACTGCCTGGCTGGAGATCACGCTCCGTGAAGGGCTGAACCGACAGGTCCGGCGCATGACTGCCGCAGTGGGGCACCCGACGTTGCGGCTTATTCGGGTTGCGATCGGGCCGATTGTGCTCGCAGACCTCCAGCCAGGCCAATGGCGGGATTTGACGAGTAGTGAGATAAAACAGATTTATTCTGTTGCCTCTCGCCGATAAACCCGGAGGCATCCCCGAGACTGGTTCCAGACTCTGTTGAGCGAGTTGACCCGACTGCTGCACAAATAGGTTGCCGTTCATTGATGCGTCGGAGATCTGAGATGTGATGATCCGAAACGATTCTCGGTGCGTGATCGCCTTAGTCATGGGGCTGTTGATTGGTCTTGTCGGCTGTCAGGCGAGAGGCGGGAAGGCCATGCAACGGCCGTCCTGTTCGGAGATCGAACAGCAGATCAATCTTTCAGACAGGATCGATACCCTCAACCGACTGGCCGATGCCTTTGCAGCGCGGTGCTATGACACCGTGATCGTGTATGGCGAGCAGGCTCGGTCGGAATTCCGGCACAAGACCTATTCCCTCCTGAAGGAGACCACCAACGTCTTCATTCCGGAGGGCTCCTTCATCGATTACGTATTGGAAAGTTATGAGCGCGGTTATCTCAGTCTCTTACTCGCGGCGAGCTATGCGAACGCGCAGAAACCGGAGGAGGCGAAGGTCGAACTCAGGCAGCTGGATCATGAGCTGTTTACGCCGCTCTACAATTACGGCGAAGACCCGGTCAATCTCTTGTTGTCAGCTGTGTTATGGGAGCGAGTGGGGAAGGTGAATGAGGCGCGCGTTGATTGGCTCCGGCTGAGAGATCTGGGCATGATGTGGAAAGGCCAGCAGGACGCGGTCCGGGTTTTTGCAGCGCGGGAGGTGGCTCGGATTGATGAAGGACCAGGTTTCAGCGAGCAGTGGCGGGTCTATGGCATCGGTCGATTTCCTGAGGTCACGTGGGACTTGCGATTCTTTGGGTCCACGGACGGATATTTTTCCGTGAAGGCGAACAGGGAATTTCTTCCCGCTTGCCAGTCAGACACCGGCGTGCGGCTGTCCACTCAAAGTTGGTTCGACAAGGTGGCGATGCGCCATAGCCACGGGTACCACCCGCTCCTGAACGTGCAATCATGGATCCGATTGCCGTTCGGTCTGACCTACAGCCTGATTCCGTTGGCAGCAGGGGCCGGCGTCATGGTCGGAGGCTGTATGCTGGATGCGGCAGCCAAAGGCAATGGGTCGCTCTGTCAGCTCT